>CAVOOK010000001.1:0-575465 GCA_963697555.1 uncultured Gammaproteobacteria bacterium
GGCGTCGACGACGTAGCGCGCCTGGATGCGGTAACGGCGCCCGTCATCGGTTTTCACGTCCAGCCAGCTTTCGCGCGGGCCGCGATGCTCGACCTGGATGACCTCATGCCCCTCGCGCGCATCGGCGCCGCTTTCGCGCGCGTGCCGGTAAAGCATCTGGTCGAAATCCTGCCGCCACACCTGGTAGGCGTGCGGCGGACTTTGACCGATCGCGCGCGCGAACGCGTAGGTGTTGTAGCCGCGCTCGTTGTCCGCCTCGAAGTCGGCGCCGGGCTTGAACACGCCGAGCGCACGCACCTTGTCCAGCACGCCGAGCCGCTCGAACACCGGCAGGTTCATCGGCAGCAACGACTCGCCGATATGAAAGCGCGGGTGATGCGCCTTCTCCAGCGAGATCACCTTGTAGCCGCGCCGCGCCAGCAGCGCCGCGGCGGTACTGCCGCCCGGGCCACCACCGATCACGGCCACGTCGCACTGCTCGACTTCCTGCTCCGCCATGCTGCTCCCCTGCTGACTGTCGTGCCGCCGATTATGGCCGAAGCCGGCAAGTGCGCCAGCGGCGCTCTGTTACCATCGACCACCGCCCCGCCCGTCTTTCGATCCATGCTCAATCCGCAACAACTGGCCGCCGTCGAACACTGCGACAGCCCGCTGCTGGTACTCGCCGGCGCCGGTTCCGGCAAGACCAGCGTGATCACGCAGAAGATCGCGTACCTGATCCAGCGCCGCAGACTGGCACCCTCGAAGATCGCCGCGATCACCTTCACCAACAAGGCGGCGAAGGAGATGCGCGAACGCGTGGCCAAGCTGGTCAGCGCGGAGGACGCGGCCGCGCTCACGGTCAGCACCTTCCACGCACTGGGCCTGAAATTCCTGCAGATCGAACACGCGCGCGCCGGCCTGCGCCGGGGTTTCTCCGTGCTGGACGCGGACGACAGCGCCGGCATCGTCAAGGAGCTCTCGCCGAAGGGCGCGAAGAACGACGTGCTGTTCGGCATCCGCAACCTGCTCAGCCGCGCCAAGAACGGCGGGCTTTCGCCGGAGGAAGCGCTCGCCGCGGCGCGCAGCCCGCGCGAGCTGGAAGCGGCGACCATCTACGACATGTACCAGCAGCGCCTGGCCGCGTTCAACGCGGTCGATTTCGACGACCTGATCCGGCTGCCGCTGCGCATCCTCGAAGCCGATGCCGAATGCCGCGATGCCTGGCGCGAGCGCCTGCGCTACCTGCTGGTGGACGAATACCAGGACACCAACGACGCGCAGTACCGCCTGCTGAAAGTGCTGACCGGCGAGCGCGGCGGGATCACCTGCGTGGGCGACGACGACCAGTCGATCTACGCCTGGCGCGGCGCCAATCCGGAGAACATCGACCAGCTCGGCCGCGACTGGCCGAGCCTGCGCGTGATCAAGCTGGAGCAGAACTACCGCTGCGGCAAGCGCATCCTGCGCGCGGCCAACCAGTTGATCGCGAACAACCCGCACCTGCACGAAAAGAAATTGTGGAGCGAGCATCCGGAAGGCGCGCCGATCCGCGTGCTCGAATGCAAGGAGGCCGAGCACGAGGCCGAACACGTCGCCGCCATCGCCACCACCTTGGCGGAAAAGCACAAGGCGCGCTGGCACGACATGGCGATCCTGTACCGCGGCAATTTCCAGGCGCGCCCGCTGGAGAAGGCGCTGCGTCTGGCGCGCATTCCGTACCACCTCACCGGCGCGCTGAGCTTCCTCGACCGCGCCGAGGTGAAGGACCTGCTGTGCTACCTGCGCCTGCTGACCAACCCCAGCGACGACGCCGCGTTCCTGCGCGTGGTCAACGTGCCCAAGCGCGAGATCGGCGCGACCACGCTGGAGAAGCTCGGTCAGATCGCGCAGTCACGCCACTCGCTCCCTGCTCGACGCCACCCGCAGCGACGGCGTGCTGCGCCAGCTCACGCCGCGGCCCGCCGCGGCGCTTGCGTCGTTCGCGAACCTGCTGGACGAACTGCGCAGCGCGTCGCTGCACGAGAACGCGGCCGACCTGGTCGAATTGATCCTGAAACGCACCGGCTACGCCGCGCAGATCGCCGCCGGCACGCCCGACGCCGCCACGCGCGAGCGCAAGCTGGGCAACTTGAAGGAACTCGCCGACTGGTTCCGCGCGATGCAGAAAGGCGGCAACAGCGCCGGCGACCTCGCTTCGCAACTGGCCCTGCTCAGCCACGCCGACCGCGACGAGCCCGGCAACGCGGTGCGCATGATGACCCTGCACGCGGCCAAGGGCCTGGAGTTCCGCTTCGTCTTCATCGTCGGCTGCGAAGACGGCACTCTGCCGCACGAAGGCGCGATCGACGAAGGCCGCATCGAGGAGGAGCGCCGCCTGATGTACGTCGGCATCACCCGCGCCAAGGAACTGCTGACGTTGTCCTGGTGCGCGCAGACCAAACGCTACGGCGAAGTCCACCGCAACCAGCCCAGCCGCTTCCTGCAAGAACTCCCGCAAGCCGACCTGCACTGGCAGGGAAAGGATCCGGAGGCCGACAAGGAAGTCACCCGCGAGACCGCGCAGTCGCACATGGCGAAGATCGCCGCGATGCTGGCGGGCGGGTGAAATGGAATACGCGCCCAGCTCTCGCCCAATGACGGCGCCCGAACAGCTTTACGCCCAACTCGTAGAGGCTTTCAGACAAGCGCGCTGGCATGACGTGCAGGTGATCGCCGAGCGACTTCTCCCGCAGGCACCAGATCATCCCGGCGTTCACAGCATGGCCGGCGTCGCCTGTCTGGAGCTGCAACGGCCGGGCCCTGCCGTCGACTATCTCCGACGTGCGACGGAACTGGATCCGACGCGGGCGGATTTTGCGACGCTGCTCGCCAAGGCGTTCTCCACGACCTGTTCGCATGGAAGGGCTCTGGATGCGGTCGACTGCGCGCTTAAGCTCAATCCCCGCGATCCGATGACGCTGGATACGTTGGGGGTGATCTGCATCCGTGCACAGGCGCACGCGAAAGCCGCAGCGGCGTTCAGGCAGGCCGTGGTACTCGCACCCGACAACGCCCGCTGCCGCTTCAACCTTGCCACGGCCCTGATTGGCCTGGGCGATTTGGACGCCGCCGAAACTGAACTCGAAAAGTGCATTGCGCTCGCTCCGGCCTACTGGAATCCGCATCTGCCCCTGGCGCAGCTGCGTCGACAGACGTCAGAGCAAAATCATCTGCATCGGTTGCTGCCATTGCTTTCAGCTAACGCTGAAGATGCCGATGCTCGCACTTACCTCAATATGGCTCTGGCGAAGGAATACGAAGATCTCGCCGAGTATCCCCGGGCTTTTGACCACCTCGTGCGGGCGAAGGCGGCTGCGCGCCATCGCCTTCGCTATGCGGCAAGCGACGATGAGCACTTGTTCGAGCTGGTGATGCGCAGCTTTCCCGAAGCGCAGTCGGTGCCCGCTGGCGACCCCTGCGAGGAGCCCATCTTTGTCGTCGGAATGCCGCGTTCAGGCACCACCTTGGTGGAGCGCATTCTTTCCAGCCACCCGGCTGTGCATGGCGCGGGCGAGTTGCAGAATTTCGCCGACGCACTTCAACGCGTCTCCGCTCATCGTGGCTCATTCATTGCCGACCCTTCGGCCATGGCAAAGCTGCACCGCCTGGACTGGAGGCAACTGGGCGCCGATTACATCGCCAGCACGCGTCCAGCCACCGGGCGTACGCCGAGATTTGTCGACAAGCTGCCGCACAATTTCCTCTTTGTCGGCTTCATCGCCCGTGCATTGCCCAACGCCAGGATCGTCTGCGTCCGCCGTGATCCCGTGGACACCTGCCTGAGCAATTTCCGGCAACTGTTCGAACCGGATTCACCGCATTTCGGCTATTCGTTCGACTTGCTGGACACCGGCCGCTACTACCTCTTGTTTGACCGCCTGATGAAACACTGGAGGAGGGTCGTCCCCGGCCGCGTTTTCGAAGTGAGCTACGAAAACCTGATTGGGTCGCAGGAATCGACGACGCGGGATCTGCTCGAGTTTTGCGGACTGCCCTGGCACGAGGCCTGCCTGCACTTTGAACAGAATGCCGCACCGGTCGGAACGCTAAGCGCGACCCAGGTTCGAATGCCAATCTATCGTTCGGCCGTCGGGCGCTGGAAAAGATACGCCTCCCAACTCAAACCCTTGCTCGACCTTCTCGGCTCGGCGGATGTCGAGATTGACCATCCCATGTAGACGCGGCCGGATGTGACGCGGCGGCGCGAGCTCACTCCCATCAGTCAGAATCGATATCGTTTTGGTCGAGTTGTCAAACACCGCCTCCATCCAGCAAGCCAATTTTGCCCTCTTGAAAGCGGAATGACATGCCTGATCCCGCCCAACTCTACGACCAGCTCGTCAAGGCCTTCGATCGGCGCGCCTGGCCGGAGGTGAAGGAGCGCGCGGTGCGCCTTTTACCCATGGCGCCGCGCCATCCTGGCGTCTACTACATGCTCGGCGTTGCAAACATGGAATCGGGGCAGACGCCGGCAGCCGTCGAAGCGCTTCGTCAGGCAACCTTGCTCGAGCCTCAAAGGGTTGGCTTTCTTGTCCAATACGCCAAGGCGCTGATGGCGGCTCGCCAAAACCGGGAGGCCAAGGTTGCAGCGGACAGGGCCGTGGCGTTGTCGCCCACCGATCCGGCGACACTGGACATGCTGGGCGTAATCTTCACCCATGTCGGTGATTTCGCCTCGGCAGCCACGGCGTTCAAACAGTCCACGACGCTGGCTCCGGAAAATGCACCCTTTCGTTACAACTGGGCCACATCGCTGATCGCCTGCGGCGATCATGCGGCGGCCGAAGTGGAGCTTGAGGCCTGCCTGCGCATCAATCCGCATCACTGGCTTGCCCACGTCACGCTAGCCCAGCTGCGTCGCCAGACCCCGCAAAACAATCACATCGAGCGGCTGGAGCATTTGCTTCAGCAGGTTGATGGAACGAGCCATATCGAAGCATCCACCTGCCTCAACATGGCTTTGGCGAAGGAATACGAGGATCTCTCCGATTATCACCAGTCCTATCACCATCTCGTGCGCGGAAAGGCCGCCAACGCGATAAACCGGAGCTATTCCACCCAGCGCGATCAAGAGATGTTCGCAGCGATCGTGGGTAGCTTTCCAACGACTCAAACCTTGATCGGCAAGTGTCCTTCGAGCGAGCCCATCTTCATTGTCGGCATGCCGCGTTCCGGCACGACACTGGTCGAGCGCATCATCTCCAGTCATCCCGATGTGCAGTCGGCTGGCGAGCTGCTGAATTTCGCCATGTCGGTGAAGCAATTGTCAGGCAGCCGTAGCCCGGCACTGGTGGATACCGACACGGTGATGCACACGCGCGATGCCGATCTCGGCGGGCTGGGTGAAATGTACCTCGCCAGCACGCGACCACTGACAGGCAAAAAGTCCCGCTTCATCGACAAACTGCCGCACAATTTTCTTTACGCCGGATACATCGCCAACGCATTGCCGAACGCCAGGATCATCTGCCTGCGGCGCGATCCGATGGATACTTGCCTCAGCAATTTTCGCCAACTTTTCAGCGAGAAGTCTCCTTTCTTTGATTACTCGTTTGATCTGCTCGATATCGGCAGGTACTACGTACTGTTCCATCAATTGATGGCTCATTGGCAACGCGTGCTGCCGGGCCGGATCCTTGAGATCAATTACGAGGAGCTGGTGGAATCGCAAGAGCTGAGCTCGCGGCGGCTACTGGAATTTTGTGGCGTGCCCTGGCGCGACGAATGTCTGCGTTTCGAGGCCAATTCAGCTCCTGTGGCAACGGCGAGCGCCGTGCAGGTTCGAGCGCCGATATATCGAAGCTCGCTCAAGCGATGGAAGCGCTATGGTGAACAGCTCGATGGCTTGCGGGACCTTCTGCTGGAGGCAGGCATCGAACTTGACCTGAGCTGACGGTGACCACTGAGCTATTTAAAGGTTGATTGCTCCAAAAGAAACGGCCCCGCCAGAGCGGGGCCGATTCTTTTGGATATGCCCGAGTACTTACTGGGCAGAGCCGAACTTGTAATTCGCCTCGAGGTACATCGCACGGCCGTACGCGTTGTAGTTGTCGGTGAAGAACGGCGTGCCGGTGGTGCCCGGATTACTGCGATCCAGCGGTGGTGCCTTGTTGAATACGTTGTTCACCAGGAAAGACAGGCCGAGATTCTTGATCGGATTGAACGTCACGCTGGCGTTGTACAAGATCCAGGCGCCGAGCTTGCCGGCACCCTTGGCGCTGTAAGTGTCATTGGCGTAAGCGAGATAGTTCGGCGTCCTGCCAAAACGGTTTGCGTAGACGGTGGCGCTCCAGCGATCCACGCTCCAGGTTAGCGACGCGTTGGCCTTGGTCTTGAAGTCCTGGCTGTAGTTGGGATGACGCAGAAGGTCGATGGACGGGTCGCCCGGATAATCCTGCCGGGTGTGCTTCAGGTCATCGCTGTAGGAAGTATTGAAAGCCAACTGGCCGAACCTTCCCAGGCTCTGCAAGTAGCTGAATTGCGCGGTGATGGCATTCACCTGCTCGTTGGAAACATTGACCTTCGGCGTATAGATCTGCTGGATGACGCCGAGCAAGGTGGGATCAGTGGGCGCTCCGCGGGTGATCTGCGCCTGGGCATTCAAGCAGCTCGGCGAGGTGCGGTCGATCGTGCCGATATCGCACAGATACTCCGTGCGGGACAACGTGTCGGCGCTCTGGATATTGACCTCGTTGTTGATGTCCCAGTGCAGGTAATCGACGCTCACGGATATCTTCGCCGTTGGCGCATAGACAAAGCCGTAGCTCCAGACCTTCGCCGTGATCGGCTGCAATTTGACGCTACCTGACTGCTGACCGAAATACTGCGTGCTGTCGTAGGGCGTCGGGCAACTGGCGGTGTCGGACGGGCCGTAGCCGAGGCGCGCGCAGTTGGCGTAGTCGGTGACGAAGTTGTAGTAGCCGCTCAGGCCCTGGTATTCATCGGCCAGGGTGGGCACCTTGAACGCGGTGCCATACCTGCCCCGCAACAACAACGATTCAAACGGGCGATATTCCAGGCCAAGGTTGTATGTGCCGTGGTGCACATGGTTGCCGGACACCTTGTAGTTGTCGTAGCGACCGGACACATCGAGCGTCACCTGGGTGAGCAGCGGAAACTTCAACTCGGTGGTGGCGGCGTAACGGGAACGGTGGCCTCCGCCCTGCACATCGGTGGTGCCCCAGATCTCACCATTGAGAAGGCGTGGATCGGGGCTGTATGCCCAACCCTGGTTGCCACCTTCGACCACTACGGCGATACCGGCGTCGCCACCGGGCAGCGAGAACAGCGATGCGTTGGTCAGCTGACCTCGCAGCATGTTGTCCCAGGTTTTCCCGTTGGTGTTCGTGTAAGTGGTCATCGCAGCCATGTCGCTGGGCGAGATCGGCTGATAGAACGCGGCGTAATTCGGGGTGAACACCGGGTAAGCGCCGTAATACGGATCGAGACCCTGCTGCGGACCCAGCACATGCGACTGGAAGTACGCGTCCATCGGGCCGGCCAGGCGGTTCCAGTCGCGCGCGTGCAGCTTGTCGTCGGAATGGGTGAAGCCCAGATCGTAATCCCAGTTCGACTGACCGAACGTACCCTTGCCACCCAAGGTCAGCATGTACGAGTTCTCGGTCTGCTTATTCATGGTGTGCTGGTAGCCACCAAGGTCTTCCGGCGCAAACGCGCGCTGCAGGCCGACGAAATCATCCAGGTTGGGATCGTAGTAAGCGCCGTAGTCGGCGGTGCTCCAGAACGTGTAACCGGAGCCCACCGAATACTTCTGCTCCTCGTAGTTGTACAGCAGATCGCCATACAGCTGGAGGTTGCTGTTGACGTCGAATGTGTTGTGCGTATAGAGGTTGGCGGTCTTGTCGCTGTTCTTCAGCGTGCGATATCCCGGCGTCTCGAACGAGCCGCAATAGGTACGCCCGCCGCTGCGGGTGCGAAGGCCTTCGGTACCATTGAACAACCCGGTGACATTGGCGCAGTTGTTGGGATCCGAAAAATAATAGTGGCCGCTGAACGGGCTGTAGACCAGGAAGTCGCGACTGGCCACCGGCGGGCTATTGGGGTTCTTGTCGAAAAAGTGACTGGTGATGTCGCGGTCGAAGCCCCAGATAGGTTGGCTGCTTTCAAACTGCACGCCGACCAGCGAGTTGAATCGGCCCACCGAAAAGCTGTCGGCCAGACTGATGCGACGGTCGGCGCCGCCGCCATCCTTGTACCAGCCGTACCGCACATCGATGGCTGGGGCATCGATATGCTTCTTCAGCACGATGTTGATCACGCCGGCGATGGCGTCTGAACCGTAGAGCGAGGACTGGCCACCCGGCAGGACGTCGATGTGATCGACCATGTCCATCGGGATGCCGCTGATGTTGTTGAACGCGTCGCTGCCGTTGTACAGGCCCGGGAAGTTGCCCATCGGGCGGCCGTCGATCAGGTATTTGGTAAACCCCACTGGCAGGCCGAACATGCTGAGCGTTTGCGCGCCCTGCGTGAACGACGCCGAGGTTTGCGCGCCCTGCACGGTGCCGGTCGAGAACGACGACTGCTGCAACGCTTCGGCAACCGTGGTGAAACCGCGCGCTTTCATGTCTTCGGCCGTGATCGTGATGACCGGTTGCGCGGTTTCGATCTCCGTCTGCGGGATCAGCGAACCGGTCACCGTGATCGCTTCCAGTTTCTTGGCCTTGGCTTGGTCCGGCGACTGGTCGGTGCTTTGCTGGGACGTGTCCGATTGGGCCGACTGCGCGTAGGCAGAGGTGTAGCCCAGCGCCAACGCGGTCACGATAGCGGCTGCGATTCTTGATTTAATCATTCTGTTAGTAACTCCCCTCAGAGTTTTCGGTAGTGGATGGAATCCATCCGCGACATCGACACCCAAAAGCGGCAGGACTCCCCCGAGCCCGGTAGCTTCTTTTGCCGAAAGCAACCATGCAACGAAATTAATGTTTTCGCAACGAAGCATGATTCACCGGGAGCGCAATTACTTGCGATCTCAAAAGCCACTTTGGGGACAGCGGGGCAGTGAGCCGCGAGCATGACAAATCAGCTTTTCAGCTTCCGGTTCGTTCTTCAGGTAGGGCTAGTACGACACGGCGATTACAAAGAGCAGGCCGAAGGCAACCTCCATCGACAGCAGGGAATCAGAGGCTCCCATGCACGGACGCGGATCTGCGTATCGAGGATGCGGGCTTGAGAAAATATTCCAGCTTGTGGATCAGGACCAGGAACCAGGAACCCGGCGCGGCGATGCGCACATCGGTGATGCCAACAGCCGCGCAATAGTGATGGCCACGATTGGAAATCAGGTCGCCCAGCACCGGCAACAGCCCGAACTCGAACATCGCCAGCACAGCGTCAGTGGCGCATATGCCGAGCCGCATCCACGAGGAACGTCGCCTGATGTACGTCGGCATCACGCGCGAAAGAACGGCTCGCTGTCATGGCGCGGACGCAACGCCTCGGCGAGGCCGCCGGCAGGGCAAGGACTCGGAGGCCGACAAGGAAGTCACCCGCGAGACCGCGCAGTCGCACATGGCGGAGATCGCCGCGATGCTGGCGGGCGGGTAAGCGCCTTTGCCGTTGTGCCTCAGCTCCAGCCGTTGAGGAAAACCGTGATGACGATGGCGTTGGTGAAGTCGATCAGGAACGCGCCCACGATGGGCGCCACCAGGAAAGCGCGCGGCGCGGGCCCGAAGCGCTCGGTCAGCGAGCTCATCACCGCCACGGCATTGGCCGTCGTGCCGAGCATGAAGCCGACGAAACCGCTGGCCATGACGGCGGCGTCGTAGTCGCGCCCCATCAGGCGCAGCAGCGGCCAGCAACAGAACGCCATGACCACGATCGACTGCGCGCCGAGGATGACCAGCAGCGGCGTGGCCAGTCCGGCAAGATCCCACAGGTGCAGATCCATCAGGGCGACGACGAGGAACAGCGAGAGCGCGGCGTTGCCGATCACGTCGATGCTGCGCGGCGACAGACCGAACCAGCCGAAGCGGTCGTCGACGTTGCGGATCAGCGCACCCACCAGCATGGCGCCGATGTAGCTGGGCAGGGTCAGCCCCAGCGCACCCAGGCCGCCGCTGATCCACGCGCCGATTCCCATCGCCAGCAGGATGAACACGAAACTGCGGAGCCCGGCATAGGCCTGCTCCTCGGCGCTCGCGACGGTTGCCGTCACCGCGACAGTCACCGCCTGCGACTCCGGCACCGTGTCATCGGCGAGGTCCTGCGAACGCGGGGTGCGCAACCTGAAACGCTCGATCAGCATCGTGCCCAGCGGCGCACCGATCACCGAGGCGAAGACGATGCCGGCCATCGCGTTGGCCAGCGCCACGCTCGGCGCGCCGGGCACACCGGCCGCGCTGAACAGCGGCGCAAACGCCAGGCCGGTGGCGGGCCCGCCGGCCAGCGTGACCGACCCGGTGATCACGCCGAACAGCGGCGGCAGCCCGAACGCCGTGGCCAGCGCGATGCCCACCACGTTCTGCACCACGGCCAGCCCGGTGGCGAGGCCGAGGAACAGCACGATCTGGCGGCCGCCGACCTTGAGCAGCGAGGTGCTCGCGTTGAAGCCGATGCCGGTGAAGAACGCAATCATGAGCGGCTGCTTGAACGTCGTATCGAAGCGCACCGGAGTGATGTTCCACTGACGGCAGACGAGCAACGCCAGCGCCACCAGCAAGCCGCCGATCACCGGCGCCGGGATGCTGAAGCGCGACAGCAGCGCTACCCGCGCCCGGATCGCGTAACCGACCAGCAGGAACAGGCCACCGCAGGCGACGGTCTGGACGGGATCAAGTGTCAGCACGCTGGCGCCTCCTTGCCGTCGCGACGGCCTGCTTTCGGCGCGCGGCCATGAGGCAGGCGCGTGCGCGCGGCGGTCATCTTCATCCGCCCCAGAATGCCGGCGAAGGCGGCAGCAGGAAACCATCCTGCAGGCTCACGCCATCAGGGTAATCGTCTTGCAGCCACAGCGGGCCATCCAGGTCGATGAACTCCGCTTCGCGGGCAATCTCCAGCGCCGGCGTGATGCCGAGCGATGAACACACCATGCAGCCGACCATGATCCTGAAGCCTTCGGCGCGCGCCGCGCGCAGCAGGCGCCAGGCTTCGGTCAGGCCACCGGTCTTGTCCAGCTTGATGTTGACCGCCTGGTAGCGGCCACGCAGCCGCGGCAGGTCGGCGGTGACGTGGCAGGCCTCGTCGGCGCAGATCGGAACGCGCCCGGAGAAACCCAGCAGATCATCGTCCGCGTCCGCCGGCAATGGCTGCTCCAGCAGGTCGACGCCGGCACGCTCCAGCACCGGCTGCATGTCGCGCAACAGTCCGATGTTCCAGCTTTCGTTGGGATCGACGATGAGATGGGCGGTCGGCGCCGCACGTCGCACGGCCTCGACCCTCGCCGCCGGGTCCTCCGCGTCGACCTTGATCTTGATCAGGCCGGCGCCGGCGATGCGGGCGGCTGCCTCGGCCATCCGCTGCGGCGTGTCGATGCCGATGGTGATCGCGCTGACCAGTTGCAGACGCGGCGGTCGCGCCAGTTGCACCCACACCGGCACCGAACTGAGTTGCGATTCCAGATCCCACATCGCCGCGTCCAGCGCGTTGCGCGCGGCGCCCGGCGGCAGCCGCAGCTGCAATTCGTCACGCCCCATGCCGGCGACGACTTCGTTGCGCAACGCCTCGATCTCGTCGAGCACCGAAGCCACCGACTCGCCATAGCGGGCGTACGGCACCGATTCGCCGCGCCCGATCCGGCCTGCCTGGCGCAGCTCGACCGTCACGACCTCGGCGGCATATTTGGTGCCGCGCGCGATGCGGAACGGTGCCACCAGGGGGAAGCTGCGGCGCGTGACGCTCAGTTCGCGAAACATGCGAGCAGGTTGTCCACGATAGCGTCGACGCCCATGCTGACCGGGTCCTGGCAGGGCAACTGGAGCAGATCGCTGATCCGCTGACAGGCTGCCTGCGCTTCGGAAGCCGGCATGCTGGACGTGTTGAGCGCGACGCCGACGGCCCTGACCGAGGGATTGGTCAGGCGTGCGGCGACGAGGTTGGCATCCAGGCAGCGTTTCAGTTCCGGCAACGGGTACCCGGTCAATCCACGCATGTGGCGTCGCGTGGGTTCATGGCACAGCACCAGCGCGTCGGGCTGGGCGCCGTGCAGCAGCCCAAGCGACACGCCGGCGTAGGACGGATGGAACAGCGAGCCCTGGCCTTCGATGAGATCCCAGCCCCCATCGTTGCGCGCCGGCGAAATCCATTCGACGGCGCCGGAGATGAAATCGGCGACCACCGCGTCGACCGGCACGCCCGCGCCGGCGACGAAGATGCCGGTCTGACCGGTGGCGCGGAAATCCGCCGGGCAACCACGCCGACGCAGGGCGCGCTCCAGTGCAAGCGTGGTGTACATCTTGCCGACCGAGCAGTCGGTGCCTACCGTGAGCAGCCGTCGGCCGCTGCGCGGACGGCCGTTGCCGACCGGTATGCCGGGCGCAGGATCGCGGGCGTCGAACAACACGCGGCCGTTGCGTCGTGCGGCCGCCACGATGTCCGCGTTGTCGCGCAGCTTCTGGTGCAGGCCGGCGACCACGTTGAGGCCGGCGTCGAGCGCAGCGACGGCGTCGGCCACGATGTCCTGCGCCATCGTGCCGCCGGCGTTCGCGGTGCCGATCATCAAGGTGTTCGCGCCCTTGGCCCTGGCCTCGGCCATGCCGATGTCGGGCAGGCCGAGCGTCAGTTTGCAGTCGGGATGGCGGTACTGGCCGACGCACCATTCAGGGCGCCAGTAAGCCACGCCCCTGGCCGTCTTGATGGCCAGATCGTCGGCCGGGTTTCCGAGGTACAGCAAATAAGGCGGGCCCCAGTGGGAAGGCAGGGTCGCATCGCCATGATTGGACATGAAAGGGGTACTCCACTTGACGGCCACGCCGTCGACCAGATGGGAAATGTCGCGTGATCGTCGTGCAGCGAGGCAGACACGCCAGCCACGCCGGGCCGCTCGAACCGTGGTGGCGATCCGGTCGCCCGGCGCATCCCGCGCTCGCCGGACCCGGCGTTGCGCCACCGTCGGCCGATTCAATGCATGACTTCGACCTTGCCGAGGCCGGCGGGATTGCGCGGATCGCTGGCGGCCGCCTTGACGTTCGTGGTCTTGTCCCACGTCACCACATTCATGTTGCCCCAGGTGTCCTTGTCGTTGATCTCGTAACCCATGGCCTTGAGCCCGTCGACCACGTCGGCGGGGAGACTGTTCGGCTCGATGTCCACGCGGTCGGGCAGGTACTGGTGGTGGAAGCGCTTCTGCGCGGTGATCTCGCTGGCGCTCTTGCCGTCGACGAAGGCGAGAATGCCTTCCAGCACCTGGGTGATGATGGTGGAACCGCCGGGCGAGCCGATCACCAGCAGGCGATCCTTGCCGATCACGAAACTCGGCGACATCGAGGACAACATGCGCTTGCCACCCACCGGCGCGTTGGCCGAGCCGCCAATGAGGCCAAACGCATTCGGCTTGCCGGCGACCAGGGCGAAATCGTCCATCTCGTCGTTCAGCAGCACGCCGCTTTTCCCGGCCACGAATTTGGAGCCCAGCGTGGTGTTGACCGTGGCGGTCATGGACACCATGTTGCCGTCCTTGTCGATGATGGAAAAATGCATGGTGTGCATGCCCGGCTGTGGCGCATGCGCAGCCGGCAGCCACGACGACTTGGTCGCCTGCTCGGGCAGGATGCTCTGCCGCAGGCCATCGGCGTAGTACGGCGACAGCAGCATGTCGAGCGGCATCTTCACGAAGTCCGGATCGCCCAGGTATTCGTTGTGGTCGCGGAACGCGCGGCGCATCGCTTCGACGATGTAGTGGATCCGATGCACCTGATCCATGTTCTTCAGGTCGATGCCCGCCAGGATGTTCAGCATCTCCGCGATCGCCACGCCCCCGGACGACGGCGGCGGCGCGGTGATGATCTTGTAGCCGGCGTACTGCAGCTCGATCGGCGTGCGCTCCCTGGCCTTGTAGCTGGCCAGGTCCACCATCGTCCAGGTACCGCCGGCGGCTTTCACCGCGGCGACCATTTCCGCTGCCACGGGGCCGCTGTAGAAGCCCTTGGCGCCCTGCTCGGCAAACGCCTTCAGCGTGCGCGCCTGGTCGTGGTCATGAAACAGATCGCCGACCACCGGCGGCTTGCCGCCCGGAAGGAATTTGGCGGCCGACGCCGGGTAGCGCTGCAGCACGTCGCGGGTATGCGCAATGGACCGCACCAGCGCGTCGGTGGGATGAAAGCCGTCCTCGGCAAGCCGGATCGCCGGGGCCACGGACACCGTCAGCGGCAGCTTCCCGTATTTCGCCGACATGTAGGCGAGGCCTGCGGGCAGGCCCGGAATACCGGCCGCCAACGGACCGTTGACCGAGGTATCGCGATTGGGAGTGCCGTCCTTATTGACGTAGTCCGCACTGTTGACGGCTTTGGGCGCCATCTCGCGCGCGTCGATGAACGTATTTTTTCCGGTGGCGGCATCGTGGATCAACGCAAGAAATCCGCCGCCCATCCCGGAGGCCTCCGGCTGTACCACCGACAACGACGTGGCCACGGCGACTGCGGCGTCGACCGCGTTGCCGCCCTTGGCCAGGGTTGTGAAACCGGCCTCGGTGGCGAGGGCGTTGGCGCTGGCGATCGCCGCGGTTTTCGTCGCCACGTTGTCCCGCGCATAAGCCAGCACGCTGAACATCGCGATCGCCACCACCAGGACGGGCCGGTACCAGCGCAACGCGGGGCGGTGCGACGCGGCGCGGGGGACGTTCGCAGCAGGGAATCGCGGCGTGTTTCGGTCGGTCATTCGTGCATCTCCACAAGATGGTTGAGCATAGTCATGGCAAGCCGGATGCCACCAATGAAAAGACCGGTGCGTTGCATAACTGAAGGTTGTGGATGGCGTGTGAAAAACGAAAAGCCCCGGCACGTGCAGGGGCTTTTGCTGGTCGGCGCGAACCAGGGCCTACCAGCGATACGCGATTTTCCCGTACACGTATGCGCCCTGGAAGCCGAAGGGCGAACTGGACGAATAGGGGAAGGCTCCGTCCTGGTCGGCGTCTTGCGGCGTCTTCTTCGGATAGGTGTTGAGCACGTTGTCGCTGCCGATCGTGAACGTCCAGCGATCGTGGTTGTAGCTGGCCGCCAGATCGAGCAGCCACTTGTGCGGGTACACGTCGTCGTCCAGATAGCTCGTCGAGCCGTACTCGGTGATGCGGCCGTAGCGGGTCAACGTGCCGGTGAAACCCCAGTTGCCGATGCTGTAGGTCTCGTTGAGGATCAGCTTGCTGCGCGGCGCCGTGTCGGCGAGCAGGCCCTTGATGGCGCTGCGGTTGAGGCGCTGGAACAGCAGGCCCAGCGAGTCGAGCACGGGCGGGTTCGGCTTGACGTCGGTGACTTTGTTCTTGTGGTAACCGTAGCTGAGCGTGGATGACAGCGTGCCGCTGTCACCGACATTCGTGCGATAGCTGGTGACCAGATCGATGCCTTGAGTCTTGACGGTGCCCGCGTTGGTGAAGTACGCGAGGCCGCGGTATTGCAGGTTGGTGATGCCGTTGGCGGCCAGGTAGGCGATCACTTCCGGGGTGGACAGCGACAGCGAGCTCGACAAGGCGATGCGGTCACGGACGGTGATCTGATAGGCGTCGGCGGAGACGCTCCACTCGTTGGTGGGATTCCACACGGCACCAAAGGTGAAGTTGCGGGATTTTTCCGCTTTCAGCGGTTCGCTGCCGAGCAGTCGGGCAATCGGATTGTCCACCGGGACCAGTCCGCGCAGGTAGATGCCCGGCGGCAGGCCCAGCGAGTTGCCGGGGCCGACTGCCGCCGACGTGGTTTCGGAGTAATGCTGCTGGCCCAGTCCGGGCGCGCGGAAACCGGTGGATGCGCTGCCACGCAACGCAAACGAGTCAGTGAAGTCGAAGCGACCCGACAGCGCCGCGGAAGTAGTGGTACCGAAGTCGGAATAATCCTCATGGCGCGCGGCCGCCGAAAAACTCAGCCTGTCCGTGAGATTTCCTTCGAGCTGCACATATTCGGCCATATCGTGCCTGGCCACCGAGATTTCATCCTGCGGCCCCCAGCCGGCAAAACCCTGGGCGCCGCCGCTGACGCCGGACGTGCCGACGTAATAGGAGCCCGGGTCACCCGAGCGCACCTCGTAGCTTTGCCGCAGCCATTGCGCGCCGAACGAAAGCGTCAATGGATTGGTCAGCCAACCGGTTCCGATCTCCTTGGAGATGTCCAGATCGACGGTCTGTTGCGAAGCCGACAGGATGCCGTCGTGAAAGCTGGTCGGGCTGCTGCCGAAATCGTTCAGCATGGCGAAGTTGATGGAGTTTTGCGTGCTGTACGACACGCGGTTGTTGCCGTAGTTGCCGCTCAGGTCCCAATGCCAGCCATTGACGACGCCGCGCAGGCCGGCGACCAGCGAGCGGTCCGTCGAATCGCCATGCTCCCGCGGCAGGAAGCCCTCGGGGTAGACCAGCCCGATCAACGGATTGCGTGGGTATGGCGTGTTGGTGCCGTAGCGGAAGAACCCTCTCGGCTCGCCGATGCGGCGCCCGAAATGTCCGAACGCATAGAACTGCACGCCGGGAGTGATGTCGTATTGCGTGTTGAGAAACAGGTTCTTGTTTTTGAACGCCACGGTGCCGTAGTGGAATTTCACGCCCAGCTGGCTCACGCCCGGCCGGCGGTCCACGCCGGCACGGTTGCTGGGGCTCTGGTTGCTGTCTTCCGCGGTGAGACGCAGCCAGCCCTTGTCGCCGCCGAGGGGCACGCCGAAATTGGCCGCGCCCTGCCATTGCCGGCCATCGCCGGCGGAATACTGGCCACCGGAGACCTGGATGTCGCCGCCCTTGGCGCCTTTTTTCAGGATGATGTTGACCACCCCGGAAAGCGCATCCGAACCGTACTGGGCGGAGGCGCCGTCACGCATCACTTCGATGTGATCAATGGCGGACAGCGGGATCGTGTTGAGATCGATGCCCTGCGAACCCTGGCCGATCTGGCCCAGGCTCAACACCAGCGCGCCGGGATGCCAGCGCTTGCCGTCCACCAGCACCAGCACCTGGTCCGGCGACAGGCCGCGCAATTCGAAGGGCCGCTGGAACGCGAACGTGTCCGAAGCGGGCGCAAACGGGAAATTCAATGATGGAATGGCGCGCTCGAGCGCCTGGGCCAGATCGATCGTGCCGGTCTGCTTCAGCACATCGGCGGAGATCACGTCGATCGGCGTCAGCGACGAGCTTTCCGTGCGGTTGCCGGCACGCGTGCCGGTGACGACCACGGGACCTAGGTTTTTCACCTTGGTCGGCGTTTCGGCCGGGGTCTGGGCAGGCGGCTCGGCCGAAGCGGCCGGATCCGCGTTCTGCGCCGCGGCGGTGTGGGCGAGCGCAAGCAGTACGGCAGCAGCCAGCAAGGTCAGAGTGATCTGGCCGGGACGCTTGTTCATGGCATTTCCCCAAAGTGTGTTGCCGCAATATCGGCGTGGATCAAAGCGACCGCATGGCTTTGTCCGTCGACGAATGTTCGCCTGCAGATCATCTCGAAGCCCCCTTCGATGACGCGGCACGGTAGGGTCTTGCGGAGTGACCCGCACATGCTCTCGGTGCGTTCCGTTCGTACATTCGCTCACCCTCGCAGCCCCGTTCGAGGATAGTCACAGTCGCGCGGGCGCCACCAATGAAAAGACCGGTACTTTGCATAACTTGGGGTTGTGGACGCGCAGCCGCCGTGCGGACCCATGCGCCGGGCGCTGATCTGGTTCCGGCCGGCCTTCAGGCCGTCGCCAGCATCTGCTGGGCCAGCTGACGCACCAGATCGAGGAAATGCCTCTGCAACGGGTTCAGCGGGCTGTCCTGCCGGTAGACCGCATAAAGCACGATGTCCAGCTGCAGCTTCAGCGGACGTGTCTGCACGGTTTCGCCACCGCCGCGCGTTGCGGTGAACGGATCGACCAGGGCCAGGCCGGCGCCTTGCGCGACCAGCGAGTAGGCCAGCTGGTAGGTCTGCACCCAGACCGAAGTCTGCGGCGGGGGGATCACTTGGGTCAGGTGACTTTGCAGCATGCGGCCCAGCGCATCCTGCATCGCGATGCCGACCATTGGCTGGCCGGCCAGCGCGGCGACCGGCAACGGCTGCGCCAGCTCTTCGGCTGACCACCAGCCGGGCGGAGCGATGACCATGATATGGCCGTGGCACAGGGGCTCCTGTCGCAGCCCCTGGTGACTGGCGGACTGCAGCGTGAGGCCGATATCCGCCTCGTGCAGCATCAGCGACTCGCACATTTCCGCCGAGTGCTGGGTAAACAGTTCGGCTGTGGTGCGTGGAAACTTGCTGCGCAACAGCGTGGTCGCGTCGGGCACCAGCGCATGCGCCAGCGTGGGCGTGCAGGTCACCCGCAAGGTGTCGCTTTCAGGACGGCCGATATTGGCCGTGAGCCGCTGCAGGTCGTGCAGGTCCTGGATGATTTTCTCGACGCGGTTGCGCAGCAGCAGGGCTTCCGGCGTCGGCTGCAACCGACCGCGCACGCGGCAGAACAAGGCAAAGCCAAGTTGCGTTTCAGCGTGCTGCAGCGCCTTGCTGGCCGCCGGCTGCGAGACGTTGAGGAGATCCGCCGCGCCGGTGAGGCTGCCGGTGGTAAGCACGGCATGAAACAGCTCGATATGGCGCAGACGCATGTCGGATATTTGCCCTTCGGGATGGCCTGGATCAACCAACGCTGGTGCCCGAGTGCACCATACGAACCAGGGCGGCGCAAGCCTGCGCCGGCCGCGCGACCAATCGACGCGTGGCCCGGCGGTTGCGCGACCTGCGCCTCTACAGCAGCCGCTCCGCTTCCAGTTCGCTTTTCAGATAAGCGTAGTAAATCGGCGCGGCGATCACGCCGGGCAGGCCGAAGGCGGCCTCCATCAGCAACATCGCAACCAGCAGCTCCCAGGCGCGGGCGCGTATTTGCGTGCCGACGATGCGGGCGTTGAGAAAATATTCCAGCTTGTGGATGAGGATCAGGAACACCAGCGCGGCGATGCCTACGCCGAGCGACACCGACAGGCCGGCCACGGCGATGGCCGTGTTGGAAATCAGGTTGCCAATCACCGGCAGCAGACCGAATACAAAGGTCGCCACCACCAAAGTCTTGGCCAGCGGCACGTGAATGCCCAGTAGCGGCAGCAGCATGAGCAGGAAGAGCGCTGTGAACACCGTATTGATCAGCGAGATCTTGATCTGGGCGAAAACGATGTTGTGGAACGCAACAGCCAGGTGCTGGCAGCGCATGCCCAGCGCCGCGGCGAGCGGACCGACCTGATGTGCCGGGCGCGCGCGGCTGAGCGCGATGATGGCTCCAAGGATCAGGCCGATGATGACGTGCACGAAACCGCGCACGGCCTCCTTGCCGGCAAGCTGCAGCGTGCCGGCATGCTTGCGCATCAGTTCAGCGGCGCCCACCCGCAGGTCCTCGACGCTGTCGGGCAGGTTGTTGACCAGCATAGGCGGCAGTTGCTGGCGCGCCTTTTCCACCAGCGGCATCAGCTGCTGCTGCCACAGCAGTTCGGGGTTGCCGATTTCGTTGTGGAAAAGGCTGATGGCGCCGAGGATCAGCAGGATCAGCAAGCCCACCACGATCGCGCCCAGCACCGCCACCACCACCACCCGCGCGCGATCGCCGGAAATGCGCCGGCCCAGCAGAGGCGTCATCGCCCGAACCAGCTCATAGACCAGCAGGCCGGCCAGCAAGGCCGACAGCAGATGGACGGCCAAGACCGCTATCAGGGCCAGCGCGGCCAGCACGTAGCTTGCATGGCGTACGGCGGACGAAGGCCTGCTCGAAGCGGGCAAAAGAGAATCCATGCGGGCGAAACCGTGGGGTGGAAGCCGCAGTCTGTCAGCAGCACGCGATGGCTGCCAGCCCTGCCACATGGCTGTCGTAAACTGCGTTCATCGTTTCGCCCTTTCGCTCAAAGGATCCCTGCATGTCATTGCGCTCCCCCGCGGCCTTGCTCGCGCTCGCCCTGCTGACCGGTTGTGCCGCCGCACCTTCGCGGCCCGCGGTTGCGCCGCCGGTTTTCCCCGCGGCCCCGGCGCCGGTGGCCGCGAACGACAACCTCAACGCCGTGGCCTGGACCCAGACGGCGATCGAACATGACCTGATCTACCTGCAGACCTATCGGGACGCGCAGTCGCGCCTGCTTGCCGCGCTGAAGGATCGCCACTGGAACGCGCTGGCCGCCGACGATCGCCCGGTGTCGGGCGAACATCTCAAGCCTGCCGTAGTGCTGGACGTCGATGAAACCGTGCTGGACAACTCGCCCTACCAGGCCCGGCTGGTGCGCAGCGGCGGCGAGTTCAACGAGGCCGACTGGGCGGCGTGGTGCAAGGAAGAACAGGCCCGCGCGTTGCCGGGCGCCGTCGAGTTCACCCGGTTTGCCGCCAGCCATGGCGTTGCGGTGATCTACATTTCCAACCGTGCGAAGGACCTGGACCAGGTGACCCTGTCGAACCTGCGCAAGGCTGGCCTGCCGGTGTCGGGGCCGGAGGCGTTCCTCGGCCTGGGCACGTTCGTCGAGGGTTGCGAGCAGGTGGGTACCGAGAAAGGTTGCCGACGCCAGCAAGTGGCCCGCACGTATCGCGTGCTGATGCAGTTCGGCGACCAGATCGGCGATTTCGTGAGCGTGAATGCCAATACGCTCGACGGCCGGCGCAAGGCGATGGCGCCCTACCTGGGCTGGATCGGCACGCGCTGGTTCGTGCTGCCGAACGCTACCTACGGCTCGTGGGAGCCGGCGTTGTTCGGCAACGACTGGCGCGCATCGCCCGAACACCGGCACCAACAAAAGGTCGACGCGCTTCGTTACTGATAATTCTTATAAATCAAAGAATTATGTGATACAAGAAAAGTATTGCCTTAATTTTAACGGACAAGTAATATTTCCCCTGCCAACCCCTGCTGACCGACCTTTTTTGCAGGCAAGGCCATTTCCCTTCCGGCTCCGCCGGATTTCCCCGTGAGGCCTCCGGCCCGCGGGGTTTTCTTTTTCAGGGCGCACGAATCCGACGCCCTTGTTTCCCGGCCATCGCGCCGCTTACCCTGCGTGATCACGCCCGCGCGACGTCGTCGCCATGCCGCCCATCACTGCGAGAATTTCCATGCGCCCTGCCTCTCCGCGTTATCTCCTGCTGCCGCTGCTGGCTGCGCTGTTGCTGGGCGCCTGCCATGGCAAGGAAGAGGCCGCCCAGCCAGGCGGCAGCACGCCGGAGGCCGCGCTGCAGGCTTCGGTCGATCTGCTCAAGGCAGGTGATTTCAACGGCTTGTGGAAACACGCGCTGCCACCGGCCGACTACGCCAACCTGCGCGCGGACTGGAGTCGCCACCAGCAGGATCCGCAACCGATCACCGCCGAGGATCGCGCCAAATTCAACGAGACGATGCAGAAGCTCACCGAGCCGGACGCCGAAGCCAAGCTCTACGCCGAGCTGCAGCCGAAGCTGGTCAGCATGCAGCAGCAGTACAAGGACCAGCTGCCGGTGCTGATCAGCGTGGGCGAAGCACTGCTGAAAAGCGGCGTCGCGCAAAGCAAGACCCTCAGCGATGCGCAGAAGACACAGGCCAACAGCGTGATCGACGTGCTCGCACCCTGGGCGCAGCAGACGCCATGGTTCGACGAGGCCAAGGCCAGGCAAGCGGTAGGCGTAGCGGTGACGACGGCGCGCAAGCTGGATCTCAAGACGCCGGAGCAGCTGCGCACCATGGATTTCGACGCCGCGATGGGCAAGTACGCGGCCGGCTACACCGGGCTCAAGCAGGTGCTCGCCATCTACGGCCTGTCGGTGGACGACACGCTGAACTCGATCAAGCTCACTCCGGTATCCAACAGCAATGGCCACGCGGTGGTGAAAGTCGACTACAGCTTGCTGGGCAAGCCGCTGTCGACGGAGTCGAAGCTGGTGCAGCAGGACGGTCGCTGGTACAGCGAAGACATGCTGGACAACGCGCGCAAGGCCCACGCGCAGGCGAGCCAGCCGGCAGCCGCCGGCAGCGCCAGCGCTTCGGTCACCAGGGACTGAACGGCGCAACCGTTAGAATAGGCGGATGCAAACGACCCCCACCGCAGATCCCACCACCCATGCGCACGCGCCCTGGTGGTTCAACCTGGCCGGCCAGCTGCTGCAGCCTTGGGTGCGCATCCGCCGCGATCCGGCGGAGCCGGCCACCTTGCTGCAGGCCGGCGTGCCGGTCTGCTACGTGATCGAGCGCGACGGCTTTTCCGATGCGTTGATCCTGCAGCGCGCCTGCCGCGAAGCGGGGCTGCCCAATCCGATGCGGCCGCTGGCCGGCACGCGCCGGCGCCGTTCGGTGTTTGCCTTGGCGCGACGCGACGGCCGGCTGCTCGGCCGCAACCGCAAGCGCGCGCCGAACGAGCCGCTGCGGCAGCTGGTGCGCTCGCTGGAAGGCATGCCCGAGCGCGACATCCAGATCGTGCCGGTGTCGATCTACGTCGGCCGCGCGCCGAGCCGGGATACGGGCTGGTTCCGCGTGCTGTTCTCGGAAAACTGGGTCATGGTCGGCCGCTTCCGCCGGCTGCTGGCATTGCTGTTGAACGGGCGCGACACCGTGGTGCATTTCTCCGCGCCGGTGTCGTTGCGCAGCGTGCTGGCCGAATCCGGCGAGATCGCGCCCGAGCGCTTCACCCGCAAGATCGCCCGGGTCCTGCGCACCCATTTCCATCGCATCCGCGCCGCGGTGATCGGACCGGATCTATCGCATCGGCGCACCGTCGTCGACGCCGTGCTGAACGCCGAACCGGTGCGCGACGCGATCGCCGCCAGCGCGGCCAAGGAAAAGATCAGTCATGCCAAGGCCTGGCGCAAGGCGCACAAGCTGGTGCTGGAGATTGCCGCCGACTACTCGCATCCGGTGGTGCGTTCGGTCTCGTTCCTGCTGGCGAATTTCTGGAACAAGCTGTACGACGGCATCGCGATGCATCACTTCGACAAGGCGCGCGCCGCCGCGCCCGGCCATGAAGTGGTCTACGTGCCATGCCATCGCAGCCATGCCGATTACCTGCTGATGAGCTACCAGCTGCATGTGTCCGGCGTGGTGGTGCCGCACATCGCCGCGGGCGTGAACCTCAATCTGCCGGTCATCGGGCCGATCCTGCGCCGCGGCGGCGCGTTCTTCCTGCGCCGCAGCTTCAAGGGCAACGCGCTGTACTCGGTGGTGTTCAACGAATACCTGGCCCAGCTGATCGACCGCGGCGTGCCGATCGAGTACTTCATCGAAGGCGGCCGCTCGCGCACCGGCCGCCTGCTGGCGCCACGCGCCGGCATGCTGGCGATGACGGTGCGCGCGTTCCTGCGCGCGCCACGCCGGCCGGTGCTGTTTCAGCCGGTCTACATCGGTTACGAGAAGCTGATGGAGGGCAAGTCGTACGCGGGCGAGCTCAGCGGCCAACCCAAGGAAAAGGAATCCCTGCTCGGCTTGCTGCGCGGACTGAAAGTGCTGCGCCAGCGTTACGGCCATGTCGCACTGAATTTTGGCGAACCGATCGCGCTCACTCCACTGCTCGATGCGGCCAGCACCGACTGGCGCGCAGCCGGTGCCGATCCGGATGCCAAGCCGGAGTGGCTCAACGGCGTGACCGACCGCCTGTCCGAACAGATCCAGATCAACATCAACCGCGCCGCCGACGTCAATCCGATCAACCTGCTGGCGCTGGCCTTGCTGGCCACGCCCAAGCACGCGATGGCGGAGAGCGACCTGCTGACCCAGCTCGACCTGAGCAAGGCGCTGCTGGAAGAACTGCCGTACTCCGATCGCGTCACGCTGACCGCGATGAACCCGCCAGCGATCATCGCCTACGGCGAGCAGATGGGCTGGATCCAGCGCGTGCAGCATCCGCTCGGCGACGTGCTCACCGTGACCAGCGAACAGGCGGTGCTGCTGAGCTACTTCCGCAACAACGTGCTGCACCTGACCGCCACTGCCGCCTGGGTTGCCTGCTGTTTCCTCAACAACCGGCGCATGTCGCGCAGCTCGGTGCTGCGGCTGGGCCGCATCATCTATCCGTTCATCCAGGGCGAACTGTTCCTGCCGTGGGATGGCGAGGGCTTTGGCGAGCAGTTGCAGGCAACCATCGACTTTTTCGTGCGCCGCGGCCTGCTCGAATCGGTCAACGAGGGCCGCACGCTGGAGCGCAGCGCCGGCCAGGAAGACAGCGCGTTCCAGCTCAAGGTCATCGCGCGCAGCCTGATCCAGGCGTTCGAGCGCTACTACATCACCATCGCCGCGCTGGCCAAGAACGGCCCGCACACGATGACCGGCGCGGAGCTCGAGAACGCCTGCACGCTCACGGCGCAACGGTTGAGCCTGCTCAACGAACTGTCCGCGCCGGAGTTCTTCGACAAGGCGCTGTTCCGCGGCTTCATCCAGAAATTGCGCGAGCGGCGCATCGTATGGACCGACGACGCCGGCAAGCTCGACTACGACAGCGCGCTGGAAGGCATGGTGCGCGATGCGCGGGTGATCCTTTCCCGCGAGGTGCGCCATTCGATTCTGAAGATCACGCCCGGTGGCGAGAAGGGATCGGCGCCGGCTGAAGCATCGAATGACGACGTGCCCGTGAACACCGCCGGGTCGCTGGCCGTGCCGACCCGCCGCAGCGGCGATCAGCTTCCTTCGGATGCCTCGAGCGCGGACCTGCACCAGCGCCATGTCGATGCCGAGCATCAGGTGCATGCGCACACGACCGATGCTGACGACGCCGAAGAACCGCGGCAAACCGATCTTCCCCTCTGAAGCCACGCTGGCCGGAACACGGCCAGCCATCCGGTAGCATGCAAGCATGAGCGAACAATCCCCCAAGACCACGCCGCACTCGACCACGCACTTCGGTTTTCGCGACGTGCCGGTCGGTGACAAGCAGAAGCTGGTCGGCCAGGTATTCACCTCGGTCGCGCGCAGCTACGACCTGATGAACGATCTGATGTCGTTCGGCGTGCATCGCTTGTGGAAGCGCCACTTTGTCGCCGTGAGCGGTGTGCGCCGCGGTGACCGCGTGCTGGACCTGGCCGGCGGCACCGGCGACATCGCCGCGCTGCTCCGCCCCGTCGTGGGCGACGAGGGGGAGGTAGTGGTTGGCGACATCAACGCGGCGATGCTCGGCGTCGGCCGCGATCGCATGACCGACCGCGGCCTGGTCGCAGGCCTGCGCTGGGCCCAGCTCAACGCCGAGGCGCTGCCGTTCCCGGACAACTCGTTCGACGCGGTGACCATGGCCTTCGGGCTGCGCAACGTCACCGACAAGGACAAGGCGCTGGCCGACATCTGCCGCGTGCTCAAGCCCGGCGGACGCCTGCTGGTGCTGGAATTCTCGAAAGTGCAAAGCGAGACGTTCGGCAAGCTGTACGACTTCCACTCATTCAAGATCCTGCCCAGGCTCGGCCAGCTGTTCGCCGGCGACGCCGACAGCTACCAGTACCTCGCCGAGTCGATCCGCAAGCACCCGGACCAGCAAACCCTGAAGGGCATGATGGAACGCGCCGGTTTCGGCCGAGTCGAGGTGCGCAACCTCAGCAACGGCATCGTGGCGATCCACCGCGCGTACAAGCTGTAGCCGTCCACCGGCGGATGACGGTCGGCTGATCCAGGTCAGTGGGGCAGCGTCGACGTCGGCGTATGTTGGGATTCCCTTCCCTACGAGCTCGCATCATGTCCGCCGAAACCATCATCGAACCCAACGTCCACACGTTTGACGCACGCGGCGTGGCGCGACGCTTCCGCCACTCGGCGATTTTTGGCGCGATCGGCGTGTTGCGTTCGGGCGAGACGATGCGCTTCGTCAACGACCACGATCCGCTGCCGCTGATCGCCCAGCTGCGCGAGCGGCTCGGCGACCATCTCACGGTCAGCTATCGCCAGCGCGATCCCGGCGCGATCGTGGTCGACTTCGGCATCACCGGCCTGCCGGCCGACTGATCGGTCCGATACGCGTCGAAGCCCGGCTGCGACGGACCGAAGAACGGCGACGCCCGCTCAGGCGTCGAGGATCAGCAACGTGCCCTTGCTGCCTGGCGCCACGGCGTGCGGCACGCCCGCAGGCACCCGATAGAGTTCGCCCGCGCCGACCGTCACTGGCTGTCCGGCAACCTCCAGGCGCAATTCGCCATCGAGCACGAGCAGGCATTCCGCGTAAGCGTGCACCTCGGCCGGATAGGGCTGCGCATCCATGCGCAGCAGCTTGAGGTTGGCATTGCCAATGCGCGCGAGCAGCGTCGAACGCCACGCCTGGTCCAGCAGCGCGGCACTCTGCTGCAGGTCGACCGGGCTGTTCATTGCGCCGCCTTCAGCATCGTTCGCATGCGGCAGCCTGCGCCACCGAGGTGACCGTCGCAGGTGCGGGCCGGCGACGTGCATTCGCCAGCACCACGCCGCCGACCGTGATTGCACCGCCAACCAGGATCAGCGCGTTCGGCACCTCGTGCAGCCACAGCCAGCCGATCAGCAGCGCGATTGGCGGCGAGAGATAGATGAAGCTGCTGACCCGCGATGCCGACGCGCGATTCACCGCCATGTTCCAGGCCAGGTAACCGATGAAGGTCGGCGCGATGCCCAGCCACAGCAGCGCGCCGATGCGCGGCATGCTGGCCGTGGCCAGCGCCTGCGGCAGATGCAAGCCGAACGGAACCGCGGCGAGCGTGCCGGCGAAGAAGGCGAACGCGGTGACGCCGAGCATGCTGTTACGCGCGAACAAGGCCTTCTGGCCCACGAAGAAGATCGCCGAGACGATCACGCAGACCAGCACCAGCAACGCTTTCGGATCCACCTCCACCCGCTGGCCGCTGGCCAGCACCACCAGCACGGTGCCGACCAGCGCTACCGCCAACCCGATCCAGGTACGCAGCCTCAGCCGCTCGCCCAGCCAGAACGCCGACACCGCCGCCGTGGCCGCCGGCACAAGCGAGATCAGGATCGACGCCGTGCCGCTGGCGATCCGCGTCTCCGCATAGTTCAGGCACAGGTGATACACGGTGAGGCCAAGCACGCCGAGCAGCGCCAGCTGCGGCCAATCGCGCCGCGCCGGCAACGGCACGCGCTTCACCAGCAACAGCACGGCAAAGCACAGCGAACCGATCAACAACCGCGCCAGCGCTACCTCGCCGGGAGCGAACGCCGGCAACGCGTAGGCGATCGCGGCGTACGCCGACGACCAGGTGAGCAGGGCAATCGCGATGGCGAGCAGGGCGCGGGCATCGAGACGATCAACGGTATCCATGGGGACGGATTCCAGAATGGGGAGGCACGCATCCTAGTCTTGCCGGTGGCGCCGGGGAATAATGCATCGCATCGTTTTCATGATGCTTCGCCAACGATCGAAGCCCTTCACGAGTGAGCCTGCCTTGGAATCGAAAGCGCTGGATGCGAAGCCCGAACTGGATGGCAAGGACTGGCAGTTGCTGGAGGCACTGCAGCGCGACGCGCGCCTGGGTTATGCCGAGCTCGGCCGCAAGGTGCGACTGTCCGCACCGGCAGTGGCCGAACGGGTGAAGCGGCTGGAAGAAGCCGGCGTGATCAGCGGCTACCGAGCCACCATCAATCCCAAACGGCTGGGCTACGGCATCAGCGCGATGGTGCGATTGCGCTGCGACGGCATCACCTGCGCGCGCATCGGCGCGCTGGTGGAAGACATTCCCGAGGTGCTCGAATGCCGACGCCTGGCCGGCGAGGACTCGGCCCTGCTGCACGTGGTGGCGATGTCGATCAGCCATCTCGAATCCGTGCTCGACCGCTTGCTGAAAACCGGCGCCAGCAACAGCACCACCACGCTGATCGTGCTGCAGACGCCGCATGAACACCGGCCGCTGACCCGGGCCATGTGGAATGCGGCCGTCGCCATGTCGCGCGATTGAACGTCACGTCCGCGGGGCAAGCTGTGTGCCGGACGCTGCGACTGCCGCAGCCCGGCTTTCATTCGCCCTATCATCGGGCCCGATGAGCGCGCGCGACACGGTACGGCGCACGCTCTGCGCGAAGCGGCACCCCGCTCCCCTTCATTGATCGATGCCATGACCCACCAGCCCCCCGACAAGCCCGCCGCACCACCCGACGATGCGCCGCTCAATCCGGAACGCCGCCGCCTTCTTGGCGGCATCGCGATGGCCAGTGCCGCGCTCACCCTGGGCGCCTGCACACCGCTCGATGGCGGTCGCCCGACCCCAGACGGCACGCAGGACGCCGCAGCGCTCGATGCATTGTTGCGCCAGCATATCCAGCAGGTCGTCGTGCTGTATGCGGAGAACCGCAGCTTCAACAACCTGTTCGCGCACTTCCCCGGGCTGGCGCATCCGCTGAAAAATCTCGATGCGCCCGAATACCGGCAGCGCGATCGCAACGGCGATACGTTCACCACCTTGCCGCCGATATGGGGCGGCCTCGCGCCGCATGCGCAAACCGTCGACGGTAGGCACTACCAGATCGACGAGGATGCGATCAGCGGCCTGCCGAACCAGCCGTTCGCGTTGCGCACGCCCGATGGCGCGCCGCTACCGCACGGCGTGATCACCCGCGACCTGGTACACCGCTTCTACGAGAACCAGCTGCAGATCAACGGCGGCCGCAACGATGGTTTCGTCGCCTGGGGAAACACCGGCGCGATGGTGATGGGCCATTACGCCGACGGCGCAACGAACCTGCGCTTGTGGCAGCTCGCGCAGCAATACACCTTGTGCGACAACTTCTTCATGGGCGCGTTCGGCGGTTCGTTCCTCAACCATCAATACCTCGCCGCGGCACAGCCGCCGTTCTATCCGGACGCCGACCGCAGCCCGGCCAAGATCCAGATCGCCGTGCTGGACGATGGCCCGGCCGGCATTCGCCCGAAACTGGCCGACGATTCGCCGGCCAGCGCCATGCAGGGGCGCGCGAAATTCGCCGTGCCCGATGCGCTGACGCCCGATTTCTGGGCGGTCAACACGATGGGCCCGGCCTACGCGCCGGCTTTCACCCACGACAAGCGCGATCCCCTGCGCGCCGACGTCACCAGCCCCACCACGCTACCGCCGCAGGCGCACCTGACCATCGGCGACGTGCTGTCGCAGGCCGGCATCGACTGGGCGTGGTATGCCGGCGGCTGGCAACTCGCGCTGGAAGGTCACGGCGATGGCGATCACCACGTGTTTCCGGAAGTGCCGAATTTCCAGGTCCATCACCACCCGTTCAATTACTTCCGCCAGTTTGCGCCGGGCACGGCGGCGCGGCAGCAGCACCTGCGCGATGCGGGCACCGGCAGTCGCGCCGACAGCAATCATTTCATCGCCGCGATCGAGGCCGGCACGCTGCCGCCGGTGTCGTTCTACAAGCCGCAGGGCGATCTCAACATGCACGCGGGTTACGCCAGCGTGGCCGCGGGCGACGAACACCTGGCGCAGGTGGTCGAGGCTTTGCAGAAGAGCCCGCAATGGCCGCACATGCTGGTGGTGATCACGGTGGACGAGAACGGCGGTTGGTGGGACCACGTGGCGCCACCCAAGGGCGACCGCTGGGGACCCGGCTCGCGCATTCCCGCCGTGATCGTGTCGCCGTTCGCGAGGAAGGGTTTCGTTGATCACACGATCTACGACACCGGATCGATCCTGCGTTTCCTCACCCGTCGCTTCGACCTGCAGCAGCTGCCCGGACTCAAGCTGCGCGATGCCGCCATGATCGCCGCCGGCGGACCGCCACCCGGCGATCTCACCGCCGCGTTGCAGTTCGACGCAGGCTGACCACCGCTTTATGGAGCCTCCCATGCGCCAGATGTATCCCGAGATCGAGCCGTACCAGACCCATCGCCTCGCGGTCGATCCGCTGCACACGCTGCACGTGGAGGAATGCGGCAACCCCGACGGCCTGCCCGTGGTGTTCCTGCATGGCGGCCCGGGTGCCGGCCTGGCCACCTACCACCGGCGTTTCTTCGATCCGGCGCGCTATCGCATCGTGCTGTTCGATCAGCGCGGCGCCGGCCGGTCCACGCCGTTCGCCGAACTCACCGACAACACCACCTGGCACCTGGTCGCCGACATCGAGGCGATCCGCGAACAGCTCGGCATTGAACGCTGGGTGGTGTTCGGCGGCTCATGGGGCTCAACGCTGGCGCTGGCCTACGCGCAAACGCATCCCGAACGCGTGCTGGCCCTGGTGTTGCGCGGCATCTTTCTCGGCCGCCCGGAGGAATTGCGCTGGTTCAACGAAGTCGACGGCGGCGCTTCGCAGATTTTTCCTGAGCGCTGGGCGCGCTTTCTCGACTTCATTCCGGCGGAGGAACGCGGCTCCATGCTGGACGCCTACTGGCGCCGCCTGACCAGCGACGACGAAGCGGTGCGCCTCGCCGCCGCGAAAGCGTGGAGCGCATGGGAAGGGGGCAGCACCACGCTGCTGCACGATCCCGACGGTGGCGGCGACTTCGAGGACCCGCACAAGGCAGTCAGCCTGGCGGTGATGGAAGCGCATTATTTCCGCCACGCGATCTTTCTGGAACCGAATCAGTTATTGCACGGCATCGACCGCATCCGCCACATCCCGGCCACCATCGTGCATGGCCGCTACGACATCATCTGCCCGGTACGCAGCGCGTGGGAGCTCAGCCAGGCATGGCCGGAGGCGGACCTGCACGTGGTGCTGTCCGGCCACAGCGCGGCGGACCCGGCGATCGTCGACCAACTGGTGCAGGCTACCGACCGCCTGGCCGACTGGCACGCCTGACAGGAAGGTCGGCCGCAAGAATCGGATGGTTCGGGGTGGCGGTTGCGTTCAAAGTGGGCGCATCCACTCCAGAGAAATGCGCGCCATGCTGACGTTATTCGACTACCTGCCCTCGCAGAACGCATGGAAAGTACGCCTGCTGCTGAGCCACCTCGGCCGGCCGTATCGCACCGTGCCGGTCAGCATCTTCGAAGGCGAGGGCCAGAGCGCGGAGTACCGGCGCATCAATCCGACCGGCACGGTGCCGGCGATCCAGTTGGAGGACGGCCGCGTGCTGGCCGAATCGAACGCGATCCTCACCTATCTCGCCGACGGGACGCCGTATCTGCCGGCCGACCCGTTCGAACGCGCGAAAGTGCAGCAGTGGCTGCATTTCGAGCAGGAGCGGGTGGAGTCGGTGATCGGCTCGCTGCGGCACTGGACGATGACCGGCAAGCTGGCGCGTCGCTCGGCCGACATGATCGAAGGGAAGCGAAGCGCCGCCGTGCGATCGCTGGGTATCCTGGAAAGCGAACTGGCGACACGGCCCTTCATTGCCGGCGACCGCTACAGCATCGCCGACATGGCGATCTTCGCCTACGCCAGTCGCACGGAGGAGGCCGGCCTGTCGCTGGAGCCCTATCCGCAGCTTCGCGCATGGATCGCGCGGGTCGAGGCACAGCCGGGCTTTCTCGCCACGACGCATCCGTATTCGATCGATCCGCATTCGACGCGCGAACTGCCCTGACCCGGGGCTTTCGCCACGGGCGGCGGCAGTGGCGGCGATGGCATACTCGGGGTTTTCCGGCCCGAGAGTCCTCCATGCGCCTGCTCCCCGCCCTCGCCTTCGGCAGCCTGATGCTTCCGTTGGCCGCCCAAGCCAACGATCCGAATTCCTACGCGCAGCCCGACCAGGTGCGCGTGACACATCTGGATCTGGACCTCAGGATCGACTTCCCGCAGCGGCAGCTCGATGGTCAGGCCACGCTGAAACTGGATTGGAAAAATCCCAAGGCGCAGTCGCTGGTGCTGGATACGCGTGACCTGAAGATCGCCAAGGTCGAGGCGCTGGCTGCCAACGGCAAGGCGACGCCGCTGAAATACGCCATGGCGCCACGCGACAAGCAGCTCGGCAGCAAACTGACCATCGCCACGCCGAAGCATCCGGCGCAGGTGCGCATCGTCTACACCACCTCGCCCGCCGCCTCCGGGCTGCAATGGCTGACCCCGGCGCAGACGGCCGACAAGAAACTGCCTTTCATGTTCTCGCAGTCCGAGTCGATCCATGCGCGCTCGTGGGTACCACTGCAGGATTCGCCGGCCATACGTTTCACCTACGACGCGCACGTCAGCGCGCCGAAGGACGTGCGCGTGGTGATGAGCGCGATCAACGACGCGAAGCATCCATTGAACGGCGACTTCACGTTCGATCAGCCGCACCCGATTCCCTCCTACCTCCTGGCGATCAGCGCCGGCGACATCGCGGTGAAGGAAACCGGGCCGCGCTCGGCCGTCTATGCGGAGCCGTCCATCGTCGACAAGGCCGCGCACGAATTCGAGGACACCGAGAAGCTGATCGCCACCACCGAGCAGTTGTACGGCCCGTACGCGTGGGGCCGCTACGACATCCTGGTGCTGCCGCCGTCGTTCCCGTTCGGCGGCATGGAAAACCCGAACATGACGTTCGCCACGCCGACCGTGCTGGTGGGCGACAAGAGCCTCGTCTCACTGGTCTCGCACGAGCTGGCGCATTCGTGGTCGGGCAACCTGGTGACCAGCGCCGCGTGGCGCGACATCTGGCTCAACGAGGGCTTCACCACCTACGTGCAGGGCCGCATCACCGAGGCGGTGTACGGCAAGCCGCTGGCCGACGAGGAGGCGTTGCTGTCAGCCCGCGCGCTGCAGAAAAGCATCGGCACGATGCCGGCCAACGCGCAGAAGCTGGCACCCGATCCGCGCGGCGTGGGCGCCGACGACGCGCTGTCCGACGTGGCCTACGACAAGGGCTCGTGGTTCCTGCGCACGCTGGAGCAGCGCTTCGGCCGCGAGAACTTCGATGCCTACCTCAAGGGATACTTCGGCCACTTCGCCTGGCACAGCATCACCACCGAGCAGATGCTCGACTACATGAAGCCGAACCTGATCGAGAAGTACCCAGGCAAGATGAGCATGGAGGAGGTCAAGGCGTGGGTCTACGGCAAGGGCGTGCCGACGAACGCGCCATTGCCCGACTCGCCGCGCTTCAACGCGATCGACGGCGAGCGCGCGGATTTCCTCGCCAACAAACTGGTCGCCGACAAGCTCGATGCCAAGGGTTGGAACACGCAGGAGTGGATGTATTTCCTCGACCGTCTGCCCGACGTGGCGCCACTGGACAAGCTGCACGAGCTCGATGCCGCCTGGCACCTCACCGGCACGCCGAACGCCGAGATCGGCATGCGCTGGTACAGCCACGCGATCGCCGCGGGCGACAAGGACGTCTGGACGGCCGCCGCCGAGCACATGACCCGGATCGGCCGGTTGTACCTCACCACGCCGCTGTACAAGGCCCTGGTGAAAACGCCCGACGGCCTGGCCTATGCCGAGCAGGTCTATGCCAAGGCCAAGGCCGGTTATCACCCGCTGACCCAGCAGGTGGTGGAAGGCATCATCGCCAAGGCCAAGAAAGCGAAGTAGCTGAAGCTCCTCCCCCTGCAGCGCAGAGGGAGGTTTGGAGAGGGTAAGGCTTTTGATCTTTCCTCCAAGATCAGGAGCCCCCCTCCCCAACCCTCCCCTGCTGTGCGGGGGAGGGAGTGATTCCCGTCACGACCCACCAAGAAGCCACCATGCCGCCATCAACCCTCACCACCGCCCCGCTCTGGAAACGCATGCTGTTGCGCCGGCTGAAATTCCTGGCGTGGCTGATCGCGCTGCTGGTGATCGTGCTGGGTGGCAGCTATCTGTTCGCGCCGCAGTGGCTGATGCAGGCGAACTTCAAGCGCGAGGCGATGGCCGCGCACCTGGAAACCCATTCGGTGCAGGCGGGCGACACCCGCTGGACGTATTACGAAGGCGGCGACGGCCCCACCATCGTGCTGCTGCATGGTTTCGCCGCAGACAGGAACGTGTGGCTGCCCGTGGCCAAACAGCTCACGCCGCATTTCCACCTGATCATTCCGGACCTGCCTGGCTGGGGCGAGTCTTCGCGCGTGGCGGAAGCAAGCTACGACGTCGATGCCCAGGCCGCACGCCTGGATGCGTTCGTGCAGACGCTGCGCCTGCAGCGTTTCGTGCTGGCCGGCCACTCGGTGGGCGGCGCGATCGCCGGCGTGTACGCCAGCGAACATCCCGAACACGTCGCCGAACTGGCGCTGCTGGACAGCTTCGGCCTGAAAACCATGCCGAATGCTTTCGATCGCGCGGCCCTGGGCGGTACGAATCCTTTCCTCTACGACGACCGCGCGGAATTTGCCCGCGCCAGCTCGCTGGTGTTCGAGAAGCCGCAGGATCTTCCCGGCCGTTTCGTCGACGTGCTGGTCCGGCGCAACCGGCAGGACCGCACTTTCATCCAGCGCGGCTTCGAGGAGCTGCGCGTGCCGTCGCAGTCCCTTGCGGTGCAAAACCGGCTGGGCCTGCTGGGCATGCCGGTACTGGGGCTGTGGTGCCACGACGACCGGATCATCAATATCTCCGCGCTGGACAGCCTGCGCAACGGCCTGAGCGCGGCCAGCGCGATCAGTACCAGCATGATCAATGGCTGCAACCACATGCCCATGCTGGAAAGGCCGGAGCAGACCGCGCAGATCCTGACCGGGTTCGCGCTCTCCCACTGAAACGGCGCCAGCGGTCACCTGCGAGTCAGCCGCCCGAAGCACATCATTGTGAATTGCGGGTGACAACATGGGAGAATGCCCGTCGGCACCCGCGACAGCCCCTGCTTCCTTGCATGAAAACGGAACGATGCAGCAACCGATGAAGCAAAGTTTTGTACGCTCAGCCGTGGATGCGATCGTGCGGATGTCCAGCACCCGTACCAACTACTGGGCCGAACTCGGCGTGGATGCCACGCTGGGCACGCTGCTGCTCGCCGAAGGCTGGCGGCTGCATGCCGGCAGCCGGTGGACTGCGCTGCTCGCCGTCGGGCTGGGCCTGTTCGCCTTCAGCTTCATCGAGTATTTCTTCCACCGCTGGATGTTCCACACGCGCGTCCCGCTGTTCGAACAGGGCCACCGCACGCATCACGAACAGCCGCTAGGCTACGACTCGCTGCCGTTCTTCCTGCCGGCGGTGGTGCTGCTCGCGCTGGCCGGCGTATTCATGCTGATCATGCCTACCGGTTTCGCTTTGCTGATGGCCGGCGCGATCACCTTCGGCTACATCATTTACGGGCTGAGCCACTTCATCATCCATCACGTGCGCTTCAAGCACCCGTGGTTGCGCCGCTGGGCGGGCGCCCACCATGTGCACCACTACCACCCGGACAGCAACTTCGGCCTCACCACCCCGCTGTGGGACGTGCTGCTTGGCACGCGTTACGTGCGGCAGGCCCGCAAGCCTTGACCGAAGCACGCCGCGGCCGCATCGCCGTGGCGATCAGTCCGCGACGTCGTCGATCAGCCGATCGAGTTCCGCCTTGAGGATGGCGCCGTGCTGGCGCAGCCAGTTGCGTTGTTCGCGCCAGTCCGGAAACAGGTGTTCCACCTGCGCCCAGAACCGCGGCGAATGGTTGCGTACCTTGAGGTGACACAGTTCGTGCACCAGCACGTAGCGCAGCGCCGCCGGCGGGGCCAGCGCCAGCGCGAGGTCGAGGTTGATGCGGTCGCGGGTGTCGAGGCTGCCCCACAGGCTTTTCATCGGACGGATCTTGAGCGCCGTGGGCGCCAGGCCCAACTGCGGCACATAGCTGGCCAGCCAGCGCGACACGTCACGGCGGATCAGCGCTTCCAGGTGCGACGCGAGCAGGCCACGCGCAATCGGCAGCGCGCGGGTATGCGGGCGCGGAATCATCAGGGTGAGCCCGGTTTCGTGCGGCTCGATCTTCGGATAGGCACCCTCGGCCCAGTCCAGCTCGGCCAGCTCGCCGCGCAGCGGAAACGTGCACGAATAGCCCACGCGCAGCGGCGGCAATGGCTTCACGATCAGGTTCAGCTCGTCGAGCTTCTGCTCCAGCCAGTCGGCGTGGGTACGCAGGAATGCGCTGACCTGCGCCGGATGCGTGCCATTGGGATAAGTAACCCGTGCGCCCTTGGCGGTGATGGTCAGGCGCAACCGGCGCGCGCGAGGATGGGCGGCCTTCAACACCCTGATGATGCTGCCGCCCACGGTCGCCAGTTCCAGCCAATCGCCTTCCAGATGCTGCGCCATGATGCTGCCGGGTGCACCTCGCCGTCGTCGTGATAATGGAAATCCGCCGCCTGCGAGCGCCGGACACCCAGTATGGCCCGGCGCGCGGTGAAACGGGAATGGATTTTTCGTTCAGCCGTCTGCCGGCCGCGGCAGCCCGAACCATTCCTCCAGCTTGCCCAGCAAACGCTCCAGTTCCAGCGTCAGCAGGGCGAAACTGGCGTCGAGTTCGGCCTGGGCGTCCTGCTGGCTGTCGCCCAGCTCGTCCATCACCACGTCGAGGAACTTCAGCTTGCGCACGACCAGGTCCTCGCCCAGCACGAAGCTGATGCGGTCGTCGAAGGTCAACCCCAGCAGGAACACCTGCTTGCCGTTGCGCAGGTGCTCCTTGACCTCTTCGGCGTCCAGATCCTGCCGACGGCAGCGGGCGATCGCGCCGGTGGCGGTGGCGGGATCGCGCAGTTCGCATTCGTCGCCCAAGGCCAGCCCGGCCGGTAGGTTGCCGCTGGACAGCCAATCGGTCATCAGCACGCGCGGGCCTTCCTCCGGCGCTAGCGGTACCGCCGGGAAGCTGCCGAGCGCCTCGCGCACCTGGGTCAATGCATTCTCGGCCGACTTGCGGCTGGAGGTGTCCAGCACCAGCCAGCCGTTTTTCTTGTCGACATAGGCGGACATGCGCGAGTTGCGCACGAACGCGCGCGGCAGCAGTTCGGTCAGCAGGTCCTCCTTGATCCGCTTGCGCTCGCGGCCGCCGACCTTGCGGCCTTCTTCCTCGGCGATCTTCTGCACCTTGCGATGCAGCTCGTCGTTGATCACCGCGGCGGGCAGCAGCTTGTCCTCGCCGCCGACGGTGAGCAGGGTGCATTGTTTGACGGTGTGCGTGAGCGGCTCATTCTCGCCGCGCCCGACCGGCGGCACGAAGCCCTTGGTGAACATTTCCAGCGGCCCGCACGGGCGTAGCCGGTGCTCGACCAAGGCCTCGTCGAGACGGGTCAGATCGGTGGCCACGGTGGAGGAAAAACGGAACAGCGTGAGATTGCGAAAGAACATTCGGTATCCGGATGATGGTTGCCCGAAGGCGGAGGTTTTAGCCTCTTGCCGTTCGCCCTGAGCGAAGCGAAGTCGAAGGGACGGTGCGACACCCTTCGACTCGGCCCTTTGGGCCTGCGCTCAGGGCGAACGGTGTGGGTTTGCGGCTATGGGTTTGGTGGACACTCAGCGCGTGACGGCAGCCACCGCCGCAGCCACCGTATCGAGATTGGCTTGGTTCAACGCCGCCACGCAGATACGCCCGCTGTCGAGCGCATAGATCGCGTATTCGTCGCGCAGCTGACGCACCTGGGCCTTGCTCAGGCCAGAATAGGAAAACATGCCGGCCTGGCTCTGGATGAAGCCAAACTGCGTGGCGCCGTGCGCCGCCAACCGTTCGACCAGGCCCGCCCGCATCGCGTGGATGCGCGAGCGCATCTCGCCCAGCTCCTGCTCCCAGCGCGCGCGCAACTCGACGCTGCCGAGTACACCGGCCACCAGCGCGGCGCCGTGCGCCGAAGGGCTGGAGTAATTGGCGCGTATGGTCTGCTTGATCTTGGACAGCAACCGCGCTGCCTCGCCACGGTCGGCGCCGATCATCGACAGTGCGCCGACGCGCTCGCCGTACAGCGAGAACGATTTGGAATACGAGTTGGCGACCACGAACGCCTCGACGCCCGATGCGGCCAGCAGGCGCACCGCCGTAGCGTCGGGTTCGATGCCCTGATCGAAACCCTGGTAAGCCATGTCGATGAACGGCAGCAGCCGGCGCTCCTGCAACAGGGTGATCACCTGCTGCCATTGCGTCGCATCCAGGTCGACGCCGGTGGGGTTGTGGCAGCACGCGTGCAGCAGCACCACGGTCCCGGGCTCCAACTTGCCCAGATCCTCCAGCATGCCGGCGAAGTCCAGGCCGTGGCTGGCCGGGTCGTAGTAGCGGTACTCCAGCAGCTCGAAACCGGCGGTGCGGAACACCACGTGGTGGTTGCCCCAGCTCGGGTTGCTGATTGCGATCTTCGCGCCGGCGCCGGCGACCTGTTTCAACAGGTCGGCGGCCACGCGCAGCGCCGCGCTGCCGCCGATGGTCTGCGCGGTGGCGACGCGCGCGGCCGCCAGCAGCGGCGATTCGGCGCCGAACAACAGCTGTTGGGTGAGCTGGTTGTAGGCCGGCAGACCGTCGATCGGCAGATAGCCGCGCGGCTTGCCCGCCGCCACCAGCGCCTGCTCCACCTCATGCACCGTCGGCAGCAGCGGAATCCGGCCCTGTTCGTCGACGTAGATGCCCACGCCCAGATTGATCTTGCCCGGGCGCGAGTCGGCCAGGTAGGTCTCGGTAAGGCCCAGGATCGGATCGCCCGGGGCCATTTCAACGGATGCAAAGAAGGACACGGTGGTTACTCGGCAGAGGGTGGAGGTGGAATGTTCAAGCGTGCGTGGCTGCGGTCTCATCCGCTGCTTCAGTGGGCCAGGCGGCGGACGCGGTTGGCGGTGCGCCCAGCGTGAAATCGAACAAGCGGCGATCGGCCAGTTGTGAGGGTGACACATGACCCAGCGCCCGGAAGATGTTCTCGCTGCGGCCGGGCTGCTGCTGTTCCCATTCGGCCAGCATGCGCCGCACCGCCTTGCGCTGCAGATTGTCCTGCGAGCCGCACAGGTTGCACGGGATGATCGGAAACTGTTGTTGCACCGCGTACTCGGCGATGTCGTTTTCGCGGCAGTAGGCGAGCGGGCGAATCACTACATGACGCCCATCGTCCGAACGCAGCTTCGGTGGCATCGCCTTCAGCTGCGCCTGGTAGAACAGGTTGAGGAAGAACGTGGCGAGGATGTCGTCGCGATGATGGCCCAGCGCGATCTTGGTGATGCCATTCGCCGCGGCCCACGAATACAGCGCACCGCGGCGCAGTCGCGAACACAGGCTGCACATCGTCTTGCCCTGCGGGATCACCCGCGTCACCGTGCTGTAGGTGTCCTGCTCGATGACGTGGAACGGGACGCCGCGCGCGCTGAGATAATCCGGCAATACATGTTCCGGGTAGTCCGGCTGCTTCTGGTCCAGGTTCACCGCAACCAGCGCGAAACGCACCGGCGCCTTCGCCTGCAATTGCAGCAACATGTCCAGCAAGGTGTAGGAATCCTTGCCGCCGGACAGGCACACCATCACCTTGTCGCCGTCCTCGATCATGCCGAAATCGCCGATCGCCTGGCCGACTTGGCGACGCAATCGCCGGGTCAGTTTGTCGGCCTCGGCGGCGGACGCGCGAACAAGTTCGGGCTGGGCGGACATGACGGCCGGTCGGAGGGAAAGAGTCCCATTGTAGCGGCCTCGCCGCCGGCTTCCGAATCGGCAAACGGCGTTAGACTAGAACAACCGCCCCAAGCCGTTGCTAACGCCATGCAGGTTCAGGATCACGCCGAAATCGTCCATCTTCTGGCCGAGTTGCGGATGGAACATCGCGACCTCGATGCGGTGATCGATCGGCTGGCCAGTGCGATCGGGCGCGACGAGCTGCAGCTGACCCGACTGAAGAAACGCAAGCTGCTGCTGAAGGACAACATTGCGCGGCTCGAAAGCAAACTGATCCCCGACCTCGACGCCTGAGCCACGCCACCCGGACTTCGATGAACCCGTTCACTCCAATCCGTCTGCAGGACGACTACGTCGTGCTGGAACCGCTGACTCCGGAACACGCGCCGGCGCTGGAAGCGGCCGCCGCCGACGGTGAACTGTGGAATCTCGCGGTCACCAGCGTGCCGCCTCCGGGCCAGGCCCGCAGCTACATCGAAAAGGCGCTGCAAGGCCAGGCTGCCGGAACCATGCTGCCGTTCGCGGTGCGCGAGGCCCGCAGCGGCGAGATCGTGGGCAGCACCCGTTACTACGAGATCGATGCGGAGTTGCCCCGTTTGGCCATCGGCTACACCTGGTACGCCAAGCGCTGGCAGAAAAGCCACCTCAATACCGCCTGCAAGCGCCTGCTGCTGGAACATGCCTTTGAAACGCTGCAGTGCGTGGCAGTCGCGTTTCACACCGACGAGCGAAACGAGGATTCGCAGCGCGCCATCGAGCGTCTCGGGGCCCAACGTGAAGGCCTGCTGCGCGCCCACAAACGCCGCACCGACGGCAGCCTGCGCAACACCGTCTGTTTCAGCATCGTGGCCGAGGAATGGCTGAACGTGTCCAGCTGGCTGGGCCTGCGGCTGAGCCGCCTGACCGCGTAGTCGCGGGGCGGGCAGTGCCCGCCGGTTTTTCAAGTCCGCCGATACGGAGGCAGCGCGGCACGCTACTGACCGCGAGGTTAAGTGCACCCTACAGCAGGCGATTGACCAGTCGGTCCAGCCGCGTGCGGTTCAACCTTCGCAGCAGCTTGCGCACTTCGGCCGGGTAATTCCGGGGGCTTTCCAGCGCATGGAAATCGGCCAGCCGCGTGGCGTGGTGACGCAAGGCCGCCCACTCCGCCTCATGCTTCGCGTGCAGCAAATGCGCGGGGTCGCGCAGCACCAGTCCGTTCTCCAGATCCAGCGTCCAGGCGCGCGGGTTGAGGTTGTTGCCGGTCAGCACCGCCACGTCATCGTCGACGAACAGGCCTTTCAGGTGGTAGCTGTTGTCGCCATCGCGCCACAGGTGGATGTTCAACTGGCCGCTGGCGATGTGCGCACGATGCGCCCGCGCGAAGCGGCGCAGGTTGTTCTCGTACAGGTACGGCAGCAGGCCGATCGTCTTGAACGGCTGCCCCGGCGGGATGTAGAAATCGTTGGCGGTCTTGTCGCCGACCATGATGTCGATCGTGCAGCCCCGGCGCAGCAGCTGGCCCAGCACCACCCGCACCGGCCGCGGCAGGTTGAAGTAGGGCGTCAGCAGGATCAATCGCTCGCGCGTGCCGCGCAGCAGCGCCAGCAGCGCATCGTTGAGCGCGTTGTCGCCGCCGCCGAACCCCAGCAGCGGCGTCACCGCCACGTCGGCGGGCCCCAGCGTCCCCTGCGGAACGTCATACCGGGCCCATTGCAGCTCCTGACGGAACTCACGGATCGCCGGTTGCAACGTGCGCGTAGTTGGCACGCCGGTCTCGTTCAACCGGCGCACCGCGTTGCTGCCAACGAAGTAGCGCTGCACGAACGCAGCCATGGCGTCGGCCAGCTCGCGATGGCGCAGCAGGTGATAGCGATCGAGCCGGTAGCGGCCGCTACGCATCAGGTAGACGTCGTTGAGGCTGGCGCCGCTGTACAGCACGGCGTCGTCGATCACAAAGCCTTTCAGATGCAGCACGCCGAACAATTCGCGGTTCTGCACCGGCACGCCGTAGACGTCCACGCCAGGGCCGAGCCTGGCGGCGTACTCGCGGTACATGCCGGCATTGCCTTCGCTCTTCTGCTTGCCGATCAGGCCGCGCTGCGCGCGGTGCCAATCCACGAACACCGAGATCTGCAGGGCCGGCTGGCGTGCCTTCGCCGCATACAGCGCGTCAAGCACTTCGCGCCCGCCGTCATCGTCCTGCAGATAGAGCGTGACCAGGACGATGCGCCGGCTGGCCTGCGCGATCAGCCGCAGCAGTTCGCCGCGGAAGGCAGCCGGATCCGGCAATACCTCGATGACACGGGCCGGCACCGCGAAAAACGGCAACGCGTCCAGCGTCGGGGAGCGCTTCGGCGGGCGCCGGAAGGGCAGCATGCGTCGCGCGAGGCGGGCGGGTGCGCTGATCAGTTTGTTCATGGCGACATCGATGGGTGCAGTGCCCATCATCGCAAACCCGCGCGGATGCGCCTACCACCAGGTTCAGCGCGTTGCCGAGGCCTGCGCCGCAGCGCCACGGCGGTTCGACACGCGCGGCTTTACTTCGATGGTCGCCGTCATGCCCGCGGCGATCAGCGTATCGGCCGGCAACTGGCTGGTGTCGATCGCGATGCGCACCGGCACGCGCTGCGCCAGCCGCACCCAGTTGAAGGTGGGGTTCACATCGGCCAGCAGGTCGCTGCCGGTCGGGTTGTCGCTGTCGGTGATGCCGTGGGCGATGCCGCTGATCGTGCCTTTCAGATGCACGCCGCCGGCCATCAGGCGGATGTCGACCGGATCGCCCACGCGCAGCTGCGGCAGTTTGGTTTCCTCGAAGTAGCCGTAGATGTAGTAGCTGTGGCTGTCGATCAACGCGAGACGCGGCGTGCCAGTAGCAGCGTAGTCGCCAACGCGGACATCGAGGTTGGTGACGTAGCCGTCCACCGGTGCCCGCACCTCGGTGCGCTGCAGATTCAACCGCGCCAGGTCGAGCTCCACCTGCGCCTGCTCGACCGCAGCCAACGCCTGCTCGCGCCCGGCGCCGGCCTGGCTGCCGCCGGCCTTGGCCTGCTGCCAGGTGGCCAGGGCGGAATTGGCAGCGGAGACGGCGTTGCTGCGGTCTTCCCTGGCGATCAGGTCGCCCAACTGCTGGCGGCGCTGCGCCTGCGCCACGTACATCTCGTATTCGGTGTGGCGCGCGTTGGCCGCGGCCTGCGCGGAATGGATGCTGGCACCGGCGGCGCGCGCGCTCGCTTCCGCCGCAGTCAGGTTCGCCTGGGCCTGCCCCAGCGCGTTGGCGAAGCGGTCGCGGTCGATGGTGAACAGCAGGTCGCCCTTGCGCACGCGCTGGTTGTCGGCGACTGCCACGCGGGTGACCAGGCCGGAGACGTCCGGCGCCACCTTGACGATTTCGGCGCGCACGCGACCGTCGCGGGTCCACGGCGCATACAGGTAGTGCTTCCACAAGGCATGACCCAGCAGCACCGCAACGGCAATGACGACGGTGGTGATCAGCAGACGCAGGATGAGTGGTTTGTTCATGGCGATTGGTCAGGCAAGCAGAAACAGTCCGGCGGCGCCGAACAGGCAGACGAACAGCGCCAGCCGCACCAGCGGCGGGTGCAACGCGTAGCGATAGAGGCCAAGCCGGCCGATCACGGTGTCGAGCAGCCACATCAACAGCAGGCAGCCGAGAAAGACCAGCAGCAGCCCGGGGACCAAGGCGCCGGCGATGGAAACTTCAAGTGGCATGGGCAGTCTCCGCGGTGACGGCCTGATAAGCGGCCAGCGCCGACTCGTCGTCGCGCAGTCCACTGCGCAGCTGATGCAGCCGCAGCAACACGCGGCGGATGCCGACATGCGCCGCCGACTGCGCGACCGCGGCCGCGGCGATCGCCGCGCTCACCGCGCGGTCGGCCTGGCGCCAACGCTCCGCATTCGGGTTGTCGTACAGCCGCGCCACGTCCAGCACAGCCTGCCGGGTCGGCGCGGCGACCGGGTCGGGCACCGGGGTACCAGCCAGCACCTCGCGCAATTCGATCAGCGCACGGCCGCTGTCGTGCACGGTCAGCGACCAAGCCAGCAGGTCACGCGAGGCCTGGCTGTCCGGCCGGGTATGCGTCACCACCTGTTCGAACAGGTCGCGGCTGATGCTCTCGAAACTGTGCATCAGGCCATCGGACAGCGGCATGGTCGCTGCCCGCACGACCTGCTGGCGCAACTGCCGCAGCTGGCGCGTGCGCTGCCAGGTGGTGCCGATCAGGCTGGGGATCACGATGAACATGGCCCCGCTGAAGCCGTAGCCGAACAGCTGGGCGATTACCGTATTGATGAAGGTCGCCGGCGCGTACACCATCGGATTGCCGAGCACCAGAGTGAACGCCAGGCCGACCGTGTAGCCCACCCCGAACGAAGCCAGTTTGCCGCCTAAGGTCTGCAGATACAGCCCGACCAGCAGGAACGGCAGCATGGCCACGATCAGCATGGGAAAACCGTCGCAGCCCGGCAGTATCCAGAAGGTGAGCACGAAGGCTGCCGCCATGCCCGCGCCTTGCGACATCACGGCATTGACGACCGCACCGACCGGATTGGGCACGGTGGCCATGATCCCGGCAAACACGGTGGCCAGCAGCATGGCCACGGAGCCATAAGGCCAGCCGCTGGCCAGCCAGAACGCGCTCAGGCCGATCATGGTGAGGAACGTGCGCAGCACCGCCACGGCGGCACCGGCATAGTCGTTGCCGCGGCGGAAACTGACGCGCTCCACATTGCCGCGCAACCGCTTGCCTGAACGCAGCGAACTCTCGACCTCGGTGAAGCGGCGCAACTCGCTGATGAAACGCTGCAGCGACGCGGCGCCGGTATCGAATTCGATCAGCGTCACCGGATCGTCCGGCATCGTGGCACGCAGTGACTGGACCCGCTGCGGCTGCTGCAGTTCGCACTCGCGCAACCGCGGGGCAAGCACCGACGGGTCGTGCTGACCGGCGGGCTCGGGCGACAGTGCCTGGCTGATCGGTCGATACAGCACCACCAGCGCGTCGGCGACCACGGTGCGACCACCGCGCTGCAGACGATTGATCAAATGATGCACCGACTGGAAGCTGCTGGTAGCCGCCATGTAGGACTGGTTGAGCAGGCGCATGCGACTGCTGCGCGCACGTACTTCGGGGTCCTCGAAAATCACCGCGGCGCGCGCGTTCTCCAGTTGCACGGCAGCGCGCACGAAGCGCAGGTAGGCCTGCTCCATCTCGCCGCGCGCCATCGCGCCGCCGGTGCTGTTGCGGGCGAAATCGAGAAAGTGGGCGAACTGCTCGCGCGCGTTGCGGCGCAACACCTCGCGCAGGCGCTCGGGCCACACCGCGTCGCTGACCACGCCCGCCACGACAATGCCCAGCAACACCTCGCTCACGCGCATCACCGCCGAGTCGAACACCAGCAGCGGATGGGTGATCGCCGGCAGCACCACGATCGCCGCCGAATAGCCGGCCAGCACGAAACCGTACGACATGAAGTTGCGATACAGCGTGGCTCCGCCGGCGCACAACGCCACCCACAGCGCGAGCGTGCCCAGGAACAGCACTCGCTGCTGCGGAAACATTGCCACCAGCACCAGCGCAAATGCGCTACCGGCCAGCGTGCCGATGGCCCGGAAGAAACTCTTGGCCAGCACCATGCCGCTTTGCGGATGCATCACGATCGCCACGGTGACCAGCGTGGTGGTGGGCTTTTCCAGCTGCAGCCACATCGCCAGCCAGATCGCCAGGTACATCGCCAGCAACGCCTTGAAAACAAACAGCCAGGAAGCGCGCTCGCTGGCGAGAAACTCGGCCAGCCACGGTTGGCGCGACGCGACAGTTGCGGCGGTGGCGGACATCACTCAGGCCTGCTCGAGATGGTCCAGGAATTTCTTCAGCAACGCTTCCAGCTGCGCCGCTTCGCGCGGCTGCAAGCCGGTTGCCTGCCGCTCCAGCAGGCCGCAGACATCGGGCAGAAAGCTCTCGATCATGGCGATACCGGCCTTGCTCAGGGTCAGCGTGATCCGACGGCGGTCTTCTTCACTGGCCGTCCGCTCGATCAACCCCTTGTCGCACATGCCATCGGTCAGGCGCGTGATGTTGGCGGCTTTCTCGCCCGCGGCTTCGGCCAGCTGCGAGGGATTCAGCGTATAGCCCTCGGTGCCGTACAACATCATCAGCAGGTTGTATTCCGGGTGGTTGATGCCTCGCGGCTTGAGCAACGCGTTGGCGTCGTCGTGCAGGCGCTTGTACAGGTGCTTGATCAGCCGAACCAGCACGGCAGGCTCACGCGGAAACGCCGGATGCCGCTGGCAAGTCACCGCCAGGCGCTGCTCGGTGGGTCGGAAGCTGCTCGATCGCTTTAGATGTCATGCACTTTATACATTTATGTAATATATATTTGTGAATGATATGCCACTGTCCGGGCAGACACAAGTCCGCTGCTCCCAAAAAAAGAAGGCGCTCCGAAGAGCGCCTGAGCCGGGTACGGTGGCCATTCGCCGCTAATGCACCGGGAAGGTCTGCGCGTTGCCGGGCGCGCCCGGCGCGTTCGCCGGCCGGTTGTTCGAGGAAGCTGCCGGCGTGATCTGGTGGCTTCCGCACTGATACGCGCCCCACGGCTGCGAGCCGTCGGCGGGTTCGGCCAGTGGCTTGATGGTATCGGCGTGCATCTTGGCCGCCTCGTTGCGCGCCAGCACTTCCAGTTCATCGCGCACGGTGATGGTGTTGCGATCGACCGGGCCCACGTGATCCATCACCGACACGGTGACCTTGCCCAGGTCGCGGCAACTGGAAACATCGCCGCTCCAGGCCGTGCGCACATTCTTGGCGGCATCGTCCATGGTGATGCCCCAGCTGCAGGCGCTCAGCAGCAGAACGGGGACGAGCAGTGACAGGATCTTGCGCATGGAAGGCTCCGCGGCAGTGGCTTGAAAGAATGCCTTCATCCTAGCGCGCCGACGCGATGGCGTCCCCCACGAATGCGCAACGCGCAGCGGCGGACATCGCCGCCGCTGCGCGCAGGTTTACTTCGCCGCCCGGACGGCTTTGGCGGCCGGCAGGCCATCGGCATCGAGCACCTGCACGTCGCCGAGCTTCAGCGCGCGCACCGGCGCCTCGATGGTCTTGAGGTCGCCCACGATGACCCAGGTCAGCTGGTCGGGATGGATGATCTCCTTCGCTGCCGCCTCCACGGAGGCATCGCTTTGCGCTTCGATGCGCGACTTCAGCGTCTGCACGTAGTCGTCCGGGCGGTGGTATTGCACGATGCCCTGCAGCGCGCCCATCACCGCCGAGGTGGTCTGGTAGGCACCCGGCATGCTGCGTACGTCACCGACCTTGATCTTGCTGATCTCCGCGCTGCTCAGCGGTTGCTCGCCGATCACGTCTTTGGCCTCCTTCAGCATCTCGGCCACGGACGCGGCCGTCTTGTCGGTCTGCACCGGCGCGTACAGCATGAAAGGACGCTGGCCCAGCGCGGGCCGCAGGAAGCTGAAGGCACCGTAGGCCCAGTGCTTGTCTTCGCGCAGGTTCATGTTGAGCCGCGAGGTGAAGGTGCCGCCGAAGGCACTGTTCATCGTCTGGATTTCCAGGTCGTTCGGCGCTTCGGTCGAGGGCGCCAGGCTGCCGGCCAGGATCAGGCTCTGTTGTGCCCCGGGGCGGTCGACCAGATAGACGCGGGCGTGTTGCGGCGGCGCGACCTTGCCGATGTTCTTCGGCGGCAGCTTGCCGGCAGGCGCCTTCCAGTCGCCGAAGGCCGCGTTCAACTGCGGGATGATCTTTTCCAGCGTGGTATCGCCGGCGACCAGGATCTTCATGTTGTCCGGGCGGATGAAATCGCCCATGAAGGCGTGCATGTCGGCGGCGGTCAGCGACGTGATCGACGCTTCGGTGCCCGTGCCGGTGAAAGGGATCGCATAGGCGTGGCCCTTGCCGTACAGCAGCGGCGGCAAGGTACGCAGCGCGATGCCGGTCGGCTGGCTCTTTTCCTGGGCGATGCCGGCCAGCCACTGGCCACGCAGGCGGCTGATGTCGGCCTCGCGGAAGGCGGGGTTGCGCACGATGTCCGCGAAAAGGTCGAGCGAGGGCTTCAACTGGTCGTCCAGCGCATTCAGCGAGGCGTTGCAGTAATCCAGCCCGCAGCCGGCGCCGATCAGCGCACCGAGGCGCTGCTTGCGCTTGGCGATCTCGACCGAATCCAGCTCCTTGCTGCCCTCGTCGAGCATCGCCATGCTGAAGCTCGACGTGCCGAGCTTGCGGCCCTGGTCTGCCGCGTAACCGGCATCGAACAGCAGCTGCAACTGCACCGCCGGCACCGTGTGGCGTTCGGCCAGGATTACCTCCACGCCGTTGGCCAGCTTGCCGCGCTGCAAGGCGGGGAAACTGAGGTCCGGAAAGCTGCTGATGGCGGGCAGGCCCTTGCTCCGGTCGACGTTGCTCGCGACCGTGGTGTAGTCGCCCTTGGCCGACAGCACCGTGGCCGGCGCACCGGGCGCGGCGGCGCGGCCGGCGGCGGTGGCGGTATCGGCGGCATCGACCTTGCCCGGCACCACGGTCAACGTGTAATCGCCCCTGGCGATCCACTTGTTGGCCACGGCGCGTACGGCGTCGGGCGTGGCCGCCATGAACTCGTTGAAGTCTTTCAGATAGGCGCCCGGATCGTTCCGGTAGAGCTGGCCTTCGGCGAGGATCGACGCCTGCGTGTTGACGTTTTCGAGGCCGCGCACGAACGACGCGCGGGTCTGCGTCTTGACGCGCGCCAGCTCGTCCGCGCTCGGTCCGTCCTTGAGGAAACGCTGCCACTCGTCGGCGATCGCCGCGTCGACCTTCTTTGGGTCGACGCCCTTCTTCACGTCGACCTGCAACTGGAACAGGCTCGCCAGCACGTGCTGTTCCACATCGACCGACACGTCGTCGGCGAGCTTGTCCTGGTAGACCAGGCGCTGGTACAGCCGTGAGGTCTTGCTGCCGCCCAGCACGGCGGCGGCCAGCTCGAGCAGGTTCTCGTCGGTGGTGCCGCGGCCGGGTGCGTTCCATTCGCGATAGATGCGCGGCTGCGCCACGTTGTCGGTCATCGTGCCGCGGGTCGAAGCATCGCGCGGCGCCACCCACGGCTGCGGCCGCGGTACTTGCGGCCCGGCAGCGATATCGCCGAAGTACTTCAGCATCTTTTCCTTCGCCTGCGCCGGCGTGATGTCGCCGGACAGGACGACCACCGTATTCGCCGCGCCGTAGTAGTCGCGGAACCACTGCTTGACGTCGCCCAGCGAGGCGGCGTTCAAGTCGGCCATCGAGCCGATGGTGTCGTGGTGGTACGGGTGATTGGCGGGAAAGGCCTCGGCCTGGATCAGCTCGCTGGCGCGCCCGTACGGCTGGTTCTCGCCTTGGCGCTTCTCGTTCTGCACGACGCCGCGCTGCTCGTCGAGCTGCGGCTGGCCGATCGCGCCGAGCAGGTGGCCCATGCGGTCGGACTCCATCCACAACGCCATGTCCAGCGCGGTGGTCGGCACCGTCTCGAAATAGTTGGTGCGATCGAGCCAGGTGGTGCCGTTCTGGTCGGTGGCGCCGGCCAGCTCGAACGGCTTGAAGAATTCGTCCTTGTGGTTTTCCGAGCCCTGGAACATCAGGTGCTCGAACAGGTGCGCGAAACCGGTCTTGCCCTTCGGCTCGTACGACGAGCCGACGTGATACCACACGCTCACCGCCACCACCGGCGCCTTGTGATCCTCGTGCACCACCACGGTGAGGCCGTTCGGCAGGATGAAGCGGCTGTACGCGAGGTCGGGAATCTGTTGCGCGGATGGGGCGGTGGCAGTCGCCGCGGTATCGGCCGCAGCCAGCGCCAGCGGCGCGCCCCCGGTCAGGGTGAGCAGGCCGGCGATGAGCAGGGCGAGCGGTTTCTTTGCCACGGTGAACCTCCTGTTTCACGGATGAGAACCCGCAGGCTAGCGGGTGCGACGACACCATCGCAAATGACTGGCGGCACGGCCGCCCAGGCACGCCGGCCGCGTGTCCGGCTGTCCGGCAGCGTGCGGCCGGGTTGTCCGCGGACAGCGCATGCGCTGTGGCGGGCTTCGCCACAAGCCATGCAAATCAAGGCCTTGCTGGCATAAACCCACTTGGCACGGGGTTTGCTCCATTTGGGTTACAGGGCTCTTTCTTTCATCGGAGACATGATCATGAAATTCGAGACATTGATGTTGCGCGGCCTGTTCATCGCCTGCATGGCCGTTTGCGGACTGATCTTCGGCGCCATGCTGACCGCCACCCCGGCCTCCACGCAGCTCGTCGCCAGCCCGACCGTCGGCGCGATCCTGTTGTCCTCGCCGAGCAGTTGCGCGTTGCCGGCCGATGGCGTGGTGTGTCCGCAGCCGCGCAGCTGAGCGTGATCGCACCCGGCCGCTCCGATCACGCGATAATGGGCGGATGCTGCACGTCATCCTGTTCCGTCCCGAGATCCCGCCGAACACCGGCAACGTGATTCGCCTCTGCGCGAACACCGGCGCCGCGCTGCATCTGATCCGGCCGCTCGGCTTTGAGCTTGACGATGCCCGGCTGCGCCGCGCCGGACTGGATTACCACGAGTACGCCAGCGTCGCGGTGCATGACGATCTGGCAGTCTGCCTCGATGCGATCGGCACGCCACGCGTGTTCGCCTTCACCACGCGCGGCCGGGTTGCCCATGTCGATGCACGTTTTGCCGACGGCGATGCGCTGCTGTTCGGTTGCGAGACCGCCGGCTTGCCGGGCGAGGTGCTGGACCTCATTCCCGCCGAACAACGCCTGCGCCTGCCGATGCGCCCGGACAGCCGCAGCCTGAACCTGTCGAACACCGTCGCCGTGGCGGTCTACGAGGCCTGGCGCCAGCTTGGTTTTGCCGGCGCCGCGAACCCGTAACGCGGTCGGCACGGCTACAATCGGCGGATGAATGCCGCCACTCCCAACGCCTGGATGCCGCAACCGCTGCGCAAGCTCGCCGGGCGCGCGCTGGAAAGCGCACTGAACCACGTGTTGTCGCTGGATCCCGATACGCAGCAGCGGCTCGTCGCGCTCGACGGTCGCAGCGTGCAACTGCATCTGCGCGGGCCGGAGCTGGCGTTGGCGATCCGTGTCGACGGTGCGGCCCTGAAGGTCGGACCGCCGCAGGACGACAGCCAGCTGAAAGTGGCCGCCACGCCCGGCAGCCTGCTGGCGATGCTGTTCCGCCGCGACGACGATGGCATCGCGCCGGGCAAGGTGGAGATCGCCGGCGATGCCGAGCTGGCGCGCCGCCTGGAGAAGCTGGCCAGCAAGTTCGCACCGGATTTCGAGGAAGCCTTCGCGCGCAGCTTCGGTGACGTGCTCGGCGTGCCGCTGGCGAAGGCTGTACGCAAGGGCCTGCTGCATGCGCGCGAAACCGCCAGCCACCTCACCGACGACACCGCCGACTGGTTGCGCGACGAGGCCCGCATGGCGATGGCGCCGGGCGAAGTCGAGGGTTTCCTCGATGGTGTGGATCAGGTGCGCGAACGCAGCGAACGCCTGCAGGCGCGCGTGCAACGCCTCGCGCAGCGTATCCAGGGCAGCGCCGCATGACGCCGTTGAAAGTGGTGCCGCGTTTGCTGCGGGTCGCCTCGGTGCTGCTGGCGTATCGCCTCGACGAGCTGATCGACGCCACCCACCTGTACCGTCCGCTGAAGCTGCTGCGTCCGCTGGTGGCGCGGCCACGTATCGACATCCGCGGTCTGTCGCGCGGCGAACGGCTGCGCCACGCGCTGACCGAGCTGGGTCCGATCTTCGTCAAGGCCGGCCAGGTGCTGTCGACCCGGCGCGACCTGGTGCCGATCGATATCGCCGACGAGCTGGCCCTGCTGCAGGACCAGGTCGCGCCGTTTCCGGGCAGCGAGGCGCGCGCGATCGTCGAACGCGAACTCAAATTTCCGATTGGCCGTCTATACGCCCAGTTCGACGAGGCGCCACTTGCTTCGGCTTCCATTGCCCAGGTGCACGCGGCCACGCTGCACGATGGTCGATCGGTCGTGGTGAAGGTGCTTCGCCCAGGCATCGACGCGCAGATATCCCGCGACGTGAAGCTGCTGCGCTCGCTCGGCGAACTGGCCCAGCGCTGGCATCCGAATGCCGACAAGGTGCGCCCGCTGGACGTCGTGGCCGAAGTCGAGAAGATGCTGGAGAACGAGCTCGACCTGCAGCGCGAAGGCGCCAGCGCCAGCCTGCTCAAGCGCAACTTCGACAACGGCGTGGATCTCTACGTGCCGGCCGTGCATTGGGAACTGACCAGCGCGCGCGTGCTGACGCTGGAACGCGTGCACGGCATCAGCAGCGACGACATCGCTGCCATCGACGCTGCAGGCCTCGACCGCAAGGCGCTCGCCGCCAAGGGCGTGCGGGTGTTCTACGAGCAGGTATTCCGCGACAACTTCTTCCACGCCGACGCCCACCCCGGCAACATCTGGGTCGACCCTGCGCGCACTGGCGAGCCGCGCTTCATCGCGCTGGACTTCGGCATCATGGGTTCGCTGCCTGAAGCCGACCAGTACTGGCTGGCGCAGAACTTCATCGCGTTGTTCGAACGCGATTACGCGCGCATCGCCCAGTTGCACGTGGCCGCCGGCTGGATGCCCGCCGACGTGCGGCTGGACGAACTGGAAGCCGCGGTGCGCACGGTATGCGAGCCGTACTTCACCCGCCCGCTGTCGCAGATTTCGCTTGCGGAGCTGGTGGTGAAGCTGTTCCAGACCGCGCGCCGCTTCGAGTTGACCCTGCAGCCGCAGCTGATCCTGCTGCAGAAGACCCTGCTCAACATCGAGGGCGTCGGCCGCATGCTCGATCCGGACATCGACATCTGGGCGGTGGCGCATCCGGTGCTCAAGCGCATCCTGCGCGAGCGCTACAGCCCGCTGCGCACCTTGCGCGACATGCGCAAGCGCCTCCCCGAATGGCTGCACAACGCGCCGGAATTTCCCGAGCTGGTGCGCGATGCGCTGCGCCAGGTCGCGCGTGGCGAACAACGCAACGCGAGCGATCCGCAGATGCTTCAGCTGCTGCGCGAGAATGCCGAACGCCAGCATCGATTGCTTGCCTGCGGATTTCTGGGCGGCGCCCTGATGATCGGCGCCACGCTGCTCGGATCGCTGGCACCACAGCACGGCATCTGGCCTCCATTGTGCGCGGGCATCGCCGGGGTGCTGGTGTTCGCGCTCGGCTGGCCACGCCCGCGCTGAAATCTGTGGGAGCGACTTCAGTCGCGATCGCCTTTCCCGCGACACTTAGAGACATCGCGACTGAAGTCGCTCCCACAACCGTGTCGACAGCTCCTCGCCCGATGGTTCCACATGCTTGAGATTCTCTACCAGGACGACGCACTGATCGCGGTGAACAAGCCCGCCGGGCTCGCCGTGCACCGCTCGAAGATGGTGGGCAACGCCGAGGAGTTCCTGATCGACCTGCTGCGCGAACAGGTCGGCGGCAGCGTGTACCTGGCGCATCGGCTCGATCGCGCGACCAGCGGCGTGCTGCTGGTCGCGCGCAGCAAGGAAGTCGCCGCCGCGCTGGGCGAGCAGTTCATGGGGCGCTCGGTGCACAAGCAATACCTCGTCGTGGTGCGCGGCTGGCCGCAGCCGACCGAAGACGTGATCGATTACGCGCTCCCCGGTTCGCGCGAGACCGGCCCGCGACGCGAGGCGCGCACGCACTATCGGCAGCTCGCCGCGATCGAGGTGCCGATCGAACTGGGCCGCTACCCGCAGCAACGCTATGCCCTGCTGCAGGCCGAGCCGGAGAGCGGCCGCTTTCGCCAGATCCGCAAGCATCTGGCGCATATCCATCACCCTGTCATCGGCGACTGCCAGCACGGTCGCGGCGATCACAACCGGCTGTACAAGCAGCACTTCGGTTGCCATCGCATGCTGCTGCACGCCTGGCGATTGCGGTTCGCCCATCCGCTCAGCGGCGCACCCATGCTGATCGAGGCGCCGCTCGACCAGGCCTACGCCAGCCTGCTCGACCGCTTCGGCTGGCCGCAACCGCCGTTCGACAATGGCACGCCGGTTAAACTGCCGCCATGTTGATCGTCAGCCCCAGCATCAGCCTGCCCGAATCCGAATTGGTCGAGCGCTTCCTGCGCGCGGACGGTCCGGGCGGGCAGCACGTGAACCGCACCGAGAGCGCGGTGGAGCTGCGCTTCGATGTGGTCAGCTCGCCGTCGCTGCCGGAGGAAATCCGCGCGCGGCTGCTGGCGCGGCGCGACCGGCGGCTGACCGGCGAGGGCGTGCTGGTGATCCAGGCACGACGTTTCCGGGATCAGGCGCGCAACCGCGACGACGTGCGCGAGCGGCTGGTGGAGATCATCCGCGGCGTGCTGGTGCCGCCGAAAAAGCGCGTGGCCACCAAACCCACGCGCGCCTCGAAGGAGCGCCGATTGGTGGGCAAGCAGCAGCGCGGCAAGATCAAGCAGGCGCGTTCGCGCAAACCGGATCTCGAATGAAGGGACACCTGCTGACGCCCGCGCAACTGCCTTCACAGATGCCCAAATTGCCCGACGGCTGGCAACGCCGCGTCTGCCGCGGCGTGCTTCGGCTGGGCGGGTGGAGTCTGACCGGCGAGTTTCCCGATGTACCGCGGCTGGTGCTGATTGCCGCACCGCATTCGTCGTGGTGGGACGGCGTCTGGGGCCTGCTGATCAAGGTGGCGATCGGGGCCGACGTGCATTTCATGGCCAAGCAGGAGCTCTTCCGCTGGCCACTGGGCGGGCTGCTGCGCCGGCTCGGCGGCATGGCGATCGATCGCGGCGCGGCCAAGGGCGTGGTCGAGCAGATGATCGATCAGTTCCATCAGCGTGAAAGGCTTTGGCTGGGCATCGCGCCGGAGGGCACGCGCAAATCGGTGAAGCGCTGGAAGAGCGGTTTCTGGCACATCGCCCATGATGCTGGTGTGCCGATCTTTCCGGTGGCATTCCACTACCCCGACAAGACCATCCAGCTCGGCCCGCTGTTCGACACCACGGGCGATATGGACGCGGACATCGCCCGGCTTCGTGCTTTCTACCGCCCGTTCAAGGGCAAGCACCGCGACGTCTGAACAAGTGGCGGAGCGGATCGGCTTCGGTACGCGGCGAATTCTTATTCTTGCAGCAGCAGGTATTGGCCGTCCTTGCCGTAACGCTGGGGCTTCCTGCCCGCCTTCATACAGAGCGCGTCGCCGCAACGGGTGATGGCGCCGCGCTGCGTCGCCTGCAGGATGTCCTGGCTGAATTGCGCGCGCGCCATTTGCTGCATGCTTGCGCGAACCATCCATCCCGCTGCGCCGGCGGCCAGTAGGGAACCGACCAGCAACGCGATCAGGCCGTTCCACACCAGGCTGCGCCGCGCAGTGATGAGACCGCGTTGTTGTTCGCCCATCACCCGCGCCGCCGACCGGGCGACGTCCGCGCTTTGCTGCAATTGCTGCCGGAACTCACTCAACGCCTGCCCGGCGCCTTGGGCCACGGTCTGCTGCGTGCTGCTGGCGATCACCTGCAAGGCGCTTTGCGCGAACCGCTCGCCACTGCCGTCCAGCCGGCCCACGCCTCGATCGAGGGCGACAGTGGCCGCTTCGATGCGTTGTACGGTTTGCGCGTTGCGTGTTTCGAGACGATCGGCAATGGCCATCAGTTTGGCCAATGCCTGCCGAACCGCATCAACGTCTTCGGTACGAGAAATTTCCATCGCCACATCCCTGTTGGTCTATCGACTGAAGCCCTGTTGCGTCGGCGTTGCACGGCTTGCTGCGCGCTGGTCGCGCTGCTGCGCTTGCCACTGCGGTCCCACACCCCGTTCAGATGGTCGGCCTGCTGCTGGAACTGCAGTCCGTCGGGCGTGCGCAGATACGCTTGCGCCGTTTCATGCTGCGCCTTGTCCCAGATGGCGTTGTCCGGATTCTGCGAAGCCAGATACATGCGATCGATCCACTGGTCGAGGTCGCTTGTGGGTGCGACGGGTGGTGGCTCCAGCACGCCGGGCAGCGGTCCGTTCGGCATGGCCTGGCGCTCGAACTGTCTGCTCAATGTCTTCGTCGCGAGGCTCGGCGTTGTACGCATCGGGCCGTGTGGTTTATCGCATGCCTGGACACTTCCAGCTCGTTGTAGCCACCCGGCTCGAGCCGGTTGATTTTCGGAGCCGACGCGGTACAGCAACATGCTCGTCCTGCGAGTGGTGAATCACGTTGAGGCGTGGATCGTCGGGCTCCGGACTCTTGTCGAGAAACGGGTACGTCACTCAACCCGTTGATGTAGTCGACGGCGAAATTGCCGGAGCGGATCGATACGCCGTTGCGGTTGTAGCCACCACCGACATCCGAATGCGCGCCTGGCACGTAGACACCGGCGAACCGTCCATCAGCGGTGATTCCAGGATCGATGATGCGATCGGATTTGAACAGTCCCCGATGTTCATCCATTGCTGTGAGCTGGATACCGGAAATCACCGACGGCGGCAGTCGGCGATCCTCGCGCATGGCGCTGCCGGTTCCCACCGGATCGAACATCGCGACCGCCTGCGCCACCTGGTGCGGCGGCACCATGAGGGGGCTTGGTGTATTCGACGTGCTTTATCTGGTGGTGCGAGTCGTAAGTGTATTTGGCGCCGGACGGATCCTGGATGCCGCGTTCTTCAATCATCCGCGCGAAGAAGGGCCGCTTCTTCGCTGCCGCGACTGAAGCTCAACGCTGGCGACACGGATCTGGGCATCGGGATCCTCCTGCTTCCACTGTCCAGGCTTGCTCGATGAACTTCTTGTACATTTCCTCGGCACGCTCATCCACGGTGTAGCCCCGCATGCCATCAAGCACGGGTGTAAGCGGCGCATGCTGCTGCGTGCCAGGGCCTGGGACATAACCGAAGCCAATGTTCGGATTGCCACCCTCGCTCGATCTGACGGGCTATCAGCGCCACGTTGGTCGCATGTTCCGGATCATGGATGGCGTCATTGCCGGTGCCATCCAGTGCGGCGATGAACATGCGCTCGTGCGGATTGTCCGCGTGTATCAGCACCGGTTCCTTGAAACGACTCAAGCTGCTGACGACCGTGTTCATAGATGCGGCAAATGCGAAGCCGCGTCGTCGTACCGCACCCCGTCGCCGAGAATGCCATCCGGATCCATCCTGTCTCGCCTGCTCATGGCAGCGTTCCTTGTCAGTAGGTATGGGTCCAGGCCAGGATCACATCGTCTCGACCATCGCTGTATCTTGTTGCCCGGAATCTGCTCGGTCTTGGTGGCAATGAATGCCTTCATGTAAACGCTGATCGTTCGGTCATTGACTTCGAGGAGGATGCCCGGCTCGCCTCCCCAGGAACGATCCGGAATTTCGGAGTCGGGCACGCGGTACAGCACGCGCTCGTCCTTGAAGATGGCGGCGATGTCAACTTGGGCCGTATGTTCCACACCATCCAGCGAGGTCCATTTCACTTCGGCTGGCGGCGGAAAGTTGCGTATGCCGAGGTAGGAGGCGAACGGCCAATGGTCCCTGTAATCCGCCGAAGGCGGCGCGGGTGACGGTTCTTGGTCGGCCTTGTATGGCGTGAAGTTGAAATTGTTGTAAACGACGTGGCACCGGAGGGTGTTGTAGCAGAACACCTGAAAATCGTGATCCACGAACCGCAGCGGAAACATGGGTGGCTCCGCATGACCTGCGCTGGAGGAATCGGACTGGGTCGACATGGCGGGGCGGCATCCTGTCATCAGCAGAAGCGTGATAGCGGCCGAGAAAGCGGCGCGAATGAGAGTGGTTCGGTTATACATCAGGCGTTCCTGGCCGGATCCATGGTGGGATCGACCGCATGCCGAGTAGCCGACGCACGGCGGATTCTTTGCTTTCGTCGCAGTCACCGAACCACGCCGGACTGGTGCTTCTGTCCCGGTCATGCGGGCGCACTCGCAGGCGTCACCGCTGTGTCCGACGTCGTGGCGACAATGGCGATGACGGCCGTGTGCTTCGGGCCTCGGCATGCGGTCATGGCAGGATCCTTCCTTGCGGGTTGATGCGTTATAGCGGATATGGATCGGGCTCGATGTCGGCGCACGTCGCATTCCGTGCAGGGAGAATCTTGCCGAAGAGGAGGATGCATCGGCGTGGCAATCTCAGCGCAGCGAATGCCCTGGGTCATCGTAATCCCGCTCGGTCAGCAGGCCGGGGCGGATCAGGTCGATGAACGCGCGCGCTTCGGCGCTGAGAAACTTGCCCTTGCGGATGACCACGCCGTAGCTGCGTTGCGGGAAGAATTGCTTCATGTTGCGCACGGCAAGCCTGGCCTCATCCGCCGCGGTGATGCAGATGCCGGTGACGATCGATACGCCCATGCCCAGCGCCACGTATTCCTTGATCACGTCCCAGCCGCCGACTTCGATGGCCACGTGGTAGGGCACCTGGCGTTGCTGGAAGACCAGGTCGACCAGCCGGTAGGTCGACAGCCGTTGCGGCGGCAGGATCAGACCGTACGGCGAAAGATCCTCCAGCGCGATCTTCTCCTTTGCAGCCAGCGGATGGTCCGGCGGCATGATCAGCATCGGGTCGTAATGCTGCACGGGCGCCCAGGTGATGTCGTTCGGCACATCCAACATCGAGCCAACCGCAAAGTCCGCCTCGTCCGCGCGCAGCAGGGCCAAACCGTCCTTGCCCGTGACGTTAGCGAGCTGCAGGCGCACGGCAGGGAATTTTTCGCGGTAGCGCCGAACCAGATCCGGCAGCAGGTACTGGATGGTCGAGGTGCCTGCCGCAATGGTCAGCCGTCCGGCCTGCAGGCCTTTCACCCGCGCCTGGAAGTCGCGATCCAGCGCGTCCCATCCTTCCACCAGCGGCCGCGCCAGCTCGTACAGCGCCTCGCCCGCATCGGTCAGATTGATGCGTCGTCGCCGCCGCTCCAGCAGGATCACGCCGAGTTCCCGCTCCAGCGCCTGCAGTTGCAGGCTGATCGTGGGCTGCGACAGGAACAACGCCTCGGCGGCACGGGTGAGCGTGCCCAGTTTCACCACGCTGACGAACGCCCGCAGCTGCTTGTGGCGGTTGCCCTTGTAGTAGAAGCGGCCACCGGCCTCGACGCCAGCCGCCCGCTTTACCACGCCGCGAGGGCGCAGTTTTCCGGCTTTCCTGGGTCGCGGCTCAGTGGTTTTCATCTACGTATTCAAGTGATTATAGTTATCATGTAGTTTGCTCATGATAACGATTGAAACATTCGCTTTGTCAAATATGGCGTCCCTGACGTAGCTTCGAGTCTTCCCGACCCGGAGCGAACCAATGGCTGTACCGCAGGAACGATTCAACGTCGCCGCCGTCGAGATCCATGCCGACCGGGCTGGTTACGAGGCGATCCTGACGCCCGCCGCGCTGGAATTCCTGGCGCGGCTGCACCGCCGCTTTGACGCGAGCCGGCTACGGCTGCTGCAGGCTCGGCGCGAGCGTCAGGCGACTTACGACGCCGGCGGGCTGCCGGACTTTCGCGCCGACACGCTGGCGATCCGCGAATCGGACTGGACGGTGGCGCCGATCCCCGCGGCGCTGCGGGATCGCCGCGTCGAGATCACCGGACCGGTCGAGCGCAAGATGATCATCAACGCGCTCAATTCCGGCGCGAAAGTGTTCATGGCCGACTTTGAGGATTCCTCGGCGCCAACTTTCCGCAACCAGCTCGATGGCCAGGTCAACCTGCGCGACGCGGTGAACGGGACAATCGACTTCACCTCGCCCGAGGGCAGGACGTACCGCGTCAACGACCAGCCGGCCGTGCTCGTCGTGCGGCCACGCGGCTGGCATCTGCACGACAAGTTCTTCAGCGTGGATGGCGAGCCGATGGCCGGTGCGTTGGTCGACTTCGGTCTGTTCGTGTTCCACAACGCCCGCGCCTTGCACAGCCGCGACCGTGGCCCGTATTTCTACCTGCCCAAGCTCGAGGCGATGGAAGAAGCCACGCTGTGGAACGAGGTGATGGCCGCCGCTGAAGACACATTGCAGCTGCCGATCGGGGCGATGAAAGCCACCGTGCTGATCGAAACCTTGCCGGCGGCATTCCAGATGCACGAGATCCTGCACGCACTGCGCGGTCGCGCGGTCGGCCTCAACTGCGGCCGCTGGGACTACATCTTCTCGTACCTGAAAACGCTGCGCGGCCATCGCGACCGCTTGCTACCGGAACGCGGCCAGGTGCAGATGACCGTGCCGTTCCTGAAGACCTACTCCGAGTTGCTGATCCAGATCTGCCATCGCCGTGGCGCATTCGCGATGGGCGGCATGGCGGCGCAGATCCCGATCAAGGGCGACGAGGCAGCGAACGAGGCAGCGCTGGCGAAGGTGCGTGCGGACAAGTTGCGCGAAGTGCAGGCCGGCCATGACGGTACCTGGGTCGCGCATCCGGCGCTGGTACCGGTGGCGCAGGAAATTTTCGACAAGTACATGCCGGCACCGAACCAGCTCAGTGTGCTGCGCAAGGACGTCGTCGTGTCCCGCGAACAGCTGCTCGCCGCGCCCAGTGGCACGATCAGCCGCGCCGGCTTCGACAACAACGTCGAGGTCTGCCTGCGCTACACCGCCGCATGGCTGGGCGGCCTCGGCTGCGTGCCGATCCACCACCTGATGGAGGACGCCGCCACGGCCGAGATCGCTCGTGCGCAGCTGTGGCAATGGCTGCATCACGCCGATGCAGCGGGCGCCGGCGCACTGGAGTTTCCCGATCACGCGCCGATCGACTTCGCCCTGTTCGACCACGCCGTCGCGGTGCATACCCATCGGCTGCGCGACAGCCCGCACCCCGGCGCTGCGCGCGCCGACGAGGCTGCCGCTCTGCTCAGCGCGATGACCCATGCCGACCGGCTCGGTGATTTCCTCACCCTGCCCGCCTACGACCAGCTTTGACGATCATCCCTTCTCCCACGGGAGAAGCACCGAAAGGCGGACGAGGGGCACGACCGGAGCGAATCACCACGCTCCGCCCAACCCTCTCCCAACCCCTCTCCCGAAGGGAGCGGGGCTCAAACAACCGGAGCCACGCCATGAAAACCACCCTGCCGACCGCCGAACAGATCACCCTGGACTGGAACAACAATCCGCGCTGGGCCGGCGTCCAGCGCAATTATTCGGCCGAGGACGTGGTGCGTCTGCGCGGCACCGTCGCGGTCGAGCATTCGCTGGCGCGCCGCGGTGCCGAGCGCTTGTGGAAGTCGCTGCACAAGGAAGACTTCGTCAATGCGTTGGGCGCACTCACCGGCAACCAGGCGATGCAGCAGGTCAAGGCCGGCCTGCAGGCGATCTACCTCAGCGGCTGGCAGGTTGCCGCCGACGCGAACGTGGCGGGCGAGATGTACCCCGACCAGTCGTTGTACCCGGCCAACTCGGTGCCGCTGGTGGTGAAGCGGATCAACAACACCCTGCTGCGCGCCGACCAGCTGAACCACGCCGAGGGCAAGGACGACTGCGACTGGCTGGTGCCGATCGTGGCCGACGCGGAGGCCGGCTTCGGCGGCGTGCTGAATGCGTTCGAGCTGATGAAGGCAATGATCGAGGCCGGCGCTGCCGGCGTGCACTTCGAGGATCAGCTGGCGTCCGTGAAAAAGTGCGGCCATATGGGCGGCAAGGTGCTGGTGCCGACCCGGGAGGCCGTCGACAAGTTGAACGCCGCGCGCCTGGCCGCCGATGTCGCCGGCGTGCCGACCCTGCTGGTGGCGCGCACCGACGCGGATGCCGCCGACCTGCTCACCTCGGACATCGATGACAACGACAAGCCCTTCATCACCGGCGAACGCACCGTCGAGGGCTTCTACCGGGTGCGCCCCGGCCTGGATCAGGCCATCAGCCGCGGCCTTGCCTATGCGCCCTTCGCCGACCTGATCTGGTGCGAAACCAGCAAGCCGAACCTGGACGACGCGCGCAGGTTCGCCGAGGCGATCCATGCGAAGTTCCCGTGCAAGCTGCTGGCCTACAACTGCTCGCCAAGCTTCAACTGGAAGAAGAACCTGGACGACTGCACCATCGCCAACTTCCAGAAGGAGCTGGGCGCGATGGGCTACAAGTTCCAGTTCATCACGCTGGCCGGCTTCCACAGCCTGAACTACGCCATGTTCGATCTCGCCCACAACTACGCACGCCGCCAGATGAGCGCGTTCGTGGAGTTGCAGGAAAAGGAGTTCGCCGCCGCCGAGCACGGCTTCACCGCGGTGAAGCACCAGCGCGAAGTCGGTACTGGCTATTTCGACGCGGTGACGCAGGCCATCCAGCAAGGGCTGTCCTCGACCACCGCACTGACTGGCTCGACCGAAGAGGCGCAGTTCAAGCAGGCATCGGCCGCCTGAACCTCCAGGTGCGGCAGGTAGGGCATTACCCCCAGCGGGCTCCTACAGCAGTTGGCGGGTTTCGCCCGGCGCCAGACCATCCAGCGCATGTTCGCCGATGCGCACGCGGATCAGCCGCAAGGTGGGAAAGCCGACCGCGGCAGTCATCCGCCGTACCTGCCGGTTGCGCCCTTCGCGCAGGGTCAGGCTGAGCCAGCTGGTCGGGATGCTCTTGCGGAAACGCACCGGCGGATCGCGCGGCCACAGCCAGCCCGGCTCATCGGCGAACGCCGCTTCAGCAGGCAAAGTCGGGCCATCGTTCAACGACACACCACGGCACAGTGCCTGCAGCGCCGCGGCATCGATCTGGCCATCGACCTGTGCCAGGTAGGTCTTGGCCTGCTTGTGGCGTGGGTCGGTGAGTCGATGCGCCAGTGGTCCATCGTCGGTCAGCAGCAGCAGACCTTCGCTGTCGTGGTCCAGCCGTCCAGCCGCATAGACGTCCGTTTGCCGGACATAGGCGGCCAGGGTTGGCCTCCCGTCCGGATCGGTGAACTGGCACAGCACGCCGTAGGGTTTGTTCAGGGCAATCAGCATGGGGACGCTGCGGCAATCACGGTCATCGGACGACGGTTCAATGCGACGCGTCACCCGCCGCTTCAGGCTTGACGAAGCGCAAGGTCATCCGGTCGGACTCGCCAATCGCCTGGTATTTCGCACGGTCCTGTTCGCCCAGGGTCAGCGTGGGCGGCAAGGTCCAGACGCCCTTCGGATAATCCCTGGTGTCCTTCGGGTTCGCATTGACCTCGCTGCTTTCGTCCAGGGTGAAGCCCGCATCGGTGGCGAGCTTCACCACATAGTTTGTCGGCAGGTAGCCGCTCTGCTTCACGCTGTCCAGCGAGGCGCCGTCGTTGGCGCGATGGTCGACCACGCCGAGTACGCCGCCGGGGCGCAGCACGGCGAAGAACGCCTTGAACATCGCCGGTGCGGTGTCCGCCATGACCCAGTTGTGCACGTTGCGGAAGGTCAGCACCCGGTCTGCCGACGCGGGCGGGCCGAGCACCGGCGCCTTGGGATCGAACGCGACGATGCGCGCCTTGCCGTAATGCGCCGGGTCGGCCGCGAATTTCCGATGCAGCGCGCTGTCGTCGCGGCGATCCTCGCCGTCACGCGTCGAAGCGGCTACCGCCGCGATGTAGTGGCCATCGTCGTGCAGCAGCGGCGCCAGGATCTCGCTGTACCAGCCGCCCCCGGGGGTGATTTCGATCAGCGTCTGGTCGGGCCGCACGCCAAAGAACTGCAGGGTCGCCTTGGGATGGCGATAGACGTCGCGGGCGCGGTTGGATGGCGAACGCCAGCTGCCGGCCAGCACGCTGTCCAGTTGCTTGGCGGTGAAGTCGCTGGCGCTGATCGGGGGCACCAGCATGTTGGCAGGCTGATCCGGCTCGACCGATGCGGCCGGCGACGGTCTGGCCGGCGAAGGCCGGCAAGGCGAGTGCCGCAGCCAGCAGCACGGTCATGCGCGCCGCCCCGAACCTTGCCGCTTTCATTGCCTGATTCATCGCAATTACCCTTGACGCGTCGGCACCCATCACGACGCCATGTGGCGGGAACATGCGGACCCGGTGGATGCTCCTGGTCGGATCCATTCTAGCGGGCATCAAACCTGGTAATGAATGACCGAGCGGATCACCTTGCCTTCGTGCATCAGTTCGAACGCCTCGTTGATGCGCTCCAGTGGCAGCACTTCGGTGATCATCTCGTCGATCTTAATCTCGCCGGCCATGTAGCGCTCGACGTAACCCGGCAATTGCGAGCGTCCCTTCACGCCGCCAAACGCGGAACCGCGCCATACGCGCCCGGTGACCAGCTGGAACGGCCGCGTACTGATCTCCTGTCCCGCGCCGGCCACGCCGATGATGATCGACTCGCCCCAGCCCTTGTGACAGCACTCCAGCGCGGCACGCATCACGTGCACGTTGCCGATGCATTCGAACGAGTAATCGACGCCGCCGTCGGTGAGGTCCACGATCACCTGCTGGATCGGCGTGTCCGGATAATCCTTCGGGTTGATGCAATCGGTAGCGCCGAGCAGCTTCGCCATCTCGAACTTGGCCGGGTTGGTATCGACCACCAGGATGCGCCCGGCCTTCGCCATCACCGCGCCCTGCACCACCGACAGGCCGATGCCGCCCAGGCCGAACACCGCGACGCTGGCGCCGGGCTCGACCTTCGCCGTATTCAGCACCGCGCCGATGCCGGTGGTGATGCCGCAGCCGAGCAGGCAGACTTTTTCCAGCGGCGCCGCCTTGTTGATCCTGGCCAGCGAGATCTCCGGCAGCACGGTGTACTCGCTGAACGTGCTGGTGCCCATGTAGTGCAGCAGCGGCTTGCCGCCGAGCGAAAAGCGCGACGTGCCGTCGGGCATCAAGCCACGACCCTGGGTCGCGCGGATCTTCTGGCACAGGTTGGTCTTGCCGGAGCGGCAGAACGCGCACTCGCCGCATTCGGGGGTGTACAGCGGAATCACGTGATCGCCGACTTTCAGCGAGCTGACGCCTTCGCCGATCTCCTCGACGATGCCGCCGCCTTCATGGCCGAGGATGACCGGAAACTGGCCTTCGGGGTCGGCGCCAGACAGCGTGAACGCGTCGGTGTGGCAGACGCCGGTGGCGACGATGCGCACCAGAACCTCACCGGCTTTCGGGCCGGCTACGTCGACCTGCTCGATCGTGAGCGGTTTGCCCGCCTCCCAGGCAACGGCGGCACGTGACTTCATGGTTCGACTCCTGCGGATGATCTTCAGCGACCCAGGATGATGACGTGCGCGGCCAGATTGCGAAACTGCATCAGCGCACGGCCGTGTCGTCGGGTCGAAACACGGACATCTGCCGGCAGTAGTCGTCGGCCTCGCCCAGCAGCCATTCGCGGAACAGCTGCAAGCCGCGATGCTCGCGCGAACGCGGCGGATACACCAGCCAGTACGCATCCTCCACCGGCAGGTAGCGGTCGCCCAGCACCGTCAGCCGCCCGGCGTCGATCAGCGACTTCGACATCACCATGCGGCCCATCGCCACGCCGAGACCTTCCAGCGCCGCGTGCCGTTGCGCCTCGAAACTGTCGAAGTGCGCCACGTAACGACGCGGTACCGTACCGCCGACCTTGGCGAACCAGTCCTTCCAGCGGCTCGACGGATTCGGATCGCCGAGCAACGGCCACTGCGAGAGATCCTTCGGGTCGGCATCGGCCATCCGCGCCACCAGCTCAGGCGCGGCAACCGGAGCGATCCACTCGCCGAACAATCGCTCGCTACGCAGGCCCTCCCACGCGCCACGGCCATAACGAAGCGCTGCATCCACCGGCTCGCGCTCGAAGTCCACCAGGCTCGAGCCCGACTGCAGGTTGAGTTCGAGCTCCGGATGCGCGGCCACGAACCGCGGCAGCCGCGGCACCAGCCAGCCGGACATGATGCCGGGGCTGGCGCTCAAGGTCATCGTGTCGTCGCTGCGCTTGCGGTAGTGCAAAAGCGCGTGCTCGATACCGTCGACGTGCTCGCCCACGGCTTCGAGCAGGCTGCAGCCTTCGGCCGTCAACTTCACGCCGCGCGGTCCGCGTTCGAACAGGCGTCGTTCCAGCCGGTCTTCCAGCTGTTTCATCTGGTGGCTGAGCGCGCTGACGGTGAGGTTCGCCTGCGCCGCCGCACGCGACAGGTTGCCGAGTCGGGCGACCAGCACGAACTGTTGCAGCAGGCCCAGCGGGAGCTTTCCCATATTGAATATTCCTCAAACCTGGCTTGCGAATATATCGCTTTTTGGCGGGCTGCCGCGCGCGTACCTTGAGCGCATCCAAAGCCACTCCCCCCGGAGACACCCATGAACTCGATCTGGAAAGACCTGCTTTTCCTGCATGGCCATCTCGTGCACAAGGAGGATTTGACCTGGAGCGCCGAGGTGCGCACCGAGGAGCAGCGGGACAAGACCCGCGCCAGCAAGATCAAGTCAGCGGCGGTGAAGTGCTGCATGTCGGTATGGCCGCGGCTGGCGGGTCCCCGCTGAGGCAAGCCTAGATCCCGATGGAGGCGTCACGCTGTTTTTCTCGCGCGGGGTGCATGCTTGTCGCCCCGTCGACTGAGGAAATTCGTGTGCAAAAACGTCCCTTGGGCAACTCGCCGCTTTCCATCGCTCCCCTCGCGTTCGGCGGCAACGTGTTCGGCTGGAGCGTCGATGAAAAGCGTTCGTTCGAACTGCTCGACGCGTTCGTCGACGCCGGCGGCAACCTGGTCGACACGGCGGACGTCTACTCCGCGTGGGTGCCGGGCAACCGGGGCGGCGAATCCGAAACCATCATCGGCCGCTGGCTGAAGCAAAGCGGCAAGCGCGCGCAGGTGGTGATCGCGACCAAGGTCGGCAAATGGGCCGAGCAGCCAGGCCTGTCACCGGCGAACATCCGCCAGGCGGTGGATGGTTCGCTCAAGCGCCTGCAGGTCGACTGCATCGACCTGTACCAGGCGCACGAAGACGATGCCAGCGTGCCGCTGGATGAAACCCTCGATGCATTTGGACGGCTGATCGACCAGGGCAAGGTGCGCGCGATCGGCGCCTCCAACTACGGTGCCGCGCGCTTTGCCGATGCGCTGGCCGTGTCGAAGCGGCATGGCCTGCCGCGCTATGAAAGCCTGCAGCCGGAATACAACCTGGTCAGCCGCGCCGGCTACGAGAAGGAACTGGAGCCGCTGGCCCGGAGCGAGAACGTCGGCGTGATCAGCTATTACGCGCTGGCCAGCGGCTTCCTCAGCGGCAAGTATCGAGGCGCGGCGGACCTGGCCAAGAGCGCGGCGCGCGGCGGCGCGGTGAAGAAGTTCCTGAATCCGCACGGCCTGCAGGTGCTTGCCGCCCTGGACGAGGTCGCCGCCGGCCATCGCGCCAGCCCGGCACAGGTCGCGCTGGCCTGGTTGATCGCGCGGCCCGGCCTCACCGCACCGATCGTCAGCGCCACCAGCGTGGAACAACTGCACGAGCTGCTCGGTGCCACCACGCTGCGACTGCAACCGGACGAGATCGCGCGACTCGATCGCGCCAGCGCCTGACCTGGCAGCGCCTGATCCATTCGACACGCAGGAGCCCGCTCGCGGGCGGTGCTCTGCACTCGCTGTCGGAGGCCAGAAGCGCCGCCCGCCAGCGGGCTGCTGCAGATGGTGGCGCGCTATTCCGGCGCTTCGACGTCGTAGCCTTCGGCCTGCAGCTTGGCCAGGTAGCCATCCGGCTTCAGCAATTCGTCCATCGGCAGTATCGCGAACGTCTGCGCATTGGCGGACAGTGCCTTGCGCGCGACGGCCAGCCATAGCGCCTCCTGCCGGGCCGGCACGTCATCGAGCCCCAGGCTTTGCGCAAAGCCCGCGCCCAGGAGCGAGCTGACGCAGGCATCGTGACGCGCGCTGTCCGGCAACGCGCGCAGGCTCTGCAGGTCGCCGGTGGCCCATGCGTTGGCGCGTGCCTTCATGGCCGGCATGTCGTGCTCGATGCTGTCCAGCGTGCGGATGAAGCAGGTGGTGTCGTGCGGCGCGGAAGTCTTGAACGCCTTGATCGCCGCACGCGGATGCTCGATCACCAGCTGGTAACTGGTCGGCACCTCGGGGACGCCATGGCGCGTGGCGAGTGCATCGATACTGGCCTGCACACCGCCGCTACGGCTCAGGCCGTTGGCCTTGACCGCCTTCGTGTACAGCTCCTGCGCCGCGAAGATCGGCCGCCAGCGTTCGATGCCGCGGTCGTCGGAAAGGTACTTCTGCCGAAGCACCTGCCAGCGCGCGTACACCGGCGGCGGCAGCACCTGTTGCAAGGTCTGCCCGTCGCTGTTCTTGCGCGCGCTGTAGGCCGAGGGCAGCAGAAACAGCTTGCCCAGGAACCCCACGTCGGCCTTGACCTTCACCGACGGCGGCAGCAGCACCTGCTGCGACTCGCTGATCACCTGCTCAAGCTCGCGCGACTGCCATTGCATGCCGCGCGGCAACGGCGACAGCGTGCCGAGCACCCACATCACATGCTCGCCGCTGGCCGGATCGCGTCGGGATACCCGCCACAGACCCGGGCCCGGCTGCACGCCGGTAACCACCACAGCGGCAAGATCGGCCACCGATGGCTCGGTACCTGCAGGCACCGACTGCGCCATGGCGACCTGCACAAGACCGCACGACATCCACAACAGCGTCGCTAACCACAGGCGCATCCGAGTATTCCGGTGGGACAAGACCGTCATTGTCGCAGGCCAGGCTGAGCCGCAGGTTGCTGCCTCACCGGCAAGCCTTGAACGTTCCCGATGCCGCAAACGGAAACGGGGCACGTGGCCCCGTTGTCGTCTGGCCGTCTGGACGGCCGATGCGGAACCCTCAGCGTCCGGCGAGCGCCGCCAGTGCCGCGTTGAAGGTGGCGCTGGGGCGCATGGCCCGGCTGACCTTGCCCAGATCGGGGTGGTAATAACCGCCGATATCCACCGGCTTGCCCTGCACGCGGTTCAGTTCGCCCACGATGGTTGCCTCGCCGTCCCCCAATGCCTTGGCCAGCGGCACGAACTTCGCCTTCAATCCCGCGTGGGTGTCCTGCGATGCCAGTGCCTGCGCCCAGTACAGCGCCAGATAGAAGTGGCTGCCGCGGTTGTCGAGTCCGCCGAGCTTGCGCGATGGCGACTTGTCGGTGTCGAGGAACTTGCCGTTGGCCTGGTCCAGCGTTTTGGCCAGCACATCGACCTCGATGTTGCCGTAGCGGCTGCCCAAGTGCTCCAGCGACGCGGCAAGCGCCAGGAATTCGCCCAGCGAATCCCAGCGCAGGTAATCCTCCTGCACGAACTGCTGCACGTGCTTGGGCGCGGAGCCGCCGGCGCCGGTCTCGAACAGGCCGCCACCGGCCATCAGCGGCACGATCGACAGCATCTTCGCGCTGGTGCCCAGCTCCATGATCGGGAACAGGTCGGTGAGGTAGTCGCGCAGCACGTTGCCGGTGACCGAGATGGTGTCCAGCCCCTGGCGGATACGCTCCAGCGAGAACTTCGTGGCGGCCACCGGATCCATGATGCGGATGTCCAGGCCGGACGTGTCGTGATCCTTCAGGTAGCGCTCGACCTTGGCGATCACCTGCGCGTCGTGCGCGCGCTGCGGGTCCAGCCAGAACACCGCCGGCGTGTGGCGCGCGCGGCTCACCGCCAGCTTCACCCAGTCCTGGATCGGCGCGTCCTTGGTCTGGCACATGCGCCAGATGTCGCCGGCCTCGACGTCATGCTGCAGCAGTACCGTGCCAGCTTCGTCGAGCACCTTGACCACGCCATCGCCGGCGATCTGGAAAGTCTTGTCGTGCGAGCCGTATTCTTCGGCCGCCTGCGCCATCAGGCCCACGTTTGGCACGCTGCCCATGGTGGCGGGATCGAACGCGCCGTGCGCCTTGCAGTCCTCGATGGTGGCCTGATAGACGCCGGCGTAGCTGCGGTCGGGGATCACCGCGACGATGTCCTGCAGTTCGCCCTTGGCGTTCCACATCTTGCCGGAGTCGCGGATCATCGCCGGCATCGAGGCGTCGATGATGACGTCGCTTGGCACGTGCAGGTTGGTGATGCCCTTGTCGGAATTGACCATCGCCACGCCCGGGCGCTGCGCGTACTCGGCGTCGAGGTCGGCCTTGATCGCCGCCTGCTGCGCTTCAGGCAGCGAGCCCAGGCGCGCATACAGGTCGCCGATGCCGTTGTTCGGATTGAAGCCGATCTGCTTGAGCGTATCGGCATGCTTCGCCAGCACGTCCTTGTAGAACTCCCCCACCGCCACGCCGAACATGATCGGGTCGGAGACCTTCATCATGGTGGCCTTCAGGTGCAGCGAGAACAGCACGCCGCGCTGTTTCGCATCGGCAATCTGCGTGTCGATGAAACCGGCCAGCGCGCGCCGGCTCATCACCGCCGCGTCGATGATCTCCCCTGCCAGCAGCGCGGTCCTGGGTTTCAGCACGCTGTGGCTGCCGTCCTTGCCGAACCATTCGATGCTGACGTTGCCGGCCTGCTCGACGACCGTCGATTTCTCGCTGCCGTAGAAGTCGCCGCCGCCCATGTGCGCCACGCGGGTCTGCGAATCCTTGCTCCACGCGCCCATCCTGTGCGGATGCTTGCGCGCATAGTTCTTCACCGAGATCGGCGCGCGGCGGTCGGAATTGCCCTCGCGCAGCACCGGGTTCACCGCGCTGCCCTTGACCCGGTCATAGCGCGACTTGATGTCCTTCTGCGAAGCGTCCTTCGGCTCGTCCGGATAGTCGGGCAGCGCGTAACCCTGCCCCTGCAATTCCTTGATCGCGCTTTTCAGCTGCGGCATCGAGGCGCTGATGTTGGGCAATTTGATGATGTTCGCCTCAGGCGTGGTCGCAAGCTGGCCCAGTTCCGCCAGATCGTCGGCCAGCTTCTGCTCGTCCCGCAGCATGTCGGGGAACAGCGCGATGATGCGCGCGGCCAGCGAGATGTCGCGCGTTTCCACCGCGACGCCCGCCGTGCCGGTGAACGCGGCGATGATCGGCAGCAGCGACTGCGTGGCCAGGAACGGGGCTTCGTCCGTCAGCGTGTAGATGATCTTGGGCGTGGTGGACATGGTCGGTGCGGGCCTCTCTGCGGCGAAACGTGGACTGGAATGCGGGTGACGTAACTGGCGTTATGGCGACTCTGTCGCGCGCTGCACGGTTCGTGCGCAGCGATGGCGGGCCAGCGTTCGGGATGATTCACGGGCGACCTGCGACCCACGTCCTGCCTGCGGCAGGCAAGCACGTCGATCCATCCGCCAAGTATATTTCGTCGGGCCAGGCTTGTCCGAAGCGCGCCCATCGGGATGCGCGCAATACGCATCTTTGCGTCTTCCAGCGCGGTTCTGCGCCAGGCGAACACAACGCCATGCGAGAATGCAAGGTTGTCCGCTCTCCACCAACGCATTCCCGATGATCGCCGAGCGCCTGCACCATTTGCTGCAACATGTCGAATGGGCATCGAACTTCGATGAGCGCACCTTGCAGCGCGCGGCCGACTACGCCGTCCGGCGGCGCGTGGTCGCGCTGCGGTTTGCACCGGGCGACCACGCCGACCGCTGCTCGCTCGCCGGCGACATCCGCGGCAGCCAGCAGCGGCCATATCACTGCCGGATCGGCGTGCAGGCGCATGACACCCGCCTGACCCTGGACACCGCGTGCGATTGTCCGGTGGGCGTGGACTGCAAACATGCCGCCGCCATGCTGCTGATGACGGCGAATCTGCCGCCAGCGGCGTGGCCCGGAGCGGCGACCGTGCTGCCGGCGCCGAAACGCGCGCGGCTGGCGCGAGCCTCGCGAGCCGCCACCGCGCATCCTGCCGGCGACGCGGCGATGTCGGACTGGGCCCAATGGCTGCAAGGTGTCGGCAGCACGCCCGCCACCGGTGAAGGCGCAGTGGCGATCGGACGCCGGATGGGCGTCTTGCTGCGCCGCGACCATGGCGGCCAGCTGCTGGCCGGGCCGGTGTGGCTGCGGCCAGGCAAGTCCGGCCGGGCTGCGCTGGCCGATCCGCTACCGCTGCGGCTCGATCGCGACGCCGGCCCGTTGCCCGCACCGGCGACGGGTTGGCCCGATGGGGTCGCAGGCGCGTTGTCAATCCTGCTGCAGGAGCCGCACTCCCAGGTGGCCGGCAAGCGCTGGGCGGCGATTCGCGCCGCGTACCACGAGCAGGCACTGGAGACGTTGCTGCAACACTATCCCGCGTATTACGAGAAAGCGTCGGCGCCGTTGTCGCGCGGGCCGCACCTGCCGCTGCAGGTCCGCTGGCTGGGCCTCTCCGATGGCAGCCAGCAATTGGTGGCCGGCGTCGATACCGACGAACCGCCGCTGCTGTTGCGCGGCGCCAGCGAGTGGTACGTGCTGCCGATGCAGCGGGTGTATGGCCGTGTCGAGGGCGATCCGCAACTGCTCGATCGCATCGCGCACGCGCCGCCCGTATTGCCCGAACACGTCGCCGCATTGCGCGCGCAGTTGCAATCGCAGCAGCATGCCGCCGGCTTGCCGATACCGCTGCCCGAACTGCGCGAACCGCCGCGCGTCGTGCAAGCCACGCCGACGCCGGTACTGCAGCTGCGCACGATCGAATTGCCGATCCTGCATCCGCTCGGCAACCGCATGGCCACCGCGGTGGGCTGCGCGCGCCTGTTCCACGATTACGCCGGCCAGCTCCTGGCTTCCGAACCGGAGGAAACCGGCGCGGCATGCACCCGCATGGCGCAGGGAACGAACGTGCTGGAGATCGTGCGCGACCGTGCCACCGAACGCGTCGCCGAGACGCAAATGGAAAATCTCGGCATGCTCGAAGCCAGCCTGTATGCCTGGGAACAAGGCCTGCGCCGCGTGACGCTCGCCGACAACGATTTCCTGCTGCAGCCCGACGAACGCACGCCACCGCTGCCGGCGCACGATTGGCAAGGCGTGCTGGCGTCGCTGGCCGAAGCCGGCTTCCGCTTCGAGTACGACGCCAGCTTCGCGCATGACGAACTGATCGAGATCGACGACTGGCACGCCAGCCTCGAAGCCCAGCGGCAACGCATGGTTCGACGTGGCGCTGGGCATCGACGTCGCTGGCGAACGGATCGACCTGCTGCCGATCCTGCGCCGGCTGCTGGCCGATCCTGCTTTTCCGCGGCGGCCGGCCAGGGGGGAGAAGAAACACGCCGGCTGGCGCGTGGCGCTGGATGAAAAACGCAGCGTCGCGATACCGCTCGATCGCCTGCGCGCATTGATCGAACCCCTGCTGGAATGGCTCGAAGCCGATGGCGAACTGCGCCTGCATCGCAGCCAGGCGCCGCTGCTGGCGGCGCTGGACGAGCACCTGCACTGGCGCGGCGGCGAGCTGCTGCGCGGCCATCTCGACGCGCTGAAGAACCTCCAGCGCAGCGCCGATGCGCCGCACGGTTTCAAGGCGACCTTGCGACCGTACCAGCGCGATGGCCTCGCCTGGCTGGACTTTCTCGGCGCCGCCGGGCTGGGCGGCATCCTTGCCGACGACATGGGGCTGGGCAAGACCGTGCAGGTGCTGGCGCATATCCTGGGTGAGAAGCAGCGCGGCCGACTGGAACAACCGGCGCTGGTGGTCGCCCCGACCAGCCTGGTCGGCAACTGGCAGAGCGAAGCCGCGCGCTTTGCGCCGGCGTTGAACGTGCTGGTGATCCACGGCGCCGCGCGTGCCGACCGCTACGACGAAATCGCCAGCCACGACCTGGTCATCACCACCTATCCGCTGCTGCCGCGCGACCGCGACCGCTTGCTGGAACAGCGCTTTGCCCTGCTGGTGCTGGACGAGGCGCAGGCGATCAAGAACCCCAACAGCCACGCCGCGCGCGTGGTGCGCGAGATACCCGCCACGCGCCGGCTGGCGATGACCGGCACGCCGCTGGAAAACCATCTGGGCGAACTGTGGGCGCAGTTCGATGCGGTGGAGCCGGGCCTGCTCGGCGGCCAGCGACAATTCAACCGGCTGTATCGCACGCCGATCGAAAAGCACGCCGACGTCGACCGCCAGCAACGGCTCAACCGGCGCATCGGCCCGTTGCTGTTGCGCCGGCGCAAGGACGACGTGCTCACCGACCTGCCACCCAAGACCGAGATCGTGCGCACGCTGGAACTGGAAGGCGACCAGCGCGCGCTGTACGAAACCCTGCGCTTGGCGCAGCACGAACGCGTGCGCCAGGCGGTGAAGGATCGCGGCCTGGCGCAGTCCGGCATCATCGTGCTCGACGCGCTGCTGAAGCTGCGCCAGGCGTGCTGCGATCCGCGCCTGGTGAAACTGGACAGCGCGAAGAAAGTCGCTGCCAGCGCCAAGCTCGACGCGCTGCTCGAACTGCTCGACGGCCTGCTCGATGATGGCCGTCGGGTGCTGCTGTTTTCGCAGTTCACCGAGATGCTGGTGCTGATCGAGGCGGCGCTGATCAGGCGCGGCATCGATCATCAGGTTCTCACTGGGCAGACCCCGGCGGAGCAGCGCAGCGCGCTGGTGCGCCGCTTCCAGGATGGCGACGTGGCAGTGTTCCTGATCAGCCTCAAGGCCGGCGGCGTCGGCCTCAACCTCACCGCCGCCGACGTGGTGATCCACTACGACCCATGGTGGAATCCCGCGGTGGAGGCACAGGCCACCGATCGCGCCCATCGCATCGGCCAGGACAAGCCGGTGTTCGTCTACCGGCTGATCTGCGCCGGCACGGTCGAGGAAAAGATCCAGGCGATGCAGGGCCGCAAGGCCGAGCTCGCGCGCGCCGTGCTCGAAGGCGGCGGCGCCACCACGCAACTTCGCTTCGACGAGACCGACCTGGCCGAACTCTTCGCGCCGTTGTGATCGGCGACAAAACCCGGGCATCGCCGTTGCCGCATGCTGCGCCATCCATCATCCACCGACAGGGAAACGTCATGAGCCAGCTGAGCCAGTCCATCGTCGATTTCATCGCGCAGCTTCTGCCGCTGTACACCTGCCAGCATGCCGACGGCCACGAGTGCGCGTTGTCGCTGCTCGATGGCACGCTGATCTTGCCAGTGGATGAATCGCACGCCGCCGAGGAGGAAGGCTGGGTGGCGGTGTTCTGGCAGGGCGACAGCCGCCGCCGCTCGGAGGTGGTCGGCAGCCAGCTCGCCAGCCTGGCGGTGTGCCGCCACGTCGAGTTGCAGGGAGTCGGGCTCACGCTGGTGGAGCGGACCGCCCGGCGAGCCGAACTGGCGGAACAGTTTCGCCGCCTCACCGGACTGTCGCTGCACCCGCAGGCAACGGCGTTGACGGCACGCGCCGGGTCATGAGCAACCGCCGAACGACAAGGGCGCGGCATGGCCGCGCCCTTGTCCGAACGCGGGGCGTGCCCGATCTACTTGACGGTGAAATCCTTGCTCGCGACCTGATTGCCGTTCAGCGCAATGTCGACCTTGTAACTGCCCGCCGGCAGCCCGCCCGGCTTGCTGATCATGAACGCGGTGGTCTCCGCGCCCATGGCGTTGATGGTCTTGCTGTCCTCGTGCACGGTCTGGCCATCCTGGTAGGTCCACTTGGCGGACACCGTGGCGGCGCCGTTGCCGCTGGTGTCGACCGATGCATAGATCGTGTCCTTCGGCGCGAAGCTGGTACCGCTGGCGAGGATCTTGTTGTTCGCGTCCACCGTCGAGCCCAGTTCGACCGTATTGAGCGTCACCGAAGCCGTGGTGGCGCTGCTGGCCGGAGCCATGCCCGCGGTCGACGCCGGTGCCGGTGTCATCGTCGGCGCGGTGGCCGAGGGTGGCGGGTTGGCGGGAATCGGCGAGGCCGATTCGTCCTTCTTGCCACAGGCGCTCAACGCCAAAGCCGAAGCCAGCGCGGCGGCCAGGATCAGGGGTGATCGAATCGTTTTCATGTGGGTCGTCTTCATACGGCATCTCCTGCTTCGGAACGTGAGGGGGCTTCAGGACTTGGCGGGGATCTTCAGCATCTGGCCCGGCTTGATCCGGTCCGGGTCCGAAAGCTGGTCCCGATTGGCGTCGAAGATCGTCTTCCACGCATTCGCGTTGCCGTAAAACTTCCTGGCAATGCCGGACAGGTTGTCGCCGGCCGTCACGGTGTAGATGGTGGTCTCGTCCGCGGTGGAACTCACATGCGATTGCACATCGCTGAAATCGGCCTTGGCGGCAGGCGGCATGTCCGCCGCCGTGGACGCCACCCCACCGCGCACATCGGAGAAATCCGACTTGCTGGTTTCATTACCCATCGAACACATCTCCATCTCGGAAGAGGAATCAGTGATAACGACCTTCCGGTTAACGGGTTGTGAGCGAATTGACGATGCATTCAGCTGGGTGTTCGTGCATGTTCAGGCGCAGCTCGACCCTCGTGCCCAGGGGGTCGGGGCCGACCGGTCCGCGGCTGCCTTCCGGTCATCGCGAATGCACGTGGCAGTGGCCGCAGCTCCCGGAGATGACCGGCAGGCGGTTTTTTCGGCCGCAGATTCTTCGCCGGGCTAACGTGGCGCCCGGTGCCGGAAACACGTAACGAGGTGGTCGTTGATCATGCCGGTCGCCTGCATCAGCGAATAGCAGATGGTGGTGCCGACGAAACGGAAGCCACGTTTTTTCAGTGCCTTGCTCATGCGGTCGGACAGCTCGGTGCTGGCCGGCACCTCGCCCTCGCGCCATCGATTGACCAGGGGCTTGCCGCCGACGAACGACCACAGATAGACGTCCAGACTGCCGAATTCGTGGATCACCTCGAGCGCGGCGATGGCGTTGTCACGCGTGGACGTGACCTTCAGCCGATTGCGGATGATGCCGGGATCCAGCAGCAGCTTTTCCAGCTGGCGGTCCTTCATGGCCGCGACGCGCGCGATGTCGAAATCGTGGAACGCCTTGCGGTAGTTGTCGCGCTTGGCCAGCACGGTGCGCCACGACAAACCGGCCTGGGCGCCTTCCAGGCAGAGGAACTCGAACAACGCGTTGTCGTCGTGCAGCGGCACGCCCCATTCGGTGTCGTGGTAGTTGCGCAGCAACTCGTCGCTGGTGGCCCAGTGGCAGCGCTTGAGTTCGGCGGTCTTGGTCATCGCGGTGATCGATCATGCGGTGCCGCACACCGTAGCGGACACCGCTAGACTTGTCGCCCCGTCTTCGTCCGGCCTGCCATGTCGCCTCCTTCACCTCCTTCGCGCGCCGCGCTGTTCGCGCTGCTCGGCACCGTCCTGATCTGGGCGTACAGCTGGATCGTGATGAAGCAGGTGCTGGCACATGCCGGACCGTTCGATTTTGCGGCGCTGCGTTACCTGATCGGTGCAGCCGTGTTGTTTGCGGCGCTGCTGCTGGCGCGACAGTCGCTGCGGCCGCCGCCGCTGCTGCCGACGATTTTGATCGGCCTGTGCCAGACCGCCGCGTTCCAGGGGCTGGAGCAGTGGGCGCTGCTCGATGGCGGCGCCGGCCATGTGGCGCTGCTGGCGTACACGATGCCGTTCTGGGCGGTGTTGCTGGCGTGGCTTCTGCTGGGCGACCGGCCAACCGGGCGGCACTGGCTCGGGTTGGCGCTGGCCGCGCTCGGACTACTGTGCATCATCGAACCCTGGCATGACCTGGGCAGCGTGCTGAGCACCACGCTCGCGCTGGCCGGCGGTGTCGCGTGGGCGGCCGGCACCGTGCTGAGCAAACGCATGTTTCGCCGGCATGCGCCCTCGGTGCTCAACCTCACGGCGTGGCAGATGCTGATCGGCGGCCTCGCGCTGGGCATCACCGCACTGGCGGTGCCGCAACGCTCGATCGACTGGGATTGGCCGTTCATCGGCGCGCTGGCTTACAGCGCGGTGCTCGCATCCAGCGTGGCATGGTGGCTCTGGTCGATCGTGCTGCAGCGATTGTCGACCACGGTCGCCAGCGTATCCAGCCTCGGCGTGCCGATCGTCAGCGTGTTGCTGGCGTGGCTGATCCTGCACGAGCAGCCGTCGATGATGGAACTGCTCGGCATCGTGTTCGTGTTGCTGGGACTGGCCGCGGTCAGCGGCGTCGGCGCGCGGCGCGCCGGCCATTGACGTCTGTGGAGCGGCTTCGGCCGCGATGCTCTGGCCGGCGCGCCAGATCGAAAAGCATCGCGGCTGAAGCCGCTCCCACAAAGAGCGCCGTGCTCACCAGGGCAGCGCGGCCAGGTCCACATTGCCGCCGGTCAGCACCACGCCGACGCGGCGGCCTGCGAAGCGCTCGGGCTGCTTGAGGATCGCCGCCAGCACGGTGGCGCTGGACACCTCGACCACCTGCTTCAATTCGGACCACAGCAGTTGCATGGCCGCGATGGTTTCGGCGTCGCTGACCGTGATCACGTCGACCCGATGCGCGCGCAGCGCGTCGAGGTTGCGTTCGCCGATCAGCGCACGCAAACCGTCGCACACCGTGTCGGGCACGACTGTGGTCACCCGCGTCTGCTGTGCCAGGGACTGCGCCGCATCGTCGGCGCCCTGCGGCTCGGCGCCGAACAGCGGCAGCGCCGGGTCGATCGCGTGCGCGGCAATCGCCACGCCGCTGGCCAGGCCGCCACCACCGACGGGGGTGATCAGCGCATCCAACCTTTCCACTTGCTGCAGCAGCTCAAGCGCCAGCGTGCCCTGCCCGGCCATCACACGCGTGTCGGCATACGGATGCACCATGATCGCACCGGTGGCGCGCTGTACCTCGGCGGCCATGGCTTCGCGCGCGGCCTGGTTCGGTGCGCAGCGGTGCAGGATCGCGCCGGCACGCTCGATCGCCTCGACCTTGGCGCGTACCGCGCCTTCCGGCACCACCACGTGCGCGGCGATACCGCGCGTGGCGGCGGCCAGCGCCAGCGCGTTGCCGTGGTTGCCGGAGGAATGCGTGACCACGCCGTGCGCGGCCTGCTCGTCGCTCAAAGTCCACACTGCGTTGCAGGCGCCGCGGAACTTGAAGGCCCCGCCGCGCTGCAGGTGCTCGCATTTGAAATACAGCTCGGCGCCGCTGAGTTCATCCAGCGTCACGCTGCGCAGCACCGGCGTCACCCGCGCATGCGGCGCGATGCGGGCGGCGGCATCGCGGATCTGTTCGAAACTCGGCAAGCTGTCCATCACGCTATCCATCACGACTCGACCTCCACTCCACAGCGAAAACGACGTTCGGCCCCAGGCTCCAGGCGGACTGCCCGGGCGCAATCGGGCCGGTTGAAGGCATTGGCCATGCACTCCATCGGCTCCAGCGCGATCGCACGGCGCGCGTCGCGACTCACGGTATCCGCGGTGAACGCATGCATCACGCCGCGCTCCTGCCATATCGCGATGCCCAACCCGCTGGACGGATCGCGCAGACGGGTACGCATGCGGCCATCCGCATCCGCTTCGAGATCGGTGTAGCCCTGGTCGAGGATGCTGTCGCCGATCCGGCGCGGTTCGCGGAAATCGAGGGCCGGCGCATCGTCCAGGGCCACGTAGGCGGCTGCGCCGGGCAACGCGATCAAATCGGCGCCAGTGCGGATCAGGGTCTGCGCAGGTATCTGCAATTGCCAGCCGTCCACCATGCCGTCGGCCAGACGGAAATACGGATGCCAGCCGAAGAAACATGGCGCGGCATGCTCGCCGACGTTGCGCATGCGCGCTTCCAGGGTGAGGCCGGCGGCGTCGAGGGTGAACGTCACCTCGAGATCGACCGCATACGGGTAGCCCGGCTGCGGACGTATCGTGTTGGTGCGCAGTGTGACCTCGGCGCGGCGATCGTCCGCCATCAATGCCGCGATGGCGAAATCCGCATCGCGCACGAAGCCATGGCGGCTGGCGCGGGCGGCCCCGGTGATGCCTGGCTGCAAATCCTGTGCCTGGCCATCGAAATCGTAGCGCGCGTCGGCGATGCGCCCGGCAAACGGCATCATGATCGCAAAACGCGAACCCGCGCGACTGGCCACCTCGGTCCCGTCGCGATAGCCGTCGGCGAGATCCTGCATGGCCTCGCCCAGCGACACCTCGAAGCTCAGCAGCGCGGCGCCATGTTGCGCAATGCGCACGCGCCGGCGGCCCGTGTCACCGGTCAGCACCACGATGGGCTGATCGTCCATCCAGCCCTGTTCGGCGCTGTAATGTGGTGCGCTCGATGTCGCCATGGATCGCTGCTCCGGCGGTTGAATCGGCCCATGTTAACCTCATCGGTCCCCACCCCACTGTTGCCCCCATGCACGCACGTCCCGAGCAAACCCCTGCGCTGATCCACCTTCGCGACTATCGCGCGCCGGCGTGGCGGGTAGAGACGGTCGACCTCGATTTCGACCTCGGCATCGAAACCACCGAACTGACCGCGCGCCTGCTGCTGCGGTGTGACCCGGACCAGCAGCTGCCGCTGCGGCTGGATGGCGAGGACCTGCAGTTGCTGTCGATTGCGCTGGACGACGTGCAGCTGCCGGCCACCGCGTACCGCTATGCCGGCAACGTGCTGGAGGTCGATGGCGCCCATGACGGCAGCGTGCTGGAAACCCGCGTGCGTTTGCGCCCGGCTGCGAACACGGCGTTGGAAGGCCTGTACCTTTCCGGATCGCATGGGGCGGGTTTCCTGCTGACCCAGTGCGAAGCGGAGGGTTTTCGGCACATCACGTTCTTCCCCGACCGGCCCGACGTGCAGTCGCGCTACCGCGTCACCTTGCGCGCTGACCGCGAGCGCTTTCCGGTGCTGCTGGCCGGAGGCAACGCCGACGGCAGCGGCGAACTGGAGGGAGGCAGGCACTGGGCGCGTTTCGTCGACCCGCACCCGAAGCCGAGCTATCTGTTCGCGCTGGTTGCAGGACGGCTGGAGAAGATCGAGCGCGACTACATTACCGCCGACGGCCGCGCGGTAAAGCTGAAGATCTGGGCCGAGGCCGATGCCATCGATCGCTGCGACTACGCGATGGACGCACTGGAACGCTCGATGCGCTGGGACGAGCAGGCCTTCGGCCGCAACTACGACCTGGACGTGTTTCACATCGTCGCCACCCACGATTTCAACATGGGTGCCATGGAGAACAAGGGCCTCAACATCTTCAACGCCAAGTGTCTGCTTGCCGATCCGGACTCGACTACCGACGATGAGTATCGCCATGTCGAGGCGGTGGTCGCGCACGAATACTTCCATAACTGGAGCGGGAACCGGGTGACCTGCCGCGACTGGTTCCAGCTCAGCCTGAAGGAAGGGCTCACGGTGTTTCGCGAGCAAAGCTTTTCGGCCGACATGAATTCCGCGCCGCTGAAGCGCATCGAGGACGTCTCGCTGCTGCGCCGCGCGCAGTTCCCTGAAGACGCCGGCCCGCTGGCGCATCCGGTGCGTCCCGCCCAGTACAGCGAGATCAACAACTTCTATACCGCCACGGTGTACGAGAAGGGTTCCGAACTGGTGCGCATGCTGGCCGGCGCGCTGGGCCAGGCCGGTTTTCGCCGCGGCATGGATCTGTATTTCGACCGCAACGACGGCCGTGCCGCGACGCTGGAAGATTTTCTGGGCGCGCTGGGCGATGCCAACGACATCGACCTGACACCGTATCTCGCCTGGTACGGCCAGGCCGGCACGCCACGATTGAAGGCACATGGCCATTACGACGCGGCTCGCCAGGAGTACACCTTGACGCTGGCGCAACACTCACTGGCCAAGGCTGCGGCGGAACCGCGGGCGCCGTTGCCGATCCCGGTCAAGCTTGCGTTGTTCGATGGCGATGGCAGCATGCTTCCGTTGCATATGGACGGCCAGACGTCCGAACCCACCCGCGAGGCCGTGGTCGTGCTGACCCGGACCGAGCAGCAGTTCGTCTTCGGTCATGTCACCTCGTCGCCGGTGCCTTCGCTGCTGCGGGGATTTTCCGCGCCGGTGATCCTGGAATGCGATTACACACCGGGCGAATTGGCGCTGTTGCTCGGTCATGATGCCGACGGCTTCAATCGCTGGGAGGCTGGCCAGCAATTGGCCGCGCGCGCTTACGAAAACCTGCGCGACGGCAGCGCCACCGACGCCCTGGACGCATGGTGCGCCGCGCTGGCATCGCTGTTCCACGGCGCCGCCATCGACGAAGCGTTGCTGGCCGACCTGCTGACTCCACCGGGTGAGGTTGAACTGGCCGAGCGCGAAACGTCCATTGACCCGCAGCGCATCCACAGCCTGCATCAGCGTCTGCAACAGCGCCTGGCCGGGCGACTGGGCGCCGACGCGCTGCACAGCCGCTACCTCGCGCTGGCCGCGCACACCACCATCGACATGGATGCCACCAGCCAGGCCCGCCGCAGGCTCAAACGCCGCGTCATCGAGTTGCTGAACCTGCTGGACAACGCGCGCGCGGCCGAACTGGCCGCCATCCAGTATCGCGACGCGCCCGGCATGACCGATCGACTTGCCGCGTTGACCGTGCTGCTGCGTGGCGATGCCCCGCAAGCCGCATCCGCGCTGCTCGATTTCCGCGCGCGTTATGCCGACAACGCGCTGGCGCTGGACAAGTGGTTTGCCGTGCAGGCGCAGGTGCCGGGTGAGGGAGCGCTGGAGCGCGTCGTGGTGCTGGAAAACGACTCAGCCTTCTCCCTGAAGAATCCGAACCGCGTGCAATCGCTGCTGGGCGCGTTCGTGCGTGGCAATCCGAGCGGTTTCCATCGCATCGATGGCGCCGGCTACCGGCTTCTGGCCGAACGGCTGATCGGCCTGGATGCATTGAATCCGCAGGTCGCTGCCCGATTGGCGACGGCATTCAATGGCTGGCAGCGACTGGAACCGCAACGCCGCGAGACGGCGCGCGCAGCCATCGAGGCGCTATCCACTCACGCCGGGTTGTCGCGTAATCTGGCCGAAATCGTCGGCGGCGTGCTCAATCGCTGATCGGAGAGCGCCAGCGCAGCGTGCGCGGCGCGGCGCATGACCCGCCGGTCAGATGGCCAGGTGATCGAGCGCCTCGAGCAGACTCTGCAGGCGCGACTCCAGCCCCGGCTGCAATTCGCCGCGCTCGTTGTCATCGCGCTCGTTGAGGCCGTCGATCGCCATTTCGACTTGGCCAAGTTCGATCATCAGGTCGTGGCGGGGATAAACCGGCTGGAAATCAAAGCTCATGTCCATGACGTGCTCCATCGCGTTGAGTGATGTGAGAGCGATGCAACCGCCATGCCAGAATGTGATGTCGATCACAGCTGTCCCGGACACCGCGATCGCGTGACTGACGCAGCACGTCATCTGCTGCCGCAGTTCGGCACAAAAACACTTTTCAGTCACCCGCTGTTCACGCGTTTGCGGTAAAGATCGACCTGCATTCAAGGACGGCGGCGACGCTTTCCGCGCCAGTAATCACCGGTTTCTGGCGTCCGGCAACACGGTCATCCTGGATTCCCCCTGTTCCTGAGACCGCCGGACGCCAGATCTAAAAGCACAAGGCCCCGCGCCGAAAGCCGCGGGGCCTTGTCTTTGTCGGCCCCTGGAATCGCGTGACGCACAAATGGCGACGGCACCCCGAAGGGTGCCGTCATGCTTCCTCCCCTGGTACGCGATCAGACCCCTGTCAGTCCGATCTCGGCGCGCCGTGTTGGCGCAGCGTCTGCCCGTGAAAGTGCCCTGTTCATGAAGCAGGAAGCATGCCAGGCGAGTGGCCGCTGATCGCCAAGTGTTGATGGCGCTACCATAGCGCCCCGTTTCGTCACTTTTAGTACGCCCAGGGCGGTTCATGCGTCATCCCACTCACTACGACGTCATCGTGATCGGCGGCGGCCACGCCGGCACCGAAGCCGCGCTGGCCGCGGCACGGGCGGGTGCGCGCACGCTGCTGCTCAGCCACAACATCGAAACCATCGGCCAGATGAGCTGCAATCCCGCCATCGGTGGCATCGGGAAGGGCCACCTGGTGCGCGAGATCGATGCGCTGGGCGGCGCCATGGCACACGCGGCCGACCGCGCGGGGATCCAGTGGCGCACGCTCAATGCATCGAAAGGTCCCGCCGTGCGGGCCACGCGCTGCCAGGCCGACCGCACGCTGTACAAGGCGGCCATCCGCCACGCGGTGGAAACCGAACCGAACCTCGACCTGTTCCAGCAGGCAGTGGACGACCTGATCATCGAACACGGCCGCATCTGCGGCGTGGTCACCCAGATGGGTCTGTCGTTCGGTGCGAAGACCGTGGTGCTGACCGCGGGCACCTTTCTCGCCGGCAAGATCCATATCGGTCCGGCGCAGTACGCCGGGGGTCGCGCCGGCGATCCACCGGCCAGCACGCTGGCGGCGAAGCTGCGCGAACTGCCGGTGGCCGCCGACCGGTTGAAGACCGGCACCCCACCGCGCATCGACCTGCGCAGCGTCGACTTCAGCGGGCTGCAGGAGCAGGCCGGGGATTCGCCGGCCCCGGTATTTTCGTATCTCGGTTCGCGCGACGAGCACCCGCGCCAGGTCAGTTGCTGGATCACGCATACGTCCGAGCAGACCCACGCGCTCATCCGCGGCGCGCTGGACCGCTCGCCGCTGTATACCGGCCAGATCGAAGGTGTCGGCCCGCGCTACTGCCCGTCCATCGAGGACAAGGTGGTGCGCTTCGCCGAGAAGTCGTCGCATCAGATCTTCATCGAACCGGAGGGGCTGGACACGTTCGAGATCTACCCGAACGGCATATCCACCTCGCTGCCGTTCGACGTGCAACTGGCGCTGGTGCGCTCGATCAAGGGCTTCGAGCATGCCCACATCACCCGGCCCGGCTACGCGATCGAATACGACTATTTCGACCCGCGTGGACTCAACCCGTGGCTGGAGACCAAGGCCATCCCGGGTCTGTACTTCGCCGGCCAGATCAACGGCACCACCGGCTACGAGGAGGCCGCCGCGCAGGGGCTGATCGCCGGCCTCAACGCCGCGCTTGCCGTGCAGGGCAAGGCGCCGTGGTATCCGCGCCGCGACGAGGCGTACATCGGCGTGCTGATCGACGACCTCACCAGCAACGGCACCATCGAGCCGTATCGCATGTTCACGTCGCGCGCGGAGTACCGTCTGCATCTGCGTGAGGACAATGCAGACTTGCGGCTCAGCGAAACCGGCCACGCGCTCGGCGTGGTGCCGCAGGCGCGCTACGACGCGCTGAGAGCAAAGCGCGAGGCGGTCGAACGCGAGCTGCAACGGCTGGCCGGGCTGTGGGCGACGCCGGGCAACGCCATCGGGGCTGCGGTCGAACGCCAGCTCGGCATCGCGGTGAGCCGCGAGACTAACGCCATGGATCTGCTGCGCCGGCCCGAGCTCGATTACGCCCGGCTCACCTCGGTGGCGGAGCTCGGCCCGGCGACATTGCGTGACGATGTCGCCGCGCAAGTCGAGGTGCAAGTGAAATACGCCGGCTATCTCGAACGCCAGCGCGAAGAGATCGAACGCCAGCGTCGCCACGAGCACACCGCGATTCCCGCCAGCTTCGACTATGACAAGGTGCGCGGGCTTTCGTCCGAGGTATTGTTGAAGTTGAAACGCGCGCTGCCAGCCACACTCGGCCAGGCGGCACGCGTCAGCGGCGTCACCCCGGCGGCGATCTCGCTGTTGCTGGTGCACCTGAAACGCCGCGACGCCGCCTGATCCCGTCAGGCGAAGCGCCTGTCCGCGTCAGGAGCCGCATGGCATCATGCGCACTTTGAGAGCACGGGGAGTGCGCAATGGAAATCTGGATCGGCCGCGACGGCGAACGACATGGTCCGTACAAGGAAGAGGACGTCCGCCAGTGGATGCGCAGCGGCCAGGTCAGCGTGAAGGATCTGGCATGGTACGAGGGTCTCGCCGACTGGCAGCCGCTGTCGGTGCTGTTTCCCGATGAAGTGCCGCACGCCGCAACACCGGCCAACCCCTACGCCGCACCCACTGCGCCGCTGCTGCCACAGACCACTACCGCCGCGCTGGAAGATCACGCCGGTTTCTGGAAGCGCGTGGCCGCCTACGTGCTGGACGCCATCATCCTGTACATCCCGCAGCTGATCATCCAGAAGGCGTTCGGTGTGGACGCGGCCCAGGCCGCGCTGAAGGAGGCAGCCGTCAACGCCGCCGGCAACATGCAGCTGGTGCTGGCCGCACAGGAACGTTTCTATGCCGCGATGTGGCCGGCCATCCTGCTCAGCTTCGTGATTGGCTGGCTGTATTTCGCCGTATGCGAAAGCTCCGCCTGGCAGGGCACGCTCGGCAAGCTGGCATTGGGCATCCGGGTCACCGACATGCAAGGCAAGCGGATCAGCTTTCCGCGCGCGCTGGGACGTTATGTGGCCAAGCTGCTCAGCTTCATCATCCTTGGCGTTGGTTTCCTGATGGTGGCCTGGACCCGGCGCAAGCAAGGCCTGCACGACATGGTTGCCGATACCCTGGTGCTGAACGGCCGCGCCAGCGAATTCAAGTCGAACCCAGCCGACAAGAGCAATTCGTTCAGCGCCTGATCCGGCGTTGTTCACCGACGGCGCCGCGGCCCAGGCCGCGGCGCCGTCTGCTTTTGCGAGCCGGCATCGCATGACCGCTTGCTATGATTGAACGCTTCTTCTTCATCCGGCGCATCGCGCCACCGCCAGGAACCGATCACCACCCATGCTCAGCATCGAACAACGCATCGCCCACGATATCGCCGCCACGACCGAGCAAGTGCGGGCCGCCGTCGACCTGCTGGATGGTGGTGCCACCGTGCCGTTCATTTCGCGCTACCGCAAGGAAATCACCGGCGGCCTCGACGATACCCAGCTGCGCCTGCTGGAGGAACGCCTGCGCTATCTGCGCGAACTGGAAGAACGTCGCGCGGCGATCCTCGCCAGCGTCGAGGAACAGGGCAAGCTCAGCGAAGCCTTGAAGGCCGACCTGCTCGCCGCCGACACCAAGGCGCGGCTGGAGGATTTGTACCTGCCGTTCAAGCCCAGGCGCCGCACCAAGGCGCAGATCGCGCGCGAGGCCGGGCTGGAGCCGCTGGCACTGGGCCTGCGCGAAGACCCGGCGCTGGTGCCGGAAGCCTTTGCCGAATCGTTCGTCGATGCGGACAAGGGCATCGCCGACGTGCGCGCCGCGCTCGACGGCGCGCGCGCGATCCTGATGGAGGCGATCGCCGAGGACGCGCAACTGGTCGGCGAGCTGCGCGACTGGCTCTGGGCGCAGGGACAGATCCGCGCCAAGGTGGTCGAAGGCAAGGAGAACGAAGGCGCGAAGTTCCGCGACTACTTCGATCACGTCGAGCCCATCGGCAAGATTCCTTCGCACCGCCTGCTTGCGCTGATGCGTGCGCGCAACGAAGGAGTGATCGAGCTGGAACTCAGCCCCGCCGCCGACAGCGAGCAAGGTCATGCCGAGGGTGAAGGCCGTGTCGCCGCCCGCGCCGGCATCCACCAGCGCGGTCGCGCCGCCGACGCATGGCTGCGCGAAACCGTGCGCCTTACCTGGCGCGTGAAGCTGCACCTGCATCTCACGCTCGACCTGTTCGGTCGCGTGCGCGAAGGCGCCGAGGACGAGGCGATCCGCGTGTTCGGCGACAACCTGAAGGACCTGATGCTGGCCGCGCCGGCCGGCGCCAAGACCGTGATGGGCCTGGACCCGGGCATTCGTACCGGGGTCAAGGTCGCCGTGGTCGACGGCACCGGCAAGCTGCTGGCCACCGACGTGATCTATCCGCACGAACCGCGCAGGCAGTGGAACGAGTCGATCGCGCAACTCGCGCGGCTGAGCAGACAGCATGGCGTGGACCTGATCGCGATCGGCAACGGCACCGCCTCGCGCGAGACCGACAAGCTGGCCGGCGAACTGATGAAGAAGCATGCCGAGCTGCAGCTGTCGAAAGTCGTGGTGAGCGAAGCCGGCGCATCGATCTATTCGGCCTCCGAAGTGGCGGCGAAGGAATTCCCCGAACTCGACGTGACCTTGCGCGGCGCCGTGTCGATCGCGCGCCGCCTGCAGGATCCGCTGGCCGAGCTGGTGAAGATCGAGCCGAAGGCGATCGGCGTGGGCCAGTACCAGCACGACGTGAACCAGATCAAGCTCGCGCGCGCGCTGGATGCGCGCGTGGAGGATTGCGTCAACGCGGTCGGCGTCGACGTGAACACCGCCTCGGCCGCGCTGCTGTCGCGCGTCGCCGGTCTGTCCCCGACGGTGGCCGAGAACGTGGTGAAGCATCGCGACGCGAACGGCCCGTTTGCCAATCGCAAGGCCCTGCTGAAAGTGCCGCGGCTCGGCGACAAGGCGTTCGAGCAATGCGCCGGTTTCCTGCGCGTGTCCAGCGGCGACAATCCGCTGGACGCCAGCGCGGTGCATCCGGAAGCGTATCCGGTGGTGGAGCGCATCATCGCCCAGTGCGGCCGCGAGGTACGCAACATCATCGGCGATGCCAGCTTCTTGCGCGCGCTTGAAACCCGAGCAGTTCACCGATGAGAAGTTCGGCGTGCCGACCGTACGCGACATCCTGAAGGAACTGGAGAAACCCGGCCGCGACCCGCGCCCCGAATTCGTCGCGCCGAGCTTTGCCGAAGGCGTCGAAGACGTGAAGGACCTGAAGCCCGGCATGATCCTCGAAGGCCGCGTCACCAACGTGGCCGCGTTCGGCGCGTTCGTCGACATCGGCGTGCATCAGGACGGACTGGTGCACGTTTCGGCCTTGTCGCACACCTTCGTCAAGGATCCGCGCGATGCGGTGAAGGCAGGTGACATCGTCAAGGTGAAGGTGATGGAGATCGACCTGCCGCGCCAGCGCATCGGTCTCAGCATGCGGCTCGACGACGAACCTGGGCAGACACGCGCACGGCCTGGCGCCGGTGCGGGCGCTGGCCAGCGCGACGGTAGGCCGACGCGCCCGGCGGCGACGGCCAAACCGGCTGTTGCCGCTGCGCCCGCCAACCATGCTTTTGCCGATGCGCTGGCGCGCGCACGCCAGCGCTGAGCGGCTCGGACGCTCATGCACTGCAGCATGCGCTTCCGTATGGCTTGGATTAACGTAACGAAGTCATAACAAGACCACCCTTTCAGGAGTGCTACCCATGCCGCGTAACCGCTATCTCGCCGGCGCGATTGCCGCCGCCCTGCTGTTTGGCGCCAGCGCCAGCGCCAGCGCCACCGACTTCAGCAACGTCATCGTGTTCGGCGACAGCCTCAGCGACAGCGGCAATATCGCCCTCGCCAGTGGCTCGCCCGTACCGATGCGCTTCACCACCAATCCGGGCACGACCACCGCGGAAAACGTGGCCACCGGGCTCGGCTTCACGCTGGCGCCGTCGCTCGCCGGCGGTACTGACTACGCCTTCGGGGGCGCCGGCCTGGTCAACAATGTCGCCGCGGTGCCGACCCTGCCGCAGCAGCTGCAGATGTATCTGGGCGCCAACGGCGGCAAGGCCGATTCGAATGCGCTGTACCAGGTCTGGGGCGGCGCCAACGACATCTTCTACCTGACCGGCGCCTTGACGGATCCGAATGCGATCGCCGCGGGCGCCGCCAACGCGGCCCAGACCGAACTCGGCCTGCTCGCCGGGCTGCAGGGCGCGGGCGCCAGGTACGTGGTGGTCTACAACTTGCCCGACCTCGGCAAGACGCCTTCGGCGGCGGCCGGTGGCGCGGCGGCCCAGGCTGGCGCTACCCAGCTTGCCGTGCTCTACAACGGCGTGCTCAACAGCGGTATCGCACAGCTCAGCAACAACGGGCTCAACGTGATCCCGGTAAATACCTATGCCTTGCTCAACGAAGTGATTGCCAACCCGTCCGCCTACGGTTTTGCGAATGTCACCGCGCCGGCCTGCACCGGCGGCAGCGGCAGCTCGATCCAGTGCGGCCCGCAAGGCTCGGGAGCGCCGGTCACCTACGCGCCGGGCACGGAGCAGACCTATCTGTTCGCCGATGGCGTGCACCCGACCACGGCAGCCCACGCGATGCTCGGCCAGTACGTGCTGTCGGTCATCCGCGCGCCGGAACAGATCTCCCTGCTCGGCGAAGCACCGCTGGCGGCCAACGCCGCCCAGACCCGCGCCATCCGCAACCAGATGCTGATCGACGCGGCTGGGGGCGAGACGCGCACCTTCGTCAACATCGACTATGCCCGCCAGCGCTTCGACGCCGGCAATGGCTCGCCGAAAACCAGCAGCAACAACTACAACTTCACCCTGGGCGCGGCCGTGCAGGCCAGTGACCACGTGTCGGCGGGTGTTGCGCTGGGCGTGGGCCAGTCCAACGCCAGCTTCGCCGGCGGCGGCGGTTACAAGCTGCAGGACATCAGCGGGCTCGGCTACGTCACCTACCACGCCGGTGGCGGCTACGTCGGCGGCTACGCCAATTTCGGCCAATCCAACTTCAAGGACATCGAACGCCGCATTGACTTCGGCGCCATGCACCGCACCGAGACCGGCAAGGCCGACGGTTCGCACATGGGCGCCGGCTTCAACGGTGGCTGGTGGTTCGACTTCGACAGCCTGCGCACCGGTCCGTTTGCGAACCTGGAATGGCAGACCGCCAAGATCAACGGTTACAGCGAAAGCGGCAACGACAGCACCGCGATGTGGTTTGGCAAGCAGCAGCGCGATGCGCTGGTGGCCACGCTGGGCTGGCGCATGCAGGGACACTGGAACGTCGGCAACACCGTGCTGTCGCCGTACGCCGAACTGGCATGGAACCGCGATGACAAGGCCGATCCGCGCCTGGTCAGCGCCGGCCTCAACAGCATGAACGGAACGTTTGCCCTGACCGGCTTTACCCCGGACAAGAACTGGGCCACGGCTGAGCTTGGCCTGTCGGCCAGGCTCACCCCGAGCATGACCAGCTGGATCGGCTACAGCGGTCGCTTCAGCGACACCAGCCAGAAGTACAACAGCTTCAACATGGGCTTCAAAGTGATGTTCTGAGCGTCGGCGCACAACAAAAAAAAAGCCGCCGGTCGCCCGGCGGCTTTTTATTGTATGGACGTCTGGACGGCTTACTTGTTCTTGCCGCCGGTCGCGATACCGAGAATTTCGGTGCCCTGCTTCTTCAGCTTGGCCGCGGCGGCCGGATCGAGCGCCTGCACATCGCCGCCGACCTCATGCTGCTTCAGCACCAACGAGCCGTCGTCAGCCCAGCCGGCACGGTCGATCGAGCTCGGCTTCGCATCGCGGCTGGACTTGGTTTCCTGCACGATGGCCCACGGCTTGCCGTCCTTGTACGCGTAATCGGTGCTGGTGTAACCCTTGTCACCGTAGTCAACCTCTTCGCGGATGAACTTCACCTGGCCCGCCTCGCGGAACAGCTGCCAGCCGCGCGAGTCATCCTTTTCAAGCTTGGTGCCGTGGCTGATTTTCATGCCACCGATCAGCTTCTGCTCGGCGAGGAAGTCGGCCAGGACTTTTTCCCCGGGGGTCTGTTCGGCCACCAGCTCGATCGTCACGCCATCGTTCTTGCTGCCCTTGGCCAGCACGGGAGCCTGCATCGCCATCGAATAGTGGCGCTCGCCGTCGGTGAGGATCGCCTGCACGACGTACAGGTCGTCCGGCTTCACCTGGGCGGGGTTGAAGGTGAGCTTGAACGGCTGCGGGAACGTGCCCGCCGGGGCCGTCTTGCTGGCCAGCGGCGCCGAGCCCACGGCACTGGCCGACACGTCGACCAGGTTCAGCACCAAGGTGGCGTTGGCCGACGGCTGAGTCGAGCCGCGCACCGAAATGGTGCCGCTCACTTCGTTGGTCGTCTGGCTTGCCGCGGCGGCGGTATCTGCCGATGCCGGCGCGCCGTCGCCAGCTTGCTGCGACGGATGGGGAGCATTGCAACCAGCCAGGCTCAGGGCCGCGACCGACATCAGCGACAAAACCGTCTTGCGCATGGAGAAACCTCGTCAACGTGGAATCAAGCACGAAAGCGGTCAGGCGCCGGGCGCCGCAGCTTCACGCGGGGGAAGTTCCAAGCATAGCCCAAAAATACCGGTACGGAAAAGTCAAGCCGATACGCCACTAGCATGCGCGGGCTTACGCCTCTTGGCTATCGCGATGCCGTCATCGCCGGGCTCGGCGCGACGGGTGCTCATCCCCTACGCAACGCCCGATGCGCAATGTCGCGCCGGCAAAACGCGCCGTCGTAGCGGATGTGGCTGGCGGCGGCGTAGGCCTTTTCGCGCGCCGCGGCAATGTCGCTGCCCAGCGCGCACACGGTCAGCACGCGCCCGCCCGCGGTGACGGCATGCCCCGCGTCCAGTCGGGTGCCGGCATGGAATACCTTCACGTCGGCACCAACGGGTATATCGAGGCCGTCGATGACGTCGCCGCTGCGTACCCTGCCGGGATAGCCGCCGGCCGCCATCACCACGCCGATCGCGGGGCGCGCATCCCAACGCGCCTTCGTCTGCGCCAGCCGGCCGTCCAGTGCCGCATCGATCAGCTCGACCAGGTCGGACTTCAGTCGCAACATGATCGGCTGGGTTTCCGGGTCGCCGAAGCGGACGTTGAACTCGATCACCTTCGGTGCGCCTGACTTGTCGATCATCAGGCCGGCGTAGAGGAAGCCTATGAACGGCGCGCCCTCGACCGCCATGCCATGCAGGGTCGGCTCGATCACCTCCTTGAGAATGCGCTGCTCGACTTCCGGCGTGACCACCGGCGCCGGCGAATACGCGCCCATGCCCCCGGTGTTCGGCCCGAGATCTCCTTCGTCGCGGCGTTTGTGGTCCTGGCTGGAGGCCATCGGCAAAGCGTGACTGCCGTCGCTCATCACGATGTAGCTGGCTTCCTCGCCTTCGAGGAATTCCTCGATCACCACGCGCGCCGATGCGTCGCCGAAACTGTGCGCGCCGAGCATGTCGTGCAGGGCCAGTTCGGCGTCCGCCAGGGTGAGCGCCACCACCACGCCCTTGCCGGCGGCGAGGCCATCGGCCTTGATCACGATGGGCGCGCCCTGCTGACGCACATATGCCAGCGCCGGATTGAGATCGGTGAACACGGCGTAGTGCGCGGTGGGAATGTTGTGCCGTTGCAGGAAATCCTTGGCGAAGGCCTTGGAGCCTTCCAACTGTGCGGCGATCGCACGCGGCCCGAAGATGCGCAGACCGGCGGCACGGAAGCGGTCGACCACGCCGGCTACCAGCGGCACTTCCGGGCCCACCACGGTGAGCCCGATCTTCTCGCGCCGAGCCAGGGCAAGCAGGCCGTCGAGGTCATTCATTGCGACCTCGGCGTTGCGCACACCAGGCTCGCGTGCGGTGCCGGCATTGCCCGGCGCCACGATCACCTCGTCGACCTGCGACGATTGCCTGAGCTTCCACGCCAGCGCGTGTTCGCGCCCGCCGCTGCCGATGACCAGAACCTTCATGCCTGCACTCCCGCGCGCCACACGACGCAGGCGCGCATTGTAGCGGCTGCAATGCGTTAGCTCGCGCGGCGGCGCGAACCGGTTAGTCGTGCCGGTGCAGCAGTTCCAGCAGCGCGGCGCGCGGCAGTTTGCCGGTCTCGTTGCGCGGCAGGGCGTCGACCAGCTTCAGCGGGCGTGGCAGGAATAGCGGATCGATCGCGCGTCGCAACGCGTCGAGGATCGCGTGGACGTCCAGTTCCGGGGCCACCGCCAGCGCGGCGATGCGATGGACGCCGAGCGTGTCGCCATCATCGAGCTGAAAGACCACGCCGTCGCGCACGCCGGGGATCGCCAGCAGACGCCGGCTGAGCTCCGCCAGCGAGGCCCGCTTGCCGGCAATTTCCAGCAGGTCTGCGTGACGTCCACACAAGCGGAAACGCCGTCCACCATCGGACAGGCTGACGATATCGGCCAGGGCAATCGAAGCCGCCAGTTGCGGCGCCTCGACCGCGGTGCCGTCAGGTTGCGGATGCAGGATCACCCTGTCGTACAGCGACCAGCGCTCATCCACCACGGGGCGGCGACTTGCGAACACGCAGGTTTCAGTGGAGCCGAATACTTCCAGCACGGGTGCGCCAAAGCGCTGCTCGGCGGCCTGCGCCAGTTCGGATGGCAGCGGTGCCGTGGCCGACAGCATGGCCGCGATCGGCGGCAGCGCGATACCCGATTCCACCAGCGCACGCAGATGCACCGGCGTGGTCACCAGCAGCCGTGGCGCCTGTACCTCGGCCAAGGCGACCGCCACGTCGGCGGGGAAAAACGGCCGCCCCGCATGCACACCGACCTCGCCCAGCAAGGGCAGCAGCACCGACATCTCCATGCCATACATGTGTTGCGGCGGTACCGTGGCGACGATCTCGAAACGCGGCCCGATGGCCGCATGCAGCATCGCGAGATTGCCGGCGTTGCTGGCGTGAAAGCTGCCCCAGGTTTTCGCGTTCGCGCTCGGTGTGCCGGTGGATCCGGAGGTGTAGCCAATCGCCACCACCTGATCTGCCGGGATCAGCGGCCAAGGCTCGTCGTTGCCGGCGGGCAGGTCATCCAGCGGCAGCAGCTGCCGATAGCCTTGCGGCGCGGGGTCGAGCGCCTGCTCGCCGAGCGCATAGCAGCCCGGGTGCGTCGCCATGACTTCGTCCACCGCCTGCGGCGCGCGCGAGGACGGCAACAAATTGGTTTGTCCGCGCAGAACGATCGCGCAGAACGCCACCAGAAAAGCGTAGCGGTCCTCGCACAGATTCACCGCGGCGGTGCCGGCCGGAAGGTCGGCGGCCACCGCTTGCACGTGCGACATGAAGGCCGCCGCGGTCACCGGCTGGCCATGGCGCCGCGCGAATATCCGCGAAGGATCGATCCAGCCCAGCAGCGGCAATCGTTGCGGCGCTTCGCGCTGGTAGGTGTCGTAAACGATGGCCAAACGCAATCTCCCAAGGTGACTCTTCCGTCGCTCAGCATCGCTTCGGCCGATTCATGCCGACGTGAATGGCCGCCAGCAGGACGAGGCGTGAACTGCAGGAACTTTCGCATCCACGTCCGCCGTACGGTCAGGCGCGGATGATAGCGCCCGACAGTGCATCGCGAATCACGGTGGGATGACGCTGACCACCCAGGGACGCATCCAGGACGCCATCCAGCGTGTCGCCGAAATAGTCCACGACGGTTTGCGTCGTCCGCGCCGGCGGTTGGCCATGCGGGTTCGCGCTCGTCGAGACCAATGCACCGCCGAACGCACGGCATAACGCGGCAGCAGGTTCATGCGCGGTCACACGCAAAGCGATGCCGGCATGCGCGCCAGCTATCCAGGCCGGCACCTCCGCCGAACGGGGAAAGATCCAGGTATGCGGACCGGGCCAGCTGGCGCGCACCTGCTCCAGCACTTCACCAGGCACGCGGGCCAGCTCGATATACCGCTCGACCTGCGCAAACTCCGCGGCGATCAGCAGCACGCCCTGGGTGGCGGGACGCTGCTTGAGCATGAACAGGCGTTCGAATGCCAGACGGTCGTGGGGATCACAGCCGAGACCGAACACGGCCTCGGTCGGATAGGCCAGCACGCCGCCAGCGCGCAGCAATCCGGCGGCGGCGTCAGCATCGACGAGCGTGAAGCGTCGAAGCATTCAGGCCTCGATGTTCCCGCTCGCCAGCTTCTTCGCCGTCGGCTTCTTCGCCGCGGTTTTCTTGGTCGCGGTTTTCTTGGCCGCCGCCTTCTTTGTCGCGGACTTCTTTGCGGCCGCCTTCTTGGTCCCGGCCTTTTTCACGGCCGCCTTCTTGACCGGCGCCGCCTTCTTGGCCGCCGCCTTCTTGGTCGCTCCTTTCTTGCCGAAGCGGCCCTTGCGCACGGGCGCCGCCGCGAGCAACTCGAGGCACTGTTTCTCGGTCAGCTCTTTCGGTTCCTGATCCTTCGGGATGCGTGCGTTCTTTTCGCCATCGGTGATGTAGGCGCCGTAGCGGCCATTGAGCACCTGCACGCCGTTGCCGAAATCGAGGATGAGCCGGTTTGCCAGCATCTCCAGTTTCTCCTGCACGATCTGCAGCGCGCGCGGCAGCTCGATCGTGTAGGGATCGTCTTCGGGTTTCAGCGAGGCGTAGGTGCCGCCCTGTTTCACGAACGGGCCGAAGCGGCCGACCCCGACCATCACCTCGTCGCCATTTTCCGCCTGACCGAGCTGGCGCGGCAGCTTGAACAGCTCCAGCGCCTCGGCCAGCGTGAGTGTATGCATGCTCTGGCCGGGACGCAGCGAAGCGAAGGTCGGCTTGTCCTCGTCCTCCTTGGTGCCGATCGCGACGTATGGCCCGAAACGGCCCAGCCGCACCGATACCGGCTTGCCGGTCTTCGGATCGCTGCCGAGCTCACGTGCGCCGGTCGCCTCGCTGCGGTCGACCGATTCGGTCTTCTCGTCCACCTGTTGCTTGAACGGCAGCCAGAAGCGCTCCATCAGCGGCACCCAGGCTTCCTCGCCCCGGCTTACCGCGTCCAGCTCGTCTTCCATCTTCGCGGTGAAGTCGTAGTCGACGTAACGCGTGAAATGCGCGGTGAGGAACTTGCTGACCGCGCGGCCCACGTCGCTGGGCTTGAAGCGGCGGCTGTCGAGGAACACGTACTCGCGATTCTGCAGCACCTGGATGATGCTGGCGTAGGTCGACGGGCGACCGATGCCGTGCTCTTCCAGCGCCTTGACCAGGCTCGCCTCGGAATAGCGCGGCGGTGGCTCCGTGAAGTGCTGGTCGGCGGCGATATCGTGCAGCGGCACCGCCTCGCCCTTTTCCAGCCGCGGCAGGCGCCGGCCTTCATCGTCATCGTCAGCCTTCTTCTGGTCGCTGCCCTCCTCGTACACGGCGAGAAAGCCCGGGTCGATCACGGTAGTACCGCTGGCGCGGAACGAAGCGGCGCCTCCAGCGACGTCGGGCAGGGCGAATTCCACCGAGACGGTATTCAAGGTGGCATGGATCATCTGGCAGGCGACCGTGCGCTTCCAGATCAGTTCGTACAGCTTGCGCTGGTCGTCGTTGAGATAGGCGGCTATCGACCTTGGCGTGTACATCGCCGAGGTCGGGCGGATCGCCTCATGCGCTTCCTGCGCATTCTTCGACTTGGTCTTGTAGACCTGCGGCGCGTCCGGCAATGCATGGCCGCCGAAGTCGCGGGCGATCAGCTGGCGCAGTTCGGCCAGGGCATCGTCGCCGAGCATGGTGGAGTCGGTACGCATGTAGGTGATCAGGCCGACGTTGCCCTCGTCGCCCAGCGCCACGCCTTCGTACAGGCCTTGCGCGACCTTCATCGTGCGGCTGGTGGTGAAGCCGAGCTTGCGCGCGGCCTCCTGCTGCAGGGTCGAGGTGGTGAACGGCGCGGCCGGACGGCGCTTGCGTTCCTTCGAACTTACGTCACTGACGGTAAGGCGGCCATGCGCAGCCTGCTTCAGTGCGTCGCGGGCCGCCTGTGCGTCGGCTTCATTGGTGAGGTCGAATTGCTCGAACTTCTTGCCGTTGAGCCTGGATAGGCGCGCCGTGAAGTCGCCCTCGGCGTGCTTGAGCTGCGCTTCGATGGTCCAGTATTCCCGCGCGTTGAAGGCCTCGATCTCTTCCTCGCGCTCGACGATCATGCGCAAGGCGGGCGATTGCACACGGCCTGCGGACAGTCCGCGCTGCACCTTGCGCCACAGCACCGGCGACAGGTTGAAGCCGACCAGGTAATCCAGCGCGCGGCGCGCCTGCTGCGCATCGACCAGATCGTGCGAGAGCTGCCGCGGCGCTGCTACCGCAGCCTTGATCGCCTTGGGCGTGATTTCGGAAAACACGACCCGATGCATGCGCTTGCCTTCGGTGAGGCCGCGCTCTTTCAGAATCTCGCTGATGTGCCAGCTGATCGCCTCGCCTTCGCGATCCAAGTCGGTCGCGAGATAGATGTCGTCAGCCAGCTTGGCCGCCTTGGCGATGGCATCGACGTGCTTCTCGTTGCGCTCGATCACCTCGTAGGCCATCGTGAAACCGTGCTCGGTATCGACCGCGCCCTCCTTCGGCTTCAGGTCACGCACGTGACCGTAGGAGGCGAGGACATGGAAGTCCTTGCCGAGATATTTGTTGATCGTCTTGGCTTTGGCCGGGGATTCGACGATGAGGAGGTTTTTTGCCATGAAGCTGGATTTCCGCGAGTGAACCACCGGCGCTTCCGTGCCGGACATATATATAGTTGAAACCACGCCGCGCCAGCGGCTGTCAAGCCCGCGTCCAGAAAACCCCGACGCGCGTCAGGTCAGCGGGCTTCGGGCAATCGCTGATAACGGTTGCCCGGCAAGCTCTCGATCCGGGCGTCGAGTTCCAGCATCAGCAAGGTCGAGGACAGCACGGCAGTCGATTGCCCGGTGCGTCGCACAAGTTCATCCAACGTCACTGGCTCATGGCCAAGTTCGCGCAAAATCTGACGTTGCGTTGAATCTCCCTGGCCGTCCAGGTGATCGGACGAACTACCGACGCCGCCACCCGATGGCTGGCGACCCACCTCGACATCGAACCCGCCGCGCAACCGGGCAGCCAGCTCGCCGCCAAGCATGCGCGCTGCCGGCGCCAATGTCTCGACAATTTCCGCCGCGCTTTCCACCAGCCGTGCGCCATCGCGAATCAGGTGATGGCAGCCATGGGCCAACGGATTGTGGATGGAACCGGGCAACGCAAACACCTCGCGCCCCTGCTCGCCCGCCAATCGGGCAGTAATCAGCGACCCTGAGCGCAGGCCGGCCTCAACCACGAGAGTGCCGAGCGCCAACCCGGCAATGATCCGGTTGCGCCGTGGAAAATGGTCGGCGCGCGCGGCGGTGCCCGGCGGGAACTCGCTCACCAGCACGCCATGTTCGGCGACCCGCCGGGCCAGTGCATGATGTTTGCGCGGATAGACACGATCGGGTCCGGTGCCAATCACGGCTACCGTGGCGGCGCCCACATCCAGCGCTGCCGCGTGGGCGGCGCCGTCGACGCCATCGGCCAATCCACTGGTGATCGCGAAACCGGCCTGCGCCAGCGCACGTGCGAACGCCCGCGCATGCGCCAGCCCGCTGGCGCTCGCACCGCGCGCCCCAACGATCGCCACCTGCGGATACAACAGCAGGCTCGGATCGCCCACCGCAAACAGCACGGCGGGCGGTTGCGGGATATTTTCCAGCTGCGGCGGAAAATCAGCTTCGGTACAACGCAGCAAGCGGTGATCCGGCTCAGCCAGCCACGCCAGATCGCTGGCCAGCAGCGCCTCGTCGGGTCGGCCCAGCCAGGCCTGCGCCGGCTCGCCCAGCGAGGCAGCGTGGCGTTGCAACCGACCCAGCGCCCTTTCGATGTCGCCATCGGCGGCGTCCAGCCGCTCGCGCAATCCGCCGGGGCCCAGGCCAGGCGTGCGCAATGCGATCAGCCAGGCCCGCCATTCGTCTCTATCGTCCATGTGCATGGGTTGTAGTTTACGGAGCTTGCGCAAACAGAAACGGCGCGGTGGTGGCCGCGCCGTGCTGTAGGCAGAAACCGATGGCGGAAGAGTCGGACCTATTCCGGCATGCGCAGACGGCCGCCGATGTGCACCGGACGCAGGCCATCCATGATCAATCCGTAGCTGACCCGGTCGAAGGTACGGAACACCATCACGTGACCGACGTACTCGTCCGGCAAGGTGACCGTTTTGCCCACGCCGCGCCGCCAGCTGTTGCTGGCCACGTCGTCATGGATGGTCTCGCCTGGCTCGTAGATCGTGAACGTCGTGCCGTTGTCGATTCCATCCTTGGCGCCGACGGACAACATCACCACCTGACGCGAGCCTGCCGCATCCAGCGCGTCGGCAAAGCCGTTGACGTGTGCATTGGCCGGCAGCGATTTCGGCGCGTGCGGATAATAGAACGCGTCGTAGGGGGAATCGTCGATCGGCATGACGCGGTCGCCGCTGCGGATTTCCTGGGTCGAATTGAGCAGCAGCAAGGTGGACGGATCGCCCGTGCGCAGCGTTTCGGCGGTGCCGATCACGCTGACTTCGACCCCGAGGTCGTCGCCTTTGCCGTAATGGCCGTCGTTGCGGGAGTCCTCGCTCCACGGCGCGTTGACCATGGCCGCATTGCTGTCCAGCCCGTGGGCGGCAATGTCGTTCTCGGCGTCGTTCGGATCCTGTTGCTCGAACCCCCGGAATACGTGGCTGGGACGCACGATTGCCCAACGCTGGCCCGGCTCGCCCTGCAGACCGCGTACGTAGATGTTCTGGCCGACCGCACCGCGCAGGCGGGCCTCCTCCAGTCCAACCACATACGGTGCGGAGCTCACCGCGTTCGAATCCATCACCCGCATGTCCTTGAGGAACATCTTCAGTTCGGACAACGGAATCGCGGCGACCGCCTCGCCTTCGGGATGTACCTGCGGCTGCAGACGCAGACGCGGCCCATTGATGAAGGACAGGTTGAGCACGTCGCCGGGATAGATCAGATGCGGATTGCGAACCTGGGGATTGGCCTGCCAGATCTCCGGCCACAGCCACGGCTTGGTCAGGAACTTGGCGGAGATGTCCCACAGGGTATCGCCACGGCGCACGGTGTAGCTGTCGGGGTGATCCCCTCGCAGTTGTGCACCCGCCGCATAGACGGCCACGGTGACCAGCATGCCGGCCAGCAACACGATAATTTTCTTGATCATTGGTGGGAATCCCCCTTCCCCAGATGCTCGGGCGAGTGTAACCGAATGGTTAACGCGCGCAACAGGCGCGAGTTGGCAAAAATCGTCTGTACTCGCGTGTTTGCCGACGTACAATGATGCACATTCTAGATCGCGTCGGGGTCGGCTTTTTACCAAACCGCCCGCAGTTCCGGCGCCAAGGTGAACCTCATGTCCGTACTCTCCATCCTCGAATTCCCCGACCCCCGGCTGCGCACCCGCGCGGAGCCGGTCCGCACGTTCGACGCCCAGCTCAAGCAGTTCGTCGCCGACCTGTTCGAAACCATGTACGCCGCCAACGGCGTCGGTCTGGCCGCCACCCAGGTCAACGTGCATCAGCGCGTTCTGGTCGCCGACATGAGCGACGACCGCAAGCAGCCGCTGGCGCTGGTCAACGCGCAGATCATCGAGAAGAGCGGCTCGCAGGTCTACCAGGAAGGCTGCCTGTCGTTTCCCGGCCTGTATGCCGACGTGACGCGCGCGCTCAGCGTGAAGGTGAAGGCGCAGGACGTCGACGGCAACGAGATCATCGTCGAAGCCGAAGGCCCCCTGGCCGTCTGCATCCAGCACGAGATGGATCACCTCGAAGGCAAGGTATTCGTCGACTACCTGTCCCCGCTGAAGCGTACGTTGTTGCTCAAGCGGCTCGACAAGCAACGCAAGCAGGCGGCGAGTGCTTGACTAGCGCAGGCTTGCGGCTGGTTTTCGCCGGAACCCCCGAATTCGCCGTGCCGTGCCTGGAAGCGTGCCGTGCCAGCGGCGCCGACGTGGTGGCGGTTTATACCCAGCCCGACCGTCCCGCCGGCCGCGGGCGCAAGCTCGCACCCAGCCCGGTCAAGCAGGCAGCGCTGGCGGCCGACATCGCGGTCGCGCAACCCGAATCGCTGAAATCCATCGAAGCGCAGCAGGCACTCGCCGCGCACCGGCCCGACTTGCTGGTGGTGGTCGCCTACGGCCTGATTCTGCCGCGCAAGGTGCTGGCCATACCGCGGCTGGGCTGCTGGAACGTGCACGCCAGCCTGCTGCCGCGCTGGCGCGGTGCGGCGCCGATCCAGCGCGCGATCCTGGCCGGCGACGACGAGAGCGGCGTCGACCTGATGCAGATGGAGGCGGGCCTGGACACCGGCCCGGTGTTGTTGCAGCGACGCACGCCGATCGGCCGCGACGACACCGGCGGTTCGTTGCACGACCGCCTTGCCGCACTGGGCGCCGAGGTGCTGGCGGAAGGTCTGCGTCGCACGCTGGCGGGCGAGCAGCTGGTCGCAACAGCGCAGCCGGAAGACGGGGTCACCTACGCGCACAAGCTGGACAAGGCCGAGGCGAAACTCGACTTCAGCCGGCCCGCCATGGAACTGGAACGCCAGGTCCGCGCCTTCAATCCGTGGCCGGTAGCCGAGGCCGAGATCGCTGGCGAACCGTTGCGGATCTGGGCCGCGCATGCCCTCGCCGTGGATCATCACGGCGCACCCGGCAGCGTGCTGGCCGCAGGTCGCGAAGGTATCGATCTGGCCTGCGGCGATGGCGCCTTGCGCGTCACCGCCCTGCAACGTGCCGGCGGCCGACGCATCGGTGCCATCGACTATCTCAACGCACGCCCCGAATTGCGCCACGCATGAAGTCCGGCCAAGGCAAAACCGATACTCGCGCGCTTGCCGCCAAGGGGCTGGCGGAAGTCGCTATGCGCGGTGCCTCGCTGCGCGACGTGATGGAGCGCTATGCGCCCCGCCTGTCTGATTCGCGCGACCGCGCGCTGCTGATGGCCCTGCTCAGCGAAGGCGCGCGCTGGTGGTTGCGCTTCGACGCCGCCATCGACGGACTGCTCGAAAAATCTCTGCGGCACAAGGATCCGGCCGTGCATGCGCTGCTGGTGATCGGGCTCGTGCAGCTGGAAATTCTCGAAGTGCACGATTACGCCGCGGTGGCCGCCACGGTCGAGGCGGTTCGCGCATTGCAGCGACCGCAGCTGGCCGGACTGGTCAACGCCGTGCTGCGGCGCTGGCAGCGTGAGCGCGAAACGCTGATCGCCGGGCTGGACGCCAAGCCGCAAACCCGTCACGCGCATCCTGCATGGCTGGCCGCGGCGTTGCAGCGCGACTGGCCGGCGCAAGCCGACGCAGTGCTGGCCGCCGACAATCGCGAACCGTCCCTGATGCTGCGCGTCAATCGCCAGCGCAACCGACGTGATGCACTGATCGAGCAGCTGCGAACAGCTGGCTATGCGGCCGAAAGCCATCCATGGCTGGCTGATGCGCTGACGCTGCCGCACAGCGTCGACGTCACCCGCATGCCGGGTTTCGAGGACGGCCTGTTCGCCGTGCAGGACGGAGCCGCCCAGGTGGCGGCAGACCTGGCCGATCTGCACGATGGCCTGCGCGTGCTGGATGCCTGCGCCGCGCCCGGTGGCAAGGCCTGTCATCTGCTCGAACGCGCCGACATCGACCTGACCGCGCTGGAGATGGATGCCGGCCGCGCCGAGCGCATCAGGCAGAACCTGATGCGGCTGCGACTGAATGCAAAAATCGTGATCGGTGACGCCGGCGCGCCGAAGGGCTGGTGGAATGGACAACCGTTCGACCGCATCCTTATCGACGCGCCGTGTTCGGCCACCGGCGTACTGCGCCGACGGCCGGATGTCCGGCTGCACCGGCGCGAGAGCGACATCACCGCGATGCATGCGCAGCAGCGGCGCATTCTGTCCGCGCTATGGCCGCTGCTGGCACCGGGCGGCCGGCTGGTCTATATCACCTGCTCGGTGCTGCGGGCGGAGAACGAGGCCATCGTTGCGGAGCTGTTGAGCGGCCAGCCCGATGCGCAAGCCGTGCCATTCGCATTGCCCGTCGGTCAGGCCGCCGCCATCGGCTGGCAGATCCTGCCTGGCGACGGCGATCTCGACGGCATGTACTACGCGGTATTCGAAAAGGCACAGCCCAGGGCGCTACTCGGGCCATAACGGCATGCCCCCGGCGTTGTGCATGAACGCGGACGACACCTTCCGGCCGGGTATGATCCCGGCCATTCGCTGACCGCTACCGAACGGACTTCTCTCCGTGAAACCTTGCGTACCGTTGTCCCACGCCCGCCCGTTGTGGCTGCGCAGTGCCCGCCACGAACTGGTCGTTTTCGGCGTGTTCGCCTTGCTGCTGCTCGGCATCGGCATCGGCCTGCGGGATCCGTGGCCGTCGGACGAGCCGCGTTTTGCACTCGTCGCGCGATGGATGGTCGAGCACGGCCAGTGGCTGTTTCCACACCGGGGACACGAGCTGTACCCGGACAAGCCGCCGGTATTCATGTGGCTGCAGGCGCTCGCCTATCTGGTCACCGGCAACTGGCGCATCGCGTTCCTGCTGCCATCGCTCGCCGCGGCGCTGGGTGCGCTGGCACTGGTCTACGACCTGGCGCGCCGGTTGTGGAATCACCGCAGTGCACTGCTCGCCGCGGCGACGCTGTTGCTCACCATCCACTTCACCTATCAGATGCGCAACGCGCAGATTGATCCGCTGCTGCTGGGCTGGATCACGCTGGCCAATTACGGCCTGCTGCGCCATTTGTTGCTGGGCCCGTCATGGCGCTGGTTCGCTGCCGGATGTTTCTTTGCCGGCGTCGGCGTGGCGACCAAGGGCGTCGGTGTGCTGGCGCTGCTGATGCTGATCCCCTATGTCATCGCGCGTCGCGGCCACTGGCGCCACCTGGCCCTACCGCGCGGCGGCTGGCGCTGGGCTGGCGCATTGCTGCTGTTTCTGGTGCCGATCCTGGGTTGGCTGCTGCCGATGCTGCTGACCGCACATGCCGATGGCGATCCGCAACACGCCGAATACGTGCAGAACATTTTGTTCGGGCAGACCGTGCACCGGTACGCCACGCCGACCGGACACATCCATTCGCCGCTCTATTTCCCCGGCATCATCGCGGTGGACTGGTTGCCGCTGTCACTGCTGCTGCCCTGGGCGCTACCGGCGTGGTGGCGCCGGCTGAAGCGACGCGACGCGCGGTTCCTGCTGCCGCTGGGCTGGATCGTGCTGGTGTTGCTGTTCTTCTCGTTCAGTCCAGGCAAGCGCGACGTCTACATCCTGCCGGCCCTGCCGATGGCCGCGCTGGCACTGGCGCCGCTGCTGCCCGGCCTGTTGCGTCGGCGCGGCGCGCGCATCGCGGTGTTTGCGTTGACCTTGCTGCTGGCTGGCGCACTGGCTGTTGCCGCCACGCTGGCGCTGCATCGCCATCCGCCCTGGGCCAGTCGGATCGAGCAAAGCCTGGACCCACGGATCTGGTGGCTGCTGCTGAGCATCGGCGTGGCCGGTCTCATCGTCGTGGCTTTTACCCGCGTGCGCCGCGCCGCACTGGGTTGGCTGTTGTTCGCCAGCGCACTCTGGATTTTGTATGGCGTGTGGGGCTATCCGATGCTCAATGGTGATCGCTCGGCGCGCGACGTGATGCTGCAGGCGCGCGCCATTGCCGGGCCGGACGCCACGATCGGCCTGCTGGCATGGAAGGAGCAGAACCTGCTGATGGCGCAAGGATCGGTCACCGAATTCGGCTTTCTGAAGCCCTGGCCGCTGCAATATGCCGACGCCATCGCATGGCAACGCCAGGCGCCGGCGCAGCGCTGGATCTTCAGTCTGGACCAGGCGATGGGCCGTTGCGTGGATCGCCAGCGCGCCATCCATGTCGGCCACGCCAACAGGCGCGAGTGGTGGATGTTCAGGGCCGATGCCGTTCTGCCCGGCTGCCTGCCCACCGACAGCGCGGACGAAAGCGGCGACGACGCACCGTAGCGGGCACGAAGGATGTGTTCAGGACCGGTAGCGCCTGCACTACACTACAATGCGCCGCACGCAGACCATGCCGATCATGGTGGCCCGATAGCATGAAGGGATTCCATGGTTCGACCGATACACGATGAGCGCGCCTATCCGGTTTCGTGGCAAGTCTGGGCCGTCTCACTGCTGCTGGCGGTCATGCCGCTGTGTTTCGCGGTGTCATCGCGGCTGAAAAGCGTGCCGATGGCCGCGTTGTTCCTGATCGGCATTTTCGCGCTGGTCACTCGCGAGAAATCCAGGCTCAGCTATCGCGTCGCCTGGTCGGTCGCGGTGGTATGCCTGTTGCGGCTGGTCTATGACCTTGGCAATTTTCTGGGACACCGCCTCGACATTTCCACGCTCGATCTTCCCGCACAGACCTTGCTGTTTTTGGCGATCGCCGCGGCATTCAGCCTGCCGCTGAAACGACGCGTCATCACGATCGGTTTCAGTCTCACCACGATCGTGCTCGGTGCCGCCAGCCTGTTCCAGCGCTATGTGCAGGATGTCGATCGCCCGTACGGAATCAACGGCGGCGACTGGGCCGCGGTCGAGTTCGCGATGTACCTGCTGGTGCTGGTGTTGCTGTCGATGCTGCAGGCGTTGCGCACGGGCACCAGCCGCGCTGATCGATGGCTGCACGCCGTAGCCGTGGTGATCGGTCTGTATGGCGCGGTGCTCACGCAGAGTCGCGGACCACTGCTGGCGTTCGCGCCGGTTTATCTGGGCCTGATGCTTTGGTACGCCGCGCGCTCCCGTCAGTGGCGCCGCATGCTGACTCTGTTCGCCATCACCGTCGTCGGCATGCTGACGATCACCGCCACCTTGCACCGGGAAATGGTGGACCGGCTGTCCGATGTATCCCACGAGATCGCTACCTACGGTCCGAACGATGCGACCGGAGCGGTGCGTGAGCGGCTGGAGATGTGGCATACGGCGTGGGATGCCTTCGTCGAGCATCCGCTGACTGGCATCGGCCTGGACCAGTTCGGCGTCTACGCGCGCGCGCAGGTCGCCGCCGGACAAGCCAGCCCGGCGATCGCGAATTACGTGCATCCGCACAGCGAGTACCTCGAATCATTGGCGGCCGGTGGCCTGCCCGCGCTGCTGGTGTTGCTGTTGTTCTTCGCCGCGCCGGCGTGGTTCTTTGCACGGCACCTCAATCACGCGAGCGAGCCGGTGGCTGCGGCGGCGATCGCCGGTGTGATGGTGATCGGCATGTATGGTCTATGCGCATTCAGCGACAATGTGTTTTATCGGGCCATGCCACAATCGCTCTATCTCTTTCTCGTGCTGGGCCTGGCCGTGAGCATCGGTCGTCAGCTGCATGACGCTTCAACCTGCTGACAAAGATCTGCCATGGCTCACATCAATCTTCTCGCATGGGACAACCAGCGCGGACTTACCCACGACGTCCGGTTGCTGTCTGATGCGCTCGTCGCGCTGGGCCACGAGGTGCAGGTCACGCGGCTTGGCCCGCATCGCCAGGACGGGCGCTGGAAGGGCCGGTTGTTGCGCGTGCGAATGTGGTGGCAATGGCTGCGCAGCGGCGGCCGTCAAACGAAACTCTACGACGCCAACATCGCGCTGGAACATGTGCGCCCGGCATGGTTCGCGCTGGCACGGGTGAATCTGCTGGTGCCGAACCCCGAGTGGTTGTCGCCACGCAGCCAGCGCTACCTGAAGCGCTTCGACGCGATCCTGTGCAAGACGCACTACGCTGGCGGGCTGTTCAGCGCACTTGGCTGTCGCGCCGTGCATATCGGCTTCAGTGGTATCGATTGCCTTGATCGGGACGTCACGCGTCAACCCACCTTTCTGCACCTGGCCGGCGCCAGCAGAATGAAGGGGACCGAACGGCTGCTGAAGCTGTGGCAACGTCATCCGGAATGGCCGAAGCTCCTGGTGCTGCAGTCGCCGCGCACCGCTGCGGCGATGGCGAAGCCGATGCCCGCCAACATCGAGCATCGGGTTGGGTATCTCAGTGATATCCGCGAGATCCGGCGACTGCAGAATTCGCACCTGTTCCACCTGTGCCTGTCCGAGACCGAAGGCTGGGGTCACTACCTGGCCGAGGGGATGAGCTGCGAGGCCGTGGTGGTGACCTGTGACGCGCCGCCGATGAACGAGCTGGTCACTCCCTCGCGCGGCGTGCTGGTCAAGGCCGGCGATGCCGGTCCATTCAATCTGGTTACCCGATATTGCTTCGACGATGCTGCGCTCGAGGCGACCATCGAGCGCCTGATGGCGATGCCGGAGAGCGAACGTGCGCTGCTGGGTGAAAGGGCACGCGCCTGGTTCGTATCCAACGAAGCCTCGTTCGCTGGCCGGCTGGACGAAGCCTTGCGTCAGCTGTTGTAGGGCGGGCGCGACCCGGATGTCGTAAGGCGCAGGTCGGCTGGAGCCATCGCGAATTCGGACAGATGCCGGTCCAGACCCCATTCGCAACGGACCAGCTGACGCGCCCGCGTATCGTCGACGATACGATCGTTCGGATTGTCGACGACATGCTTGCGGGTGCGATGGTAGAAGATGCGTCGCCAGGGCGCTGAAGCGCAGGTCGCGCCGTTGCAGGCCGGCATGAAAAGCACGCGCCGCCAGCTCGGTATCCTCGCGGCCCCAGCCGGTCATCGCTTCATTGAAGCCATTGATGCGCAGCAGATCGTCGCGCCAGAACGCCATGTTGCAACTTTTGATGCCACGGCGGCGCACGTGTGGCCGGGCATAGAGTTTTGCCAGCCACGGCATGCGCAGCGTATGCCGGCGGCGCTCGATGCCGCGACTGAAAAATCCCGGCACACAGGCCGGCTGTTCCAGCATGCGGCGGGTCAATGCGGCATCGGTCAGCACGCGTGAACCCTGCGCAAAACAGCCGCGCCGTGCGAATGCCCGGTGATCTGCGATGAAGTGCCGCTCGGTCACCATGTCGCCATCGAGAAGAACGACGTAGTCGCCTTGCGCCGCGGCAATCGCGCGATTGCGCGCACGACTCATGCGGGCACCATCGTCCGGCTGCCACAGATGCACGAGCCGCACCGGATAGTCCGGCGCAATGCGCTCAAGCAGTGCGCGCGTGGTCGGGCCGGAACCATCGTCGGTGACGATCACCTCGAACGGCAGCTCGCTCTGCGCCGCCAGCGCCGCCAGCACACGCTGCAGCGCCTCGGGCCAGTTGTAGGTGATCACGGCAACGCTGATGCGCATCGCGGCCACCTCAGTTCATGTCTCGCCATTCTTTCGGTGCCCGCCGGCGCGCCTTCAGCACCGGCCACAGGAGCGAGGCGGCGCGCTCCAGATTGCGCAGCCACGAGCCCCGCCGCATCCGGCTCAACGAGGCGTAACGCCTGGCCTCGCGCCAGCTCGGCTCCGGCTTGGTGCGGAACTCGTGCTTGGCGCTTTCCACGCACCGCTCGTCCAGGCCGATGCGCGCGGCATAGATGCCGATCAGGCAACGCGAACGAAAGCGGTTGAGGTATTGGTTGTCCGGCGTCTGCTTGCCCCACCAGCCGTTGTTGCCGTGGATGCGGTAATGCACCGCGCCGGTACGCAGGTAGTACTTGCGCGCGCCCAGAACGCTGGCGCCGTAGACCAGGCAGTTGTCGGCGGACAGACGCCAGTTGCTGCCCAGTTCCACCGGCAGATCCAGCGTGCGGCGGGCCCACGGCGCCCGCATGGACAACGCGGAGGTCGGCGCGCCGTACCAGTGCATCAACAGGTAGGTGCTGATCACCGTATAGCCCAGATCGAGCGAGCGGTCGGCATAGCCCATCCAGCGCTGCTCGTCGCCGAACAGATGCATGTCGGAAAACACGAAGTCGACGTCGCGGCGGCTGTCGTAGACCTCGCCCACCTTCGCCAGATAATCCGGCTCCCAGCGATCGTCGGCATCGAGGAAACAGATGACCTCCGCCGTCGCCGCCGCCACGCCGCGCTGGAACGCGACCAGCTGACCGCCATTTTCCCCACACAGCAGGGTCACCCGCGCATCGTTGCCGTAGCGTTCGCGCAGATATTCCGGCGAGCCGTCGGTGGAACCGTCGTCCACCACGATGATCTGCGCCGCCGCACGGGTCTGCGCCAGCGCGCTGTCCACCGCCGCCGCAACGAAGCCGCGATAGTTGTAGCTGGTGATGACGATGGCAAAACTGGTCATGCGGCCGGGTCGCTCTTCAGCAGGTGGCGGAAATAACCGATGGTCTCCCGCAGGCCATCTTCCAGCGCCACCTTCGGCTGCCAGCCGAGCTTGTCGCGCGCCATGCGGATGTCCGGCTGGCGTTGCCGCGGGTCGTCCGCCGGCAGCGGCTGGAATACCAGCTTCGAGCGCCCGCCGACCAGCGCAATCACCTTCTCGGCCAGCTCCAGCATGGTGTGCTCGACCGGGTTGCCGATGTTCACCGGGCCGGTGAAGCCACGCTCCGATTCCATCATGCGCACGATCACCTCGATCAGGTCGTCGACGTAGCAGAAACTGCGCGTCTGGCTGCCGTCGCCGTAGATGGTGATGTCCTCGCCCTTGAGCGCCTGCACGATGAAATTGCTCACCACGCGACCATCGTGCGGATGCATGCGCGGGCCATACGTATTGAAGATGCGCACCACCTTGATGTCCAGGTCGTGCTGGCGGTGGTAGTCGAAGAACAGCGTCTCGGCGCAGCGTTTGCCTTCGTCGTAGCAGCTGCGGATGCCGATCGGATTGACCTTGCCCCAGTAGCCTTCGACCTGCGGGTGCACTTCCGGGTCGCCATACACCTCGCTGGTGGATGCCTGCAGGATGCGCGCCTTCACCCGCTTGGCCAGGCCAAGCATGTTGATCGCACCGTGCACGCTGGTCTTGGTGGTCTGCACCGGATCGTGCTGGTAGTGCACCGGTGAGGCCGGGCAGGCCAGATTGAAGATCCGCTCCACTTCCACGTACAGCGGAAAGGTCACGTCGTGCCGCATCAGCTCGAAATACGGATGCGTCAGCAGGTGCGCCACGTTGCGCTTGCTGCCGGTGAAGAAGTTGTCCACGCACAACACGTCGTGGCCATCGTGAAGCAGGCGATCACACAGGTGCGAGCCGAGAAAGCCGGCGCCGCCGGTGACGAGGATTCGTTTCATGGGTGCCCGTTCGATACCGTCGCTGGAAGGTGCAACACGTTGGACGGCCCTGTCCGCACAAGCGGATATTGTCATGGATCGGCGGGCAAAGATGCGAGCCATCAGGAGGAACCCGAGTCCATTTCGATCCGCCGCTCTGCCCGGCCGCGGCGCCCGCTTCGGCTAGAATCCACGCATGCAGACGCTCCCGCTGACCCTCGCCGTCATCACCCACAACGAGGCCGACACCATCGCGCGCTGCCTCGACAGCGTGCCCTTCGCGGCCGAGAAGCTGGTGGTGGACAGCGGCAGCGATGACGCCACGGTGGCGATTGCGCAGGCGCACGGCGCGCGCGTGGTGGCGCAGGATTGGCTGGGCTTCGGCGCCCAGCGCAATTTCGCCGCCAGCCAATGTGGGCACGACTGGATCCTGGTGCTGGATGCGGACGAATACCTCACTCCCGAACTCGCCGCGGAATTGCAGCGGCGGCTGCCCGACTTGATGGCCAGCACCACGCCTGCCGCCTATCTGCGCCGAAGCACGATCTACATGGGCGCGCCGATGCGCTGGTACCGCCCCGCGGTCGGCGAGCGGCTGGCCAGGGTGTATCACCGCGGCCGCGCGCGCTGGACCGATGCACGGGTGCACGAATCGCTGCGCTTCGAAGGCAGCGCCCCCACGCTGGACGCCCCGTTCAACCACACCAACAATCCGACCTTGGCGCACAAGCAGCTCAAGGTGTTGCGTTACGCCGAACTGAAATGCCGCGACTGGCTGGACAAGCGCAAGCCGGTGCGGATGTGGCAGGCGCCGCTGGTGTTCGCGCTGGCGTTCCTCAAGGATTACCTGTTCCGGCTGGCATTCCTCGATGGCTGGCGCGGCTTCATGATCGCGCAGACCGCGGCGAGCTACGCCTTGTACAAGCGCATGCGCTATTACGAAATGGTCAACCACGGGGAGTCGGTGGCGCGCGCAGCGAGCCTGCTCCACAAGCATGGAATCGATCGCTGACATGACCAGTAAACCGGCTCTGGCCAAGCACTATCTTCTGTACGGCTCCGAGCGCTACGCGCTGGCGATCCTGCGTCCTCTGCAGGAAGCGATCCGCGCCCGCGGCGAGGAGGCGGCATGGTTCTTCGATGGCCCCGGCGCCGAGGACCTGGTCGAAGGCGAGCGCCTGCTCAGCGTGGCCGAGGTGCGCGCGTGGAAGCCCATCGCGGTGATCACCTCGTCCAACGCCGTGCCGCATTTCTTTCCCGGCGTGAAGGTGGAAACCTTCCACGGCTTCGATGCCGGCAAGCCGCGCCACATCTACATCCGCGGCTTCTTCGACCTGTATTGCACCACCGGCCCGCGCGACACCGCGCAGTTTCAGGCGATCGCCGACAAGGTCGGCCACTTCAGCGTGACCGAAACCGGCTTCCCCAAGCTCGATCCCTTCATGAAGGAGATCAGCGGCCCGCTGCCGCCGGTGCGCCAGCCGCCGGTGATCCTGTACCACTCCACTTTCTCGCCTTCGTGGAGCGCCGCCGAAACCCTGTACGAGGAAGTGAAGCGCCTCTCGCGCGATGGTCGCTGGCGCTGGATCGTCACCTTCCATCCGAAGATGAACCCGCAGACGACGGCGAAGTTCAAGGCGCTGCAGAACGACTACCTGACGTTCGCCGAGAACGACAACATCCTGGAACTGTTCCCCCAGGTCGACCTGATGTGCTCGGACACATCCTCTGCCCTGAACGAGTTCCTGCTTACCGGCAAGCCGGTGGTGACGTTCAAGAATCGCCGGCCGGGCCCGCAGCTGATCGACATCGACGATCCGGCGCAGTTTGAAGGCGCGATCGAACGCGCGCTGGCGCGGCCGCCGGAGTTGCTGCAGGCGATCCGCGATTACGCCGATGCGATCCATCCGTACCGGGACGGCCGCTCCAGCGAGCGCGTGCTCGATGCGATCGATGCCTTCATCGCCGCTGGCGCCCGCAACCCCCGCCGCAAGCCGCTGAATCTCTGGCGCAAGCTGAAGATCCGTCGTCGCATCGGCTACTGGGGCCGTGCCTGAGCCGTTGGCACCTGTGATCACAGGCCGACTTGCGCGCCAGTGGCGCACGCTAGAATCACGCATCCGCCCGCCACGAGTGTGCCCGTGTCATTGAGCCCGTATAGCCGTACCGAACAGCTGCGCGCCGTATGGCCATGGCTCCCGTTGTGGATGGCGGCGGCACTGCTGGCGATTTTTTCGCACGGGCCGATGCCGCTGTATTCCACCCGCACGCTGGCGGTGGCCTGGGAGATGTGGAACCAGGGCCACTGGCTGGTGCCGCACATCAATGGCCAGCCGTACAGCGAAAAGGCGCCGCTGCTGTTCTGGCTGATCCAGGCCGGCTGGTTCGCGTTCGGCGTCAACGACGTCTGGCCGCGCGTGCTGGAGGTGCTGATCGGCGGCACCCAACTGGTGCTGGTGTCGATGCTGGCGCGGCGGCTGTTTCCGAGCCGGCCGTGGATGGCCAGGGCGACGCCGTGGATGCTGCTGGCCTTCGGCTATGCGTTCCTGTTCGGCCTGCAGATCATGTACGACGCGCTGCTCGCGATGTGGACGCTGGCCGCCTTGCTGTGCCTGACGCCCAAGGCGCAGCGGGCCGAACCGCGCTGGCTGCTGTTCGGCCTGTGCATCGGCCTGGGCCTGCTGACCAAGGGCCCGGTGATGTTGCTGCACGTGGTTTTCCCGTGGCTGCTCGGCCCGCTGTGGAACGACTGGGCAAGCCAGCATCGCGCACGCTGGTACGGGCGGGGCCTGTTGTCGCTGCTGCTCGGCGGGGCGATGCTGCTGGCGTGGGCGGTGCCCGCCGGCTTTTCGGGCGGCGACGCCTACCGGCAGCGGCTGTTCTTCACCCAGACCGCCGGCCGCGTGGTCGACAAATTGTCCAAGGGCAAGGATCTGCAGAACCACGCCGAACCGGTCTGGTTCTACCTGCAGTGGCTGCCGTTGCTGTTGTTTCCGTTCAGCGGGTGGCCCCGCATATGGGTGGCGGTCGCCGGTTTGCGGCGCCCGCTGGAACCGGGCCTGCGCTTCGCGTTGTGCTGGCTGGTGCCGGGCTTCATGGTTTTTTCGCTGATCAGCGGAAAGCAGCTGTATTACCCGCTGCCGGAATTCGCCGGCGTGGCGCTGCTGATGGCCGGCGCCATCGCCGTGCTGCGCGAGCGCCGACCTGCCCTGGCCGGCAATGGCTGGCTCGGCACCTGGCCGCTGGGCGTGGGCGGTATCGCGTTCGCCCTGCTGCTGTTCGCGCTGCCGCTGCTGGTCGCCGGCAATCATCTGCACGGCGAATGGCCGGACGCCGCGGCGCCGTACAGCCGCTATTTCGCCGTCGTGTTCCTGCTGCTGGGCGGCCTGCTGCTGCTGCGCGGCCGCGGTGAACTGCGCCGGCTGGCAGTGGCCGGGCTGGTCGGTGCGCTTGCCCTCAATACGCTGTTCACGCTGACCTTGTGGACGCGCTGGGACTTGCGCCCCACCGCTCACCTGCTCGGCGCGGTCGAGCGGGTGAAGCGGCCGATCGCCTACCTCGGCAACTACGAAGGCCAGTTTCACTTCGAGGGCAGGCTGACCCGTCCGATCGACGAGCTGTTCGGCGAGCAGGCTCTGCAGGATTACGCGCGCGCCCACCCCGATGCCGTCATCGTGACGCACCCGGGAAAGCTGGACGCCAACGACCTGCGTTATGCCTTGCTGGTGCAGCCGTTCCGTTCGTCGTGGCTGGTGGTATGGACGGCTGCCTCGCTGGCCGAGCTGCACGCCGGCCACACGCCGCCGGAGCCGGCTCGACCCACCCTGGTCTATCCGGCCAGCGACGGGCGGTACCGCCCCCAGCCATGAACGCCACGCTCATAGCCAGCCTGCGCCAGCAGTGCGATGGGCCACGCGATGGCGCACTGCTGCGCTTTTCGCTGGGCAATGCCTTGCTCGCCGCCGATGAGCTTGCGGCGGCCATCATCGAGCTGCGGCACGCGCTCGATTTCGATCCGACCTATTCCGCCGCCTGGAAACTGCTGGGCAAGGCCTGCCTCGCCGCGGGCCAGCCGCAGGCTGCCGCCGAAGCCTGGCGAAGGCGGCATCGCGGTCGCCGCGCGGCGTGGCGACAAACAGGCTGAAAAGGAGATGACCGTATTCCTGCGCCGGCTGGAGAAGCCCTCGGCGTAGCACGGTGTGTCGCTAGTCCGGTTCGCGATCGTAGGGGCTGACCAGGCCGTCGGCCGAAAACCGTTTGTACTGCCACTGGTACTGCGCGAAGGCCAGTTCTACGCAATCCTGCACGCCGCGATTGAGCGCCGTGCAGGCACGACCGGGGTCGGCGTCGGCGATCGCCTCCGGCGCCGGCAGCAAATGGATGCGGTACCCCGCGCCCCGCGGCAACCGTTCCGCGAACGCGAACAGCACGGCGGCCCCGGTACGTGCGGCCAGCCGCGGCAGCAATACCATCGTCAACGCCGGCCGGCCGAAGAACGGCGCGAACTGGCCCTCGCCCGCACGCGGCTTCTGATCCGGCAGGATGCCGACCGTGCCGCCGGCGGCCAGCCGCTTGTACAACGTGCGCACGCCGGCGCCGTCGGCACGCACCTGCTCCGGCGCCAGCGCACCGCGCACCTTGCGCAGCAGCGCCTCGATCGCGGCGATACGCGGTGGGCGATACAGGATCGCCATCGGCGTCTTGCGGCATAGCCAGTAATTCAGCAATTCCCAGCAACCCAGATGCGGTGCGGCGATGATGACGCCCTTGCCTGCCGCCAGCGCAGCATCGAGCAGGGCCTCGCCACGTACCTCGCGCACCAGCCCTAGCGCGCGTACCGCGCCCGCGCCCCAGACCTTGACGATTTCGCTGGCGGACTTGCCACTCTCCTCCAGCACCTCGCGCAGCAGGGCCGCCTGCGCGGTGGCATCCAGGCCCGGGCGGGCAATGCGCAGGTTCACCGCCGTATTGCGCACCATGCGGCCATGCCGCCACAGCAGCAGGCGGCCCAACCCGCCGCCGACACCGTGCAGCACGCGTAGCGGCAACAGCGCGAGCACGCGCAGCAGGAGATAGAGGAGGAACACGTCGATACGCATCCCGCGCAGTTTACGGGAGCCGGTCGAAGCGCGGCTCGATCACACCGGTGCGCGCTTCCGTCCACCGCCCGGCAGTTTTAAGCTGCGCCGATGATTGCCCTGATCCAGCGTGCCCTGTCCGCCAGCGTTGCCGTAAATGGCGAAACCATCGGCGCCATCGGTCCCGGCCTGCTGGCGCTGGTGGCCGTGCAGCCGAACGATGACGAGGTACAAACCCGGCGGATGCTGCAACGCCTGCTCGGCTACCGCGTATTCGCCGACGAGCACGGCAAGATGAATCGCTCGCTCACCGACACCGGCGGCGGCCTTCTGCTGGTCAGCCAGTTCACCCTGGCGGCGGATACCCGCTCCGGCATGCGGCCGAGTTTCACCACGGCAGCGGAACCCGCGCACGGTCGACGCTGGTTCGAGCGGTTGCTGGAGCTGGCGCGTGCCGCGCATCCGGGGGTGGAAACCGGGCGCTTCGGCGCCCATATGGTGGTCCAGCTGGTGAACGATGGCCCGGTGACTTTCTGGCTGGACACCGGTTGACGCGCTTGCTTGCGCTGCGCGCCGGCGCCTGTTCGGCAACCGCGGCAAATCGCGATATGGCGCGATTTTTGCGTATACCAAGGCAAACTTTTTCCACTTGAAAACTGGTCAAAAAAGCAGCACATCGCTATAATGTCCGGTTCTTGAACCCCGCGGCGGTCGGTTAATGAATAGCAAAGCTCCCCACGAGCAACAGTCTGAAATCAAGGCGCTCATCTCCAAAGGTCTGGAGCAGGGCTATTTGACGTACGCGGAAATCAACGATCACCTGCCCGACGACGTGGTCGATCCGGAGCAGATCGAAGACATCATGGCGGTGCTCAAGGGCGTCGGCATCGAGGTCCACGACGCCGCGCCCGACACCGACACCATTGCCGACGGCGCCGCTCCCGGCAACACCTCCGGCGACGACGAGGCAGCTGCCGAAGAGGCCGTCGCCCTGCTCTCCGCCGTGGACGCCGAAGTCGGCCGCACCACCGACCCGGTGCGCATGTACATGCGCGAGATGGGCACGGTCGAACTGCTCACCCGCGAGGGCGAGATCGCCATCGCCAAGCGTATCGAGGAAGGCCTCGGCCAGGTGCAGACCGCGCTGGCCAGCTTCCCGCTGACCATCGAACTGCTGCTCGAGGAATACGACCAGCACCTGGACGGCAAGCGCCGCCTCAGCGAAATCCTGGCCGGCTTCCTCGACCTGGAAGAAGCTGCCGACCTCGCCCGCAAGGAAAAGGAAGCCGCAGCCCTGCTGCTGCCGGAACCCGATCCGAACGACGAAACCGAAGCTGACGACGACGACGCCACCGAGGACGAGGAAGAAGCCGGCCCGACCGGTCCCGACCCGGAAGAGGTCAAGCGCCGCATGGAGTTGCTGCGCGACTACTACGGCAAGTTCCAGAAGGCCGCGCCGAAGGCTGCCAGCATCACCGACAAGAAGATCGTCAAGCTGCGCGACCAGATGGCCGAGGAATTCCTCAAGCTCAAGCTGCCGTCCGCGCTGATCGACGGCTTCGTGCGCAAGCTGCGCGAGGTGGTCAACGACATCCGCCACCACGAGCGCGTGCTGATGGACATCTTCGTCAAGCAGGTGAAGATGCCGAAGGCCGAGTTCATCAAGGCGTTCCCCAGTAACGAGGGCAACCTCGAGTGGGTCGCCGAGCTGAGCCGCAAGCGCCAGAAGTGGTCGCCGAACATCAAGACCCACCGCGAGGCGATCGACGCCGAGCAGGAAAAACTCGCCACCATCGAGCGCAAGCTGTTCCTGCCGCTGATCGACATCAAGGACATCAACCGCGCCATGGCCAGTGGCGAGGCGAAGGCCCGTCGCGCCAAGAAGGAAATGGTCGAGGCCAACCTGCGCCTGGTGATCTCCATCGCCAAGAAATACACCAACCGCGGCCTGCAGTTCCTCGACCTGATCCAGGAGGGCAACATCGGCCTGATGAAGGCCGTCGACAAGTTCGAATACCGCCGCGGCTACAAGTTCTCGACCTACGCCACCTGGTGGATCCGCCAGGCGATCACCCGCTCGATCGCGGACCAGGCGCGCACCATCCGTATCCCGGTGCACATGATCGAGACGATCAACAAGTTGAACCGCATTTCCCGCCAGATGCTGCAGCAGTTCGGCCGCGAGGCGACGCCGGAAGAACTGGCCAAGGAAATGGAGATGCCCGAGGACAAGATCCGCAAGGTGTTGAAGATCGCGAAGGAACCGATCTCGATGGAAACCCCGATCGGCGACGACGAGGATTCCCATCTCGGCGATTTCATCGAGGACGGCAATGCCAGCTCGCCAATCGACTCGGCGACGGAAACCGGCCTGATGGAAACCGTGCGCGACGTGCTCGCCGGCCTGACCCCGCGCGAAGCGAAAGTGCTGCGCATGCGCTTCGGCATCGACATGAATACCGACCACACCTTGGAAGAAGTCGGCAAGCAGTTCGACGTCACCCGCGAGCGGATCCGCCAGATCGAGGCGAAGGCACTGCGCAAGCTGCGTCACCCGAGCCGTTCCGAGCAGCTGCGTTCGTTCCTCGACGTCGAGTAACCTCACCCCGTCGTCGCAACATCAAGCCCCGCCGATGCGGGGCTTCTTCATTTCACGGGGTCAACCGACGTCGTAGAAGAACTGCTCGCGTACGATCTTGCCATCGTGCACGCGGTACACGCAGATCTCGCTCATATTCATCCGGCCGCGCCCCTTCATGGTCACGTCCAGCGCCAGCGCGATGCTGAACCAATTGTCCGCGATCACCGGCTCGCTCACGCTGCCGCCATGCACGGCCTCAACCATCGCGCTGAACTGCCGACCCTTTTCGTAGATCGCCGTCAGTCCCTGCGCATTGCCGAGCGCTCCCGGCGGCAGGCCATCCGGCTCGATACTCACCGCGTCCTCCGCGTACAGCTCGCGCTGCGCGTCCTCGTACTTGCCTGCACGGCACAGCTCAACCAATCGTCTCGCGATCGCTTCGGTGTTCATGCGTGTGCTCCGGTTTCAGGGGAACACCAGCCTACCGCCCCATGCAATCACGTCGCCACACGACTTGCGACACGCCATCCACGTGCGCCATCCGCACTACGGTAAACTGCCGCCCTTACGCGGGCCTATAGCTCAATGGTTAGAGCAGAGGACTCATAATCCTTTGGTTCCAGGTTCGAGTCCTGGTGGGCCCACCATCTGCACCAGAGTCCTGGAACGTGTGCAGTCAACCGCACAGCACGTCTGGCCAGCTTATCGGTGCTGTCATCCGTCTGGGTACCGGCATCGCGATCGCCACAGCTTTGCGCCGTGGCGCTTCAACTTCCATCACGCCACTCCGGTATCCGCCGGAGTGGCATTGGTCGATCGCCTCAGAAGCTCACGTTCAGCGTCATCCGTGCGCCCTGGTCTTTCGCCTCGCTGGCGAACTGACCGTGGTAGCTCGCATCGAGCGTGACGGTCTTGCCCAGTGCGAAGCGCACGCCCAGGTCCACGATGCCGGCGTTCATCGCCACCGGCAGGCCGGCGACGCTGAAGCTGTCGCTGCCGCCATGGGCGAAATGCTGCTGGTCGATCGAAGCCAGATCACCCCATGCATGCTGGTAACCCACGCCCGCATGCAACTGCAGCACCGGTGACGGCGCATAGACGCCGCGCAGACCCACCGTACCGTAGTTGACGCTGCTGCTGGCCGCCTGCACTTCCAGCGCCGCCAAGCTTCCCATTTCGTTGATGGCGCCCTGCCGCATCCACACGCGGGCCAGATCCGCATACGGCGTCAGGGTGCCTCGGCCATAAGTGAACTGGTAGCCGCCGTCCACATAGGCCTGCGTCACCCCGTTGCTGTAACGCGACAGGGCCCGCCCGGCGAGGCCGGCGACGTCGATCTGCCGGTGGCTTTCGGTCTGGTACCAGCTGTGCGCCGCGCCGCCCTGAAACTGCCATGCACCCAGATCGAGGCCGGTGTACAGCCCTGCCACCGTGTCGCTGCTGTGCGCATCGGCACCGGCGCGATTGTTGTCGGACAACTGTCCGGCACCGACCACCGCGCCCAGACGCCAGATGCCCAGATCGCGATCGGCACCGACCAGCAGACCGCTGCCGTTGCTGCCCAGACGGGCCGCATTGCCGTCGCTGTCGTGGTTGCCGCCGTGGCCCCATGCGCTGGCCCACACGCTGCCCTGGGCATCCTGCTGCGCGATCGCGCCGGCGCCCTGCACGCCTTGCAGGTGGTTGTTGATGGCATCGCGCACGTAGTGACTGTCGTCGATGATGGCCGTGCGCGTGCTGGCAAGGCTGTCGCCGGCCAGCTGGTTGAACGCTGCTCGCGCGGGGCCCGCCGCCAGTGGCACGATGGCGTTGTAGATGGCATTGCCATAACCCAGCGCATCAATCGCCGCGCCGGTGTGGATCTCGTTCGGAGTCACGCCTACCGAGGTGAGCGCGATGTCGTTGCGGGCCAGCGTGAGATACGCATGGTTGGCGTCGTAGCTCAGCGTCGGCGTCAGGAAGGCGAAGTTCGAGGTGGTGCTGCCGAAGCTTCCGCTGACACCGCTGTCGGCCGTCAGGATCGTGTACTTCGTGGAGACGTTCCACTTGCTGCCCGCCTCGGTCGAGATCACCGAACCGCCACCAAGGGTGGCCGTGCCGGTCGCGTGGATCAGGTCGCTGCTGCCGACGTCGAGGGCATCGACCCGGTAGCTTGAACCCGAGGCGATGCTCACGTTGCCGTTCACCCTTAGCGTACCGACGCCATTGCCGCCGGGCGACACCGTGCCGCCGCTGACAATCGTCATGCCACCCACGCTGCCGGTGCCGGTCAGTGTGGCGCCGTTGCCGACACTGACACTGCTGATCAGGCTGCCCTGGACATCGAGCGTGCCCGCCGACACGGCGGTACCACCGGTGTAGGTGTCGGTGCCGGTCAGCATCAAGATACCCGCACCCGTCTTCACCAGATCGCCGGCTTGCGTGCCGTCACTGATTCCGCCACTGAGCGTGGTGGTCAGACCCGAGCCCACGTTGACTGTCGGATCACCCGACAGCGTGATCGCGTTGGCCAGCGTGAAGCCGCTGGTGAAGTCCAGCGCGGTGCCCTGTGCCATCGCCAGCGAACCGCTGCCAATCGCCGACGCATTGCCCAGCACCAGCGTGCCGGCATCGAGCGTGGTGCCGCCGGTGTAGGTGTTGGTACCGGTCAGCGTCAGCGCTGCACTGCCCGCCTTCAGCAGCGTGCCGTCACCCGCCAGCGTACCGACATAGGTGCCGTTCAGCGCCTGATCGAACTTCACCACCGCGGTGTCGCCCGCACTTGGCGCAAAGGTCACATTGCCCACCAGGCTGGTTGCGTTGCCGACGAGGGTGCCATCGGCAATCGTCCATGCCTGGCTGGCGTTACCGGTACCGGCCAGCGTCCAGGCGCTGCTGCCGGTCTTGGCGAAGTTCGCAAAGCCCTGCAGCGAAGCCGCGCTTCCGACCGCTCCGAGCTGGCCCAGATCGAAGTTGGCGTTGGCGGAGCCACCCAGTGCCAGCGTGTCGCCGCCCTGCGTCGTGCCGCTGGCGCTGACCACGTTACCGATGAAGGCGTAGCCCGCGTCGATCTCCAGCACGTTGTTGCCGCCGCTGAACTCCACCGCATCGGCTTGCTTGCCGTCCGCGCCCAGACCACCGGCGATGCTGCCGCTGTTGATGACGATCGCGTTGCCTGTCGACACCACGCCCACGCCACCGGAACCACCCGCACCGTCCGTACCGGCCGCGCCATCGGTCGCCGTGCCGTTGCTGCCACCCGCGCCACCGGTGCCACCCAGGCCACCGGCGCCGCCCGCGATGCTGCCGCTGTTGATCACCGTGAACGACGCGCCGCTGACACCGGCACCGCCGGCACCTCCGATACCGCCATTGCCGCCATTGCCGTTGGCGCCGCTCGCGCTCGCCGAGTAACCCGTGTTGCCCACCGCACCAGCGCCGCCGACACCGCCGGTCACTGTGGCGGTATTGGTCAGGCTGAAAGCCGAGCCGGTGACGCCCGCACCGCCGATGCCGCCCGCGCCAGCCGCACCGCCGGCCGACATCGCGTCGGAATCATTGGAGTCGCTGGCGCCGTAGTGGCCGAGACCGCCAGTGCCGCCGGTGATGGCACCGGCATTGCTGATCAGCCATTGGGTGCCGCTGATGCCGGCACCGCCGACACCGCCGGCGCCGCCCGCACCGGACGTGGCGCCAGTGGCGTTGCTGTAGCTGCCGTAGCCGCCCGTGCCACCCTGACCACCGGTGATGGTGCCGCTGGCATTGTTGGCCACATTGGCATGGCTGCCGCTGATGCCCGCGCCGCCCGCGCCACCCATGCCGCCGGACATCGCCGTGGCCGTCGTGACGTTGTCGCCAGGTTCGCTGCCAAAACCGCCGTAGCCGCCGCTGATCGTGCCGTTGTTGACGACCCCGAAATGGTCGCCACCGATACCCGCGCCGCCAACACCCGCCACACTCGCGACACCACCAGCGCCGTAGCTGCCGGCTACGCCGCCGCCTGCCGCGTAACCGGCATCGCCGCCACGGCGGCTGTAGCCACCGTAGCCACCTTGGCCACCGACGATGCTGCCTGCTGTTTCGTTCGTCACGTTGAAGTAGCTGCCTGCCACGCCGGCCCCGCCGGCGCCGCCCACTCCGGCCATGCCACCCGTACCGCCGTTGCCGGGTGCCGCGCTGCCGCTGGAGTAGCTTCCGCTGCCCGCGCTGCCGCCGGTGCCTGCCGAACCACCGGACCCGCCAAGAACGAGACCGCTGTTATCCAGGCTGAACTGGGTGCCGCTCACGCCGATACCGCCGTTGCCGCCACCGCCGCCGACACCGCCGTTGCTGCCGGCCTGACTCGCATCGGTCGTACCTTGGGCGCCGTAACCACCCTGACCGCCGCGGCCGCCGTAACCACCGGCAATGACACCCGCGTTGCTCATGGTGAAACCCGCGCCCGTGACACCGTCACCGCCTGCGCCGCCCGCACCACCGTTGTAGCCGTTACCAACCGCTCCCTGACTCGCATTCGCGATGCCGCGCCCGCCATAACCACCGCGGCCACCGGAGCCACCGGCAATGACACCCGTGTTGGTCAAGCTGAAGCTCGAGCCGCTCACGCCCGCGCCACCGGCTGCCCCCGCGCCACCGCCGCCGCTGACTCCATTGGCATACTTGCCCTGGCCGCCGGCACCGCCGGAGCCCCCGCTGATATTGCTGTTGTTGGTCAGCACAAAGCCGCTGCCGCTGATACCGGCACCGCCGGCACTGCCATTGCCGCCCGCGCCGCCCGGGAAGTATTTGAAACCCGCAAAGGTTGGCGGTGGGCCGGCATTCTGACCGGACATGCCGCCAGCACCGGTCACGCTGACACCTGCGCCCGCGCCGCCTACAAGCAACCTGGTCCCGGCGGCCATGGTGATGCCGCCCCTGAAGTAGCTGCCGTTGCCATTCAGATCCAGCTCGCCGCCGTTCACCGACGAGGCGCCATTCATCGTGGTCTGGCCGGAGAGAACGAGCGTGCCGAAGTCAGCCTTCACGAGGCCGTCGGTACCGGTCAGGGCGTTCGAGATAGTGGCGACATTCGCGGCACTTGCGCTGGTGCCATCACCCACGCGAATCATCGGTGCCTTGCCGTCGGCATCAGCCACCAGAGTCAAGATGTCGCCGGTGAGCAAATAACCCGTCGTGATGAACTGCATGCCTGTCGCGCTGACGGCGCCGGCAGTGTTATCGATAGCCACCGTGCCTGCGGCACCGCCGAAGATCGCAAAGCCCGGTTGCGGGTTCATCGGCGCAGTGACGCTTCCGGTAGCGTCGGTCCAGTTGGGCGACGTCACTGACCAGGTGCCCGCACCACCGCCCATCTGGGTGGACGATGCCAGGGCGTTTGCATTCCAGAAGTTCAGCGTAACGTTGCCGCTGTTGACCAGATTGACCTGCTTGTCGCCCGTGAGCGACTGGATGGATAGCACGCCACCTGTCGGCATGTTGCCGAGCGTGATGCCGCCATTGGTTTCCGCCAGCGAACCGCTGTACGAAAAGAGATTGTACAAACCCGGGCCGAAGCCGCCGGCGTCGCTGACATTGAGGACGGCTCCGTTGAGCGCGAGATTGCCGCCCACCGTGACGCTGTCGCCCGTGCCGGCGCTCATGGCGGTCGCAGCGGGGGCGCCGAAGGCAAAGTCCAGTTGGCTACCCTGGTCGAGCGTCAGGTTGCCGCCGACGGCGAATCTGCCGATGGTGTTGCCGCTGCCGGGGGCGAGATGGGCGCCAGAGGCGACATTGACGTTGCCAGCGACCGTGCCGAATCCACCGAGCACCGCCCCACCGTTGACGCTGACATTGCCCGCTACCGACGCACCGCTGTTATTGCCATCGCCGACCACCAGCGTACCGCCCTGCACCGTCGTATCGCCGGTATAGGTGTTGGCGCCGTTGAGAGTTTCTTGGCCGCTCGCCAGCACCACACCGCCACTACCGCCGATCACCCCGGCAAACGCATCACTTGCGTTGCTGAGCGTCAGCGTTTGCGCGCCTAGATTGACGCTGCCGCTACCGTTCAGCGACACGATCGATGCGCCGTTGGTCGTGTCGCTGATATCGAAAACGCCATCGGCCGTGACGGCACTAGAGCTGGCGATGCTGCCATTGCCACTCAGCGCCAGCGTGCCGCCGCTGATCGATGTGGCAGCGCTGTAGGTATTATCCGCGGTGAGAATGGTGGTGCCGGCAAAGACATCGACTGCGCCGTTGCCACTGATCGTCGGATCGAAGGTGTAGCCTGTATCGGTGTGGTTGAACACCAGGGAACCGGTACCCGCGCCAAACGCCACACCTGCAGTAGTCAGCGTGCCCGCAGCCATCGCGGCACTGCCTGCAGCCGCACCGATGTTCAACACACCGATCGAGCCGGCATCCCCCGCAATCAACGCGCTGTCCGCGGACACCGAGGCACCGTTGGCGATGGTCAGCGTGCCGTTGCCGCCATGGTTGCCGACCACGATCTCGCCGCCTGACGCAACCGCCAGCATTGAACCTGTATCGGTCACGGTCACCGCGCCGGTCGAACCGGCCTGGTCGGCAATCGAGAGGAAACTGCTGTCGTACGAGGCGCCGTCGGACACGGTCAGCGTACCGCTGCCGTATTTACCGACATTGGTGCTGGCTGCCGCGGTGACAGTTGCCCCGCTGGTGACCGTCACCGTGCCGGTGTCACCGGCGTTCTGACCGATGTTGATTTCACCCGAGCTATTGACCGACGCGCCATTGCTCACCGTCAGGCTGCCGGTGCCGTTGCTGCCTACTTGGAACGGCGTGCCGCCGGCGTTCGCGGTGATGCTCGAACCGGCGCCATCGACGATCAATGTGCCGTTGTCGATGACATTCCCGGTGCTGTTCACGCCACCACCGCTGGTGATCGCCAGCGTGCCGCCGTTGATCGTCGTGTCGCCCGCGTAGGTATTCACGCCAGTCAACGTTTCATTGCCAGCTGAAAGCGTCAGGCCACCCGCGCCACTGATCGAACCGCCAAACGTACCGTTGGCATTGGTTAACGTCAGCGTCCGGGCACCGAGGGTCACGCTGCCGGCGCCATCCAGCGTCATGATCGATGTGCCGGCGGTATTGCTGATATCGAACGTGCCGTTGGCGATCACGTTGCTGGCATTGGCGATGCTGCCGGTGCTGTCGAGCGCCAGGGTGCCGCTGTCGATCTGCCAGGCCACACTGGTGCTGTCGACACCCGAGAGCGTCCAGATGCTGGCGCCGGTTTTCTGGTAACCGGCAAAGCCCTGATATTGCGCATTGCTGCCGACCGCACCGAGCTGCGTGGCATCAAAGCTGGCGTCCGTGGCGCCACCCAGCGCGAGTGTGTCGCCATTGCTGGTGCCGCTGCTGCTGACCACCTTGCCGCCGATGCTGTAACCGGCATTCAACTCCAGCGTATTGCCGCCGCCACTGAAGTCCACCGCGTCGGCCTGGGTCGCGCCGTCACCACTCATGCCACCGGTGATGCTGCCCGCGTCGATGACGGTAGAACCGCCCGTGGACACGACGCCCACGCCACCGGCACCGGCCACGCTACCCGAGCCACCCATGCCACCGGCGATGCTGCCGGTGTTGGTCAGCTGGAAACTGGAACCGGTAACACCGGTACCGCCCTGGGCACCATAGCCACCCACTCCTGCGGCTCCGTTGGTGCCACTTGCGCCCGGGACACCGTTAAAGCTGCCGCCAGGACCACCCGCACTACCGAATCCTCCGGCACCACCGGCACCACCAGCGCCCCCGGCAATTGCGCCGGTATTCAACACCGTGAACCCGGTACCGCTGAGGCCCGCCCCACCCAGAGCGCCATTGCCACCCCGGCCTCCGTTGCCCCCATTGCCGCCGTTATATTTGAAGCTGAAGCCTCCAGGCCCGCCATTGCCACCGGCACCACCGTTACCGCCGGCGCCACCGCTGATCTGTCCGTTGTTGATAACCGAACCCGCTGCCATCACGGCTACGCCGCCGGTCTGACCAGCCCCGCCGTAGCCACCGTTACCGCCGGTGCCGCCGTTGCCGTAAAAAACGCCGGAGATACCGGGAGTGCCCACTGCTCCGGCCGAGCCGGAGCCTCCGGCCGCACCGGTGACGCTGACACTGGCACCCGCGCCTCCGATGCTCAAGGCGGTATTCGCGGCCGTGGTGATGCCGCCAACCAACGTGCTGCCGTTGCCCACAAGATCCAGCTCACCGGCATCGACCGACCACGCCGCGACACCGCTGGCCTGTCCCGCGAGCACCAGCGTACCGGCGCCCGTCTTAGTAAGGCCGCCATTGTCCTGAAGCGCACCATCGAGGGTCAGGGTGGTGCCGGCATCGGTGTTGAAGGTGCCGCCCAGGTTGCCCAGGATTACTGAGCGAGTCGAGGTGGTGCTGGCGGTATTTTCCAGCGCGCCGCCATTGATCGTGAGCGACCCGGAACTGTCACCCAGACTGGCATCATCGGAGATCGCCAGCGTGCCGGCGTTGATGCTCCAAGGCGTGACCGCTGTCGTGAGCCCTGTCAGCGTCCAGGTGCTGGTGCCAATCTTCTCGAATTGATTGAAGCCCTGGTACTGCACACCGAGCTGGGAGGCGTCGAAGCTGGCGTTGGTGTTGCCGCCGAGATCAAACGTGTCGCCACCGTTGGTGGTGCCGCTGCTGCTGACCACATTGCCGACGATGATCGAGCCGGCGTCGATCTCCAGCGTGTTGCCGCCACCGCTGAAATCGATCGCGTCGGCCTGCAAACCGCTGCCGCCGTTGGCAACGCCGCCCGCGATCGTGCCGGCATTGATCACCGTGGCGTTGCCCGTGGCGACAACGCCCACGCCACCGTTACCGGCGCCGCCGCCATTGCCACCGGCGATGCTGCCGGTATTGGTCAAACTGAATTGTGAACCACTGATGCCCGCCCCGCCGTAGCCGGCATTGCCATTGGCGCCACTGCTGCCATTGGCGCCACGGGGGTACCACCCATACTTTGAGTTGCCGCCCTGGCCACCGTTCCCGGCTGCACGGCCATTCCCGCCGCTGCCCCCGGTGATGCTGCCGCTGTTGGTCAGCGCGAAGTCGACACCGCTGACGCCGACACCGCCGTTGCCACCATTGCCACCGTTGCCACCATTGCCGCCGTTACCACCCCTGTAGTAGCCGTTGCCACCATTGCCGCCGTTACCACCGACACCACCAGCACCGCCGGCACCGCCGGCAAGATGGCCGTTGTTGGTCAATGTGAAACCGCTGCCGTTGACGCCCGCGCCGCCGTTGGCACCATTGCCACCGGCGCGCACCGCTGCCGCCGACGCTGCCATTCGAGTAGTTGTAGCTGCCGCTGTCCCAACCCGTCTTGATCCCACCGCCAGCGCCACCAGCGCCGCCAGCGCCACCGCTGCTGCCAGCACCGCCCACAAGATCGCCGTTGTTGGTCAGCGTGAAGCCGACACCGTCGACGCCTGTCGCACCGACACCGCCGTCCCCACCGCTGGCGCCGCCGCCGCCGGTGCCGCCGTGACTGTTTAACGCTGTAACCACCAGTGCCACCGACTGCCGCCGGTACCACCGACGCCACCAGCGCCGCCGGCAAGACTGCCATTGTTGGTCAGCGTGAAGCCGGCGCCGCTGACGCCCGCGGCGCCGGCAGCGCCGGTACCACCGGCAGCGCCGGTGCCGCCCGTGGCCGCCGGAATACCAACCGCCACTGCCACCATTGCCACCGCTGCCACCGGCACCGCCGGCACCGCCGGCACCGCCCGTGACGCCGCTGTTGTTGGTCAGCGTAAAGCCCGACCCCGTGACCGCTGCGGTTCCCGCACCGCCATTGGTGCCGGCCACGCCGTTGTACCCGACGCTGTGATAGCCACCCAACGACGCCGCTGCTGCCGTTCGTACCAGGGCTGCCCGCGGCACCCGTGACATTCACGCTGGCACCGGCGCCGCCGAGTACCGCGGACGCGCTGTCGAGGGTCATGCCGCTGGTCAGGCTGGTGCCGTCGCCGGCAAGGGTCAACGTGCCGGCGCCGGTCATGGTCACGGGTGCGTTGCTGAGCAAGGCGCCGTTGATGGTCACGTCGGCGGCACCATCGATGCTGGTCGCCGTATTGATCGCTGGCAGCGGACCGCTGACGTCGATCGTGTTGCCGGAGGCGAGCGTGAGGCTGATGGTGCTGCCAGGAGCGGCGTTGACCTGCTGGATCGCCCAGCTCAACGTGCCAGCGGTGGCACCCGTGCCGTCATCGGTGGACTGCGTGACCGTATAGACAGCCGGTTGCGCGAATGCGGACGGCGACGCCAGCAGCGCCATGCTGCCCAGCGCAATTAGACCGAACAGCGCACGCGGCAGCGGGCGCAAGGCCATGCCGGGGACGCGATCCGCAGCGCTGGCGACATTGCCGCCCTGCGGCGAGCTGGCAAATTCAGAGGCGACTTGCAGTGCGCCCAGGGCGCGATTCCAGACCAGACGATAGATACGGTTCATTGAGATGGCGCCCCTGAAAGGCCGTGCGAGGCAAGCCCGCATCGGCGTGAATTGACAAGACTCGGGTGTGGTCGACGCGCGGTGATGCCGCGCGCCATACCGGCGTTAAGAAGAAAAACGGGTAGCGGTAGTGACTATTGAGTGGTCGCTCAGACCACCCGCACCCCGCGCAGGTTGAGCTGCGGATCGCGCCAGAAGGCGTCGTTTTCGAAACGCCGAAAGACATCCGGCGGCAGTACGCTGGTACGTTCGCGCACAGCGATTTTCCGGCGCACGGTATGCAGTCCCGGCGTGCCGGCACGCGTATCGAACTCGTCGGCGTCGTAGCTGACGTTGTCGAAATCGTGGGTAAAGGCGGGTTCGCCGGTGAACTCGTAGATCGCCTTCATGGCCGCGGCCGGATCGCTGACCAGCGTCTCGTACTGCAGCAGCATCAGGTTGGCGGTGTCCTCACCGTAGTACGCCTCTTTCAGCGCGTTGTAGGCGAAGCCGACCATGCCGTCGCCGTTGGCCAGACCTTCGCTGCGCGAGTACACGGTGCCGCCGGGCTGGTAGTTGAAGATCGCCGACGGCTGGAACGTGTTGCGGCGAATCAGCTGCTCGATGCTGTCGATGATCCACGGCACATGGCGCACGCAGGCGATCACCTTCGCAGCGGGAAACAGCTCTTTGAGGCTGCGCAGTTTGCTGCACCAGATGCGGTTGGTGTCGAACACAACCTCGGCGGTGAACTCCTCGCCGTAGTAGTTCTCGAACAGGCCCTGCAGCAGACGGCGGCGCTGCGCGTCCGTGATGAAAACCGAGTATTCGTTGCGGCCGCTCATGTCGCCTTGCAGCGTATTGAACAAGCCACCGACCGGGCCGCTCATGCCGGCGTGGAAGCGGGGATTCTGACGAAGCAAACCGGCAAGCAGGGTCGAACCGGACCTGGGCAGGCCCGAGATGAAATGGACAGGACGCAAAAAACTTCCCCTAGAGATTCTGTTCCGATGACGCAGCAACGACTGTGCCATGGATGTTCGAAAACGTGAACCGGTTCGCACTCTATCCGCATATCGCCGGTAGCGACAAGAAGAATTTTGTGGTTACCAAAAAGGGGCAGCTAGTGACGCGAATGGTTGATCACGAACGCTCTCGCCCTGTTCGATCGTGCGCGACCGAACGGGGCCTCGGAGGGAATGCACGCAGATACATCTGCGCCTTGCGGCCAGTGCCGTGACATCGCAAGCCCGGACCAGACAACCTGTTCGACGGCGCTTGCTGCTGATCCGCTCACGGCATTCGCGGCGCGATCATTCGCCCGGATGAGTGCGTCTTGCCGTGAGATCGCATTGCATGACGAGTTCTCCGGTGGGCGCCGTACCGACGTGAACGAACCCCAGCCTTGCGATGATTTTCTGGGCAGCCCGACGCTCGATTTTGCGGTTCTCCAGCGTGGCCACCAGGTGCCGCGGCGCACCGGGTTCGTGCATCATGGTTTTGAAGCCATCGATCATCGTCTCCATCAGACGGGCATTCAGACCTACCCGCCGACTGGCCGGCCGAATGTAAAGACGAACGAAACCGTAGGACACGCCGTGATCATCCAGACGAATCGCCACGGTGCAAGCGCCTTCGATGCGCCCCGCCTCCGCCTGCTGGAGTACACACGCCACCTCCCATGAGCGACGCCATGCTTCATGCGGATTCGTTACCGCGCCTTCCTGCAACCAGAATTCCACGATCTGTCGCCGCAGCGCGTCCGGGACATTGCCGAATACCCACCGGACCTGAAGGTCAGGTAGTGCGACTACCGCTGCTGGAGAGGTCTTGATCATGAAACATTCCGGTATGCCGCGTTTCCATGATTATCACTTGTCTCGGGCGCTGTTCGTACTCGACAGGAGCCAGGCCCTGGGGCGATTCGATTCTGAAGTGCGCCGCCTGATGCGCCGAGTGTCGCCTGTCGAGAACACTTCGGCTCACGCTCCCATCTCCAGCTACCTCCGCCTCTCTGAGATGCCGCGCTTTTCGCCACTCGACCATTCATGGCTGCAGCGCGGTGCGTCGCAGGTCCGCATTCCCGGCCACCGTCGTGACACGATCGTTGCCGATGCTCAGGCACTGATCCGCGATGGCCGCCACGCTGGGCCGGTGCGACACGACGATCAGGATCGTCTGGGGCAGGCGCTGCTTCAGCGTGGAGAGCACCGCGATTTCGGCGGCGGCGTCGAGTGCGCTGGTGGCCTCGTCCAGCAGGGCGAGGAACGGCGCACGCAGGATGACCTGGGCCAGCAGCAGCCGCTGCAGTTCGCCGCCGGAGAGCCGGCTCGCCGAGCTGTGCAACGCGGTGTCCAGTCCGTGGCGTGAGCCCGCCAGGCGCCGGTCGAAGCCGACGTCCGCCAGCGCGCCGCGCAACATGTCGTCGCTGGCGGCGGGGGCGGCCCAGCGCAGGCACTCGCGCACGGAATGCTGCCAGGGACGAACGTTCTGGCTCACGTAGGCGCCATGCCGCACCAGCTCGCGGTAGTCGTCGAAAGTGATGGGCTGTTGGCCGGCGCGCGCGACAAAAGCCTGCGGCCGCATCATGCCGGCCAGCACGTCGACCAGGCTGCTCTTGCCGATGCCGGAGTCGCCTGAAACCAGGGTCAGCTCGCCGGGCGCCAGCGTCAGGTCGGCGAGCGTCAGACCGCTCGACGGCGGCGTCCAGCGCATCCGTTCGATGTGCAGCGCAGCGCCGCCATGGGCCGCCGTGCGCGGCGGCGAAGCTGGCGGACGGTCCGCCTGCAGATGCATGTACCGCTGCCACAGTTCGAATGCGGGAGCGGCCGAGCGCAGCTGCTGAAAACTTTGCCGCGTCGATACCAGATAGGGCAGCAGGCGCCCGAGCAGCAGGCACACCGCGATCAGCGACGACTGGTCGATGCCGCGCCAGCGATGGGCGAGCACGAACATGGCGGCAATGCCCGCCGTCGCCAGCAGCTCGAGCAGCAGCCGTCCTGAAGCCACCAGTTCGAGCTGGCGTCGATAGCCCTGGTACAGCCGGGCGGATATCGCGCCGTAACTTGCCTTCTCCGCGGCCTCCTTCCCGAACGAGCGAACGTGGCGCAGGCGCCGTGGAAAGTCCTCGCTGTGCCAGAACAACTGGGTCATGTCGACGACGTACTGGCGACTGACCCGTGACTGTTCGCGCCCACACGCACGCGCGGCGAGCAGGCCGAGGGCGGCGAACAGCGGGGTCGCCAGCATCAGCGGCGGCGATACCCAGAACGCGAAGGCGAGGCTGACCGCCGCGGTGACGCCGGCGACCAGCAACTGCTGCAAGGCGCTGAAACCCTGCACGATGAGTTCGACGTTGTGCGTGAGGACGTTGGCGATTTCCGCGGAGGTCACGTCGGCAAGCGAGGTCAACGGCGCCTCGACCAGACGGGCGTGTACCCGCTGCCGCAGGCGCATGCCGTAGCGGCCGACCAGGCGCGCGCCCAGCCGCGCCGCCTGCCAGCGCAGCAGGGCGAAGAAAGTCATCGCGGCAGCGAAGATAGCCGCCTGCGCATCAACGCTGCGCCGGACATCCAGCAGCGCGCCCCCGAACGGCAGCGTATGCCCCGGCTGCACCAGCGGCACCAGCAGCACGGCGGCCAGGCTGCCGACGAACGCCGCGCCCAGCGACAGCACGACGTAAGCCGCCGTCTCCAGCCGTTCCACGGCGGTGAGCGTACGCAGCAGTGAACGCAGCAGTTCGTGCGTGCGATCGAGGATCGGCGGCGGCTCGTCAGCCATGGTCATTCGAGCAGCGTCAGCAGTGCATCGACGGAGTCGCGCGGATGGCGGCCGCGGCGCAGCTCGTGAACGCCGACATGCGTCAGCCGCTGACCGAAGCGATGCCAGCCCGGCTGCGTGGCGGCATAGCGCTGATCGGAGCACAGCCGCGCAGCGATGTCGCCGGCGGGCATCGGACGCAATAGATGCGCCGGATCCTCGGCCAGCTCACTGGAAACGAATACGGCGCCGACCAGCTCGAGCGGCGCCTTCGCCAGGCGGCCATGGCCCCTGCGCAGATCGGCCTCGAATTTTTCGATACCGCTGCGCCGGCGGATCACCGGCGACTGTCCGATCCAGCGCCGCGCCGCGTCGTCATCGACGAACCGCAGCGCGTCGCCCTGCACGTGCAGGTAGTTCGCGACGCCGGTGGCGAGCAGGCTTTCCGGCTGCACGAACACCGCATCTTCGGCGAGAAAATCCAGCCCCTGCAGCAGGCTGTGCAGCGCAAGCGTGGACTTGCCCGAGCCGCTGGCGCCCAGCAACAGGATGCCGCGCCCATGCCGGCCGACGCACGCGCCGTGCAACGGCACCAGACCGATGCCGCGCGCCGCCAGCGTGAACACGGCGAACTCGATCAGCTCGTAGCGCAGGTGATAGGGACGGCTCAGCAGGTCCTGCGAAGCCACCACCAGGCCGCGGCGCTGTCCCGGCGCCAGCACCACGTAGTTCGATGCGTCCATCACGCCGCTGAGCAGGCCTGCGCCCGACTGCGTGTGCACGGGCGGCGGCTCGGCGTGATCCGCCCGCTCCTGCCGCGGCAGCAGGCGCAACTCGATGCGGAACTCCGGCCCGGCCATCGGCAGCTGCTGCGGCGGCAGTCCGGCGTACGCGCACTCGACCAGTTGCATCAACGCCTCGCTGGCGCTTTCGAAGCGAAAACGCCCGCCCAGTATCTGCCGGTGCGCGCAAAGGCGCTGGCCGGATCGTTCGCCGAACGGATCGGCACCGGCATGGCAGACGTCGTGGCGCGCGTTCACGGCCATCGTCGTCGATCAGGCACGTCGGTGGTTTCGATGGCACGACGCAGCACGGCACGCATCCGCAGGGAGCTGGCCGGTGTGTGCAATTCCCGGACGAAAAGGTTGCCGCGCGGCCGGTGGTGGTACATCGCCCCATTATTTTTTTCGCCGGTCGAGGCAACCGAAGATTCGCGCCGCGGCACTCACCTGCCGACACCGGATGGAACGATGACCGGCTCGCCTGCCCGGCGCGCATGCCGACGCCATCCGTCTCTCTGCAGCAGCGATTGAGGCCTCTCCGAGATGCTGAAGATTCAGGTTGGCCATTCCTATTTCCTGCGGTACGACCGCAAGCAGTGGGAGCGCGGCAAACCCTATCCGCCGCTGGCCACGATCCAGGTCGCCGCGCTGCTGCGGCAGATGGGCCACGAGATCACGCTGTTCGACGCGATGCTGGCCGATGGCGTCGAAGACTACGAAACTTCGTTGGCGGCCGCGCGGCCGGACGTGGTGGTCATCTACGAAGACAACTTCAACTATCTGACCAAGATGTGCCTTGGCCGCATGCGTGACGCGGCCTGCCGCATGATCGCCGAAGCACGCGCCGATGGCGCACGCGTGATCGTGGCAGGCTCGGACGCCTCCGATCATCCGGACGTTTTCCTCGCGGCGGGCGCGCACGCCGTGTTGATCGGCGAAGGCATCGCCGCCCTGGTCGCCTTGATCGAACGGCTGGAGCGTGATCCGACACCAGGCGTTGCCGCGTGGGTCGCCGGCATCACTGGCGTCGCCTCGCTGCAAAACGGACAGACGCAACTGACCCGGATCGGCGCGGTGCCGCCCGATCCGCGCGTGGTCGGCCACCCGGCGTGGGACCTGGTCGACATCGACGCCTATCGCACGATGTGGCACGAACGGCATGGTTACTTCAGCCTCAACATGGCCGCTTCGCGCGGCTGTCCGTTCCGCTGCAACTGGTGCGCCAAGCCGATCTGGGGCAACCACTACAACCAGCGCAGCGCGCACGACGTGGCCGCGGAGATGAGCCACCTGAAGCACACCTTCAGGCCGGACCACGTCTGGCTGGCGGACGACATCTTCGGCTTCCGCGTCGACTGGGTGACCGAGTTCGCGACGCACCTGCACGCCGCCGACGGGCCCGTGCCGTTCACCATCCAGACCCGCGCCGACCTGATCAGCGAACGCATGGCCGCCGCGCTCGCGCAAGCCGGTTGCGCGGAAGCGTGGATCGGCGCGGAAAGCGGCAGCCAGCGCGTGCTCGACGCGATGAACAAGGGCACCACGGTCGCCGACCTCATCACCGCGCGCGCACGGCTGGGCGCGCACGGCATACGCGTGGGCTTCTTTATCCAGCTCGGTTATCTCGGCGAGCAGCTGGAGGATCTGCTGGCGACGCGCGAGCTGATTGCGCAGGCCGCGCCGGACGACATCGGCGTGAGCGTGTCCTATCCGCTGCCGGGCACCACGTTCTACGAACAGGTCAAGGCGCAGCTCGGTCCGAAGACGCATTGGCGCGACAGCGGCGACCTGGCCATGATGTTCCGCGGTGCCTACGATTCGGACTTCTACCGCCACGTGCGTGACCTGCTGCACGAGCAGGTCACCCTGCAGCAGGCGGAGCCCGCCGGGCGCACCGAGCGCCACGCTGCGCTCGACGCGCAGTGGGACGCGCTGATCGCCCGCGAGCACGCGCATCGCAACCAGGACGCCACGCCAGCACCCGCGCCCTCGCGGCGCATCGCGCTGCAGTTGCGCTGACACGCCATGCTGCCGCCGCTCAGCATTGTCCGGACCGGCTTGCGCCGCACCACCGAAACCCTCGCGGCGGAGCTGGCGCAACCGGGCGGTGCGACGCCGGTGTGGAGCGAGCTCGAATGGCAGCTGGCCTCTGCCGTCGCGGTCGCGCACGGCGTGTCGCCGCTGCTGTGCCGGTGCTCCACGTGGCAGCGTGCGCCGTGGCAACACTTCCTGGAGAACCAGCGCGAGCACGTCGAGCTGCGGCATCGGCGCATCGCCGCGTTGCTGCAGCGGATCGATACCGACGCGCGCATCGCGGGCCTGCCTTTGGTGCCGCTGAAGGGTTCCGCCCTGCACGCGATGGGTCTCTACGCGCCGGGCGAACGCCCGATGGCCGACATCGACCTGCTGGTGCGCGAGGACGACGCCGCAACGGCGATCCGGTTGCTGCTGCAACTCGGTTACGTGGAGTCGTTCGTGCAATGGAAGCACCGGGTGTTCAAGCCGGTGACGGGCCAGCCTTTCGCCGGGCTGGGCGAGCATCGCGACAGCCCGATCAACATCGAGCTGCATACACGCATCCAGGAGCGGCTGCCGATATCCGCCGTCGACATCAGCGCACGAATCCATCCGCGAGCAGCGCGACCGGGCTTGAATCCCTACCCGTCGATCGGCGCGCTGATGAGCCACCTGTTGCTGCATGCGGCCGGCAACCTGTGCGGGCGCAGCCTGCGCCTGCTGCACCTGCACGATATCGCGCTGCTGGCGAAACGCATGCTCGCCAGCGACTGGGATGCGCTGTGGGATGCATCCGCTGCCGACGCGCCGTGGTGGGCGCTGCCACCGCTGCGGCTGGTCGCGCGCTATTACCGCGGCGCGATCCCCGACGCCGTGCTCGCGCGGCTCGAACACAATTGCCCGCCGCTGCTGCGAGCGCTCTCGCATCGTCAATCACTGACGCAGGTTTCGTGCTCGGAACTGTGGCTGCACGCGTTCGCCGGCATCGAATGGAGCCGCTCCGCCGGCGATGTCGCGCGGTACCTCAGGAATCGCATCAGGCCGTCGGACGAAGCCGTGCAGGAGCGCGCCGACATGGTCCGCACCCAGCTGTGGCTGCAGGGCCAGGACTGGGTCACCTTGAACCATGCCCGGCGCGTGCTGACCTGGCTCACCCGGCCGGTGCCGCGGATGGACATGCTGTACGTGGTGCGCGCCGCGCTGCAGGAAGATTCCCAAACGCAAACGCCGCCGCAGGACGCAGCGACGCGCTGGCGCACGGCTTTCCCCTCGACGCGGAGGTAATCGGCGTGCATACGGGCGAGCAGTATCACCACGTCATGCTGGCCTCGCCACGCGATGTGGCTGTACGCGACCGGTTCCGCAAGATGGCGCTGGATCTGCTTCCCGCCGATGCCGACGTGCTTGATTTCGGCGCGGGTACGGGCATCGATGCCAAGGCTTACGCCGCCAGCGGACACCGGACGTTCGTGCACGAACCTTCGCAGGCGATGAGCGACTATCTGCTGCACTACTGCGACGACGAGATCGCCCGCAAAACCGTCATCCCGATGGGCTCGCCGCTCGCGTGCCAGGTGCAGGCGGTCACAGCGAACTTCGCGGTGTTCAACCATTTCGCGGATCACGCCACGCTCTTCGAAGGGCTCTCGCGCGTCGTCCTTCCGGGCGGCTTTGTCCTGGCCAGCATGCTCAATCCCTTTTACCTGGGCGACGCGCGTTACCGGTGGTGGCGCGCAAACGCCATGAATCTGGTGCGGCATGGCCACTACGCCATCGACAGCGAAAGCCGCATCCACCGGTTTGCGCCGCGCGTCGTGGCGCGATCGGCAGCTCCGTATTTCAGGCTGGAACGCTGCACGCCGCACGGCTTCGGTTTGGCCGTCCATCTCTACCTGTTTCTGCTCTTCAGGCGGGTCTGACATGTGGAAGGACTGGATAAGGCCGTTCGTGCGTCCGCTGCCGCAATGGTCGACCGTGGCCGTGGCGGCGCCGCAACAGGCGGTCGTCGCCACCTTGCGCTGGGACGGCAGGTCGATCGACGTCACCGCGGGCCATACCGTGGCTTCGCTCAGGCCACTGGTGATCGCCACCCATTTCGATGCCGGCCAGCATCCGGTGCTCGAGTACCGCGACAGCTCCACCGGCAGGCTGCTCGGCCTTTTGCACCTGGCGCGGGCGACGCCGGCCACCACCGAAAACGCCTGCGTCATCCTGTATCACGTCGCCGCTGGCGAGCATCGCTGCCTGCGCTGGCCGCGGCGCCCCTGGAACGCGTGGCTGCAGAACCGCCTCATGTCGAAGAACCAGTCGTCGCCGCATTCGGCGCTGGCGCCCGCCGCGGTGCAGCAGCTCATGATCGCCTACCTGTGCCCGCGCCCGGTCGTGCTCGTCTCGGTCGACGCGCCAGGCCACCGCAATATCTTCCCGATGGACCTGATCGGCCCGCTCGAACGCAGCGGCCTTTTCTCGCTCGCGCTACGCAGCACCAATGTGTCCGTGCCGGTCATGCGCGACACGCGCCGCGTCGCGTTGTCCAGCATGCCCGCCACGATGAGGGACGTCGTCTACAAGCTCAGCGAGCACCACAGGCAGCCACTGCTGGACTGGGACGAGCTTGCGTTCCCGGTTCGACCATCACGGCAGTTCGGCATCCCCGCCGTGGCCGCGGCCCTGCGCATCCGCGAGCTGGCCATCGTGCACAGCCAGGAAGTCGGCTCGCACACCCTGTTCCTCTGTCGCGTCGTTTCCGACGAAGCCCTGGCGGAGGGAGCCCAGCTGCATCACACGGCGGGCTTTCATCAGGCATACCGGCGCCGGCGCGGCATGCCGTTTGCGGAGGTTTGAGGCGGCCCTTCACGTACTTGCGGCCGCAGCCTTGCCATAATCCCGTGGAATACCGGTTGACCGAGATGGGGCTCGATCAACGCGGGTGCGCTTGCACACGGGAGAACACATGCTGGGGTACTACCTTGTGCTGGCCGCGCGCAGCCTGGGGCGCAGCGCTGGCCTCACCGCACTGATGATGCTGACGATCGGCTTCGGCGTGGCGGCGTCGATGACGACGTACGCGGTGTTCCGCGGCCTGTCCGGCGACCCGATACCGGGGAAGTCGTCACGGCTGTTCGTGCCGCAGATCGACGCGTGGGGGCCCGGCTATCGCGCCGCCCGCGAGGAGCCGCCGGATGCGCTGACCTACACCGACGCCATGGCGCTGATGCATCAGCATCGGGCAACCCGGCAATCCGCGCTTTATGCCATCTCGCCCTCGGTGATGCCGGCAAGCGCAGGGCGCATCCGCAGCCCGATTCAACTCAGTGGCTATGCGGTCTACAGCGAGTTCTTCCCGATGCTGGAGGTGCCGTTTCGCTACGGCAGTGGCTGGAGCGCCGACGACGACGCGCGGCGGCAGCCGGTGGCGGTGATCAGCGACCGGCTCAACCAGCAGGTCTTCGGCGGCGGCGACAGCGTCGGCCAGACGATCGACATCGACAAGCACGACTACCGCGTCGTCGGCGTCATGCGCGAATGGAATCCGCAACCAAGGTTCTTCGGCGTGAAGGGCGGTTTCTACAGCGTCGATGGCCCCGATGTGTTCCTGCCGTTCCAGCACTCGGTGGCGATCAATCTGGTCAACTGCAGGCTGGGACGATTGCCGCAAAGGTACGAGCGATCCCCAATCCGACTTCGGCGCGCTGCAACGGTCGCAATGCATATGGCTTGCCTACATGGTCGAACTGGACGATGCAACGGCCGAGCAGGCCTATCGGGAATACCTCGACGCCTACGCAAGTGCGCAGCAGGATATCGGCCGCTTCCACTGGGCGCCCAACAACCGGCTGCGCAACCTGCGCGAATTCCTCGACTACGAGCACGTGATACCCGGCGATACGGGGGTCTCTTTGCTGGCGGCACAAGGCCTGCTGCTGGTGTGCCTGGTGAACACCATCGGCCTGTTGCTGGCGAAGTTCCTGCGCCGCCGCGGCGAGATCGGCGTACGGCGGGCGCTGGGCGCATCGCGCGCAGCGGTGCACGCGCAATTCCTGGTCGAGGCAGGCGTGATCGGCATCGGTGGCGGCCTGCTGGGTCTGCTGTTCACCGCGGTAGGCGTGATCGGCATCGGCCAGGTATTGCCGTCGGCATACGCCGAGCTGGCGCATGTCGACGTTCCGCTGCTGTGCCTCAGCTTGCTGCTCGCCGTGGCCTCCACCCTGCTCGCCGGCGTCTACCCGGCCTGGCGCGCCTCGCGCATCGAGCCTGCCTGGCAGCTGAAAATCCAGTGACCATCGCCACGCATCCGATCCTCGCCGCCCTGACGCGGCACAAGACCGCCGTGCTGCTGATGGCACTGCAAATCGCGTTGACCCTGGCGATCGTCGCCAACGCGACCTTCATCATCGGGCAGCGGCTCGAGCGCATGAATCGCCCGACCGGCGCCGACGAAACCGGGCTGATCCGCATCCTGCAGCAGTGGCCGGCGGCACCCGCGGGCAGCGATGCGGATTCGATCGAGCAGCTCGATGCGCTCCAGCGCGCCGACCTCGCCACCCTGCGGCGCCTGCCGGACGTGCAGGATGTCGCCGCATCGATGAGCATCCCGCTGCTCGGCGGCTACACGACCGGCGAAGTCGCGCCGGATGCAAGCCCTGGCGGCGTATCCGTGCATGCGGCCTTCTATTACGGCGACCAGTATTTGCGGCCCACCCTCGGCCTGCGCCTGGTGGCCGGTCGCGACTTCGATGCCAACGAGATCCGGCACGGGCGCATGCGCGCCGACTCGCCCGTCGTCATCGTCAGCCAGCCCGTGGCCGACCAGCTTTTTCCCGACGGCAACGCGCTCGGCCAGGTGGTGTACCAGGACGGCAAGCCGGCCACGATCGTGGGCATCGTCGAACGCTTGCAGACGCCGATGCGCGATGACAGCAACTGGGCCTACAACTCCGTGCTGGAACCGTTTCGCGCAGACGATGCGTACACGGGCTACGTGATGCGCGCGCGCCCGGGGCGCGAACAGGCGGCGATCGGCGAAGCGCGCAAGGCGCTGTTTGCCCTCAACCCGATGCGCCTCATGCCCGAGCCATGGTTCGGCATCCATTCGTTTGCCGAGATACGCGCCAAGGCGTATAGCGCCGATCGCGGCATGGCGCTGCTGATGGGCGTGATCTGCGCCATCCTGTTATGCGTCACCGCGGCCGGCATCGTCGGCCTGACCAGTTTCTGGGTGGCCCAGCGACACCGGCAGATCGGCGTGCGACGGGCGCTCGGTGCGCGCCGGGCCGACATCCTGCGCTACTTCCAGATCGAGAACCTGCTGATCGTGGGCGGCGGTGCGGCAGCCGGCGTGCTGTTCGCATTCGGGTTCAACGCATGGCTCATGGCGCATTACGAAATGGCGCATCTTCCGGCGCTCTACGTGGCCATCGGGGTAGTCGTCATGCTCATGCTGGGCCAGGCCGCCGTGCTGGCGCCGGCGCGGCGCGCGTCACATGTGCCGCCGATGATGGCGACGCGATCGGTTTGACGGCGCAAGGTGCGTGGCGAACTCCTCCTGCACTGCCAACGGGTGGCCAGAGCTAGTTCGTCGCCACCGCGATCGTGAGGCTGTGCAGGAAATGGAAGTCCGGTCGCCGCAGTGCGTAGCGTTCGTCGTCGGGATTGCACAGGTGTGTGAGTTCTTCGAAATCCGCGGCATCCATGTACTTGCCCAGGCGCTCTCCCCATGAACCACGGAAGATGCACTCGCGCAGGTAGCGTTCGTCCGCTTCGGCGAGCGGCTGGACCCGCTCGAGCATGCGCGTGCGCACGCTCACGTGGCGCAATCCGGCCTGCTGCAGCCAGCCGACGAGCGAGCGGACCGCCGTGAGCTCGTGCTCGCTGCGGCCGTAGCGTTCACGGTAATACGCGCGGACCGCCTCGTTGACGTTCTTCTCGAGGCGCGCGTCCCAGGCGAAATACATGTCCGGCAGCAATGAACTTTGCCCCACTACCAGGCGCCCGCCCGGTCGCAGCAGGTTCGACAGCACGCGCACGCCGGCAACGGGATCGGGCAGATGGTTGATGGCGTTGACGGCCCAGACGAGATCGAAGCTGGCGGCCGCGAAGGGCGGCCGCAGCATGTCGGCCTGCAGCACCGGCACGTCGACCGGCGCGGTCGCGCGAGCCGCATGGACATGCGCGGTCGCCAGATCCATGCCCACCACCAGCGCACGAACTTCGGTGGCCTGATGGAACCAGGCCACCGCCTCGCCGGTGCCGCAACCGGCGTCGAGCACGCGCGCACCCGCGGGCAGCGCCAGGGCAGCGATCGCTTCGCGCAGCTCCGGCCGCGCGAACGCGTTGAACATTTGCAGCTTTTCGGCGTAGTCGCGCTGCGGAGTGTCGCCGAGCAGGCCGGTCGCCGCGCGCGCTGATCCGGTGGCCTCGTTCATGCGCATGCGGCCAGCCGGCGATAGAGCGCTTCGAAGGCGAGCGCCGTGTGGTCGGCATTTTCGTGGATGGCCCGGCGCTGCGCCGCTGTCGCCATGCGCCGCCGCAGCTCGTCGTCGTCGAGCAGGCGGCGGATGGCGTCCGCGAGTGCCGGTGCATCCGCGACGGGCACGGCCAGCGCCGCCGAGGGTGTCCACTCGACGATGTGGCCGACCGCCGTGCCCACGGTGGGCACGCCCGCCACCGCCGCTTCGAGCAGCACCAGTGGGCCGGCCTCATGCACGGAAGACATCACCAGCAAGTCGGCGGACTCCATCAGCGGCCGCAGTTCGCGCTGGGTCATGAAGCCGGGGAAGTGCACGTGGCGTTCCAGGCCGAGCCGCGCCGCCAGTCGCTGCATCTCGCCGTGCAGCGTGTCCACGCCGACGATGTCCATGCGGAACGCCACGCCGGCCTCGCGCAGGTTCGCCAGCGCGCGCAGCAGGGTCGCTTGATCCTTGACCCGGTTGAGGCTGGCGACGTGGATCAGCCGTGGCGGCGCATGGCGTTCACGCGGGGCGAGCGGCGGCCACTTGCCGAGGTCGACGCCGAGCGGCACGCGCCGGGCATCGATGCCGAGCAAGTGCAGCGCGTCGATGATCGGCGCGCTGGCCGCCGTGACGGCATCGGCGCCACGCAGCACGCAGGCCTCGCGCAGCCGCCCTTTCCATTTGCGCCGTCCGCCGTAGCCGATCTCGTGCAAGGCGACGAGTTCGCCGCCGGCGATATGCACGATGCTCGGCCGCCGCAACAGCTTCGCCGGCAGCCACGGCGACCAGGCCGCAGGAACCGGAAAAAATGGCATGCACGAGATCGAACGGTGCACGGCGATGCTCGCGGCGGATCGCCGCGATCGCACGCATGCGGGTCCAGCGAACGCCGATGTTGTGCACGCTCGCGCCTGCAAGCGGCCAGCGACCCGGTGCCGCTTCCTGATGCAGCGCGAACACGTGGACGTCGTGCGCGCGCGCCAGCCGCTCGATCAAGGCCAGCAAGGCGGGAATGACGCGCTGCTCGCCGCTGCGGTCCACGCCGCCGGGCACGACCAGCGCGAGTTTCACGGCGGGCTCCGGGGATGCGCGGCGTGCACTTCGGCGTACGCGTCGGCCCACTGGCGGCCCACCGCGGCGAACGACAGCGTGGCGTCGAAGTGCGCACGCACCTGCGCCGTCGACAACGGCCTGGATGCGGCATCGACCAGCGCGTCGGCCAGGCGCGCCGCATCGCCGCGCGGCCACAGCCGGCCGACGCGGCCGTTGCCGGTCAATGCGCGGAACGAGGGAATGTCCGTCACCACCGGCGGCACGCCGCAGGCCATCGCCTCCAGCACCGCATAGCCGCAGCTTTCGGCATGGCTGCCGCTGACGAACAGGTCCGCGGCGCGCAGCAGGGACTGCACCTGCGGGTGCGGAACCTTGCCCAGCAGGTGCACGCGTCCGGCGAGCCGTGGATCGCGTTCGATGCGCACCTGCACGGCCTCGAGCAGCGGCGCGCTGCCGAACGCGCACCACAGCTGCAGGCCGGGCAGGCGCGCGGTGGCCTGCGCCACGCCTTCGAGCACGCTCAACGGATCCTTGCCCGCGCTCAGGTGGCCGACCCACAGCGCGCAGGGATCGCCGTAAAGCCCGGTGTCGGCGCGGGCGTACGCGCGGCCGCCCGGCGTGAAGCGCGTGCTGGATTCGGGTATGGCGAACACGCGCAGGTTCGGTCCGAACAGGCCGCCGCGGACGAACGGCTGCGCCAGTTCGGCGGAGCTGAAGGCGACGCCGGCGATGGCCGCATACCCGCTCCGCCAGCGCGGCCGGCGCCACCAGGGCGGCATCCGATCGGCGTGGTCCTGCATGATGATCGGCAGTGACGGCAGGCATTGCGACACGGCCAACGCGTCGCCGATGAAACCCAGGCCATGCGCGTGCATCACGTCGGGCTTGATGTGCGCAAGCAGGCTGGCGATGCGCCGACCCCGGCGTGCCGCCGTATCTGGCACGCCCATGGCGACGAAGTGGTAGTCGATGCCGTTGCGCGCGATCAGCTCGTCGCGCGCGGCCGCCTGCACCACCGACACGCGGTTTCCGCCACTCGCTGCCGCCTCGGCGATATCCACCAGCGAGTGCCATTGCTCCAGCAGCTGGCCCGGCGCCAGAGCCTCGGGTGCCGGCAGGAAATTGATCTGCGCGACGTGCAAGGCCGCCACCCTACGCGCCGGTGATCTGCGGCGAGCGCAGTTGCACGAAGCGGTTGGCCAGGTTGAGTTCCCACGGACGGTCGTAGCGACGGTGGCGATAGCGCCACGACGCCATCGCGCTCAGGCTGCGCTTGGCCCAGCGCGGCGAGCGCACGTCCTGCACGGTGGGATAGCGGCAGCGCAGCACGGTGACGAAGTCGTAGATGCGCTGGCGCAGCCTGGCGCTGAGCCAGGGCGCATCGGCATGGCAGGCGTAGTCGACCCAGCGGCGCTGCGTCCACTCGTCCGGCGTGGCGGGAAACACCACCGGCTCGCCGTGCAGGTCGAGCAGGGGCGCAGCGGGATGCTTGCCGCGCTCCCTTTCGTGCTTGCTGCCTTCCGGCAGCGGCGTGTAGATGTAGGTGATGATTTCGGATGCGGGGTTGATCCGCTTCAGCTCGCGGATGAACTCGAAGGTCAGCTCGGTTTCCGCTTCGGTGTTCACCGGCGGCGCCAGCATGAAGGAGAACTCGGGGATCACGCCATGGCGCCGGCACAACTCGGCCACCGCCAGGGTCTGATCCGGGCGCGTGCCCTTGCGGATTTCCTTGAGCATCGCGCCGCTGGGTGATTCGGCGCCGATATAGGCCATGCGCAGCTTGCTCTTGCGCACCAGTTTCCAGGTGCTTTCCGAAAGCTTGAGCAGGGCATCGGCGCGCGCGAAGCACCACCACGGCATTTCGAGCCGGGCCATGATCTCGAGCAGCGGGATCATGTCCTGCTCGCGGTCGAAGAAGTTGTGGTCGTAGAACAGGATGGAATCGGCACCCAGCCCGTATTTCAGGTAGCCCAGCTCGCGCTCCAGGCGATCGGTCGGCGGCAGCGCGGTCGCGCCGCCGAACATCGCCGCCACGCCGCAGAACGTGCAGCGGAAGCGACAGCCGATCGATGCCTGGTGCACGGCGGTCCGGCGCCCGAGGAAGGTGCTGGCCAGATAGCGGTCCAGGTCGCCCAGCTTGTCGTAAGGCAGCACCAGCGCGGCATCGCCATGCCGGAAGCTGCGGTTGGGGTTGTGCACGATCTCGCCGTCGCGGCGCCAGGACAAACCGCCGATCCTGGCCAGCGCCTCGTCGCCACCGCCGCGGCCCAGCGCCGAGACCAGCTCGACCAGGCCTTCCTCGCCCTGCCCGCGCACCACGTAGTCCACATACGGCGCGGCCAGCGTGGTGTCGGTATACAGCGTGGGGAAGTAGCCGCCCCAGATGATCGGCATCGACGGATGACGCTCGCGGATCGCCCTGGACACGGCGATCGCCGGCGCCACCTGCGGGCCGCCCATGATGCCGATGCCGATGGCGTCGTAATGCTTTTCCCCGGCGGCTGCCAGGGTCGCGTCCACCAGATCCCGGTCGATGTTGCCGTCCACGATGCGGCTGTCGCCGAAGCGGTCCAGCGCCGCGGCCAGGTTCAGCAGCGACAGCGGAAAGCGCGGGCGCGTGGTGACGGTCGGGTTGATCAGCAGCGTGCTGGGACGATGAGGCATGGGACGATGAGTCATGGGTTGTCTTCGGTAGGCGTCGATCAGGCCGGCAGCCGCAGCTGGAACACCAGCGCCACCGGAACCTCCAGCGCCGTGCGGTCGAAGTGCGCGCCGGCGGGGATGTCGGCCGGATCGAGCATCGGCTCCAGCACCCGTTCGATGCGCAGCCCGGCGGCCGCGCAGGCGGCGTGCCAGGCGCTGTACAGATGCGGCGTATGCCGCACCGCGTAGTGCCGGTCGCCGGATTTGAAATCGCGCAACCAGCCCAGTGCATGACCGATCGGATGCACGTCGCTGCACAGCAGCGTGCCGCCGGGTCGGGTCGCCCGGCGCAGCTCGGCCAGCGCCGCGGGCAGGTTTTCCAGATGGCCGACGACCAGGCCGCAGATCGTGAGGTCGGCCCAGCCGTCGGCTATCGGAAGCGCCGTCAATGTGCCATGCCGCAGTTCGACGTCGGCGCGCGCACCCAGCTCCATGCGCGCGCGCTCGAGCATTTCCGGCGAGAGATCCACGCCGGTCACGCGGGCCGCACCGCGCTGTAGCGCATGCAGGATGTAGCGTCCGCTGCCGCAGCCGGCGTCGAGCACGGCCTGACCGTGCAGATCGGCCGGCAGCAGCCCGAGCATGGCGCGTTCCTCCGCCAGCATGAGCGGGTTGTGCGCGTGCGCCGGATAGCTCGACGCCCACAACGCGTACGCTTCGGCGGGTGGCAGGATCGGCGGGCGGCCCATCAGTAGCTCCGCGCCTGGCGGCTGACATCGAGCGTGCTCCGGTCGGCAACCATTTCCAGCCCCGGCTCGAGGGCGACCAGCGCGGGTTCGGCCAGCGCCGCCGCCAGCAGCTTCGGCCTGCCATCCAGCATCACCGGCACGGCGGTCGTGCCGGTAGCCGCGAACCACTCGGCGAAATCGGGATCGGCGATGCGCGGCACGCCGTCGCGCACCACGGCGCGGATCTGGCTGCGCCCGATCTCCACCAGGCTGCGCGCCTCGCCGCCGCGGTCCTCGACGATCACCATGTCGGCCGGCGCGCCCGGCACGAAGCTGCCGCGCACGGACAGCCGCAGGATGCGCGCCGCCTGCGTGGTCACCAGCCCCAGCAGTTGCGCCGGACTGAGCTCGTCGCGCTCGGCGACGCCGCGCATCTCGTCCAGCAGGTCGCGCGCGCCGCTGAGCCGCGAGTCGCTGCCCAGCGCCAGCCGTCCGGCGGCGCACAGGCGCGCGGGATCCAGCGATCGACCGAGCAACGCGCGGTTGCTGCCCGGGCACCACACCACCGCCGCGCCGCTGGCGATCACCCGGTCGACGTCCTGCTTGCGCAGGCCCACGCCATGCACCAGCACGCTGTTCGGCGCTAGGCATCCCAGCTGGTCGAGCTCGGCCAGTTCGCCCTGCGCGATCGCGTCGGTGCCCTCGGCCAGGTGGATCAGCCACGGCCGGTCGGCCGGCGTGGCGGCAAAACTCTGCGCCACCGGCGGGCCGTAACCGGGCCAGCCCAGCGCGTAGCTCCAGCCGAAATCGCGCAGCAGGGCGACCGGGAAATTCGTGGCGTCGAGCGCCGCATGCCACGGGTCGTGGTGGGCCACGCAGGTGGCGCCGGCGAGCAGGTTCTTCAGCGCGCCATGGCGCAAGTCGCAGCGCCTTCGGCACCTGCAGCGCGGCGACCACGGCAGGCTCTTCGAAGTGCGCCTGGAAGGCCGCGATCCACGCGTAGCTGTTGGGAAACGGCGCGCCGGTCTGCAGCGGCGGCACGGTGTTGAGGTGCAGGTGTTCGTGGGCGTTGATCAGGCCGGGGAAGATAAGGTGGTCGCGCAGATCGACGCGGTACGCGCGTGCGGCCAGCGAAGCGCCGATCCGCCCCGCCCGGATCGGCAACGGCGCGCGTGAAATCGCCTCGGGCGTGATCGAAACCGCGCGGCACAAGGTGACGTCCATGGCGGCCTGCAGGATGTCCACGGCGTCAGCGCTTCCGCATCGCGATCAGGAAGTGGTCGCCCATGTCGCGCAGCAGCGGCAGGCCGCCCAGACGGTCGTCGAGCCGGCCCAGGCGTTCGCACCATGCGCGGCGGCGGCGGTAGTAGTCGACCAGGTACGGCGGCGGCATGAACAGGCTCAGCGCGCGATAGCTGTCCAGCGAGAAATGCCCGGCGAACGCGCGGTAGAACTCGCGCGGCAGGTAGTAATACGTCCAGATCGTATGGCGGTTCATGCCCACCGCGATCGCGCCGCGCGCCGCGCGCACGCCGGCGCGCCGGAACCGGCCGCGCAGCGTGTAGTGGCCCAGCTCCCACGGGCAGATCCGCCCCATCACCGAGAACACCAGCCGCCCGCCCGGGCGCAGCAGCCGCGCGCATTCGGCGGCGACGGCATGCAGATCCGGCGCGCAATTCAGCGGGCCGAAGTTCGAATAGATCCCGTCGAACTCGCCCTGCAGCTGGTCGAGTTGCTGCACGCCAAGATGCACCGCGGTCACGCGCGATTGCAGGCCCGCAACGACGGCGCGGGCGCGCGTACGTTCCACCATTTGCGGCGACCAGTCGGTGGCGACGACACGGAAACCGCGTCGCACGAATTCGATAGCGTCGATGCCGGTGCCGCAGCCCAGGTCGAGCAGTCGGCCGCCGGCCGGAATCGCGGCCTGCACGGTATCCCACATCGCCAGCCGCATGCGCTGGATCAGCTCGTTGTTGCCGCGCGGCCCGTCGTAATCGGCGGCCACGCTGTCGAAGGCGTGCTGCGTGTCGAGCAGCTGCGTGTCGTCGAGTCGCGCGCTTCGCCGGGGCTGGCGAAGATGCGCGACGGATGCGACCGGGCGCGCGCCATCCAGCTTGTGTGGCCCATTCATTTCATCATCTCCGTTCACCGGGTGCGCCCCTCCTGTGGCCATGCGCTGCGACCGTCCCGGAATGCTTCTGGCCTGACAGGTGAGTGCCGGCAGGCGCCGCTTTGGTTGAATGGCCGCCGTGACGGATCAGTCGGCACGGCATCCCCGTTTACTTGCGGCGCGCCACGTTGCGGGCGATCGCCGCCGATGCGCCCAGGAAAATACTCAGCAGCACGCCGATGCCGTAAGTCAGCTCCGGATTGGGAAACGCCTGCCGCTCGGGCACGTAGACCGGCCACATCAGCGATGTCTCGTAGGTGTAGGTAGGGCCGAGCCGGTCGAGGAGATCGCTGCGGGCCTGCTGCAGGCCGCGGATCTCCTCGTTCTTGGTCGCCAGCAGCAGGCTGGCCAGCATCGGGTTCGCCACATCCTTTGCGTTGGCGGCATGCCCGTTTTCGGACGCGGCGGTCTGCTGCAGCCGGACCCGGTCCGCCATGGTGGTTTGCAGATCGGCCTCGACGTGGGCGAGGCGCTCGCGCGCCGATTTCAGCGGCAGCACTTCGAGCCGCTGGTGCAGCGCATGCAGTTGCGCGGCGGTCGCCGCGGCGAACCCGCTGGCCTGCTGCCTGGAATAGGCCCGCACGTTGAAGCGGATCAGCGGGCCGGCGTAAGGTAGCGGCTCCAGCTTCAGGCTCTTGCGGTAAAGCAGCGCTTCCGGCGACTTCGGCGAGAAGCCCATGCTGGCCATGACCTCGTTCTGGAACGCCACCAGCTGCAGCCGCTCGAGCACGCGCGCCAGGGGTTCGACCTTGGGATCCTGGCCCGACGGCACCTGGCCGACCTGCCCGATCTGGATCCACGCACTCGCCTCCCACTGCCGCTTCACCAGGTGCGCGAAGGCATACGTGCATACCAGGGTGAGCACCATCACGGCGAGGAACCATTTCCACTCGCGGGTGAAGATCCGCCACAGGTCGATCAGGTAGATTTCGTCTTGTTCCATGGTTCGATGCTCACGGGTGGGAGGGCGGGGCCAGGACTTGCACCTGCGGCGAGCCGGCCTGCGTTCTTCGGCTGGGCAACCAGGCGGCGAGCACCTGCATGACCAGGCACAGGCCGATGAAGCCGGCGTTGGTCCAGGTGAAGGCCTGCGGCGCGAAGGGCGACATCACGCATACGTAGGACACGCGCAGGAAAATCAGCAACGCGAACAGCGGCACCGTCGGGCGCAGCCGCTGCACGCTCCACAGCAACATGCCGTACAGCACGCACATCGCGGCCACCGCGCCGAACGGGCCCAGCGCCAGGAGGAACGGAAAAAACTCCGTGCCCACGTTGATGGTGGGCGCGTCCAGCGGGATATCCGTGCCGGCCGTCGCCACCGAGCCGCTCATCGGCACCAGCTGGTTGATCAGGAAACTGGCGTTGTCGTAGTGCTTGGCCAGCATGGCGCTGAAGTTGTAGGGGCCGGCGCTGCCATACAGCAGCAGCCACTTGATGCCTTGTGGCGCGGCCCGGTACATGGCGCTGAACGGCAGCGTGATGTGGTCGAGCGGACCGGAGCGCAGCATGCCGAGGATCGAGAAGATGCTGGTGCCTGCGAGTCCCAGCAGGCCCACGCTTTTCCAGGGCAGCGGCCGTGCGTCGTCTCGCCGCAGGAGGATCACCAGCGCAAACGAGAACACCGTGGCGAACAGCCGGTTGCGGTCGATCACCAGCACCGGGAACACGAAGCCGGTGACGATGAGCGCGATGCGCATCCGCCGGTTTCTCGCGCAGAGCAGCCCGATCGGCGGCAGCGCCCAGCACATGTCGGAGATGTGCCGCACATGTTCGCGCCCGCCCGCCATCGAGGCGTACGCCGAGGGCTTGTCCAGCAGCGGCACGGGAAACAGCGTGAGGTCGAGCAGGCAGAACAACGCCACCACGCCGGCGAACGCCAGCGCGACGAAGGCTTCGCGGCTGCCTGCATAGTGGCGCGCGCGGAAGCGCGCGGGCGGCGGGATGCGCACGCCGGCCTGCACGTCGAACAGCATGATCGCGGCGGCCATCACCGCGAGCAGCAGCAGGCCGGGCAGGTAGTCGAGCGGCAGGTCGTAGGTGAGCAGCGTGAGCGCGCAGGCCAGCAGGATGGGCAGCGCAAGCCAGCTCGAAGGAAGCCGCAGCAGGGCCTTCATGACGCACTGCCGTCGGGATGCCCCGTAGCTGGCCGCGCCTTCGATACCACGACCAGCCACAGGTACGCCGCCAGGTGCAGCAGCAGCGGACACAGCCGCCGCTGCAGGAACGAAATCTTGGCGCCGATGTAGTGCGACTGCGCGCGCAGCAGCGTACGGTACGGCTCGCCGAACAGGCTCGCCCGACGCAGCGCGACATGTCGCGACTCATCCAGGTTGACCACCCGCGTCGCGGCATGCCGCGTCTTGCTGAGGTTGCCGCCGTGCAGGCGGTAGGCGCAGACGCCGACATCGATGAAGCCGAGCGCGTCGCGCGCCGCCAGGCGCAGGAACAGGTCCCAGTCCTCGATGCGCAGGCCTTCGCTCCAGCGGTCGACGGTATCCAGCGCGTCCTTGCGGATCAGCGCGACCGGCCCGCCGATGGCCCACTGGCTGATGATGGCGCGGCGGATGCCGTCGTCGGACCGGTAGAGATCCTTGTTGGCGCCGTGCAGCCCGCACATGCCGCTGTCGTGCAGCTTGTTGCCGTCCTGATCGACCACCACGGAGTCGCCGATCACCGCGCCCTTGCACGGGTGCGCCAGCAGGTAGCTGACCTGCGCGTCGAGCCCGCCGGGCAGCAGGTAGTCGTCGCTGGCACCCGGGCGCAGGAACTCGCCGCTCGCGCGCGCCACCAGTTCGTTCAAGGTCGCGGCGATGCCGCGGTTCTCGCGCCGCACGTACTCGATCGGCAACTCCATGCAGTGCGTCGCCACCCAGTCGGCGATGCGTTCGCCGGTGGCATCGGTGGAGCCGTCGTCGATGATGATCAGCTCCTTGGCCGGGTATGCATCCTCCAGCACGCTGTCCAGGCAGCGCTGCACGAAACGCTCGTGGTTGAACGCGGGGATCAATACGGACACCAGCGGCATCGCCGCCTGCAGGGACTCGTCGTCGGCCATCGTCACAGGCCCTCCAGATAGCGCCGGGCGACCAGCACGGTGAAGCCCAGGTACAGCAGGTAATTCACCGCGAACGCGTACATCGCGCCGACCAGGCCGAAGTGCGCGGTGAACACCCAGACCAGCGCCAGGTAAGTGGCCGCGAAGACGCATTCGGACACCACGAACAACCGCGTCATCGCCTTGGCGAGCATGAGGTAGGACAGGATGAAGGAGGCGATCTTGATCACGTCGCCCACCAGCTGCGGGCCATACAGGACATTGGCGGAAGCGAAGTCCGGCGTGAACAGCAGGCGCGTCAGCCAGCCCCTGCACACGTACACGGCAGCGGCCAGCAGCACCACCGCGGGCAGCAGGTAGCGATACGCATGACGCAACTCCTGCAGCAGCGCTGCGCGGCCGTGGGTCGAGGCCAGCCTGGGCAGGTAATGGATGTTGATGGCGGTGGTGAGAAACAGCAGGTAGGCGTCGGACACCTTGCTCACCGCCTGCCAGTAGCCGACCTGCTCCCAGCCGAAGCGCAGCGCGAGATGGTCGCGCACCGCGATGTTCACCAGCGGAGGCAACAGCGCCGAGCTGATCGTCATCACCGAAAAGGTCGCCAGCCGCCGCGTCATCTCGCGGTCGTAGCGCAGCCGCAGCATGCTGCGGCGGAAGTACGAGCTGCGCCACCACGCCGGCAGGCCGACGACCAGCCACAACACCTGGCTGAGCACCAGCGCCAGCAGCGCGCCGTACAGATGCAGCCAGCGCGCCAGCCACACCATCATCACGATGCCGATCAGCGACCCGGCCACCTGGATGAAGGCCAGCCGGCGCACGTCCATGAAACCGTTGATCACCGCGAGGACGTAGTTGACCAGCGCGATGCCGAGCTGCGCGACGGCGAGCACGCGAATCAGGCCGGCGTACTGCGGGTCGTTCAGCAACCACAGCGCGATCTGCGGGCTGAACAGCAGCGCGATGAGACCCATCAGGCAGGATGCGCAGAACGCGTACCACAGCGCCGCCGAAAGCAGGCGCGACAACCGTTGCGGATCGTCGCGGTACTCGGCCACGTACTTCACGATGGCCGCGCTGATGCCGCCGCCGGCCAGCACCGCCAGCAGCGACATCAGGCTCATGAACTGGCCGAGCTTGCCCACGCCTTCGGGCCCGGCAAACCACGCCACCAGCTTGATCGCGACCAGACCGGCGAGCAGCCGTGCCGCCGTGCCCATGCCGGTGTAGAAGCCGGTGCGCACGATGTTCATGGCGGGCACGCGAACGACTGGCAGGCGGCGATCACCCGGTCCACGGCGGCATCGTCCAGCGTCGGCCCCATCGGCAGGCTCAGCACTTCGTCGTGCAGCCGTTCCGTCAGCGGCAGCGGGCCATGCCGCAGGGACGCGTAGGCCGGTTGCCGGTGCGGCGGCACCGGATAGTGCACCTGGGTCTGGATGCCCTGCGCCTGCAGATGCGTCTGCATTGCATCGCGCTGCGTGCAGCGCACCACGAACAGATGCCACGCGTGCTGCTCTTCCCGTGCCACTTCCGGCAGGCGGATCTGCGGGTGGCGGATGCCGTCGCGGTAGCGGCGTGCCACGTGGCGGCGCCAGGCGATGTCCGCATCGAGATAATGCAATTTCACCCGCAGCAGCGCGGCCTGCATTTCGTCGAGTCGCGAATTGAGCCCCTGGTAAAGGTGCCGATACTTCACCTCGGAGCCGTAGTTGCGCAGCGCCGCGATGCGCTGCGCCAGGGCGCTGTCGTCGGTCACCACGGCGCCGCCGTCGCCCAGTGCCCCAAGGTTCTTGGCCGGGAAGAAACTGAAGGCCGCCGCGTCGCCGAACGCACCGGCCTTGCGGCCGTCGCGCATCGCGCCGTGCGCCTGCGCGGCGTCCTCGATCAGCAGCAGCCCGTGCCGGCGCGCCAGCGCCGACAGCGCCGGCATGTCGGCCAGCTGGCCGTACAGATGCACCGCCATGATCGCGCGCGTGCGCGGTCCGATGACCGCTTCCACGCAGGCCGGATCGAGGTTGAAGCTGGCCGCGTCCGGCTCCGCGGGTACCGGCACCAGCCGGTTCTGCGTGATCGCCAGGAAGCTGGCGATGAAGGTGTTGCCGGGAACGATGACCTCGTCGCCTTCCGCAATGGCACCGAGCTCCTTGTAGCCGCGCAGGATCAGCGACAGCGCATCCAGCCCGTTGCCCACGCCGATGGCGCAACGCACCCCGCAATAAGCGGCGAACTCGTGTTCGAAGGCGGCCAGCTCCTCGCCGAGCACGTACCAGCCCGAGTCGATGACGCGTGCCGCGGCAGCCTTCAGCGCCTCCGCGTAGCGCGCGTTCACCTCGCGCAGGCTGAGGAACGGCACGTCCGACGGCGCGGCTTCCTTCGGCGCGGCGTTCATTGCAGCGGCCACTCGTAGATGTCGTGCACGACCGCGCGGGCGCCGAAGTATTCCTTCTGGGCGACCAGGCCGGCGTTGAGCACCTGGCCCTGCTGTTCGGTGGAGATGCCGAAACTGAAATGGCGCCGGCCGGCGTAGGTGTCTTCGATCAGCTGCGCCAGCAGCAGGCTGAGCGCGTCCAGCTGCCGGCCCTCGCTCGAGGCGGCCAGGTATTGCGTATGCACCACGTGGCCGAAGTCGTAGACCAGCACGCCGGCCAGCAAGGCGCCATCGCGGCGTGCCTCATGCAGCACGATGTGCCGCGGGAAGCGCGACTGCAGCAGGCGCATCTCGGCCAGGCTGTGGGTCGGTACGGCAGCATGCCTGCGCAGCGCCTCCGACAACAGCTGATGAAACTCTTGCGGATCGGCGTTCGTCTGCAGATCGATGCGCGCCCGCTTCGCGCGGGTGATGGCGCGCCGGCGTCCCGGCGTGAAGCGATAGGGCTCCTGCAGGGCGATGACCGAGGAGAGGTCGCGCCTCGCCAGCCGCGCCCCCAGCCGATGCAGCGCGTACAGATCCTCCTCGGCGGGATAGGCGTGAAACACGTGCGGCACCGCCTTGTAGATGACACGTTCCACGCCCTGGGCGCGGTAGTCGCTGGCGATCTGTTCGAACAGGGCCAGCGTCGATTCGGCGCGCAGGGCGTGGCTGGCAATGAGGCCGGCATAGGTGAGCCCGCCGTGGCTGGTCACCGTGCGGTTCTGGACATTGGCGGGAAACACCGCCACGAACTCGCCACCGCGCTCGACCACCAGCGAGCGGTCGACGAAGCGATCGGCGTGATAGTCCATGTAGCCGCGCCTGTGCAGCAGGTTGCCGTTGCGCGAGCGGTCGACCAGCGCATCCCAGGCGGCCGCGTCGGCCGGCGCGTAAGGCCTAAGCGTAAGCATGCGCATCGCGCTCGACGCGTTGGCAGTCGGCCTCCGCCAGGCCGAATCCGTCCAGCCCCATGTCGTTGCCGTTGTAGAACATCAGCAGCTTGTCGCGCTGGCGGATCAGCGCGGGATAGCAGATCACCAGCGAGTCCCAGCCGTCGGTGGACAGCGTCATGCCCAGCGCCTCGTCGTGGCGCTCCCAACGGATGCCGTCGTCGCTGTACGCCACGCCGGGAAAGTATTCGCGGCTGCGATTGCCACGCGTGAAATACATGACGTACCTGCCGCCGAAGCGGTACACGCGCGGGCGGCCGATGCGGTACTCGCTGCCGCGCGGCAGCAGGCAGACGTGGTCGTCGCGCGGTATCGCGGCCAGATCGTCCGTCTCCGCGCAGCGGATGTGGTAGCGCGGATACGGCTGGCCGCCGATGCTTTCCCAGTCGTCGCCGACGGCATACCACAGGCGCCAGCGGCCGTTTTCATGGATGGCCGAATGCACGGCGGCAATCGTGCTGCGGCCGGGCGCGCGATCCAGGATCGGCGTCTCCTGCACGCGCTCGAAATGCTCGCCGCCATCGGTCGAAACGGCCAGGCCGGTGAAGGCCAGGAACTTGGCCCGCGCCACGCGCTGGAAACCGACGTAGAAAAGATGCAGGCCACCGGGTGCGTCGACCACGTCGCCCAGGATCACGCCGCTGTCGTCGAAGCAGCCGCCGCGGCCGATGTCGAGCGCCGGTTCGGCGCTGACGCGCACGATGCACGTCGGATCATCCGCCAGCACGTCGACGAAGCCGATCCGGCTGACGCCGTCGGCATCGCGGAAACCCGCGTAGACGCGGATGGTGTCGTCATCGATGCGCCACGGTGTCGGCGTCAGCGCCGAGTGCAGCATCCAGTCGCCCACGCCATGACGCGCGGTTTCGAACACCAGTCCCTTCTTGGTCCATTCGAACATGCGTTCTTCAAAGCCTCACGTCGAGGCTGGATTTGCCGGGCACTGCCCTGGCCGGCGAGCCGACGTAGATCCGGCCCGGCTCGGTATCGCGCGTGACCAGCGCGCCCGCGCCGATCACGTTGTCGGACGCGACTTTCACGTGGTCGTTGAAGGTGGAGTTCACACCGATGAAGCTGCTTTCGCCGATCTCGCAGTAGCCCGAGATCACCGCGTGCGAGGCGACGAACACGTTGTCGTGCACCACCGTGCGATGGCCGACGTGATTGCCGCTCCACAGGATGCAGTTGTTGCCGATGCGCACGAACGGCTGGATGACGTTGCCTTCGAAGATGAAGCTGTTCTCGCCCACCTCGGCGTTGCGCCACACGAAGGCGCGCGTGCTGACGTAGCTGGCGCAGCGGTAGCCCTTTCGCTTGGCTTCCCGGTACAGACGCGTGCGCAGGCGGTTGAGCTGGCTGGCCGGCACGGCGACGAATACGTCGACGTCCGCCGGCGGGTAATCTGCCTCGAGCGTCTCCCACGCCAGCACCGGGCGGTTCGCCAGCAGCGGTTGCGCGAGGTAGTCGCGCTCGACGCTGAAGGCGACCACGTCGCGCTCGCTGTCGTGCTCGAAATATTCGCAGGCGATCTGCGCGAATTCGCCCGCGCCGATGAGGACTAGCGGGCGACGCATGCGGCCACGTCCTGCGGGTACATGGCCCCGCTGACCTCGCGCAGGAAGTCCGCGTAGTCGGTGATGTAGTCGTTCGGGTCGTACAACTGGTCGGCCAGCACCATCAGCACGCAGTCCTCGCTGAAGTCGTACAGCTCGCGCCACACCATGCGGCCCAGCAGCAGCCCCTGCGACGGATCGTTGAGCACCACGGCCACCGGCCCGGTGCCGTCGTCCAGCAGAAAGGTGACCGAGCCGCGCACCGTCACCGCCAGCTGGTTGAGCCGGCGATGCGCGTGCTTGCCGCGATGCACGCCGCTTTCCGTGGCGAACAGGTAGTACACGCGCCGTATATGGAAGGGCACGTTCCGGTCCTGCTCCAGGGCGATGAGCATGCCGCGGTTGTCGCCATGCTTCTGCAACTGGATTCGTTCGATTTCCATGTTCGAGGCCAGGCTGTGATTTCGAGGACGACTCACCTGCCAGTTGAGTGCCGCGTGCCTGGCGAAAGGTTGCGTCGATGCGGGTGTCACGAACGGCGCGCTCGCCTGCGCAACCTTTCATCGCGTCTGCGGCACTCATGCAGGCCAGGGTGATGACGAGCGCTGTCTCGCCGGCAGCGCTGCCGTCCGCGGATGGGCAGGGATTCACTCGACGACGCTACGCGCAAGGGTTTCGCCAGGCATGGAATGGGAGAACAGGAATTCACCGGACGCCGGCGCCGCATGTGCGCCCGATGCCGGCGACGATTCGCGCGACGGCATTGATCACGCCGGACTGGAAGCTCCACTACGACATCCCGCGAAGCTGGTGCTGCTGCACTGGCTCACCGTGTGCTGCCTGCTGCTGGCCGCGGCGCTGATCCTGGCGCGCGACCAGGTCGCCGGCCGCGCGTTGCGCATGTGGCTGCTGGAAGGGCATCGGAACGTCGGGCTGTGCGTGCTCGCGTTTTTCTTCGCCCGCGTGGCGTTGCGTTTCCGGCCGCGCCGTTGGATGCCCGCAGAGCGCGCGCCGCGGCTGCTGCGCTGGCTGGCGACGCTGAACCACCTGGCGCTGTACGCGCTGCTGCTGGCGCAGCCGCTGCTCGGCTGGGCGCTCAGCAATGCACAGGGCAAGCCGGTGCATCTGCTCGGGGCGAAGTTGCCGGCCTTGGTCATGGCGGACGAGGACCTCGCCGATGCGTTGCAGGGGTGGCACCAGTGGGCCGCGTGGCTGTTGCTTGGATTGATCCTGCTGCACGCCGGCGCCGCGCTCTGGCATCACTTCGTCCTGCGCGACGGCGTGCTGCGGAGGATGTTGCCGCCGCGTCGCTGAATAAATCCGTGGCTTTCATTCACTGTCGTCAGCACGACGACCAGGAGACTTCATGCCGTCTTTTTCGATGCGACGCGCCGGACGCCGGCCCGGTTTCGCGGGCTTCTGCCTTGGCATCGCGATCCTTCTGCTGTGCGTCAGCACGGCGGCCGATGCCATTCCCGTGTACGCCCGCCAGACCGGATCCGCCTGCGCCGATTGCCACGCCGGCGCGTATGGCGGTGGCGGCAACGGGCCGAACCTGACGCCGTACGGCATGCGTTTCAAATTGAACGGCTACACCGACACCGACGGCAACGGTTTCAAGATTCCGCTGGCCGGCCAACTGGTCGAAACGCATACCGTGCCAGCGCGCGGCGACAGCAGCACGAACCTCACCGAAGCCGAGCTCTACCTGGCCGGCCGCCTGACCGATCGGATCGGCGGCTACGTCAAGGTCGAGGCCGACCATGTCGGGCCCGGCACGTACAACACACGGCTCAGCGAGCTCGACCTGCGCTTCGTCGCGAAGGAGCTCAAGCTCGGCGGCAAGGACCTGACCCTGGGCGTGAGCGTCAACAACAGCCCGGGCTTCGATGACCCGGTCGCCGTCCTGCCGGCCACCACCAACCTCGGGCCGCCCGGCGGGCAAGGTCCCACCGGCACCTTCCTCAACCTGTCCAGTGCCAACGCGCCGGCCCACCGTGTCATCGGTGCCACGGTCTACGGCGTGTACGACTCCGACTGGTATGGCGCCGTCGGCAGCTACAGCTCGCTGCCGACGTCCACGCAGGACCGTCTCGGTTATGCCCCCGGTGGCGATCCGGGGCGGATCGACGGCAGCGGTTACGTCCGCTTCGCCTACATGAAGGACCTCAAGCGGCAGTTCTTCTCGGTGGGCGTGGTGGGTTTGACGACGCGTCGCCAGCTGCCGCGCGGCGGACCGTCGGACCGGCTCACCGACCTGGGCTACGACCTCAGCTACCAGTTCCTCGGCAATCGCGAAAACATCGTGCAGCTCAGCTACGTCAATATCCTGGAGCAACGTCGCTACGGCAGCACGCCAACGAGCCCGCTCACGCCCGGGCTCGTCGCCCTGCCACGCGGCACGCTGCACGACACAACGCTCAGCGCCACCTACGTCTACCGTCAAAGCTACGGCGTGCAGCTGGCGCATCTGGAGAGCAACGGCACGCGCGACGCGGCGCGCTTCGGGCCGTACGGCGACCCCGATACCACGGCCAACCTGGTCAGCGTGTTCTGGGCGCCGTTCGGCAAGGACGACTCGTTCACCGCCAGCGCGAACCTCAGGCTCGCCGCCACGTGGTTCCGCTTCACCCGGTTCAATGGAGCGACCAGCAACATCTTCGGCGTGCCGACCGGGGTGCCGGCAACGCGGCCGGGGGACCTCGACGCCTTCCTGGTTTCGGCCAGCCTGGCCTTCTGATGCGCGCAGGAATCCACACGTGATCAAACGCTTTTTCCCGAGCCTGTCGGTCGTCGCCTGCGTGCTGGCTTGTGCACTGGCCATGCCGCCAGCCCACGCGGCCGACGCCGCCGGGTCCGACGTGTTCAAGGCCGAATGCGCCGAATGCCACAGCATCCGGGCTGGACGCAACAAGAAAGGACCCAGCCTTTTCGGCATCGTCGGGCGCCAGGCCGCGACGGTGCCCGACTACGCCTATTCGGACGCCCTGCGTGGACGCAGCGCCTGGGTGTGGACGCCGGAGCGGCTGCGCAGTTACCTGTCGCAGCCGGCAAGGCAGGCCAATCCCGGCACCAAAATGAAATACGATGGCCTCGCCGACGCCGCGGACCTGGACGATCTCATCGTCTACCTCGGCACGGTGCACTGAGGATCCTGCGCGGCCCGCGTCGAGCGACTGGCGCCGGCCCGGCCCGGGCTCTTCAGCGCCGATCGTTCGAAGGTGAACCGATGCCCTGCCCATGACGGACTCTCGCTTGCCCTGCGCGGTGCCCGACCAGCGTGGCCGCCCTGCGCGCTCCGGCCGCCGCGACGGTGCCGACGGCGGCGGCTGTTGCGGACGTGCGTTATTTGCCTTCGCATGGACCATCGGCAGCGCCCTTCCGCTGGCGCTGCACGCGCAGTCGACCACCTTCAACGGCACCGTGGCGCTCAGTTCGCAACTGGTCGATCGGGGCCAGGCGATCACCGGCGACACGTCGGTTTTGCAGGGCGCGGCGGCGTGGACGTTTCCGAGCGGCTGGTCGCTCGGCGTGTCGGCCAGCGCCGTCACGCATTCGCCCGGACGGCTGGCCGAGGCGCTGGCGCAGGTATCGCACCGCTGGCTGCTGTCCGGCGACTGGCAGCTGCAGGCGAGCCTGCTCTATTACCGCTATCCGGGCTCGACCCGGTACGGCGCCTCCGACCGTACCGAGACGGGGCTCAACTGGACCTACCGGGACGTGCTGACCCTGGGCGTGTCGGCCATCTACGTGCTCGGCCCGGACGGCCACCGCCCGCGCGCCGCGGCCGACATCAACCTGCACTGGCCGCTGGCCGGACGCTTCTCGCTTTCGCTCGGCGCCGGCGTCGCCCAGCCTTTTGGCCAGTCGTACCGGTATTACTACCGCCACGGCTACCGAAGGCGCTATGGGCAGCCGCGCACCGGCCTGAACAGCTACGGCCACCTCGGCCTGGCATGGGTGAACGGGCCTTGGCGGATCGAGCTCGATCGCATCGTGGCCGACCCGGCCACGCGCCGGCAGCGTGACTATCTGGGCGCCTCGCCCTGGGTCGCCACGCTGTCGCGTTCCTTTTGACGCGGAGGCAACCTTCCTGCGCTCATACGGTACTCACGCAACGGACCCCTGACGCGGACCTGTCCGAACCCATGAACGACGCCGATATCGATGCCGATGTCACCGACCGCCAGCTGCTGCAGCGCATGTCGGCGGGCGACCGCGTTGCGCTGGAGGTGCTCTACCGCGGCTATCACGGCCGGCTCTGCCGTTTCCTGGCACGCTTGACGCGTCGCCCGGACGTCATCGAGGAGGTCATCAACGACTGCCTGTGGATCGCCTGGCAGAAGGCCGGCACCTTCCACGGCGATTCGCGCGTCTCCACCTGGCTCATGGGCATCGCGTACCGCTGCGGCCTGAAGGCGCTGCGGCAACACGGCGACGAGCCGGTCGAGGACGACGACAGGCCCGAACAGCGCACGCCGGCGCATGATCTGGACGACGACCGCGAGCTGCGCGACTGGCTGGGCAAGGGGCTCGATCGCCTTTCAGCGGACCAGCGGGTCGTGATCGAACTGGTCTACGGCGTCGGGCATACGCTGGACGAAGTCGCCGTCATCATGCAGTGCCCGGTGGGCACCGTGAAGGCGCGGCTGTTCCACGCGCGGGTCAAGCTGCGCAACGTGCTTCCCGCCCTGGCGGGAGACGTACCCATCCACAAGGAGAACCTGCCATGACGTCCCCGGCGAACTCCGACCGAGATTGCCTGCGCGCCTGGGAGGCGATGCCCTGGGTATTGCAAGGCAGCGCCACGCCGGAACAGGGCGAATGGCTGCACGCCCATCTGACGCAATGCGGCGCCTGCCGCGCCGAGTACGCGCAGCAGAGCCGGCTGCGCCAGGCGATGCTGCTGCCGCCGGAAATCCCGGTCGATGCCAACGTGGGCCTGGGCCGTTTGCTGGCGCGACTGGACATGCCCGAACCGCGACCCGAGCCCGCGCCACTGCGCTTTGGCGGGCGCTCGGGCACCTGGCTGAACCGGGCGCTGGTCGCGGTGGTGCTGTTGCAGGCACTGGGCATCGGCGGACTGGGCATGAAGCTGTGGTCGGCGGACAACAGCCCGCTGTACCGCACTTTCAGCGACGCACCCGCGCCGACGATGCCGGGCGCGATCCGCGTGGTGCCCGACGCGGCGATGAGCGTCGCCGACTGGAATGCGTTGCTGCATGCGCTGCAGTTGAAAGTGGTGGGCGGCCCCAACGACGTGGGTGCGTACACGGTCGCGCCTGCGGGACCGGGTTCGGGCTCGCCTTCGCACGCCCTGCGGCAGTTGCGCGCCGCGCGCGGCATCCGGCTGGCGGAGCCTGTCGTCGTCACGCCATGAAACGCGTCTTCTTCATGCTTGCGGCGGCGGCGGCGCTGAACGCATGCGCCATCACGCCGCCCAAGGCCGCCTCGGCCGAACGCAGCACCGGCGGCGCGCCGGCGGCGAGCGCGGCGGCGATGGACAGCCGGCGCGACATCGTGCTGGCCGTCGCCAATCCGATCGATCCGCCCTCGATGCACGCCGGCTCCAGCCTGCTCGGCTATGCGCCGTCGAAGTTCTACGGCGCCGGCCAGCGCGCGGCGGCCACCCTGGCGGCGCTGAAGAGCAGCTACGGCATGCAGGAAGTTACCGGCTGGCCGATCAAGGCGCTGGACCTGTACTGCGTGGTGCTGAAGCCGCCGCCGGGCATGTCGCGCGAAGCCCTGCTCAAGGCGCTTGCCGGCGACGCCCGCGTGCAGCTCGCGCAACCGCTGCACGACTATTCCGTGTACACGAGCGGGCCGCCCCCGCCACAGGACAACGACCCCTACGCCACGCTGCAGCGCGGCTTCGTCGAAACCGACGCGGCCCTCGCGCACCGGTTCAGCGAAGGCGACGGCGTGCACGTGGCCATCGTCGATACCGGTGTCGATGCGGCGCATCCCGATCTGCAGGGGCGCGTACGCGACGTGCACAACATGGTCGACGGCGATGCGGCGGCGTTCAACCGCGATAGTCATGGCACGGAAGTGGCGGGCGTCATCGCCGCCGACGGTGACAACCACCGCGGCATCGTGGGCATCGCGCCCAAGGCCACGCTCAGCGTCTACAAGGCGTGCTGGTATCCGGTCGGCGCGTCCGCGGGCGCACGCTGCAACACCTTCACGCTGGCCAAGGCGCTGGCGGCGATCATCGACACCGATGCGCGGGTCATCAACCTGAGCCTGGGCGGCCCCGCCGACCCGCTGCTCGACAAACTGCTCGTGCACATCCTGGAAGGCGGCCGCGTCGTGGTCGCCGCGATGCCACCCGATGGCGACGTCGACGGATTCCCGGCGGATGCGCCCGGCGTCATCGTGGTCCGCGTCAGCGCTGCCTCGTCGGCCTTGCCCGGCGTGGTGAGCGCGCCGGGCAACGACATCCTGACCACCCAGCCCGGCGGCGGCTACGACTTCAGCTCGGGCTCGTCCATGGCGGCGCCGCATGTAACCGGCATCGCGGCATTGCTGCTGTCGCTTGCGCCGCGGCTGGACGCGCGCACGATCCATCAGCTCCTGCTACGCAGCAGCAAGATCTCCGGCGGCAGGCTGCAGGTCAATGCGGCATCGGCCGTGGAAACGGTGCGCGCGAAGCAGAAAGCCATCCGATGATTCCCGTCTCCCGGCATCGCCGGATCGGCCGACCGTCCCGGGCCTATTCGTGCGACGGCATCCGCGGCACATCCGCCGAGCCCTGCTCGCGATCACGGTAGAGCGCGGTGCGCACCAGCAGCATCAGGGTGATCGGGGTGGTCAGGGAGAGGAACACGCCGATCAGGATCTCGTAGAAAATCGGCCGGCCGTGCAGTACCGAGAAGCAGGTGATCGAGCCGGCCAGCATGAAGAACGTGCCCAGGGTGGTGCCCAGGGTGGGCGCGTGCACGCGCTGGTAGAAGTTCTTCAGGCGCAGCAGGCCGAGCGAACCGATGAAGGCGAGCAGTGCGCCCAGCAGCACGAAGATCGCCACCAGGGTCGCGGCCCACGCTGGCAAGGCGTCGAGATGGTTCATTCGATCACCTCGCCGCGCATCAGGAACTTCGACAGGGCGAAGGTGCCGGCGAAGCCGAGCAGCGCGATGATCAGGCCCGCTTCGACGTAAAGCAGGCTGCCGGTGCGGATGCCGATGGTGAGCAGCAGGATCATCGCGTTGACGTACAGCGCGTCCAGCGCCAGCACGCGATCCTGCGCGCGCGGGCCGCGCACCATGCGGATGATCGAGAAGCTCATGCCGAGCAGCAGCAGGAACTGCGCCAGCACGATGGCGATGCCGAGCAGGTTGTGGCTCATTGGAAGATCTCCAGCAGCGGGCGTTCGTAGCGTTGCTTGATCGAATCGATCCAGGCTTGTTCGTTGACCAGGTCGAGCACGTGGATCAGCAGGATGTTCAAGCTGGAGTCGTAGCTCACCCAGATCGTCCCCGGCGTGGAGGTGATGATGCAGGCCAGCACGGCGAGGCCGTGATGGTCGGTGAGGGTCAGCGGAATCGCCACGAAACCCGAGTGCAGCCGGATGTCACGGCGCAAGATGAGCCGGGCCACGGCCAGGTTCGAGCGTACGATGTCGCCGACGACCCGCAGCAGCAGCCAGCCCAGCAACGGGTAGTTGCGGATGTGCGCCTTGGGCGGTCGCAGCAGACCGAACGCCCTCGCCAGCGCAACGCCGAGCAGCGCACCGAGCAGGATCGTGCCGGGCGCCATGCTCTGGTTGAGCAGCAGCCAGATCAGCATGAGCAGCGCGGAAAGGACTGGATACGGCAGCCAGCGTCGGATCATGGCTGCACCTCCGCCGCCGGCAGCACATCGTGGATGTAGCCGGCCGACGAATGGAGCTGGCGGGCGGCGTCACCCAGATATCGCAGCGGCCCCTCGACCACCACCGTCAACAGCAGGCACAGCCCCAGCAGAACCAGGATCGACGTGATTTCGCTGACGCGAACCTGCGCGAACGGGCGTTCGGGCCCGGCCCAGAAGATCTGGATGCCGGCGCGGCACAGCGCGATCACGGTGCACAAGCCGGCCACGATGATCAGCGTGAACAGCACCAGCGTACCGGCCCGCGGCGCGGCATCGAGCATCGGGGCCAGCAGCGCAAACTTGGCGAGGAAGCCGGACAGTGGCGGCAGCCCGGCCAGCAGGATGGCGCAGGCGAGGAAGCTGAGCCCGAGTATCGCCACCGGTGCCGAGAGCACCACGCGGCTCTCGTCCTCCGCGGCGAACAGGGCATCGCTCTTCGAGTCGTCGCCACCCGGATCGTACGGCTCCAGGTTCAACGTGTCGTCGGTGTCGTCGTCACCATCGGACGCGAGCAGCCCGGCGACCAGGAAAAATGCGGCGATGCCCAGCGTGGAAATGACCAGATAGGCCAGCGCGCCAGCGGTCACCGCCGGCTGGTGCAGGCCAACCGCGCCAAGCAGCGTGCCGGCGGAAATCACCACGTTGTAGCCCGCCAGCTTGCCGAGGTCGCGCGCACCGAGCATGCCGACGATACCGGCGACCACGGTCGCCACGCCGCCCCACAGCATCCAGTCGCTGCCGAAATAACGCGACGCCGTTCCCGCGCCGTCGCCGAACAGCAGCAGGCTCAGACGCAGCAGCACGTAGATGCCGACCTTGGTCATCAGCGCGAACATCGCCGCGACTGCCGGTGTTGAAGCCGCATAGGTGCGCGGCAGCCAGAAGCCCAGCGGCCACATCGCGGTCTTGATCAGGAACGCCACGCCGAGCAGCGCCGCGCCCGCATGCAGCAGCGCACGGGTGCGCTCGGGCACGGTCGGGATGAGTTCGGCCAGCGCCGCCATGTTCAAGGTGCCGGTGACGCCGAAGATCAGGCTGACGCCGATCAGAAACAGCATCGAGGCGGTCAGGTTGACCGCGATGTAATGCAGCCCGGCACTCACCCGCCGCGCGCCCGAGCCGTGCAGCGCCAGGCCGTACGACGCGGCCAGCAGCACCTCGAAGAACACGAACAGGTTGAACAGGTCGCCGGTGAGGAACGCGCCGTTCAGGCCCATCAGCAGGAACTGCAACAGCGGCTGGAAATGCCCTCCACGCTGCCGCCACGGCGCCAGCGCATACGGCAGCACCGCCAATGCGAGCACCGCGGTAAGCAGCACCATCAACGCCGACAGCCGATCCAGCACCAGCACGATGCCAAAGCGCGCCGGCCAGTCGCCGAGCCGGTAGACGGCGCTCATTGCCGCGTCGCCACCCTGCTGCGAAGCGGCCAGCACCAGCGCGATGGCCACGCCCACCAGCGCGATGCCGGACGCGACGCTCAACGTCGCCACCGTGCGCCGCCGGCGTTCGCCGACCAGCAATTGCAATGCGGCCACCAGCAGCGGCAGCACGATCGGGGCGACGATCAGGTGGCTCATGGCGTGCCGTCCTCGCCGTCGACATGGTCGTTGCCGGTCAGGCCGCGCGAAGCCAGCAGCACCACCAGAAACAACGCGGTGGTCGCGAAGCCGATCACGATCGCGGTCAGTACCAGGGCCTGCGGCAACGGATCGGCGTACTGCCCGATGTCGCCGGCCACCTCATGCAACACCGGGTCCGCACCGGTGCGCAGACCGCCGATGGAGAAAATGAAAAGATTCACCGCATAGGAGATCAGGGTGAGGCCGATGATCACCTGGAACGTGCGCGGCCGCAGCAGAAGCCACACGCCGGACGCAACGAGCACGCCGATGGCGGCGGCAAGGATCAGCTCCATCAGCCGGGCCCTCCCGGCTCGCGCGGACGCCGCAGCGACTGATGCGCCAGGGCAATCAGCATCAGCGTGACGGCGCCGACCACCAGGCAGAACACGCCCAGGTCGAAAATCACCGCCGACGCCAGCGGCAGCCGACCAAGCAGCGGCAGCTCGACGTACTGGAAATGCGAGGTGAGAAATGGACGTCCAAACAGCAGCGAGCCCGACCCGGCAGTTACCGCCAGCAGCAAGCCCAGCCCGATCCAGCGCAGCGGCCGTACGCGCAGTTTCGACTCCACCCAGCGCGCGCCACGCGCCATGTACAGCAGGATCAATGCCACCGACACGGTAATGCCCGCGACGAAGCCACCGCCTGGCAGGTCGTGCCCGCGCAGGAACAGATGCACGCCGAACAGCAGGATCACCGGGCACATCAGCTGGATGATCAGGCCTGGAATCATCAGGTAGTCGGTCAGCGACTGATCGGTGCCCGGCTGCCCGGTGCCGATCTCAGGCGGGTTCGCATCCTGCGCGGCCTGGCGCTGCCGCATCGGCGCACTGATGCTCTCGGCCGCCGGGCGAAAACGCCGCAACAACGCGAACACGGTCAGCGCCACTATGGCCAGCACGCTGATCTCGCCCAGCGTGTCGAAGCCGCGGAAGTCGACCAGGATCACGTTGACCACATTCCTGCCGCCACCCTCGGCATAGGCCCGTTCGAGGAAGAAATGCGAAATCGAGTCATGCACCGGATGCATCATCGCCGCATAAGCCAGGCTGGCCACGCCCGCGCCCACGACCGTCGCGATCAGCATGTCGCGACGCCGCCGATAGACGGCCAGACGGCTTTCCGACACCAAGCCCTGGATCCGCTTCGGCAACCAACGCAGACCGAGCAGGATCAGGATCGTGGTGACCACCTCGACCAGCAACTGGGTCGCCGCCAGGTCCGGTGCCGACAGCCAGACGAAACTGACGCAGGACACCAGGCCCGCCCCGCCGGTGAGGATCAGCGCCGCCAGCCGGTGGAACTTGGCCTGGCTTGCCGCGCCGATCGCGCACGCCGCGCCGAGTATCCATAGCGCGGCGAACGCCGGATCGATGCTCGACCAGCGCGGCGCGACCCCGAACGGCGCGCGGCTCGCCGCCAGCGCGCCAGCCAGCAAGGCCACCAGCACGATAAGCAGCAACTGCGGCTGCAGCCGGCGTGTGGGGAAGAAGCGATCCAGCGAGCGCGGCAAGCTCGACGTGAGCAGGCCGAGCGCGCGCTCGAACAGGCGCTTGCCATTGACCCAGCCGATCAGCGGCGTACCCCCGTGCACGGCGATGTAGCGGCGCGAGCGCGCATACAACACGCAGCCGACGACGAAAGCGAAACTGCTCATCAACAACGGCATGGTCACGCCGTGCCACACGGCCAGGCTGTAGACCGGCATGTCCGCACCCAGCACCGCACTCGCCGCCACACGCAACGACGGACCGATCACTCGCCCCGGCAACACGCCCACCAGCAGGCAGGACAGCGCCAGCAGACCGATCGGAACGCGCATCCACAGCGGTGGCTCGTGCGGTTCGCGCGGCAGGGTAGCGGGCACGCGGCCGAAGAACACGCCGCGCACGAAGCGCAGCGAATAGGTCACGCCGAACGCGCTGGCGGCCACCGCCATCACCACCGAGATGACGTCGAGCAGTGCGCCGTGTTCGGCCGCCAGCGTCTCGGCGAAGAACATCTCCTTGGACAGAAACCCGTTGAGCAACGGCACCCCGGCCATCGCCGCGCCGGCAATCAGCGCCAGCGTCGCAGTGATCGGCATGAAGCGGCGCAGGCCGCCGAGCTGGCGCATGTCGCGCGTGCCGGCCTCGTGATCCACCGCACCGGCGGCCATGAACAGCGAGGCCTTGAAGGTGGCGTGGTTGACGATGTGGAAGATCGCCGCAACCACGCCGAGCGTGCTGCCCAATCCGATCAGCATGGTGATCAGGCCCAGGTGGCTGATCGTCGAATACGCCAGCACGCCCTTCATGTCCTGCTGGAAGATCGCTGCGTACGCACCCAGCACCAGGGTAATCAGGCCGCACCCGCCGACGATCCAGAACCATGGCTCGGTACCCGCCAGCACCGGCCAGAAGCGCACCAGCAAAAACACGCCGGCCTTCACCATCGTCGCCGAATGCAGGTACGCCGACACCGGCGTCGGCGCCGACATCGCCTGCGGCAGCCAGAAATGGAACGGGAACTGCGCGCTCTTGGTCAGCGCACCAAGCAGGATCAGCACCAGCATCGGCGTGTACAGCGCATGCCCGCGGATCAGCGCGCCCGAAGCAAGGACCACGTCGAGGTCGTAACTGCCCACGATGTGCCCGAGCAGCAACATGCCGGCGAACAGGCACAACCCGCCGCCGGAGGTAACGATCAGCGCCATCCGCGCACCATCGCGCGCGGACGCGCCGTGGTGCCAGTAGCCGATAAGGAGGAACGAGAACAGGCTGGTCATCTCCCAGAAGAACACCAGCTGGATCACGTTGCCGGACATCACGATGCCCAGCATCGAACCCATGAACGCCAGCAGCAGCGCGAAGAAGCGCGACAACGGATCGTCCGCCGGCATGTAGTAGCGGGCGTAGACGCCGACCAGCATGCCGATGCCGCAGATCAGCAGCATGAACAACCAGCTGAAACCGTCCACCCGCAAGACCAGATCCAGCCGCAGCCCCGATGCCCACGGGATCACCTGGCGCAGCGCGCCGCCGTGGACCAGCGCCGGATACAGCCACAAGGTCAGCAACAGACTGAGCAGCGCCGTGCCGGTCATCAGCCACGCGGCCAACGTGCGGCCACCGGCGCGGAACACGAACATGAGGCCGCTGGCCAGGAACGGAAGGCAGAGGATGATGCTGGGCACGACGTTGTCTGGCATCAGTCACGGTGCTCGTTGAGTGGTATCGCTCCACAAAATTTTCTTGCATGCCGCGCGCTCGCAGTCGCCACGGCTACCCTGATTGTGCAATGGTCAGGATCAAACTTCGACCGGCGCGGCATTGCCACGCAAGGCACCAGCCAACGGGAACCTCGAACAACGGCCTTTTGCTCGTCATTCCCGCGGACGCGGGAAGCGATTTGCAACAGCGAAGCTGGTCATCCAAGTTGCTGTCCTGCAAGATCCAGATGGATTCCCACTCGACCAGCTTCGCTGTTGAAGAGCGCCTCGCGGGAATGACGTCACCGAGGGTTTTTCGAGACTCCAACGGGAGATCGACATGAACGCAGCGGCCACCCGCATGACCCCGCCGCACAGGATCCTGCTGGCCACCGACCTCAGCGCCCGCTGCGACCGCGCGCTGGACCGGGCCGCCCAGCTCGCGCGGCAGTGGCAGGTGCCCTTGCTGGTGGTGCATGCCGCGCCGCCGGCCACAGTGGAATCCTGGCCGGTGACCGACGGTGCGCCGTCGTGGCGGCAGGTTCCCGAGCGAACTGCCCTCATCGAACGACAGATCCGACGCGATCTGGACCAGCGGATCAGCGACCTGACGATCCTCGTGGTCGAGGGCGAACCGGCCGAGGTTATTCTGGAAGCCGCGGCGCGCGACGGCAGCGACCTGATCGTGCTGGGCGCGGCCAGCGGCGGCCTTGGTGGCAGCCTGCTCGGCAACACCGCCGAAAAGCTCGTGCGCAAATCGCCGGCCTCGGTGCTGGTGGTGAAGAACCGTCCCCACGGTGCCTATGCGCACATCCTGGTCGGCACCGATTTCACCGCCGAATCGCGTCACGGCCTGAGCGCGGCGGCGACGCTGTTCCCCGAGGCGCAACTCGTGCTGATGCACGCGCTGGACATTCCCTACCAGTCGCTGTGGCTGGACCCGACCCACCGCCAGGATTTCGCCAGGATGGAACTGGCCACGATCGAGGCCTTCATCACCAGCGCCGCCCTGCCGGATGATGTTCGCCAACGGATCCAGCCGCTGGTCGAGCACGGCCATGCGGAAATCATGCTGCGCAACTACGTGCTGGAGAAAGACGCCGACCTCACCGTGATCGGCGCGCTCCAGCGCAACCTCGCCTTCCACGTGCTGATCGGCGGCACCGCGCGGCGGATCGTGCAGGCGGTGCCCGGCGACATTCTGATAGTGCGCGCGCCCGACTCGACCTGAAAATCGATGGCCCGTCGCTGTTCGTGCGCTCCGCTTCCAGCGGATGCCACCGCGCTTAAGCACTTCGTAAGCGGATGAACGGATAATCTCCATGAGTCGCGCCGCCGTGTTGTCCCCGCGATTGGAGGAGCCTGTCCGTGCACATCATCCTGGTCGAGGACGATCCGCAACTGGGCGCAGCGATCCAGCACGCGCTGGAACGCCTCGCCTATACCGTGAGTTGGCTGCGCGATGGTCGCGAGGCGCTGATCGCCCTGCGCGACGAGACCGCTGATCTGGTGTTGCTGGATCTGGGCCTGCCCGGCAAGGATGGTCTGGAGGTCCTGGTCGAGGCACGGCGTACCCATGTCAAGACACCAGTGATCGTGATGACGGCGCGCGACGGGCTGGACGCCCGCGTGCGCGGCCTCGACGCGGGTGCCGACGATTACCTGATCAAGCCGTTCCATCTGGAGGAGCTGGGGGCGCGCATCCGCTCGCTGACCCGCCGCGCGCAGGGCCTGGCCGCGAACCGCATCGAAAGCGGCGTACTGAGCCTCGACCTGGGCACGTCGGAAGTGCTGTTTCGCGGTGAGCGGGTCGAGCTGACCAAACGCGAATTCTCGCTGCTGCAGATCCTGATGGAACGCGCCGGGCGACTGGTCCGCCGCGAGAGTCTGGAGAACTCGCTGTACGGCCTGGACAACATGGTCGGCAGCAGCGCGCTGGAAGTGCTGGTGCACACCCTGCGCCGCAAGTTGAGCTACGACACGATCCAGACCGTGCGCGGCTTCGGCTACATGATTCCGCGGGAGCCGAAATGAAGCTCGCGAAGCTCGCGAGCCTGCATGCCAGGCTGCGCTGGCTGATCGTCATCGTACTCGTGGTGGTCTTGCTGCCGCTCGGCTTTTTCAGTTTCCGCCGCACGATTACCGAGGTGACCGAACTGTCCGACGGGCGACTGGCCCAGTCGGCGCGAACGCTGCAGGTCCTGATCGAACACGCCGGCATGCATGCGCTGCGCGGTGACGACGCCAGCCGCATGCTGGTGCCGAGCCAGGCCGCCCAGACCAATCGCGTGACGCTGCACGGCAATACCTACGAGTCCGAGGTCGGGTTCCAGATCTTCGACCGCAGCGGGCGCCTGATCCTGGCGACCAGCAATCTCGCCGGATTGCCGCCGCCCAAACCCGGCGACGCGGACTTTCAGGATGTGCTGCAGGGCTCATACAAATGGCGCGTGTTCACCCTGCCCGATGCTGCCGACGGCGTGGTCATCCGCTCGGGCGAACGCTACGACAGCCGCCACGACATCACGCATGCGGTCTGGCTGGAGCACAGCCTGCTGCTGCTGATCGGCCTGCCGCTGCTCGCGCTGCTGGTGGGTTGGGCCGTGCGTCGTGGCCTGCGTCCGCTGGAAGCGTTGGCGCAGGCATTGTCGGCACGCGAACCGGGCAGCCACGAACCGGTGCGGTTGCACGACGCGCCGCTGGAACTGCAGCCGGTGCTGGCCGCGCTGAATGGACAGCTGGCACGCCTGGAGGATGCGCTGGAACGCGAGCGACGGTTCAGCGCGGATGTGGCGCACGAACTGCGCACGCCGCTGGCCTCGGCGATGATCAATCTTGAAAACGCGATGACGATGGGCGATCCGTCCGAGGCCCATGCCGCACTGACGAACACACAGTCCGGCCTCGTCGGGCTGGCCCGACGCATCGAGCAGTTGCTGGCGCTGGCCCGGCTGGAGGCCGGTGCTGCATCCGGTGAGCGCGCGCCGGTCGATCTGGTCGCCGTCGCGATGGACGTCGTCGAGGAGCTGGCCCCGGTGATCGCCGACAGCGGGGTGGAGCTGAGCCTGGAGCGCCTGCCGTCGCCGGTGATCGTGCACGGTTATGAGGCGGCGCTCGCGGCGCTGCTGCGCAATCTGGTCGAAAACGCGTTGCGCCATGTGCCCGCCGGCGGGCAAGTGCAGCTGTCGATCGACAGCACGCCGCACGCGGCTATCGTGGACGTCATCGACGATGGCCCGGGCATTCCCGCCGAACGTAGGGCCAGCGTGTTCGCGCGTTTCCATCGCGAAAAGGACAGCCGCGGCGATGGCTACGGGCTGGGCTTGTCGATCGTGCAGCGCGCGGCTCAGCTGCACGACGCCACGATCGAATTGCTCGACTCGCCGCACGGCTGCGGCCTGCGCGTGCATATCGTGATTCCGCGCCAGGTTTGAGCAACGCGGATGAGCGTTGATCGGGCAACCGGGAAGTCGAAGGGACCTGCGCCAACGCTTCGACTTCGCCACCCGCGGTCGCTGCACTCAGCGCGAGCGGTTGATGGGTAAGCCGCGGAACACCGGAATCATCGCGCCGCCCTAAGGCTTCCCGACCGCAAGGATGCTGAAACTGTTCGGCACGAGGTCGGGGCGGCCACGGGCCGATTTCGTCGCCGCCCACCTGGCGGCCGGCAGGTACAGTCGGTGCAGCTTCGGATCGAGCGCGAGCGTGCGCGCGCTGGGCTGGGTGGGGATGGTCGCGGTCACCGTGTAGTGGTCCGGATCATCCTCGTGCACTGCAGTGATCGTGCCGCTCTCGCCGTTCGCGCTGTAGATCATCGCGTCGGCGGCGTCGAACACCACGGCGTCGGGGCCGTTGCCGATCGGCACATCGGCCACGTGATGGCCGTCGATGGCATCGAGCACGGCCATCGTGCGGTTGTCGCATACGGAGAAAAGCCGATGGTGCGGGTTGTCGATCGCCAGACCGCTCGGCGATTCGCACGGCGCCAGCGGCCACACGTGCAGCACCTTGTCGGTGGACGTGTCGAGCTGGACCAGCTCGGACTTGTCCTCGATGTTCACGTAGACATGGCCCGCGCCGTCCGACACCGCGAACTCCGGCTTGCCCGGCAACACGATGCTGTCGATCACCGCATTCTTCGCCGTGTCGATCACGCTGGCCGTGCCGCTCCTGCCGTTGAAGGTGAGCACATGGTGCGAGGCGCTGTCGTACAGGATCGCGTCGGGATTCTTGCCGGTACCTTCGATCGTGGCCACGGTTTTCAGCGTACCCAGATCGAACACCGTCACCGACGCGGCTCTTGCCGTTGCTGGTGAAACCGCGCTGCAGATCCGCAGCGATGGCAATGCCGTGCACGCCGGTCGTGTCGTGGATCGTGCCGGCCACCTTGAAGGTCCGAGGGTCCACCACCAGCACGCGATCGCCGCGGCTGACGAAAAGATGGCGGGTACCGGGGTCGAAGGCGAGATAGTCCCAGCCGCCCTCGCCGCCCAGGGCGACGTGCGAAAGCACGCGGTAGTCGGCGGGTTTCTGATTGGCCGTGGTGGTGGCCGTTGCCATCAACGGCAGCGCCAGCAGGGAGAAGGGCAGGAGATTGCACAAGAGCCGCTGCATGATTGATTCCTCGGAGCAGGTGGATGTAGTGCGTGACGGTGCGGGTCAGTGCCGGTGCCGGTTCATGGGCATCCAACGTCCGGGATCCATACCGCCACGCAGCAGTCGCTGCAATGGCAACGGCTGTATCAGTCGTTGCCGTTGTCGATGGAGTTTTCCAGCACCTTGCCGTCCCTGGCGTCGACGCCGATTTCGTGGACCACGCCGACGGCACGAATGTCGAAGGAGTAGCGCAGGCCGCTGCCGCCCTGCTCTTTCTCAAGCTCCTGCTTGACGATCCTTCCCGGCATGGTCTTGAGGGCAATGCGCTGCGCTTGCGCCATCGTGATATGCGGCTTTGCCGGGGTCATGGAAGGGCTGCCGGCGATAGCCGAAAACGCGGCCAGCGACAGGGCGAACGATGTTGCAAAGGCGGGCAGTTTGCGCATGACTTTTCTCCATGGGCCAGGGTGGTATGGGCGACTCCCGGACACGGCCGCAGCCTTGGTCCGGCAGCCAGGTGCGTCGGCATGGCGCGACCGGCCATGATCCGACGCTGCCAGCGCGCCTGTCGCCAGCCTGAGACTTCGCGGCAGGCGCAGTGGTTGTCACGGGATGTCCACGGCTATGCGGCGCGGGGGCGGTTGATGCCGGCGCAGCAGCGCGTACAGCACGGGCATCAGCAGCAGCACCAGCGGCACCTGCACGAGCAGGCCGGCGATGATCGCCACCGCCAGCGGCTGCTGCATCTGCGAACCCTGGCCAAGCGCCAGCGCCAGCGGCAGCAGGGTCAGCATCGCGGCGATCGTCGACATCAGGATCGGCCGCGTGCGGTGGCGCCCGGCTTCGTGCAGCGCATTGTGCAGCGACGCACCCTGCGCGATCCCGGCCTGCTCCAGTTCAACTTGTTGCAACTCGGAGAAGTAGAAGATCGCCACCTCGGTGACGATGCCCACGATCATGGTCATGCCCATCATCGAGGAAATGTTGAGCTCGATGCCGGTCACCCACAGCCCGATGAACACGGCCGGCAGCGCCAGCAGCGGCATCGCCAGGATCGCCAGCGCCACGCGAAAGCTTTCGTACAGAAACAGCAGCAGGGTGAACACCAGCGCGATCGCCGCCAGCATCACGATCATCAATCCGCGGAACGCCTGCTGCTGCTGTTGGTACACCCCGCCGAGCTGGAACAGCACGCCCTTGGGCAGCAGTCCCGGCTTGGCCAGCGCGGTCTTGACGTCGGCGATGGCCGCGCCGAGGCTGCGCCCGCTGATACGCCCGGTGACCGCCACGATGCGCTTGAGATTGTCGCGGTTGATTTCCGGCTGGCCCTGCACCTGCTTCAGCGTGGCCACGCGCGACAGCGGCAGCAGATGGCCATCGGCGGCGCGGATCGACAGGTCGGCAATCTGCTCCAGCCGCTGATGCGACGTGGACGCCAGCCGCACGCGCACGCCCACTACCTTGTTGCCCGCGGGCATCTGCGTGACCACCGTGCCATCGACCGCCGCCGCCACCTGGTCGGTAACGCCGACGGGGTCCAGCCCTTCCAGCGCGGCCTTGACCGAATCGACCGTCACGGTCAGCGCATCGCCGGCCGGATTGATGCCGCTGCGCACGCCGACCACGCCATTGATCTTGCCGATCGCCTCGGCGACCTTGCCGGCGGTGGCGTCGAGCTGCGCGGCATCGCCGCCGTACAGCTGGATGTCGATCGGCTGGGGCACCGCCACCAGGTCGCCGATCAGATCCTCCATCAGTTGCGACAGTTCGATGTCCAGTCCAGGCACGTTTTGCTCGACCCTGGTGCGCACCTGTTCCATGACTTGTTCGGTCGATGGACGCGAACCGTTTTTCAGGCGCACGAAGAAATCGCCCACGTTCGCCTCGGTCAGGCCGCCACCCAGCTGCAGGCCGGTGCGCCGCGAATAGGTGTCGACATAAGGGTTGGCCTGGATGATCGTCTCGACCTGCTTGAGCAGGCGATCGGTTTCCTCCAGCGAGGTGCCCGGCGGCGACAGGTAGTCGAGGATGAAGCCGCCCTCGTCCATCTTCGGCATGAAACCGGTGCCGACCTGGGTATACGCCAGCCCGCCCAGCACCAGCAGCGGCACGATGAGCAGCAGCACCAGCAGCGGCCTTTTCAGCCAGCGTCCCAGCACGTCCTGATAGCCGTCCATCATGCGGCGCGTGAAGCGGCCCTGCGGGTGTTCGGCCCGGTGGCGCTCGTCCAGGAAGCGTTCGGCCAGCAGCGGCACCGCCACCCAGGTCAGCAGGTAGGAAATGATCAGCGCGCTGGCCATGGTCAGCGACAGCGCCTTGAAGAACGCGCCGGTGACGCCGGACAGGAACGCCAGCGGCAGGAAGATCACCACCGTGGCCGCGCTGGACCCGGTCAACGGCCGGGTGAACTCGAACGCCGCGCCGGCGATGCGCTCGTGCACCTCGCCCGTGCCCTTGCCGACCCGGCGCATGATGTGTTCGAGCATCACGATGATGTCGTCGATGATCAAGCCGACGGCGGCGGCCATGCCGCCCAGCGTCATCATGTTGAAGCTCATGCCGAGCACCGACAGCAGCAGCACGGTGATGGCCAGCACCGCCGGCACCACGATCAGCGCAATCAGGATCACCCGCGTGTTGCGCAGGAACACGAACAGCACCAGCCCGGCCAGCACGATGCCGATCAGGATCGCGTCGCGCACGCTGGAGGCCGCGGCGGTCACCAGCTGGGTCTGGTCGTACCAGTTGGCGATGTGCACGCCGGCGGGCATCTGCAGCGCATAGGCGGCCAGCTGCGCCTTCACGTCTTTGGCGATCTGCACGCTGTTGCCACCGGGCTGCTGGTAGACCTGCATCAGCACGGCGTTCTGGCCGTCGGCATTGACGCGGATCCATTGCGGCTCGGAGCCCAGGCTGACCGCGGCCACGTCTTTCAAGCGCACCGCGCCGCCGGGGCCGGCGCGCACCACGATGCCACCCAGCGCGGCCACCGTGGCCGGCTGGTTGTCCGCCAGCATCAGATACAGCTTGTAGTGATCGGAAAGCCGGCCCATCGCCTGGATCGTGGCGGCGTGGCTGACTGCCGTGGTGACATCGGCCAGGCTCAGGCCCATCGCGCGCAGCCGGCCGGGGTCGACGTCCGCATGGAACTCGGCCACCTCGCCGCCCTGCACATTGACCTGCGCGACGCCGGTGATCCCGCTCAGGATCGGGCGCAGCTGGTACTGCGCCAGATCGTGCAGCGCGCTCGGCGACAAGGTGTGCGAGCGCAGGCTGTAACCGAGCACCGGGAACGTGGTCGGGTCCATCCGCCGCGTGTCCAGCTGGGTGCCGGCAGGCAGCTGCGGCAGCGCCTGGCTCGCGGCGCCGTTGATCTGCTGCAGGGCGGAGTCCATGTTCGCGCCCCAGTCGAAAGTGACCTCGATCTGCGCACTGCCGCGGCTGGTGGTCGAACGCACGTCGCGCACGCCGCGCACCCGGCGCACCGCCACCTCGACCGGCGTGGTGACCTCGATCGCCATCTGGTCGGCCGGGCGGTCGCCCGCATCCAGGGTGATCTGCACCCGCGGGAACGCCACGTTCGGGAACAGCGCCACCGGCAGGAAAAACGCGCTGGCGATGCCGCCGATCGTCAGCATGAACGCGAGGAACAGCAGTGAGCGGCGATGCCGCTGCATCCATACCGTGATGTTCACTGCGCGGAACTCTGTTTCGTTGCCGGCGGCGCTTGCGTGGCGGCCGACGACGCAGCGGCTGGCTTCGGTTGCGTCGCTGTCTGCTGCTTCACCGCGTCGCCGTCGCTGAGTTCGTAGACGCCCAGCACGATCACCGGAGCCTGCGCATCGAGCGGGCCCTGCACGCCGACCGTGTCGCCCTCGGGGCTGCGCAGTTTCACATCGATACGTTTGGCCTTGCCGTGTTCGATCTGGAACAGGTAGTCACCCTGCTGGTCCTTCAGCACCGCCGCGCGTGGTACCGCCCAGGCGCTGAAGTCGCTGGTGCGGATCTGCGCGCTCAGCGCAGCACCGGCCACCAGGGTAGCGCTGGCCTCGGCGGGCAGCTCGACCTGTGCGGGCAACAGGTGGGTTTGCGGATCCACCGATTGGCCGACCATCCGCAACGTACCGAGGAAATTCCGTGCCGGGTCGTAAACGCTGTGCAGTTGCACCGCCATGCCGGCGCGCAGCGTCGCTCCGCTTTCGGGCTGCACGCCGAGCACGGCGACCAGCGCGTGCGCGGGCGTGAAACTGAGCAGCGGCGCATTTGCTGCGACCCGATCTCCCAGCCCCACACTGAGCGCGGTGACCACGCCATCGGCCGGCGCGTCGACGGTTTCCTGCACCGCGCCGCCACCCAGCGCGCGTTGCGCGTCGAGCGCGATCTGCGCATCGGCCAGCGCCTTGCGCGCGGCGGCCAGTTGCGATTGCGTGGCCAGTCGCTGCGCCGCCAGTTGTTCCGTGCGCCTGAGTTCGCCCTGCGCCAGCGTCAACGCACTCTGCGCCTGTTGATAGGCACTGCGCGTGGCCGGATCGGGGGTGATCGTCAGCAGCGGCTGCCCGTGGCTGACGGTCTGCCCGGCCGCCACGCTCACCGCCACGATCTGGCCGCCGTGCGCCAGGCTGATCGCCCGCGCGTGGTGGGGGTCGCCCAGCGTGCTGCCCAGCGCATCGACCGTGGCGTGAAACGTCTGCTGCACCGGCATCGCCGTGGTCACCGCGATCTGGCTGTCGACCTTGCTGGTGCTTTCCTCGTCCGGCGCGGCGCTGCAGCCCGCCAACAGAAAGCTCAGCAACAGCGCAATCCAAATGGACGGCCAAACGGACGGTGCGGCAAATCGATTCATGGCGTGGACGCTTGGGCGGAGGCGGGGCGGATGTCAACGGGTTGAACGTCGGTAGTGCCGAGCAGCGCCTGCAGCGCAATCGCCTGCCTGGCCTGTTCCTGGCGCAGGGTGAGCAGATCGAGATCGGCGCCCAGTGCATTGCTGCGGATCGCCAGATAGGTGGGCCAGTCCAGCAGCTGCGCCTGCCAGGCCTGTTCGGCAGCGCGCCGCGCGTCGTCCAGCTCCCGTGCATGCACGGCCGACGCCGCAACTTGACGATCCAGCGTAGCCAGATCGGCCAGCAGCCGCTGCATGTCGCTGCGCGTGGTCAGCACGCGCGCGTCGTAGGTGTCTTTCAGATGCTGGCGGGTCGCCTTCTCGATCGCGATATTGCCGCGATTGCGGTCGAACAACGGCAAGGTGATGCCGATGCTGAAACCGTTGGTATAGACGTTGCCGGTGTCGCGCTGGGTGTTGAAGCCGAGGTTGAGCGCGGGGAACTGGGCCAGGATCGCGCCTCGCAGTTTCGCGTTCTGCGCCTGATAGCCGGCCTGCAGCGCGAGCAGGTCCGGTCGTCGCCGCGGCAGATCGGCCAGCGCCTGCTGCACCTGCGTCGCGTTGGGCTCGGCCTGGTAGGGATCGCCCACCAGGTCCAGCGGAGCGGCTGGCGCCAGGCCCAGCAGCACATGCAGATCGCTGTCGGCCTGATGCAGCGCGATCGTGTTGTCGGCCAGCCGTTTGCGCACGTCGGCGGCGGCATTGAGGCCGACACTGGCGCCGTCATAGGTGAGGTTGCCGGCCTTCAGCGCGGCACGAACGTAGACACTTACCTGGGCCAACGCTGCCTGCTCGGTGGCCAGCCGGACCTGCTGTGCGCGCAGGTTCAGCACCTGATCGAACAGCAATCGCGCCTGCGCCACGGTCTGCCACTCGGCCCACAACAGGTCGAGCTGCACCTGCCCGGCCTGACCTCGCGCCACCGCCAGACGCGACGAACGCGTCAGCAGAGTGCCGATGTCGGCGCTGAGACCGACGTTGAATGCGCTGGTCAGTCCGCCGCCGGCGTGGCGCGGATAATCCTGGCCGACACTCAGCTGTGGATCGGGCAGCAAGCCGGCGGCGAATGCCTGCGCGCGGGCCACGCCCAGTTCGTCATGCTTGAGTTTCAATTCCGGGCTGTTCGCCACGGCCAGCATGGCCGTCTCGGTCACGTCCAGCCCATCGGAAGGATCGAACGGATGCGACGCCGGCATCGGCAACGGCATGCCTGCGGTCGGCGCGGCGAGTTGCGCCACCGTGGGCACGCCTCGACCATCGCCGAGCGGCAGCGGCGCGTAGCTGGCGCAACCGCCCAGGCCCAGCCCCGCACCGAGCATCCAGAAAGATGCCAGGAGCACACGCCAACGCCGGGAGTGACGATGCGTCATGGCACAGGAGTGTTGCTGCTGGCGGGCGTGGCGCATGGCTCATTCTGATGCGCGGCTGCTTAGTTATTTCTTAATAGTCAGGACTTCGTTCCACATCGACGCACGGCATCACCGCACAGCCGGCAATAACCCATTGCTGGCTAAGCACCGTGAAAGATTGAGCGGATAGATTGGTTCCATGGCCGTGCAATGGGACTGCGCTGGTTTCCACAAGTCTCCGCTCGATGCTTCCCCTGCAACGGTGCCCATTGAAAGTGCATGCCCCGAATGATTCCGCACCGCAGATAGGCAGGGACGGCATTTACCGCATTCTGGTATGCCGACCGAATCATCGGCTGGGCAACGCCATCCTGTTGACCCCGCTCATTGCCGAACTCGAACGCCTGTACCAGGGCGCCGAGATCGACCTCGTGGTCGAAGGCAATGCATCCGGCGGAATATTTTCCACCTTCTTCAGCGTCAATCGCATTTATTGCCTGCCGAAGCGCGGGTTCAAGCATCCGCTGGCCTTTCTTGCGATGCTGCTCGATATACGCAAGACCGAATACGATTTGATTGTGGACCCCTGCGTCGGCTCCGGCTTCAGTCGTGCCTTGACGCGGATACTTCGAGGACATCGGAAGGTCGGGTTCAGTGACAAGCCAGCGAACTCCGGATTGACACACCGGGTACCACTGTCTGCGGCGCCCCGCCATATGGCCAAGCGTGCGATCAGCCTCTTGCGTTGGGTTACCCCGCTCGAAGCGCGTGATTCGACAGAGTTCCCGAGTCTGGATATCCGCTTGACCGACATGGAACGCGCGCACGGAAAATCCGTGATTGGCAGCCTTCTGGCATCGTCGCAACAGGCGCACGCAAACGCCGTGATCGGAATCTTTGCCAATGCAACCGGCGCGAAGTGCTACCCCAAGGCCTGGTGGACCGAGCTGATTGCCGCACTCAAGGCGCTCGATCCGCGCTGCAGCATCATCGAAATCATTCCCATGCACGGCAGGTCGATGCTTGATTCACAGTGGCCGGGTTATTACTCCACCAGCATCCGTCGCATGGGTGCCGTGATGTCCGCGGTGGATCTCATGATCAGTGCCGATTGCGGCGTGATGCATCTGGCCGTCGCCTCGAAAGTAGCCACTGTCGGCATGTTCTGCGTCACTGACGAGGCCGTGTACGGGCCTTACGGCTCCCGCAACAGCCCATTGCTCACGCAGGGCCAGTCCGCATCTGACACGGCGAGAAGCATCGTCGAGAACTTTCATGAGTTGCTGGGTTCGCAGGCGGGTTTCTTCCAGCTCGCCAGCCAAGATGCGACCACGAGGGAAACGCGGGACGAAGCGGCAGACAGCCCACTGGGCGCGCAGTCGGTTTGAGACCCTGCTTCATCGTTCCTGCAACCATCACTTGAAGCGATGGATGAAGCCGACCTGGAAACCACCGGGCAGCCATCCGATGATCAGCGGCGAGTTGCGATGGGCCGACCACAGGCCGATGCCGGTGCCGATGGCGGCTCCCACCAGCACGTCACTTTGCCAGTGACCGCGCACCTTCACTCTGGCCACCGCGTCATACGCAGGCAGCAGTGCCAGCGCATACACGGCCGGGTGGTCCTGCCCATATTCGGCAATGAACGGTGTGACCGCGGCCGATATGGCCGCCACTTCGCCACTTGGAAAGCTCTGCGCATGTCGCCCGGCGAAGAAGCGGTCGGGATCGGAAGTCTGCGAAGGCCGCTCGCGCCGGAACGAATACTTCAGCGCCTCGCTGCTGACGCTGCTGATGACAAGCGCGTCCACCGAACGCCAGAACGTGTCGCCCAGCCTGTCGTGATCACCAAAGGCCAGAGCTCCGCCGGCCACCGTGACAATCGTGCCGTACATCAGAATGTCCTGATTGGAACGCTTCCAGATGCCGCTGTTGTCATAGTGGAGCCGATGGTCGATGCCGAGCGGGCCCCCTCCTGCGCAGACACTGCCTGAAGCAAGCAGGGCGGCGGCGAACAACCAGAGTCGCCAGGATCGCAATGCGGGCATGTCATACCCCCACATGGCAGGCGCGCGCCTGTCTTCAAGCCTGGAAATTACGCGGCCCAGCTTTGGGTTTGCTTATGACGCACGCCGCCTTCGTTTCCTATGGGAAAGGGCGCCGAAAGGCAGCTTTCCTACCCTTTGCGCATTGTCTGTTGGTGTGAGTTCCCGATGTCCGTTTCCGGCTGGACCATCCTGTGTGATTTCGACGGCACGATTTCCGTCGAGGACGTCATCGATTCCCTGCTCGATCGTTTCGGCCGGCCGGGCTGGGAGGTGCTGGAGCAGGACTGGCGCGCTGGCCGCATCGGTTCGCGCGAGTGCATGTCCGGTCAGGTCGAGCTGCTGCAGATGACCCGCGCGGAACTCGACACGCATCTGGCCGCATTGTGGATCGACCACGCGTTTCCCGGTTTCGTGGCCAGGGCGCGCGAACTGAACGTGCCAATCCGTATCGTCAGCGACGGCCTCGACTATGCGATCCACCAGATCCTCGGCCGCTACGGTCTGGACACGCTGCCACTGGCGGCGAACCACCTGGCGCCGGCGTCACCGCCGAAGCAATGGCAATTGACCTCGCCGTTCCAGGTCGATGGCTGCCTGAGTGGCACCTGCAAGTGCGCGTGCGTGGCCCGGGCCCGTGAAACCGCGGCCAAGACGCTGCTGATCGGCGATGGCGCGTCGGATTTCTGCGCCGCCGATACCGTCGATTTCGTGTTCGCCAAGCATCGGCTGATCGAGCATTGCCGCGCCGCGGGCATTCCCTACGTGCCGATCACGGGATTCGAGGACGCGCTCGAGTTCCTCCCGCAGCTGCTCGACGGCAGCCTGCTCAGCCATTCCCCCATGCCTGTGCCGGCGACAACGGCCTGACCGGCGCAATCACTCTCTCCGCTCCCCGATCCCGGAATTCCGATGAATGTTTTCGACAAGAACACTGCCGTGGTGATCGACGACGCCCAGCTGCTTGCCGACGAGGCGAAGTACAGCTCGTTCGGCGACACCGTGCACTACGTCGATCCGCCGAAGATCTTCCGTACCTGCGAAGGCAGCTACATGTATGACACGGCTGGCACGCCGTTCCTCGATCTGCAGATGTGGTACTCGGCGGTGAACTTCGGCTACCGCAACCCGCGCCTGGACAACGTGCTGAAGCAGCAGATCGACATCCTGCCGCAGGTGGCCAGCCAGTACCTGCACCAGACCCGCATCGAGCTGGCCAAAGCGGTGGCGCTGGATGCGAAGAGGAAATTCGGCCTCGACGGCCGCGTGCATTTCAACGTGGGCGGCGCGCAGGCGATCGAGGATTCGCTGAAGATCGTGCGCAACGCCAGCAACGGCAAGAGCCTGATGTTCGCGTTCGAGGGCGGCTACCACGGCCGCACGCTGGGCGCCTCGTCGATCACCTCCAGCTACCGCTATCGCCGCCGCTTCGGCCACTTCGGCGAGCGTGCGATGTTCCTGCCGTTCCCGTATCCGTTCCGGCGCCCGAAGGGCATGACGCCCGAGGAGTATTCCGACAGCTGCGTGCGCCAGTTCGAGCGGCTGTTCGAAACCGAATACAACGGCGTGTGGGATCCCAAAACCGGTCAGTGCGAATACGCCGCGTTCTACGTCGAGCCGATCCAGGGCACCGGAGGCTACGTGATCCCGCCACCGGGCTTCTTCAAGGGCTTGAAGAAGGTGCTCGACAAGTACGGCATCCTGATGGTGTCCGACGAGATCCAGATGGGCTTCTGGCGCACCGGAAAACTGTGGTCGATCGAGCATTTCGGCGTGACGCCGGACATCGTGGTGTTCGGCAAGGCGCTGACCAACGGCCTCAATCCACTGTCTGGATTGTGGGCGCGCGAGGAGCTGATCAACCCGACCATCTTCCCGCCCGGCTCGACCCATTCCACCTTCAACTCCAACCCGCTCGGCACCGCGCTGGGTCTGGAAGTGATCAAGATGGGTTACGAGCTGGACTACGAGAGCAGCGTGCCGAAGAAGGGCGCGCACTTTCTTGAAGGCTTGCGCGACCTGCAGAAGCGGCACAAGGAAATCGGCGACGTCGACGGCCTGGGCCTCGCGCTGCGCGCGGAAATCTGCACCGAGGACGGCTTCACACCGAACAAGGCGTTGCTGGACCGCATGGTCGACATCGGCCTGGCCGGTGACCTCGAGCACAACGGCAAGAAGATCGGCCTCGTGCTCGACGTGGGTGGCTGGTACAAGAATGTGATCACGTTCGCGCCGTCGCTGGAGATCACCCACGAGGAAATCGACCTGGCGATTTCGCTGCTGGACCAGCTGCTGACCAAGGCCAAGAAGGGCTGATGCTGCCGGGGCGCGCGGACGATCGAGCCCGCAGCGGAAGCGCGTCGCCTGCGACGCCGCATGCGATGCCGTCGCTCCCGCGAACGCGGGAATCCATGGTGTGGTTCCGCACGATCAAGATGGATTTCCGCGTTCGCGGGAATGACTGCGTTGGACACCACTCGCGGCTTGCTACGACCGCGCCATCGTCAAGGCGCGCGCCTGAGTGCCAGCACCGCGTTGAGGCCGCCGAAGGCGAACGAATTGGTGAGTGCGGCGCGCACCGGCATCTCGCGGGCGACGTTCGGCACGTAGTCCAGGTCGCAGGCCGGGTCGGTCTGGTCCAGATTCGCGGTAGGTGGCACCACGCTGTCGCGCAGGGCACCGATCACGGCGACCAGCTCCAGTGCGCCGGATGCGCCCAGTGCATGGCCATGCATCGACTTGGTCGAGGACACCGCGAGGCGATCGGCTTGCGCGCCGAACGCGAGGCGAATCGCCTTCGTTTCGGTGACATCGTTGGCGAGCGTACCGGTGCCGTGTGCATTGACGTAATCGACATCGTCGACGTTCAGACCGGCATCGGCGAGCGCCTGCTTCATCGCGGCCGCGGCGCCTTCGGCGCTGGGCATCACGATGTCGGTGGCATCGGCGGTCATGCCGCTGCCGGCCAGTTCGGCGAGGATCGTCGCGCCGCGTGCCTGCGCATGTTCCAGCGACTCCAGCACGAAGATGCCGGCACCTTCGCCGAGCACCAGTCCGCGTCGGTTGACGCTGAACGGGCGACAGGTGTCGTCGGACAGCACGCGCATCGCCTCCCACGCACGCAGGGCGCCATAGGTGAGGCAGGCTTCGGTGCCGCCAGTGACCGCAGCGTCGGCCAGCCCGAAGCGGATCAGCTGTGCGGCCTGGATGATTGCGTGGTTGGCCGAGGCGCAAGCGCTGGCCACTGCATAGGTGGGGCCGCGCAACCCATAGGCGATGCTGATCTGGCTGGCCGAGGCATTCGTCATCAGGCGCACGATGGTGAGCGGGTGCGCGCGCTGGGAGTTCTCCCCGTACAGTCGTTTGCTCTGTTCGTCCTGGGTGGTTTCGCCGCCGACGCCGGTGCCGACCACGACGGCCGTGCGCACGCCGAGCTCGTTGTGGCGGAAGTCCAGCCCGGACTGGGCGATCGCCTCACGCGCGGCATGCAGTGCGAATTCCGAGGTGCGGTCGAGCATCGGCAGGATGCGTTCGTCGATATTCGCCGCCGGGTCGAAACTCGCCGGCACCTGCGCGGCGACCTTCACGCGCAGCCGTTCCGCATCCGGATGACGCAGCGGGGCGATCGCACTGCGCCCTTCGCGCAGGCCTTGCCAGAGCGCCTCGGCGCCGACGCCGAGCGGGCTGATCGCGCCCATCCCGGTGATCACCACGCGACGCAGGGAAACGGTGGGCATTACTTCGATCCTTCGCCTGCGGCGGCTTTTTCGGCCAGCGCCTTCTGTACCGCGTCGACCAGGCTCTGTACCGTATCGGTGTCGAAGTTCGCACCCTGCTGGTCCGGGAAGTTGATGTTGAAGTGCTCCTCGATGTCGAAAATCAGCTCGATCGCCTCCAGCGAAGCCACGCCCAGGTCCTTCAAGGTGGACTCCGGCTTGATGATGGCCACGTCCAGCTTGGCCTGCTTCGCGATGATCTCGAACACTTGCTGCTGGGTCGTATCGTTCATGGCGGGCAAATCCCTCGCTGCGGGTGGCAATGCGGTGCGTCAACCAGTTTAGGCAAACTAGCTTACGCATGCCTTTCATCGAACAACTGGAACCCGAGGCCCTGCTTGAGGCTTTCAGCGCACACCCGCCACCGGGTTTCACGGTCGAGCGGTCGCCACAGGGCATGCCCGGCTTCCTTGCACCATTCGACCTGCTGACCACGGCAGACGACGCACTGCGCCGCCGCATCACCCGCCTGCCGCTCTATCGCCATTGGGGCCGCGTGCTGCGCTGGCGCACCCGCTTTGCCGGCACCACGGTGTCCGAATACGCACCGCTGCCAGCGGGCGTGCCGCCGGTCGCCCTGGCGCGTGGCCTGAAGGCGGCGTATGGGCGCGAATGCCGGCTGCTGATCGTCAAGGACATCGCGCAGGATTCGCCGCTGCTCAGCGACGCCGACAACGCCTATGCACGTGAATTCGCCGATGCCTGCCAGGCCGAGGGCTATGTGTTGCTGGAAGGCCAGGCACTGGCCTGGGCGGCAATCGACTTTGCCTCGGGCGACGAGTACCTCGCGCGGCTGTCGTCCGGACGGCGGAAGAACATCCGGCGCAAGCTGCGCTCACGTGCCGATCTGGAGATCGAGGCCGTGCACACCGGCGATGCACGCTTCGATGACGCGGCCACGCTGACCGAATTCCATGCCTTGTTCGACAACGTGTACGCGCAAAGCGAGATCCACTTCGACCGGCCGAGCGCCGCGTTTTTCCGTGCCCTGCTGCAGGATGCCGGCAGCGGCGGCGTCGTGTTCGTCTATCGCCACGCCGGGCGGATGATCGGCTGGAACCTTTGCTACGAGCATGGCGGCAAGCTGATCGACAAGTACATCGGCTTCGCCTATCCGCAGGCACGCGAGCACAACCTGTATTTCGTCAGCTGGATGCACAACCTCGACCACGCGCGGGAACGTGGCCTCAGCCACTACGTCGCCGGCTGGACCGATCCCGAGGTGAAATCCTTTCTCGGTGCACGCATGACCTTCACCCGCCACGCCGTGTACGCGCGCAACCCGCTGCTGCGTGCGCTGCTGCGCCGGCTCGGCGGCCATTTCGAAAGCGATCGCCACTGGCAGGCGAGCGCCGGGGCCAGCGATGAATAACCCGCCGTATCGGCCCGTCGTGCTGGACATCGATCGTTCGGTCGGACCGCTGCCGGGCCGGCTGGTGTTGCCGCTTGAGCACTGGCAGGAATCGATCCGCTTCGGCTGCTCGCTGGCGACGATGCGGCGTTTCGGAGCGATGCTCGACGAGTTGCTGCCGGCCGAGTACGGCACCGTGTTCACCGGCAGCGGCGATTTCCACCATGCGAGCTGGCCGCTGATCGCACGCCTGCAGGTCGCCAAGCCCTTCCAGGTCGTGGTGCTGGACAACCATCCGGACAACATGCGCTTTCCGTTCGGCGTGCACTGCGGTTCATGGGTACGCAAGGTGGCGATGCTGCCGCGGGTCAGCCATGTGCATGTGTTGGGCATCACCTCCACCGATATTGGCGCAGGGCACGCGTGGGAGAACTACCTCACGCCGCTGCGGCGCGGCAAGCTGAGCTACTGGAGCATCGGCGTGGACACCGGCTGGTCGCGCCGGCTCGGCCTGGCGCATGCGTTCCATGGTTTCGACACGCCCGCAGCGATGGTCGGCGCGTTCGTCGAAGCGCAGCGCACGCAGACCGCGCCGAGCTACTTGTCGATCGACAAGGACGTGTTTGCGCCGGAAGTGGCGCGCACCAACTGGGACCAGGGCCGGTTGTTGACCGATCACGCCGGGGCCTTGATCGACAGCTTGCGCCACGGCCTGGTCGGCAGCGACATCAACGGCGAGGTCTCGCATTACCGTTACCAGAGCTGGTGGAAGCGCCGGTTGTCGGCGATCGACAGGCAGCCCGACATCGATCCGACGCAACTGGCCGATTGGCAGGCACAACAGCATGCGCTGAACCTGCAGTTGCTGGCGGCGATCGCGGCGAAGAGCGGCTGACTTCAACCCGCTGCGACTTCGAGCACGCCGCAGATCGTCTCGAAATCCTCGTCGGTCATCCACGGACTGTTGCTGATGCTCAGGCTGCGCGCGGCGAAGTCGCGTGCGTTGGGTACATCCTGTGCGGGCACGATGTGTTTCAGATAGTCGTAGTCGGGCAGCGCATGGATGAACAGGCGGCTGACGCCAAGGCCGGATGGCCACAGCTGCGCCAGGGCGGCATCACGGCGCTGCTGGTCCGGCAGCAGCAGCAGGAAGAATGGCCACGTGCCCTCGGCACCGGCGGGATCGTCGAGTACCTCCACGCCGTCGATGCGGCGTAGCCGCGGCAAACGGCGGCGTGCCTGCGCAGCGAGCTGATCGAGAAATGCCGGCAGGCGCGTGGCCGCGCGCGCGCCGACGGTTTGTCGCCAGTGGCCAACGCGATGCAGCGGAATGCTCAGCGCGAAGTCATCGCCGACGGCGCCGATCGGATCGCCGTTGCGCAGTGCGCGACGCAATGGGTCTCCATACGCCAGTCGCAAACCGCGCGGCCGGTACAGCGCGGCGTAGCCGAGCAGTTCGATACTGCGCTTCCACTCCCACACGAAACGGTGCGGCACGATGCGCGCCGCAGTGCGCGCCAGTTGCTCGCGCAGCTTCGGGTCGCGCGCCAGCAGCAGGCCGCCTTCGTAAATCGACAGGCCCTTGCCGGCAGCCAGGCTGAAGAAGCCGATGTCGCCCGCCAGCCCCACGCTGCTGCCGTGATGGCGCGCGCCCAGCGCCTGGGCGGCATCCTCGATCACGTAGGCGCCGACGTTGTTGGCTGCCGCCAGCGCATCGCCGACATCGGCGACACGGCCGGCCAGATGGGTGGGCATGATCGCCAGCGTGCGTTCGTCGCAGGCTGCACGCAGCGCGGCCGGATCCATGTCGTAGTGGCCGGCACGCAGGTCGCACAGCTGCAATTCGAGCCCGGCCTGCTGCACGGCGATCGCCACCAGCGGACAGGTATAGGCCGGCACCACCACGCGCCGGCGCCGCGGTTGCAGTTCGTGCAATGCCGTCAGTGCGATCAGCAGCGATGCGGTGCCGGAGCATTCCAGTTGCAGCGGCGGCGTGCCCAGCTGTGCGGCGATGTCGACGGCAAGGCTGGCCGCGCCAGGACGCAGATCGGCGAACCGGAGCGGCAGACCGGCGGTCGGTGGGAGTTCGTGATGGCGACGGGGCAGCATACGTGCAGCTTAGCCAGTGCAAGGAACTCAGTCGTCTTGTGCTCGTCATTCCCGCGAAAGCGGGAATCCAGGTTGCCGCGAAGGATTGAAATGGATTCCCGCGTTCGCGGGAATGACGTCGTTGAGAGTTTGAGGTTCTCTCAGGTTTCGGCAGGCTCGGTTTCGGTCTCGTGCTCTTGCTCGCGGCTTTCGGCCATGCCCAGACAGACGATGCCGGCGATGATCGCGATCGCGCCGAGTACTCGCGCGGTGGTGAGGTGCTCGTCGAACAGCCAGACCGACAGCAGCATCACCGAGACCACTTCCAGATGCGAGGCGGCGAAGGCGGGGCCGATCGGTGCGTGCTTGAGCAACGCCATCCAGGTGAAGAACGCGCCGACGTAGCCGATCACCGCGCCGTAGACCCACGGCTGGCCGAACACGCGCAGCAGCCAGGCAAGGCTGGCCGCGACCGGCAGCGCCTGGGTGCCGGCGTATTTGAAACTGACCTGGGCCAGGGTGTCGAAACCCATCAGCAGCAGGAAGCCGATCAGATAGAAGCGCTTCATCCGCCGACTCCCACGATCACCACGCCAAGCGTCACCAGCAGGATGCCGGCGACGCGCAGGCGGGTCAGCTTTTCGCCGAAGAGGAAACGCCCGGCAACCATGATCGCAACGATGTTGATCGAACCCAGCAGCACGCCTTCGGACAGCGGGATCAGCGAGAGGAACGCGATCCACACCAGGAATTCGACCACGTAGCAGCCGATGCCCAGCCACAGCCATGGCCGTGCCGCCATGTGCTTCCAGCGCGCGATGCCGTCGCCGGCGGTCTTGTCGCCGGCGGCCGCCTTGAACGCGAGCTGGCCGCCGCTATCGAGCACGATGTTGAACAGCCACAGACCGGCGACCAGCATCGAAATGGTACCCGTCACCGGCATGATCAGGCGGCGCGCTGCACGGGACCGGTCGCGGCAATGTTGCCGAAGAACGCGGCCGAGCGATCGATCAGGGTGCGGCGCTCCTTGTCGATGGTGATCATGTGGTAGCTGTCGTCGAGCAGCAGCAGCTCGGCCGGCGCACCGACTTCGCGCATCACCAGTTCGGCATTCTTCAGGCTGGCGACGTCGTCTTCGCTGGCGTGTGCAACCAGGCACGGTGCAGTCACCTGCGGCAGCTGGCGGCGCACTTCGGCGGCGAGGCCATACATCTCGGCCAGCGAATACCACGGATTTCCGGGCAAGCCGGCCGCCGCACTGTCACCGCCGAGCATCGCCGTGCTGACCTGCGCGCGCAGGCGTTCGTCGCGGATGCCGTAAGGCGGTTGTTCCATGAAGCTGCGATGGCGGCCAATGCCAAGCCTCTTCAGCAGTGGCAGCAGGAACGACAGCCGCGCCAGCCACGGAATGCTCCAGCCGTCGTAGCGGAAGGTGGCGCCGTAGACGCCCACGCCGGCGACCTGCTGCGGCCGGTCCGCGGCCAGCTTCAGCGCCAGCAGCGCACCCATCGACAGACCGCCGACGAACAGGTGATCGACCTTGTCGAGCATCGCATCGGCGGCTTTCCACACGCTGGCGTACCAATCGTGCCAATCGGTGGCGAGCAGGTCATCGACGTTGCCGCAGTGGCCGGCCAGCTGCATGCCGTGCACGGTGAAACCGGCGCGGTTCAGGCCCTTGCCAAGCAGTCGCATTTCCATCGGTGTGCCGGTCAGGCCGTGGATCAGCAGCACGCCGCTGCGTCCACCTTCGAAGAAAAAGTCGGTCTGCTTGATCACGCATTGATTCCGTAAAGGTGAGCTGCGGCGACTCGATCGCCGGCGGCTCCTGATTCGACCGATCTTCGCAGGAAGCGGTTTCCTCAGTCTTTCGGCGTGGTCGCCGGTGCGACGGGACCGAAGCGCACCATCACGCGCTGGCCGATGCGCAGGTCCTGTGCCTGGTCGAACGCCAGCACGCATTCCACCGTGCGTGCGTTGGCGCGCACCTGCGGGTCGTTCTCCAGCGTGTCCGGGCCGTACACCTGGCCGATGCGCAGCACGTGAGCGCTCCAGTGGCCATCGCCGCGACTGTTGTCGGCGACCACCTCGGCGTGCATGCCTGGCTGTATCACGCCCACGAAACTGTCGTTGAGTTCGGCGCGCACGATGCGCGGCTTCTGCGGCAGCAGCGTGAACAGCGCGCCGGATGCCGCCGAGACGCTGGCGCCAGGTTGTGCCGACACCCGAACCACCTCGGCGTCGAACGGGGCGAACAGGCTGCGCTGTTTCAATTCGTAGCGAGCCTCGTCCAGCTTCTGGCCGGCCATGTCCAGCGCCGCACGACCGGCCTGCTGCTCGGCCTCGAGTTGCGCCGCCAGCTCGCGCGCGTCGTCGGCGCTCTGGCCATCGCCGGCACCGGCGGCGACTGCTGCAGCCAGGCGCCCGGCACGCCGTTTCGCCGCGGCCTGCTTGATCGCGAGCAGTTTCAGCTGCGCCTGTGCCTGCTCGCGCTGCGCTTGTGCGGCGGCCACCGCGAGCGTGGCCGATTCGGTGTCGAGCGCTGCCAGCAGCTGACCCTGCCGTACATGATCGCCCTCGTGCACGGCGACCTTGGCGAGGATGCCGTCGCGAGGCATCGTCAGGTTCAGCAGGCCGCCTTCGACGTCGACCTTGCCGCGTGCCACGGCGGCATACGCGGCAGCCGGTTTCGCTGCGTTGCCGGCGGGTGCATCGGCCGGTTTGGAGCAGGCCGTCAGCAGGCACGCTGCGAGCATGGCGGTGCCGCCGAGACCGATCAGCAACGCGGCAGATGAATGACGTGGAGGCAAAAAAGCGTGCAGCTTCATGATGGGTTTCCGTGGTCTGGCACAGCCGGCGCGCGCGGGCGCCGGTCGCTGAGAATGCGGCCGTCTTCCATCGCCAGCACGCGGTCGGCGTGGACGACCAGGCGCGGATCGTGGCTGACGCACAGTACCGTGGTGCCGTGAGCGTGGGCGATCCGGTGCAGGATGTCGATGATGACCTGGCCGTTGGCGGCGTCCAGTGCGCTGGTCGGTTCGTCGGCGAACAGCAGCTCCGGTTCCTTCGCCAGTGCACGCGCGATGGCCACACGCTGCTTCTCGCCGCCGGACAGCTCGGACGGCCGCAGGCGCATGCGATGCGTCAGGCCGACCTCCTCCAGCGAGCGCTGTGTGCGGCGGCGCGCTTCCTCGCGCGACAGACCCATGTGGTTCAACGGCAGCTCGACCTGCTCGAAGGCATTCAAGGCGGGAAACAGGTTGAAGCCCTGGAACACGAAGCCGGTGTGCTGCAGGCGGAAGCGTTCCAGCGCGCGCAGGTCGAGTTGCCCCAGCTCGCTGCCGAGTGCGTGCACGCGACCGCTGTCCACCTTTTGCAGACCGCTGAGGATCGCCAGCAAGGTGCTCTTGCCGCAGCCGGACGGGCCCGAGATCAGGGTCAGTTCGCCGGCATCGATGCCGAGCGTGAGGCCGGCGAGCACCTGCGTGCGCTGCTGGCCGGACACGAATGCCTTGCTGACGCCTTCGGCCAGCAGGGCTGTCGCGCGCGTCGGTTCGGTGGCGCTGGCGGCTTGCATGCGACTACCTCAACAAGGTGGCGGGGTCGGCGCGGCGCAGGCTGCGCATCGCCGCCAGCCCGGAGACGGCGGCCAGCCCCATCACCAGGATGATGCAGGCCAGCGCCGCCGGGATGTTCAACACCACCGGCACATCCTGGCTGCGCGCCAGCATCATCAGCACGATGCCGAACACGCTGGCGCCGAGCAGGCCCAGTGCCCCGACCCAGAACGCCTGTTCCAGCACCACCTTGCGCAACGCGCCCACGCCGACGCCGAGTGCGTTGAGGGTGGCGTATTCGCGCACCGAGCCGTTGACCGCGGCGATCAGGGTCTGGCTGGTGATCACCGCGCCGACCAGGAACACGATGCCGGCCAGGAACAGCACGCCGGCGCCGGCACCGGTATCGAACAGCCAGTAGATGACCGAGCGGCGCGCGAAGTCGCTGGCGCTCCAGGTCGTATACGGGCCGAATGCCTGGCTGCCGCGCAGGCGCGCGGCCACCGCATCGGCCTGGCGCGGGTCATGCAGCCTGGCGATCAGGTAGGTCGGGCCGTCGTCGGTCGGATCGCTGTCCAGCTGTCGCGCGGTGTCCAGCGAGCACAGCACGTTGACGCCGCCCAGTGCACGCAGGCCACTGCTGATGCCGACCACGCGCACCTGCCGGCCATTGATGGTGGCGGTCTGGCCGATCCCGACGCCGAGCTGGTCCAGCGCGGAACGATCGACCACGACCGCACCCGGCTCGGCCAGCCGCGCGCGCAGTGCCGGCGGCAACACCTTCGAAAACATCAGTCCGTCGGCACGCGAATCGATGCCGGAGACGAACACCGAGACACCACCGGTTTCACCGGAGCCACGCCAGTCACCATCCACCCACAGGTAGGGCTCGACCCGTTGCACGGCCGGGTCCATCAGGATGTGGGATTCGACATCGGCATCGATCGAGCGGCCCTGGCCCACGCTCTGGGTGCCGGGATAACCCACCCACACATCGGCCGACGAGCCGGTGATGTAGAGGCTGGTGCTGCCGAAGATGCCCAGTACCAGCGCGAGCTGCAGCAGCTGCAGCAGGCCGGCGAAACCGACGGCCAGCATCGCCGGCAGAAAGCGTCGCCATTCGTAGACCAGCGTCTTGCGGGCGAGCGCAACCATCAGTGCGATCCCCCGGCGATCTCGCCAGGCGCGAGCGACATGGCCGGTGCCACCGCGGACGCATCATCGGTCGATGGACGCGGCGCGCCGCCAAGCGCCTTGAACAGTGCGACATAGGCCAGGCTGTGGCCGGCACGGGCATCGGCCAGTTCGATGGCGGCCTGTTTGACGGCAAGCTGGCTATCGCTGCGATCGAGCGGGCTGTCCAGCTGCAGTCCGACCCGGATCTGCACGGCCTTGTCGACGCGTTGCAGGGCTTGCCATGCAAGCATGCTCTGCTGCTCGCGCCGCTGCTGTTGCTGCAGGCCGCCGAGGGCGGTTTCCACCTCGGCCACACCTTGCAGCACGGCCTGCCGGTAGGCCAGCACGCTGGCTTTCAGCTCGTGTCGCTTGGCGTGCATTGCCGCCAGCCGGATGCCCCAGTCGAACAAGGGAAGGTTGATGACCGGACCCAGCGAGGCGATCCCGTTCGGCGTGCTGGAAAACCTGTGGTTGTTGTTGATGTCGGTTGCCCAGACCATGGATGCACCCAGGCCGATGCTGGGGAACATGTCGGCGCGGCTCAAGGCGAGCTCGCCGGCGGTGCGCAGCACGTCCGCCTCGGCGCGGGCAATTTCAGGCCGCGTGCGCAAGAGCTCGACCGGCGCGCCAGCCAGCTCCCACCCGCCCAATTCGGGTGGCGGCGCAACTCGAAGCCACGCCGGGTCGGGATGGTTCTGGCCAAGCAGGACGGCGAGACGCTGCGCGCTGGCGTTGATCGCCTGACGCGGAGCAGCCAGTGCCGCCTCCGCTTGCGCGAAAGTGGCCTGCGCCTGATCCACCGCTGCGGGCGCCGCGAGTTGCAGATGCTGGCGCGACTGCAGCGATTGCCATTGCCGCTGGCGGAGCTGGCTGACCTGCAGCAGCAGCTGTTCCTGCTGCTGTGCCGTGCGCAGGTTGATCCATTCGCGCACCACCTCGGCGACCAGGCTGACCTGCGCCGTGCGCAGATCGGCGACGCTGGCGTCGAGCTCGCCCTGCGATGCGCGCCGGGTGCCTTCGGCGCGACCGAACAGACCCAGCTCCCAGGTCGCGTCAAAACCAGCCACGAAGAACGACGCGCTGGCGTCCGGATCGATCGCCTCATCGGTACGCGCACCAAGCGCCGGCAGGTAGCGCGCGCCGGCACGTGCATGCAGGGCGCGGGCGGCACGCAGTCGCTCGATTGCCTGCGCCACATCAAGATTGCCCGCCAGCGCGCGGTCGACCAGTGCGTCAAGTTGGGGATCCCCGAACACGTGCCACCAGCCATGCAGGTCAGTCGGCTTGGCCGGATCCGACGCCGTGACATGCTGCCATTGCGCCGGCACGGGCGGCATCAGGCGAGGCAACGGCGCGGCGCAGGCGGTCAGCCCGAAGACCAGCACGCCGAGCAAGCCGGCACGCACGCTGCTGCCGGGAATTGCCTTGCTGGGTTGAAGTGGCTCGGCATGCATGTTCATGGCGACCCGATGCAGATGCATCCGTCGATATCCGATGATGGTTTCGGGTGGCATTGTCACCGTGGATTCTTTCTTTAGGCTGACGCGGTGGCGGGACGGCTGATCGCGGGACCGGCAAAGCACGCAACACCATCGTCATGTGGGGCCGGCAGTCGCCGAGGTTGCCGGCGGAAAGTGCACCTCCACGCACAGGCCATGCTTTTCACCGTTCCGGTATATCACTTCGGCGTGATGCCGCGCGGCAATCTGCTGCACGATCGCCAGCCCCAGGCCGCTGCCCTCTCCATTGCTGCCGTCTGCGCGGAAGAAGCGCTCGCTCAGGCGCGGCAGCAGCTCGGAAGGAACGCCGGGCCCGTCGTCGTCGACGCCGAGGATGGCGCCGCCGTCCTCCCGCGCCTTCAGATGAATCGTGATGCTGCTGCCGCGGCCGGCATAGCGGACGGCGTTGTCGATCAGGTTGTCCAGCAGGTCCTGCACGCTGGCGGCCTCGCCAAGAATGTGCAGCGGCTGCTGGCTGCCGTCATAGCCGAGATCGACCCCGGCACGGATCGCCTCATGGACGCGCTGCCCCACGATGTTCGGTACCAGCCGGCTCAGGTCGAGTAACTGATGCGTGCCACCTTCCAGCGGCGCCGCCTGCGCGCGGGCCAGCGCCAGCAGCTGCGAAGAGGTGCGCGCGGCGCGCTGGGTGAGTCGCCGGATATGGGCAAAGGCGTCGGCCACCGTTTCCGGCCTGGGGTCGGCAAGAGCGCGCTCGACATGCAGGCTCAGGCCGGTCAACGGCGTGCGCAATTGATGCGCGGCATCGGCGACGAAGCGATCGTGCACGGCGAGCATGTTGCGCAGGCGGCCGAACAGGGCGTCGATGGTACTGGTCAGCGGCTGGATTTCCTCGGGCACATCGATGCCGTCGATCGGCGTCAGTTCGTGCGAACGGGCGGCCAGCCGGGCAGTGAGCGGATCCAGCACGCGCAGGCCGCGGCTGACCCCGAACCAGACCAGCGCCAGTACGCAAGCCATCAGCAGGGTTTGCATGAGGATCGCCAGCAGCAGGATCTCGCGCGCCTGTGCATGCCGATCGCGCAGGGTTTCGGCCACGGTGATGACCAGGCTGTCGGCCGGGTCGTGCCGCGCGGCCGCATGTACGCTGGCCGCGCGCAAGGTGTGCTTGTTGAGCTGCACGTTGTAAAGCATCGGCGCGGCACCGAGCGCCGGCTCATGCGCCGGTTGCGGCAGCTGACCATTGCTGGCCAGCAGGCCGTGCTTGCTGCTGCTTACGGAGAAATAGCTACGGCCATCCGGATTGTATTCGAGCAGGAAGCGCGCCTGCGGCGTCAGCACGCTGCCAAGCTGCTCGTTGCCGAGCATGGTTGCCAAGGTGAGCGCGTCGTCGCTCAGGTCACGATCGTGCACGCGGTTGGCATAGGTCAACGCCACGCCATAGGACAGCACCGCGTCGAGCATCAGCAGCGCGATCATCGGGATCAGCAGGAAAACCAGCAGGCGGCGGCGCAGGCTGGGGCGCAGACGAGGCGCGGTGGCGGCTGTCATGGGGAAGCGTTCCCGCCATCGGGGGTTTCTTCCAGCAGATAGCCCAGCCCGCGGACGGTGCGCACGCCCGTGCCGCTGCCGCGCAGCTTGCGCCGCAGGCGATGGATGGCAATGTCCAGCCCGTTGTCGGTCAGCTCCTGATCCCAGTCGCATAGCGCTTCGACCAGCTGCGCGCGACTGGTGATGCGATCGGCACGCAGCACCAGCGCCTCGAGCAGGCCGAATTCGCGGGCCGTCAGTTCCAGCGCGTCCTGGTCGATCCATGCGCGATGACCGGGCAGGTCCAGCCGCAATCGACCGAGCTGCAGCTCCGGCTTGCCCTGGCTGCTGGCCCGCCGCAGCAACGCGCGCACGCGCGCTTCGAATTCGGCCAGGGCAAAGGGTTTCACCAGATAGTCGTCGGCACCCAGATCCAGTACGCGGATGCGCTCGTTCAACCCGTCGCGGGCCGTCACCACCAGTACCGGCATGCCCGTGCCCCGGCTGCGCAGGCGGCGCAACACATCGCTGCCGTCAATGGCGGGCAGGCCGAGGTCGAGCACCAGCAAGTCGTAGGCATCGTCGCGCAATGCCGCATCGGCGAGATTGCCGCCGGCAACATGATCCACCGCGTGGCCGCTATGTCGCAGCGACGCACAAATGCCCTCGGCGATGGCGAGATCATCCTCGGCCAGCAAGATACGCATGGGTACTCCGGGTAGCGCGCAAACAGGCCGTAACGTGAATCCGACAGTAGGTTGCCATGGCTTGGGCACTTGCTGGTGCCTCTCAGACAACGGCCGCCGACCGCAGTTCGCGCCGTCGGTACGAGGATGTCCCACCGGACCAAGTAAAAGCTTGGTGGGGCGGTCGCATGCGCCGCCGAATGCCGGGGATACAACGATTCCCCGGCTTCCCGCTGGCGCAGGCCGGGCCTGGGAAATCAGTCGGTGACGTTGAGTTGCAACGAGCTGAACGCGCCTTGACGGGTGAGCGCGGTGACGGTGTGCCGACCTGACTGCTGCAGGGTCAGCGACAACAGGGCAGCACCCTCGCTGCTGCCCTGCAGTCGCCCATCCAGGAGCCATTGCACGGTACCTTGCGCGCCCAGCGCCTGCAGTCTGACCCGCAGCGGCTGGTCGCTGTTCGGCGCGCGACGCAGGGTCGTGTTGTTGCTCAGCCCGGCGATGCGGATCGGGCTGGCGACATCGAGCGAATCGGCCGCACAGCCAGGTGCCAGCGGCGGCAGCGCCGACCTGGCGCGGTCGTCCACGCTCAACCACGGCGTGGCCAGGGCCGGCCAGCGCGCGATCTGCATCGTCTGTTCGTGAGCGGCATGGCACGCGCCGCTGAGGCGTCGACCCTTGTCGTCGATACGCAGGCTCACCAATCCGGCTACCCACGCGCCGAGGTCGCGCTCGGCAAATGTGGGCGGCACGGCACCGTCCAGCACCCAGGCCGCATGGCGTTGGCGGCACAGTGACGGCTCGGTGGTTGCGGCAGGGCCACCGAGTGGCCAGCAGATGTCCAGCGCTTTCACGCTGGCCGGCTGCGCGGCGTGCGCGCGGCCGCCACGTTGCGGCAGCATGTCGTCGATTTGGAACAGCAGCGGCAGCGCGGTCACCGCACCGTACTGGCCGGGAGAGGGTGTGCCGTCCGGGCGGCCGATCCATACGCCGACGGTCCAGCGGTCGGTGACGCCGATGGCCCATGCATCGCGGTAGCCGTAGCTTGTGCCGGTCTTCCACGCCACATTGCCGTGCCGGTTGATGGCGCCTTCCAGCGGCGCGCCTTCCACGTCGGCCGGGTTGCTGGCCAGGATGTCGCGGATGATCCACGCCGCGCCCGGCGACAACAGCCGGCGTGGCTGCGCCGGCTGCTCGGGCGTGTAGCGCGGTGTGCCGGCGATGCCGGCGTTGGCGAAAGCGGTGTAGGCACCGACCAGGTTTTCCAGCCGCGTGGCGGCACCGCCCAGGATGATCGACAGGTTCGGCCGGGCGCCGTCGGGCAGGCCCAGGTCGATGCCGCCGTTGGCCAGCCGCGCCACGAAGCGCGCCGGCCCGACGCGATCGAGCACGTCGACCGCGGGCACGTTGAGCGAGCGCTGCAGCGCTTCCGCCACGCCTGTCGGGCCACTGAACGCCTCGTCGAAATTGCCCGGCTTGTAGCCGCCGAAATCCTGCGGCGCGTCGACCAGCAGGCTCTGCGAGGTGATCAGCCCGTCGTCCAGCGCGAGGCCATACAGGAACGGCTTCAAGGTCGAACCGGGCGAACGCGGCGCGCGCACCATGTCGACGTGGCCGAGCCTGACCGGGTCGGCGAATTCGGCGGTACCGACATAGGCACGCGCCTCCAGCGTGGCGTTGTCGACCACCAGCACGGCAGCCGACGTGCGCGGCGGCAGGCGCGACAGATAGGCGACGACGCGCTCCTCCGCGGCGCGCTGCAGGTTCGCGTCGATGGTGCTGACGATGCGCCGCGCCTGCGGCTGTTGCTGGTGCAGGCGCTCGGCCAGCAGGGCCGCGGACAATGGCGCGTGCAGCGAGCGTGCGACGACCGGCTCGATCGCCGCGTCGCGCACCTGGCTTGCGCTCCACACACCCAGATCGCGCATGCGCCCGAGCACCTTGTCGCGCGCGGCGCGCGCGGCGTCGGGATGCCGGTCCGGACGCAGCCGGCTCGGCGATTGCGGCAGCACCGCCAGCAACGCCGCCTCGGCGCGCGAGAGCTGGCTGGCCGGCTTGCCCAGATAGGCCCACGACGCCGCCTCGACGCCTTCGATCGGGCCACCGAACGGCGCATGGTTGAGGTACAGGTCGAGGATCTGCGCCTTGCTCAGATGCGCCTCCAGCTGCAGCGCGCGGAACATCTGCACCAGCTTGCCGCGAAACGTGTGCGGGATCGGACTGATCACGCGCGCCACCTGCATGGTCAGCGTGGAGCCGCCGGACACGATATGGCCGTGCCGCAGTCCGCCGACGAAACCGCGCGCCAGCGCGTACGGGTTGATGCCTGGGTGGCGATAGAACCAGCGGTCCTCGTAGTGCAGCAAGGCCGTCACATACAGCGGCGAGACCTGCTTCGCCGTGGTCGGGTAACGCCACACGCCATCGCTGTCGGCGAACGCGCGCAGCGGCGTGCCGTCGCGCGCCAGCACCACGGTGCTGCCGGTGTCCGGCGCGGGCAGGTGCAACGGGAACAGCCGGTCGAGCAGCAACGCGGCAAGCGACAGCGCAGCGATGGTGATGACGCCGCGGCGCAGCCAGCGCCACGCACGCGAACGGCGTGGTGGCATGGTCGCATCGAATCGGGAGGTTGGCCGTGGTCATCGTCGAATGGCGTGCGCACCCACGCGGAGCGTCCGCGTGGGCGACATGGGCACTACGGCTCGATCACGGTGATCTTCGCCGGAGCGACGTTGCCGACGCCGCGCACCGCCGGGCGGTACATGTCCTCTACCAGCGGCGGCGGCACGGTGTACGTGCCTGGCGTCACCGCGCGCACCAGGTAGAACACGTGCGCCTGTCCGCCACGGCCGAGCTTCAGCGCGGCGGCGTAACGGTCGTCGCGGTATTCCTCGTGCTGGATGTCCGCGGCCGAGGCGTGCTGGTCCAGATCGATGCCGTCGATCACCACGCCCTCCCACTGCTGCGCGCCGCCGAGGTTGAGGTTCTCCACTTCCAGGCCGCCGGGCAGCAGGTCGGTGACCAGCGCATCGGGGATGTCCATGCGCGCCTCGATGCTCAACTCGACGATCAGCGTGTCGCCTTCCTTCAACGTGTCGCCCATCCACGGCTTGCCGTCGGTGGTGAAGTAGCTGCGCCGCACGTCGATCTGGCTGGCGTCGGCCGCCGGCGCCTTCTGCGGGATGCCGGCCACGTCGAGGGTGGCGAAGATCGCCGCCGCGCTGGTCGGCTGCACGGTGACGCCGTTGCCGAGTTCGGCCACGCTGAGGTCGCGCGTCCACACGCGCTGATCCGGCGCCTGCTCGGTCTTGCCGGCCACCGTGATCGAGGCGGCCAGCGGCGCGTTGCTCTTCGCATCGAACGCGCGCGCCACGCGGGCGATCGCCGCCTGCTCCTGCGTGCTGAGGTACGACCACGACCAGCGATAGTCCTTGTCCTGCTGCTGGCGTTGGCGCACGTTCGCGCTGGCGTTGCGCGCCCAGTCGATCAGCTTGGTGTCGTACTCGGGCTTGTTCATGCCGTAGGTATGCGTGAGCGCGACCATCAGCGCGAGATCGCGCAGGTCCGAGCCGTAATCGCCGACGTACCACGGTCGCTCCTTGCTCCATGCGAGGGCCTCCGTAATCGCCTTCTGCGCGCGCTCGTTGTCGCCCATCAGCTTGAGCGCGATGCCCAGGTGCACCAGCGGCAGCGGCCCGACCAGTTTGCTGCGGTCGTTGTCGAAGATCGCCCGCAGCGTGCCCAGCGGCGCCCGGTTCACCCGCGCCAGCACGAAGCCGGAATAGGCCTCGTCGGCGATGCGCAGGTGGTCGTGATGCTCGTAGCCGTAGTACGGGTGGCCGCCGGCGAGCAGGTCGTCGTTGAGGCGCTGCAGCGATTTCTGCAGCACTTCCTGCGGCACCGCGAAACCGGCGTCGCGCGCGTCGAGCATGAAGTCGACCACGTACGGCGTGGTGAACGTCTCGATCGGGCTGGTGCCGCCCCAGAAGCTGAAGTGGCCGTTGCTGGCCTGGAACGAGGCGATCCGTGCCAGCGCGCTGTCCACCGCGGACTGGCGCACCGCGTCGCTCATCACCGGCGCGCCCAGCGCCTTGGCCGTCTGGCCGTCCAGGATGAGGGCGGCGTAACCCTTGCTGGTGGTCTGTTCGATGCAGCCATACGGATAGTCCAGGATGCTGCGCAGCGCCGACGCATACGGCAGCGGCGGCAAGGTGCTCAGCGTGATCCGCGCACGCACCGTCGCCGGCAACAGACCGGCCACTGCAGCGGCGCCGAAGTGTTCGGGCTTGCCGGCTTCCAGCGCCATCGGCGTGGTGCTGACGGTTTCCGGCCAGGCCGGACGTACCGCGAACTCGAAGTGGCGATCGACCTTGTAGTCGTTCGAGTTCGGCGTGGATGTCGACCGTCGCCACCGCCGCACCGGCAGCGGCGGTCACCGGCATGCTGAGCGTGGTGCCGGCACCGTCCTTCAACGCCACGCTGCGCGTCGCCTGCTCGATGCTGATCGGCCCGCCGCCCTTGACGCTGACCTTGGCGGTGCCGTCCTTGCCGGACAGGTTTTTCAGATCGAGGCTGATCGCCGCCTTGTCGCCCGCCGCCATCACGCGCGGCGTGCTCGGCTCGACCACCAGCGGAGCGCGCACGGTGACCGCGCTGTCGGCGTTGCCGTAGCGGCTGTCGGTATAGGCGAGCGCCGCCAGGCGCAGGCTGCCGTTGAAGTCGGGCACGTCGACATGCAGCACGGCCTTGCCTTGCGCATCGAACGCGACCGGCGCGGCGAACAGGTCGACGATCTGCACCTTCGGGTTGAGCCGCGCGGCCTTCGGCAAAGCCTTGCCGCTCATGTCGCCGCCATAGCGCAGCTTGGCCTGCTCGCCATCCATCGCCTCGATGATGCGGCTGTAGAGGTCGTACGCATCGACGCCGAGCGCGCGCTTGGCGAACATCCAGGCCCACGCGTCGGGCACCGGGTAGTCGGTGATGTTGAGCACGCCCTGGTCGACCGCCGACAGCGTTACGAACGCCTTCTGGCCGGCCAGGCCGGTGGCCTGCACGCTGACGTCGAGCGGGTTGCCCGGTCGCATCATCGCCGGTGCGGCGAGCTTGAGCGGGATGCGCCGGTCGTTGCGATCCATCGCGACGTATTCGATGCCCATCGCGCGCGCCGGCGTGGTGTGTTCGCTGGCTTCGCCGCCGCGGAACACCATCGCCACCACGTAGACATCGTGCCGTTCCCAGTCCTTGGTGACCGGGATCTCGAACGTGGCGCCGGCCTTGGCGTCGATGTTCTTCGTGTAGAGCAAATGGTCCGATTCGACCAGCAGCACGCCGGGGCCGTCATGCGGCGGCGTCACGGTCACTTTCATGGTGTCGCCGGCGTGATAGCGGCCCTTGTCCAGCGCCAGCTTCACCTTGTCCGGGCGCGCTTCCTTGCCGAGGTTCTCGTCGTCCCAGCTGTAGCCGGCGAAGAACGGAAACACCGTCGTCAGTTTCGTCTGCGGGTCGTACACCTCGACCCGGTAGCTGCCCCATTCGACCGGGAATTCGACGTGGGTCGACTGGCCGGCGGTCACATCGACGTCTTTTTCCTCGATCAGCTGCAGGCGCTGGTTGGCGTCGGATTTCCAGCCCCCGTCGCGCTCGTACAGCCAGTAGAAATCGCGCAGCTCGCGCTGCAGGCGCACTTTCAGGTGCGCGCCGGCCACCCGCTTGCCGTCGGCACCGGCGCGCACGATCTCGAAGCCGGCTGGCGCCTCGCTCTCGGCGCCCTGCTTCGGATCGAACAAGGGGCGCACACCGACCAGCGCATCCGCCGGCCAGTAGGTGCGTTTGAGCAGGCGGGTGACCGCGCGGCCGCCGCTTTCGTACACGCTGCCGGACAACGTCACCGCCAGCGGTGCGACGGGCTTGACGTCATCGGGCAGGGCCACGTCCTGCTCCAGCACACCTTGCGCATCGAGCTTGGCATCGACTACGTCGTCGGCGCTTTTCGGCAGCTCGACCGTGGGATCGCCGAAGAACGTATCGGCCATGTTGGCCAGCGGATGCACCTCCGGCGCCACCAGCAGTTTCGCGGTGAAGCGGTTGCCGTCCGCCGGCGCGCCATACAGATAGCTGGAGGCGACCTTCAGCTTCAGCGGCTCGTCCGGCGCCAGGCGCGACTGCGTGCTGGACAGCTCGACCTTGAGCCGCTCCGGCAGGAACTCCTCGACGTGGAACGGAAACGCCTGCACGGTTTCCTTCGCGGCAGGATCGAGGCGGAACTCGAGTTGCCACAGGCCGGTCGGCGCATCGGCCGGAATCGCCTGGCTCAGCTCGAAGTAGTTGAGCTGCTGCGGTTGCAGTTGCTTCTCCACCAGGGTGCGCCCATCGGGCTGCTTGACCCGTACGAACAGCGACTGCGCCTTCATCGGCTTGCCGTCGTAGTCGCGCAGCAGCGCGGAAGCACGCAGCGTCTCGCCGGGGCGGTACAGGTCGCGGCCGGACCAGGCGTATACCTCGAACGGCGCCTGCCGGCGACCGCTGATGTCGAAGTTGGAGACGTCCAGCGCGGGCCGGTTGAACGGCAGCACTGAAACGTCCTTGCCGTGCCGTGCCATCAGCACGTCGGAAGATCTTCACCTTGTACGCCATCAGCGCATTGCCGTCGGCGTCGGTGCTCGCCTTGAGCTTGCTGCGACCCTGCTCGTCGCGGATCTCCACGTCCACCGCATTGACCGGCGAACCGTCGCGCAGCGAGGCGACGTGCAGCAGCGCGTTGTCGCGATACATGCGCAGATGCAGGCCGAGGTCGCTGACGAAGAAGGTGGCGGTGTCGTAGCCGTCCTTGAACGTGCCGCCGGCCTTGACCACGGCCACGTACACGCCCGGCTCGGCCAGCCGCTGGATGTCCTGCACCGGCAGGTAGGTCACGGTGCGCTCGTTGGCGTCGCCGCCCAGCGTGTAGTGGTTGGCGTAGACCGAATCGCCGAGCTGGGTCAGCGGTATCCGGCTGCGGCGATCGTCGCCCTGGCCGCAGTCGTTGTAGCTGCTGACGTCGTGATCGAGCTCGTAGGTATCGCGATGCCCGTTGCGCGGGTAGGCGCAAAACAGGTCCGACAGCGCCTCGTCGTGCACGCGGAAGAACTCGACGTCGGCATCGTGCACGTTCATCGACACCAGCGGCAGGCCGCGGCTGCCGCGCGCCGGCAGCACGCTGCCGTGCGAGGCGAAGCCGATCGCGGCCGGCAGGTTGCCGGAATAGATGTCGTGCTTGACCGCGTGCCCCAGCGTGCGGCCGTCGGCGGCCAGCACGCCGGGCTTCAACTGCACGGCGTAGTGCGTGTCGGACTGCACGAACGGAAAGCTCAAAGTCTTGCCGTCGTCCTTGAGGCTCCAGCTGCCGTTTACCACTTCGCCGTTCGGGCCGGTCACCGCGATCAGCGTGTCGAACGCCTGCGCCGAGGCCAGCGTGGCGTTGAAGCGCAGCGTCAGCGCGGTGCGTGAAGCGGCGGTTTCCGAACTGGCCGAGACCAGTGCGAAGGCTGTCTTGCCTGGAGTGGCGTGCTGCGTCGATGCACTGGCCGGCGCGCCCTGCAGGGCCGGCTTGTCGCCGTCATGTTTGCCGCTGCAGGCGCCAACCAGCAGGCCGAGCAGCAACGGAAGCAGCGCGCGCGACAAGGCACGGCGCGACGAGCACTCGAACGATCGATCTGACATGTGACCCCTCTCCCCAGGTATGCCTCGAAGTATCGCCGGAAATCATGGCGGTCCGGTGGCGCGGATCGGGCGCACGCATTCCGGATTCGCGGCCGCGCGCTGTCAGCTCAGCTGGGCAGGCGCCTGCCCAACCAGTCCGCCAGCTGCATCAGCACCTGGCTGCGCCCGGGTTCGGCCTCGTTGAACAGCTCGTGATACAGCGTCGAGAAAAAACGCGTGGTGAGCTGCCCGCTCGATGCGGCCTTGCGCGCGAACGCGCGGCTGCCGGATGGGTCGACCAGTTCGTCGCTATCGGCGACCAGCAACAGCGTCGGTACGCCAAGGGTGGCGCCATCGCCGATGCACGAAGCCCCTGCGCGGAAGATGAAATCGGCCAGCCGCGGCGTGATCCAGCCATGCCGCAAGGGATCGCTGCGGTAGTCGGCGGCGACCTGCGCCTCGTGCGAGAGCTTGTCGAACGCCAACCCGTTGCGCAGCGGCAGGTTCGGCGCCACGCGGCTGAGCACGCGTGCCAGCCGGATCATCCGCGGCGATTCCCAGCTGCGCAGCGCCGGCGACGACAGCAGCATGGCCGGCGGCGTGACGCGGCCATCCAGCACCGCACGCGCGGCGACCAGGCCGCCCATGCTGTGGCCGAGCAGCAACGGGGCGTGCGGCAGTGCGCTGCTGTAGTCGTTGTAGACGCTGGCCAGATCCTCCAGCAGATCGTCGCCGTGGCGCAGCGCGCCGCGCTGGCCTGGTGTCTGCCCGTGACCGCGCTGGTCGTAGCCGCGCACGGCGTAGCCCCGCTGGTTGAACCACTGCGCCAGCCGCTGGTAGCGGCCGCTGTGCTCGCCCAGTCCGTGCACGATCAGCACCGCGCCACGCGCCTGCGGCAACGGCCAGTCGCGCAGGAACAGCGGCTGGCCATCGGCCATGGTCAACATCGAAGGGGTGCCGGCAGGCTGGCCTGGTTGATCCACATCGCGCTCGCTGACGGACAAAGAGACGATTCTGCCTCAGCGCGCCGGGCGATGGCGCGGTGAGGCAGCCGGCTCACAACTCGACGCGGAATTCCACGCCGACGATGCGCGGATCGTTGACGAAGGCGGTGCGGTTGTTGAAGTCGATGGCACCGGTGATCGCCCGCTTGTTGGTGACGTTGCGGCCGTACAAGGCGACCTCGCGGCGGCCGTAATCCCAGTTGTAGCCAAGCCGCACGCCGCCTTCGAGCAGCGGCTTGCCCTTGAACTCGGCCGAGTCGTACAGGAAGAAATTCACCTCGCTGCGGTAGTTCCAGTCGGTGTAGACGAAGAACTCGCCGCTGTCGCCGTACGGGATGCCGTAGCGCGCGGTGAGCGTGCCGATCCACTTCGGCGCATTCGGCAAGGTGTTGCCGTAGACCAGCGCGTTGCCGTTGGCGCTGAGCGGATCGAGGATGGTGCAGCCGGAGCCGCACACGGCCACCGCCAGGTTCGGGTCCTTCAGCTCGGTGTGGTTGTAGCTGCCGCCGGCGGTGAGCACGAAGTTCGGCGTGAGGTACGCCTCCAGGTCGAACTCGGCGCCGTAGCCCTGGGTCTTGCTCGCATTCAGCAGGCGCGTCACGTTGATGTCGCCGCCCACCGCGGTGAGCTGCTGGTTGTGCATGTTGAACGTATAGACGTCCGCGTTGAAGCGCACGTGGTTGTCCATGCCGGTGGTCTTCACGCCCAGCTCGTAGCTGGTGATCGTCTCGGGCTTGGCCTGCGAGATGAAGTCGGCGAACAGCACGCGGCCCTGCACGCTGGGCGCGCGGAAGCCGTTGGCGACGCGTGCATACACGTTGACGTTCGGGCTGAGCGTCCAGGTGCCGGTGAGGTCGCCGCTCCAGCGCGCGTCGTGCGGTCTGTGCAGCCAGCTGCAACGGGCCGCCGCCGATCGGCGACATCACGCGGTCCACCTTGAAATCGCGCGAGTCGTGCGACCAGCGCGCGCCGGCACGCAGTTCGAAATCGTCGGCGAGCTGGTAGTTGGCCGAACCGAACACCGCCCACGCCTTGGTGCGCTGGGTCTGCGTGGCGTAGCCGTCCAGCGCGTGGTTGTTGAAGGTGGCGTAGTCGAAGTTGCTGATCGCGATGTCTTCGTCGAAGTAGTAGGTGCCGACCTGCCAGTTGAGCTTGTCCTGCCCGTTGCTGGCGAGGCGGAACTCCTGGGTGATCTGGCGATCGTGCGGCAGCGCGTCGGCGGTCTCGGACGGGAACGGGATGAAGCCCGGACCCATCGGCGGGTGGAAGCTCGCGCCGTAACCGCCGTCGACGTCGCCGAGGCTGTAGGTGGTGGCGCGTTCCAGCCCGGTGATCGACGTGAAGGTGGTGTCGCCCATGTTCCAGCTCAGATGCAGGTTGCTGCCCCAGCTGAACAGGTGCTGCCGGTTGCGGCCGTCCTGCGAAACCTTGTCGCGGTCGAAGCCGGGCACGAAGCTGGGGTCGCCCAGTTCGATCGCATTGGCGCGATTGACCATCGCGCTGCCGTCCAGCCAGCGCGCATGGCCGTTGATCAAGGCACTGAAACTGCCGTTCTCGTACAGCGCCTGCAGCCGCACGGCGCGATCGTTGTAGCCGCCCAGCACGTTCTTCTGACCGGTGAAGGTGTTGTCGATCCAGCCGTCGCGATGCTGCGCCAGCGCGGAGACGCGGCCGGACCAGTGCCCGCCCAGCGCGCCACCCAGCGCCGCCTCGGCGTTCGCGGTGCCCAGCGAGCCGTACGAGACGCGGGCGTAGCCGCTGGTCTCCTGGCTCGGGCGCACCGACTCGAACTTGATCACGCCGGCCGGCGAGTTGCGCCCGAACAGCGTGCCCTGCGGGCCGCGCAGCACCTCGACCTGGGCCAGGTCGAACAGCGGGAAGCCCTTCAGGATCGGGTTCTCCTGCACGATGTCGTCGTACACCATCGACACCGGCTGCGAGGCGTTGAGGTCGAAGTCGCTGTTGCCCAGGCCGCGGATGTAGAAGCGCGGAAACTCGCGGCCGTACGAGGTCTCGGCGTAGACGCTGGGCGCGCGCGATGCCAGCTGCAGCACGCCATCGCCGGCCTGGCCGAACGCCTCCAGCTTGTCCGGCGTCAGTACGGTCAGCGCCATCGGCACCTTCTGCATGTTCTCCACCCGTTTCGAGGCGGTGACGTTCACCGTCTGCAGCTCGGTGGTCTTGGTGCCTTGCTTGACCGGTGCGGCGGCTTCCTGCGCCAGCGCGGCAGACATCGGCAGGGCAAGGGCCAGCGTGATCGACAAGGCAAGCACGGCGGAACGTGACGGATGGGCGACGGACATGGTTTATCCCCGATGGATAGGCAACGATACGTAGGCGCATTGTCATACAGAGGCGCGGGCGGCGAAAGCGATGGCTGTTTGCAGTGACCGTATTCGCCCCCATCTAAGATCCATCCCCGCCTCCTGCCCCCAGCGGGTCCGTCGATGCCATTGCAAGAATTTCATACTGCCGTCGCCAACTGGTTCCAGGCCAGTTTTGCTGCGCCCACCGCGGCGCAGGCCGCGGCATGGCCATCGATCCGCGCCGGCAGTCACACCCTGGTGGCTGCGCCGACCGGCTCGGGCAAGACCCTGACCGCCTTTCTCGCGGCGATCGATGAGCTCGTTCGTGAAGGCGTGGCGCACGGCGGCGTGCTGGCCGATACCACCAGCGTGCTCTACGTGTCGCCACTGAAGGCGCTGTCGAACGACATCCACATCAACCTGGAAGCGCCGCTGGAAGGCATCCGCGCCGAACTGGAGAAGCTCGGCCTGCCCGACGTGGCGATCCGCACCGCCGTGCGCACCGGCGACACCCCGCAGGTCGAGCGCAACCTGCTGCGCAAGCAGCCGCCGCACATCCTGGTGACCACGCCGGAATCGCTGTACGTGCTGCTGGGCTCCGCTTCCGGCCGCGCGATGTTGTCCGGCGTGCGTTCGGTGATCGTCGACGAAATCCATGCCATCGCGGGCAGCAAGCGCGGCTCGCACCTGGCGTTGTCGCTGGAGCGGCTGGAATCGCTGTGCCAGAGACGTCTGCTGCGGATCGGATTGTCGGCGACGCAGAAGCCCATAGAGAAAGTCGCCGACTTTCTGGTCGGCGCTCAGCACTCCCTTCTCCCTCCGGGAAAAGGTGCCCGCAGGGCGGATGAGGGTTCGGGGTCGCCGGAAAGCGACAACGAAGAAGCCATCGGAAATGGCGTTGCGACGCACGCCGCCTCCTCACCTCAATCCTCTCCCCACAGGGGAGAGGAGGCGAACGCAAGGAGCGACGTAACCATCATCGACGTGGGCCACACGCGCCCGCGCGACCTCGCTATCGAAGTGCCCCCAGTGCCTCTCGAAGCGGTGATGTCGAACGACAGCTGGGACCTGGTCTACAACCGGCTCGCCCAGCTGGCGCAGGCGCATCGCACGACCCTGGTCTTCGTCAACACGCGGCGCATGGCCGAGCGCGCGGCGCGGCATCTGTCCGAACGGCTGGGCAAGGAACACGTCGCCGCGCATCACGGCAGCCTGGCGAAGGAGTTGCGGCTGGATGCGGAGCAGCGGCTGAAGCGCGGCGAGTTGTCGGTGCTGGTGGCGACTGCATCGCTGGAGCTGGGCATCGATATCGGCGAGGTCGACCTGGTGTGCCAGCTCGGTTCGCCGCGCTCGATCGCCGCGTTCCTGCAACGCGCGGGCCGTTCCGGCCACAGCATCGACGGCACGCCGAAGGCACGGCTGTTCCCGGCCACCCGCGACGACCTGATCGAATGCACCGCCCTGCTCGACTGCGTGCGCCGCGGCGAATTGGACGCACTGATCATGCCGCCGCAACCGCTCGACGTGCTGGCGCAGCAGATCGTCGCCGAAGTCGCCTGCGCCGAATGGGACGAGGATGCGCTGTATGCGCTGGTGCGCCGCGCGTATCCGTACCGCGATCTCGCGCGCGCCGATTTCGACGCGGTGGTGCGCATGCTGGCCGAGGGCTTCACCACCCGCCAGGGGCCGCGCGCGGCCTACATCCATCGCGATGCGGTGAACCGGCAGCTGCGCCCGCGACGCAGCGCGCGGCTCACCGCGCTGACCTCCGGCGGCACCATCCCGGACACCGCCGACTACAAGGTCGTGCTGGAGCCGCAGGCGATCATCGTGGGTACGGTGAACGAGGATTTCGCGGTCGAGAGCATGGCCGGCGACATCTTCCAGCTCGGCAATACCAGCTACCGCATCCAGCGCGTCGAACGCGACCGGCTGCGGGTGGAGGACGCACGCGGCGCACCGCCGAGCATTCCGTTCTGGCTGGGCGAGGCGCCGGGGCGCAGCAATGAGCTGTCGTTCGGCGTGTCGCGGCTTCGCGAGGAGATCTCCGCTCTGCTTTCGCTTGAGCCCCTCTCCCTTTGGGAGAGGGGTGGGCCGGAGAGTTCGGTGCTTGCCGAACACTCCGCCCCACCCGAACCCTCACCCCCAACTCCTCTCCCAAAGGGAGAGGAGAGCAAGGCGCGCGCGCTCGCATGGCTTCGCGAAGAACTTGGCCTGGACGAATCCGCCGCCCAGCAACTCGTCGACTACCTCGCGCGCGCCAAGGCCGCACTCGGCGTCCTCCCCAGCCAGCACACCCTGGTGCTGGAGCGTTTCTTCGACGAATCCGGCGGCACCCAGCTGGTGATCCACACGCCGTGGGGCAGCCGCATCAACCGCGCCTGGGGGCTGGCGCTGCGCAAGCGCTTCTGCCGCCAGTTCAACTTCGAGCTGCAGGCGGCGGCGACCGAGGACGCGATCGTGCTGTCGCTCTCCACCAGCCACAGCTTTCCGCTGGAGGAAGTGGCGCATTACCTGCACTCGAACACCGCCGAGCACGTGCTGGTGCAGGCGCTGCTCGACGCGCCGCTGTTTCCCGCGCGCTGGCGCTGGAATGCCGTCACGGCGCTGGCGCTGCCGCGCTTCACCGGCGGCAAGAAGACGCCGCCGCCATTGCAGCGCATGAAGAGCGAGGACCTGCTTGCCGCCGTGTTCCCCGACCAGGTCGCCTGCCTGGAAAACATCGTGGGCGAACGCGAGGTGCCGGATCACCCGCTGGTCAACCAGACCATGCACGACTGCCTGCGCGAAGCGATGGACGTGGATGGCCTGCTGGCGATCCTGCGTTCGATCGAGAGCGGCGACATCGCCATCGCGGCGCGCGACCTCACCGCGCCCAGCCCGCTCGCCGCCGAAGTGCTGAACGCGGCACCGTATGCCTTCCTCGACGATGCGCCGCTGGAAGAGCGCCGCACCCAGGCCGTGCAGAACCGCCGCTGGAACGCCGATGACGCCGACGACCTGGGCCGGCTCGATCCCGAGGCGATCGCCGCGGTGCGCGAGGAAGCGTGGCCGCAGGTGCGCGATGCGGACGAGATGCATGAGGCGCTGACTCTGCTGGGTTTCGTCAGCGCCGATGAAGTCGCCGCCAACGCCGGCTGGAGCGAGCGACTGCAGACGCTGGCGAAGGCGAAGCGCGCCACCCGGCTCGGTGACGTATGGACGTCCGCCGAACAGCTGCCGCTGTGGCAGGTAGTGCATCCCGCCGCCCTGATGCAGCCGCCGATCGCCGCACCCTTCGAATACGCCGCGCAATCGTGGACACGCGAGGACGCGCTGCTGGACCTGGTCCGCCATCGCCTCGGCGGGCTCGGTCCGGTCACCGTGAACGGGTTGGCGCAATCCATCGGCGTCGACACTGGCGAGGTCGAGCAGGCGCTGCTGCGCCTGCAGTCCGAAGGTTACGTGATGCAGGGCCGCTTCACCGCCGACGCCGGCGACACCGAATGGTGCGAACGGCACCTGCTGGCGCGCATCCACCGCTACACCATCGGCCGGCTGCGCCGCGAGATCGAGCCGGTCAGCCGACGCACGCTGATGCGCTTCCTGTTCGACTGGCAACACGTGTCGGCGTCGACCCGATTGAGCGGGCCGGATGCGCTGGTCGCCACGCTGGCGCAGCTGGAAGGCTACGAGGCGGCGGCAGGCGCGTGGGAATCGGAGATCCTTCCGGCGCGCATCGAGGATTATTCGATCAGCTGGCTGGACGAATTGTGCCGCGCTGGACGGATCAGCTGGACGCGCCTGCGTGCGGGCAGCGGCGGCGGTGGCGGACCGGTGCGCAGCACACCGATCGTGCTGCTGCCGCGACGCGGGATGGCCGTCTGGACGTCCGTTGCTGCCAGCGACGATTCGCAGGAGACTCTGCTGTCGTCGCGCGCCCAGGTCGTGGCCGACACGTTGCGCGACCAGGGCGCGCTGTTCTTCGACGAGCTGCTGGACGCCACGCGGTTGTTGCGCACCGAACTGGAGGACGCGCTCGGCGAACTGGTCGCCGCCGGTCGGGTCAGCGCCGACAGCTTCGCCGGCCTGCGCGCGCTGTTGTTGCCTGCGGCCAAGCGTGATGGTGGCCGCCATCGGCGCTTGCGGCGGCATCAGCTCAGCGGCATCGAGGATGCGGGACGCTGGTCGCTGGCGCGCACTTCTCTTCTCCCCTCAGGGGAGAACATGTCCGTAAGGACAGATGAGGGGCCGGGGCGCCAAGGTAAGTCCAGTGAAAGCACGCGGCAAGAACAGCCCCTCACCTCAGTCCTCCTCCACCCGCAAGGGGACTCCCTGCGGTCGCCGAAGGGGAGAGGAGGCGAACGTGGCGCTTCGCGCCGATCTGATTCGATTGAAACGGAACACGTCGCCCGAGCCCTGTTGCGCCGCTACGGCGTGGTGTTCTGGAAACTGCTGGAGCGCGAGGCGCCGTGGCTGCCGTCGTGGCGCGAGCTGCTGCGCGTGTACCACCGGCTGGAGGCGCGTGGCGAGATCCGCGGCGGGCGTTTCGTCGAGGGCCTGGTCGGCGAACAGTTTGCCCTGCCCGAGGCGATCACGCCGCTGCGCACCGTGCGTCAGCGTGCGGACGATGGCGAACTGGTCTGCCTCAGCGGCAGCGACCCGTTGAACCTGGTCGGTACCGTACTGGTTGGCGACAAGGTGCCGGCGCTGGCCGGTTCGCGCGTGCTGTATCGCGACGGCGCAGCCATCGCTGCGCTGATCGGTGGCAAGGTCGCGCCGTTGATCGAGCTGTCCCCCGCCGATGCCCAGCTAGCCAGGCATGCCCTGCTGCGGCATCCGTCTTCGCTGCCGGACGCGCAGGCCGTGGCGCGCTGACGGGTCGAACGAATGGGCTGCCTGCCGCTTTTGCTGTTGTTTCCGGCGGGTTTCGGCGTCGGCTATCTGATCGGCGGCGACATCGGTGGGCTGTGGGGCGCAGGCGCCGGTTTGCTGCTCGGTCTGCTGGCCATGGTCGTGTTCGTCAAGGCGCTGCGCGGACGCCGCTGAGGCCGCCGAAACAAGAGCGGCCCCATCGTCGCATTCAACGCGACGTCCGCGCGCGTGCGCTCAGGGCGTGAGCGTCGCGCGGCCAATCGCGTACAGCGGCCCGTCGATCGGCGCGGTGTAGATCAGGCACAACGCATGTTCGCCTTGTTGCGCCGGCAACGTGGCGGTCAGCGTGAAGTGACGGGCACTCTGCGCCGGATCGGGCAACGGCATGCTGGCGAGCACCGGCCCGTCGCACTGGTCTGCGTGCACCACCAGCTCGCCGAACGGCGAGGCGTGCGGGCGCAACACCACCAGCTTCTGCTCGTGCGCCAGTGCGAAATTGCGCGGCAGGCGTGTCGCATCGACGCGGATGGCGGCGACGCCGTCCATCCACGTAACGGGGAACTGCTGGCAGCTGTCGAACACATTCACCGGGTATACCGGCTGGGTGCTCTTCGCGTCGGGCATCGGCTGCAGGTGCAGGCGGAAATCGCTGCGCGGACAGTTGGGCAACAGGGTGCCCGGCAGGCTGAGCAGGGCGGCGCGATCAAGCACGCGTTCGCGCGGCGCGGCAAGCGGGCTGCCGTCGGCGGCGAAGCTGGCGGCGCGCACGGTGAGCGGCAAGGTCACGTTGAACGGCGCGTCGTAGCGCGGCGAGGTGACGATGGGTGGACTGCCATCCAGCGTGTAGTGAATGGCGGCGACGCCTACCTGATTCGTCAGCGTCACCGTGGCCTTGCCCGTGGCCAGCGCCAGGTTGCGGTCGGCACCGATGTCCACCGCGAAGGCACTGTCGGCCACATTGACGTGCTGCGCGCGGTAACGCTCGAACTGCGCCGGCAGGCGGTCGAGGAAGCTCGGCCAATTGGTGGTGGCGGGCGGCGACCAGGCCACCTCGCTGAGCGCATCCAGCCGCGGGAAGGCGGCGTGTTCGACGTGGGCGAAGGTGGGCATGTGCTCGGTCCAGAGATTGGCCTGCACGCCCAGCACGTGGCTGGTCTGCGTCGCGCTCAGCACCGCTGGCACGGCCTGGAAGCCGTAGACGTTCTTTAATGATTCCACACCGAGGCGGCCGGCATAATCGTCGGCGAGGTCGCCTTGCACATGGTCGAAGTAGAGCGCCGGCGCGGGCGACAGCACCACGTCGTGACCGAGCAGCGCGGCCTTGATCGCGCCGTCGATGCCGCGCCAGGACATCACGGTGGCGTCGGCGGGCAGGTTTTCGCCTTCGAGGATCTCGTCCCAGCCGATCAGCTTGCGACCGTGCTTGTCCAGGTACTGGCCGATGCGTCCGATGAACCAGCCCTGCAGTGCATCCTCGCTGGTGACGCCCAGCGCGCGCATCTTCGCCTGCACCGCGGGCGAGGCCTGCCACTGGTCCTTGATGGCCTCGTCGCCGCCGACGTGGATGTACTTGGACGGGAACAGCGCCAGCACCTCGTCGAGCACGTTGTCGATGAAGGTGAAGGTGGCGTCGTCGACGTTGTACAGATACGGGTTGACGCCCCAGTCGATCGATACCGCCGGACGCTTGCCGGTGACGCCGAGCTGCGGATACGCGGCCACCGCGGCTTGTGCGTGGCCGGGCATGTCGATCTCCGGCACGATGGTGATGTGGCGTGCAGCGGCGTACGCCACCACGCGGCGGATATCGTCCTGTGTGTAGAAGCCGCCGTAGCGCTGCGGCTCGCCGTTGTGGCCCGCGTCAGGCGGTGTGCGCCAGGCGCCGATGCCGGTGAGTTCGGGGTAGCGTTTGATCTGGATGCGCCAGCCCTGGTCGTCGGTGAGATGCCAGTGGAAAGTGTTGAGCTTGTGCTGGGCCATCTGGTCGAGCAGGCGCTCGATTTCCGCGACGCTCTGGAAGTGCCGCGCGGAATCCAGCATCAGGCCGCGCCATGCGAAGCGCGGCTGGTCGCGGATGTGCATGGCCGGCACCTGCACCGCGCCGCGCTGGGCGTCCGGCGTAAGCAGTTGCCACAAGGTCACCGCGCCATAGAACAGGCCGGCGTCATCGCGTGCGCTGATGCGGATCCCTTGCGGCGTGACGTCCAGCGCGTAGCCTTCGCCATTCGCTACCGCAGCGCCTGGATCGCGCAGCAACACGATGCCGCGCGTGGTTGCGGCGCCCTGGTTCACGGAAAGCCGCAGGCCGCGCGTGCGCGCGAGCAGCTCGGACAGGTAGCGCGCGGTGCGCTGGGTCGCGTCGGCATGATCGGCGATCACGATGGGCGTCTGTGCGTCGACGTTGAAGGTGCCGTCGGCCACGGCGAGCTGCGCCGGCAACGGGATCAGTGAAATTTGTTTGTCCGGGAAGGTGGCCTCGGCATGCGTGGCGAACGTCGCCAGGACAAGCAGGCCGCAAAGAAGGCGGGGCAACTGGCGTGTCATCAGGCTTCTCCACGTCGAGAGCTGCAGGATGCCATGCGCGATGGGAAGCATGACGCTCCAAAAAAAGACGGGCCCGTAAATGTGTGCACGGGCCCGCTTGGGGAGGGTGAGCCGTCCCCGGCTCACGATGAAGCAAAGTGGCGAATCAGAACTTGAAGCGAAGGTTCACGTAGTACTGGCGACCGTTGTCGTAGAAGTAGTACGGCTGCTTGCCGATCGCGTCGGTCTTTGTGTAGTACTTCAGCTTCGGGTTGTTGAGGTTCATCGCGTCGAACGACAGCGCCATCCATTCGTTGATGTTGTAGCCGAACGATGCCGCCAGGTTGCCCACGCCCGCCTGGTAGAACACGTCCGCACGGGCCACGCCGGCATAGAACGACGAGCGATAGGTGTAGCTCACGCGGGCGTTGAAGCGGTCGTTCTCGAAGAAGGCGGACGCGTTGGCCGTCGTCTTCGAGGTGCCCTGCAGCGGCTTGTCGCCGGTGGCGCTGCCGCTGGCATAGGTGTAGTTCGTGGACACACCGAAGTTCTTGCCGATCGGCTGGATGTAGTTGAGCTCCACGCCCTTCACCTGGCCATTGGTGTTGGAGGGCACGCTCACCGTGTAGGTGCTGAAGACATCCGTGCCGGCATTGGTGCTGGCCTGGATGTTCTTGTACGTCTGGAACTCGTTGCTGAAGTTGACGTAATCCTTCAGGGTCATCTTGTACACGCCGGCGGACAGCAGGCCGCGCGGCGCGAAGTACCATTCCAGTGCCGCGTCGAAGTTGCTGGAGATCAGCGGCTTGAGTTTCGGATTGCCGCCGCTGCCGGCCAGGGTCAGATCGTTGAGCGACACGAAGCCGGCCAGCGCGGAATAGTCCGGCCGGGTCATCGTCTGCGAAGCGGCGATGCGGGCCACCAGCTGATCGGTGATGTCGAACTTCAGGTTGGCGCTGGGCAGGAACTTGGAATACTTGTTCTTGTACGTGTTCCAGTAGTAGTTGCCGAAGGCCGAGCCCACGATCGGACCGGTGGAGGTGGTCGCGCCCGGATCGGGGTTGGTGCTGGTGTAGCCGATGTCCTGCTTGGTTTCGACGTAGCGCACGCCCAGGTTGCCGCTCCAGCCATCGCCACCGAAATTCGCCTGCAGGTACGCGGCGCTATCCTTCTCGTTGACCTTGTAGACATCGTTGAAATAAAAGCGGCTCACCGGGTCGCGGTTGGTGAACTGCGCGTCGAAGGCGGCCAGCTGCGCCGGCGAGTAGTACCAGATGTTGGTCGGGAACGAGCCACCCAGGCTGCTGCCGAAATCACCCGGATAGTTGCCGTATGTCGCTGGATAGTTGGCCAGGTTGGTCCAGTCGCCGGACGGCCCCTGAGCGACCTCGAACGGGTTCTCGCGGGTGTGGTTGGCATAGCGCACACCGAATTCCAGCGACGACAGCGAACCGCCATCGAAGTCCAGTTCGCCATCGAGCTGGCCCCAGTGCTCCTTGTCCTTCGTCTTGATGCCCTGGCCACCAAAGATCCAGCCGAACGACGGCAAAATGCCGGACGGCGTGTTGTTGGAGCCGCCCACCGACCAGTCGGTAGGCTTGCCGGTACCGTTGATGTTCCAGCTGGCGGGCGCGCCGGCGTTGGCGCCGAGTTCGAGCACGTTCTGTTCCGGGCTGGAACCCTTGCCCTCGGTGGTACCGACCTGGCCTCGGAAGGTGAGCTGGTCGGTGGCGCGCCAGTCAGCGTCGAGGCTCACGTAGCCCGAGCTGGAGGCTGCGCCCGGGCGCGAAATCTGGTCGTAGACGATGGACGGATTGGTGTTGCCCGCCACCTGGCCGAACGAGGCATTGGTAAGCACGCCGTTCTTCACGGTGTAGCCCGGCTGCAGGCCGCCCTGGTTGATGAACTGGCTGGTCCACAACATGTAGTTGCGGTTGTAGTTGTCGGCTTTGAGCTTGGTGTAGAACGCGTTGAGGTTAAGGGTCAGGTTGTCCGTGGGTTTGAACTCCACGTCAACCGCACCGCCCTTGCGCGTGCGCGTCTGGGTGAACAGCGTGGCACCGATTTCCTGCGGGTAATACACCCCGGCCAGATCGGGATGCGCCACCGCGACCGCATCGGTTGCAGCGATCTGGTTGTAGCCGCCGACCAGCTCCTGGCCGTTGCGCTGCAGGCTGCGCTTCTCGTAGAAGGCTTGCACCATCACGCCGAAGTTGTTGGCGTCGTTCTTCCAGTTGAACAGGCCACTGAACTGCGGCTTGGTGTTGCCCGGCAGATCCGCGTACACGCCGCCCACCGAACCTTCGGCGGTGACGTTCTTGGCGAACTCCAGCGGCTTGCGCGTGATGATGTCCACTGAACCCGCCGCGCCGCCTTCCTGGATCTTGGCTTCGGACGTCTTGTGCACCACGACCTCGCTGACGATCTCCGCCGGCAGCAGGCTGTAGCTGACGCTGCGGCCGACCGTGGTGACCTGGCTCAGCACAAACCAGTCGCCGGTGCCCACCGTGTGCCCGTTGACCAGGGTCTGGGTCATGCTGGGGTTGGTGCCGCGCAGGCTCACGCGATCGCTTTCGTCGAAGCCGCCCTCGCTGGCGCTGGCGGAGCTGATGTTGACGCCCGGCAGCCGCTGCAACGTGTCGGCGACGTTCTTGGCCGGCAGCTTGCCGATGTCCTCGGCGGTGACCACCTCGATGTGCGAAGCGGCATCCTTCTTCAGCGCCAGCGATTCCGCCTCGCTGTCGCGGATGCCGGTGACCATGACCGTGCCCAGCTGCTTGGCTTCTTTCCGGGCCGGCTGGTTGTTCTGGTCGGTGGAACTGGACGGCGCGGCGTCCTGCGCAAACAGCGCGCCGGATACGCACAGGCTGGTGATGATGCTGGCGGCTAGCAATGTCTTGCGGTAATTCATGATGTCCTCCCCTCAGAGGCTGGCTCAAATCAAGACCGACATGGCGGCGGTCGTGGACGTTGTGTTGCAGCGGCTTGGCGCCGTGTCACCGGATGTCGGTCATCTCACTCTCCCTGCCGCTCATCCAGAAACCAGCCTGCGGCGCCAATGACACCAAGCTGGCCGTGCTCGATCAGTCGTACCGGAACCTGTTGCAGATAGGCGCGCATCACGCCCTTGTTGAAGTAGCGTTCGGCGAAGCTGCTCGCCAGCAGGAACGGCTGGATCTGCGGCAGGATGCCGCCGGCCAGATAGGCGCCGCCGCGGGCGCCGTACAGCAGCACCAGGTCGCCGACGAAGCTGCCGAGCAGGCCGCAGAACACATGCAGTGTCTCGACCGCCGCCAGGTCGCTGGCCGGCCAGTGCGGCGCCGGTGATCTCGGCTGGCGTCAGCAGCCGCGCCGGGCTGCGGCGCAATTCGCACAGCGCGCGATAGAGCTTCAGCAGGCCCGGCCCGGACAGCGCATCCTCGAACGACACATGCGGACGCTCGCGGCGGAACAACCGCAGGATTTCCATCTCGCGCTCGTTGCCCGGCGCCAGCGAAATCTGCCCCGCCTCGGTGGCCAATACCTGTGCCCGCGGCTGGCCGGGCAGCAATACCGCCGAGCCCAGCCCGGTGCCCGGCCCCATCACCAGCGCCGGCCCCGGCGCCATGGGCGCGGTGGCTTCGATGATCGGCCGCGTCTCGTCGGCGTCGATGAACTGGGTGGCGTAGGCCACCGCTTCGAAATCGTTGATCACCGCCAGCCGCTGGATGCCGAGGCCGTCGCGGATGTCGCGGATCGACACCGGCCACGGCAGGTTCTCGTTGATGATCGCGTCGTCGAGCACGTAGCCCGCGCAGGCCACCGCGCACTGGCGCAACTGTCCGCGCATCGCTGCGTGCGGCGTATTTGCCAGTTGCTCCACGAAGTCCTGCAGCATCGCGGTGAGGCTGGACCAGTCGGCGCAGCCGTAGCGGTGGTAGTGCAGCACGCTGACCGGGCGCTTGCCGCTGGCGTTGCCGCACGACGAGCCCGATGCGCGCATGCGTGCCACCCACGTCGGCCGCCAGAAACGGCTGATCGCGCCGCATGCCGGCAGGCTGGCCCGACATCGACGCTGCGCTGAGCACCGTCGCCGGCGACTCCGCTGCATGACGCTGGTTGGCGACTTCCCCCACCCCGCTCTCCCGTGGCCTGCCTTACCCCGTGCCCACCCGATCCGCGCGCTCGCCGCCGGCCGGGTCGGCCTGATTCGGGCGGAGTCTGCTGTCGAAATGACAACGTTGTCAATGGGGCGCGCGGCGATTCGCTGGAACTTCGATATGGCACTGCAACATAGCTGTCGTGACAACCTGGAAGGCAACCACGCCTGGCGCGCGAAATGGCCTCTGTGGGCGGGTTTCGTCGCCCTTTTGACTGGACCGATGGAGCTTGCCGCAGTGCGGCAGGCACAATCGATCCGGCCGTCTGGACGGCTGTCTCGCGAGCCCGTACCGCTCGTCCTTGCGAGCGCCGAATTGACAACGTTGCACTTTCCGTCGAATAAAGAGACATTCGCGTCTGTCCCGGCCACTCGGCCGGCGCGGTCGGACTCGGGGAGAAGTGACCATGGCAACCACGCTGGCGGCGGCGCCGTCCGAACGCACCAACCTTGGGCCGATGCTGATCATCGGCCTGCTGTTTTTCATTTTCGGTTTCGTCACCTGGCTCAACGGGCCGCTGATCACGTTCGTCAAGCTGGCGTTCCAGGTCGCCGACGTCTACGCCTTCCTGGTGCCGTTCGCGTTCTACGTGTCGTACCTGGTGTTCTCGCTGCCGGCGTCGATCATCCTGCGCCGCACCGGCATGAAGAAGGGCATGGCGCTGGGCCTGTTCGTGATGGCGATCGGCGCGGTGCTGTTCGGCCAGTTCGTCAGCTGGCGCATGTTTGCCGGCGCGCTGACCGGGCTGTTCGTGATCGGCGCCGGCCTCTCGCTGCTGCAGACGGCTTCCAATCCGTACATCAGCATCCTCGGTCCGATCGACAGCGCTGCGCAGCGCATCGCTTTCATGGGCATCTGCAACAAGGTCGCCGGCATCCTGGCGCCGCTGCTGATCGGCACGCTGGTGCTGAACGGCATCGGCGATCTCGACGCGAAGGTGAAGGCGGCCGATCCGGCCGCGCGCGAACTGCTGCTCAACGAATTCGCCGCGAAGATCCACGCGCCGTACCTGGTGATGGCCGGCATCCTGGCGCTGCTGGCGATCTGGATCGCGCGCTCGTCGCTGCCGGACATCGAAGCGAGCACGGCCAACAGCATGCCCGCCCGCGCCGGCGGATCCGCTACGCGCAGCGGTATTCTGCAGGTGCCGCACCTGTGGCTGGGCGTGCTGTGCCTGTTCCTGTACGTGGGCGTGGAGGTGATGGCCGGCGATGCGATCGGCACGTACGGCGCCAGCTTCCACCTGCCGCTCGATGAGACCAAGTTCTTCACCGCGTTCACCCTGACCGGCATGCTGATCGGCTACGTCGCCGGCTTGCTGCTGATCCCGCGGGTCGTATCGCAGCAGCGCTATCTGGCGATCTCGGCGGTGCTCGGCGTGCTGTTCTCGATGGGTGCCTACCTTACCCATGGTTACGTCTCGGTCGGCTTCGTCGCCGCGCTCGGCTTTGCCAACGCCATGATGTGGCCGGCGATCTTTCCGCTGGCGATCAAGGGTCTGGGCAGCCTCACCGAGCGCGGTTCGGCGCTGCTGATCATGGCCATCGCCGGCGGCGCGGTGATACCGCAGCTGTTCGTGCACCTGAAGCAGCACATCGACTTCCAGCTCGCGTTCATGCTGCTGATGGTGCCGTGCTACCTGTACATCCTGTATTACGGATGGGCCGGCCACCGGGTCGGTCAGGAGCACGCTGGATGAGCCCTGCATTCGCCCGGAGCAAGGCCATCAGTTAGGATGCGCGAGGCGCTGCACATCGTGATGTGGCGCCGTCGGCGCGATGGCGCTGCCGGCGCCCCCGATCACGATGCATGAGGTTCAGCGGTTGCGCAGCGCCACCATCAAAGATGTAGCAGAACGGGCCGGCGTTTCGCTGAAGACCGTATCCCGCGTGATCAACAACGAGCCGTCGGTGCACTCGCGCACGCGCGAGAAGGTGCAACGCGAGATCGACGCGCTCGGCTACCAGCCCGATCCTTCCGCGCGCAGCCTGCGCAGCACCCGTGCCTACGCGCTGGGGCTGGTCTACGACAATCCGAACGCGCACTACATCATCAACCTGCAGCGCGGCGTGCTGTCGGTGTGCCGCAGCAGCGGCTTCGGCCTGCAGATCCATCCCTGCGATTCGTCTTCGCCGAAGCTGGCCGACGAGTTGCGCGACCTGGTGCGCCGCTCGCGCCTCGCCGGGCTGGTGCTGGCGCCGCCGATGTCCGAACAGCCGGCGCTGATCCGCGCGCTGAGCGAGGCGAAGATCCCGTTCATCCGGATCATCTCGGCGCGCAAGGATCCGCAGGACGGCTGGCCGTGCGTCTACGTGGACGATCGCGACGCCGCCTACGCGATCACCGAACACCTGATCCAGCTCGGCCACCAGCGCATCGGTTTCCTGTGGGGCGGGCGCCAGCACCGCTCCAGCCCCGAGCGTTATCAGGGCTACGAGGATGCCTTGAAGGACTACGGCATCCCGCTCGACCGCAAGCTGATCGTCCCCGGCGATTTCACCTTCGACGACGGTTTCCGCGGTGCCCGCAAGTTGCTGGCGTTGAAAGATCGGCCCAGCGCCATCTTCGGCTCCAACGACGAGATCGCCGCCGGGGTGCTGGCTGCCGCGCATTCGGACGGCATCAACGTGCCGTACGAACTCTCCATCGCCGGCTTCGAGGACAGCCCGTTCTCCAAGCAATCGTGGCCCGCCCTGACCACCGCGCGCCAGGCCACCGAGGAAATTGCGCGGCACGCCGCCCAGCGACTGATCGGCGACCTGCAGCGCGAAGCCAACGGCGAGCCGGTGAGCAGCACCAACGAAGGCTTCAGCCCGGAACTGGTGGTGCGCGGCTCGACGGCGCCGCGGCATGGCGCGCCGTCCAGACGCTGACCGTTGCGGCGACCCTTGCCTGGGGACCTCTCGATCGAACTACGCTGACCGGTATCGCCCACGAGTCATCGCTCCGCACGGTGCGGCACGCGCAGCGTCAGGCTCATCGCCACGCGATCACCGCGATCGCCAGCAACGCCAGCGCCACACCGGCAAGATTGAGCCGGCTCAGCCGCTCGTTGAACAGCAGCAGGCCGACCAGCGCGCCCAGCGCGACCACGCCGATATTCATGCTGGCGAACACCAGCGCGGGATGCTGCGGCAGCGCACGGTGACCGCGCAGGTAGAACAGGATGTTGCCGAAGTTGGCCAGCCCCAGCAGCATGCCTGCCAGCGCGCTGCGCACGGTGAAGCGGGTTTGGTCTTGCGCGCGCCGCCACAGCTGCAGTGCGAACGCCACCGGCAGGGCCAGCGCGAACATCGCCTGCAGCGAAGTGCCCAGCGGCACGCCGGCCAGCGCGACCCTCTTGAACAGAATGTCGATCGTGCCGAACCCGCCGAATACCAGCAGCGGATAGAGCCAGCCGGCGACACCGCCGCCATGCGTGGCGCCACGTCCCTGGCGCCAGACCATGCACAGCAACGCGAGCAGTCCGAGCGCGATGCCGAGGCCCTTGAATGCGGTGAGCTGCTCGCCGAACAATGCGAACGCCGCCAGCAGCGAGAGCAACAGTGACAGGCGCTGCGCCGCGTCGCTGCGCACGATGCCGGCATGGCGCACCGATGCGGCCAGCGCCAGAAAGATGGTCGGCAGCAGCGCGCCCAACGCGACCAGCGCTGGCCATGGGGCGGCGGGCTCGCGCAAAGGCGTCAGCGACGGTTGCAACACCACGGCGGTGAGGACGCTGGCCATCACGTAGTTCCAGGCGATCGCCTGGCCCACGTCGATGTCGAAGCGCCGCGCCAGTTTCAGCAGCACCGATACCAGCACGCTGCACACCACGCTGAGCAGGACGTAGATCACTGGTCACTCCGCAGACGGCAGGACGCCATGCCGCCGCGGCGATACAGCCCGCTCAAAAGGCGTCCAGCGGGATTTTCAGGTAACGCACGCCGTTGTCCTCGGCCGGCGGCAGTTGCCCCGCGCGCATGTTCACCTGCACCGCCGGCAGGATCAGCGCCGGCATCGCCAGGCCGGCATCGCGAGCGACGCGCATGCGCACGAACTCGTCCTCGCCCGAGCCGTCGCGCACGTGGATGTTGTCCCGGCGCTCGGCGCCGACCGTGGTCTCGTGGGCGAACACGTCGCGGCCGGCGGGCTTGTAGTCGTGGCACAGAAACACCCGGGTTTCCTGGGGCAGTGAAAACAGGCGCTGGATCGAGCGATACAACGTGCGCGCGTCGCCACCGGGGAAATCGCAACGCGCGGTGCCGTAGTCGGGCATGAACAAGGTATCGCCGACGAACGCCGCATCGCCGACCACATGGGTCACGCAAGCCGGCGTGTGGCCGGGCGTGTGCATCGCCACCGCCCCGATGCTGCCGACCATGTAGTGCTCGCCGTCCTTGAACAGGTGATCGAACTGGCTGCCGTCGCGCCTGAAGCCGGCGCCGGCGTTGAACAGCTGACCGAACGTGGCCTGCACGTCGCGGATGTGTTCCCCGATACCCAGCCGGCCGCCGAGCTGCGCCTGCACGTACGGTGACGCCGACAGGTGATCGGCGTGCACGTGGGTGTCGATCACCCAGTCCACGCCGAGCCCCTGGGCCCGCACGAACGCGATCAATGCGTCGGCCGAAGTGTGACGGGTGCGCCCGGAGGCGGCGTCATAGTCGAGCACGCTGTCGAACACCGCCGCCCTGGCGGTGGCCGGATCCCATGCGACGTAACTGAAGGTATGGCTGGCTTCATCGAAAAACGCCTGCACCTGGGGACCCTGCATCATCGTGCGCCTCCGCCGGAGAGTGACCACGACGCGGCCGGCCTGGCGGCCGGGACGCTGGTGAAGCTGTCATCGCAGGAGACGCCGCGATCGAAGTACATGGCTTTCGTAGTCCTGTGTGGGCTTGGGGATTATCCCCCTGCGCCCGGCCCGCATCACGCCGACTGGGTCGCCTGCCCGGCGGCGAGTCGACGCGCGACGCGCGCGAAGCTTGCCGCGGTGACGGCGTTCGCCGGTGCGAAGAAGAATGCGGTGGCGCGGTCGACGTGATCGCTGTCGCGGATCGGCAGGCGCATCGAATGAATGCTGAGGTCGCCGAATGCCGGATGGAAGAACGGCACCGTGATCGCACTCAGCGGCGCCGTATGGCAACGCTGCCACAGCTCGACGAACTCCGGGCTGGCCGCGTTCAGCGCCTCGATCAGCTCGGGGAACCGCGCGTCTTCCGGGTGCGCCGCCTGGTTCATGCGGAATATCCCGAGCAGGTTCAGCGCGCCGTTCTCGAAGTCGGGATACAACCGGCGCCGCGCCGGATTCATGAAGGCGTTCCACAGATGGTTGTCGGCGAACGGTCCGCCGAAGTCGCCGAAATCGTAGAGGCAGCCGGCCATGCGGTTCCACGCCAGCACGGTGAACACCGTGTCGAGCACGAAGGCAGGCGCACGGTACTGGTCCAGCACCTCCTGCATCACCGGCGACAGCTGGAAGTGGTGTTCCGGCACATCGGTGCGCGACAGGCCCATCAGGGCGAACAGGTAGGCCTCGTCGGTCGGCGACAGCGACAAGGCGCGGGCGATCCGCGTGAGCGCCGCCACCGATACGTTGATCGCGCGGCCCTGCTCCAGCCACGTGTACCAGGTGACGCCAACCTCGGCCAGCGCCGCTACCTCTTCGCGACGCAAACCGGGCGTGAGCCGGCGCGGCCCGCGCGGCAGGCCGGCCGCCTCGGGCGTGAGCGCGGCGCGGCGCGTGCGCAGGAAGGCCTTCAGCTCGGTGCGTTGCATGGATGTGCTCATGGGCATGCCCGGGTGGTAGTGGGAGTACCAGCAGTGGGGACTGCCTTCCCATGCTACCGGCGTCAACCTATCGTCGCCTGTCCCCCAAGTCATGTGCAGCCACATGATTCGTGACGCCGGCGCCGCAGCGTGCCGCAGCGTCCGCGCCGGCGCTGCACCGCAGCCATCCTGTCACGGTGCGCCACGCACCGGCGTCCTTGCTTCAACTCCCGCTGGAGATCGACATGTCGTTAGTCCCCATTCCCGCCGCCTTGCCATGTACCGACGCGCTCACCGATTTCGTGGCGCACGCCCGGCTGATGCTCGATCCCGCCACGCCGGAGTCGGTCCGGCGCGAGACCGAGCCGCGTCTGCTGGCGCAGCTGCCGACGATGCACGCGCTCGGCGTATTCGAGCTGTTCACTATCCGTGATCCGGCCCTGCATGCGCTGGTTCAAGACGAGCTGGCCGCGCGGCATTGCGCACGGCACCTGTCCGTCGTGGCGGGCGCCTGATCCGGCCACGCACGTTTCAGGCCGGCGCCGGATGCAGCGCAAAGTAGCGGCCCGGCGACTGCCCGAAGCTGCGCCGGAACATCGCCACGAAGGCGCTGACACTGGCGTAGCCGAGCGCATCGGCCACCCTGGCCACCGATGCGCCTTCAGCCAGCTGCTCCAAAGCGCGGCTGAGCCGCGCCTGCTGGCGCCATTGCGCGAAGCTCAGTGCGGTCTCGGCGCGAAACAGCCGGCTGAGGCTGCGTACGGACAGGCCCGCACAGGTGGCCCAGTCCTCCAGACTGCGGTTGTCGTGCGGCTGGTCGAGCACGGCCTGGGCGATGCGCAGCAGCCGGCGGTCCAGCGGCATCGGCAGGTGCAGCGATTGATGCGGAGCGCGGCGCATTTCGTCCAGCAGCACCGCCATCAGCCGTTCCTGCTCCTCGTCGAGCCGCTCGCGCCAGGTCCAGGAACTGGCGCGGCGCACCAGCGCGCGCATCAGCTCGGTGACGCCGATCACGCAGGGACGTTCGGGCAGGCCGTGGTCGAGATCCGGCGTGATGAAGACGCCCCAGCCGCTCATCACCCCGCTGATGCTGACCGTGTGCAGCTCGCCCGGCGGCATCCAGCCGGCGCGATGCGGCGGCAGCATCCAGGAACCGTGTGCGGTGTGTACGTGGACCACCCCGCTCTCGACGCAGAAGAGCTGGCCGCGCAAATGTCTGTGCCAGTCGTAGGTGCGGGTGTCTTCGCCATATTCGCTGGCGGCTTCGCGCTCGATCCGATAGGCGATGAGCGCAGGGCCGCCGACCTGTTCGATCAATTCGTGGACTTGCTGCTTGGAAGCCGTCATGGCCGGTTCTCGACATAAGTTGACCCAATAACGTTATCAGCTTGCCTATGACCCTATCTATGCTTTCGCGTAACCCGGCCTGTCGCGCACTGGTCCTATTGCCGACGCTTCCCCGCGGCTGGCGTCGCCCGGTCTCGCCGACGGCGACCAGCCAGCCGGCCCACCTCGGATGATCCCCGATGACTTTCCTTCCCCTGCACTCAGTGAACCCGACTTCGGCAACCTCGGCGCTGGCCGTCTTCGTGGCCTGCGCTCACCAGATGCTCGACCCCGCCACGCCGGAAACCGTGCGGCGCGCGATGGAGCCGCGATTGCTGGCGCAGCTCCCCAGCCTGCGGGCGCTGGGCGTGTTCGACCTGTTCGAACTGCGCCATCCGGCCCTGCGCGCCTGGCTGGCCGACGAAATGGACGGCTTGGACGCGGCTCCGGGCTGATAGCGCGGAAATTGCCGGAACAAACATAAACGTGAACATATTTGCATTGACAAATATATTTCGGGCAATAGAATGCGCGGTCATGAATCAGCCCGAGCCGTCTTCGAACCCGTCCACTATCGAGTCCCATGCGCCGAGCCTGGGCATGCTGCTGAGCATGGTGCGCGCCGAAATGGTGCGGGCGATCGAGGCTGAACTGGCCAGCCAAGGGCTGGACCTGAGCTTCACGCAGTACCTGGTCCTGAAGAAGGCGCAACTCCTCGGCCCGGTGTCGGCTACCGAACTGGCACGCGCCGTGGAGCTCGACGGCGGCGCGATGACCCGCCAGCTGGATCAGCTGGAACGCAAAGGCTACTTGCGCCGCTCACCGCACGAACAGGACCGCCGTGCGTTGCGCATCGAACTGACCAGCGCAGGCAGCACGGTCTGGCAGAACACCGCGTCCCTGTGCAGCCAGCGCGTGATGGATGCGGCGCAGCGCTCGATGACCGACGCCGAGCAGGCGCAGCTGTACGACTACCTGGAGCGCATGCTGCACGCGCTCCGCGACAAGAACTGACTTCATTCTGGACTGACCCATGCGTCTGCATCTTCTTGCGGCAGCCACCGCACTGACCCTCGCGCTGGCCGGTTGTGCCAGCAGCGGCGGCCTGCACCCGGACGGCACGCCGATCGACCCCTCCACGCTGAAAACCGAACGCAGCCTCGCCGGTGCCGAGGTGTCGCCGGCGGCGTGGCCGGTCACGGATTGGTGGACCGGGCTGGGCGATCCGCAGCTCGACGCACTCATCGCCGAAGCACTGCAGAACAACCCCGGCCTCGGCGTGGCCGATGCGCGCGCCCGCGCGGCGCAAGCCGAAGCCGGTGTCGCCGCCGCCGCGCGCGAGCCCAGCATCACGGGCGGTGCCGCGGCCGCCGGTGCGCGGCCGCCGGCCGCGCTGCTCGGCGACAAGGCGCATTTCGCGGTGGCCAAGTACGGCTACGCCAGCTTCAAGTGGGACCTGGACCTGTGGGGTGGCAAACGCGCCGCATGGGAAGCAGCGGTGGGCCAGGCGCGCGCCGCCGAGGTCGACGCCCGCGCGGCGCGCATCGAGCTTTCCGGCAACGTCGCCCGCGCCTACGCGCAGCTTGGGTATGCGTTCACCCAGCAGGATCTGGCGGAGGGTGAGCTCAAGCGCGCGAACCAGTCGCGCGCGTTGACCCGGCAGCGCGTCGCCGCCGGCATCGACAACCAGATCCAGCTGAAGCAGAGCGACGCGGAAGTCGCGACCGCCGAGCAGGACACCGCACTGGCCCGACGCGCCGTCGACGCGGCGCGTTCGTCGCTGTCGGTGCTGCTGGGCAAAGGCCCGGACCGCGCTCTGGAGATCACCCGGCCGCGGCCGCTGCGGCCAACCGCGCTGGCGGTGCCGGCCGATCTGCCGCTGGAGTTGCTCGGTCATCGTGCCGACCTCGTTGCCGCACGCTGGCGCGTCGAGGCCGCGGGCAAGGACATCGCCGTGGCGAAGAGCGAATTCCTGCCGAACATCAGCATCGGCGCGATGGCCGGCGTGATCAGCATGGGCGGCGGCAACCCGCTCAGCCTGGCCGGACGGTTCTACCAGTTCGGGCCGTCGCTCAGCCTGCCGATTTTCGACGGCGGCAAGTTGCGCGCGAACCTGTCGGGCAAGGATGCGCAGTACGACCTCGCCGTGGCGCAGTACAACCAGACCCTGGTCGCCGCGCTGAACCAGGTGGCCGACGAACTGTCCGCGCTGCAATCGCTGCAGGAACAGCTCACCGCGCAGCAGCGTGCGCAGGATGCGGCGCAGCAGGCCTGGCAGCTGGCCGTGCAGCGCTACCAGGCCGGTATCGGCAGCTATCTGGAAGCGCTCGTCGTGCGCCAGCAACTGCTGGTCGCCAACCGCGGCATGGCCGCGCTGCAGGCGCAGCAGGTCGATCTTTCCGTGCAACTGATCCAGGCCCTCGGCGGCGGCTACCAGCCGCAGGCCGAAGCGCCGGATTCCATGTCTTCCACCACCCCATCGCATTCCTGAGGCAGCCCCATGTCCAGCCAGACCCTCCCCGACCCGAGCGGCACCGCACCGGCGCAGACGCCGGCCGCCCCGCCACCGAGGAAAACTTCGCGCGGCATGATGCTGCGCGTGCTCGCCATCGTGGTGCTGCTCGCCGTCATCGGCTGGGCGCTGTGGTACTTCCTCGATGGCCGCTGGTACGAAGGTACCGACGACGCCTACGTCAACGGCAACGTGGTGCAGATCACCCCGCAGGTGCCCGGCACCGTGGTCAGCATCGGCGCCGATGACGGCGACCTGGTGCATGCCGGCGACGTGCTGGTGCAGCTCGATCCCAGCGACGCCGAAGTGGCGCTGACCGGCGCCAAGGCGAACCTCGCCAATACCGTGCGCAAGGTGCGCGGCCTGTATTCCAGCGTCAACGGCGCGCAGGCCGACGTGGCCGCGCGCAAGACCGCGGTGGACAAGGCGCGCGCCGACTACAACCGCCGCGTCTCGCTGGCGAAGTCCGGCGCGATCTCGGCCGAGGAACTGTCCCACGCCAGCGACGAGCTGACCAGCGCCGAGAGCGGCCTGATCGCGTCACAGCAGCAGTACCAGACCAGCAAGGTGCTGGTCGACGATACGGTGGTCGCTTCGCATCCCGACGTGCAGGCCGCCGCTGCGCGTCTGCGCGCCGCGTTCCTCGATGACGCGCGCGCCACCCTGGTCGCGCCGGTGGACGGCTATGTGGCCAAACGCTCGGTGCAGGTCGGCCAGCGCGTGCAGCCGGGCGCCGCCCTGATGGCGGTGGTGCCGCTGCACGGCGTGTGGGTGGATGCCAACTTCAAGGAAACCCAGCTCACCGGCATGCGCATCGGCCAGCCGGTGACGATCGAGTCCGACGTCTACGGCGGCAAGGTGACCTACAAGGGCAAGGTGCAGAGCCTGGGCGTTGGTACCGGCAGCGCGTTCTCGCTGCTGCCGGCGCAGAACGCCACCGGCAACTGGATCAAGATCGTGCAGCGCATTCCGGTACGCATCGTGTTCGACGACCCGAAACAGCTGGAGCAGCATCCGCTGCGGCTGGGCATGTCGCTGACCGTGGACGTGAACCTGCACGACAAGAGCGGCCCCACGCTGGCGCAGAAGTCGCCCACCCAGGCCGCCTTCAGCACCGACGTGTACAAGCAGCAGCTGGCCAAGGCGGATCAGGCGATCGCGCAGATCGTCCACGCCAACATGGCCGGCAGCAAATAGCGGCGTTACGCCCTCCCCTGCTTGCAGGGGAGGGCTGGGGAGGGGCGCTCTTGCTCTTCAGGTCAAGAGCTACCCCTCCCAACCTCCCTGCAAGCAGGGGGAGGAGCAGATCACCAACTTACTGACCGATCTCGATGACCACCCCATTCCGCCCACCCAATCTGGCACTGAGCACGATCGGCCTGTCGCTGGCCACGTTCATGCAGGTGCTGGACACCACGATCGCCAACGTGTCGTTGCCGACGATCGCCGGCAACCTCGGCGTCAGCAACAACCAGAGCACCTGGGTGATCACCTCGTTCGCGGTGAGCATGGCGATCTCGCTGCCGCTGACCGGCTTCCTCACCCGTCGCTTCGGCGAGGTGAAGCTGTTCACCGCCTGCACGCTGCTGTTCGCGCTGACCTCGTTCCTGTGCGGCATCTCGCAGAGCATGGGCATGCTGATCGTGTTCCGCGCATTGCAGGGCGCGGTGGCCGGGCCGATGTATCCGATCACGCAGAGCCTGCTGATCGGCATCTACCCGCCGGCCAAGCGCGGCATGGCGCTGGCCCTGCTGGCGATGGTGACCGTGGTGGCGCCGATCGCCGGCCCGATCCTGGGCGGCCTGATCACCGACAACTACTCGTGGCCGTGGATCTTCTTCATCAACGTGCCGATCGGCATCTTCGCCAGCATGGTGGTGGCCAACCAGCTGCGCGGCAAGGTCGAGAAAACCGAACGCCCGAAGATCGACTACGTCGGCCTGATCACCTTGATCATCGGCGTGGGCGCGCTGCAGATCGTGCTGGACAAGGGCAACGACGAAGACTGGTTCAACTCCACCTTCATCATCGTCACCAGCGTCATTTCGGCGATCGGCATCGCGATCTTCCTGATCTGGGAACTGACCGACAAGGATCCGATTGTCGACCTGCGGTTGTTCCGCCATCGCAACTTCACCGCCGGCACGATCGCGTTGATCCTCGCCTACGCCGCGTTCTTCGCGATCGGCCTGCTGGTGCCGCTGTGGCTGCAACGCAACCTCGGCTACACCTCGACCTGGGCCGGTTACGCCACCGCGCCGCTGGGCATCATTCCGGTGCTGCTGACCTTCATTGTGGGCAAGTACGCTGCACGCATGGATCTGCGCCTGCTGGCGTCGGCGGCGTTCGTGGTGATGGGCGTGACCTGCTTCATGCGCGCGGATTTCTTCATCGGCATCGACTTCTATCACGTGGCGATGGTGCAGCTGATCCAGGGCCTCGGCGTGGCGCTGTTCTTCATGCCGATCCTGACCATCCTGCTGTCCGATTTGCAGCAGAACGAGATCGCGGCCGGTTCCGGCCTGGCCACCTTCCTGCGCACGCTGGGCGGCAGTTTTTCCGCCTCGCTGACCACCTTGCTGTGGGAACGCCGGGCAGTCAGCCATCATGAGCAACTGGCCGAGCACATCACCGCCTACAGCCCGACCGCGCAAACCGCGCTCGGCCAGATCGGCCACGGCGATACGCAGACCGGCGCCAGCTTGATCAACGAGATGATCACCCAGCAGGGCTATCAGATCTCGTTCAACGAAGTGTTCCACGCACTGGGCTGGATCTTCATCGGGCTGGTATTCGTGATCTGGCTGGCCAGGCCGCCCTTCACCGCGAAGGCCGGGCCGGCCGCCGGCGGCCACTGAAGCGCCGGCTGGCATCGCAGCTGGATGTCAGATGTCGAAGGCAAGGCCGACCAGTGCCATGGTTTCGCCGCGATTCGGGGTATGCAGGCTTCCGTTGGAAATGTGCCGGATCGCCACGCTGAAATGCTTCGCCTGCCAGCCCAGGGTGCTCACGAACTGGTAGTGGCTGGAGAGCGCCTGGGTCGTGTGGTTGGCGGCGGCCACCTGGAAGCTGAAGAACAGCGGCTGGTACCAGTCGCCGGCATCGCCGCGGTGGAAACGTGCGCCCGCGGCAACCAGGGCCACCGCAGCGCGGGTCGTGTAACGGCTGGAGTCGTAGCGCGCCACGGCGCGGCCGTCGATCCAGCCGAGCGAGACATCCGGCGACCAGGTGAAGCGGGTACGGCCAAGCGGTTGCGGCGCGAAGACCGCCTCGACGAAACCGGTGTTCGCGCCATGGCTGTCCATGTAACTGCGCCCGGCCTGCAGCTCGAGCCGCGTGGCGGCGGTGGCAGGCAGGACGGCGGCGAGCAGACTCAGCGCGAGGGCGCTGCAAGCGAGGGGACGAAAGTGCATGGGGACCTCGGAAATATTTTATGTACCCTATAGTTTATAAAATAACCAGGTTCGCGTGGGAGCCCCTTTGGGTCGATGTCGACGACACACTGTTGCATCGGGAATGTAAAAACCCCGGCACGATGGCCGGGGTTGGTAGGGAACGTGATCGCGGACGATTACCTCGGCGCGGCGGCGGGTTGCAGGCTGGGGCTGTCCAGGTCCAGCGCGGTCGACTCCAGCAGCAGGGCTTTGGGATGCGACTGCCGGATCGCCGGCGCGAACTGCGCCGCATCGCCAACCACCACCACCGTGCTGGCGTCGGCGGCCAGATGCCGGGCCGCGTATTTCTCGATCTGCCGGGGCGTTACCGCCTGCACCTGTTCGATGTACTTGCCGATCTGGTCCAGCGCCACGCCATGGACGGCCAGCTCGGCGACCTGGCCGGCAAGCCCGGCGGTGGTTTCCAGGCTGCGCCCGTAGCCGCCGACCAAGGTGGCCTTGCGCGCAGCCAGTTCATCGGCGGATACGCGTGTGCTGCCGAGGCGCCCGAACTCACCCAGCACCAGCTCGACCACCTGCGCCGCTGAAGGGTTCTTGGTTTGCGCCGCCGCCAGCCACATGCCGGCGTCGCCCAGCGACTGCAGCCGGCTGCTGGCGCCGTAGGACAGGCCGCGCTTGATGCGGATCTCTTCATTGAGGCGGGCCGAATACGAACCGCCGAGCACCGCGTTGGCGACGGTGCCGACGTAGTAGTCGTCGTCCTTGCGCGGCGGTGCGGCATGCGCGGCGACGACGCCGGCCTGGCCGGCGCCGTGCTGGTCGATCAGCACGATCGCCGGCAGGACGCTGGCGGCCTTGCCGGCCGGCTTGGGCGGCAGCGGCGTGGGCGGCCTGGCCCAGCTGCCGAAACTGGCCTGGGCCAGTTGCTGCGCCTGGGCTGGCGTGATGTCGCCGGCGAGGATCAGGATCGCGTTGTCCGGCCGGTACAGCTGGCCGTGCAGCCGTTGCACGTCGGCGCGGCTGATCCGCGCAATCGACGCCGGCGTGCCGCTGCGCGAATGACCATAGGCGCCCTCGCCGAAGACGCCGCGGCTGGCCACCAGCGAGGCCAGAGTCGTGGGCCGGCTCAGCGCGAGGTGCAGGTCGTCGATCGCCTGCGCCTGTGCCCGCTTCAGCTCGACCGCGCTGAAATCCGGCTGGCGCACCACCGCGGCCAGCAGGCCCAGCGCCTGCGCCAGTTTCGGTGTGGTGACGGTGATGTCCACCGCGCTTTGGTCCCAGCCCGCCGCCGCGTTCAGCGAGCCGCCCAGCGTCTCGGCGGCCGCGGCGATCTCCGGCGCGGTCTTGCCGGCGGCGCCCTTGCTCAGCAGGTTCGCGGTGAGGTCGGCCAGGCCGGCGAGTTGCGGCGGGTCCATCTCCCCGCCGCTGCGCACCACCAGCTGCGCGGTGACCAGCGGCAAGCCCGCGCGGCGCACGCTGATCACCTGCAGGCCGTTCGCCAGGGTCTGCGCGGACGGCGTGGGCACGGTCAGCTGCGGCGCCGGGCCGGGCACCGGCGGCGTGGCCGGAAAGTCCGTGGTGGACGTTGCGGCCAGCACGGGGCCGCCGGCCATCATCGCGGCCGTAAAGACGGCCAAACGGAATGTCTTCATCTGGCGCTTCATTTCCCCGCTCCCTTGCCGGCCGCCGCTGCAGCCCTGGCCGCCTGTGGCAGGTAGTCGATGGTGACGCTGTGCGCGCCGGTGATGTATTTCTGCATGACCCGATGCACGTCCTGCCCGGTGACCTTTTGCAACGCGGCCAGATCGGTATTGACGCGCTCGGGGTTGCCCTCGATCAGGCTCGCCTGGCCCAGCGCGAACGCGAGGCCCTGGGCGGTCTGGCGCTGCTTCAGCTCGCTGGTCAGCAGCTGCGTCTTCACCTTGTCCAGTTCCGCCAGCGGGATGGGTTGCGTCGCCAGCCAGATGATTTCCTCGTGCAGCAGCTTCTCCGCTTCAGCCGGCTGGTGCCCGCTGGCCAGGATGGCGTACGCGGTGAACAGGCCTGGACCCACCCGTCCGTCGGCGTCGGCGCCGGCCTGCTGGGCGACCTGGTGGCGGTACACCAGCGACTGGTACAGCCGCGAGGAATCGCCTTGCGACAGCAGCGCCGCGGCGACTTTCAGCGCGATGCTGTCGGCGCTGTCCGAGGCGGGCGGGATCAGCCAGGTGATGGCCACCGCCGGCAGCGGCGCGGTTTCGCTGCTGACGGTATGGCGCAGATTCTTCTTGCGCCTGGGCTCCTGCGCGGTGACCTGCGGGATCGGCGCGGCGGGCTTTGCGATGCCGCCGAAGTACTGGTCGACCCAGGCATCGAGCTGCCTGGGATCGAAGTCGCCGGCGACGATCAGGGTGGCGTTGTCGGGCCGGTAAAAAGTCTTGTGGAACGCAATCACGTCCGGCAGCGAGGCTGCTTCCAGATCCTCGATGCTGCCGATGGTCGGGCGCTTGTACGGGTGCACCGTGTACGAGTTCGGATCGATCGCGTTGAACAGCTTGCCGTATGGATCGGCCAGCACGCTCTGGCGGTATTCCTCCTCCACCACCGCGCGCTCGGACTTGAAATTGGCCTCGTCCACGTTGAGGTTGGACAGCCGCTCGGCCTCGGCCCACAGCAGGGTCTGCAGGTGGTTGCTCGGCACCACCTCGAAATAGTTGGTGACGTCGTCGCCGGTGGAGGCGTTGTTGGCGCCGCCGACGTCCTCGGTGAGCCGGTCGAACTGCTCGGCGTGCATGTGCCTGGTGCTCTTGAACATCAGATGCTCGAACAGATGCGCGAAGCCCGAGCGCCCCTGCGGGTCGTCCTTCGAGCCGACGTGGTACCACATCTGCACCGCCACGTTCGGGCTGGCGTGATCTTCGACGCTGAGTACCTGCAAGCCGTTCGGCAAGGTGCGCTGGTGGTACTGGATCGGCGGAATGGTCAGCTCGGCCGCGGCCAGCGGCAGCGAGGCCAGCGCGGTCAGCGCGGTCAGCAGGGCGAGCGGGGCAAGCAAGGCAGCCGGGCGCTGGCGCATGGGCGGTCCCTTCGGTGGAAAGGGGTCAACCTTAGCAAGTCCGGCGCAGGCGTACAGCACAGTAGGGCACCGGCCGGCCGGGCGTTCGGCGGCGTCCGATGGGACAGAGAGCTCATCGGAGTGCAGGCGACCGCAAGTATTTGCTCAGTGCGCATTGGCTTCGCAAGGTTCTTCCTGCAAGATGCGGCGACTTCAGGGGGAGTACATGGAAATTTTGCAGGGGATGATTGCGCCGGCCCGCGGGACCTGCGGTTTCGGGTCCAAGCCGTGTGCGATGGCACTCGCCGTGGCGCTGGCGCTTGGATTATCCGGCTGTGGCGGTGGGGGCGGCGGCGCGAACGTCAGACCCACCCCGCCACCACCGACGGGCGGCACCGGTTTTACCGGGGGTAAGATCGATGTCGGTGGCAACGGCGTTACCGTCCTGTCCGAGGACATCGGCGGTTCCAGCGACCTCATCAAAGGCGGTACCGGCACGCTGGTGATTACCGGTACGGACACATACACCGGCGGCACCACGATCAACCTGGGCACGTTGCAGATCGGCAACGGAGGCACCACCGGCTCGATCACCGGCGACGTGATCGACAACGGAGCCCTGGTATTCAACCGCAGCGATAACGTGACCTTCGACGGTATCGTCAGCGGCGCCGGCTCGCTGAGGCAGGCCGGCGTGGGGTCGCTGACCCTCACGGGCGCCAACACCTACGCCGGCGGCACCACCATCGACCGGGGCACGCTGCAGATCGGCAACGGTGGCATCACCGGTTCGATCGCCGGCAACCTGATCGACAACGGAGCCATGGTATTCAACCGCAGCGATAACGTGACCTTCAACGGCATCGTCAACGGCAGTGGTTCGCTGAGGCAGGCCGGGAACGGCACGCTCACACTCACAGGCGCCAACAGCTATGCCGGCACCACCCAAGTCGACGCCGGCGGCCTGTACGTGGACGGTGATCAGTCGGCCGCCACCGGCACAACTACCGTCGCCAACGGCGCGCTGCTGGGCGGCAAGGGCATTTTTGGTGGCGATCTCAACCTGGCCGACGGCGCCACGCTTGCGCCTGGCAGCAACGGCGCCATCGGCACGCTCACCATCAATGGCAGCCTCCGCCTGTCCGCTGGCTCGATGCTCGATTACACCCTTGGCCAAGCCAACACGGTCGGTGGCCAGTTCAACGATCTCATCGACGTCAACGGCAACCTGATGCTGGACGGCACCATCAACGTCGGTAGTGCCCAAGCAGGCAGTTTCGGCCCCGGCTTGTATCGCGTGTTCAATTACACAGGCAGCCTGACCAATCATGGCCTGGCTCTGGGCACCATCCCCTTTTCCGGCGTGTTAGTGCAGACCGGAGTAGCGCAGCAAGTCAACCTGATCAATACCGATGGCATGACCTTCAGTTTCTGGGACGGCGATGCCGGACCCAAAGACAACAACGCAATAAACGGTGGCAACGGCACCTGGGAGCGTGGCAGCCCACTCTCCAACAACTGGGCCGATGCCAGTGGCGCGGTCAACGCCCCCTACAGCGACCGCTCCTTTGCCGTGTTCCAGGCGAAGCCAGGCCAGGTGACCGTGGATGACGGCAACGGCGACATCAACGTGGCCGGCATGCAGTTCGCCAGCAATGGTTACGTTATTCAGGGCGATACAGTCCACCTGATTGGCAGCACGGATGACCCCGCGCGTTCGATCATCCGCGTGGGTGACGGTACGACCGCAGGCGCGGGCTACAAAGCCATCATCAACAGCGTTCTCGACGGCGACTCGACGCTGGTCAAGACCGACGCCGGCACCCTGGTGCTGGGCGGCGCCAACACGTACACAGGCGGCACCACGATCGACGGCGGCACGTTGCAACTTGGCAACGGCGGCACCACGGGTTCGATTACCGGTGACGTAACGGACAACGGTTCTCTACGGTTCAACCGCAGCGACGCCATGGTCTTCAATAACATCGTCAGCGGCAGTGGTGCGTTGGTGCAGGCCGGCATAGGCGCGTTGACCCTGACGGCTGCCAGCACGTACGCCGGCGGTACCACGGTGGAACATGGCATCTTGGAAGTTGCGCCCGGCGCCACACCGGGTACCGGCAGTATCACCGTCGGCAGCTACGACATCGACTATTACGAAAGCGACTACTACTCCGTTCCCACTCTGCAAGTGGATGGCGGTGTCTCGCTTTCCAATCCTGTCGTGCTGATCCACGGAGAGTTGAACAATGCCGGGACACTTGGCGGCAGGCCGGACAACGCCGTGTGGGGAGCCGGTGATCTTGCAGCAGTCCTGAACCACGATGGTGGCAGCATCAAGGGAAAGAATTCCGGAGTAATGGTTGTTGCCACAGGCCCCGGCTCAGTCCACAACAGCAGTGGCGGCATTATTGAAGGCGGGAATCTGGGCGTGGGATTGGGCTATGGGGGGACGATCAGCAATGATGGTGTGGGTAGCATCATCCGTTCTTCCGGGGGACCTGCCATCCAGGTATCGGGTAACAGCGGCACCGTGAAAAACACCGGCGGAGGCACGATTACGGGTGGTTCGACAGCCATCTATTTGCAGTATGGCGGCAGCGTAACCAATGACAGCGGGTCGACCATCGAGACGACCGGTACAAAGGGGGGAGATTGTGCAGGTACGGGTGATTGCGCCATTTTCGTGGCATCGGATAACAACCGTCCTGGTAGTTTTCATGGGGCACTGACGCTACTCAACGCGGGCACCATCATCGGCAATGTGCAGATGCTGTCGACCGCACCGAACTCCGTCACCCTGTCGGCCGGCAGTTCCATTCAGGGCGATCTCGACATCGGCTCGCGCGGCGGCCTCACATTGAATGGCGACGCCGGAACGGTGCAATTGTACTCGCACGCAGTCACCGGTACGACTACATTCGCGGGCGGCTTGTCCAAACAAGGCGATGGCACGTGGATCATCGACAAAAACAATTTCACCGGGATCGGCATCGCGCTCGATGGCGGTACGTTACAGATCGGCAACGGTGGCACCGAAGGTTCCATCAGCCAAGGTGACGTCACCCTCCATCGCGGCAACCTGGTGTTTGATCGCAGCGATGATGTGATTTTTCAGGGAAGTATCCTTGGCGGTGGACAGAATGGCTACGACGGCACGCTTGTACAAGCCGGCGCCGGCACCCTGACGCTGCCATTGAACCTGACGACCTACAACATCGTCCCTCCCCACATCAGGATCTCAAGCGGCACCCTGCAAATTGACAACACCGGCGACATCCCCAGCAGCAGCTGCCTCTGCATAACCATGTTGAGTGCTGACGTGGTGAATGATGGATCGCTGGTATTCAACAGCAATTGGACGATTTACTACGGTGGCCTCATTTCGGGGGCAGGATCCGTCACGCAAAATGGTTCGGGCGATGTGATCCTGCAAGCGCCAAACACGTACACCGGAGGCACCACCATCAACAACGGCTTGGTGCAGTCGCCGGCCATGTTGCCTGGTAACGTGGTGCTCAACGGGGCGGGCACGCTGGATGGTTACTCGGGCGCTACGCTGCATTCAGGTGTGCCCGGCGTGACCGGCAACCTTTCCAATGCCGGCAAGATGTTCATACACGCGGGGGATAGCACGATCGGAGGTAACTACACTCACGCTTCGACGGGCACGCTTGCCGTCAGCCTGGGCAGCAAGCTCGACGTGGTCGGCTCGGCCACGCTCAGCGGCGGCACGCTCGAAGTGACCGGCGCCGACAACGGCTATGTGAGCAACACCCACACCAATGTGCTTACGGCAGCCGGTGGCGTTACCGGCACCTTCGACCAGTTGGTCAAGGGCACCGGCGTGGTGTTCACGGCCACCACCATCAACTACGACGCCAACAGCGTATGGCTTGATACCACCGGTCTCGACGTAACTACCGCGGCCGCAGGTAACGGCGTGGTCTACACACCGGTCTCCTTCGGCAGCGCGCAGCGCGTGCAGGGAGCGTTCGAGCAACTGGACAGCAAGCTCGCGGCCGGCAACCTTTCCGGCGTGTCGAGCGACTTCGTGCGTGCTGCCGGACAGTTCCAGCAGACGTCCAGCCTGCAGGCCGCGCAGGCCTCGCTGCAAAGCCTGTCCGGGCAATTGCACGCAGCCAGCGCGGCGATGACCTTCGAGGCCATCGATGCCTCCAGCCGCGCGTTGTCGGATCGTTTCGATCACCTGCTCGACAAGGGCACCGGCTTCGGCATGTGGACGCACAACCTCAGCGTCGGCGGCGACATGGCGCGCGCCGGGTTCGATGGCGTCGGCTTCCAGTTGAACGGCTGGCTGGTCGGCAGCGACCGCCAGGTCGGTCATTCCGGCGTGGCCGGTTTCGCGTTCGGCCAAAGCCAGGGCCAGCAGCGGCTGAACCGGAGTCTCGACCACGACAACAGCCGCAACACCGAGGGCATGCTGTACGCCGGCGGGCTCAACGGCCATTGGTACACCCAGGGCCGCGTCGGCTTCGGCCGTTTTCAGCAGGACGTCAGTCGGCAGATCCTGCTGGGCGAGAACGCGCAGGGCGTGCGGACCCAATACAGCGGCAGCTATGACGTGGCCTATGGCGAGAGCGGCCTGCACTTCGGCGGTGGCAACAGCCACGTCACGCCGTTCGTCGATGTGCAGTACGCGCGCGTCAATCGCGACGGCTTCGCCGAGCAGGGCGCCGGCGGCTTTGGCCTGCGCAGCAACGCGCAGACGCTGGATCGCTGGCAGGCCGGCCTCGGGGTGCGCGCAGGTCATCGCTGGAATCTGGACGGCGGCCCCGCCTTGGACTTCAGCGCGCGCGCCCAGTGGCAGCGTACCCTGGCCTCGCACGGCGACGTGTTCGATGCCAGCTTCGTCGGCCTGCAGCAGTGGCAGCCGCTTGTCGGCATCGGTTTGTCACGCTACAGCGGCCTGTTCGGCGTTGGGCTGGACGCCACGCTGTCGGCACGCACGGCGCTGAAGTTCAGTTACGACTACCAGACAGGCCAGCGCAATCAGGCGCAGATGCTGTCGGCGCGCCTGAACGTCGCTTTCTAAAACCCACCGCAGGGCAAACCGGGGCACTGCAGCAGCAGGCCCCGGTGCCTGTCGTTGCTGCTTTGGATCAGGACGCCGTCTGCGCCCCGCCCAACGCCTTGCGCCGCTTCTTCTCTGCCTTGCGCAACTTGCGCGCCGCCTTGCGGATCTTGCGGTCGTGATTCCACAGATAGATCGCCGGCGTGCTGAGCAAGGTTAGCAGCTGCGACACCAGCAAACCGCCGACGATCGCGATGCCCAGCGGCTGGCGCATCTCCGAGCCGATGCCGAAGCCGATCGCCAGCGGCAGCGCGGCGCCCATCGCGACCAGGGTGGTCATGGTGATCGGGCGGAAGCGCACCAGCGCCGCTTCGCGGATCGCCTCCGGCGCGGATAGCCCGCGCTCGCGTTCGGCGACGAGGGCGAAGTCGACCATCAGGATGGCGTTTTTCTTGACGATGCCGATCAGCATCAGCACCGCGATGATCGCCATCAGCGAGATCTGCGTCTGCGTCACCAGCATCGCCAGGAACGCCCCCGCGCCGGCGGCGGGCAGGGTCGACAGGATGGTCAGCGGATGGCCGAGGCTTTCGTAGAGGATGCCGAGCACGATGTACATCGCCAGGATCGAACCGAGCAGCAGCACCATGCCGTTGGACTGGGCCTGCTTCAGGCGCTGGTTGGCGCCGGTGAAGTCCACCTTCATGCCGGCGGGCAGGCCTACCGCGTACGCGGCCTGCTCGACCAGCTTCACGCCGCGATCCTGCGGCACGTCCTTGGCCAGGTTGTAGTTGATGGTGGCCGCTTCGAGCTGGTTGTGATGTCGCACCCGCATCGGGCTCATGTTGGGCTCGATATGCGCCAGCGCGGACAGCGGGATCATCTGGCCGCGCTCGTTGCGCACGCGCACGTTGAGCAGCGACTGCGGGCTCACGCTCTGGGCCGCGCTGGCGGTGAGCACCACCGAATACTGGTTGATGTCGGAGTAGATCTGCGACACCTGGCGCTGGCCGAACGAGTTGTACAGCGCCGAGTCGATGGTGCCCATGCCCACGTGCAGGCGTGCGGCAGCCTCGCGGTCGATCTTCAGCAACTGCTGCTTGCCGACCTGGTCGAAGTTGCTGCCGACGTCGCGGAACTCCTTCAGCGTGCGCAGATGCCGCACCATCTTCAGCGCCCACGGCTGCAGGTCGTCGCCGTTGGTGCTGAGCAGCTGGAATTCGTACTGGCCGCCACCGTCGCCGCTGCCGCCGCCGCCGAGGAACTGCGCCGCGCTGACCGACACCTTCACGTCGGGCAGCTTGTCGTAGTGCTTCGACAGCCGCTCCACCACCTGTTTGATGCCTTCGTCGCGCTGGCCCGAGCCGTTGCCGCGTGGCTTCAGGTCGACGAACATCTGCGCGCTGTTGCCCACCGCGCCGCCGGCGTCGTTGCCGCCGAGCAGGGTCAGCTGGTCGAGGACGGCCGGGTCGGCCTGCATGATCTTCGCCACCGCGAGCGTGCGTTCGGTCATCTGCGCCGGCGAGATGTTGGCGTCGGCGTCGATGTCCACCTGCAGCTGGCCGGTGTCCTCGTCGGGCATGAACGTGCCGCCGGCGGTCTTCACCACCGCAAAGCCCAGCGCGAAGGTGAGGATCAGCAGGGTCAGCGGCTGCCAGCGCATGATGCGGCGGTGGTGCATCGCCCAGTCCAGCGAGCGCTCGTAGATGCGCAGCAGGCCGCGGTCGAAATTCTCCACCGCGCGTTCGATCCGCCCGGGCGGCTTGCGTTCCTGCGGCTCGTGCGTCAGCAGCCAGGCGCACAGCGCAGGCGTCAGCGTCAGCGACACCAGCGCGGAGATCACCACGGCCGCGGTCAAGGTCACCGAGAACTCGCGCAGCAACATCACCAGCATGTTGTTGCCGAACAGCAACGGCGCGAACACGGCCACCAGCGACAGCGTGATCGAGATCACCGTGAAGCCGATCTCGCGCACACCGATCAACGCGGCATCCAGCGGCGGCGTGCCTTTTTCCATGTGCCGCACGATGTTCTCGATCACCACGATGGCGTCGTCGACCACGAAGCCGATGCACAGCACCAGCGCCACCAGCGACAGCGTGTTGAGCGTGTAGCCGAGCGTCCACATCACCACGAACGCGCCAGCCAGCGACAGCGGCACGCTGAGCATGGCGATGAGCGTGGGGCGCAGCCGGCGCAGGAACACCAGCATCACCAGCACTACCATCGCGATCGAGATCAGCAGTGCCACCTGTACTTCGTGGAGCGCCGACTTGGTGGTCTGGGTGAGGTCGAACACCGGCGTCATGCTGATGTTGGACGGCAGCGACGCGCGCAGCTGCGGCAGCCGCGCGCGGATCGCCTCCACCGTGGCCACCGCGTTCGCCTCCGGCCGCTTGCTGATCTGCAGGCCCACCGTGTGCTGGTCGTTGAACCAGGCCGCCTGGTACTGGTCCTGCTGGCCGCTGTACACGCGGGCCACGTCGGACAGACGCACCGGCGTGCCGTTCTTCACCGAGATCAGCAGGTGCGCAAACTCCGGCGCGGTCTGCAGGCCGTCCGTGGCGCTGACCGTCATCTGCGTACGGCCATCGCTGAGGACGCCCTGCGGCGAGGTGACGTTGGCCGCGCGCAGCGCGTTCGCCACGTCGTTCGCGGTGAGGTCCTTGGCCGCCAGCGCGTTGTTGTCCAGCTCGATGCGCACCGCATGCGGCGTGCCGCCGAACACCTGCACCTGCGCGACGCCGTTGATCTGCGCCACCGCGGGTTTCAGCAGCGTGTCGGCGAGGTCGAACAGCTGGTCCTGCGGCATGCCGTCGGAGGTCAGCGCGATGAACAGGATCGGGATCTGCGACGTATCGAACTTGAAATACTGCGGCGGCGACGGCATGCCCGTGGGCAGATCGACGGCGGCGGCATTGATCGCCGCCTGCACGTCGCGCGCGGCGCTGTCGGCGGTGCGGCTCATGCTGAAACGCACCATCACCGAAGCGGCGCCTTCGCTGGCGTTGCCGTACATCTCGTCGATGCCGGGAATGCGGCCGAGGTGCCGCTCCAGCGGCGCCAGCACGGTGTTGGCCATGGTCTGCGCGCTGGCGCCCGGCTGGTTGGCCACGACGTAGACGCCGGGGAAATCCAGCGACGGCAACGCGGCAACGCCGAGCAGCAGATACGCCCACAGCCCGCCCAGCATCAGGCCGATGGCGAGTAGCGAGGTGCCGACCGGGCGGCGGATCAGGGGGGCGAAAATGTTCATGGGGCTTCCGTGGTCGCCAAGTATGACGGCTGGCACGGCACGCGCGCGTTCCGCACGCGCAACAACCAGGGGAGGGCGAGAGTTCCGTTCATGCCGGCTTTATGGCAGCGGCCGCGCGCCGACGTATGTGCCTGAAGTCCACACCATGTCGGAAGGCATGGTGCGGTTTCCGGCCGGCCGCGCAGCTATTTTGGCAGCGCCGGCATCTGCTGCTGCAACACTTGCTGCCGTCTTATTTCGGCACGCAATTGCCGCCGCGCCGCCTTGCGTTGCTGGTGGTCGTGTTGCCACAGGTAGATCGCCGGCGTGCTCAGCAGGGTCAGCAGCTGCGACACGAACAGGCCGCCGAGGATGGCGATGCCGAGCGGCTGGCGCATTTCCGAGCCGTAGCCGAAACCGATCGCCAGCGGCAGCGCCGCGCCCATCGCCACCAGGGTGGTCATGGTGATCGGGCGGAAGCGCACCAGCGCGGCCTCGCGGATCGCCTCCGGGGCCGACATGCCGTGATCGCGCTCGGCGACCAGCGCGAAATCGACCATCAGGATGGCGTTCTTCTTGACGATGCCGATCAGCATCAGCACCGCGATCACCGACATCAGGGTCAGCTGGGTATGCGTGAGCAGCATCGCCAGGAACGCGCCCATGCCCGCCGCGGGCAGGGTCGACAGGATCGTCAGCGGATGGATCAGGCTCTCGTACAGGATGCCCAGCACCACGTACATCACCAGGATCACCGCCAGCAGCATGATCAGCACGTTGTTCAGTGCATCGACCAGGTTCTTGTTGTCGCCGCTGTACTGCTTCTGCACGCCGGCCGGCAACTGGGCGGCGAACATCGCCTGGTCGACCAGCTTCAGGCCTTCGGCCTGGGTGACGCCCTTGTCCAGGTTGTAGTTGATCGCGGCCGATTCGAGCTGGTCGTAATGGCTGATGTTGACCGGAGCGATGTGCGGCTCGATCTTCGCGATGGCGGACAGCGGAATCATCTTCCCCTGCGTGTTGCGCACATAGGTGTTGAGCAGGGTGGACGGGCTCAGCGACTCGGCGCTGGCGGCGGTGATCACCACGCGGTACTGGTTGATGTCCGAATAGATGGTGGACACCGGGGTCTGGCCGAACGCGTTGGCCAGCGCGGTGTCCACCTGGGCCAGGCTCACGTGCAGCCTCGCGGCGGCGATGCGGTCGACCTGCAGCATCTGCTGCTTGCCGATGCTGTCGAAGCTGGTGCTGACGTTGCGGAACTGCTTCATGGCGCGCATCGTCCGCGCCAGCTTCAGGGTCGGCATCTGCAATGGCGTGCCATCCAGGCTGTTCAGCTGCACGGCGTACTGCCCCTTGCCGCCGCCACCGGAGCCGCCGCCGCCGATGAACTGGTTGACGGTGAGCGACACGTCCAGGTCGGGCACGTTCTTGAAATATTTGTCCAGCCGGTCGACCACCGCCTGCGCCGCCACCTGGCGTTCGCCCGGCTGGTCGCCGAGCGGCTTCAGGTCGACGAACAGGCTGGACTGGTTGCCGACCGCACCGCCACCGTTGCCGCTGCCGAGAAAGGCGGAAACGTCGCCCACCGCCGGATCAGCCTGGATCTTCGCCGCCACCTCCTGCGTGCGCCGCGCCAGCAGCGTGGGCGAGATGTTGGCATCGGCGCTGATGCTCACCTGCAGCAGGCCGGAGTCCTCTTTCGGCATCAACCCGCCGCCGGCGGTCATCACCACCGCCACCGCCATCCCGATGGTCAGCACCAGCAGGATGATCGGCTGCCAGCGCATGATCCGGCGGTGATGCATGGCCCAGTCCAGCGCGCGCTCGTAGATGCGCAGCATGCCGTCGTCGAAACGTTCGGCGAGGCGCTCCAGCCGGCCCGGCTTGCGCGAACCTTCGGGCTCGTGCGCCAGCCAGGCGCCGCACAACGCCGGCGTGAGCGTGAGCGAGACCAGCGCCGAGATCACGATGGTGGCGATCAGGGTCACCGAGAACTCGCGCATCAGCATGGTGAACATGTTGTTGCCGAATACCATCGGCCCGAACACGGCGATCAGCGACAAGGTGATCGAGAGCACGGTGAAGCCGATCTCGCGCACGCCGGTCAGCGCCGCCTGCAACGGCGGCATGCCCTTCTCCATGTGGCGCACGATGTTCTCGATCACCACGATCGCGTCGTCCACCACGAAGCCCACGCACAGCACCAGCGCCACCAGCGAGAAGATGTTCAGCGTGAAGCCGAGCATCCACATCGCCACGAACGCGCCGGCCAGCGACAGCGGCACGCTGAACATCGCGATCACGGTGGGCCGCAGCCGGCGCAGGAACACCAGCATCACCAGCGCCACCATCACGATGCTCATCAGCAGCGCCACTTCCACTTCGTGCAGGGCGGAGACGGTGGTCGGGGTGAGGTCGAAGATCGGCGTGATCGTCGCGTCCGCCGGCAGCAGCCCGCGCAACGCGGGCAGGCGCGCGCGGATCGCCTCGACCGTGGCCACCGCGTTCGCCTCCGGCCGCTTGTTGATCTGCATCACCACCGCGCGCTGACCGTTGAACCACGCCGCGGCGTACTTGTCCTCCTGGCCGCTGCCGATCGTCGCCACGTCCGCCAGCCGCACCGGCGTGCCGTCATGGCTGGCGACCACCAGCGCGGCGAAATCCTGCACCGTGTGCAGGGCATCGTTGGCACTCACCGTCATGCGCGTGACGCCGTTGCCGAGCGTGCCCTGCGGCGAGGTGACGTTGGCGGCGCGCAGCGCATTGGCCACATCGTTGGCGGTGATGCCCATGGCTACCAGCGCGCTGGTGTTGAGGACGATGCGGACCGCCTTCGGCGTGCCGCCTCCCACGTTCACCTGGGCCACGCCGGGGATCTGCGCCACCGCCGGTTTCAGCAAGGTATCGGTGAGGTCGTACAGCTGGTCCGGCGGCAGACTGGTTGAGGTCAGCGAGACCAGCAGCACGGGAATCTGCGAGGTGTCGAACTTGAAATATCCCGGTGGCGGCAGGCCGGTCGGCAGATCCGGCGCCGCCGCGTTGATCGCGGCCTGGACGTCGCGCGCGGCCTTGTCGGCGCCGCGGTCCATGTCGAAGATGACCTGGATCTGCGCACCGCCATCGCTGGCGCTGGAGGACATCTGGCGTACCCCGGGAATGCGCCCGAGATGGCGTTCCAGCGGCGCGACCACGGTGGTGGCCATCGTCTGCGCGCTCGCACCCGGCATCTGCGCGAACACCGCCACGCCGGGAAACTCGATCGACGGAAACGCGGCCACCCCCAGCAGCAGGTAGGCCCACAGGCCTCCGAGCATCAGCCCGATGGCGAGCAATGAGGTGCCCACGGGGCGACGAACCAGCGGTGCGAAGATATTCAAATGGCCTCCCTGACGCGCAAGCATAACGGGGAGCGCGACGGCACGGATGGTGTCGTCGCGGAAGTCCTTATCCGGACGTTACGCAGCGCTGCAGTCAGGTGTATGTGCCTGAAGGCCATCGGCATGCCGGAGCCGTGGAGCTCCGCATGCCGACGGCGTGCGCCTCAGCGCACGGCCGGGCTGTAGCGCAAGGTCAGGAATGCACTGCGGCCGGGCTGGTTGAAGTAGTACACGGTTTCGTAGTGGCGGCCGAACACATTGGCCAGCCGTGCCTCGATCTGCCAGTCCGGCGCGAAGTGGTAGCTCGCGCGCAGGTCGGTGGTCGAGTAGCCCGCCAGCGGATGCAGATTGGCCGCGTCGTCGTAGCTGCGGCCGGCCGCGTACACCGTGGCGCCGACGCCGAGATCACCGAACCGGCGATCGATATCCACCCGCGCCGTGCGAACCGGGCGCCGCGGCAGCACGTGGCCGTCGTTCGGACCGCCGTCCGCGTTGCGCGGCTGCAGCCAGGTCAGATAGCCCTGCAGCTGCCAGCCGGCAAGGCTCATGCCCAACTGGCCTTCCACACCGCGGATGCGCGCCCGGCTGATGTTGGAAGGGAAGAAGTTGCTGTCCAGCGCGATCAGCTGGCTGATGCGGGTCTGGTAGGCGTTCACCGCCCAGTTCCAGGCATCCAGCCGCTGGCTCAGGCCCAACTCGGCACTGCGCGATTTCTCGGGTTTCAGATCCGGGTTGCCGCTGCCGAACGGGTAGTACAGATCGTTGAAGGTCGGCGCGTGAAACGCGCTGCCGTAGCTGGCCGACAGCTTCAGACCATGATCGAAGTGATAACCCCATGCGGCGGCACCGGTGTCGTGGTTGCCATACTGGCCGTTGTGGTCTCGTCGCGCCGACAGCTCCACCACGTTGCGACCGAACGAGCCCTGGTACTGCGCGTAGCCGCCCGTGTTGTTGCGGCGGGTGGCGAGGAAGCCGGTGTCGCTGTCGATGTGCTCGCCCTGCCAGTCGACGCCGAGCGTCAGCAGCTGGTTGCTGGCCACGCTGATGTCGTTCTGCCACGACGCCTGGTTGCGTCGCGAATAGATGTAGCCGACGAAGCTCTCGTTTTCGTAGTTGTCGTAGCGGTCCAGGTTCTGACCCACGCTCAGTGTGGTCCTCCACGCGTCCAGCGGGTCGAAGCTGAAGCTGCTGCCGGCGACCTGCTGCACGGTGCGGCTGCGGTTCTGGAAACTGCCGTCGAAATGGATTTCGCCAAGGCTGCGCAACCAGGTGCCGGTGAGCTCCGCACCATTGTCCCAGCGATAACCGCCGCTGGCGCTGAGGTTTTCGTTGCGGTAGGCATCGCGATCGGGTTCGTCCGTGAAGCACCCGGCAAACACCTCGCCCGCACCGATGCGGCAGGAGTTGATGCCGCGGGTGTGCTGCGCGCCGAGGCTGAGGTTGTACCAGGCATGCCGGTCGCCGCCTGACAGGCCCAGCTGGCCGCGCAGCATGTTGTCGCTGCCGGTGGTGACGCTGAAGGAGGGCTGCAGGCCACCGTCGCGCGAACCGCGGCGGGTGAAGATCTGGATCACGCCGCCGATGGCGTCGGCACCGTACAGGCTCGAACGCGGTCCGCGCACGATCTCGATCCGGTCGATCTGCTCCACCGGGATCTGCTCGAACGCCGCCAGCCCGGCACTGACCGAGCCTACCCTTACGCCGTCGACCAACAGGAGGGTATGCGTCGAATTGCTGCCGCGCATGAACAGCGAGGTCTGCTGGCCGTAGCCGCCCGTGTTGGCGAAGCTCACCCCGGGCAGGCCGGTCAGCAGATCGGGCACCGACAGCGGCTGCAGCCGCTCGATGTCGGCGCGGGTGATCACCGTCACCGACGACAGCGCCTCGTCGGCGGTGATCGCGGTGCGCGTGGCGGTGACGATCACCGGAGTCAGCGATGAAGCATCGTTCTGATCAGCCGCATGAGCGGTCATCGTGCAGCTCAGGAGTGCCGTTGCCAGCAAGGTCTTCTTCAAGGTCGTTCCTCGGCCGCGCACCCGCGCACGGCGCCATCGTTCAATGGGCTGGCGGCAGGCAGGAGGAAGGACAGAACGACGGGCAGGCGCGATCGCCCAACACGTGGTTCGGCCTCGCCCACCGCGAGCCACCAGGAATCGTCCGGGCCGGTCTCCGGGCTGGCGAGCGGCATGCATGGATCACATGCCCCGAATGGCGCCTTCCCGTGCTGCGCACAGTGGCATTCGCCGTTCGTGAAACTCGCTTACCGTTGCGGGGGCAGCGCCGGCCTTGCGGTGTGAAACACCACGCACCGGCTTCCCGTTTAATCCCTCCGGCGATCGCCTTGGGGACACCTGAACGAGCGGCACTTTAGCGCCGCAGAGAAGGTTGCGCAATCGCGAACCACGTGAAAACAAAATGTTACGTGAAAATTCCGGCCTTTAATTTATTATGTTGGCCTTGAATAATCTCAAAACAGTTAATCGACAGATGTCACACAATATCCGCAAGTTCTTGCTGAAACTGACGGTAAATCGTAATTAATTACGAGTCCGACTATCCATACATAAATATTTTGTTGACTCCGCCATTTGTACCGCCTTATGTTCGAGGTGCAAGTTGGCCCATGCCTGACGAAACGGCATTGGTCGCCTGATTAGCCGCAGGAATGCATCGTCATCAGGGACCCGGCTTGACGCCCGACAGACTTGCCAATTACGTCACCCGACTATTTCATCCATTGAATCTGGGGAGATTTTGATAATGAGCAATCACAGCAATAAACGCACTCAAAGGTGGCGCCATACGGCCCTTGCGGTGGCGTTGAGCATGAGCCTCACGGGCGTTGCCGTGGCGCAGTCCCAGACGGGCTCGATCTTCGGCCAGGCGCCAGCGGCGGCAGGCGAGACGGTCGTCGCCACCAACAACTCGGGCCTGACGCGCGAAGTCGCCGTCGACAGCTCGGGGCGTTTCCAGATCAGCAACGTGCCGGTCGGGGTCTACACGGTCTCGCTCAAGAAGGATGGCGCCGTCGTCGATACGCGCAAAGATGTGGCGCTGTCGCCCGGTGCGGGTGCCTCGATCTCGTTCAATGCGGCACCGGCCGGAACGACGTCGCTGGGTGCGGTGACCGTGTCGGCCAATGCACTTCCGTCCATCGATGTCTCCAGCGTCAATTCCAGCACCATCATCACCGCCGCTGAACTTCGGAAACTGCCGGTCGCCCGCAATGCGGAGTCCATCGCACTGCTGTCGCCGGGCACCACCTCCGGCAGCGGTTTCTTCACCGGCCCGGGCAAACACTCCCTGGTCGCGTTCGGCGGTTCGAGCGTGACCGAGAACGCCTACTACGTGAACGGTTACAACACGGGCGAGCCGTACAAGAACCTGGGCGGCTTCCAGTTGCCCTACGGCGCGATCGACCAGCAGGAAACGCTCACGGGCGGCTACAACGCCAAGTACGGCCGCTCCGACGGCGGCGTGATCAACCAGATCGGCAAGCGCGGCACCAATGAGTGGCACTTCGGCGCTCAGGTGGCTTGGGAGCCGCGATTCCTCGAAGGGACCCCGGTCAACAACTATTACGGCCATCCGGCCGTACCGGCATCAACCAGCCAGGTCAACTACGCGCTGGAAAACCCGGCCTTGGCGGGCACGTTGCATCAGTACCGCAACGACAACAAGCAGTGGGAGACGATCTACTCGGCCTACCTCGGCGGTCCGCTGATCCAGGACAAGCTGTTCATGTTCCTGGCGGCCGAGACCACCAAGACCCAGGCCAACAATGTGGAAATCGCGTCCGCCGGCCTCGTCCAGTACAACCAGGACAAGGACACCAAGTTCTACGGCAAGCTGGACTGGAACATTACCGACAGCAACATCCTGGAGCTGACGGCGCTGGACAACCGGTCGTCCACCGGTGCGGGCAAGACCTACGAGTTCGACTACAACACATTGAAGTCGGGCGCCTTCGTCACACCCAACGACGTGGTCAAGGACAACGCCCAGTTCTACCTCGCCCACTTCACCAGCTACATCACCGACGCGGCCACGCTGAGCATCCTGTACGGCAAGGCCCACTTCCAGGATCCGACGATCTACGGGGAGAGCAGCGTCAGCGCGCTGCCCTTCATCTCGCGTCCTTATAACGAGGACCCGGCCTTGCTGCCACCAGGCACGGGCCCGAACGGAATCACCAACGGCCAGACCAACACCAGCTGGTCCTCGGACAAAGCGAGCAACGGCACCCACGGCCTGCGCGTCGACTTGGACTACAAGTTGGGCGACCACGACCTGGCTGTCGGTATCGACAACATGTCCTACCAGGCTCGCAACCAGGGCCCGAATCAGCAGAACCCGTTCAACCCGGCGCTGAATTACTACTGGCGTTATCTCCCCGGCCGCATCGTAGAGGCTCGGGAAATCGGCTGGCAAACCAGCATGACGATGACCCAGAAGGCCTACTACCTGCAGGACGATTGGCAGGTCACCCCCAACCTGTTGCTGGACATCGGTATCCGTAACGACCACTTCACCAACTTCAACGATCTGGGCAAGGCGTTCGTCGACGAGAAGAACCAGTGGGAGCCGCGTATCGGCGCCAGTTGGGACGTGAATGGTGACTCGTCGTTCAAGATCTACGGCAACGTAGGCCGCTACTACCTTGCGCTGCCAGACAACGCAGCAGAACGCGCGGCGAACATCTCGACCTATCTCACCACCGACTACAGCTACACAGGCATTGATTCAAACGGCGTTCCGACCGGCTTGACCGTGGTTAATCCCACATCGTCACCCGACGGCGAGAAAGGCCTGCCCAAAGATACCCAGGAGGTCACCGCGCGCAACCTGAAGCCGGAATACCTGGATGAATTCATCCTTGGTTTCGACAAGAAGCTCAACGACGAATGGAACTACGGCGCCAAGGCCATGTGGCGCGACCTGAAGACCGCCATCGACGACGAGTGCTCGCCGGGCAAGATCGCCGACAAGATGACATCGATGGGGCTGGATCCCAACGAGTACTACAACTCTTTGTATGGCGCGTCCTATTGCCGACTGATCAATCCGGGTTTGACCAACACCATGTTGGTGAATTCGGACGACGGCACCAAGAGCACTCTCGTGTCGATGAGCCAAAAGGATTGGGGCTATATCCAGGGCGTGAAGCGCAAGACCGGTTCGCTGAACCTGTACCTGGAGCATCCGTTCGACGGAAAGTGGCAGGCACGCGTCGATTACACCTTCACCCGCGGTTTCGGCAACACCGAGGGCCAGGTGCGCTCCGACTTTGGCCAAGGCGACGTCTCCAAGACCGAGGACTGGGACTCCTGGCAGCTCATGGACGGTTCGAACGGCGAGCTGGCCAACGTGCGCAAGCACCAGCTCCGCGTCCGCGGTGCCTACCAGATCACGCCGGAGTGGCTGGTGTCCGGCACGCTGCTGGAACAGTCCGGCTATCCGAAGGAGTGTCTTGGCTATTACGGTACGGGTGGATCGGGCAACGCTTATTACGGCCCGGGCAATCCAGGCGATCCGTCCGGTTACAACAACCGCGGCAGCGGCAACTATCACTGGTGCAATGGCACTCGCATCACGGCAGGGAGCATTGGCCATACACCGTGGACCACGCAGCTCAACCTCGGAGTGCACTACACGCCGGCGTTCGCTGACAACAAGCTCGGGATCAATCTGGATATCTTCAATGCGCTGAACGGCCAGAAGGCCGTGCAGACCGATCCCGCCGGTAACAGCGCGTATAACCGTACGACGAACACCCTTAACATCAACAACAGCTACGGCGATGGAATCTACTGGCAGCTTCCGCGCACGGTGCGCCTGTCGTTCACTTACGACTACTGATAGCTTCGGTTGAGTTCAACCTGGAAACCACCGGCTTCGGCCGGTGGTTTTTTTCTGGGCGGTGTCATCAGCCCGCGCTTGGGCGGGATCACGTGGTCGCCCAAGCCATCGAAGATATGTCCCGCATTCGGTTGCCAGCGCTGCGTTAAGCTCAAGAGATGAACGAGCCAAGTATGCTCACGGTGGAAGACGACCTTCGCCAGCGCGCGAGGGCGCATATCGACGCGCAACATTGGACCGCTGCGCAGGCCGCTCTCGAATCCCTGCTGCACCACGCCCCGCAAGATGTGGCGGTACGCATGGAGATGGCTCGGGTGATGTTGCGGCAGGGGCTGTTTCGCGCATCGGGATGCCAGTTGCTGACAGCGGCGGCCGCTCCTTCCGTTGGTGATCTTCTGGATATCCAGCTGGTGCAGCGGCTTTGTTTCAGCGGCGAAATCGTGGCTGCACGAACCCGCCTCGACCGTGTCGGGCAGCTTGCCGATGCTTCGGTGCCGCTCATGCTCGCGCAGGCGCACTTGCGATGGACGCTCGGCGAATTCGGCGCGGCCAGACGGCTGATGGATCGTGCGGCCGCGGCCGGCCTCGACAGTCCAGATCAGTTCCACCTTCACGCGACCCTGCTCCAGGTCACCGGCGACATCGAGCGTGCCGGCCAGGTCCTGGAAACCTGCCTGCGCCGTTGGCCTGATTTCGGCGATGCCGCCACGGCGCGCTCGAACTTGCGCCGACAGACGACGGCGTCGAACCATCTGGATTTTCTGCGCGGGCAACTGCGGCGTCTGCCCGCAGACGACGGAACACCCGGCGCGCGATTCGTGCGTGCGCAGTTTGAGTCGGCCCTCTTCAAGGAACTGGACGACCTCGGCCGCCACGACGAAGCCTGGCCGGCGCTAGCTCGCAGCAACGCGTTGATGAGCGCGATCAACCCCTACGATGGGGTCGGCGAGGCAGCGGTAGCCGAGGGCCTCCACGAAGTGGCCAGCTCCCTCGGGCCGCCGAAGATCCGGATCGCCGGGACGGCAACTGGTCCCACACCCATTTTCATAGTCGGCATGCCGCGCTCCGGCACCACCCTGCTCGACCGCATGCTGTCGAGCCACTCGCAGGTGGCTTCCGCCGGGGAGATCAACGACTTCCTGCGCCAGCTGCATTGGGTCGCCGACGTGCCGCCCGTCGGCGTGTCTGGAATGCTGGCGACCCTGCGGCGCATCCCGAAGATAGACCTGGCGCAATTGGGCGAGCGTTACCTGGCACAGACCCAGTGGCGGGCGCATGGCCGACGCTTCTACATCGACAAGCTCCCGGTCAACATCCAGATGGTGCCCTTCATACGCCGCGCGCTGCCGCACGCGCCCATCCTGCATATGGTTCGCGATCCGATGGACGTGTGTTTTTCGAATTTCCGGGCCATGTTCGGCAACGTTTCCGCTTACAGCTACGACATGCAGGCTCTGGCTCATTACCATGGACTGTATCGGCGCCTGGCCAGCGAATGGCACGCGTCCCTGCCGGGTGCCATGCTCGATGTGCCCTATGCGGACCTGGTACGCGAACCGGCCGTCGTGTTGCGCAATGTGCTGAAGCATTGCGGGCTCGAAGAGGAAGACGCCTGCCGGCACCCCGAACGCAACGAGGCGCCGGTCGCCACGCCCAGCAGCATGCAGGTGCGCGAGCCGATCCACACCCGCGGCCTCGGTACGTGGCAGCCATACGCGCACCATCTCGAACCCTTGCGGCGATGGCTGGGTTGATATCCGGATGCTGGCTCACCCGCCATTGGCGACAGCCGAGGTTGCCGTTCGATGACTTCCATTGACGCGCACGCAGAGGAAGGCGGCCTGCGGCAGCAGGCCAGACAGTTCCTCGAAACCGGCCAATGGGACGCCGCGCAGGCTGTTTTCGAGGAGCTCGTTCGACGCGCGCCGCATGATGTTGCCGTACGCATGGAACTGGCCGACACGATGTTGCGCCGTGGCCGCATGCGGGCGTCGACCAGCCAGCTTTTGCAGGCCCAGGCCATGCTCGGGAACGATGCGCCGATGATCGCGCAGCTGGCATGGCGCCTGTCGGCCACGGGCGAGACATCGGCAGTGAGCGCTTGCGCCGATCACCTGGAGCGCGCGCCCGATCCGCCCGGCTGGCTGCTCGCCGAGCAGGCGCATCTGCGCTGGATGCTGGGCGATATCCCCGGCGCTCGTGCCAGGATGGATCTGGCGCGTGGCCGCCGGCATCGATGCGCAGACCGAGTACTACCTCGACGCGATGCTGCTGCAGTTCACCGGCCGGCTCGCCGAGGCGGAGACGGTACTGCTGGAGACCTTGCGGCGATGGCCCGGTTACGGCGACGCCGCGGTCATCCTGGTCAACCTGCGCCGCCAGACCGCCGCCGCGAACCATCTCGTCCTGCTGCACGAGCGTCTGGGCGGACTTCCGCCAGGCGACACCGATCCGCACTGCGTACTGACTCGCGCAAAATTCGAATCGTCGATCTTCAAGGTACTCGACGACCTGGGGCGCCATGACGAAGCCTGGGCCGCACTGGAGCACAGCAATACCTTGATGCACTCCGTGCTGCCGTACGACGCCGACAGCGAAGCCGCGCTGACGGACGCGCTTGTCGCGGCTTCGGCAACCGTCCTGGAACGCACGGCCGGATCAACCACATTCGACGGCCCCATGCCCATCTTCATCGTGGGCATGCCACGCTCCGGTTCCACCCTGCTCGATCACATGCTGTCCGCTCATCCCGAGGTGACCTCCGCCGGCGAGATCAACGATTTCCAGCGCCAGCTGCACTGGGTGGCCGACATCGCGCCGCGCGGCAACCGAAGCCTGCTGAAGATTCTCGAGCGCGCCGGACAGCTCGATTTCGACGAGCTGGGCGCACGCTACCTGGAGCACACGCAGTGGCGCGCGCCGGGGCGCAGGTACTTCATCGACAAGTTGCCGATCAACGTGCGAATGGTGCCGTTCATACGTCGCGCCTTGCCGCGGGCGCCGATCCTGCATCTGATGCGCGATCCGATGGACGTGTGCTACTCCAACCTCAAGATCATGTTCGGCAGCGCCTCGCCTTATTGCTACGACATGCAGGCGGTGGCCCACTATTACGGGCAGTACGCGCGCCTGACGCAGCATTGGCGCGAAGCGCTGCCGGGCGCCATGCTGGATGTCCCGTACACCTCGCTCGTGCGCGACCCGGAATCCACCATGCGCCAAGTGCTCGAGCATTGCGGGCTGCACGTCGAGGACGCCTGCCTGCGACCGGAGCTCAACACGTCGCCGGTCGCCACACCCAGCAGTGCGCAGGTACGCGAGCCGATCCACACCCGCAGCCTGGCGCAATGGCGCCACTACGAAAAGCAGCTGGAACCGCTGCGCAAGGCGCTCGCCGCGGAACTCGCACGCACCACAACGCTTTGATAGCGAGACCGCCTGGCGGATGTGGGAGCGACTTCAGTCGCGATAGGCTTTTTGCGTTCACCAAGGAGCATCGCGACTGAAGTCGCTTCCACACGCTCCCAACCGGGCACCCCGCCCTGGGTGCGCGCGGCAATCAGCCAGCCACGCCACCGATCCAGCTCTGCCGCACGCGGTACTCGTCGTCCAGCACCACCAGGTCGGCACGGTAGCCAGCCGCGATGCGCCCACGGCTTTTGCCGAGGCCGAGAAATTCGGCGGGGTACGTGCTGGCCATGCGTACCGCTTCGTCCAGCGGCAGGCCGAGCAGTTGCACGGCGTTGCGCACGGCGGTGGCCATGTCCAGCGCGGAGCCTGCGAGCACGCCTTGCGCGGTCTGGCAGACGCCGTCTTTCACCACGATCGTTTCGCCGTTGAGCACGTAGTCGGGCCGATCCGCGCCCACCGGCGGCATCGCATCGGTGACCAGGATCATCTTGCCGCGTGGTTTGGCGGCGATCGCCACGCGCAGGCTGGCAGGATGCACGTGATGGCCGTCCACGATGATGCCGCACCAGCTGTGCGCATCGTCCAGCGCCGCGCCGACCACGCCGGGCTCGCGGCTGCCGAGCGGCGTCATCGCGTTGAACAGGTGGGTGAAACCGCGCACGCCGGCATCCAGCGCCGCGCGTGTGACGCTGTAGTCGGCCGCGGTGTGGCCGGCGCAGACGATCGCCCCGGCGTCCACCAGCGCACCGATGCTGGCGAGCGGCACCTGGTCCGGCGCCAGGGTGATCAGCCGCACCCCGCGATGCGGCGCGCACAGCAGCGCCAGCTCGTCGCGGTCCGGTACGTGAAAGTATCTTGGATCGTGCACGCCCTTGCGCGCGGCTGCCAGGTACGGGCCTTCCAGGTGGATGCCGAGCACGCCGGGCACGCCTTCGATCAGCGCCTGCTCTACCGCGGCCAGCGCTTCACGCATCACGCTCGAGCTCATCGCTGATCAGGGTCGGCAGGAAACCGATGGTGCCAAACTGCCGGTGCGCCGTGCCGATCCGCCGCAGCGTCTTCCACCGTGGGTGCCTCGTTGAACAGCACGCCGCCGCCGCCGTTGACCTGCACATCGATGAAGCCCGGCAACAGCATCGCGCCATGCAGATCGTGCTGTTGCGCGGCGCGCACGCGCGGATCGGACAGCGGCAGCAGGCCGGCGATGGTTTCGCCGTCGAGCAGTACCGCGAGATTGTCGTGCCAGCCGTCGGCGGCGAGCACACGCGCGTTGATGAGGGCGGTTGTCATGCTGGGTTCTCGGTTTCCAACGCGTTCGAGCCGGCGCTCGCTCAGACCGTCTCGGTCACCTTGTTGAGATGCGGCGGAATGTCGGGATTGAAGCCGCGCCGCAGCGACAACTCGCTGGCGGCGCGATAGAAGCTCTGGATGATCAGCAGCGGCGTGCACAGCGCCGGCAGGCCACTCGGGAACCGGCAAGCTGCCCGCGCCCTGCACGCCGGGTGCCGCCACGAATACCTGTGCACCGCGCGCACGGAATTCGCGCGCCACCGCCAGCGTGCTGTCCAGCGTGTCGTCGTCCTGCCCGAAGCACAGCACCGGGAAATCCGGGCCGACCAGCGCCATCGGCCCGTGTTTCACCTCGGCCGCGCTGAACGCCTCGGCGTGCAAGCCGCAGGTTTCCTTGAACTTGAGCGCTGCTTCCAGCGCGATGCCGAGGCCGAAACCGCGACCGACCACGAACAGGTTGTGCGCACCGGCAAGGCCTTCGCTCAGCGCCGACCAGTCGGCATCCCAGCTGGCGCGCAAGGCGTCGGGCAGTTTCCGCAATGCCGCGCCCAGTTCGGCATCGTCGCGCCAGCGGGCGCACAGATGCAGCACCGCCGCCAGCGCGGCGATGTAGCTCTTGGTCGCCGCCACGCTGCGTTCGGGCCCGGCATGCAGCGGGATCACCGTGTCGGCGAGCGCCGCCAGCGGCGAGTCCTCGACGTTCACCAGCGCCACCACGCGCGCGCCGGCATGTTTCGCGGCCTGCGCATTGCGCAGAAGGTCCGGGCTTTTCCCCGACTGCGAGATCGCGATGAACAACGCGCCCTGCCACTGCTGCTCGGCCGCGTAGACCGAAGTCACCGACGGCGACGCCGACGCGGTCGCGATGCCGAGCTGGGTCTCGAACACGTACTTCGCATACGCCGCGGCGTGGTCGGAGCTGCCGCGCGCGCAGGTGACGATGAAACGCGGCGGTTGCGCGCGCAGCGATTGCGCCAGCGCGGCGACCACCGCCTCGTTGGCGGCGAACTGGCGCGCGACCACGTCGGCCGACTCGTGCGCTTCCTGGTACATCAGGGTATCGCGGGCGTTCATCGGCTTCCTCAATCGGTCTGCAGTTCGGCAACGAAGTCGTAGATGTCGCCGCGATACCAGGAACAGGTGAACTCGACCACGCGGCCGTCATCCAGAAAACTGCGTCGTTCGATGCTCAGCCCGGCGCTGCCCACATTGACGTGCAACAGGCGCGCCTGCTGCGCATTCAGCGACACCGCACGCAGCCGCTGCAGCGCGCGGCGCGGGCGCGCGTTGAGTTTTTCCAGCGCCTCGTACAGCGAGTCGTGCACCAGCAGCGGATCGGGCAACACGCTGGCCGGCACCACGCTGCGTTCGATCGCCAGCGGTTCGTCCTGGCCATAGCGCACGCGATGCAGGCGCACCACCAGCGAGCCGGGCGACAGGTTCAGCGCCATCGATTCTTCCGGGGTCACCTCGCCGATGCCGCGCTCAAAGAATTCCGAGCGCGGGTGCAGCCCGCGTTCGCGCAGGTCTTCGGTGAAACTGGTCAGCCGCGACATCGGCTTGACGATGCGTTCGGCGATGAACGTGCCGGCACCGTGACGCTGGGTCAGCAGGCCTTCCTCGACCAGCCCGGCGATCGCCTTGCGTACGGTCACCCGCGACAGCTTCAATGCCTGCGACAGATCGCGCTCGCTCGGCAGCGCCTGGCCCGGCTCGATGTCGCGATGCTCGACGATGTTGCGGATCGCGCGGCGCAGACGCAGATACGCCAGCGGCTGATGGGTGGCCGGATCGTGGCAGATCCGGCGGTACTCGTCGGTGAGGGCAGCTTGCATGCGGTGAAAGATACCAATAGCGAACCACTGGAAGCAAGCCCGCCACGTATTGTTCGCGCTGGGCGTAGCTCGCGTCAGCGCGCGACGTCGAAGTGCATGCGGCGGCGATGGAGGACCCTTCGACTTCGGCCTGCGGCCTGCGCTCCGGGCGAACGTCGGTTGAGGAAGCGGACGGCGCCTCCACGGCCATCAAAACGGTGCATGAATTCGTATGCATACCCGTGGCCTGTCTGGTATTTCACTGGTACCATCAGCGCCAACCCGGGTCACCGTGCCGTCAAGCCGCTGCCCGCCATCCGGCATCGTGTCGAGGTGTTTCGTGACTGCTTCCTCCCAAACGGTCGACCCGTTCGACCTGGTGATCTTCGGCGGCACCGGCGACCTCGCCGTGCGCAAGTTGCTGCCGGCCCTGTTCCACCGCTTTCTCGACGGCCAGATCCCGGGCAGCAGCCGCATCGTCGGCATCGCCCGCGAAGCGCTGGACGACGCCGGCTACCGCGCGCAGTTGCGCGAGGCGCTGGTCGGCATCTGCGACGCAGGCCAGCTCGACGTTTTTCTGCAGCAGGTGTTCTACCGGCCGCTGGACGCGCGCAAGGACGAGGGCTGGGACGATTTCGCCGCCTTCATCGGCGCGCAGCCTTCGCATATCCGCGTGTTCTACCTGTCCACCTCGCCGGAGTTGTTCGTCGACATCTGCACGCGGCTCGGCCAGTACAAGCTCAACGAAGGCGCCTCGCGCGTGGTGCTCGAAAAGCCGATCGGCCGCGACCTCGCCAGCGCGAACCAGATCAACGACGCGGTCGGCAAGGTGTTCAGCGAATCGCAGACCTTCCGCATCGACCATTACCTCGGCAAGGAGACCGTGCAGAACCTGCTGGTGCTGCGCTTCGGCAACGCCTTGTTCGAGCCGCTGTGGAACGCCGGCCATATCGACCACGTGCAGATCACCGTGGCCGAAACCCTCGGCGTGGGCCATCGCGGCGCCTACTACGACCGCGCCGGCGCCCTGCGCGACATGGTGCAGAACCACATGCTGCAACTGCTGTGCATGGTGGCGATGGAACCGCCCTCCTCGCTGGCACCGGATGCGGTGCGCGACGAGAAGCTGAAGGTGCTGCATTCGCTCAAGCCCATCGACGACAGCAACGCCGCCCAGCTCACCGTGCGCGGCCAGTACCGCGCCGGCGTGGCCGAAGGCGCCAGCGTGCCGGGCTACCCGGAGGAGCTCGGCAACAGCAAGTCGAACACCGAGACCTTCGTGGCGCTGAAGGCGGAGATCGCCAACTGGCGCTGGGCCGGCGTGCCGTTCTACCTGCGTACCGGCAAGCGGCTGCCGAGCCGGGTGTCGGAGATCGTGGTCACCTTCAAACCGGTACCGCACTCGATCTTTGACGCCAGCGCCGGCACGCTGGCGCAGAACCGGCTGGTGCTGCGGCTGCAGCCAGACGAGGGCGTGAAGTTGTGGCTGACCATCAAGCACCCCGGCCCCGGCGGCCTGCGCTTGCGCCACGTGCCACTGGACATGAGCTTCGCCGAAGCGTTCGGCGTGCAGCAGCCGGATGCCTACGAGCGCCTGTTGCTCGACGTGGTACGCGGCAATCCCACCTTGTTCATGCGCCGCGACGAAGTCGAGGCGGCATGGCGCTGGGCCGGGCCGGTGCTCGCCGCCTGGTCCGCCAGCGGCGAGGCACCGCGCCCGTACACCGCTGGCAGCTGGGGGCCGAGCGCCGCGGTGGCGCTGATCGAGCGCGACGGCCGAACCTGGAACGAAGACAGTGAATAGGTCGCCGTGGCCCGCCGCGTTTCACCCGTATGTGGCAGTGCCTGCCGCAGACTGACTTTCCCTTACTCACGAAGCTGGCGTCCGTTCCCGATCGGCCGCGACCACCCTTCCCATGACAACCCCTCTCAACGTCACCACCCACAGCTTCACCGATTGCGAAGCCCAGGCCCTGGCGCTGGCCGAACGGGTTGCCGAGCGCCTGCGCAATGCATTGACCGAGCGCGACCGCGCGGTGCTGGCGGTATCCGGCGGCAGCACGCCGAAGGATTTCTTCGCCCGCCTGTCACGCGAAGCCCTGGACTGGACCAGGGTGGACGTCACCTTGGTGGATGAACGCTGGGTGCCCGAAACCGACCCCCGCTCGAACGCCCAACTGGTGAAATCGCGGCTGCTGCAGCATGCCGCGGGCGCTGCCCGGTTCGTGCCCTTGTACACCGGCGACGCCACGCCCGAGGCCGGCCTGGCCACTGCCGAAGCACGCGTCGATGCGTTGCCGCTGCCGTTCGACGCGGTGGTGCTGGGCATGGGCGACGACGGCCACACCGCCTCGTTCTTTCCCGGCGGCGATCACCTGGCCGAGGCGCTAGATCTGGACGGCCGCACCCGCGTGCTGCCGATGCGCGCGCCCGGCGCCGGCGAACCGCGCATCACGCTGAGCCTGCCGACCTTGCTGGAAACCCGCGCGCTGTATCTGCTGGTTGCGGGCGAGAAAAAACGCGATTTGCTCGCCGACGTGCGACTCGGCCTGGATGCCGCGCAGAACTACCCGGTGCGCGCGGTGCTGACTCAGTCGCGCGTGCCCGTGGCGGTGTACTGGTGCCCGTAATGCCCGCTCGCCCATCGTCCATCTGACATCCCACTGCGTCGCGCGACGCGGCCGCTGTCCCGGAGTTTTCCATGAGTACGCTGCATCCCGTCGTCGCCGAAGTCACCGAACGCCTGCGCGAGCGCAGCCGCGAAACGCGCGTGGCTTATCTCAAGCGCATCGACGCGATCGATCGCAGCGGACCGCAGCGCGAGCACCTGTCCTGCGGCAACCTCGCGCACGGTTTTGCCGCCTGCGGCAGCGAGGACAAGGCCGCGCTGCGCAGCGGCCGGCGCGCCAACCTCGCCATCGTCACCGCGTACAACGACATGCTCTCGGCGCACCAGCCGTACGAGCGCTATCCATCGCTGATCCGGCAAGTCGCGCGCGACGCCGGCTTCACCGCCCAGGTCGCCGGCGGCGTGCCGGCGATGTGCGACGGCATCACCCAGGGCCAGCCTGGCATGCAGCTGTCGCTGTTCTCGCGCGATCTGGTGGCGATGGCCACCGCGGTGGCGCTGTCGCACGACATGTTCGACGGCGCGCTGTACCTGGGCATCTGCGACAAGATCGTGCCGGGCCTGCTGATCGGTGCGCTCAGTTTCGGTCATTTGCCGGGCGCGTTCGTGCCGAGCGGACCGATGCCCAGCGGCATTCCCAACGAGCAGAAGTCGAAGGTGCGCCAGGCGTTCGCCGACGGCAAGGCGAGCAAGGCGGAGTTGCTCGAAGCCGAGGCCGCCTCGTATCACACCGCCGGCACCTGCACGTTCTACGGCACCGCCAACTCCAACCAGATGCTGATGGAGATCATGGGACTGCACCTGCCCGGCGCGAGTTTCGAAGCGCCGGACACACCGCTGCGCGACGCGTTGACTGCCGAGGTGGTGCGCCGCATAGGCGCCTTCAGCGCACCAGGCGAAAACCTGCTGCCGGTCGGCCACATCATCGACGAGCGCGCGATCATCAATGGCGTGATCGGCCTGCACGCCACCGGCGGCTCCACCAACCACCTGCTGCACCTGGTGGCGATCGCGCACGCCGCCGGCATCCAGCTGCGCTGGGACGATTTCGACGCGCTGTCCGGCGTGATCCCGCTGCTGGCGCGGGTGTACCCGAACGGGTACGCCGACGTGAACCAGTTCCACCAGGCCGGCGGCATGGCGTTCCTGATCGACCAGCTGCTTGGCGCCGGCCTGCTGCACGGCGACGTCAACACCATCTTCGGCACCGGTATGGACGGCTATACGCGGATACCGCAACTGAGCGACGACGGTGCGCTGCAGTGGACGCCTGTGTCTAAGCAGAGCGGCAACCGCGGCGTGCTGCGCGGCATCGACGAACCGTTCCGCGCCGACGGCGGCCTGCGCATGCTCGACGGCAACCTCGGCCGCGCCGTGATCAAGGTCTCCTCGGTGCCGGACGACCGCCTGCTGATCGAGGCGCCGGCCATCGTGTTCGACGACCAGGACGAGGTGTCCGCCGCATTCAAGCGCGGCGAACTCAACCGCGACTTCGTGGCGGTGGTGCGCTTCCAGGGACCGCGTGCGAACGGCATGCCCGAGCTGCACAAGCTCACCCCCACGCTGGCGCTGCTGCAGGATCGCGGCCATCGCATCGCACTGCTCACCGACGGCCGCATGTCCGGCGCATCCGGCCGTGTGCCAGCGGCGATCCATGTCACGCCCGAGGCGGTCGCCGGCGGCAACATCGCGAAGATCCGCAACGGCGACATGATCCGCCTCGACGCGGTGAATGGCCGTCTGGACGTCCTGATGGAAGCGCACGAACTCGACGCACGTCTGCCGCACACCGCCGACCTGTCCACCCAGCACAGCGGCATGGGCCGCGAACTGTTCGGCCTGTTCCGGCAGGCCGCGAGCACGGCCGATCTCGGCGCCGGCGTGTTGTAGCTTTTGCTCCCTCCCCTGCTTGCAGGGGAGGGCTGGGGTGGGGTGCTCTTGACCTCACGGCCAGCTCGGACAACCCCTCCCAACCTCCCCCTGCGTGCAGGGGAAGGAGCGAAACATCTGGAGCTTCACGTGACCAATGCCATCGAGATCAAGCAACAGCAAGTCGGAAACCTCATGCGGCTGGCGCCGGTGATCCCCGTGGTGGTGATCGACGACGCGAAGGCCGCCGTGCCGATGGCGCGCGCGCTCGTCGCCGGCGGCATCCCGGCGATCGAGGTGACCTTGCGTACTCCGGCCGCGCTGGACGCGATCCGTGCGATCGCCGCCGAGGTGGAAGGCGCGCTGATCGGTGTCGGCACCGTGCTGAATGCCGCGGATCTGCACGCCGCGCACCAGGCAGGCGCACGCTTCGCCGTGTCGCCCGGCATGTCGCCTTTCCTGCTCGATGCCGCCGAGGATTGCGAGCTGCCGCTGCTGCCCGGCGCCGCCACCGCGAGCGAGGCCATGAGCCTGCTCGAACGCGGCTATCGTCACCTGAAATTTTTCCCGGCGGTGCCGGCCGGCGGCCACAGGCTGCTTGGTGCCTGGGCCAGCCCGCTGCCGCAGATCCGCTTCTGCCCCACCGGCGGGATCAGCCTGGCCAGCGCGCCCGATTTTCTCGCGCTGCCGAACGTGCTCTGCGTGGGCGGCTCGTGGCTGACTCCGGCCGGCTTGCTCGCCAGCGGCGACTGGTCCGCGATTGAATTGCTGGCGCGCGAAGCGGCGGGGCTGCGTAAACCTGCCTGAATCCTTTCGTGCGCGAAGAGCCTGTGGGAGCATCGCGGGCAGGGTGCTCTACGGTGACTCCGTTCCCAGCCGCGCCATCACCGCATCGGTGACCCGCGCGCAGCGCTGGCCCATGAACGGAAACGCCTCGTTCATGGTGGCGGCAAGCGTGCCCTGCAACGACGTGCGCAACAGGCGGCGTGCGCGATGCAGGCGGGTCTTCACCGTCTCCGGCTTGATCGCCAGCAGCTGGGCGGTTTCCTCCACCGTGCACTCCTCGACCTCGCGCATCATGTAGACCGTGCGGAACGCCTCCGGCAGTTCGTCGATGGCGTGTTCGAGCAGGTGGCGAATTTGTGCGCGGGCGGCTGACACGGCCGGATCCTCGTTACCGAACCTGGACGGGAACTGGATGATCTGATGGGTATCGTCGGGCGCGGCGTCGATCTGCTCCAGCCCGACCATGGTGTGACGCTTGCGCAGCCGTCCGCGCGCCTCGTTCAGCACGATGCTGGTCAGCCAGGTCAGCAGGGTCGAGTCGCCGCGGAACGAATCGAGTTTGTGGTAGGCGCGCAAATACGATTCCTGCAACACGTCTTCCGCTTCCGAATCCTCGCCGAGCACGGCACGCGCCACGCGGAACAGCCGCTGGTTGCAGCGCTGCATGATGTGCCTGAACGCCTCGCGCTGTCCGCCACGGACCAGCGCCACCAGCGCGTTGTCGTCCAGCGCGGCGTAATCGACGGTTGCAACATGGGCATGAGCAGACATGGTTTCTCCTTGTACTCCTGATCGGATGCAACAGCATCCCCGCAGGTTCCCGCTCAGCCAGCGAGCATCGCCAGGATTTCCTGCCGCCGCGGCTCCTGCGCAAATTCGCCGAGCAGGCGCCGGGTCAGCATGGACACGCCGTGCAGGCGCACGCCGCGAGAAGACAGGCATTCATGGCTGGCCTGCACGATCACCGCCACGCCGCGCGGATGCAGGACGTTGGCCAGCGTATCGGCAATCTCGCTGGTCAGCCGCTCCTGGATCTGCAGGCGCCGGCCCAGCGCCTCCACCAGCCGCGCCAGTTTGGAAATGCCCACCACGCGCTGGTCTGGCAGGTAGGCGATGTGCACCACGCCGCGGATCGCGGCCATGTGGTGCTCGCAGGTCGACTGCAGCGGGATATCGCGCAGCAGCACCAGATCGTCGTAACCGCCGACGTCGCCGAACGTGCGGCTGAGCACGCTGGCCGGATCCTGCCGGTAGCCGGCGAACCACTCCTCGTATGCACGCACCACGCGCGCGGGCGTGGCCAGCAGGCCTTCGCGCGCAGGTTCGTCGCCGGCCCAGCGGATCAACGTGCGTACGGCCGCTTCCGCCTCGGCGCGCGATGGCCGCGCCGGTGCGATGGACAGATCCTGGCCTGCGGGCGCGGCGGATGACGATGGCGGCAACCGATCGATATCGAGCATGGGAAAGGGTTCGTTGGGAATATCGGGTGATTCGATGCACACGCGCCGTTCGAGGTTCCGGCCAGCCGGCCGGAACCTGTACGCCGCTGCTGCATCACATGGGCACCGGCAGGCGACGCACAGCGCCGCCTGCCCCTCATCCACTCCAAGGAGACACAGCACCATGAACAAGACCTTGTTGACCCTCGTGCTCGCCCTCGGCGTCGGCGCGGCTGCCAGCGTGCAGGCGCAGACGCCTGCCGCGCCCGCCATCAACGATGCGCAGATCGCGCACATTGCCTATACCGCCGGCGTGATCGACGTCACCGCCGCCAAGCAGGCGCTGGCGAAGTCGCATAACAAAGCCGTACGTGCGTTCGCGCAGGAGATGGCGCGCGACCACGCCGCGGTCAACGACCAGGCGCTGGCGCTGGTCAAGAAGCTCGGCGTGACGCCGCAGGACAACCCGACCAGCCAGTCGTTGTCGAGGGACGCTGCCGCCGAGCAGAAGAAACTGGCCGCGCTGGATGGCGCCGCCTATGACAAGGCCTATGCCGCCAACGAGGTGGCGTACCACAAGACCGTCAACGGCGCGCTGAGCGGCACGCTGATCCCGTCGGCGCAGAACGCCGAACTGAAGTCGCTGCTGGAGACCGGCCTGAAGCTGTTCCAGTCGCACCAGATGCATGCCGAGCATCTCGCGCAGAGCCTGAAGTAAGGAGCGTCCGATGCTCCGCATGATGACCCTGCTCGCCATCGTGCTGTCGCTGGTCGGCGGCTTCCCGCCGGCCAACGCGGCCCATGCCGTGAAGCAAGCGGCGGCGACGCAGCCCCATCGCGTGCACGTGATCGTGATCGACAAGATGCAGTACGGCCCGATGCCGACCGGCGTGCGCGCCGGCGACATCATCGAATGGACCAATCACGACATCCTCGAACACAGCGCCACGGCGCGCGACGGGCACTTCGACGTCGACCTGAAACCCGGCGCCAGCGGACGCATTACCGCTACGGCCGGTTCGCTCGAGTTTTTCTGCAAGTTCCACCCGACCATGACGGGCGCGGTGGTGGTCAAGTAATCCGCGGAGGCCGAGGCGATCAGTCGCCTCCGGTCTTCACTGTCGTGGATGCGGCACGACCGAAGCGGTGGATCCCGATCTTCTCTCCCACGTCGATCACCATCAGGTCCTCGCCCACCACGACCCGGCCCGGCCAAAATTTGCGTGTCGGCGGGATGAGATCCTGTGCGGCGGCGGTTGGCGGCACGATGTGCGAGTACACCGCCAGCCTCGGCCTGGTTTTGGCGAACACTTCGCCCGCCTGCGCCGGCGTGGTGTGGTGCGCGATCACCGACGCCGGCCCGTGGAAGATGCGTGGAGCCACGACTTCATGCACGAGCAGATCGACACCTTGGGCATGACGGATGAGATTCGGTGACAGGCGCGTGTCGCCGGAGAGCACCACCGAACGACCGGCGTAGTCCACGCGATAGCCGAAGGCCGGCTTGACCGGTCCGTGGTCCACCGCGAACGCGGTGACTTTCACGCCGTCCTGCTCGAACACCACACCCTCGGCGATGTCCGCGACCCGCAGCGCGACGCCGGCAGGCGCGGCGTGGTCGTCGGACTGGCGTACCCGGATATCGAATGCATACGCCTGCTCGAGGTGCGCCATCATCTGCCGGGTTCCCGCCGGGCCCCACACCTGCAGCGGACGCTGGCGCCCGGGCCGCACCAGCCAGCCCGTCAGCCAGAGATCCGGGAATCCGACCACGTGATCGGAGTGCAGATGCGTCAGGAATACCCCATCCACGTCCTGCCAGTGGATGTTGAGCTGGGCAAGGCGCTGCAGCGCGCCGCGACCCGCATCGAAGAGCAGCTTGTGCCCGCCCGCCTCGACCAGCGTGCTGGGCCCGAACCGTTGCATGCCGGGCGAAGGCGCACCGGTGCCCAGCAGGCTCACCCGGATCTCCCGCGCCGCGGCGGTGGCGCAGAAAAGCGCGACGAGAAGGCAAGCGATGGCAGTCGCCCTGCGGCAGTTCGCGATACGCATGCCAGGCTCCTTTCTTCGCCCCGGCAGGGTGCACCCGGGTGATACTACGCGCGATTTTTGTGCGCGGACGCCGGGCGCCGAAGTTACTTTGATCGGCGCTACCCGGCAGGTATCAGACAATACTTTCGCTGGCCGTGACGATGCCGTGCCGCACCAATGGCTCGAGCTCCAGCAGGTAGCCGTTGTCTTCCGGATAGTATTTGGCGCGCAACAGCTCGTCGCCACGCGAAAGCGTGGATGCAGTCCTGGTCCGGCCGCATCGGGTCAAGCATAGCGCCGTGGAAAGGGCGCGGAGAGGCAGGAAGCACCGTGTCCGACCTGCCTGTCAGGTGACCACCTCGTACTCGCTTTGCACGAGGCCGCTGACGTACGTTCGCGTCGCGACATGCCTGAGCGCGATGTCGTGCGGGAGCGTGCCAAACAGCGGGATTCCGCTGCCGACAAGCACGGGCACGCGCGTGATGATGAGGCGCTGGACCAGCCCGGCCCGCAGAAAGCCCTGGATGGTGATGCCGCCGTCCACATAGACATGCCGGATGCCGCGCCCGGCCAGCCGCGACACGATCTCCGCCGGCGGCCCTGACATGGGCTCGATCACCGCCCCGGCCGGAGCCGGCGCAAGCGGATGGGTGCTGAGCACGCAGACGGGCTTGGCGCCGTAAGGCCACCCATCGAAAGCCAGCACGGTCTCGTAGGTCTTGCGGCCGATGACCAGCGCATCCACCGTGCCCATGAACTCCTCGTAGCCATGCGGCTCGCCGCCACCCGCGGGAAGGAAGTCGAGCGCTCCATCGACACGCGCGATGAAGCCGTCGAGACTGGTGCCGACAAAGACCGACACCTTCACCGCCGAATTCGGATGCCCTGTCATGTTATGGGCGCCCCGATCTGAACGCCCAGATGCAGAGACCGCCCGCGAGCAGCAAGGCCAGCCATGAAAACCACACCGGTACGGCAAACGATCCCACCTGCACCGGCCACCGGTTGAAGAGCCGCAACGCCTGGACGACCGCCACTACACCGAAGACGACACCCGACACCCGCGCGTATTTGCCCTGCATGATCGCACCCTCCTCTTCAGCGGCATCGCGGATGACCCGATGCTTGGATGAATGGCGAAACGGCGGCGACACGATGGACCGGCGTGGCTATCGGCCAGGACGGCGCCGGACGTCGGAGCAACCGACGTCGGCAAAGTAGCAGCTCTGCAGGCCAAAGATGCGCTGACCAACGTGACGCCCGCGCCACCCGGGCACACGTGGCGCCGCAAGCGGACCACGATGACCCGCCTCACTTCACACTGATCACCGGATCGACCTGGCCGCCCAGGATGAACGTGCACTTCGCATCCTTCACCGCGCACACTTCGGTCTGCATCTTGATGCGTTCCATCTCGACGAACTGGGCCGGGCTGAGGTTCATCGCCAGGCGATAGGCGTTGTCCGCCTCGGCGCGACTCTGTTCGGCCGCCTTGCGCGATTGTTCGGCCAGGTTGCGCTTCTGCTCGGTCAACACGCGCTGTTCCTGTTGCGCGGTTTCCACGCGCTGGTTGCGCACGGCGTCGGGCGGATTGGCCTTGCCCACGGTGATCTTGATCAGGCGGATCGGCAGCTTGTTGTCGTTGAGGTAGGCGGTCATCTCGCGGCTGACTTCGCTGTCGATCTCGTCGATGGCGGTAGTCTGGATCGCGGTCTCGTTCATGCCGTGCTTCTTGACCGCTGAACGCACCCGGTTGAAGAACTCCTGCTCCACGTTGTTCTTGTACCAGTCCTGGCCGAAGTTCTTCACCAGCACCACCGGATCGACCACCTGCAGGCGGATGATCGCGTGGAAATCCAGCGGCACGCCGTCGCTCGACATCAGATCGCCGAAGTTGCCGTCGTACTGCTGCGGGAACATGTTGACGTAGATCCTGTTCGTGGAAAACCACGTGTAGGTCAGGCCGGTGAGTCACCGGCTCCGGCGCGCACGCCGCCGTGGCCGAACAGGATCGGCTTGTCGATCAACACGGCCTGCTGACCGGCATCCGGCGACACCACGGTGCAACCCGTACACGCCAGCAGCAGCGCTGCCGCGATCGCGGCGAAACCCGACTTCTTCATAAGCCCCTCGCATTGATTCGACATTCCAGTCAGCGCCGTGGTGCCGCATGACTCCGCGCCAACCGACACTTCCCCCTTCGCGATCATGCAATAAAACCATTGGCATCGGAATCCGGGCGATTCGGCGCAGGGCTATGGGAATGAGGCCCCCGCGTCAGATGCCCAGTGACGTCATCGCGCGGCGAATCTGACCTATGGGAACCAGTCCGGGCCTACCCGTAGCGGCTCTTCCTCTCCGCGAAGGCGTCGCCGACAAGTTGCTCAAGAATCTTCAGGTCGACGTCGCCGAGCTTGCGCACATACAGGCATCCCTTGCCGATTCTGCGCTTGCCAAGCCTGGAGAGGAGTTCGCCTAGCCCAAGCACGTCCGCCGTGAGGTATACGCTGATGTCGCCCTTGCGCGAGGCGAAGCCCGCCAGGCACGAATCGCCCTCACGGCCGGTAGTGATAGCTGCCAAACCCGACGATGCTGGTTCCCCACAGCTTCGGCTGCGCTTCCGTCACCTTCGCCATCAGCCTGGCCAGCGTTTCACAATCCTTGCGCCTGCCTTCGTCCCCGATGGCGGCGAAGTAGTCCTCGACACTCGCCTCCGTGGCCCTCGTCTTGTTCTCTGTCATGACTACCTTTCCGGTCTTGCGGACACGACGCCTGGTTTCGGAGATGGGTGGACAGCCCCCGCCACCAGCCTGCCCGATGGATAAACCCCCGATTCGAAACCGCGGGCATCGATGCGCCCGCGGCTTTCTTCGGCAGCGTCGTGCGGGTAGTCGGTCAGTGAGGGATCGGCTCCTCCTTCACCGGCTTCACGTACATATCGAACAGCTCGTCGATGCGCCGGTATTCGTCGTGCCACGAGTCGGCATGCATGAAGCCGTGCCGCTCCATCGGGTACAGTGAGATCCAGAAGTTTTTCTTGTGCAGTTCGATGAAGCGCTGGTACAGGCGAATGGAATCCTCGGCGAGCACGTTGTCGTCGATCAAGCCGTGTTCGATCAGCAGGGGATCCTGCAGCTGGTCCGCGTATTCGATCGGCGAGCTGGCCTTGAACGCGTCGGGATCGAGCTGCGGATCGTTGAGGATGTTGGCGGTGTATTCGTGGTTGTACAAGGTCCAGTCGCTGACCGGGCGGAGCGCGGCGCCGGCGGCGAATTCGCCCGGCGCGCGCAGCAGCGCCATCTCGGTCATGAAGCCGCCGTAGCTGCCGCCGTAGATGCCGACGCGCTTCGGATCGACGTGGTGGTTCCGCACCAGCCAGGCCTTGCCGTCGAGCAGATCCTCCAGCTCGGGATGGCCCATCTGCCGGTAGATCGCGGTGCGCCATGCGCGGCCGTAGCCATCCGAGGCGCGGTAATCCATGTCCAGCACCACATAGCCCTGCTGCACTAGCAGGTTGTGGAACATCTGCTCGCGGAAGTAGTACGTGGAGGACAGCGTGACGTTCTGCAGGTAGCCGGCGCCGTGCACGAAGATCACTGCCGGTTTCGATGCATTGTTCTCTTCGGGCGGGCCGTAGTATTTGGCGTAGATGCTGCCGGCGCCATGGCTGGACTTCACCTCGACGATCTTCGGTGCGATCCAGTCGTGTGCGGTGAACGCCGGCTTCATGGTACTGGTCAGCTCGCGCGGCGTACCACCGGCGGACGGCTGGACGGCCAATTGAGCGAACATGTACGGCGAGGAATGCAGCACGGCGAGCTGCGTGCCATCGGGCGACAGCTTGAAATCGTCCATGCCCTGATAGTTCGTGATGCGGCTCAGCGTGCCGCCCTCGACCGGCAACCGGTAGACGTCGTAGCTGTACGGCGCAACCTGGTTCGTGCGCACATAGAACCACCGGCCGTCGTCGCTGAGCAGCGGGTGGCTGACCTCGAACTGGCCGGAGGTCAATGCCTTCGCCTTGCCGTCGAGCGTTTTGGCATAGAGCTGCGAATAGCCGGTTTCCTCGCTCAGGTACCACAGCGTGCGGTTGTCCTTGAGCCAGCCGAAGTCGTTGAAGTTCGTGTTGATCCACGCGTCATCGTGCAAACGCTGCTGGCTGACCAGGGTGTGCCTGCCGAAGTCGACGTTGGCGATCCAGCGATCCTTGTTGTCGATCGCGCGCAGCTGCACGGCGAGATGACTGCCGTCGTCGCTCCACACGATGCCGCCGCCACCGCCATCCTCCGAGTCGGCAATGATGCGTACCGCGCGCACCTCGGGTGCCTTCAACGTCTTCGCCTCGTCCTGCTTGCCTGCCTTCTCCAGCGCGGCGATGGCCCGCGCGCGCAGCGTCTTGAGCGGATCGTCCTTGATGCCGGGCAGCACGTCGGTCGCCAGCGGATAGGTTGTGTGGTTGACCAGGTCGAGCAGCAGCAGCGATTGCGGCGCCGGATCGTTGCGGCCGACATACACGCGAGCCTCTTCGTGCTCGGCGTAGCCGGAGTCGGTGACGTAATGGGTGAGCTCGGGCGCCTTGCCTGCCGCGGCGTCCTTCGCGATGGTGACCAGCAGCATCCAGCGGCCGTCCGGCGACAGCTCGGTATCGACCGGCACGATCTTGTCGCCGAGCCAGAACGGTTGCGGCGCGCGGCCGGCATCGGCGGCGGCCAGCGTCTTGTCGTAGTCGCGCTGCGCCTGCTTGCCGTCCTTGATCTCGCGCAGCGTCTTGAACAGCTCCAGTTGCCGTGCCCCGAGCGCGTCGGGCTGCTTCGCCCTCGGGTCGTCGGCGAACTTCAGCAGCGCGGCCGGCGCGGTGACGCCGCTGGCGAGGTCATGCGTGTACCAGTCGTTGCCGTCGCGAAACTGCAGCGCCCGACCGTCGGCGGAGAACTGCGGCGCCGATTCGTCCTGCGGTGTGCGCGTGACCTGCGCGCGCCGGCCGCTGGCCAGATCCACCACGAACACGTCGCCATGCAGGACGAACGCCGCGTGCTTGTGCGCCCGGTCGAATGTCGCCGGGCCATCGGCTTGCGCCATCGCCGCCGGGTCGAGCGCCATTGCTGCGCCACCCGCGGCATCGACCCGATACAGGTCGCGCACCTGGCTGCCATCGCGCTTCAGCGAGTAATACACGCTGCGGCCATCCGCACTCCAGTACGGCTGCTCCACCGCCTGCCCGATCCAGTCGGGATTGGCCATGATGGTTTCCAGATCGAGCGGCGGCGATGCGGGCGACGTGGCCGCCAGCGCCGGCACGGCGGTGAGCGCGACAAGAGTGGCGAGCAGCAGTCGACGCATGGAGTTCCCCCAGGCAAAAAGCCAGCATAACCGAGCGCGGCGGAGCAGCGAGTTCAACCCTGCCAGAAGTCGGGTGCCCGCAAAAGAATGGCAAACCTTGAGCGCGTTGGCCGCGCGGGGGAGTACCTCTTGCACCACCGGTGCGGCAAGATGACTGCTCACCCGGTGCGATGACACCAGCGCTCACAAGGAGAAGATGGCGATGAAAGGCGCCCTATGCATGTGTTGCGTCGGCATCATGCTGCTGGTCTGTGCGTTGCCGGTACGAGCGGCCGACAGCCAGAACCAGACCTACGTCGTCGGTGCCGAGGTAAACGCGCTGGGCGAAGTGACAACGACGCAACCCGAATCCGGAGTAACCAAACCGATCGCCGCTGTGCTGGATCTGGCGCTCAGGCATTGGCGATTTGTGCCCGCGCAAAAGGATGGAAAAGCCGCTTCCGTGCATACCTTCATCACGGCGACGTTGGAGTCGGTATCCGGTGCAGATGGCAAGTACGCGCTGACGATCAGGTATATCAGCCAAGGCCCCAAGTGGGAGCATTCCCATTTTCCGGCTTACTCTCCAGAGGCCATGCAGATCTACGCCCAAGGCAGCGTCGAGGTTACCGCCGAACTTCTGGCGGATGGCAAGTTGACCATCAAGGATTCGCGCTCCTCCGCCACTGGCCGCTCGGGCAGGTTGCTGACCAACGGTGTCGAGGAGGCACTTCTGCACGATCGGTTTACCCCGGAGACGCTGGACGGGACGCCGGTTCCCGCGCATCTGCGCGACCGCAATGTGTTCCTCCAGCTGGACAGACACAACGCGATCACGACGACCCACTGCAAGGGGCCACCGGACACCATACCGATTTGGTGCATGGAAAGCCGCGGGGACAGTACTCCGCCGACAGCAGCCGACCGCGCTTTTCTGGAGCAAACGAGTTTTGACGTAGGCACCGAAGCCGACCGGAGCTGGCGCCCGGGGATTTCGAGCGTATTGCAGCCGAGCGTGGTCAATCCGATAACCATGCGTCTCTGATCCAGCGTGTCTGCCCGATCGAGGGGACGTGCCCGCATGAACGCCGGCCACGGCATCGGCGCGCCGTTCAGCCAGCGCGTCGGCGACACGGCGGTCGGGCTGACGTTCTTTGCGCATGAACTGGGGTTGGACGCCACACCATGAACACAGCGACGGTCCGGCGGACTACCCCGCACGCTGTCGCTGCGGCATGATGGTCGCTCGCGCGGCGCGGGGGCGCCGGCGTTCACTAGGGAGGGTGTCGCGATGAAAAACATCATGCTTTGTGCAGGCATGCTTTTGCTGGCCGGTTCCTTGACCGCGCGGGCCGCCGAACAGCGCGAACAAACTTACAGGATCGGCGCCGACGTAGATGCCACAGGGCACATCATCGCTACCCAGGTCGAGCCGGATGTACCAGCATCGATCGCCACGCTGCTGACTTCCGCGGCGAAGCAATGGCAATTCGTATCGGCCAAACGCAATGGTCAACCGGTGCCTGCACACACGTTCATCAGCATCAAGCTGCAGGCGTTGCCGAACGCGAGCGGCCAATACGGCTTGCGCATCAGCTTCGCGGGCAACGGCCCCAAATTCGACAGGGCCGGCAGGCAGCCGCCATACCCACGGGATGCAGTGCGCAGACGCCAAGCTGCGTTCGTTTTCATCAACGCTACCGTGCAACCGGACGGCCGCCTGGCCGACATGACTGTGAACAGCCAGTTCGCGGGATGGCCGGTATCGGCGTCATTCAAGGATGCCGCACTGAAGATCGCCAGGACCTGGCATTTCATCCCGGAACAGGTGGACGGTCAGCCTGTTGCGACGCAAGTTCGCATACCGGTGAACTTCACCATGAGCGATCAGATACTCACTCCGGAACAAGTCAAGATCCTGCGCGAAGCCGCACGCAAAGAAGCCACGGCGGCGAACGCCGAGGCTGCCCAGTCCGGCATCCCGCTGCCATCCGAGCAGGAGGTTGCGCTGGACAGTCCGCTGCAACCGAGCGCAGTCGCCACAATCACAAACGCCCCCTGAGTTTACCGGGCACGTTGTGGCAACGAGGCCTCAGACCGAGGCTGATCGTCACGCCGTGAACGCAGCGGAGGGGGTGTTGACTACCTCGCACACCGCAGCTGCGACTTGATGTTCGCTCGCGCGGTGCGGGGCACCGGCGTCTACACGGAAGAAACCATGATGAAATTCACCAGCCTCTGCACCATCGCGTTGCTGCTTGCTTGCGCGCTCCCGGCGCGAGCCACCGACACGCGCGAGCAGACTTTCGTTGTCGGCGCTGACGTAAACGCCCAGGGCATAGTGACACGGACACAACCGGAGGCCAGCGTCACCAAGCCCATCGCCGCGGTGCTCGACCTGGCGCTCAAGCGGTGGCAATTTGTGCCGGCGCAGCAGGATGGAAAAGCCGTGCCGGCGCATACCTTCATCGAGGCAAAGCTGGAAGCGGCACCTGACGCCAGCGGCAAGTACTCGCTGCGGGTCAGTTATATACGTCATGGGCCGACATGGGATCGCCATCTACCACCAGGATATCCCGCGGATGCCGTCCGCAATCGTGAAACCGGCATCGTCGTGATGGCCGGCAATCTTCAACCAGACGGCAAGATCGTCATTACCGATACCCGCATCGCCCTGCAGGGCGGCAGAGGCAGGTCTTCCCTGAAGAAAGCCGCCACGGATTGGTTCTCGCAACACATCATGGTGCCGGAAACAGTCGAGGGCCGGCCAGTAGCCGCCCAGATACATGATTACGTCGTATTTCGGCTCAATGAGTTTGGGGGTGGTCGAGGACAACCGACTGGTGACGTGCCATACAGCGCCAAGGAACTGGAACTTCTGCATCAAGCCGGATTCAAGGACAGCGACATCAACACAAGAATCGGGTCACCCGTGATTTCAAGCGTCCTGCAAGCACGCATGGTCAATCCGGTGACAATGCACCTCTGATCCACCTGAAGAAGAAATCCGCATGACACTCCCCGCCGTCGAACACGAAACCGCCGCCGATCCGCGCTACAGCATCATCTGGATGCACGGCCTCGGTGCGGACGGCAACGACTTCGCGCCGATCGTGCCGGCGCTGGTCGATCCGTCCTGGCCGCCGTTGCGTTTCGTGTTTCCGCATGCGCCGGTGCGGCCGGTGACGATCAACAACGGCATGTCGATGCGTGCCTGGTACGACATCGCGGCGTTCGATCTGAATGCGCGGCAGGACGAGGCCGGCATGCGCGCGTCGATCGGCGAGGTGGAGACCCTGATCGAGCGCGAGCACACCCGCGGCGTGCCGAGCGAGCGCATCCTGCTGGCCGGCTTCTCGCAGGGCGGAGCCATCGCACTGGCCGCCGGCCTGCGCCATCCGCAAAAGCTGGCCGGCATCATCGCGCTGTCGACCTATCTGCCCCTGCATGCCGCGCTCGCCAGCGAACGCAGCGCGGCGAACGCAGCCACGCCGATTTTCTGGGGCCACGGCAGCGCCGACCCGGTGGTGATCCTGCAACGCGGCGTCGATTCGCGCGACTTGCTGCAATCGATGGGCTATGCGCTGGAATGGCATACCTATCCGATGGCTCACGCGGTTTGCCCCGAGGAGATCGGCGACCTGCGTCACTGGCTGGCCCAACGACTCGTCTGACAACCCCGATGCATGCGGCATACTTGCCCGCATGCGCGAACCCAAGCCCCACGGCGGCCCACGCGGCCGCGTCGAGCACAGCCCCTTGCCGGATTTCTGCCGGTTGCCCGCGCTGTTCGCCCTGGTGGTGGTCGGCGCGTTGACGGTGACCGTGATGTGGCTGGCGCGCCACGACCAGCGCGACTGGCCTGCCTACAGTGTCAGCATGCTGTTCGTGACGTGGCTGGCGCTGGTGATCGCGGTGACCGTGTGCAAGCTGCGCCCCTGGCTGCAACGTCTGCCCGGGCGCTTGCCGTATGCAGGCGTGTGGCTGCTGATCGTGCTGATCGTGAGCGCCGCCAGTGCAATGGCCCGCTGGCTGGACGGTTCGCTGCAGATGAATCTGATCCACGGCAGCCTGCAGATTTTCGTGAGAGACAACGTGTTGATCGCCGCCCTGCTGGGCGCGGCGATGCTGCGCTACTTCTACGTGCTGGCGCAGTGGCAGGCGCGGCTGGCCGCGGTCACGCGCGCACAGGTCGAAGCGCTGCAGGCGCGCATCCGTCCGCACTTCCTGTTCAACAGCATGAACACGGTGGCCGCGCTGATCCGGGTCGATCCCGCCGCAGCCGAACGCACGGTGGAGGACCTGTCCGAACTGTTCCGCGCCGCGCTGGGCCAGCACGACACCGGCGACGGCACGCTGGGCGAGGAGCTCGCGCTGGTCGAACGCTACCTGGCCATCGAGCAGCTGCGCCTGGGCACGCGCCTGCACGTGCGGCGCGAACTGCACGACCTGCCCGCGGACTTTCCGCTGCCGCGCCTGCTGCTGCAGCCGCTGGTGGAGAACGCCGTGCGCCACGGCGTGCAGCCGCTGCGCGAAGGCGGCGAAGTGCTGCTGCGCGGCCGGCGCGAGGGCGACGGCGTGCGCATCGAGATCATCAACCCGCTGCCGACCACGCCGCCCGCGCCCGGCAACGGCCATGGGCTGGACAGCGTGCGGCAACGCATCGCCTACCGCTACGGCCCGCTGGCCAAGGTGCAGGCCGGGCCGCAGCAGGAACACTTCGTGGTGCTGCTGCAGCTGCCGGGAACCCCAGCGTGATGCGCGTGCTAATCGTCGACGACGAGCCACTGGCGCGCGCGCGCCTGGCGGCTCTGCTCGGCGACTGCGAAAGCGTGGAACTCGTCGGCAGCCTCGCCGATGGCGAAGCCGCACTGGGCGCACTCGCCGAGCTGCAGCCGGATGTACTGCTGCTCGACATCACCATGCCCGGCCTCAGCGGCACCGCCGTCGCGCAGCGGCTGGCCGGCCGCGCGCGACCGCAGGTGATTTTCTGCACCGCCTACGAAGCGCACGCGCTGCACGCGTTCGAACTCGGCGCCATCGATTACCTGCTGAAGCCGGTGCGTCTGCAACGCCTGCGCGATGCACTGCAACGCGCGCAACGCCACCTCGTCGACGCACCGCGCGAACCGGCCGCCTATCTGCACGGCCGCCTGCGCGGCGAGCAGGTGCGCATCGCCCTCGCCGAAGTGACCTGCCTGCTCGCCGACGAGAAATACGTCGTCGTGCATCACCGCCATGGCGAACTGCTGATCGAAGAATCCCTGCGTCAGTTGGAAGAGGCGTACCCGGACCAGCTGATCCGCCTGCACCGCAACTGCCTCGTGCCCGCCGCCACGCCTGCTCGGCCTCAAGACCCTCGCCGACGGCCGCGTACTGGCCCGCCTCGACGGCACCGACCTCAGCCCGGAAATCAGCCGGCGCAACCTGCCCGCGGTGAGGAAGCTGTTGCGGCTGGGGTGAACGCGCGCGATCGCCGGACCAACGAATAGCTCGATACGGCGATGTTTATTACCCCGGATTCTGGGTGACAAGACTTGGCGGCTCGATTCGTGCCATATGCAACGAGGCCATAAGGCGATAGCGCCATTCTCGTTCCCAGCCAAAGCATTGACCCGGCGTGGTTTTCAATCGCTTGACGGCACGCCTTGGAATCCTGAACATCCGGTGCATATGCCCCGATGTGGGGTCTAATAAGCGTTAGATCCCATGACAAACACTGTCGAATGCCATGCACACGGGAAGCAAGAACAAACCTTCGTTTGCCAACATCTCGCCGGCGCTCTCGGCACGGGCGAGGAGGTTGGGTTCTTTTGGTCAGGTGGTCCGCGAGGTGATGCTTGGTGCTCCGCATGTGAGGAGGTTCGCCTCCGCGAGGGCGGTTCGACTGGCGATTGGAATGAGCGTTCCGAGGCGTTCGCAGGTATCAAACTTCTATGCGGTGCGTGCTACGACCGGTTGCGTGTGCAGCATGGCATCTAACATTTCATTCAAGGCGGACGGCTTCGCCGCCGCTTAACTCCAGCGTTAGCCCTTCGGTCTGCTCATGGAGGTGTGCGATGACTCTTCCAATTTCGCTCAAGCGGCCAAGCGCGTTCCTACCCTTGGCAATGTCTATTGCGGCGCTAGTTCTGGTACTTGGCCACGTCGCCTTAGTTGGCGTAGCTGCTGCTCGTCAACCCGATGAAGGCGCCATCGCACACATCTTTCAGCTTCTCATCGTTGCGCAAATACCGCTCGTGGCATTCTTCGTCATCAAGTGGCTTCCGCGCGCTCCGCGCATTTCTCTGTCTGTCTTGGCGCTTCAAGCAGTAGCGGTCATCGCTGCACTTACGCCCGTGTACTTCTTCAACCTGTAGCACCGGGCTAACATCTCGTTCAAGGCGGACGGCTGCGCCGCCGCTTAACTCAGGCATTAGAGTGCTTGCTTGGTCACCCTTCTTAAATCGACGCGCTTTCTGGCCTTCAGCTCCGTCGCTGCATTTGTTGCGGCGGTGTACGTGCTTCTCTGGGCCATCAGCTCCTTAGACTTGGCATTTCTCTACTGTAACGGTACCTACTCACTTGCGGCCAAGGAACTCCGTTGCCAGCGCCCGGTGTTCCTGTTGATTGCGTTCGTCGCTTTCTTCATTGTCGGTGTCACCTTGGGTGCATGGGCTTTCATTCGTGGGCGTCGTCGCGGCGCAAGCATCTAACAAGTCATCCAAGCGGACGGCTGCGCCGCCGCTTAATTCCAGCGTTAGCCATCATGTGGAAGTTCCTCGCCATCTTACTTTCGCTTCCAGGTGCCGTCTTGGCATCGGAGATGACGCCCGTCGAGAAAGCGGCGGGATTCTGTGCAACCAATCAGGAAACCTACTGTTACGAGTGGGCTCTTGCGCGAATTGACGGCTTGCGATTCGTCGCGCATGGGGACGAAGACACCATCGAATACAGTCTCTACGATGCTGATAGTGGCAGCTACTACAAAGTTGTTGATGTGTTCCCCGTCTTGGAGGACCCCACGCGCCCAGGCCACCTGTTCTGGGGTTATCCGTGGGACATCGCCGACATAAGACTCGGTAATGTAGACGGGAAACCGGCACTTCTTGGTGCGCGCAAGCATGGCATCAAAGTGTCGGATGAATATGGCAGCCCTGTCTCTGATGAAGTGCGCACCGCCATTCTCTTTGTTGGCCGCACCACGCAGCCTGAGGCCCAGGTTGAGCCCATTAACTTCGAGCCAGTCTTGCCACTGGATCTCGGGCATGATGGCTAACAGTTCATTCAAGCCGACGTCGCTCCGCGACGCGGCTTAACTTAGGCGTTAGGCTCCAAGGAAAGGACACATGTCCAATACAAAACGCAACATTGCAGTGCTGCTTACGGACTTAGGCGCAGTTGAGCTGGCCAGCCCGTTTCGGTTGTGGCTTCGTCAAGGCGAAGTCTTCGGCCCTTACATTTACTGCAAGTCAGTAGACCCGAACGGACCGTACTTCCATATGGTCGTCCAAGATGCAGACACCATAGATTTCGAAATCCAAGTGCAGCACGCCTATGTCAAGGCGGTGGTGTGCGCCTCGGACTTCCGCAAGCTTGGCTTCACTACCGATGCCTAACAACTCGTTCAAGGCGGACGGCTGCGCCGCCGCTTAACTCAAGCGTTAGGCCCCACTTGGCAACTGAGGGAGAGCGGAGATGAGGCTTTACGTTGCGGTAACAGGAATCATTTTTGCTTTGCTCGTCGTTGCCCACGTGGCGCGGATGGTCATGGAGAACGTTTCGCTTGCGTCGGATCCGATCTATTTGTTCATTACGGCAATGAGCGGCGGCTTATCCATTTGGTCTTGGGTTGTGTTCCGCAGCTCGCGACCTGACAGTGAGGCCTAACCACTCGTTCGAGGCGGACGGCTGCGCCGCCGCTCAACTCAAGCGTTGGGACTTTGTGGAATGCAAATGATGAAGCTACTGGTTTGCTTGCTGCTCCTGACTGCAACATCCACCGCCTTCGCGAGTACGGCCTGCACGGATCGACCAGAATGCTGGCCAGAGGGCAGTTCCATGAATACGGGGTTGCTTTTGGTGCAGAAACGACAGGCAACTGAAAAGCGTCTTGAAAAGAAATACGATGAGTTAGTGCTCCTAGCGGGGTCTGCGTCGATGCTAGGACCTACCGTCATTCAAGCACTCAAAGCAGAGCAGGTTGAGTGGCTCAAATATCGCGGAGCAGAGTGTACCCTCGTGGGCGCACTAACCGGGGCTGGTGGATCGTGGCCGTCTACGTATGCAGTGAGATGCGAGGCGAATCTCACTGATCAACGTTTACGGCGGGTACGGTCAGCTACCAGATGCCTCCATCGGGCTATCGCGAAAAATCAAGAGTTCGACGAAAGCAACTGTCTGCAACAGCTCGCACCTATTGCCAATCGCCTGTAAGTAGGCCCAACTAATCATTCGAGGCGGACGGCTTCACCGCCACCCATTTCAGCGTTAGAGCCTATGAACATCATCGCGCTGTTCTTCGGAGCGTCCATCGGGTTGTTGGGCTGGTCGTTCCTCACACGTTTCTCCTACGCAGTTCACGACGCGACAAACAAGATCAATTTGGCTACCAAACTCGGCGACCCAAACAGTGGGGTGCTCACCAAAATGTTGTGGTGGGTTGCTGGGGCTTCCTTCATCTGGCTCGTGCTTTCCGGCGGAGCTTGCTTGCACTTTGCACACGCCGACTCGCCCAATCAGTTCCTTGCGTGGTTCTTCGGCGGCTTAGCAATCACACCAGTTTTTATCGCATTCACCACCGCTAGAGGTCTGCGTCGCTTCAAGCAGCACCATGCCAAGCACGCAGCGCTCTAACCACTCGTTCAACGCGACGGCTACGCCGCCGCTTAATTCCAGCGTTAGGCGCCAATAGGGACGTACTCGTGAATGCAAAGAAAGGCAGCCAATCCGAAGGTGTGGAACATTTTGAGGTTTACAGCCAGCATTCGTCAGTTCTTCGGACCTGGTTAGTTGCGTATGGAATTGGCGCTCCAGCACTATTTCTTAGCCAAGACAAGATCTGGGTAGCGCTAGCGAAGTCCGGAGCACTGCCTCGAATCGGCTTCTTGTTTCTGTTCGGCGTCTTCTTGCAAGTGCTCCTTGCAGCTATCAACAAATCTGTAATGTGGGCCTGCTACTACGGCGATGTCGCCCCTAAGTACAAATCAACGCGGCGATATCGCGGAGCATGCTGGCTTTCTGAGCGCTACTCGATCGATATTGCTTGCGATCTTGGCGCAATGGTCTCCTTTGGCCTAGCCACTTTCTTCTGCTTTAAGGTGCTTGCATCTTATGTTGGCACCTAACCACTCATTCGAGGCGGACGGCTACGCCGGCGCTCAACTCCGGCGTTAGAGCGCTATGGACACTTCCAACGTAATTGCTAGCTTGGCGCTAATCGTAAGCATCGTTGCAGCCTAATCAGCCATAAGGCCTACAACCATACGGTTGGCGCTCACGTTCCCAACCCCTGTCGCTTGCAAGTGGCCGGACAGGCTGAGTTCGCTGAAGCCGCCTTCGACCCACAGGCTCCACCTGAACTAGACAGAAGACCTGCTCCAATGGTTTCAGTATTTGCCATTGCGGAGACCACCATGAGCCATCCCTTCAAAGTCGGCGACCACGTGCGCTGGAATTCGGAAGCCGGCCACGTGAGCGGCAAGATCATCAAGGTGCACACGCGTGACACCGACTACAAAGGCCACATGCACCGCTGCAGCGAAGCTGATCCGCAGTACGAGATCAAGAGCGACAAGACCGACCACATCGCCATGCACAAGGGCGCGGCGCTGCACAAGGTCGACTGAGCGATGACCGCCGACCCCGCCACGATCTGGACGATCGGCCATTCGACCCGCACGCTGGAGGAATTCTTCGGCCTGCTCGACGAGTACCGGATCGAGGCGATCGCCGATGTGCGGCGCTTTCCCGGCTCGCGTCGCTACCCGTATTTCGCCAGCGAGGCGCTGGCCGAAACGCTGCCGGCCCACGGCATCGCCTACCAATGGATGCCCAGACTCGGCGGCCGCCGCAAGGTGCAGCCGGGCTCGCCGAACACGGCGTGGCGCAACGCCTCGTTCCAGGGTTACGCGGATTACACCGCCACGCCGGAATTCGCCGAGGGCCTCGCGGAACTGCTCAAGCTGGCCGCGAACAAACGCACCGCGATGATGTGCGCCGAGGCGGTCTGGTGGCGCTGCCATCGCTCGATCGTCGCCGACGTGCTGAAGTTGCGCGGTATCGAGGTGGTCCACATCATCGATGCCAGGCATGCGACCGTGCATCCGTACACGTCGCCGGCACACGTCGTGGATGGACATCTGAGTTACGCACCCGCGCAGGAGCAGCTGCTGTAAGCGAGGGGTCAGCGCAGCGGCTTGGCCGCTGTCCCCGGTGCACGGGACGGGCTGGCCGGTCTTGCCGAGCGCCTGCCTGAAACTCGAACCGCTGCGGTTGATGGCAGCTCGTCAGCCTGGCGCCGGTGGCGGGCATCCTGGTGCTGCTCTATCTGCTCACCTACCCAACCAAGGCAGAGGAGTCTTTCAAGGCGACCACGTGACCCGCGACTCCCGACGGTGTGGTCGCCGACCGCCCCGCCGGGACTTTGCCGGTCCAGCGAGACCTGCGTAACGTCGATGCCGCGGTTCGCCGGGTCGACGTCGACCGCGTCGACGTCCTCGTCGGGGTTCCTGACCTCTACGCCGGGCTTCGCCACGTCCACGCCGAGGTTCGGCACATGCCGACCGGGGTTGCGAGCCCCTTCGTCGAGGTTCGCCACGTCCCCGTCGCCATTCCGAACCTCCCTGCCGGGGTTCGCAACGCCCCCGCCCAGCTCGGCAACCTGCTCGTCGACCAATGAAACCTCGCCGCCGAAGTTCGCCACGCCCTCATTGGAAGATGACCCCTGTGCAAGGCGACTGCCGTGCGCGGATGTGGCTGTTGCCCTGGCTTTGCTCTTTGCTCTGGCTCTGCTGTGGCTCTTCTGAAAAGTGCGGGCCACGATGGCCCGCTGCTTTACCCGGGTCCCCTCTGCAGCGGCGGGCGGGTGGAGGATCAGCCCGCAGGGGGATCGGCATGGATGCCGACCCATTTGGCGTCAGGGCAGGATGCCCAGTCGACGAACCCCGTAACCCGCACGCGGACCTTGCGGACAGGATGTCCGCAAGGCGCGGAAGCGGGGTGGCCTTCTCTTTGGTTCCTTTCTCTTGGCCACGCAAGAGAAAGGGACTCGCCCTCCGAAGGAGGACGAAAGCCCTTGCTCTGGAATCGAGACAAACGGGCGAAAGCGGCGCGCACAGGGTGCGCTCTACACGTTAGTCGCAGGCGCCTATTCCTTCTTGATCGCATGCCCGCCAAATTCGTTGCGCATCGACGACAGCAGCTTGTCGGCGAACGAGTCGTCGTCGCGCGAGCGGTAGCGTTCCATCAGCGACAGGGTGATCACCGGGGCGGACACGCTGAGTTCAAGCGCGGCATCGACCGTCCAGCGGCCTTCGCCGGAATCGACCACGTACGGTGCGATGCCGTCCATGTTCGGGTTCTTGCCCAGCGCATCGGTGGTGAGGTCGAGCAGCCATGAGCGCACCACGCTGCCGTAGCGCCAGATCTCGCCGACCTGGTGCAGGTCGAGGCCGAAATCCTGCTTGTGCTTGAGGATGGAAAAGCCTTCGGCGTAGGCCTGCATCATTCCGTATTCGATGCCGTTGTGGACCATCTTGGTGTAATGCCCCGAACCGACCGGACCGACGCGGCCCCAGCCCTGATCCTTCGCCGGCGCCAGCGCTTCGAAGATCGGCCGCAACGCTTCGACGACTTTTTCGTCGCCGCCGATCATCATGCTGTAGCCCTCCTTCAGACCCCACACGCCGCCGCTGGTGCCGCAGTCGACGTAGTTCAGGCCATGCCCGGCGTAGAGTTCCGCGCGGCGCAGGGTGTCCTTGTAGTTGGAGTTGCCGCCATCGATCACGGTATCGCCCCTGGCCAGCAGCGGCAGCAGGGTGTCGACGGTGGCGTCGGTGATCTTGCCGGCCGGCACCATCATCCACAACACGCGCGGCGTGGGCAGCGCCTGCACCAGCGCGGCCAGCGCATCGACCGCGCCGGCACCGGCGTCCTGCACGGCCTTGCGCGCCTCGGCGTTGGGGTCGAAACCGGTCACCTTGTGGCCACCCTGCAGCAGGCGTTCCACCATGTTGGCGCCCATCTTGCCGAGGCCGATCATGCCGAGTTCCATACGATTTCCTTGCGTGAGGTGAAGAGGTTTGCGCCGACCGATTCCATCCATTGTAGGCAGGGCGCGATAAGTCGACGTGATGCGCTGCCTCAACGATCCAGCCAGCGCTGCAACCGCGCACGCACGCGCGGCGTCAGCCGCGTGCGGTTGTAGGCATCGGCGGCGCGGCGGATCGCGGCGGCCTGGGTGGGATAGGCGTGGATCACCCGCGCCAGCGTGCGCAATCCCACGCCCGCCACCATCGCCAGGGTGATCTCGTTGATCATGTCGCCGGCGTGGCGGGTGACGATGGTGGCGCCGACGATGTGGTCGCTGCGCTCGCGCACGTGGATTTTCACGAAGCCGGTCTGTTCGCCGTCGGTCACCGCGCGGTCGATCTCGTGCATCGGCACGGTGAAGGTCTTGACCGGAATGCCCTGCAGGTTCGCCTCGCGCACGTACAGGCCGACGTGGGCGATTTCCGGATCGGTATACGTGCACCACGGGATCACCAGCTTGCTCAGCCGCTCGCGCCCGCCGAACAACGCGTTCTGCACCGCGATGTGTGCCGAGGCGACGGCGGTGTCGGTGTACTGATGCTCGAGGCAGACGTCGCCGGCCGCGTACACGCGCGGGTTGCTGCTGCACAGGAAGTCGTTGACGCGAATGCCCGCGCCGGGAGCGTAGGCGACGCCGGCCGCCTCCAGTTGCAGCCCTTCCACATTCGGCACGCGTCCGACGCCGGCGAGGATGGCATCGACCGCGATGGTGTTGCGGTAGTCGTCGCTGACCAGGTCCACCAGCTTCTCGCCGTTCTCCACGCGCACGTTGACGACGTGGGTGTTGAGCCGCACCTCGATGCCGTCGCGGGCGAACGCATCCGAAAGAATCTGCGCCGCATCGCGTTCCTCGCGCGGCAGGAACAGCGGCAGGTCCTGCACGATGGTGGTGCGCGCGCCGAGCCGGCAGAACGCCTGCGCCAGCTCGCAGCCGAGCGGGCCGCCGCCGATCACCAGCAGGCGCCGCGGCAGCTCGGTGAGGTTGAATATGTCGGCGTTGGTCAGATACCCCGCCTCGCGCAAACCGGGCGTGGGCGGCACCTGCGGGCGCGCGCCGGTGGCGACGATGGCCTTGTCGAAGAACAGCGGCGTGCCGTTGACGGTGAGGCTGTCAGCGCCGCTGAACTGCGCGTTGCCGAAGAACAGGTCGACCCCTTCGGCGGCCAGCCGGCGCACCGAGTCGCCGCCGCTGAGATGGCTGCGGATGCGCCGCACGCGCTCCATCGCCGCGGCGAAGTCGACCTCGATGTCGCCGGGCACGCGCGCGCCGTAGCGTGCGGCGTCGCGCATTTCCGCATACGCGCGCGCGGTGCGGATCAGCGTCTTGGACGGCACGCAGCCGGTGTTGAGGCAGGTACCGCCGATCAGGTGGCGCTCGACCAGCGCCACCCGCACACCCAGCGTCGCGGCCGCCTGGGCCGCGGCCACGCCGGCCGAGCCCGCGCCGACGATCAGCAGTTGATAACGCTCCGCCGGCGTCGGGTTGTTCCACGATGGCGGATGCACGTGCGCCCGGCGCTCGCGCTCGTAATCGTCCTGCGGCGTGCTGACAGTGGCGTCGAAGTTCGGCATCAGCGCTCTCCCCGCGGGGTGGGATGCAACAGCCAGCCGCCGCGGAATCCGGCGCGGCGCAGACCGTCGACGAGATACGTGCAGCCGCGCATCAGCTGCCACGGGAAACCGCTGCGGTGATTCTCGATCATCATCAGCACGATGCCCTGGTCCAGCCCGTAATGCCCGGCGGAAACCCATGGCGCGCCATCGGCCTGCGCGAGCGACGGGTTGAACGCACTGGCGAGCCGGCCGTCGGTGAGGATCTGCGGGTGGCGCCGCAGCATGCAGCGCACGCCGGCCAGCGCGATCTCCGGCGCAAACGGCAGCGACGCCAGCACGGCCGGTGCCGACAGGGTGCCGTCGTCCGGCCCGTACGGCACGCCGCGCGCGGCATAGCCGAACAGGTGGCGCTCCTCGTTGACCACGTCCTGCCGTTCGTCGCTGGGTCCGTCGCAGGCGGACAGGCCCCAGCCGTTTTCGCCATAGCCGGCGAAGCTGTGCGGATTGAGCCGCGCGTACTCGCGCTGTATCAGCACCGCGCGCCGGCTGTTCTCGAAATAGTCCGAGCGCTTCTCGCGCATGAAGGCGTCGCGGATGCCGCGGAAATCGATCCACGCATGCGAGAAGTGGTGCACGAACAACGGGCCGGCATACAGATAATCGCTGCCGTAGAGGTTCTCCCATTGATAGGTCGACGTCCACGCGTGGTAGCAGTCGCCGGTGATCGGATGCGTCGGCGAGCCCATCGCCAGGGCATACAGCACGATCGCCTCGCTGTAGCCCTCCCAGCCGTAGTGCAGGAAACCGCATTCGGGCTTCCAGCCTTGCCGGATGGTGTCACCGCCGTCCTGCGCCCAGCGCCAGTCGATGCGCCGGTACAGCACGTCGGCGATGCCGCGCAGCTCGATCTCGTCGGCGCCATCGCCGTCGAAGAAACGCGCCGCGGTGAGCACGCCGGCGATCAGCAGCGCGGTGTCGATCATCGACAGCTCCGACTGCCACACGCGGGCGCCGCTGCGGATGTCCAGGAAGTGGTAATAGAAACCTCGGTAGCCGGTGGCCTCGGGCGTGCCGCCCTGGTCGCTGTCGCGAAAGAAACGCAACGCGGCCAGGCTGTGGCGCAACGCGTCGGCGCGGCTCATCCAGCCGCGCCGCACGCCCACCGGATAGGCCGACAGCGCAAAGCCGACCACCGCAATGCTGACCGGCGAGTGCGCGCGCGAGGTATCTGGCACGAGGCCGTTGCGCGGGTCCACCGATTGCGCGAAGTAGTCGAACGCCGCGCGCTGCATGTCGTCCAGCCAGGTCTCGTCCGTGGGCGTTGCACTGTGGGTCATGCCGTAAGGTCCGATCGTCGCCTGCGGAAGTTCAACGCCGGTGCACGGAACGGCATCGACCTCTTCAGCTTGCCCGGTCGCGCGTGAAATTAACGGAGCGTACTCGCGCCTTTCATGCCGCATCGCCTTTCATCGAGGGCTGCGCGTGGCTCCTGTCACCGATCGGCCGCGACGCTGCAGGTTCTTGCGCCGATCACCCCAAGGAAAACTCATGCCCGACCGCTCGTTGACCGCCATCTGCGACCCGCCCCCGATGCAGTGGTTGTCCAACGGAACGTACGCGGTGATGCTGTCGCACAGCGGCTCGGGCTTCAGCCGCTGGCGCGACCTGGCGGTGACCCGCTGGCGCGAGGATCCCACGGTCGACGGCTGGGGCAGCTACCTGCTGCTGCGCGATGAGGACAGCGGCGCGGTGTGGTCGGCCAGCCGCCAACCGTACGGCCACCACACGCCGGACGACGCGGCCGAGTTCAGTCCCGGCCTGGCCCGTTTCAGCCGCCGCCACCATAGCGTGCACAGCGTGCTGGACGTCGCCGTGGCAAACGCCAGCGACACCGAACTGCGCCGGCTCACGTTGAGCAATCACGGCGACCGCACGCGCTCGCTGTCGGTGACCACGTATGCCGAACTGGTGCTGGGCGCGATCGGTGCGGACAACACGCACCCCGCGTTTTCCAAGATGTTCGTGCAGACCGAGTGGGACGCGCCGAACGCCCTGCTGCTGGCCACGCGCCGCCAGCGCGACAGCAGCGAACCGACGATCTGGGCTGCACAGGCATTGCGCGTGCAAGGCGCATCCGCTTGCGCCGCGAACGAGTACGAGACCGACCGCGCCCGCTTTCTCGGCCGCGGCCGCGGCCTGCGCGATGCGCTGGCGATGCAGCCTGGCCACGCGCTGTCATGCAGCAGCGGTTGCGTGCTCGACCCCATCTTCAGCCTGCGCCAGGTCATCACGCTGGCCCCCGGCGCCAGCGTCACCTTGCTGCTGTGGACGCAGCTGGCCGACAGCCGCGAGGGCGCGCTGGCGCTTGCCGCGCAAGGGGACGATCCAGCCAGCGTCGACCCGCTGTTCGCGGATGCGGCAACCAGCGCCAGGAACGCATTGCGGCGCAGCGGCATCGACGAGGTGCAGGCGGCGTGCGTTGCGCACTGGATGAGCGCATTGATCAGCAGCGACGCCAGCCAGCGCGCCTTCCCCGATGCGCTGGCCCGCGGCCGCGGTGGTCCGCCCACGTTGTGGGCGGCAGGCATTTCCGGCGACCGCCCGATCCTGCTGCTGCGACTGGATGACCGCGCCCAGCTCGCTCGCGTGAAGGAGGTGCTTCGCGCGCAGTTGCATTGGCGCAGCCAGCGCTTCGCGGTCGACGTGGTGCTGCTCAACTGTCCCGACGGCGACGCGGGCGATGCGCTGCAAGCCCTGCTGGCGCCGCTGGCCAGCGCACAGCAGGCGGAGCTGAAAGCGGACGGCGATCTGCCAAAGGCGGAACTGTTCGCGCTGCGCGAACACGCGATCGGTGACGAGGTGCGCGACGGGCTGTTCACCGCCGCGCGCGTACTGCTCGATCTCGCCACGACGGCGCACGCCGTGAACGCACCGGTTGCACCGCTCACGCCCGCCGCGCCGCCGCCCGCGCGTGCGCCCGCGCCTGTCGCTGCCATCACCGCGCCGGAGGTGCTGGAGTTCGCCAATGGCTACGGCGGTTTTGTCGACGCCGGCCGTGCCTACGAAATCCATCTCGACGACGACCGCCACACGCCCGCGCCGTGGGTGAACGTGATCGCGAACCCCGCGTTCGGCTTCCTCGTGTCGGCCGAGGGCGGTGGCTATGCGTGGTCGCTGAACAGCCAGCAGAATCCGCTGACGCCGTGGCCGAACGATCCGGTCAGCGACAGTCCGCACGAGGTGCTGTACCTGCGCGACGAGGACACCGGCGTGCTGTGGAGCGCCACCGCGTTGCCGCTGCGCGTGGCCGGCACGAAGTACGTGACCGTGCACGGCAAGGGCTGGAGCCGCTTCAGCCATACGGCGCACGGCATCGAACTGGAGCTGCTGCAATGCGTGCCGACCCGCGATTCGATCAAGCTGTCACGGCTGCGCCTGCGCAACCGCTCCAGCCGTCCGCGCCGGCTGTCGATCACCGGTTATGTGGAATGGGCGCTGGGCGCCAACGGCACCACGCCGGCGCCGTTCGTGCTCACCGCGCGTGACGCGGCGACCGGCGCGCTGTTCGCGCGCAACCGCTGGCGCGCCGATTTCGGCGAGCGGGTCGCCTTCATCGACCTGGCCGGTGTGCAGCACTCGATGAGCGGCGATCGCAGCGCGTTCCTCGGCACGCCGGGCAGCGTGGCGCAACCGGCGGCGCTGCGCGACGGCGCACCACTGAACGGGCGCGTCGGCGCCGGGCTGGATCCCTGCGGCGCGTTGCAGACCCGCATCGCGTTGCCGCCGAACACGCAGGTCGACATCATGTTCATGCTCGGCGACGCCGCCGACGAAGCGGCGGCACGGGACTTGATCGAGCACTACCGCGCGACCGACATCGACGCCGTCCTGGCCGAGGTCGCCGACCTGTGGAACGGCATGCTCGACACCGTGCAGGTGCGAACGCCCGACCGGGCGATGGACATCCTGCTCAACGACTGGCTGCTGTACCAGGTCGCCAGCTGCCGGCTGTGGGCGCGCACCGCGTATTACCAGGCCAGCGGCGCGTACGGGTTCCGCGATCAGTTGCAGGACGTGATGGCGCTGTGCGTGAGCCGCCCCGACCTCGCCCGCGAGCATCTGCTGCGCGCGGCCGGCCGCCAGTTCGCGCAAGGCGACGTGCAGCACTGGTGGCTGCCGCCGAAGGGCCAGGGCATCCGCACGAAGATCAGCGACGACCGCAACTGGCTGGTCTACGTGGCCATGCACTACGTGCGCGTGACCGGCGACGCCGCGGTACTGGACGAACAGTTGCCCTTTCTCGCCGGCCAGCCGATACCCGAGGGCGCCAACGATGCCTTCTTTCAGCCATCCATTTCCGACCGGGAGGCGAGCGTGTACGAACATTGCGCGCTTGCACTGGACGCCAGCCTCACCCGCGGCACGCACGGCCTGCCGCTGATCGGCACCGGCGACTGGAACGACGGCATGAACGCCGTGGGCGCCAAGGGCCGTGGCGAAAGCAGCTGGCTCGGCTGGTTCCTGCTGAGCACGATCGCCACGCTGTCACCGATCGCCGAACAGCGCGGCGAAACCGACCGCGCGCAACGCTGGCGCAAGTACGCCGACGCGCTGCGCGATGCCCTGGAACGCGCCTGGGACGGCGAGTGGTATCGCCGCGGCTACTACGACGACGGCACGCCGCTCGGCTCGCGCGACAGCAAGGAGTGCCGCATCGACACGATCGCGCAGTCGTGGAGCGTGATGTCGGGCGCGGCCGATTCCGCCCACGCAGCGCACGCGATGGCCTCGGTCGACCGCCTGCTGATCGATCACGAGAACGCGATCGCGCGGCTGTTCACCCCGCCGTTCGACCATCCCGTGGAGAACCCCGGCTACATCAAGGGCTATCCGCCGGGCGTGCGCGAGAACGGCGGCCAGTACACGCATGGCGCGACCTGGTCGGTCTTCGCGTGGGCGGGGCTCGGCGACGGCGACCGCGCAGGCGGCCTGTTCGACCTGCTCAACCCGATCCACCACAGCGCCGACGCGGCCGCGGTGGAACGCTACAAGGTCGAGCCCTACGTCGCCTGCGCGGACGTCTATTCGGTGGCGCCGCACGTGGGACGCGGCGGCTGGACCTGGTACACCGGCTCGGGTGCGTGGCTTTATCGCGCCGGACTGGAGGCCGTGCTCGGCTTCCAGCGGCAGGGCGACGGCCTGCGTATCGACCCGTGCATCCCGAAGGCGTGGCCCGGCTTCAGGCTCACCTACCGCCACCGCGGCAGGCAGGGGATCAGCTGCTACGAGGTCAGCGTGGAGAATCCGCAGGGCGTCTGCCGTGGAATTGCGGACATCGAAATGGACGGCCAGACACTGGACGCATCCGCACCGGTAACGCTGCTGGACGACGGGCAGACGCATCGCCTGCGCATCACGCTTGGCCGAAGCTGAGGGCGGCGGGAACTCAGCCGCCCGGGCCTTTGCGGCGGCATCGCGTGGAACACGATGCACTGGCGCTCGCTCGCGGGAGCCCGCCCGAGCTTGTCAGAGAGCGAGGTCACCGGCCGCCCCACCATCGGCTGCGGAGAGGAAGCGGAGGGATCACGCGCCGGTCGACGCAGCTGCCGGTGGCGCGATGCCGTGGGCACGCAGCACGGCGGAGATGTCGAAACGCCACAGGTTGCGCGAGCCGTTCAGCGGCGACAGCAGGCGTCGTTGCAAGGTGGCCGCGTCGTCGCGCGGTTTCGGAAAGGACACCTCGTCGCGGCGCGCGCTCGACACGAACAGTTCGCCGAACGCCGGACCCAGCGATGGCGCGTTTTCCAGCACGCGGCTGTTGACGTCGCCGCCCAGGTGCTCGGGCTTGCCCCAGGCGCCGTCCGGCTGGCGGAACACGATGTAGATGTCGGCACTGCCCAGCGCATCGCCTTCGTTGCCGGCGTAGAGCAGGAAACGTCCGGCCGGGTCGATCGCCGGGTCCATGCGGTTGTGCGCGAGGTCGCCCAGCGGCAGCAGCTCGGGCGCCGCGTAGCTCTCGCCGCGGCGGTGCGCGACGTAGATCTGGTAGGCCTTGCCGGAATCCGCGCGGTGCGCCGAGAAATAGAGGTCGCCGTTCGCCGCCACCGACGGGTTGTAGATCATCGCGCCGTCGTTGAGCGCGCCGCCGACGTGGATCGGTGCGCTCCATGCGCCGCCCGCCTGCCGTTCGACGTACCAGAGATTCGTGCCGGGGAAGGTGTGTCCATTCATCGACGCGGTCACCGCCGCGGCGCCGGCCTGCGGTGGCCGGTTGGAGACGAAGTACAGGCGCCGGCCGTCCGGCGACAGCGTCGGTTCGGAGTCGTGCCAGTGGCCGGAAAACGCAACCACTTCCGGGGCCGACCAGCGGCCGCCTTCGCGCCGCGAAACCATGATGGTGTCGTCGGCCTCGGCGAAATCCGAGCGCATGAAGTACAGCTTCTGGCCGTCCGGCGCCAGCGCGACCGAGGTCTCCTGCAGTCCGGTGGAAATCACGCCAGGCCCGAGCAGCTCGCCGGCGGTGGCGGCACGCGCGGCGGACAAGGTGAGCGCGATGGCGAGGCAGGCGGCGAGGATTAGGCGGCGTGGGGGCATGGTTTCTCCAGATGAGTTGGGTTGCGTCGGCGACCGCGCTGCCGGGTTCACGGCACGCGCCGTGCATCCAGCCACGGCGCCAGCGACGCGCGCCAGATAGGGTTGTTGCCGTTGTCCCACGCGCGCGCGCGTGCCAGGTCGGCGCCTGCCTGCGCGGGCGAGCGCGGGTAGCTCGTCTTCGCCGTGAAGTTGCTGGTGAAGTACAGGCTGCGCGGGCGAGCCATGCGTGTTCCTCGACAGGACGACGGTACGGTCGAGTCTGCTTGGCGACATAGGCGCGGCGCCGGCACTTTGTGACGAGCGGAGATCCGCTGTGACCAGCGGGTGTCTGCGTGGGGCAACCGGTCGGGGTGCGAAGACTGAACCAAGAAGCCTTGCCGCTTGAGGTTCTCGACGTATCCGATCAGCCGAAGCATGACCGCTTCAGGCTGGAGGCGACATTCGACACCCGAGCCACAGCGTGGCGTCCACCATCTTGCAGCGCTTACCGCTGGCGGCGCGAGTCCTCAGGCGCCAGCGCAGTGCCTCCGAGCTATTTGAGCCTGCGGGCTATGAAAGCATCCGTGTAGCGTTCGAGCCCGATCCGTTCATAGAACTCAACAGCGTCCGGTACGGCGAGCAGGACAAGCATGACCTCGGGTCCGATTGACTCACGGACGAGCTCGAGCAAGCGGCGGCCGACCCCGCAACCCTTGTAGCCTGCATCGACCGCAAGGTCTGGCAGGTAGCAGGCAAAGCAACCATCCGAGATGGCTCTTGCGATCCCGACGAGCTTGCTGCCGTGCCGCGCCGAGACGAGCAAGTCTGCGCCGTCGATCATGCGCTGCATGCGATCAAGATCATCGATTGGCCGCGAAAGCCCTGCGGATTGGAAAACGGCGGCAAGTTCGTGGGCGTGAACCGGCCCGCCGACTCGGTACTCGATCATCAATGACTCCTTGCCGTCGGCGCGGGGCCGTCGATGGCGTCGACGGCGAGCAGGCGGACGATCAAAAGGCGGTACACGCCGCGGTGCATGCACCGATCAGGCTGATTCATTTGGCTGGACGGGATTCCTGCTCTGCCACGGGTCGTAACCCGCCTCCGCCGCCCGGCGAACACGATGGTCACCGGCGGCGCCGGTCCCGGACGATCACTTTGCTGATGCACGCGCTTCGCTGGGGTCGGTGGATGTGCGGATCCTTCAAGGCAGGCCCAGCACGCTGCGCGCACCCGCGCGAAACCGCCGGCTGAGATCGAGGCGGGTTCCATCGTGCAGCACAAGTTCCGCCCCGCCCTTGAACAGCGGATGCACCTCGCGGATGCGCGCCAGGTTCACCAGGGTGCCGCGGTGGATGCGCAGGAAGCGCGCGGGGTCGAGCTGCAGCAGCAGGTGGCGCAGGGTGTCGCGGTGCAGGTAGCGCATGGGACCGATGTGGATGTGCAGGTAGTTGCCGTCGGCGCGGATCCAGTCGATGTCGTCGACGGCGAGGACGCGGATGTGTTCGCCGTGGCGCACGCTGAGGCGTTGCACGTAGCCGTCGGCGGGCATCGGCGCGGGGGTATCGCCGGTGCCGGCGCGCAGGCCGAGCCAGTGGCGCTTCACGCGCGCCATCGCCTGGTCGAAGCGGGCCTGCTCGATCGGCTTGAGCACGTAGTCCAGCGCCATCGCGTCGAACGCGCGCAGCGCATGTTCGGCGAACGCGGTGGTGAACACGACCAGCGGCAAGCGGTCGGGCGCGAGTTCGTGCAGCAGTTCGAAGCCATCCATGCCGGGCATCTGGATGTCCAGGAACAGCAGGTCCGGCTGCAGCGCGCTCACCGCCTGCATCGCCTCGGCGGCGTTGCCGCATTCGCCGACGATCTCCACTTCGTCGTGCGTGGCCAGCGCCTGGCGCAGCGCGAGGCGCGCCAGCACTTCGTCGTCGACCAGCACGGTGCGCAGGCGCGGCGTGTTCATGCGACGTGCTCGGCGAACGGCAGGCGCACTTCGGCGCGCGTGCCGCCGCCGGGGATCGGGCTGAGTTCGAGCCGGGCCGCGTCGCCGAACAGCATGCGCAGGCGCGAGCGCGTATTGCCCAGGCCGATGCCTTCGGCGGTGCCGGCGGTGGCAGGCCGAGGCCGTCGTCGTCCACGCGCAGCTGCAGCTGGTCGCCGTCGCGCCGCGTGGAAATGCGCAGGATGCCGGCGCCGGGTTTGTCCTGCAGGCCGTGGCGCAGCGCGTTCTCCACCAGCGGCTGCAGGATCAGGTTGGGCACCGCCGCGGCGAGGGTGTCGTCGGCCACGTCGAGCTGCGGTGCTGAGCCGGTCCTGGAAACGCACCTGCTGGATGCCGAGGTAACAGGCGAGGAATTCCAGCTCGCGCGACAGCGGCACCTGCGGCGCGTGGCGCTCTTCCAGGGTGAGGCGCAGGAAGTCGCTGAGGCGCGCGATCATCAGCCGCGCCTGCAGCGGATCGGCCAGCGCCAGCGCCGATATCGCGTTGAGCGTGTTGAACAGGAAGTGCGGCTGCAGCTGCATGCGCAGCGCCTGCAGTTGCGACTGCGCCAGCTGCGTCTCCAGCTGCGTGCGGCGCAGGCGCTCGTCGCGCAGGTGGCGGCGCGATTCCATGCCGCGCAGCACCGCCAGGATCACCCAGTAGATCACCAGGCCCTGCTGGAACTTGTAGGCGAACTCCATCTGGACGAAGCCGCCGAACGACGTCACCGGCATCTTGCCCGGGCCGCTCACGGTCCAGAAGACCAGCAGCTGCAGCAGCGTCTGCGCCAGCGCCACGCCGAGGCTGGCGGGCACGTGCAGGAGCAGGAAGCGTGGCCAGCTGCGGCCGGCACTGCGCCGGCCCAGCCAGCCGATGGCCGGTGCCAGCAGCATCCACAGCCAGAAGTCGGCGAGGTTCCAGGTCAGCCCGCGCAGCCACGTCGGGTCGTGCCCTTCGCTGAGCGCGGACAGCCCCGAGCTCAGCGCGTAGGACAGCGCCAGCAAGGTCCAGAAGCCGAACGCCAGCAGCCCCACCGGAGTAGCGCGACGATCCGGCGGGTCTCCAGGTCATCCTGGTCAGCACGGGCGAGCTGTCCATCGCTTTCATCCGCGCAGTGCTGCCTGTAGCGGCACCGCCACGGATGTGCCGGAAGATACGCCGGCGCGGCGGAAAATCCTGGCGCTGGCGCCGCGGCAACACGGCGCTCAATGCGCGATGCGCGGCGCGCATCCAGCCACGGCGCCAGCGACACCTGCCAGATGTGGTCGTCGCCGTTGTTCCATGCGGCGGCGCTGTGCGGATCGGCCGGCGGCAGGCGGCGGTCGCTGTAGAAGTACAGCGTGCGATGGTCGGGGCCGAGCTGGGCGCCCATGCTGTGCTTGCCGCCGTTGACGGTGTCGCCCAGGTCGCAGCGGCGCGCTCCAGCCGTGCGCGCGTGCGGAAGGCGATGGCGAGGCGATAAGGCTGCTGCGTTTCGCGCCTGGTGCTGACCACCATGAACGAGCCGTCGGGGGCGATCGCCGGATCGCGGATCGTGCATCGTCACGTCGCCCAGGGTCACCATCGACGGGAGCGAGGTAATGGCCGTCCCGATACGCCGAGCGCTGCAGGCGAAGCTCGTCGTCCGTGGCGCAGCCGATGAAGTAGACGCTGCCGTCCGCGGCGATGCTGGGCGCGAACGTCATCGAGCAGCGGTTGACGACATCGGGCAGGCGTACCGGCGCGCCCCAGCCGTTGCCCTGCCGGTCCACCCGCCACAGGTTCATGCCCTCGCCGGCGCGGCGTTTGCCCGCATGCACGGCGTCGATCGGCTGGCCGCCGCGCGTCGGCCGGGCGGTTGGAGACGAACAGCAGGTACGAGCCGTCCGGCGCCATCGCCGGATCGAGGTCGCGCCATTGCCCGGAGAACGGCGCGGGCTTCGGCGTCGACCAGCGGCCGCTCGTCGCGGTGCGATTCCATCAGCGTGAAGCTGTCGGTGCCGCGCATGAAGTACACCGTCGCGCCATCCGGAGTGAACGCGGCCGCGCCGTCATCGGCGTCGCCGGCGATGCTGCCCGGCGCGAAGATCGTGGCAGCGGCGCTCGCTGTCGTGGCACGTCGCATGGGCCGACGATCCGAGGGCCAGCAGCACGCTCAGCGCGGTCGACAACTTCATGCGGCTTCTCCTGTGACGTGCTCGTGTGCCGAGCGATGGTCGGCCACGGACGCGAAAATGATCGAGGCAAGCTGGCATGGCCAGCTGCCGGCCGGCATCGGTCATGTGATCACCGGCGCCGTCGGCGATGACAAACGGTGTGCTGGCCGGTGCAGATGGCCACGCCGTGCGCGCTCAGGATCGAGCGGAAGCCCGTCGGCGCGGTGCGTCGGCCGCGCCGTTGAACAGTCATGTCCAGCCGCTGGTCACCACGCTGCGCACGCTCGTCACCGAAGCGTCGTGCGCTGGCGCGTCCGCGATGCACGCTCGACCGGCGGCGATCCCGCCGCGAACGAGGACAGCGACATGCGCAGCAAGCAACGTTTCTTCCAGATCGGCCTGGCGTGCCTGGCCGTGCTGGTGCTGGGTGCCGAAGCGGTGGTCGCGGCCACCTCGGCCGCGAACGCGGCCGGCATCGACGAATCCACCCGCAGCGAGGCGGCGGTGATCGCAGTCGACCAGCACTGGCTGGAGGCCGAGCTCGACGGCGACACGGCGTGGCTCGACGACATGCTGCTGCCGGAGTACCGCTCGGTCGGTGCCGACGGCGCGGTGCATCCGAAGGCCGCGATCATGGCGCACGCGGCGAAGAACCGCGGCTCGGACGACGAGCGTCGCAAGGTCGAGGCGTGGCTGAAGGCGCATCCGTCGGGCAAGTCGGTGGTGATCCACGGCGACACCGCGATCCTGTCGTTCTACGACCCGGCGCAAGGGCGCGGCCAGCGACGTGCGTTCGTCCGACATCTTCGTCTACGTCGACGGCCGCTGGCACGCGCTGTACTCGCAGCACAGCGGCGCGCGCAAGCGGCTGAGATCCGTGGTGGTCAGGCGTCGGCGACGCGTACCACCAGCTTGCCGAAGTTGCGTCCCTCGAGCAGGCCGATGAAGGCTTCCGCCGCGTTTTCGAGGCCTTCGACGCGATCCTCGCGCAGCTTCACCTGGCCGGCGTCGAGCCATGCCTGCATGTCGCGACGGAACGCCTCGAAGCGCTCGCCGTAGTGGTCGAGGATGACGAAGCCCTGCAGGCGGATGCGCTTCTGCAACACGGTCGACATCAGCTGCGCCCGCCGGTCCGGCCCGGCGGGCGCCTGCCGGTCGTTGTAGTGCGCGATCAGGCCGCATACCGGCACACGCGCGCCGAGGTTGAGCAACGGCAGCACGGCATCGAACACCGCGCCGCCCACGTTCTCGAAGTACACGTCGATGCCGCCCGGGCAGGCTGCGGCGAGGCGCTCGGCCAGCGCCGGCGCGCGATGGTCGAGGCAGGCGTCGAAGGCGAGTTCGTCGACCGCGTACCGGCACTTGTCGGCACCGCCGGCGATGCCGACCACACGCGCGCCCTTGAGCCGCGCGATCTGCCCCACCACCGCACCGACCGCGCCGGTCGCCGCGGCCACCACCACGGTGTCGCCCGGCCGCGGCTGGCCGATGTCGAGCAGGCCGACGTAGGCGGTGAAGCCGGGCATGCCCAGCCCGCCCAGCGCCAACGAGGGCTGCGCGGTTTCGGCCAGCGGCGTGAGCTCGCTGCCGCCGGCCAGCGCGTAGTCCTGCCAGCCGGCGTTGCCGAGCACCAGGTCGCCGGGACGGAACTGCGCATGGCGCGAAGCGACCACGCGGCTGACCGTGCCGCCGACGATCGGGTCGCCCAGCGGTATCGCCGCTGCGTAGCTCGTCCCGCCCTCATCCATCAGGTTGCGCATGTAGGGATCGAGCGAGAGATACAGGGTACGCAGCAGCACCTGGCCGTCGGCGGGCTCGGGAATCGGCGTCTGCTCGAGACGGAAATCCTGCGCCGTCGGCAGGCCTCGCGGGCGGGCGGCAAGCAGGATGCGGCGATTGATCGTGTCGTTCTGGGGCATATACGAATTCCTGTGCAGGGATCCTACCCGGGCGATGCTGAAAGTTACCAGGCGATGCGCTGGCCATCGCGAAAGAAGCCGCCGGTGAGCGGGTTCGGCAGGCAGGCGGCCCACACGATCCCGGCCGCGCCATCGGCCGACCGGTCGCCCGCCGGCGCCGCCCATGTCGGTGGCGACCCAGCCGGGGCACACCGCGTTGACCGCGATGCCGCTGCCGTCGAGTTCGGCGGCCAGCGCGCGCGTGTAGCGTGTTCAGCGCCGCCTTGGAGGTCCGATAGGCCGGACAGCTGGCGCTGTCGGTGGTGCTCGCGCCGCAGCCGCTGGAGACGTTCACGATGCGGCCGTAGCGGTGCCGACGCATCAGCGGCAGCATCGCGCTGCACAGCCGCCAGCTGCCGAACAGATGGGTTTCCATCGCATCGCGCACCGGCGCGATGTCGGCGGTGGCCGGCGCATCGCGGGGTCGTAAGGCGCGCCGGCGTTGTTGACCAGCACGTCGAGCCGGCCGTAGGTGATCTCGATCCAGCGCGCCAGCGTGTCGACCTGGTCCTGCTGCGTGACGTCGAGCTGCACCGCGATCACCTCGCCGGGCGCACCGGCGAGCTTGCGTGCCGCGTGCAGGCCCTTGTCGAGATCGCGCGCACCGAGCAGCACGGTCATGCCGCGTTCGCTGAGCTGGCGCGCCACCTCGAAGCCGAGTGCCGCGATTGGCGCCCGTGACCAGCGCCACGCGATACACCGGCGCGGTCGCCGTGACCGGCACGCGACGGGCCGGCCGGCTCATGGCGCGGCGTCCGCCTTGGCCACGGCGCCGCAATGCTCGTCGCCGCAGGCCTGCCAGCCGCCGCCGAGCGCCTTGTACAGCGCCACCGCGCGGGTGTTGATCGCCGCCTCGGCCTGGGCCAGATCGTCTTCGGCGGCGAGCTGGGTGCGTTCGGCATCGAGCAGTTCGAGGAAGCTGGTGGCGCCTTCCTGGTAACGCACGCGGGCCAGGTCGGCGGCGCGCTTGCTCTGCGTGCCCTGCTCGATCAGGTGATCGACGCGCACGCGCTGCTGGTTGAAGCCGGTGACCGCGTTGTCGATGTCCTCGATCGCCAGCAGCACGGACTGCTGGTAGTTCGCCTGCGCCGCATCGGCGCGCGCCTCGCTGGCATGCAGGTTGGCGCGCACGCGCTGCACGTTCAGGCCGGGCCAGCTGATGCTCGGCGCCAGCGACCACGCGCGGGTGGCCGGGCTGCCGAAGTCGTTGCTGCGACCGGACAGGAAGCCGAGGAAGCCGCCCAGCGTGATGTGCGGGAAGAAATCCGCCTTGGCCACGCCGATGCGCGCGGTGGCGGCGGCGTATTCGCGTTCGGCCATCCGGACGTCCGGACGGCGCGACAGCACGTCGCCGGCATCGCCGATCGGCAGGCTGATCGCGATCGGGGTGAAGCTCTTCGGCGAGACGTCGATGTCGAGCTCGCCCGGGCGTTCGCCGAGCAGCACGGCGAGGCGGAATTCGCTGGCGCTGGCCTGGGTCTGCAGCAGCGGCAGCTGCGCCTGCACCGCGGCTCAGGCGCGCCTTCGCGCTGGCCACGTCCTGCTCCGAACCGGAGCCGAGCTGCTGGCGCACGTCGGTCAGGTGCACGGTCTGCTGCTGGCTTTCGATGTCGCGCCGGGCGATGTCCAGCCGCAGCTGGCTGCCGCGCAATTCGAAGTAATTGCGCGCGACTTCGGCCAGCAGGCTGACCTGCGCGTTGTGCAGCGCCGCCTCGCTGGCGCCGAGATCGGCACCGGAGGCTTCCACCGAACGGCGCACGCCGCCGAACAGGTCCAGCTCCCACGACGCATCGAAGCCGGCCTGGTACGTGGTCATCGTCTGCCGCTGCGTCGCCGAAGCCCGGTTGCTGACCACGGCTGCGCGTGTAGTTCACGTCGGTGTCGATCGTCGGCAACTGATCGGACTTGGCGCCGCTGAGCAGCGCCCGCGATTCATGCAGGCGCGCCACCGCGATGCGCAGGTCGAGGTTGTTGGCCGCGGCACGCTGGATCAACGCGTCCAGCACGGGATCGTTGAACTGCTTCCACCACGCGGCCTGGAACTGCGCGTTGTTTTCCTGCGCGGCATCGAGGCCCTGCAATTGCGGCGCGGCGGGTTTCACTTCGTGGTAGTTCGGACCCACGCTGGCACAGCCGGCGAGGGCCAGGGCCGCGGCGAGCGCGGCCACCTTGAGCATCGTTTTCATCAGTGGTTCTCCAGCGCCGGCAGCGCGTGCGCCGCGGCGCGTTCGCCGCGCGCGCTTCGCGGCGCTCGACCAGGGCGCGAATCAGTACGTAGAACACCGGCGTGTAGATCAGGCCGAAGAAGGTCACGCCGAGCATGCCGGAGAACACCGCCACGCCCATCGCGTGGCGCATCTCGGCGCCGGCGCCGTGCGAGGTCACCAGCGGCACCACGCCCATGATGAAGGCGAACGAGGTCATCAGGATCGGGCGCAGGCGCAGGCGGCACGCTTCCAGCACCGCCTCGCAGCGGCTCATGCCTTCGATGCTGGCGTTCGCGGGCGAACTCGACGATCAGGATCGCGTTCTTGCACGCCAGCCCGACCAGCACGATCAGGCCGATCTGGGTGAAGATGTTGTTGTCGCCACCGCTGAGCCACACGCCGGCAATCGCGCGACAGCAGGCACATCGGCACGATCAGGATCACCGCCAGCGGCAGCGACCAGCTTTCGTACTGCGCGGCCAGCACCAGGAACACCAGCAGCACGCACAGCGGGAAGACGCAGGATCGCGGTGTTGCCGGCGAGGATCTGCTGGTAGGTCAGCTCGGTCCACTCGAAGCTCATGCCGTTGGGCAGGTTGTCCTTCGCGCAGCTTCTCCATCGCCGCCTGCGCCTGGCCGGAGCTGTAGCCCGGCGCCGGGCCGCCGTTGATCTCGGCGGTGAGGTAGCCGTTGTAGTGCTGCACGCGATCCGGGCCGGCGCTCTCGCTGCACGGTGACGAACGAGCCCAGCGGCACCATCTCGCCCTGCGCGTTGCGCGTCTTCAGCTGCAGCGATGTCCTCCGGCGTCATGGCGGAACGCCGGGTCGGCCTGCGACGTTGACCTGGTAGGTGCGGCCGAAGCGGTTGAAGTCGTTGACGTAGAGCGAGCCCAGGTAGACCTGCATCGTCTCGAAGACGTCGCCGAGCGCCACGCCTTCGGCCTTGGCCTTCTCGCGGTCGACGTCGGCGTCGATCTGCGGCACGCTGACCTGGAAGCTGGAGAACAGGCCGGCGAGCGCGGGCTCCTTCTGGCTCGCCGCGATCAGGTTCTGCGTCTGCTTGTACAGCTCGTCGAAGCCGCGGTCGCCGCGGTCCTCGATCTGCAGGCGGAAGCCGCCGATCGTGCCCAGGCCCTGCACCGGCGGCGGCGGGAAGACCGCGATGAACGCGTCCTGGATCGCCGCGAACTTCTGGTTCAGCGCACCGGCGATCGCGCCGGCCGACAGCTCCGCGCTCGCGGCGTTCCTCGAACGGCTTCAGCGGTGACGAAGACGATGCCGGCGTTCGGTGCTGTTGGTGAAGCCGTTGATCGACAGGCCGGGGAACGCGACCGCGTGCTCCACGCCCGGCTGCTTCAGCGCGATCGTCGCTCATGCGCCGGATCACGTCCTCGGTGCGATCGAGCGAGGCCGCGTCGGGCAGCTGCGCGAACGCCACCAGGTACTGCTTGTCCTGCGCCGGCACGAAGCCGGTCGGCACGTGCGCGAAGCCGAACCCGGTCAGCGCGATCAGGCCGGCGTAGACCACCAGCGCCAGCTTGCCCTTGCCGACGATGCGCTTGACGCCGCCGACGTAGCGCGTCCGAGCCGCGATCGAAGACGCGGTTGAACGGCCGGAACAGCCAGCCGAACGCGCGGTCGATGCCGCGGGTCGAGGCGGTCCTTCGGCGCGTCGTGGCCCTTCAGCAGCACGGCGGCCAGCGCCGGGCGACAGGGTCAGCGAGTTGAACGCCGAGATCACCGTGGAGATCGCGATGGTCAGCGCGAACTGGCGGTAGAACTGGCCGGTGAGGCCGCTGATGAAGGCGGTCGGGACGAACACCGCGCACAGCACCAGCGCGGTCGCGACGATCGGCCCGGTGACCTCGCGCATCGCCTGCGCGCGTGGCCTCGCGCGGCGACATGCCCGAGCTCGATGTTGCGCTCGACGTTCTCCACCACCACGATCGCGTCATCGACCACGATGCCGATCGCCAGCACCAGGCCGAACAGCGACAGCGCGTTGAGCGAGAAGCCGAGCAGCTAGCATCACCGCGAACGTGCCGATCAGCGACACCGGCACCGCCACCAGCGGGATGATCGAGGCGCGCCAGGTCTGCAGGAACAGGATCACCACCAGCACCACCAGCAGGATCGCCTCGAGCAGCGTGTGCACCACCGCCTCGATCGAGCCGCGCACGAAGACGGTCGGGTCGTAGACGATGCGAGTAGTCGACGCCCTGCGGGAAATCCTTCTTCAGCTCCGCCATCGTGGCGCGCACTTCGTCGGAGATCTGGATCGCGTTGGAGCCCGGCCGCTGGAAGATCGGCAGCGCCACCGCCGGCTTGTTGTCGAGCAGGCAGCGCAGCGCGTAGTTGTTCGAGCCGAGCTCGACCCGGGCGACGTCGCGCAGATGCGTGACGCCGCCATTGGCGCCGGTGCGCACGATGATGTTGCCGAACTCGTCCTCGCTGACCAGCCGGCCCGCGCGTGTTGATGTTGAGCTGGAACGCCGCGTTGCTCGGGCCGGGCGGCGCGCTCAGCGCACCGGCGGCGACCTGCACGTTCTGCTCGCGGATCGCGTTGATCACGTCGCCGGCGGTGAGCGAGCGCTGCGGCGAGCTTCTCCGGATCCAGCCAGACGCGCATCGAGTAGTCGCCGGCGCCGAAGATCTGCACGTCGCCGACGCCGTCGAGCCGGCGCCAGCTCGTCCTTGACGTGCAGGCGCGCGTAGTTCGACAGGTACAGCATGTCGTAGCGCTGGTCCGGCGAGGTGAGATGCACGACCATGGTGAGGTCGGGCGAACTCTTCTGCGTGGTCACGCCGAGCCGCTGCACTTCCTCCGGCAGCTTGCGGCAGCGCCTGCGCCACGCGGTTCTGCACCTGCACCTGGGCGTTGTCGAGGTCGGTGCCGAGCGCGAACGTCACGGTCAGCGTCAGCGCGCCGTCGCTGGTCGCCTGCGAGGACATGTAGAGCATGCCCTCGACGCCGTTGATCTGCTGCTCCAGCGGCGTGGCGACGGTTTCGCCGATCACCTTGGGGTTGGCGCCGGGATAGGCGGCGCGCACCACGACGGTCGGCGGCACCACTTCCGGGTATTCGCTGATCGGCAGCTTGAACACCGCGATGCGAGCCGGTGATCACGAACAGCAGCGACAGCACGGCGGCCATGATCGGCCGGTCGACGAAGAATTGGGCGATGTTTTTCATGCAATGGATCCTCGACGAAGCCGCGTGGCGGCTTCGGTCTTTTGGCTTTTTGCGGGAACGCTTTGAGCTACCGTTGTGCGGGCGTCTCGTTCAACCCTGCGGCGTCCTGGTGCTGCCGCGCTCGTCTGCGCCGTGCGCGAATCGGCGGTCCGGCGTGTCGCGCTCGACCAGCGCCTTGTCCGCGCTGTCCAGGCGATACGACATCGCCACCTTCTGCGGATTCACCTCGGCGCCGGGACGCACGCGCTGCAGGCCGTTGACGATCACCACGTCGTTCGGCGTCCAGGCCGCTTTCGATCACGCGCAGGCCATGGAACAGCGCGCCGGTGTCGACCTTGCGGTACTGCACCTTGCGGTCCTTGCCGACCACGTAGACGAACTGGTTGCCGAGGTCGGTGCCGATCGCGCGATCGTCCACCAGCACGCGCGGCCTGGCCTGGCCGCTCTGCAGCTGCACGCGGGCATACAGGCCGGGTGTGTACAGGCCGTCGGCGTTGTCGAACACCGCGCGCAATCGCATCGTGCCGGAGCCGGTGTGCAACTGGTTGTCGACGAAGTCCAGGCGACCCTCATGCGGATGGCCGGGTTCGTCGGCCAGCCCCATCGCCGCCTCGATGCGGGCGCTGCGCCCGGCCTTGGCCGCGCCGCTGCGCAGGTGATCGAGCTTGAGCCAGGTCTGCTCGTCCACGTCGAAGTAGACGTAGACCGGGTTCACCGAGACCACGCTGGTCAGCACGTCGCTGCTGGTGACCAGGTTGCCGGGGGTGACGCGGGCATTGCTGACGCGGCCCTCGATCGGCGAGCGAACCTGGGTGAAGTCGAGGTTCAATCGTGCCGCGGCCAGCGCGGCGGTGGCGGCGCTCAGTTGGGCGCGTGCGCTCTGCGCGGTGGTGGCCTGGCGGTCGGCTTCCTGCTGCGCGATCGCGTGCTGGGCCAGCAGCATCTGGGCGCGGCGCTGGTTGGTTTCGGCCAGGCTCAGTTCGGCCTTGGCCTGGGCCTGGTTGGCGCTGAGCCGGTCGACTTCGGCCTGGTACGGGCGCGCGTCGAGCTGGAACAGCACGTCGCCCTTGTGCACCAGCGCGCCTTCCTGGAAATGTACCGACTCCACGAAGCCGCCGACCCGCGGCTGCACCTGCACCGTATTGACCGCCTGCAGCCGGCCGGTGAATTCGGCGCTGTCGCTGACTTTGCGGCTCAGCGCCTGCGCCACGGTGACTTCAGGCGGGGCAGCGCCAGCGGGCGTTTGCGCCTGGCTGTTGTTGCCGTGCAGGAGAACCCAGCTGCCCAGCACGCCAGCAGCAATCAGAGGGCCCAGCATCCATTGTTTTTTCATCTCGCGCTCCCAGAATCTTGGTCGTCGGACGCAAGTCGTCCGGCGAAGGGGCGAGAGAATAGATGTACTTCGCGGTATAGAAAATCCGTTTCTTGCGCATTACACTCGTGCGCCACAGTCACGAATCGACGAGGAATTGAAACAATGGAAGACTTTTCCGCCATTTCGACCTTCGTCCGCGTGGTCGAGGCCAAGAGTTTCGCCGCGGCCGCCGCCCAGCTGGGCATGACTCCCTCCGGCGTCAGCCGCGCGGTGGCGCGGCTGGAAACCCAGCTCGGCGCTCGCCTGCTGTTCCGCTCGACCCGCTCGCTGCGCCTGACCGACGACGGCGCCTCCTTCCATGCCCGCTGCAAGGAGATCCTCGCCGACCTGGCCGAGGCGACCGAGGCGCTGAACTTCTCCAACCGCAAGCCGACCGGCAAGCTGCGGGTGGGCATTTCGCTGTCGGTAGGCCGCGCCGCGCGTGATTCCCCGCCTGACCGAATTCGAGCAGCGCTACCCGGACATCCGGCTGGAGCTGTCGATGAGCGACATGCCGATGGATCTCAATGGCGAGGGCCTGGACTGCGCCATCCGGGTCGGCCAGCTGGAGGATTCCAGCCTGATCGCGCGCAAGATCGGCTACCTCAGCAACGTGGTGTGCGCCTCGCCGGAATACCTGCGCAAGTACGGTGCGCCGCGCAGCATCGAGGACCTAAAGGATCACCGCTGCATCAACTACGTCTACCCGAACGGGCGTCCGCGCCAGTGGCAGTTCGACACGCCGGGCGGACAGATGAGCGTGGACATCGACGCGCACATGCTGATCAACGATGGCGAATCGGTGCTGCAGGCGGTGGCGGCGGGGCTGGGCATCACCCAGGTGCCGCGCATGCTGGCCGCGTGCATGCTGGAGAAGGGCATGCTCGAGCTGGTGATGACCGACACCAACTCGACCGGCAAGCCGGTGTGGATCGTCTACCCGCAGAAGAAGCACCTGTCGGCCCGCGTGCAGGCCTTCATCGAGTGGGTACGCGAGCTGTTCGACCGCACCAACCAGCCCGGCCAGTGCGCGGTCGGCGCAGCGAAGGCCGCGCCGAAACGGCTCGGCGAAAAGGTGCTGGCCGAGGTCGCCTAGAGGGATCAGCCGCCGGCGGGAATCAGCACGAGCAGCGCAATGCCGAACACGATGCGGTAGATCGCGAACGGCGTGAAGCGGTGCGTGCGGATGTAGCCGAGCAGCCACTTCACCGCGATGAAGGCCACGATCGCCGAGACCACGAAACCGACCGACCAGCGCGGTCCAGTCCTCGTGCGCGGCGCCGCCGTTCTTCAGCACCTTCAGCAACTCGTAGCCGGTCGCCGCGTACATGGTCGGGATGCCGACCAGGAAGGCGAACTCGGTGGCCGCCGCGCGGTTGCTGGTGCCGGCCAGCATCGCCGCGAAGATCGTGGCGGCCGAGCGCGAGGTGCCGGGAAAGATGCCGGCGATCATCTGCGCGATGCCGACCAGGATCGCCACGCGCCAGGTCACCTCGCTGCGGTCGGGCTGCGCGCCGGCGAGCCGCTTCGGCCGCGATCATCCAGAGGCCGCCGATCACCAGCGCCCACGCGATCGGCGTCACCGTCTCGGGCAGCTTGAAGCCCTAGCTTCACCGCGATGAAGCCGAGCACCGCGGTGATCAGGAAGGCCACGATCAGCTTCAGCAGGTAGTCGCGATTGGCCGGCTCGCGCCATTGCGTCAGCAGCTGCCAGATGCGCGTCCAGTAGATCAGCGTCACCGCCAGGATCGCGCCGGCCTGGATGCCGATGTTGAACAGGTCCGAGCGCGCGCCCAGCCCGAACTTCTCGGCGATCAGCAGGTGGCCGGTGCTGGAGATCGGCAGGAATTCGGTGATGCCTTCGATGATGCCGAGCAGGATGACGTGGAGCAGATCGGTCACGGGCAGGTTCCAGTGAGAGGTTGGATCGTGCCGACGGCAAGGCCGGCGGAAGCGGCATAGCTTACGGACATTGCAGGCGCAGAGGGCGATGGGCGACGCCGAACGCACCAGCTTAGTGCAAATCATGCGAAAGTCAGGTCTGACGTTGGTGCTATCGTGCCTGTTCGCCGACCAGCCCGACTTCGCTCCCATCCCTGTGCGCAACGCATTTCGCGCCATGGCACAGGCTTTGCTAAACAGCATTCATTCCCTTTCCCTCCCGAGGCTCCGCCATGTCCGCCAACAAAGTGCTCGACCTGATCCAGGAACACGAGGTCGAGTTCGTCGACTTCCGCTTCGCCGACATGCTCGGCGTGCATCACCACGTCACCTTCCCGGCCCACGCGATCGACGAGTCGACGTTCGAGGACGGCAAGATGTTCGACGGCTCCTCGATCACCGGCTGGAAGGGCATCAACGAGTCGGACATGGTGCTGCTGCCCGATCCGGATACCGCCCACCTCGATCCGTTCAGCGCGCACGTGCAGCTGATCCTGCATTGCGACGTGCTGGAGCCGCGCACGATGCAGGCCTACGGCCGCGACCCGCGCTCGATCGCCAAGCGCGGCGAGGCGTTCCTGAAATCCACCGGCATCGCCGACACCGCGTTCTTCGGGCCGGAGCCGGAATTCTTCATCTTCGACTCGGTGCGCTGGCAGAACGATCCGGGCCGCGTGTTCTACGAGATCGGTTCCGAGGAAGCGGCGTGGTCGTCGCGCTACAAGTACGACGGCAGCAACACCGGCCACCGTCCGGGCGTGAAGGGCGGCTACTTCCCGGTCAGCCCGGTCGATTCGCTGGGTGACCTGCGCGCGGACATGTGCAAGGTGCTGGAGTCGCTCGGCCAGACCGTCGAAGTGCATCACCACGAAGTGGCGAACGCGGGCCAGTGCGAGATCGGCGTCAAGTTCAACACGCTGGTGAAGAAGGCCGACGAGCTGATGACGATGAAGTACGTCATCAAGAACGTGGCGCACCAGAACGGCAAGACCGTCACCTTCATGCCCAAGCCGCTGGTCGGCGACAACGGCAGCGGCATGCACGTGCACCAGTCGCTGGCCAAGAACGGCGAGAACCTGTTCGCCGGCGATCTGTACGGCGGCCTGATCGCAGACCGCGCTGTGGTACATCGGCGGCATCTTCAAGCACGCGCGCGCGATCAACGCGTTCGCCAACTCCACCACCAACAGCTACAAGCGCCTGGTGCCGGGCTTCGAGGCGCCGGTGATGCTGGCCTACTCGGCGCGCAACCGCTCGGCGAGCTGCCGCATCCCGTACGTGGCCAGCCCGAAGGGCCGCCGCATCGAGGTGCGCTTCCCCGACCCGATGAACTCCGGCTACCTGGTGTTCACCGCGCTGATGATGGCCGGCCTCGACGGCATCCTGAACAAGATCGATCCGGGCGCACCGGCCGACAAGGATCTGTACGACCTGCCGCCGGAAGAAGAGAAGAACATCCCGCAGGTCTGCTCCAGCCTCGACGCCGCGCTGGAAGCGCTGGACAAGGATCGCGACTTCCTCAAGGCCGGCGGCGTGTTCACCGACGACTTCATCGACGCCTACATCGAGGTGAAGATGAAGGAAGTCACCAGGTATCGCGCCAGCACGCATCCGCTGGAATTCCAGATGTACTACTCGCTGTAAGCGGGTTGGCCATGTCGGTAAACAACGGGCGCTTCGGCGCCCGTTGTCGTTCCCGCTCTCGAAACTGCTGCTTGCGCGCCCGACGGCAGCCTGGGCGTCTCCTCCGCCTGCTTCGTCGCTTGATTTACCGTGAGCCCCGCACCAGCATCGCTGCACCGTACGAGCAAGCCACGACCTTCCAGGAAGACCGGCCATGCGCAGACACGTCCTTGCCCTGATGCTTCTCGCGTTCCCGGCGTTCGCCCAGGTAGCGCATGCGCAAGCGGCAGTCATCCCGCAACCGGACCACGTCGCGGCAGGCCACGGCAGCTTTGCGCTGAACCGCAACGTGCGCATCGTCGCGCCGGCCGATCGCCGCGCGCAGGAAATCGCCGCATTCCTGCGCGACGGCATCCGCGAGCAAAGCGGCATCGAGCTGCGCACAGGTACCGCCACAAAACGGCCATCCATCGAACTGCGCACCGATCCTTCCGTGCACGGTGAGGAGGCCTACCGGCTGAGCGTCACGCCGCAGCGCGTCGAGATCGCGGCGGCCGACGACCGCGGCCTGTTCTGGGGCGTGCAGACGCTGCGGCAACTGCTGCCGCCCGGGCGTCACGCCACGCTCGTCATCCCGGCCGTGCGCATCGACGACGCGCCGCGCTACGCCTGGCGCGGCGTCATGCTCGACGCGGCGCGGCACTTCATCCCGGTGCCGCTGCTCAAGCAGCAGATCGACCTGCTCTCGCGCTACAAGCTCAACGTGCTGCACTGGCACCTGACCGACGACCAGGGCTGGCGCATCGAGATCCGCAAATACCCGAAGCTCACCAGCATCGGCGCCTGGCGCAGCGAGTCCGACGGCAGCCGCAGCGGCGGCTTCTACACCCAGCAGGACATCCGCGACATCGTCGAATACGCGCGCCAGCGCAACGTCATGGTGGTGCCGGAGATCGAGATGCCCGGCCATGCGTCGGCGGCGGTCGCGGCCTACCCGTCGCTGTCCTGCCCGAAGCAGCCGATTGCGGTGCCGGCCACCTGGGGCGTGTTCACCGACATCTACTGCGCGGGCGACGAGGCGACGTTTGCGTTCCTGCACGACGTGCTCGACGAGGTGGCCGCGTTGTTCCCCGCGCCGTACATCCATATCGGCGGCGACGAGGTGCCCAAGCAGCAATGGGCAGCAAGCGCTTCCTCGCAACAGCGCATGCATGACGAGCGACTGGCCGACGTCGAGGCGCTGCAGAGCTGGTTCGTGCAGCGCATCCAGCGCGACCTCGAAGCGCGCGGCAAGACGCTGGTCGGCTGGGACGAGATCCTCGAAGGCGGCGCCGACCGCCACGCCGTGGTGGAAATGTGGCGCGGCGACGCCGAGGCGGCCAAGGCACTGGCCAACGGCAACCGGCTGATCGTGGCCGGGCCGTTCTACCTGGACACGCCGATCGAAGAGCTCACCACGCAGGACATCTACCGCATCGACCCGTTCGCCGCGCCGGCCTACGCCGGCCACCAGGACCAGCTGCTCGGCGCCGAGGCGCCGCTGTGGAGCGAGCGCGTCACGCCGCGCAACCTGGAAGCGATGCTCTATCCGCGCGTGCTCGCGTTGGCCGAGCGGCTGTGGAACCCCGACGCCCGCGACTACGCCGACTTCCAGCGGCGCGTGCGCGCGCACTACCCGTGGCTGGACGACCGCCACATCGCCTACGGCCCGGAAGACCGCAACCTGGTCGACTACAAGCTCGATTTCAACGCGCCCCACCACCGCTGGCGCGTGCGCGCCGCGCGCGGCTTCGACGACATCGCGCTGCACTACACCGTGGACGGCAGCGAGCCGACCGCGCAATCGCCCGCCTTCGGCGACGTGCTGGACCGCTACGTGCCGGCCACGCTCAAGATCGCGCCTTTCCGCCACGGCGTGCCGTACCTGCCCAGCCAGACGTTCCAGAGCGTCGACAACAAGGCGCTGGGCAAGCCGATCAACTACCTCACCGCCCCCGACCCGCACTACGCCGGCACCGCCACGCAACTGGTCGACGGCGTGATCGGCGACGACGACTTCAACGATGGCCTGTGGGTCGGCTGGCGCGGCACCGACCTCGACGCCATCCTCGACCTGCAGCCCGCCACGCCGTTCCACAGCATCCAGATGCGCTTCCTGCAGCAGAGCGGCTCATGGGCGCTGCTGCCGCGCCGCGTCACCTTCGCCGTGTCGGATGACGGCAAGACCTGGCGCACGCTGCAGTCGACGCCGATCGCCGTGGACCCGATGGACCTGCGCGCGACGATACGCACCGTGCGCTTCGAAACCGCCGCGCCGGTGACCGCGCGCTACCTGCGCGTCACCGCGCAGAACTACGGCATGCTCCCGCCCGGCCACGAGGGCGCCGGGAAGCCGGCCCATCTGTTCACCGACGAGATTCTCGTGCAGTGAAAAGTCACGGATGACTTGGCTCGCGAGTTCTGCCAGTGGGCGTCGGGGAGTGGCATGACAAGCGAGGCAGGCGCCAAATCGTTTCGATGGCGGCTTCGGCCAGAAGCGGACCTACGGGTCATCCTTTCCCATGGGGACGCGGTCAGCACCCGTACGTTGGTCCGCAATTACCGGAACGGTTGGTCAGTTGAACCGGAATGCGCACCTGGCTCCTGGAAGACCAGCATCGTGGGGGCGATACCGAACACCCGCCGGCATGTGCGGGTGAAGTGGGCGGCATCGGCAAAGCCTGCATCCTGAGCGGCGTCCGTCCACGGTGTACCGCGGGTTGCGGCTGCGATCGCGGCTTCGGCGCGCGCCCAAAGAAGCCATGCTCGAAATGATGTGCCGGTTTGCGCCACGAACAGATGGCGAAAGCGTCCCGGCGAGAGATGCACAGCCTCCGCAACCTCCTGCAGCCGCAGCGGCGTCGCGAGACGCTCCCGCATCCACGACAGTGCAGTGGTGATACGCGGATCCGATTCCGGCGCCGCACGCGGATCACCCGCAACGCGGCAGATGGCGCCCTGGGCGTATTGCGCGAGAACGGCGTCGGGCGCGTCGGCTTCGTATTGCTCGCGCAGGCCGGCAACCGCGAGTTCGGCTTCCACCGCGGTAAGCCTCCCGATGTCGAGGTGTCCAAAGCGCTGCCTGATTGCGGCGCCCTGTATCGAATTGGGTTCGACGAACAGCGTGGCGACGGAGGTGCCGCATCCGTCGAGGCGATGAGTACGATCCGGCATGACTACAGCCGATTCGGTCTCGAGCCAATCGGGCCATCCCGCTGCCTGGATGCGAAACTGCCCCTCAATCGCGAGTGAGATCTGGAGCGCGTGGTGCGCGTGGTCGGGGACCGCCCCCACGTGGCGTCCGATCCAGACGCTGGCGCCGGGCCAGACGACAATGCGGCCGACGCCTGCGATCGGGCGCTTGCGGCGTTCTGGGGGTGCATGGTCGGTGGTCATGTCCGTTTCTGAAAGGTCAGCCCGAAAATTCAAGATTCGAAGTGGGGAGATACCCAAACTGTCCGCCGTGGGCCACTTCCGGCTCACGCCTACCAGGAACTCTCCGATGAACACCGAAAAATCCCCCTGCGCTTGCAAGCCCTGCACGGGCGCGTCCTGCACCTGCGGTTGCCGTACCCCGGCCGCTGCCCCGTCGACCTGCGGTTGCGGCTGCCAATCGGCCAAGCCTTGCACCTGCAGCCCACGCTGAAGCGTCAGGTCCGCTCCCGCAGCCGCTGAGACTTCGGTACGTCGTACCACCTGGCCATCTTCGCCCTCGATACGGCGCTCGTCGATACCTTGGCGATCTCGGCCGATGTCCGGAGTGAGATCGGCGGTTGGCGGGAGTCGTTTCACCCGCCGAGCTGCGTCCGTGACGGGGCGCTGTGGACGTCGGCCGGTGTCACCGCCGGCATCGACATGACGCTCGCGCTGATCGAAGACGACTTTGGGCATCAGGTCGCGATCGATATGGCTTGAGGCCGCATGCCGGGCGCTCGAGGCCAGCGCGTTGCCGCTCAAGGCGATTGCCGATCACGTCGGCTACGGCGACGAGCAGGCGGTCCGTCGTGCCTTCCAGCGCCAGTTCGGCGTCGGGCCAAAGGTCTGCCGCGACCGCTTTTCCAGTCACGAGCGAACACCCGCCGACTGAGGTTCGGTCGCCGGCCGGCCCCGCTTTTTCTTTCGTCTCAACCTTCCGTGCCGCAAGGCGCGAACGGCGTCGCACGTCCCGTGTACCGACGCCACCGTCCAGGACAAACGCCATGAACCGCCATCTCGCTGCCTCTTTCCTCATCGCCGTCGTCTCCGTCTCAACCGGCTGCGCCAGTGTTCCCGATCACCTCGACCTCAGCATGAAGCACGCGAGCGTGCACAACACGTTCGTCGCCGAGCTCGAGCCGCCTTCGACGCCGGCTGCGATCAACAAGATCCATTCCTGGCAGGTGAGGCTCACCGATGCGGCGGGCCAGCCCATCGCGCACGCGCACATCGACGTCGATGGCGGCATGCCACAGCACGGCCACGGCCTTCCGACGCAGCCGCGAGTGACCCGCGAGCTGTCTGACGGTACTTACCTGATCGAAGGCATGAAGTTCAGCATGAGCGGCTGGTGGGAGATCCGCCTGAAGATCGATGCGGCGGGTGTCAGCGACACGGTGACGTTCAACACCGTCGTCGGCACCTCGACGGCTTCGCGCTGACGTTACGGACTGGCCGCCATGAAGCCGTTACGTCGTGTCTATCTACTGCTCGCGGTGGTGCCGCTGCTGGTGGCCGCCGCCGCCTCGCCGCGCACTGATTCGCGCGCCTGGAGCCCGGCCGAGATGGAGGTGCTCTCGTCCCTCGGTCTGGATCAGCTGCCGCACCGTCGTGAAGGACCCATCGAATCGATTCGACGGTAATCCGGCCGCGATCGCGCTGGGTCGGCAGCTCTTCTTCGACACGCGACTCAGCCGCAACGGCGCGGTGTCGTGCGCGAGCTGTCACAACCCGGCCAAGGGTTTCCAGGATGGTCTGCCCGTGGGGCACGGGGTGGGCACCGGGCATCGACGGTCGATGCCGATCGTCGATGCGGTCTACAGCCCGTGGATGTTCTGGGACGGTCGCAAGGACAGCCTGTGGGCGCAGGCTCTGGGGCCGCTCGAGGATGGGGCTGAGCATGGCGGCACGCGCGTGGGCTATGTCCGCCAGTTGGCGACCCATTACGCCACGCCTTACGGCGCGCTGTTCGGCCCCTTGCCGGATGTCAGTGCACTGCCGGCTGAAGCAGGCCCCCTGGGCACGCCCGAGCAACATGCCGCGTGGGACGCGCTCGATCCCGCCACGCGCACCGCGCTCAATCGCGCCTACGCCAACATGGGCAAGGCCATTGCCGCCTATGAGCGCACGCTCCGGCATCCGACCACGCGCTTCGACGAGTACGTGCGCGCGGTGCGTGCCGGTGATACGAAGGCGGCGCAGGTCCTCACCTCCGAGGAGGTCAGCGGCCTGCGGGTGTTCATCGGTCAAGGCCAGTGCGTGAGTTGTCACAGCGGACCATTGTTGACCGACCAGTCCTTCCACAACACGGGCGTGCCAGCACGTACGGGCCAGGCGCCGGATCGCGGGCGCCGCGCCGCGCTCGCGCAGGTGGCCAGCGACGAATTCAACTGCCTGGGTCCCTACAGTGACGCCAGGGACGGGCAGTGCGCCGAACTGGCGTTCATGCCCAAGGATGACCCCGCGCTCGAGGGCGCATTCAAGACGCCGGGACTGCGCGGCGTCGCCGAACGGGCGCCGTATATGCATGCCGGCCAGCTCGCGACGCTGCAGGACGTGATCCACCACTACATGCAGGCACCGCCGGCACCCGTAGGGCACACGGAGCTTTCCAGTCGGCCTGATGCCCACGGCCGTGCGCCGATTCGTTTGTCGACGCAGGACGTGCAAGACCTCAGCGCGTTCCTCGCAACGCTTTCACCCAGTGCACCGGCCGGGAGGCCACACCCATGAGCATCCTGATCGGCATCCTGCTGGCGCTTCTGACCTGTGGCGCGGCCCGCCTCGGTGGCCTCGACCATGACCGGGCGTTCTATCCCACCGCGCTGATCGCGATCGCCACCTACGACGTCCTTTTCGCCGTGATCGCGGGCTCGCCTTCGGCGATCGTCATCGAGTCGGTCTTCGCCGCAATGGTCGCGGTCGTCTGCTTGATCGGCTTTCGAGTCTCGGCGTGGGTCGTGGTAGCGGGCTTCGCAGCGCATGGGTTTGCGGATTACGTGCACGACAGCTTCTCGCCCGATGCGGGCATCCCCGTCTGGTGGCCGGGCTTCTGCAGCGCCTTCGATGAGGTGGTGGCCGTCGTGCTCGCGCTCCAGCTCATTCGCGAATCGCCAGCGCACCGCGCCCGCATGGCGTCGACCGCCGCGCGCGAACCAGGCCCATTGTGTCTCGACACAGGAGATCGTCATGGCGATGCTGCCGCTCCGTGTTGCGATACGAGCAATGCGACGGCTCCATAAACGAACCGTGCGCCATCGTGCTCGTCGACGATTCCGTCAAAGTAGTCGCCGTCACTGTTGCGCGGCAAGATGGCTCGTTGACAGGTAAGAAATGTAGTCGGCAGCGGCTGGGTTTGCGGGTCATTGAATCCATCCGCGACCTTGGCCCGGGATCCTGTCGAACGGGACTGAAAGAGCCGAGCGCGGCACCCGGGAGTCCCAAGCACGGCACTCCGGGAGCCAGACGCCACACTAAAAGAGCCGGCCGTGGCACTCAGAGAACCAAGCGCCGCAGGAAAAGAGCCAGGCCTGGCACCCGCGGGAACCACGCTCCGCCGAAAAAGAGCCACGCTCGGCTGGAAAAGACCCGGCGCCGGGACTCGGCGAGCCAGGCGCCGGTGGAAAAGAGTCGGGTTTGGTACTGGGAGAGTCGCGGGCGGGTCTTTTTTGTCCGGTGCGAAGAGCACCTCAATGCGAGGCAGAGAGGCGGCACGCCAAATTCTTTCCGCTCTGCTCGAGAAGACCTCAGGGTCAGGTCATGTTTGCCACATATGCCCGACTACTCGGGCAGGTGCACTTCAGTTCCGTTGCTCTGGCTGTTGCTTTTGATTTTGATCTCCACTCCCTTGTGAGGCGGTGAGCCCGTGGACGTTACAGGCCCGCAAAGGAGTCGACACGATGTCGACTCCTTTGCCTCAAGGTCGCTCTGAAATGAGCTGGATGGCTATCTCGAAGCGGCTGCTTCCGGCCACAACCCGTCACTCGACGCTTCAATCAAGTCGGCCCAGAGCTGACGTTCGCCGTGCGTGTAACAGCGCCGATTCCGGTATCGGTACTTATTGGCACGTGAATGCGTTCTCGCCTGCGCTTAGTGCCGGCTCGCACAGGTCCGGCCAGCCGTAGCGCTTCCAGTAGTCGACCATGCCCAGGCGCTTGGCGAAGCCCTGGAAGGCGGCATCCTGACGCGCCTTGCGCGACCACGGCTCCGGCTGCCACAGCCAGTTGAGGTAGGCGTCGGACAGAGCCGCTGTGGCCGTGCCCGTACAGGTCGAACGAGCGTTCCGCTTCACCCAGTTGCAACAGCAAGGTGGGTGCCCACTCATCACCCGCGTGCGTACCGACGATCTTCAGCGCCATTTGCCTTTGGCTGACGGTGCCAAACGTGCCGAGATAGATTGCCTGCAGTTCCTGGTCGGGGATCGTTGTGCCCATGCGGCCGAGTGGATCTTGCGAAGCTTCGCTTGGCTCCCTCCTTGTCACCGTGCGCCGCGTCGTAAAACCCGAGCATCAGTTCGCCGAACGGAGAATCGGCCGTGCCGCTACGGTGGATGAAATCGAGTGCGCCCGCTTGGTCGCCTTCGCGCCAGCGGATCATGCTCTTGTAGAACAACAACAGGGGGTTGGCGGGGTCGTTGGCCAGCGCGGCATCAAGCCGTGTTTCGGCATCGCGGGTACGGCCCATTGCGGCCAGCTCGTTCGCCGCCCAGTAACTCACTGCGGAGTTCTCTGGTGCCAGTTCCAGCGCGCGCTGCATCGGTTCCACCATGGAGCTGTAGTGCCGCTGCGAGAACTGGTTGTAGCTCAGGGCGGCGTAAGCATCCGCATCATTCGGATTGAGCGCGAGCGCGCGGTGTGCTGCTTGATCAGATGCCAGCCAGCTCGTCTGCCAAGTCGGCGTTGCTGTATTGGGGAAGCACGGCGTAGGCCACGGCCAGCGTCGACCAGGCACGTGCGAAATGCGGGTCCAGCCCGGTCGCTTCATCCAGCAGGGCGATCGCTCGCGGCAGGCTGTCACCCACCCGTTTCGTCACCAGTTCCTGCGCCTCGATGAACTTCGCATAGGCCTGCGAATTGTCGGTCACCTTGTCGACCAGACGTCGGGCACCGGCATCGCTGAGGGTGATATCCAGCTCGCTGGCCACGTCTCGTGCGCAGGCGTCCTGCAGCTTGAACACATCGGCCAGGTCTGCCGTCGTACTGGTTCGACCACTGCTGCACGCCGTCACTGGTGCGCACCAATTCCACCGTGATGCGCAGCTCATTGCCCTGCTTGCGCACCGAGCCAGTCAACACATGGGCCACGCCGAGTTGCTGGCCAACTGTTTGCGGTGGGATGTCCTTGCCCTGGAACTGGAATGACGAACTACGACCGAGCACGCGCAGGCTCTTGATCCGGGTAAGCGCGTTGAGGATTTCCTCGGCCATGCCTTCGGAGAACAGTGCCTGGTCCTGCGCTACGCTGAGGTCGGCAAACGACATCACGGCGATCGAATTTTTCGCCGGGGGCTTGGCGGCAATGGCCTTGGCATCAACGGTGTTTGCCGCGCTGCTGTCCACCGCCATGGCTTGCTGCGCACGCGGCGCCACGCGCCACAACAGCACGCCACTCACGACAATCAGCCCCACCAAAATCAACTTCTCCGAGCGCGGCATTTTCTGGGCACCGCGCTCACCGTGATACCAGGCCAGCACCAGCACCACGAAGAAACCCATGATCAGCGCCAGCGTAATACCGCGACGCAAACTCTCCGGCCAACCAAACTGCGCCGCAACGATATCCAGCACGGGTATCAAGGCTACTGCCACCGCCGCATAGCCCAGCAGCCATTGCACCAGCTTGTGTTCTTTCAGGCGTGCGAAGAATTCTTCCACGGCATGGCTCCCCTCCAACCCTCGGCAAGTATAGAGCCGGCCCTCCGCAAAACGGCCGAACCGGTCGGCGGACGAGGTTGGCATGCACGAGATCCGCTGGAGCCGACCGTCGTGGGCAGCCCGCCTAGCCCAAAGCAGCCGTTCGTCACCGTCAGCAACGGGTCGAAATCGGACGTTCGTCAAAACCTCGCTAAGTCCGATAAGCGTTCCCGTCGACAGTCGACCATCACTGTCCGTAATGGTTCGTTTCAGTCTCGAGTCCGACGTCAAAACGCGATGTCTACACGATCGGCACCTGACTCACGTTGTTCTTCGGATCCATCCAGAACGACTCATTGACGAACCGACCAAAAATCTCGCGTGGCAGTATCGAGGTCCGCTCAATCGGCTCCACCTTCGGCCGCACTGAGTGCAACCCCGGCATGCCGACGCGAGCGTCGAACTCGTCCGCGCTGAAGGCGATGTTGTCGAAGTCGTGCTCGAACCAGGGTTCGCCGATGAACTGGTAGACCGCGCGCATGGCCGCCAGCGGGATTGCGCACCAGGCTTTCGTAGGTCAGCAGCAGCAGATGGCCCGGGGCGTACTGGCCGTAGAACGCGTCCTTGGTCGCCTGGAAGGCGAAGCCCACCATGCCGCGCGGATCGGTCAGCGCCTCGACGCGCGAGTACACGGTGGTGTTGGTGTCGAAGCGGAACACCTTGCTGACGTTGACCGGTTGCTTGCGCACCAGCCGTTCCATGCTGTCCAGCACCCAGGACAACTGACGCACGCACGCGATCACCTTCGCTCCCGGGAACAGCGTGTCGAGCAACGGCATGCGGCTGCACCACAGGCGGCTGGTGTCGAACACGACGCCGGCGTCCGCCTGCCCGGCGTAGAAGTTCTCGACCAGGCCGCGCAGCATCGCGGCGCGCTGCTCGTCGGAGACGTCGAACGAGAAATCGTTCTTGCTGCTGGCCTCGGCGATCACCACGCCCATGATGTCGGCGAGCGGGCTGGTCATGCCGGCGCGAAAGCGCGGGTTCTGGTTGAGGATGGCGGCCAGCAGCGTGCTGCCCGAGCGTGGCAGGCCGGAAATGAAGTGGAACTTCCGGGCCGGCTTGGCGACGTCGTGTGCGGCAGGCATGCGGGCACTCTCCTCTGGCGGTGGCGTGGATTGCGGCAAAGACGCCCGGCGGGCTCCGCCCGATGGTAAAGCGATCGGCTAGGCGATGCGCGCCGTCGAGGCGCGGATGCGCATCTGGTAGTCGACCTCGACCATCCTGGCCTCGCCCTTGTTGAGTACGCGGAGCAGCAGTTCCTCGGTCGCGCGGCGGCCCATCTCGCGCACGGGTTGATGGATGGTGGTGAGCGGCGGCCACACCTGCGTCGCGATGGTCGTGTCGTCGAAGCCGCAGATCGACACGTCGCGGGGAATCGACACCCCCGCTTCCGCAGCGGCCCAGATCGCACCGACGGCCATGTCGTCGTCGCCCGCGAAGACGGCGGTCGGCCGCTGCGGCAGTGCCAGCAGCTGGCGCATGGCGGCCACGCCCGACTCGAAGGAGAACCGGCCCTGCACCATGTACGCAGGGTTCTCCTTCAGCCCGGCGCGCGCGAGGCCGTCGCGGTAACCGGCCAGGCGCCAGACGCCGGCGCCGTGTTCCAGGTCGCCGACGATGTGGGCGATGCGCCGGTGACCGAGCGATACCAGGTGTTCCACCATCGCCGCGGCGGCTTCGCGCTCGCGCAGCATCACGCCGATGCAGTTCTCGGGATGGTGGCGCGGCGCGATCGAGGCGAACGGCACGGCCTGCCTGTGCAGGCAGTCGAGCAATTGCGGGTGGTCGGTGAGCGGCGGCGTGAGGATCAGCCCGTCGGGCCGATGCCGCGACAGGATGTCCTCGACGCGTTCGACGAAGTCCGCCGCCGTGGAGACGAGCGGCTGCACCATCATGCTGTAGTGCTGCGCCTCGCATGCTTCCAGCACGCCGGCCTGCACTTCCATGATGTAGCTGGGCGAACGGTTGTCGTACAGCAGGCCGATCATGAAGGAGCGATTGGCCGCCAGGCTGCGCGCCGAGGTGAGCGGCCGGTAGTTGAGCGCGGCGACGGCATCCACCACGCGCTGGCGCATGGAGTCGCTCACGTTCGGATCGTTGTTGAGCACCCGCGAGATGGTCTTCTTCGATGTTCCGACGGCACGGGCAACGTCGTTGATGGTCACGCGCGTCATGAAAAGCTTGCCTGGTTCAATGGCTCGGTTCCTGCGAAGCATGCTGGATGGCGACCGGGAAAGTTCGGGCGGGAACGTTCCAACCGCTCACTTCGACGACCGGCGTCGCCGTCGCCTGCCCTGCGTAGCGCGCGGTCAGGGTGATCGATTCGCCGGGCCACAGCGTCACGTCGTTGTCGCTCCACAGGATCGGCAGCACGGGCTCGCCATCGGCAGATCGCTTGAGCGACACGTGCTGGAACAGTGCCACGGCGCCGGATGACGACGGCGACGTCAGTGTGACGGTGACCACCTGCTCCGCTCCCGCGCGCTGCATCGTGGCCTGGACCTGGCTCGTCGCGACCGGCAGCGACTGCAGCGCGGTGAGATCCGCGTAGCGCGTCATCGGCGTGAGGTACCAGTTCGAATGCTCCCAGTCGAGTTCGTCCGGTTGCGTCGGGAGCCAGTACACGTTGCGGCTGATCGGGCTGGCATCGGCGGAAGCCAGTTCCAGTTCGACGAAGTACGTCGGCGACAGGCCGGCCGGCGTCGGCAGCGTCGCCACCTGGCGCGCGCCGTTGCCGGGCAGGTCGATGTTCTGCACACGCCGCTCGTAACGCACGCTGCCGTCCAGGTTGCGCACGCGGAGGCGCGCCTGCAGGCCATGCTCGTCGGTGAGCGTCTGGTTGACCAGCACGATCGCGCGCGTGTCGTACGAATACTGGATGTGCACCGGCTCGTTGGCCTTCTTCGCGCCGAAGTAGGCGCCGGCCGGATTCATGAAGTAGTCGTACAGATGCCAGTGCAGCGACGGCCAGGCGTTGTTGAGCATCCAGTAGATGACGCCGGTCGACGGATTGGCCGCATCCCGGTGCGCGTTGTACGCCTCGAACTGCGCGCGGACGTTGTCGTAGTTGTCGAGCTGGGCCTTGGCGACGTAGTCGGCGAGGCTCTTCGGCGCGCCGTAGCGCTTGGCCAGCGCGGTGTCGAACGGCGCGATGCTGGCGAACGGTCGACCAGTCGGCGGCGGCGTGGAATTGGCGCACTTCAGGGTGCTTCCACAGCGCTTCCAGCTCCAGCGGCGACAGCATGCGGGTGAGGTCTTCCAGTCGCGGGATGTCGGCGCCCGCGCTGGTTTCGGAATTGAAGCCGAACGCGCCGCCGAGCTTGTCGGCGTACCAGTACGAAGGCGGCACCCAGGCGTAGGGCCCGTTCATCTTCATGCCGGAGAGACCGGTCTCGGCCGTGCCCTTGTCGGTGGCCACCGCGATGATGGGCAGCGACCAGTCTTCGGCGTGCAGGGTATCGACATACATTTTCGCGATCGACGGCGGCGGCGGGTTGTCGCTGCCGATCAGGAAGCCGATCACCGACGGATGGTTGCGCAGCAGGCGCGCTTCGCTCGCCATCGAGGCTTGCGCCACTTTCATGTCCGCGGCATCCCACGGCGCGCCGCCGGTCTTCGCCGCCGACTCCCACTTGTCGCAGCACTCCCAGCCGGCCAGCATCATGATGCCGTCGCGGTCGGCCAGCTCGTAGAAGCGCTCGTTTTCCAGCTTGCCTTCGCTGCGGATGGTGTTGAGGCCGAGGTTGCGCACGTAACTGAACTCGGCCTCCATGCGCGCGGGGTCGTCGCGCAGGAACATGTCCGGCGCCCAGCCGCCGCCGCGGATCAGCACCGGCTTGCCGTTGACGAAGAACTGGCGGTAGCCCTGCGGGGTCAGCTTCGAGCTGACGCTGCGTATGCCGAACGTCGGCGTCAGCCTTGTCGGAGGTCGCGCCATCGACGGTGGCGGCCAGCTGCAACGCGATACAGCGGCTGCGCGCCCATGCCGACGGGCCACCACACTTTCGGATGGCTGAGGTCGAGGGCGGGATCGGTCTTCGGCGTGAACGCGACGGTCTGCGTTTCGCCCGCGGCGAGATGGATCGTCCGCTGCAGCGATACCCCGGCGACCTCGCCGGTGATGATCGCCTCATGCGCCGCTGCGTCGAGGTTGCGCGCTTCCATCTTCACCGTCAGCGCGGCGTGCGCCAGATCGGGCAGCGACAGCGTCGGCGTGACGTGCGGGAAACGCAGCTGCACCGGCCCGGTCCGCACGATATCCACGCCGCGCCACGGGCCCATGTTGTTGTCCGGCGGCGTCGGGTTCCAGTCGACCCAGCCGATCGACAGGCTGCGCCGCGGGTCGTCCGGATGCACGCGCAGGGCGAGGACGTTGCTGCCTGCGTGCACCCACGGCGTCACGTCGAGTTCGTGCACGGGATAGGCGCCGGCGAGGGTCGCGTGGTCGACCACCAGATGCCCGTTCACCCACACGTCGGCGCTCGCGATCATGCCGTTGGTGCGCAGCAGGGTGTGCTGTCCATGCGCTCCCTCGTCGAGGTTGAACTCGGTGCGATACCACCACGGGTTCACGAACAGCGTGCCGCTGGCGTCGGGCACCTGCACCGCGCGCAGGTTGTCGCTGTAGAACACGTCCTTGTACGCGCCGTTCTCCAGCAACCCTGCCATCACCGTGGCGCGGCCGCTCACCGGGTACCAGCCGCGGGTGGAAAAACCGGCGCTGGAAATCTCGGCACCGTCTTCGTGCGCCTTGTCGCTGGACTGGATCTGCCAGCTGGTCACGGCGGTGATCGAGCTACCGCCACCGTCCACCCGCGTTGGCGCGAAGACGCCGCTGTGCGCGGATGGCACGGCCGCCGAGGCGGCCAGCGCGAATATCGACAGAAACACGGAGGTGGGCAGGAGGCGCATGGCGTCAGTCCTTCTCAAGATAGGCTTCGTGGATTTCCACGGGTGCGAACGGCCAGGAGCGATTCACCCTGGCCCAGATCGCGAACACCACCAGCCCGGCGACGATCCAGATGCCGGACAGGATCAGCGACAGCGTGGACGCCGATACGTAGACGTAGATCCAGCCCACCAGCGCGATCACGCACGGTACCGGATACAGCCATTGCCGGTACGGCCGGTGCAGTTCCGGCTGGCGCTTGCGCAGCACCACCAGCGCGGCGATCTGCGCGATGAACTGCACGATGATGGTCGCGGCCAGCAGCATGTTGATGACTTCGGCCAGGTCGAAGAACGTGCCGATGGCCGTGATCACGCCCATCGTGAGCAGGGCCACGTGCGGGAAACCGTGCTTCGCGTGCAGCTTGCCGAACACCGACAGGAACACCTTGTCGTGCGCCGCCTGGAACGGCACGCGCGAGCCACCGAGCAGGCCGGCGAACACCGAGGCGAACGCGGTCACGATGATGAGGATCGTCATGACCGCCGCCGCGCCATGGCCCCAGCTGTGCTCCACCACCAGCGACGCGATCGGATTTGGATTGCGCGATCTCCTGCCACGGCGCCACGCCGAGCACGCTGATGTTGAGGATGAGGTAGACGAACATCATCGCGATCACCGAGATGATGATCGAGCCCGGCATGGTGCGGCCCGGGTCGCGCAACTCGTCGCCCATGTAGGCGGTGGTGAAGTAGCCGAGGTAGTCGTAGATGCCGATGATCAAGCCCGCGCCGAGGCCCACGAGGAACTTGCCGCCGAAGCATGCCGGCGGGATAGCTGAAGGCGAAGCTCGCATGGAAATCCGAAAAGCCCGCTGCCGACACGCCGATGACCGAGAGCAGCATGATCACCCACAGCGCGATGGTGATCACGCGGATCGATTCGATGCGCCGGTACAGCAGCAGTGTGACCAGGGCGGTCGCGACCAGGCTGATCAGGTGCACCGGCCACCAGCCCAGGTGCGGGAAGAAGAAGCCGCAGGTACTCGACCATGCCGATGATGCCGGTGGACATCAGCAGGGGGATCGTCAGCAGCACCGTCCAGATGAACAGGAACGGCATCAGCTTGCCGGTGCGGTACTGGAACGCTTCGCGCAGATAGACATAGGTGCCGCCGGAACCCGGCATCGCGGCGCCCAGTTCCGCCCAGACCATGCCGTCGGCCACCGCGAGCAGGGCGCCGACGATCCAGCCGATCACTGCCTGCGGCCCGCCCATGGTGGCGACCATGATCGGGATGGTGATGAACGGCCCGATGCCGCACATCTGCGTCATGTTGATCGCGGTGCCGGTGAACAGGCCGATGGAGCGATGGAAGCTGCTGCCGCGGGTGGATGGTGGGGTTTGATCCTGCATGTCAGCCTTCGTCGTGGACGCGGTCGGAACGAATGGGAGAACTGCGTGGAGGCTAGCCGGCTTGCGTGCCGCTGGGCGTTCGCGGCACGCATCAGCCTCCACCCGTGGCGGACCCGAAGCAACGGCGGAAACGAAGGCGATCATCCACAAGCCTGTCGCGCGTGTCGCACGCGACAGGCTTCGAAGCCCCTTCCCGTCACCACTGCCCGCGAATGCCGACCATGAACATGCGCTCCGAAAAATTGGAATGCGCCGGCTGGTCGGGCCACACCAGGTAGTAGTGCTGGTACTCGTTGGTGAGGTTGGTGCCGTCGACGAACAGCTCGGCGGACTTGGCGAGCTTGTACGAAATCGACGCATCGACGTACTTCTGCGGCGCCTCGTACATCTCCATGCCGGTGATCCCGCCCACGTCCTCCGACACCGCGCGGCGCGAGCGGTAGTTGTACGCGACGCGGGCCTGGAAGCGATCGTCCTGGTACCACAGGATGAAGTTGCCGGACTTGGTCGAGTTGTCCTGGAACGGGATCTTGTGCCCGGCCAGGTCGGTGGCCCCGGAATCGCTCGGCGCGTAGGTCGCGTTGATCTCCATGCCGGTCTTGGACAGGAAGCCGGGCAGGAAGGTGAACCCCTGGCGGTAGTCGAACTCCAGGCCATGGATGGTGTTGCCGGTGCCCTGCACCGGTTCGGTGATCGTGACGCAGCGATTGCGCACGACGCCGTCCTCGTCCGGCAGCGTGCAGTCGATGGTGCTGCCGCTCTTGATGAAGCTCTGCACGTTGATGCGGAACAGCGCCAGACTGATCATGCTGGTCGGGTTGATGTAGTACTCGAGCGAGGCGTTGTAGTTCTTCGAGCGCCACGGGTCGAGATTCGGGTTGCCGTTGGAGTTGCCTGCCGCGACGCGGAACAGCGGCCCTTGCGGCGTTTCGACCAGCGAATAGTTGAGCTCCAGGCCGCCGCCCCAGGTGCTGAGGTCGAGCGGCATCATGTTCTTGGAAAACGCCAGCCGGAACTTCAGGTCGTCGGTGACGTCCAGCGCGAAGTTCGCCGATGGCAGGTAGTCCTTGTAATTGCGCAGGGTCACCGCGGTGCCGACATCGGCCGGCTCCGTGCCGTAGGCGCCCGGCTCGCCGGACAGGTGCTGGGTCACGCCCAGGTTGGTGCGGATCACGCGCAAGCCGATGTTGCCGCTGTACGGCATGCTGCCGATGGTGCCGTCCAGGTTGGCCTGCACGTAGGCGCTGGTCTCCTTAAGGCTCACGGCCCAGGTGGTGCCCGGCTCGCCCTGGCGGATGGTGTTCGGATAGAGCGACTTCCAGTACGCCTCGGGGTTGTCCATGGCCTTCGGATCGACCGCCCAGAACGTGATGCCCGATCCGAGCAGGTTGCTGTACTGCTTCCAGTTGCCAGACAGCGGCGCCGCGGTGCTGGGCATCGGCAACGCGGACAAGGGCCCAGCGCGGTAGTAACCCAGGTCATTGCCGGCGGTGCACGAACCGCTGTTCAGGACCACGTCGGCGGCCACGTAGCGCACCAGGCAGCCGTTCGGATCGGTGGCACCCATGCCGGCATACACCGGGGTGACCAGGGTGTAGCCGACGTTGTCCGCGTGGCGGATGCTGTTGCGCGCGCCGAAGTCGAGCCTGAAGCCGTTGCCGAAGTCGTAGTGGCCGTCGAAGCGGAGAATATTGAGCGCGACCTTGCGGTCGTAGTCGCCGGCCGATTCCAGCGTCTTCATCGTCCAGCCATTGGGATCGGCGAACTGGTTGGCAAGCGACGCGGGCATGCCGACCGAGATATACCGCCCGCGCAGGTCGGCGACGATCGGCACCGTGTTCTGCACGAGTCCGTTGGCGTTGAAGACGCGGTTGCCGCCCAGTTCGTCGGGATAGATGTAGGTGCCCGGCGGCACGGCGTCCTCGGGGACGCCGTCCTTGAGCACGTTGCCCCACAGCTCGCCATTGGAGTTGGAAATGTTGAGGTCGGTCTCGGCGTTCGACTGCTGCGCGGTGTCGTGGATGCCGCGCACGCTGGCGGTGAACGGGCCACCGTTGTCGAAGTCCAGCTGCATGTTGAAGTTCTTCGCGGTGGAATCCTTCCGGATGATCTGCGAGAACGATTCGACGTCGCCCGGCCACTTCTGGTAGACGCTGGTGGTGTACAGGTGGGTGCCGTCCCAGCCCGGCTCGGGCGTGCCGTAGGAGCCGGCGACCGGACGGCCGGTATCGCGCGACTGCAGCGGCACGTAGGTCGCGCCCTGCCAGTTGGTGGAATTGATCTGGATGCCGGCGGTGCGGTTGAACTCGTTCTGGTGCGCGTAGAAATAGTCGCTGGTGAAGGTGAAGCCGCTGCCCAGATCCATCTGGAACGAGGCGTTGCCGGACTTGCGCTTGCGCTGGGTAGTGGTGTCGTAGAGGCCGATGTTCTGGCTGCCCATGAACACGCCGTTGGACTTGCCGTCGCCGTTGACGTCGACGCTGCCGTCGGCGTTCTGCACGATCTGTGGCGGAATCGGCGCGCCGTTCCACGGCGTCAGGAAGCCGTTGTAGCCGCCGGCGCTGGCGGCGTTCTCGCCGTTCAGCACCACGCCGTACTGGTCGAGGCCTTCGTTGGAGTTAAAACGCGTGGTGTCGGAGTAGTCGGCGGAAACCAGCAGGCCCCAGCGGCCCTCGTGGTTGTACGAGATGAGGCCGTTGGCTTCCGGCCCCCACTTGCTGCTGGTGCGCCCGCGCTCGCCGTTGGCGGAGTAGCTGTAGGTGAAACCGCTGGGCAGGTCCCACGGGCGATAGGTATGCAGGTCGAGCGCGCCGCTGATGCCGCCGTCGGTGGTGCTGGCGGTGGGCGACTTGATCACGTCCACGCCGTGGAACAGCGTGGCCGGCAGCATGGTGAAGTCCGGCTGTTGCGAGTCGATCTGGTCCGGCGTGATGAAGGCCTCGCCGTTGAGCATGGTGCCCACCTGGGGCAGGCCGCGGACGTCCACCGTGGTGCCCACGCCCGCGTCGCGGTTGATCTGCACGCCGGTGACGCGCTGCAGGGCGTCGGTGATGGTCACGTCGGGAAGCTGGCCGATGCTCTCGGCGGTGATGCTGTCCTGGATGTTCGGCGCCTGGCGCTTCAGTTCGATCGCGCGCATCTGCGAGGCACGCACGCCGACGACGTTGATGGTCGACAGGTTGACGGCATCCCTGGCCTGCTTGTCTTTCTGGTTGCGGGCAGCCGCCTGCTTTGCTTCGGGCGAAGGCGTCGCCGATGCGTCCTGGGGAACGGTGGCTTGCGTCCCCGCAGCGTCCACCGGGGTGCCCGTCTGCGGCGACGCCATGGCCGATGTCGCCACGGCGGCGAACAGGGACATCGATATGGCCAACGACAAGGGATGCCTGCGATGTTTGGTGGACATGAGCTTTACCTCTTGGTTGATGCCTGCCGCGCCCCCCAAGGCACGCCACGCCTGAGATACCACTGGGCCGCGCCGAGGACGCCGTTGCGCCCGTGTTCGGTGACCCACACCGGAACCTGCGAAAGAAATGCCCGCACGCTGCGTCCATGCAGGAACCGCTCTTCGAAAGCGCTGCGCTCGAGCAGCGTGAACATGGAATGCAGGAAGCCACCGGCCAGATACACGCCGCCCGCGGCCATGAAGGTCATCGCGAGGCTGCCGGCGAAACTTCCGAGCGCCGCGCAAAAGATCCCCACGGCTTCCACCGCCGCCGCGTCGCCGCATGCCGCGGCCGCGCCGGTGACTGCCTCGGGCGTTGCGAGCCTGGGCGTTTCTCCCCGCAGTGCGCACAGGACGGCATACAGGGTCAGCAGGCCGGGGCCCGACACGATGCGTTCGTACGCGACGTAGCCGCCCTGCGGCGCCAGCTGCGCCAGGACCTCGCGTTCACGAAGCGAGCCGGGCGCGAAATCCATCTGGCCGGCTTCCGTCGCGAGCACGCCGCCGCCTGCGGAGGCGGACAAGCACACGGCGGCGCCCAGGCCGGTGCCCGGGCCGATCACCAGCACGGAACCCTCGCTCCGGGTCGCCGGTCCGCACAATGGCCGGGAGCCACTGGCCGGCCCGTTGCCGACGGCGTATCCGAGTGCCTCGAAGTCATTGAGAACCGCGACGTCGTCCAGCCCCAACGCCCCGCGCAGCTCGGCCAAGCGGATCGGCCAGGGCGAGTTGTCGTTCAACACCTCGTCGCCTTTCACGTGGCCGGCGCAGGCGAGCACGCAGTGCCGCACGCCGGTCTGCGCGTCGCTGTCGACGAACGATTGCAGCAGCTCGGCCAGTCCCTCGAACTCGGCACACGCGAGCTTGCGATAGGCAAGCACCTCGACATCGCTTCCCTCGCCGTGCGACGCGCGCATCAATGCGACGCGGGCAAACGTCCCGCCCACGTCGGCCGCCAGAAACGGCGTCGCCGGGATACGCGCTGATAGCTCGGGATGGGTGATCGCCGCGTTCACTGTGTCTCCCCGCACCGGAACGAATGCCAGATTGCGAGTCATTGTCACCGGTGTCAACTTGCACAGCGGCATGCGCTATGCCGGCGATGCTGTCGCGTAAGTGTCTAATATTTATATACTTAGGTCCTTGTCGTGGTCAGTTCGACGGCAGACCATGCTGCTCTGCAATATTCAGGCTCTGCAGCCAGGTCGGACAACCCGGAGGAACGCCGGTCGCCGCCTTACCCGCCGCCGCGACTGGCTGCCGCATATTCATGGGGCGCATGCCAGAGTTGGGCTGTCGCAATTGCACCAAGCAGACGCATTGCCCATCATGGTGCAATGAGCGATCGGGCATGGCGCCAGTGGGCGGAGCAGATGACGACGGGCCTGGCCGTGGTCGACGCGGACTTGCGCCTGCGCTGGATCAATCCGGCGCTGGCCGACCGGCTGGAGCTGGGTTTGCGCAGCGCAGTCGGGCAGCCGCTGGAACTGCTGATTGGGGATGCCGAAGCGCTGGCGCAGGCCGGCAGGCTGCTGTCGGAACAGCGCCCGGCGCAATGGCGCGGCATGGCGCTGGCGGCCGCCGGTGGCCGTCAGATCACGGTGGATATCGCGCTGCAGCCGTTCGAGGACGGCTTGCTGCTGGAAGTGCATGCGCTGGCCGAACCGGTCGCGAACAGCTCGCCGCTGTCGGCCACCCTTCGCGGCTTCGCCCACGAAGTGAAGAATCCACTGGCCGGTCTGCGCGGCGCGGCGCAGCTGTTGCAGCGGCGGCTCGACAACGAAGACCTGCGCCTGCTGGCGGGCCTGGTCATCGATGAGGCGGATCGCCTCGACGCGCTGGCGAACCGTCTGCTGCATCACGACGGCGCGCCACGACTCGGCCCGGTGAACATCCATCAGTTGCTGGAACGGGTCAGCGACCTGTTGCGGGCCGAAGCATCACCACCGCAAGTGCGCCACGACTACGACCCCAGCGTGCCGGATCTGCTGGGCGATGCGGATCGACTGCAACAGGTGCTGCTCAATCTCGCGCGCAATGCCCGCGAGGCCGGTGCACGCACGCTCACTTTGCGCACCCGCGTCGAGCACGGCCTGCGCCTGGGCGAACGGGTCTTGCGCATGGCGCTGCGGGTGGACGTGATCGACGACGGTGCGGGCGTGCCGCCGGCGCTGCGCGACACGCTGTTCCAGCCCCTGGTGTCCGGCCGCGCCGACGGCACAGGTTTGGGCCTGGCGCTGTCGCGCGAGATCGCCCACGAGCACGGCGGCGAGTTGCGCTGCACGAGCCTCCCGGGCGAGACGATGTTTTCGCTGTATCTGCCGTTGGAGCGAGCGCATGACTGATTTCCTCGCCGTGCACTTCTTTGCTCCCTCCCCTGCAAGCAGGGGAGGGCTGGGGAGGAGTGCTTTTGATCTTCCCGCACGCATGGGCAACCCCCTTCCCACCTTCCCCTGCGCGCGGGGAGAGGAGCAAAGCGGCGGCGGGATGAAGCCATGACTGAAGAAATCTGGATTGTCGACGACGACCGCGGCGTGCGTTACGTGCTGGCTGAAGCGTTGCGCGATGCGGGGTTGGCGGTGCGCGAGTTCGGCGAAGTGGGCGCGGCGCGCGCGGCGCTGGGCGAGCAACGGCCCGCGTTGCTGCTTACCGACGTGCGCATGCCCGGCGAGGATGGCCTCAGCTTGCTGCGCGAATTGCAGGAGCGCGGCATCGGCCCGGTGATCGTGATGAGTGCCTACACCGATGTCGCCACCGCCGCCGCCGCCTATCGCGCGGGCGCAGTGGATTACCTCGCCAAGCCGTTCGACCTCGATCATGCGGTGGCGAGCGTGCAGCGCGCGCTGGACAGCGTCGCCTCGCCCACTGCCAGCGGCCACCAGGTCGCCGTGGCGAACCACGCGCTGCTCGGCGAAAGTGCGCCGATGCGCGAAGTGTTCCGGCTGATCGGCCGCGTCGCCGCCAGCGACCTGAATGTGCTGATCACCGGCGAAACCGGCACCGGCAAGGAGCTGGTGGCGCGCGCGCTGCACGAGGAAAGCGCCCGCCACGCCAAGCCCTTTGTCGCGCTGAACACCGCGGCGATTCCCAGCGAATTGCTGGAGAGCGAATTGTTCGGCCATGAAGCGGGCGCGTTCACCGGGGCCACGCGCCGTGTCGCCGGACGCTTCGAACAGGCCGAGGGCGGCACGCTGTTTCTCGACGAGATCGGCGACATGCCGCTGGCGCTGCAAACCCGCCTGCTGCGCGTGCTGGCGGGCGGCGAGTTCTACCGCGTCGGCGGCCGCGAACTGATTCGCGGCAACGTGCGCATCGTGGCGGCCACGCATCAGGATCTCGCCGCGCGCGTTGCCGCCGGACAATTCCGCGCCGACCTCATGCACCGCCTCGACGTGGTGCGCATCGAGCTGCCGCCGCTGCGCACGCGACGCAGCGACATCCCGCTGCTGGCGCAGCATTTCCTCGCGGCCACGGCGCACGACCTGAAACTGCCGCCGAAGCGCTTCTCCAAAGCGGCGCTGACACTGATCGCCCAGCGCGACTACCCGGGCAACGTGCGCGAACTGGAAAACTTGTGCCGCCGGCTGGCGGTGATCGCGCCCGGCGGTGAAATACTGCCGGCGGACATGGGCGGCGGCACCGACGCACCGAGTGGCGGCGAATGGACCGACGCGCTGCGCGAGTGGGCGCTGGCGGCGCTGGCCGCCGGCGAAACGGACATCCATGCGCGCGCCCGCGAGGCGCTGGACCGGACCTTGCTGCAGGCCGCGCTGCAGGCCAGCGAGGGCCACCGGCAGAACGCGGCCAGTGCCCTTGGGGTGGGGCGCAACACGCTCACGCGCAAGCTTGGCGCATCGCGTACGCGGAAGAAGTGATGCGCGCGTGCATGGGCATCGGTGGCCGCGGCGTCGAGTAGGTTGCATCTGCGCGTCGGCAGACTCGCCACAGAACGGCATGGGTGCAGCTGCGCAGCGATCACCCTCGCCTAGCGCTGCACGATCACCGCAAACCACTTCCAGCCGCGCACGCGTTCGGCGATCAGCTTGGTGCAGGTCAGCATAGGCACTGCCAGCAACGCGCCCGGGATGCCCCACAGCCAGCCCCAGACCAGCAGCCACAACAGGATCGCGATCGGACTCAACCGCATGCTTGCGCCCTGGATCACCGGCGTGATCAGGTTGCCTTCCACCGCGGTGATGCCGACGAAGGTGAACACCGGCAAAAAGACGTCGAAGCTGGCGTCGTTCGCGTAGAGCATGCACACCATGGCCAGCAGCGCCGTGGTGACGATTGCGCCCACGTAGGGAATGAAGTTGGCGAACATCGCCACCGCGCCCCACAGCAGCGGATCGGGAACCTTGTACAGCCACAGCATGCCGGCGGTGACCGCGCCCACGCTGGCATTGATCAGCAAGGCGGTAAGCAGGTAGCGCGACACCTCGGTCTGGATGCCGCGAACGATACTCACCGCATGGCGCTTGTAGGCGAAGCTCGGCGTGATCTCCACCAGCCGCCGCAACATCGTGTCGCCGTAGATCAGGAAAAAGAACACCAGCAGCAATACGCTCAACACCGCCGCCAGCACCTTGGGCGCGGTCGACACCACGTCCCAGGCGCTGAACGATATCGGTGCGGGCTGTGCCGCCGCCGTGCGGCCCGGATGGCCGTTGACCAGACTCTGGGTGGCGCGATTGGCCGCCTCCAGCGGCTGCGTGAGCGCGCGGAACTTGGGCACGAAGCTGCGGATGGCGGCCGGTGCACCGTGAAACCAGCCGATCGCCGGCTGCGCCAACAGGCCGACGCCGTTGCCGATGCCCACGATCAACCCGATCATCAGCACGCTGGCGGTGAGCCAGCGCGGCAGGCGCAGACGCGTGCCGCCGGCGACCAGCGGGTTCAGCGCCAGCCCGAGGAACGCGGCCAGCACCAGCGGGATCAACAGGGCGCGCGCCAGCGTGACGGTGTACATCAGTGCCAGGAACAGCAGCACGTTGAGCGCCAACCGCACGGCGCGCACATGGCGGCGGACGCTGCGGTGAGTGGGCAGGGCCTGCGCGATGTCGCGCGGCGGGTCGTCCGTGGGGCCAGGATCGAGCAGGACGGCCGGCGCAGCGGGAAGAACGTTCGCGCCGTCGCCCGGTGGCGACAGCGACTCGGTTTCGCTCATGTCGGTTCGCTGCCGCCCGCGACGGAATCATCGGTGCGATCGGGCGCCTCATGATCGGCGGCGGCACCCAGCACGCCCAGCTCGGCGATCAGGCGTGCGCCGAAGGCCACCGCGTCGGCCAGGCCGCCGCTGAGCAACGGGCCGACCCCGGGCACGCGCAACGGATGCACGTTGAGGCTGCCCAGCACGAAGCCGGCCCCTGCCGCCGTGCCCACGGTCAGCAGGGGATAGGTGCGCCCGCGCCGCAGCAGTGCCGTCACCGGCGGCCGCAGCGTCTGTCGCGCCGATGCCGTGCGCAGCTGGGCCGCCTTGACCCGTGCCAGTTGTTCGAAAACGCTCATGCCCGATCCTCCCCCGCTTTGCCCTGCATCGCGCCGTCGCCGACACCGCCACGCGGCAGGGCGTCGGTCGCGATGTCGCCCTTGCGCACGGTGTCACGCATCATCGCACTCCATTCTCCGCGCGTCACAGGCAGGCTCATCCAGTGCATGCATCGACGCACCAGCAAGATCGAGCCGATCAGGAACGCCAGCTGCAGCAGCGCCAGCACCACCAGCGCCCAGATCCACGAACCAAACCAGACGGCCAGCAGAAGGCCGAGCAACCCGAGCAGGGTAAGGCCCAGTCCGACGCCGGCTACGGTGGCCGCAAGGCCCGCGGCCAGGATCCATGAGACGGCGCTGCGGGCAAGCCCGAGTTCCGCTGCGAGCAGATGCAGCTGCGCACCGAACAGCTGCTTGACCGCGCGCCCGAGCTGGCCGATCTCAGCCAGCAATCCAGACGACGACGGCGCCGGGTCCGGCGCCGCCGCTCCGCGAGGTGATTCACCCTCGTCGTGCATTCCCTGCCCCTGCTGCGTGGGTGGACTCAACGCCGCAGGATGCGGCCGAGCAACCAGCCGGCACCGAGCGCGATGGCGACGGACTGCACCGGCTTCTCGCGCACGTACTCGCGCGCCTGTTCCAGCCAGGCATCGGCGCGGTCCATGGTTTCATCGCAGACCTCGCGGCCGCGCGCGCTGATTTCGGCCGCCTTGTCGGTGGCGCGGTTGGCGGCACTGGCGGCCTTGTCGGTGGCGTGATGCAGACCTTCCTCGACGCGGTCGGCGGCGCGCTCCACCGTTTCCTTGGTGCTGGCCACCGCATTCGAGGTGGCCTGCTTGACCCGCTCGGCGCGCTCGTCGATGCGCGTGCCGGCAACCGTTTCGGGGGTAGGTACCTGATTGTTCATTGCATGCTCCGGGAAGGGATCTCACTATGACGCAACTATGTCGCAACCAGCGCGTGTCCTATCTGGCGCGCCGGAAGAACGCGATGATTGCCAGAATCAAAAAGATGACGAACAGGATCTTCGCGATACCGGCGGCCGCGCCGGCGATGCCGCCGAAACCCAGCACGGCGGCAATGATGGCGATGACCAGAAAGACCAGGGCGTAATGAAGCATGGGGGCGTCCTCTTCGTGGGTGGCGGGTTCGCGGCTGGGAGCCCGCGTACCGCCATTCACCCATAGCCCATGCCATGCGAGCGTGAAGAGAGTCGGTCGCAGCCTGCACGCCGCGCCCACGCCGGTTCAGCCGGCCACTTGCGGATTGAGGCTGTAGACACCCACCAGCTCGGCTTCGGCCAGTACGTGGCCGACCATCGCCGCACGCAACTCATCCAGTGAAAAACCCCGGGCCAGCGCAAGCGATGCGGTATCCAGCGCGTAGACCTTGAAGTGGTAGTGATGCAGCAAGGCGTCGTTCCACGGCGGGCAAGGGCCGTCGTAACCCAGGTACTCGCCAGCCATCCCGGCGTCGCCCGCAAACCAGCCGGTGAAATCGTTCACGCCCTGCACGCTGCCCGGCGGCCCGTACGGTTCGCGCTTGCCGCGCGGGGTAACCTCGTCGCTGCACGCGGCGGCTGCCAACTCACCGCATTCAGCCGGGATGTTGGCCATCAGCCAGTGCACGAAGGCCACTCGCGGCAGATCGGCGGGCACCGTTCGACCGGGCTTGTTCACGTCGTCGCCACGGCTGGGCACGTCGGTGTCGATGCAGGTGATGACGAACGAGCGCGTGGCCGAGGGCGCATCCTTCCACGCCAGATGCGGGCTGCGGTTGTCGGACAGCGCGAACGGCTGCGCCATTTTGCCGAAGGCGAACTCGGCGGGGATTCGCTGGCCGTTATCGAAATTGTCGCTGCGTAGTTGCATGGGATGTCTCCGTGTGAAGAGTGACTCGCCCTTGCTGCCTCTCCGGCATCACCGTTTCGACGCGGTCATTGCGGCGATGGCCGGCTTCGCCGCCGCAGCGGGAAATGACTGGGACTCAGGGCTTGTAGGTCACCCGATACACCGCCCCGGCCAGGTCGTCGCTGACCAGCACGCTGCCGTCGGGCAGCGGTTGCACATCGGCAGGGCGGCCCCAGGCGCTTTCGTCCTGTTCGAAGCCGGTGATCAGCGGTTCGTAAGCGATCACCTTGCTGCCGTTCAAGCGCACCGTCATGACCCGGTAGCCGGATTTGCGCGTGCGGTTCCACGAACCGTGTTCGGCCACGATGATCGCGCCCCGATAGCCGGACGGGAACTGTTTTCCCTCGTAGAAACGCATGCCCAGCGAGGCCACGTGCGCGCCGAGTTTCAGCACCGGCGCGGTGTAGTCGCTGCACTTCCTGCCCTTGCCGAACTCGGGGTCGAGCACGTCGCCCTGATGGCAATAGGGAAAGCCGAAGTGCTCGCCGGCCCGGGTGATCTCGTTCAACTCGTCGCTGGGCACGTCGTCGCCGAGCAGGTCGCGGCCGTTGTCGGTGAACCACAACCGCCCGCTTCCCGGCTGCCAGTCGAAGCCGACCGTGTTGCGGATGCCCAGCGCCACATCCTCCACGCCGGAGCCGTCCGCGTTCATGCGGATCAGCTTGCCGTGCGCGGGCGCGGGGTCGCAGATGTTGCACGGCGAGCCGATCGGCACGTACAGCTTGCCGTCGGGCCCGAACGCGAGAAATTTGCCGCCGTGATGGGTTTCGTGGGTCAGCTTGTCGGTGACCAGCTCGGGCTCCGGCGGCGCGTCCAGGTGATGCTCGATGTCTCGCAACACCACGATGCGGCTGACCGCCGAGATGTACAGATCGCCGCGATGGAACGCCACGCCCATGGGCGATTGCAGATCGCTGGCGATCACGCGCACCTTGTCGGCGACGCCGTCGCCGTCGCTGTCGGTCAGCGCGTAGACCTTGCCGGCATCGGTCGAGCCGACGAACACCGTGCCGTTCGTGCCCAGGGCCATCTCGCGCGCATCGGCCACGTGGTCGGCGTACAGCGCGATGTGGAAACCCTTCGGCAGGGTCAGCTTGTCCAGTTGCGGCGCCGCCAGCAGCGGCAGCGACGAAACCATCAGCAGCAACGACAGCAGCACGCGCATGGCGGGGCACTCCTCGGCAGACGAAAGCGCAGGGTATACCGGCGCGCGTGAAGCCAGAAGAGTCGGCGCTCTGTAGACTGACGAGCTTCACAGGGGGACACATGAGCGAGCTGGAAGACCTCACCACGCTGGTGCGTGCAGCGACGCCGCTGCTGGTGATCGAGACGGTGGACGAGCAGCGCGTGATCGAGTGCTTCCGCCACGTGATCGCGCAGGCGCTGCATCCGCTGTGGCGCTGGACCCTGACCGACGGCCTGACCCGCCTGGACTTCGTGCAACGCGACGGCGCGGCGGCGCCCGACGCCACGACGACGCTGGAGGCGATCCGCGCACAGGGCGAGCGCGGCATCTATCTGATGTTCGACTTCCACGGCCTGCTCGGCTATGCGATGAGCCTGCGCCAGCTGCGCGAGATCGTGCAGCGCCAGCGCAGCGCCGCGCATACCATCGTGCTGGTCGGCGCCAGGGTCGAGTTGCCGCAGGAGCTCGAAGCGCTGGCCTTGCGCGTGCCGCTGTCGCTGCCCGACATCAAGGAACTGGCCGGCATCATGCGCGGCGAAGCGGTGGCCTGGCAGCGCGAACAGGGCCGCAAGATCGAGGTGGACAACGACGCGGCACGCATCATCGTGCGCAACCTGCTTGGCCTGTCCGCACCGGATGCGCGGCGCATCGTGCGCAAGCTGATCTACAACGACGGCGCGCTCGGTCCGCAGGACCTGCCCGAACTGATGCAGTCCAAGTTCGACCTGCTCAACCGCTCCGGCCTGCTGCACTACGAATACGCGACCGCCAGTTTCGCCGACATCGCCGGGGTCGGCCGCGTGCGCGAATGGGTGCAGCGCCGACGCGCCGTGTTCCTCGCCGCCACGCCCGATCCCGCGCTCGACCCGCCCAAGGGCGTGCTGCTGCTCGGCGTGCAGGGTTGCGGCAAGAGCCTGGCGGCGAAGGCGATTGCCGGCGGCTTCGGCGTGCCGCTGGTGCGGCTGGATTTCGGCACGCTGTACAACAAATACCAGGGCGAGACCGAGAAGAATTTGCGTGAGGCGCTGGCCAGCACCGAGCTGCTGGCGCCGTGCGTGCTGTGGATCGACGAGATCGAGAAAGGCCTGGCCGGCGGCGGCGATGACGGCGGCGTGTCGCGCCGCGTGCTCGGCTATCTGCTCACCTGGATGGCCGAACGCAAGGCCAAGGTGTTTGTCGTGGCCACCGCCAACGCGGTGCAGGAGCTGCCCGCCGAACTGCTGCGCAAGGGCCGCTTCGACGAGATCTTCTTCGTCGATCTGCCGCAGGCCGAGGTACGCGGGCAGATCTTTGCGATGCACCTGAGCCGCCGCAAGCTCGACCCCGCCAGCTTCGACCTGGCCGCGCTGGCCGTCGCCAGCGACGGCTTCTCCGGCGCCGAGATCGAGCAGACCATCGTCAGCTCGCTCTACGACGCGGCGGGCAGCGGCGCGCCGCCGGATCAGGCCATCCTGCTCAATGCCCTGAAGCAGACGCGGCCACTTGCGGTGTTGATGCGCGAACAGGTCGAGGCGCTGCGCAGCTGGGCACAGGGACGCTGCGTGGCGGCGGATTGATCGCCGCCTGAGCCGATGTCGACCTGCTCTTTGTTGTTGGCGGGGATGCCATGGCCGGTGGCAGATCGGTCCGGCGGCGGACACGCCGATCAGGCGGCGGGCGCGACCGTGGCAATACCGGGGCGGCCCAGCAGCTCGCGCACCGCCTCCTCGAGGGCGGCCTTGCCAAACGGCTTGGGCAACACGCGGATCTGCGGAAATTCGTCGCGCAACGCGCTCTGATCGGCGCCTGATAGCACCAGGAACGGCAGCTTCCTGGCGAGCAGCTCCAGCATCAGCGGGCGCGCGTCCTTGCCACGCAGTTGCATGTCCAGCAGCACCGCGTCGACTTCGCCGTCATCCAACTCCAACATGGCGTGCTCGAGCGTGATGTTGATGAACACCTCGCAACCCATGTCGCGCAGGATGTCCTCGACCACCATGGCCACCACCGGGTCGTCCTCGACGATCAACACGCGCCTCGCGACAGCTGATGACATGCGCAACTCTCCTTGAGAACAGTCTGGCCACCCACGTCGCCCATCAACCGCTATACGCTTCCGCCGGTTCGGTGGCCGCCGTGAGGCGGCACACGCGTGCGGCCAGCTCGGCCATGGTGAACGGCTTGTTCAACAATTCGATCCCGCTCGCGGCGTCGACGTCAAAGATGGCGTCGCTCGCGTAGCCGGTGATGAATAGTACCTTGAGGCCAGGCCGGAACTCGCGCGCCCGGGCGGCGAGCAGGTGCCCGCTGAGGCCGGGCAGGCCGACATCGGTGATCAGCAGGTCGACGACGTGGGCCGGCGAGCAGATCGCCTCCAGGCCGCCAGGCCCGTCCGCCGCCTGCAGGCAGTGGTGTCCCATGTCCCGCAGTTGCGCCACGATGAGTTCGCGCACTTGCGGCTCGTCGTCCACCACCAGCACGGTTCGAGGGATGGTCCTGACAAGCGGGGCAGGCGTCTCCCGTGGCGGGGGCGTATCCACCGTGCCGTGAAAGCGCGGCAGGTACACGCTGATCTCGGTGCCGACGCCGAGCTTGCTGTCCAGTTGCACGAAGCCACCGGACTGCCGCGCGAAACCATAGACCATCGACAGGCCCAGGCCGGTGCCCTGACCGATCGGCTTGGTGGTGTAGAACGGCTCGAATACCCGTGCGGCGGTTTCCGGGTTCATGCCGACGCCATCGTCGCTCACCGTCAGGCAGACGTAGTCGCCCGGGCCGGCCTCGCGCTGCGCCAGCGTTTGCGCGCCCACTTCCCGGTTGCAGGCGGAGATCGTCAGCAGCCCCCCGTCGGGCATCGCATCGCGTGCGTTGATGACGAGGTTGAGCAGGGTGTTTTCCAGCTGGTTGAGGTCGCAGCGGGTGGCCCAAAGGCCGGGGCATTCGCGCATGTCGAGCTGGATCGCCGGACCGATCGTGCGCCCGATCAATTCCTTCATCGAGCGCATCAATTCGTTCGCGCACACCGCCCGCGGTTCCAGCGGCTGGCGACGCGAGAACGCCAGCAGCCGATGGGTCAGCGCGGCGGCCCGCTGTGCCGATTGCATCGCCATGCCGGCGCAGCGATCGGCCTCGTCGTGGCGGCCTTGGATCAGCCGCGTCTGCATCATTTCCAGGCCGATGATCACCCCGGTCAGCAGGTTGTTGAAGTCGTGCGCGATGCCGCCGGTAAGCTGGCCCACCGCTTCCATCTTCTGCGACTGGCGCAACTCCTCGTTGGCCTTCTCCAGCTCGCGGCTGCGCTGGGCGATGCGCAATTCCAGCAATTCGGCCGCGCGTTTCTGCGCTTCGATATCGGTATGGGTGCCGATCCAGCGGTCGATGCTGCCGTCCTCGGCAAGAATCGGCAGGGCCCGCGCGATATGCCAGCGATAGGCGCCGTCGGCGCGGCGCAGGCGGAACTCGGCCTGATATGGAGTTTCGCTGACCACCGCTCGTGCCCAGCTGGCTTCCGCCGCCGCCCGGTCATCGGGGTGGACGATGCTGCTCCAGCGATCGCCCTCCAGATCGCCAACGGTGAGTCCGGCATAGTCGTAGACCCGATCGTTGAACCACTCCAGCGCGCCGTCGGGCCGCGCTGTCCATGCCTGGTTGGGCATGGCCTGCGCCAGGCGGCGGAATTGCGCCTCGCTGCGGCGCAATGCCATCTCCACCTTCTTGCGCGCGGTGATGTCCAGGAACATCACGGCGAGGCGCCCGGCAGACTCGGCCGGGCGTGCGCGCACCTCGTACCAGCGACCATTGACCGTACTCAGGTCGATTTCGAACTGACGCGGCTGGCCGCTCTCGATCACCTCGGCGTAGGTTTGCAGCAGCGTCGCCGGCACGTTCGGCAGCATTTCGCGGATGGAGCGTCCGGGCGCCGCGCCCGACTGGAAACCGCGCTGCGCTTCGAAGGCCGGATTGACCTCGACCATGCGGAAATCGACGATCCGCCCCGCGCCATCGCGCATGGCGTCGGCCACGAAGAAGCCTTCCTGCATGTTTTCGAACAGGCCGCGCCAGCGACCCTCGTTATGGCGGAGCGCTTCTGCGGCGAGTCGTTGCGTGGTGGTCTCGTTGCAGATGCAGAACACGCCTTCGACGAGGCCTTGCGGCCCGCGCAGTGGTGAACAGGAGAACGTGAAATACGCCTGTTCCCGAAAACCGTTGCGTTCGACCCGCAGCGGCAGGTCTTCCAGGAGGGTCGACGTGCCGGCGTAAGCGTGGTCGATCAGCGGACTGATCTCGTCCAGGATCTCCGGCCACACGTGTTGGAAAGGCGCGCCCAGTGCGCCCGGATGGCGCTTGCCCAGCACAGGAATGTAGCTGTCGTTGTAGAGGCAGATGCGCTGCTCGCCCCACAGCAGAAACAACGGTACCGGCGCATCGAGCATCAGGCTCACCACCGTGCGCAGTGATTCGGACCACTGCTCGATCGGCCCGGGGCAAGACGACGCCCATGGGCGAGCCCGCAACAGCGCCCCCATCTCCCCGCCGCCGTCAAGAAAGCCGGTTTTCACCGCCTTTGCTCCTTTGACTGCCCCCTGCCCCCGCATCGTAGCGCCGAATGGGCGCTGTCAGCGAGACGGGCGTAGTGGTCGCCGCGGATCGGCGAGGCAGGCATTTCGGCGTACCCTGATTGCCCCAACGTCAGGAGGGTCCCACCATGTTTCTGCGCACCCGCAAACTGCTCGTGCCACTGCTCGCGACCTTGCTGCTGCCCGCCGTCGCCAGCGCCGCCCGCGCGGCCGAGCCACCGGCCGTGTCGCTGCAGCAGGCGACGCAAGGTGCCTGGCGCTCGCCCGCCAACCAGGCGCGCGACCGCTACCGCCACCCGGTGGAGACCCTGCAGTTCTTCGGTATCGAACCGGGCATGACCGTCATCGAACTGTCGCCCGGCGGCGGCTGGTACACCGAGATCCTTGCGCCGTATCTCCGCGCGCAAGGCCACCTGATCGAAGCGGCCCCCACCACGTCAACGAAGTTCGAGGCCAAGCTCAAGGCCACCCCGGAGGTGTATGGGCGCATCGCGAAAATCATCCCGTTCGCACCGCCGTTCCAGGTGAACCTGGGCCCGAACGACTCCGCCGACATGGTGCTCACTTTCCGCAACACGCACGATTGGCTCAACCACAGTCCGGCCACCCTCGAAGCGGTATTCCAGGCCGCCTTCCACGTGCTCAAGCCAGGCGGCGTTTTCGGCGTCACCGAGCACCGCGCCAAACCTTTTGCCGACGCCGTGGATAGCGCCAAATCCCTGCACCGCCTGCCCGAGGACTACCTGATCGCGCTGGCCCTCAAGACCGGTTTCCGCGTGGCTGGGGTCGCGCAGATCAACGCCAACCCGGCCGATCCCGAGGACGTCAACGTGCACCGCCTGCCGCCGGATCTGGCCGGCCCGGACAGTGAGCACGCAAAGATGAAGGCGATCGGCGAATCGGACCGGATGACGCTGAAGTTCGTGAAGCCGTAAGTCCACGTGACCGAGCGGCCGCCCTGGCCATTCGATGGCGAGCCGCCGAACCTACAATCTGCGCCACTTCACGACGCCGCTGCCCGAACCGACCATGTCCGAACTGCCGCCGTTCCATCTCGCCTTTCCGGTGACCTCGCTGAGCCATGCCCGCGCGTTCTACGGTGAGCTGCTCGGCTGCCCCGAAGGTCGCTCCAGCGATAGCTGGGTGGACTTCGATTTCCATGGCCACCAGATCGTGGCGCACCTGGCCCCGGGGGAAGCGCGCGCAGCGCCGGCGCAGGATGTCGACGGCGACAACGTGCCGGTACGCCACTTTGGCGTGGTCTTGTCGATGGATGCCTGGCAGGCGCTGGCCGGGCGACTGCGTGCTGCCGGCACACGTTTCGTGGTGGAACCGCACATCCGTTTCAAGGGCCGGCCGGGCGAGCAGGCCACGATGTTCCTGCTCGATCCCTGCGGCAACGCACTGGAGTTCAAGGCGTTCGCCGATCGCGCACAGTTGTTCGCAAAGTAGCTCGACGGGAACGAAGACGATGGAAGCGCAGGACCTGCCGAAGCTGGTGAGCGTGCGCATGCCGTACGGCAAGTACCAGGGATGGCTGATCGCGGACCTGCCCGGCTGCGTACCTCGCCTGGTTCGCGCGCAAGGGACTTCCGAACGGCGAGCTGGGCCGGCTGCTGGCCTTGATGCTGGAGCTCGACCACAACGGACTGGCGTCGCTGCTCGACCCGCTGCGGCCCCGCTAGCGCTGCCGCGAGGCCGCCGGGGGCCGTCAGCCGGTGGCGGCGAGCGGCGCCGCGTTCGCCACCGCGTTGAAGCGGGCGGCGATGTAGTCATCGGTGTAGCTGGTCATGCCCCAGTCGCGGATGAAACCGCAGTGGCCACCGAACTCGGCAATGTCCAGCTCGACGTTCGACGGCAGCTTCAGCTTCTCGAAGCTGCTCACCGGTATCACCGGATCGTCCCTGGAAGTGAGGATGGTGGCGGGAATCTGCATGGCCTGCATGATGTCGCCGGCCACCGAATAGCCGTCCAGATACTGCTGCAGCGACTGGAAGTCCGTATGCCGCCGCACCATCGCCTCGGTCAGCCCGCGCAGGTGCTGGTTCAGTTCGGACATCTCGAAATACTGGTGCTGCGGAAACGCCTTCTGCTTGGCCAGCAGCGAGTGCCGCCACTTGCGCATGAAATAGGCCTGGTAGAACCACGGCGCGGTTTCTTCCAGCGAGAACAGGCCTTCGCCCGGATCGATGATCGGGCACACCGCCAGTACGTAGCTCAGCGGAATGCCCACGCGCGAAGTCTGCAGCGCCGCGCGCAACGCGAAATTGCCGCCCAGCGAGAACCCGGCCAGCGCGATCGGCCGGGCCGGCCAGCGCTGCGCGATATCGGCCAGCGCATGCACGACTTCATCGATGCGGCAGGAGTGGAACAGCGCCTCGTTGAGGCCGTGGCTGTCGCCGTGATCGCGAAAATTCAGCCTGAAGATGTCCCAGCCTTCGCCCAGCAACCGGCTGCCGGTCTGCAGGACGTAGGTGGAATCGACGCTGCCTTCCCAGCCATGGAACAGCACGGCCAAGCCGCGCGCCTGGGGGCGACACTTCTGCGCGGTATAGGCACCCGTGAGGCGCACGCCACCGCCGCCATCGACCACCACCGCGACGGTGCCTTCCGACACCGTGCGGGCCGCGCGCGGCAACAGCATGCGGCGCACGCCGCTGGAGGAAAGCATGGTCTGGAGGTGGCCGCTGCGCAGCGGCCAGGGCGGACGGAAATCCTTTCCGCTCGGCAGGCTCATGGCTGGCGCTGATCCTGTGAAGCGTGTTCCTGCGCAGTATCTTCCAGCGCGGCCCCGATCCGCTCGCGCGCGAGCTCGGCCATGCGCCGGCGCGCGTCCGGGCTGGCCGGCACCGGCGTGAGGAAGTGCACCTCGGCATCCAGCGGCGCTTCGCCGAGCAGGCGCACGATGTTGTGCACGAAACTTTCCCCCTCGCGGAAGCCGGCCTCGATGACCCGGCGGCCGTCCCGCGCAAAGCGCAACGCGACCGGCTGCACCGCCACCTCCGCATCCAGCGCCGCCTGGAAGATGCGCGCATGGAAGGTCTTGAGCGCGCCGTTGTAGCCGGTGCCGCCTTCCGGAAAAACCGCTACCGAACGGCCGCCGCGCAGACGCTCGACCATCACCTGCATCACCGTGGACAACGAATGATTGCTGCCGCGGCGATGAAAGATGGTGCCGCCGGTGGCGGCCATCCAGCCCACCAATGGCCAGCCGGCGATCTCCGCCTTGGCCACGAAACAGGCGGCGCGCTGGCTGTGCAGCAGCTCGATGTCGATCCACGAGGTGTGATTGGCGACGAACAGCACCGGATCGGCCAGTGGTTCGCCGATACGCACCGAGCGCATGCCGAACACGCGCAGCAACAGCGTCGACCACCAGCGGATCATGCCGTGCGCGAACGGCTCCTTGCCGTTCTTCATCACCACATGCTGGTTCCAGCTGAGGATCAGCGAACACAGCGCGATGCCCAGCAGAATGTGCAGCAGCAGCAGCGGCACGCGCCACAGGTAGCGCAGCGGGCGCAGCAGGTCACGCTCGGGGACAGTGGCTGTGTCGATGCTCATCAGTCGATTAGTTTAGCGTTAGTTGATGCATGCGCGCGGCTCAGCGCTCGAGCTGCGCGAGCGGCAGCGATGGCGAACGCTTCACCGTGCGCAGCACGAAACTGGAATTGACATCGGCGACGCCGGTGGCATTCAGCAGATGGTCGAGCAGGAAGCGCGAAAAATCCTTGAGGTCGGCCACGTAGACGTGCAGCAGGTAGTCCATGTCGCCGGTCAGGGCATGGCAGGCGACCACCTCGTCCCAGCCATTGACGTGCTCGACGAAACCCTCGATCGCGGCGCTCTCGTGCTTGCTCAGCTGCACCCGCACGAAAGCCTGCAGCCCCAGGCCGACTGCCTGCGGATCGATCTGCGCCGCGTAGCCGGTGATGATCCTGTCCGTCTCCAGCCGCTGCAGCCGGCGCAGGCACGCCGAGGGCGACAGGCTGACCCGCTCGGCCAGCTCGGCATTGGTGATGCGGCCCTCGCTCTGCAGGACGGCGAGCAGGCGCAGGTCGGTACGATCGAGCGTGGCCATGCGCAACAAACCTCGGTTATTGCGTTCTATCGCGCAATGATAGTGCAACAAGCAGCCCAAACAGGGCAACAAAACAACCTTCGTGCGCCCGTACCGCCGTAAGCTCTGACAGTCAGCCACGCGCCCGGAACGCCAATGGAAACGCCCCGCAAAGTCGAACACCAGCAGACCGATCGCGGCTACGTGCCGGTGTACGCCACCGGCGTGGTCGAGCAGCCGTGGGCCAGCTACAGCAAGACCGATCACGAGGTATGGGACACCTTGTACAAACGCCAGCGCGAACTGCTGCCCGGCCGTGCCTGCAAGGAGTTCATGGCCGGTGTCGAACGCTTCGGCCTCGGTGATGGCGGCATCCCGAAGTTCGCCGAATTGAACAAGGTGCTCGGCGCCGCCACCGGCTGGGAGGTGGTCGCGGTGGAAGGCCTGCTGCCCGACGAGGTGTTCTTCGATCACCTGGCCAACCGCCGCTTCCCGGTCAGCTGGTGGATCCGCAAACCCGACCAGCTCGACTACCTCAGCGAACCGGATCTGTTCCACGACCTGTTCGGCCACGTGCCGCTGCTGCTCAATCCGGTGTTCGCCGATTACATGCAGGCATATGGCCGCGGCGGCATGAAGGCGTTCGCGATCGGCCCCGACGCACTGATGAACCTCACGCGGCTGTACTGGTACACGGTGGAATTCGGCCTGATCAGCACCGGCGAGGGCATGCGCATCTACGGCGCCGGCATCGTCAGCTCCAAGGGCGAGTCGATCTACTCGCTGGATTCGCCGTCACCCAACCGCATCGGCTTCGACCTGGAGCGCGTGATGAGCACGCGCTACCGCATCGACACCTACCAGCAGACCTACTTCGTGATCGACAGCTTCGAGCAATTGTTCGAAGCGACGCATCCGGACTTCACCCCGATCTACGCGAAGCTGCACGAGTCGCCGGCGCATGCGGCCGGCGACGTGCTGGAAGGTGATCGCGTGTTCACGCGCGGTGATCGAGAGGGTTGGGCGACCAACGCGGATACCTGAGCGTTTGTTTCAACTTGATGCACCGCACGTTTTGCAGGCTCGTCAGATTTGACTTGCATCAACTCGCATGTCGGCTGGAGACATTCGTCGCGGACATCGTGGCAGTCAGGCCTTCCTTTTTTTCCAACCTCGCTTACCGCTTGATCTCGTTCACTTCCAGCACTTGGGCAATGCGCCCGCCATCCCAACGATAAATCAGATGCTGCGCCTGTACGCAGGGCGCCACCACGTCCGGATGGAACGCGGCGAGGCACTCGCCACCGGGATGCCTCGCACTGTCGTAGACGACGCCGTTGGAACCGGCTGCACGCAATTCGATGGCCAGCGTGACGCTGGCGGCGTAGCTGTCCGGGTCATGCGCCGCCAACCACCCACCGCGTATGTCGTGAAACTTGCTGTCGATGCTGGTGCGGTAGCAGCGCATCTGGATATCGCACGCGGGCTCTGCCGTGGCGGCGAGGAACCGTTCGCGGTGATAGACGGTTTCCTCGACCGCGGTGGCGACGCTGTGCGCGGCATAGAACACACCCCACGTGCCATCGGAGAAACGACTGCCTTCCGGGTTGAGATGGGTGAACGCGGCCATCACGGGGGTGGAACCCGGTCCGCTGATGCGATGCTCCTTCGGCACCTGCTTCAGCGCACCGGCTTCCTCGCGCAGGCGCGGATTGGTCAGCGCCTCGATCGCGAACACCGCATCGAGATCGGCCGGATCGGCGATGCGGTCGTATACGCCGACCGGCGGAAACCGGCTGGGTACGATGCGATACGCGTGAGTCCAGCGAATGCGCTTGATCGGTGGCAACGTGGTAGACATCGGAGTCCGTGGCAGGCGGGGCGCAAGGTCGGAAATCAAGCATGTCGCGCGCCCGTCTCGCCGGTCGCGACCTGCGCACGCCTTACTCAGCCGCGCTGCGCATCCAGGTACTGACGCACCACATAAAGATCGGCCACGTTGCCCGACAGCATGCGTTCCAGTGCGGAGTGGCCGCCGAACAGCGCCGCGGTGTTCGGCTTGTGCAACCAGGCGTCGGCCTGGGCAGGCTCGGGAAACAGGATCTGCAGCGATTTCCAGATGCCGAGCAGGTAGCTGATCCGCTCGATGGTGTCGCGGCCGGGTGCGCCGTCCTGCTGGCGCTTCCATTTGTAGAACGTCGACTCCGGCGGGTCACCGAGCAGTTTGCGCTGCTCCGTGATGCGCAGCTTCCACTGTTCGGCGAGGCGGAAGAAGGCGCGCAGCGCCGGGCCACCGAGCTCGCCGGCGGGAGCGGTTTCGGACAGCGGCTGAGCCAACATGCGAAAACTCTCCTTGTGAAGTTCGACCTCAATTTACTCCACAAGAGAAGCGTGGTCAATTATTGATCAGGATGACTTCACGGCGTCGACGACGCGGTCCTGGCGCCTTTCGCGCAATCGCAGCCGAAGTCCGGCTCCGGCCCGCCCTCGGCGATGAAGCGGTCGATGCGCTGCGCCAGCACCGGCAACGGCACCGAACCGGTGGAAAGCACGGTGTCGTGGAAATGGCGGATGTCGAACTTCGCGCCAAGTGCCTTCTCCGCCTTCGCGCGCAGCTCGCGGATCTTCAGATAACCGAGCTCGTACGACAGCGCCTGGCCCGGCCAGCTGATATAGCGGTCCACCTCGTTGGCGATCTCGCGTGCGGATAGCGCGGTATTCACGGTGAGGTAGTCGATGCCCTGCTGGCGGGTCCAGCCCAGGTGGTGGATGCCGGTGTCGACCACCAGCCGGCAGGCGCGCCACATCTGGTAGGTGAGGTAGCCAAAGCGCTGGTACGGCGTCTTGTAAATGCCCATCTCGTTGCCGAGATATTCCGAATACAGACCCCAGCCTTCGCCGTACGCCGAGATGTAGCTGTTGCGGCGGAATTCCGGCTGGCCGTGCTGCTCGTCGGCCAGCTCCAGCTGCAGCGCGTGGCCCGGATAGGATTCGTGCAAGGTCAGCGCCGGCATGTTGTACAGCGGGCGCGAGGGCAGATCGTAGGTGTTGACCAGATAGCTGTCGGCGCCGCCGCGGCCGGAGGTGTAGTACGGCGCGATGTCCGCCGGCACCGGCACGATGGTGAAGCGCTGGCGCGGCAGATGGCCGAAGTATCTGGCCATCTGGCCGTCCACCTGCTTGGCCACCCAGGCGCTGCGCATCAGTAGTTCCTCGGGCGTCTTCGCGTAGAACTGCGGGTCGGCGCGCAGGAACTTCAGGAACTCGTCGAAGCTGCCCTTGAAGCCACTGTCCGCCATCACCTGCAGCATCTGCGCGTGGATTTTCGCCACCTGGTCGAGGCCGATCTGGTGGATCGCGTCGGGGCTCAGGTCCAGCGTGGTGTATTCGTGGATCTGCTGGCGGTAGAACGCCTTGCCGTCCGGCAGCGCTTCGGCCGCCAGGGTGGTGCGCGCCCGCGGCACGTACTCGTTGCGGAAGAAGACCATCAACTTCGCGTAAGCGGGAATCACATCGTCGCGAATGCGCCGCAGGGCCTCGCCCTGCAGCGCCTGCGCCTTGTCGGCCGGGATGGATGACGGCAACGACGCGAACGGCGTGTAGAAACTGCTCGCGGTCGGATCCTTCAGCTCGGCCACCGCAGCAATCGACACGTCGCGCCCGGCGAGGACCGCGCGCGGCACGCTGAAACCGCGCTGCAGGCCCAGTCGCATGTTGGCGATCTGCTGATCGAAATAGGCCGGTATCTGGCCGAGCCGATCGAGGTAGCGATCGTAATCGGCGACGCTGCGCAACCGGTCGCCGCCCAGCTCGTAACCGATATCCGACCAGAACGCCGAATCACTATTGAACGGCATCTGCCAGTTGCCGAATTTCTGGTCGGCCACGAAATTGCCGATCTGCTCGCGGTAGATCGCGTAGTTGACCTTGTTGGTCGCCGACAGCTTGGCCACGTCGATCTGATCGAGCTGCCTGAGCACCTTGTTCCAGTAATCCAGCCGCTGTTGCTGGCTGGTCGCATCGACATCGTCGAGCCGGCCCTGGTTGGGTTGCGATTCGCCCGACGTGCTGATGCCGGCCTGGCCAGTGCGCCACGCCCATTCGGCGCGGTAGATGTTCTGGAAGCGCGCGTCGGCGCCGTCGTTGCTTTCACTGGCCGGCGTGGCCGCGACGGCGCATTGCGACCACACCGCGGGGGCAAGTGCCAGCGTGGCAAGCAAGATGGCCGTCTGAATGTTTCTCACAGCGTTCCCCGGTTGTCTGACCACGTCATCATCGCAGCGCGGAGCCGTGTATCCAACCGTGCACTCAGCCCAGATCGAGCTTGCCCACGCCGACGGCCTGCAGGTAGGCGGCGAGATTGCGCCCCGGCGTCTCGATGAAGAGTTCCTGGCTCGGTACGCAGGAGTCGATCCGGTCCGGCCGGAAATTGCGGAAGTCGCCGCGCAGCCGGCACCACGCGCCCAGCGTCCACTTGCCGCCCCAGAACGACAGGCACAACGGCTCGACCTCGCGCGTGCTGGCATGTCCGCTTTCGTCGCGGTAGGCCAGCTGCAGTACCTGATTGCCCACGATGGCGGCGTGCAGCCGGTCGATCAGCGCGGCGAAGTCTTCGCGGTACTGGTCGCGCCACACCGGCGCGAAGATCCGCGTGCGCGCGGAGCGCTCGCGCAATTCCGGTGGCAGCACGGCCTCGATCTTCAACAGCGCCGACTGCGCGCTTTCGCGCCAGCTGCGTGCCGGCGAACGCACGCACGAAGCGCGAGCCGACCACCAGGGCTTCCAGTTCGCTGGCGGTGAACATCAGCGGCGGGATGTCCGAACCCTTGCGCAGCACGTAACCGACGCCGGCCTCGCCCTCGATCGGCACGCCGGACAACTGCAAGTCGGCCACGTCGCGATACACGGTGCGCAGCGAGACGCCCAGTGTCTGGGCCAGCGAACGCGCCTGCAGCGCGGTGCGCCGGCCGCGCAGGGCGTGGATGATGAGGAACAGGCGATCGGCTCGACGCATCCGCACATCATCGCCGAGACTGAGGAGGGCGAACAGCGTCGGAGGTCACGCGTGCCGTGAAGCCCTCTCCCCTGGTAGCCAACACCGACTCCCTCTCCTCCACCGGTAGAGCCGTTGGTGGAGAGCGAGCAAAACACTCGGCCGATCATCCTTCCTCACGCCATCACGTTGACTGGGCTGCAGCCAGTTCCGCATCCGCTGCCGCCGCACGCTGCATCGCCGGGCGCGACATCACACGGTCGACGTACGCGCGGATCACGGGGAGCTCCGGCACCAGCTTGAACATCGTGGTCCAGTTCAATGCCGTGCCCCACAGCACGTCGGCGGCGCTGAAGGTTTCGCCGAGCAGGTACAGTCCTTTCTCGAGCTGATCGGTCAGCGTCTTCAGCATGGTGTCGAAGTCGCCGTACGGCGAGGTCGCCGGTGGCGCCGGTTCGCGCTGCATCGACTTGTCGACCAGCGCCGGCTCGAAGCACGAGCCGTAGAACACCATCCAGCGCAGGTAGGGCCCGCGCAGCGGATCGCCGATCGGCGGCGCGAGCTTCGCCTGCGGGTACAGATCGGCGAGATAGATGAATACCGCCGGCTGCTCGGTGATCAAGGCACCGTCGTGCAGGATCGCCGGCACCTTGCCCATCGGATTGACTGCCAGGTAGTCGGGCTGGCGCTGCTCGCCGGCCTTCAGGCTGAGCACATGCAGGTCGTACTCGACGCCGAGCTCCTCGAAGAGCGCGCGGGTTCCGCCGGAGCGGCTCTGTGCCGCGTGAAAAAAAGTGACGCGTGGCTGGACCATCGGTAAACCCTCATGCAGGTAAAGGTCAAAGGTGACGTGTCTCGGCCGGCGTCGACCACCACTGGTTGTGGCGCCCGTCGAAAAAACGCAGCGGTGCGTCGATCAACTCGTTTGCGTCCATGTCGTCGAGGCAGGCCAGGTTGATCGAGACGTAGTCGCCGCCGATCTCCTCGATGTGGCCGCGACCGAACGGGCGCACGCCGCAACGCCGGCAGAACAGATGATGGGCGCTGCGCGTGTTGAACTGGTAGTCCGACAACTCGTCCGCCCCGGACAGCAGGCGGAACGCGTCGGGCTTCACGGTCACGCTCCAGTGGCGCGTCTTGGTGCAGATCGAGCAGTTGCAGCGACCGGTGCCGGCAGCAAGGTCGATGTCCGCCTCGAGGCGTACCACACCGCAATGGCAGCTTCCGCGATACGTCGTCAACATGGCGTATCCCGTTTTGAAACAAAGTGGGCGCCGAGACCGCCCAGGGCGACCAGCAGCGCGCGTTTGCGCGGGCGCGCGAGCGCTGGCGCCGGCTCATGCGCGGCCTGGGCAGCGGGCAACCGGCATCGGCCGTCCAGCAGCAGGCCGTTCAAATACAGCGGGCGATACGCCATCAGCGCATGGTGCAGAAATTTGTTCATGACCATCTCCTCACGCCGCCACCGCTTCGCCGATGCACCACGGCGGCACCTGGGCGTGCTTGAACAGGCGGAACCAGTGTTCGCGATCGCTGGCGCTGTAGAGGTCCAGCGTGCGGATCACCTCGTGGGCGAATTCGACGCTGCCGAGATGGCTGGCAGTGATCACGCCACCATCGCTGACCGCGAGCACGTCGTTGTCGTACTGGTCTGCCCCGGCGTAAGCAGGCACCTGGTGCGCGATCTGCCCAGACCAGTTGCCCGTATGTCGGCAGTGGTCGAGCAGCCCGGCCCGCGCCAGCGCCAGCACGCCGCTGTCGATGCCGGCCACCGGCGCACCGCCGGCATGCAACTCGCGGATGCTGGTCACCGCCGGCGCTCCTTCGCCGCGCTGCCAGAGGTGCCCGCCCGGTACGATCAGCAGCGCGGCGCGCCGTGGGTCGAGCTCGGCCAGCGATGCATCCGGCTGCACCGCCAGGCCACCCATCGACGTCACCGACTCCCGCGTGAAGCCCACCGTCTGCACGCGCCAGTCGCCGGGGCGGCGCACCTCGCACAAGGCCAGCGCCGCCTGCCAGTCGGCGAAGCCGTCGAAGATCAGGAAATAAACCGTATCGCGCATGTCGCATCCCTCCGCTATGGAGGTGCAGCTTGCCGGCCTGCTGCTGCCAACGTCCTGTCAGTAGCCGGCCGGGCCGTTCGTCATTCCCGGGAGTTGGGCCGCGCTTTTTGGCGAGCGCCGCTGGTTAGCGCTGGCACCGTTCAGCCGCAGCCGGGACAATACGCGTTCCTTCTGCCACGGACCCGACATGAAGCCCATCTCGCTGATCCAGTTCCTGATCGAGGAACGCCGCGCCGGCCACATCAATGCCGAACTTTCGCTGCTGATCGAAGTGGTCGCGCGCGCCTGCAAGCGCATCGCGGTGGCCACCAACAAGGGCGCGCTGGGCGGCGTGCTCGGCATGGCCGGCAGCGGCGATGCGCTGAGCATGAACATCCAGGGCGAGGCGCAGAAGAAGCTGGACGTGATCTCCAACGAGATCCTGCTGGAGGCGAACGCCTGGGGCGGTCACCTCGCCGCCTGCGCCTCGGAGGAAATGGAGGATCCGCAGCAGATCCCGGACGGCTATCCGAAGGGCCAGCACCTGCTGCTGTTCGACCCGTTGGACGGCTCCTCCAACATCGACGTGAATGTTTCCGTCGGCACCATCTTCTCGGTACTGCGCTGCCCCGACGGCGTGAGCGAACCGAAGGCCGAGCACTTCCTGCAGCCCGGCACCACCCAGCTCGCCGCCGGCTACGTGGTGTACGGCCCGGCCACCGTGCTGGTGCTGACCTTCGGCCACGGCACGCACGAGTTCACCCTGGACCGCGAAGTCGGCAGCTTCATCCTCAGCCGGCACGCCATCCGCATTCCGGAACAGACGGCCGAGTTCGCCATCAACATGTCCAACCAGCGCCACTGGCAGGCACCGATGCAGCGCTACATCGGCGAACTGCTGGCCGGCAAGGACGGCCCGCGCGGCAAGGATTTCAACATGCGCTGGGTCGCCTCGATGGTGGCCGACGTGCATCGCATCGTGACCCGCGGCGGCGTGTTCTATTACCCGCTGGACGCGAAGATCCTCGCGCAGGGCGGCAAGCTGCGCCTGATGTATGAAGCCAACCCGATGGCCTTCATCATCGAGCAGGCCGGCGGCGCGGCGACCACCGGGCGCGAACGCATCATGGCGTTGCAGCCGACCGGCCTGCACCAGCGCGTGCCGGTGTTCCTCGGCTCGAAACAGGAGGTCCAGGTGGCCACGCACTATCACGTGGAAGCGGACGGCGCGCAGGGTTGATGCAAACCTCCGCGGGAAAAACGCCAGTGCATCCGCGGCGCGTTCGCTCCCTGCCCGACCCATGCCATGTTGCGGTCATAGACTCGCGACCATTCTTCCCGACACGACCGCCCATGTCTTTCCGCCGCCTTGTGCCCCTGCTTGCCACGCTGCTGTTGAGCGCCTGCTTCCACGCCAGCAAACCCGCACCGCCGCCGGTCGTGGCGCCGGCGCCGGTAAAGCTGAAGATCGGCCTCGCGCTCGGCGGCGGTGCGGCGAAAGGCTTCGCGCATATCGGGGTGATCAAGATGCTGGAGGCCAGCGGCATCCATCCGGACGTGGTCGCCGGCACCAGCGCCGGCAGCGTGGTCGGTGCGCTGTACGCCAGCGGCATGGATGCGTTCGCGCTGCAGCAGACCGCGTTCGGTCTGGATGAGGCGAAGATCCGCGACGTGCGGCTGTTCTCCGGCGGACTGGTGCAGGGCCAGGCGCTGCAGGACTACGTCAACCAGCTACTGCACAAGCAGCCGATCGAGCAGTTGAAGATGCCGTTCGCCGCGGTGGCGACCGAGTTGGAAAGCGGTACGCGCACGGTGTTCGTGCGCGGCAATACCGGCCGCGCAGTGCGCGCGTCCTCGAGCATTCCCGGCGTGTTCGAGCCGGTCGAAATCCACGGCAAGCACTACGTCGACGGCGGCGTGGTCAGCCCGATCCCGGTCGACGCGGCGCGCCAGCTCGGCGCCGATTTCGTGATCGCGGTGGACATCTCCGCCGCGCCCGACGGCAGCAATCCGCAGGGCATGATGAACATCGTCGGCCAGTCCATCGACATCATGGGCCGGCAACTGGCCGCGCAGGAAAGCGCGCGCGCCGACGTGGTGATCCGGCCCGATCTGCGCGGCATCGGTCCGACCGCCTTCGAGCAGAAGAACCAGGCCATCCTCGAAGGCGAGAAGGCCGCGCTGGCAGCGATGCCGGCGATACGCGCCAAGCTCGCCGTGATGGTCGCGGCGCGCCAGGCCGCCGCGGCCATTGCGCCCTGAGCCATGCCGTCCTGCACTTGGCGCAGGTGATCGGCGAGTTGTAGCGTTGAGGATTCCCCGTGCCGGAGTCCTCCCATGTTGAAGCGCCCGCATCTGCTGTTGCCGCTGTTCCTCGCGCTGGTGCCCGCCGCCTACGCCGGCTCGCCCGCGGTCGACCCGCGCATCGAACAGGTGCTGACCCAGCTGGGCAAGGCACAGTCGATCCAGGCGGTGGCGATCTCGCCGGACGGGAAACAGCTGGCATGGGTGATTCGGCGCGACGGCAAGCCGGCGATCGAGGTGGCCGATGCCGACGGCCGCCACGCGCATCGGGTCAGCGCCGCGGCCAAGCCGGGCAGCTGTGCCGAATCCGACATCGCCTGGGCGCCCGATTCGCGCCGTCTCGCCTTCGTCTCCAACTGCAGCGTCGACCTCACCAGCACCAAGGTCATGCAGAACGCCATCTACCTGGCCGACACGCGTGGCAACGGCGCGCCGGCACGGCTGGCCGAACTGCAAGGCTATGTGCGTTCGCTGCAATGGACCGCCGACGGCAAGTCGCTCGGCTTCCTCTACGTGCCCGGCGCCACCCGTCACGCCAGCGCGGTGGCCGCGGCCAAGCCGGCCGCCGGCGAAATCGGCGTGAGCGGCGTGGAAGTGCAGCGCATGGCCAGCCTTGACGTGGCCAGTGGCGCGCTGCGCGAGCTGACCCCCGCCGGCATGTACGCGTACGAATTCGACTGGTCGCCGGACGGTTCGCGCATCGCCTACACGGCTGCGCAGCCGCCGGGCGACAACAACTGGTGGATCGCGAAACTCTACGTGCAGCCGGCGCAGCCAGGCGCCGCCGCGACCATGCTGGTCGATCCCACCAGCGCGGACAGCGGTTCGCTGCATACCATGCAGATTGCCTTGCCGCGCTGGTCGCCGGACGCGTCGCGGATCGCCTTCATCGGCGGCCTGATGAGCGACCAGGGATCCACCGGCGGCGACATCTACGCGGTGCCGGCCAGCGGCGGTGTGCCGCTCGATCTCACCCCGGGCATCCGCGTCACGCCCTCGTGGCTGCGCTGGAGCGGGCCGCAGTCGATGCTGGTCAGCCAGGTCAGCAACGGCCAGAGCCAGCTGGCGGACTACGCGGTTTCCGCCACGCGCGCGCAACAGCGGGGCGTGCACTTCACCGTGCCGGCCAGCATCGGCGACGGCAGCGCGTCGATGGCGATGTCGCTGTCGGGCGACCTCAAGCGCGTGGCCTTCCTGCAAAGCTCGTACGCCGTCGCTACGGAGGTGCACGCCGGCGCGTTAGGCAGCACGCCGCCGCCGGCGGTGACCTCGTTCAATGCCGCGCTGAGGCCGGCCTGGGGCAAGGCCGAATCGGTGGAGTGGAACAATGAAGGCTTCCACGTGCAGGGGTGGCTGCTGTACCCGGCGAACTACGATCCGAAGAAGACCTACCCGATGGTGGTGGTGGTGCACGGCGGCCCGTCGAGCGCGGTGATCCCGCGCTGGCCGGGCGTGGGCTATGGCGCGGCGCCGTTGTCCGCGCTGGGTTATTTCGTGTTCGAGCCGAACCCGCGCGGCAGCTTCGGCCAGGGCGAGAAGTACGTGCAGGCGAACCGCAAGGATTTCGGCTACGGCGACCTGCGCGACATCCTCGCCGGTGTCGACGCGGTGGAGAAGAAGGTGCCGGTGGACGACCAGCGGCTCGGACTTACCGGCTGGAGTTACGGCGGCTTCATGAGCATGTTCGCGCCCACGCAGACGCAGCGCTTTCGCGCCGTGGTGGCCGGCGCCGGCATCTCCAACTGGCAGAGCTATTACGGCCAGAATCTGATCGACCAGTGGATGCCGCCGTTCTTCGGCGCCAGCGTGTACGACGACCCGGCGGTGTACGCCAAGAGTTCGGCGATCAACTTCATCAAGCAGGTGAAGACGCCGATGCTGATCGTGGTCGGCGACCGCGACGCCGAATGCCCGGCGCCGCAGTCCTTCGAGATGTGGCATGCGCTACGTGCGCAGGGCGTGCCGACCTCGCTGGTGGTGTACCCGAATGAAGGGCATCACTTCGTCGATCCCGCGCACCAGCGCGACGTGCTGCAGCGGGCGCTGGGCTGGTTCGCGAAATATCTGCCGGCCGGCGGCTGACCGCACGCGCCGGGTTCCTTCCGGCACATGCCGGAAGGAACCTTCACTCACGATTCGGGCGGATCGCGCCGGCGCGTGTGGGTCACCGCACCAACGATGCCGATGCCCAGCAATACCACCACGCCGACGATGATCCATTGCGAGGGTGCATGCAGCAGAAAGGCGGCATAAGCGAGACCACCGATCACGATGATCATGCCGATCAGATAAAGCGCAAATGACGACATCGGAGCCTCCGCGATTCCCGGTCCATGTCACCGCGAAGCGGTGCAGCTACCGGAATGTCGATTCATGGCGCTCAATTTGGCCTGTGCGTCCATCAGCAGGGCGTGAAGCCTCGTCGGGTGCGGTCAGGTCAGAACAACTCACCCTGCGGCGACGACTTGCGTGGCGGCACGAAGCGCGAGGTATCGAGGGTGAGCTCACGGGCGCGGCTGAAGCCGTGCTTGCGGCAGGCCACTTCGAAGCGGCGGCGCAGCAGATCCGCGAACACTCCCTGCCCGCGCATGCGGGTGGCGAAGTTGCTGTCGTAGTCGCGGCCGCCGTTCATCTGCTGCACCAGGCTCATCACGTGTTCGGCGCGCTGCGGTGCGTGCAGGGCGAGCCACTCGCGGAACAGTTGTTTCAATTCGTACGGCAGGCGCAACGGGGTGTAGCCGGCGCAGCGCGCACCGGCGTCCGCTGCCTGCGCCATCACCGCCTCCATGTCGCGATCATTCAAGGCAGGAATCACCGGCGCCACCAGCACGCCGACCGGCACGCCGGCATCGGCCAGGGTACCGATCGCCTTGATCCGTCGATGCGGTGCGCTGGCGCGCGGTTCGAGTTTCGCGGCGAGGTGGTTGTCAAGCGAGTTGACTGACACGAACACTTGCACCAGCTGTTCGCGCGCCATCGGCACCAGGATGTCGAGGTCGCGTTCGACCAGCGCGTTCTTGGTCACGATGGTGCACGGGTGATGGCATTCGGCGAGCAGTTCCAGTGCGGCGCGGGTCAGCCGCCAGCGCTTCTCGATCGGCTGGTACGGATCGGTGTTGCTGCCGATGTTGATCGGGCTGACGATGTAACCGGGCCTGGCCAGCTCGGCGCGCAGCACGTCGGCGAAGTTGCCCTTCGCGCGCAGTTTCGTTTCGAAGTCGAGCCCGGGGGAAAGATTGAGATAGCTGTGCGAGGGCCGGGCGAAGCAGTAGATGCAGCCGTGTTCGCAGCCGCGATACGGGTTGATCGCCTGGCTGAAGGCGATGTCCGGCGAGTCGTTGCGGCTGATCACGCTGCGCGCGCGTTCTTCGGTGACATCGGTGCGCGGCCGCGGCGCGTCCTCGTCCAGCAGCGCACTCTGCCAGCCATCGTCCTCGGCCTGATGGCGGATGCTTTCGAATCGGCCTTCCGGATTGGACGCGGCGCCGCGGCCCTTGAGCTGGCGCGTGGTCGGGCGCTGCTCCGGGGGGAGTGGCGGTGGCGAAAAATCATCCATCGGTGCAGTTTCGCGCGACGACGTCTCAGCCGTCGCGACATGTCTTGCGCGGACGTGATCCGGCTCGCGCCAGACGCATGATGGCGGCGCTATGATGCGCCGGTGCAGCCGCCATGGCGGCGTGTTTTCCCCTTGCGAGGCTACGTCATGCGCTGGCTGTTGCTCGTCTCCACCGTGCTCGCGTTCGTGCTGTGCTTCACCCGGCACGGTGCCGGCGCCTGGGGTTTCTGGATGCTGGTCGGGCTGATCGGCGTCTTTGCCACCACGCTGGCCTTCGTGCAGGCGCGCATCGCCCGCAACGCGCACGATGACAGTTTGTCCGAGTACGAACTGAAGCGGCTGCGCGAGGGCAAGCCGCCGCTGCAACACGACCGCAGCGCAGGCTAGATCCGCCCGGCAACAGCCCCCAGTTCGGCGATCATTGCCTCGCGCATCAGGTACTTCTGCACCTTGCCGGTCACCGTCATCGGGAACGCATCGACGAAGCGCACGTAATGCGGCACCTTGTAGTACGCGAGGTGGCGGCGGCAATAGTTCTGGATCTCGACCTCGCTGGCCTCGTTGCCTTCGCGCAGTCGGATCCACGCGCAGACCTGCTCGCCGAACTTAGCGTCGGGCACGCCGAACACCTGCACGTCGAGCACCTTCGGATGGGTGTAGAGGAATTCCTCGATCTCGCGCGGGTACACGTTTTCGCCGCCGCGGATAATCATGTCCTTGAGCCGGCCCACGATGCTGCAGTAGCCGTCCGTGTCGATCACCGCAAGGTCGCCGGTATGCATCCAGCGCGCCTCGTCGATCGCTTCGCGGGTGTGTGCCTCGTCGTCCCAGTAACCCAGCATCACCGAGTAGCCGCGCGTGCACAGCTCGCCCGGCGCGCCGCGCGGCACCACCTGGCCGCGCTCGTCGACCAGCTTCACCTCGAGGTGGGGATGGATCCGGCCCACGCTGTCGACGCGGCGTTCCAGCGGATCGTCCGGCACGGTCTGGAAGCTCACCGGACTGGTCTCGGTCATGCCGTAGGCGATGGTGATCTGGGCCATGTGCATCTCGCCGACTACCCGCCGCATCACCTCGATCGGGCACGGCGAGCCGGCCATGATACCGGTGCGCAGACTGGACAGGTCGAACTCGGCGAAGCGCGGATGCTCGAGCTCGGCGATGAACATCGTGGGCACGCCGTGCAGGCCGGTGCATTTTTCCGCCGCCACGGTTTCCAGCGTGGCCAGCGCGTCGAAGCCCTCACCGGGAATCACCATGCAGGCGCCGTGGGTGACGCAGGCGAGGTTGCCGAGCACCATGCCGAAGCAGTGGTAGAACGGCACCGGGATGCACAGCCGGTCGTGCTCGGTGAGGCGCATCGCCTCGCCGATGAACCAGCCGTTGTTGACGATGTTGTGGTGCGTCAGCGTGGCGCCTTTCGGCGCGCCGGTCGTGCCGGAGGTGAACTGAATGTTGACCGGGTCGTCGAAGTTCAGCGCATGCTCCGCCTCGTGCAGCCGTTCGAGTGCGGCGGCATCGCCGAGCGCCGCGAGCTGCTGCCAGCTGCGCGTGCCAGGGGCCGGGTCGTGGTCGAGCAGGATCACCTCTCGCAGCGCCGGCAGCCGCTTCGCGTGCAGCTGGCCGGGCGTGCTGGCGGCCAGTTCCGGCGCCAGCTCGGTGAGCAGATCCAGGTAGTGCGAGGCCCTGAAGCGGCGCGGCAGCACCAGCGCGCGGCAGCCCACCATGTTCAGCGAATACTCCAGCTCGTGGATGCGGTAGGCCGGGTTGATGTTGACCAGGATCAGCCCCGCCTTCGGCGCAGCGAACTGCAGCACCACCCATTCGGCCCGGTTCGCCGCCCAGATGCCGACGCGGTCGCCCCGGGCGAGGCCCAGCGCCAGCAGCCCGGCGGCGACACACTCCACCTCGGCGTGGAACTCGCGGTAGTTCATGCGCACGTCCTGCGCACGCACCACCAGCGCCGGATGCTCGGGATGTGCGGCGGCGATGCGATCGATCAGCGCACCGACGGTATCGCCCAGCAAGGGCTTCGCGCTGGCACCGTGCACATAGCTTGGTGTTGCACTCATCGCACTCTCCCGTACGCACCGACGGCGGCCCGACCAACAGCATAGCCCCGCCCTCCGACCGTCACGATCGCTGCACATCGGAACACGGACGCTTGCCGCGGCGCGCTTCGGATACCGCGCCGCTCGGACCTATCAGGAGTTCATGATGACTGCTACCGCACTGATCATCTTTCTGCTCATCGGCGCGATCGCCGGCTGGCTCGCCGGCCTGATCGTCCGCGGCTTCGGCTTCGGCCTGCTCGGCAATATCGTGATCGGCATCATCGGCGCGTTCCTCGCGGGCTGGTTGCTGCCGGCATTGGGCGTCGGCTTCAGCCTCGGCAACCCGATCGTGACCAGCATCGTGTACGCGATGATCGGCGCGATCGTGCTGCTGGTGATCATCGGATTGATCAAGCGCGCCTGAGCGCACGCAGTACAGAAAAACGCAGCGGCTCGCGCCGCTGCGTTTTTTGTTGCCGCCGATCCGCTCAGGCGGTGATGTCGACGTCCTTGGTCTCGCGCACGAAGAACAGGCCGATCACGAAAGTCATCATCGCGATGACCACCGGATACCACAGGCCGGAATAGATGTTGCCGGTGAGTGCCACGATGCCGAAGGACACCGAGGGCAGGAAGCCGCCGAACCAGCCGTTGCCGATGTGGTACGGCAGGCTCATCGAGGTGTAGCGGATCTTGGTCGGGAACATCTCGACCAGCCATGCGGCGATCGGGCCGTAGACCATGGTCACGTACAGCACCAGCAGGAACAGCAGGAACACCAGCATCGGATAGTTGCTGCGCGCGGGATCGGCCTTGGCCGGGTAGCCGGCCTGGTCCAGCACGCTGTTGAGGCTGGCGCCGAAGGCCTTGCTGCGCGCGGCGAACGCCGCCTTGTCCAGCGCCGCCGCCCTCGAACGCATCGACACTCGCCGTGCCCACCATCACCCGCGCCACCGTGCCGCCGGCAGCTGCCTGGTTGTCGTACGGCACGCCGCGCTTGGCCAGCGTGCTCTTGGCGATGTCGCACGAGCTGGTGAACACCGCCGTGCCGATCGGGTCGAACTGCAGGTGGCAGCTGGCCGGGTCGGCGAACACGGTGACCGGAGCGCTGCTGCGCGCCGCCTCGATGCCGGGATTGCCGTAGTGCGTGATGCCCTTGAAGATCGGGAAGTAGGTCAGCGCGGCGAGCAGGCAGCCGGCCAGCACGATCGGCTTGCGCCCGATCTTGTCCGACAGCCAGCCGAACACCACGAAGAACGGCGTGCCGATCAGCAACGCCGCGGCGATCAGCAGCTGCGTGGTGGTGGCGTCGATCTTCAGCGTGCTGCCGAGGAAGAACAGCGCGTAGAACTGGCCGCAGTACCACACCACGGCCTGGCCGGCGGTGGCGCCGAACAGCGCCAGCAGCACCAGCTTGAGGTTGCCCCAGCGCGCGAACGATTCGGTCAGCGGCGCCTTCGAGCTGCTTGCCTTCCTCCTTCATCTGCTGGAACACCGGCGACTCGGCCAGTTGCAGGCGGATGTACACCGACACCGCCAGCAGCAGCGACGACAGCAGGAACGGAATGCGCCAGCCCCAGTCGTCGAACTTGTCGCCCGAGCATCCACTTGCAACCGAGGATCACCAGCAGCGACAGGAACAGGCCGAAGGTGGCGGTGATCTGGATGAAGCTGGTGTACAGGCCGCGCTTGCCCTTCGGCGCGTGTTCGGCCACATAGGTGGCCGCGCCGCCGTACTCGCCGCCGAGCGCCAGGCCCTGCAGCATGCGCAACGCGATCAGGATCACCGGCGCCATGACGCCGATCGATCCGTAACTGGGCAACACGCCGACCAGGAAGGTCGACAAGCCCATGATCACGATGGTGATCAGGAACGTGTACTTGCGCCCGACCATGTCGCCGAGGCGCCCGAACACCAGCGCGCCGAACGGACGCACCGCGAAGCCGGCGGCGAACGCGAGCAGCGCGAAGACCAGCTGGCTGGCTTCGTTCAAGCCGGAGAAGAACTGCTTGCCGATGATCACCGCCAGCGAGCCGTACAGGTAGAAGTCGTACCACTCGAACACGGTGCCCAGGCTGGATGCCAGGATGATCCGTTTGTGGCTGACGTCGAGCGCGGCGCTCGCGTCGGGCGCGGTGCTTCCGTCGATCGCGGTGGTGGCCATGGTGTCCCCTCCAGTTGGTGATTGCTCGTTGCGCCGGCGCGCTTGAGTCGCGTTGCGGACCGCCCCTCACGCCGGGCCGCAACTCGTCATGCCGCCGCTAGTGCGGCGGTTCGTTCGGTGACGCCGCTGGGATCACTTCAGAAGTGATACAGCGCGTTGAGGCTGACCTGGTTGCCCGTGGTGGTCTTGCGGTCCACACCGTTGCTGGTGGAGTCGAGCTTGTCGTGCATCCATTCGGCACTGAGGTCGTAGGCGCCGGCGGTGTACTGCAGGCTCATTGCGGCCTGACGGTTTCGCAGCAGGCCGGTCGAGCCGTTGCCCATCCAGGTGATGACGTCATTCGCGTTCGGCTTGCTGTAGGCGTAGAACGCGTAAAGGCTCCAGTTCGGCGTGAAGCTGTAGCCGGCCTGCACGAAGCCGCCCGTTTCCTTGATGTCGCCGAACTGCGACATCGCGCCGAAGATTTCGCCGAGGCCGTTGCCGGTGTAGACCAGTCCCTTGAACGTCCACGGACCGGGCTTCCACTGGCCGCCGATCTCGTAGCCGGTACTTTGCACGCTGGACTGTATCGGCGTGGGCGCGGTGCCGCCCACCCCGCGCAGATCGACGCGGCTGTAATGGGCGGCGAAATAGGCCAGCCAGTTCTTGTCCTGCACATGCAGGCGCGCTTCGAGCTGCGGACGGAAGCCGGCGCTGCCGGCGGTAAGGTAGTTGATGTTGTTGCCGGGTCCGCTCCAGGTGCCTTCGAACGCGCCGAGATCGAGCCGCCATTGCGCGCCGGTGCTGCCGTGGTTGAGATCCTGCATCACCACCACGCCGGGGAAGCGCCAGCCGCCGTAGCCGGCGCCGAAGCCCAGCGGGAACGCGATGTGCGCCAGCGAACTGGGCGAGTTGTCGATCGGGAACATGAAGTCCCACTGCTGGCCGATGCGCACGGTGGTGCCGGATTCGGGATTGATCAGCTCCATGTACGCCTGGCGCAGACGTGGCGTGGGCTGCTGCTGGCTGTACGGACCGGTGCCGTTGAAGCCGCCGAAGAAGTCCATCTCGATGCGGCCGCCACCGGTCCAGTTGCCGGCGAACTGGGCGCCCTTGAAGTCGAGCCAGAAGCGCGTGTTGCGCACGTCGACGCCACTGAGCGAACCGCGCGAATCCGGTACCGGGAACAGCGCGTTCTGGCCGTTGCCGTAGGTGAAGGTCTTGTTCTGGCTGAACGCGCTGGCGCTGACGAACCCATGCAGCGCCACCGACACGCCGGGCGCGCTGCTGAATACCGGCGTGGCCGGCGCCGGCGCGGCAGCGACGTTTTGCGCGGGGGCGGGCGGCGGCGCGGGCGCGGCCTTCTGCGCCTGGATCATCGCCTTCAGCTCGTTCAACTGCTGCTCCAGTTGCGCCACGCGTTGTTCCAGCTGCTGCTCGCGCGCGTCGTTTTGCGCGTGGCCGGCCAGCGGCAGCATCAGCGCGCACGCCATGCTCAGGGCGAGCACCTTGTAACGGTTCGGATATCGCGTTGCCATGCGTGCGTCTCCCCAGCCAATGACGCGCCGAGCATGGCCATGCTGCAGCGCGCGCGACTATTCGCCTTTGGTCGAACTTCGACCAAAGTCGAGGCCGGCGCACGCCGCAACCTCCGCGACGATCGGGCTACACTCGAACCGCGCACCGCCGGGCGCTGCCTGCCGCGGTCATCCCAGTCGCACCTTCGACGCCGAGCCAGCAGGAGCCCAGCCATGTCCACGCTTTACCCGGTCAACCCCGCGTTCGCCGCCGCAGCACGCATCCGCCACGACGACTACGCGCGCCTGTACGCGGAGTCGATCGACGACCCGGAAGGTTTCTGGGCGCGCATCGCGCAGCGGCTGGACTGGTCGCGGCCGCCGACGAAGATCAAGAACGTCTCGTTCGATGCGAAGGACCTGCACATCCGCTGGTACGAAGACGGCGAGCTCAACGTCAGCGCGAATTGCCTCGATCGCCAGCTGGAAAAACGCGGCGACAAGGTGGCGATCATCTTCGAGGGCGACGACCCGAACGAATCGCGCAAGATCACCTACCGCGAGCTGCACGCCGAAGTGTGCAAGTTCGCCAACACGTTGAAGCACCTCGGCGTGGTCAAGGGCGACCGCGTCGCGATCTACCTGCCGATGATTCCGGAGGCCGCGGTGGCGATGCTCGCCTGTGCCCGCCTCGGCGCCATCCACTCGGTCGTGTTCGGCGGCTTCTCGCCCGATTCGCTGGCCGGCCGCATCGCCGATTCGCAGGCCAAGGTGGTGATCACCGCCGACGAAGGCCTGCGCGCCGGCAAGCGCATACCGCTCAAGGTCAACGTCGACGCGGCGCTGGAACGGCCCGGTACCAACAGCGTGGAAACCGTGATCGTGGTGCGCCACACCGGCGGCGCCACCGCCATGCAGTCGCCACGCGACCGCTATTACCACACGCTGATGGACGGCCAATCCGCCGATTGCCCGCCGACCCCGGTCGAGGCCGAGCATCCGCTGTTCGTGCTGTACACCTCCGGTTCCACCGGCAAACCCAAGGGCGTGCTGCACACCACGGGCGGCTATCTGGTCTACACCAGCTACACGCATGAGCTGGTGTTCGACCTGCGCGAGGACGACGTCTACTGGTGCACCGCCGACGTCGGCTGGGTCACCGGGCACAGCTACGTGGTGTACGGCCCGCTGGCCAACGGCGCGACCACGGTGATGTTCGAGGGCGTGCCGAATTATCCCGACGTGAGCCGTTTCTGGCAGGTGATCGACAAGCACAAGGTGACCTTGTTCTATACCGCGCCCACCGCCATCCGTGCGCTGATGCGCGATGGCGAGGCGCCGGTGAAGAAAACCTCGCGCGCCTCGCTGCGCCTGCTCGGTTCGGTCGGCGAGCCGATCAACCCGGAAGCCTGGGAGTGGTACAACCGCGTAGTCGGCGAGAACCGCTGCCCCATTGTCGACACGTGGTGGCAGACCGAGACCGGCGGCATCATGATCTCGCCGCTGCCCGGCGCCATCGCCACCAAACCCGGCTCGGCCACCTTGCCGTTCTTCGGCGTCAAGCCGGCGATCGTCGACGCCGAAGGCACCGTGCAGGAAGGCGTGGCCGAGGGCAACCTGCTGATCACCGATTCGTGGCCGGGCCAGGTGCGCACCATCTACGGCGACCACCAGCGCTTCATCGATACCTATTTCAGCGCCTACCCCGGCAACTATTTCAGCGGCGACGGCGCCCGCCGCGACGAGGATGGCTACTACTGGATCACCGGCCGCGTCGACGACGTGATCAACGTCAGCGGCCATCGCCTGGGCACCGCCGAGGTGGAGAGCGCGCTGGTGGCGCATCCCAAGGTTGCCGAAGCCGCCGTGGTCGGCTGCCCGCACGAGATCAAGGGCCAGGGCATCTATGCGTACGTCACGCTGATCGCCGGCGAGACCGGCACCGATGAGCTGCGCAAGGAACTGATCGCCTGGGTGCGCAAGGAAATCGGCCCGATCGCCACGCCGGACTACCTGCAGTGGGCGCCCGGCCTGCCGAAGACGCGCTCGGGCAAGATCATGCGCCGCATCCTGCGCAAGATCGGCGAGAACCTGCCCGACCAGCTCGGCGACATCACCACGCTCGCCGATCCCGGCGTGGTGAAGAATCTCGTCGACGAGCGGCTCATAAAATAGGGAAGCCCGGTCGGAGCGCACCCATGTGCGATGCTCTTCGCCGTACCGGGAAACATCGCGCACAAGTGCGCTCCTGCATTCTTTGCGAAGACCATGCCTGACATCCTCATCGCCGATGACCATCCGCTGTTCCGCGATGCCCTGCGGCGCGCGGTGCTGGCGGCGGTGCCGCAGGCGCGGGTGCACAGCGCGGACAGCGTGCAGGCGCTGCTCGGCCTGATCGAGCAATTTCCCGACGCCGAGCTGCTGCTGCTCGACCTGCACATGCCAGGCGCACGCGGCTATTCCGCGCTGGCGCACATCCGCGGCCAGCATCCGGGGCTGCCGACCATCGTGGTGTCCGGGCATGAAGAGGCGCAGGTCGCGCGTCGCGCCATGGGGCATGGCGCCTCGGCGTACATCCCCAAATCCACCGCGAGCGAGGACATCGTGGCGGCGATCCGCTCGGTGCTGGAGGGCGACGTTTGGCTGCCGCAGCTGTTGCTCGATGGCGCCGGCGAACTGCGGCCCGACGAAGCCGCCGCCGCCGCGCAGGTCGCCACGCTCACGCCGCAGCAGTTCCGCGTGATGGCGATGATCGCCGAGGGGCTGCTCAACAAGCAGATCGCGTGGGAACTCGGCGTGTCCGAGGCCACCGTGAAGGCGCACATGACCGCCATCATGCGCAAGCTCGGCGTCAACAACCGCACCCAGGTGGCGCTGATCGCCAATCATCTCGCGGTCGAACAGGAAAACATGCCGGCTGTGCCGGACGACGAAGCCTGATGCGGCGGGGCAGGCGTGGCCGCTAGCGGCGCAGCAAGGCCGTCAGCAAGGCGCGCAGCGCGGCTGGCCGCACGGGCTTGTGCAACACCGGGTAGCCGAGCGAACGCGCTTGCTGCTTCAGCTCGCTGCTGCCGTCGGCGGTAATCATCGCCACCGGCGGCAGTTCGCCCAGCACGTCGCGAAGTTGCTGCACGGCCTGCAGGCCGTCGACGCCATCGGCCAGATGGTAATCGGCCAGGATCAGGTCGATCGGGCCGCGCCCCAGCTCCGCGCGCGCCTGCGCCACGTCGAGCGCGAGCCGACAGTCGACGCCCCAGCGACTGAGCAAGGCGCGCATGCCGTCGAGGATGACGGCATCGTTGTCCAGGCACAGCACGGTCAGCGGCAGCTGCTTGTCCGGTCCGCTGCGCTGTACGCGCTGGCGCCGCGCAGGCACCGCCTCGGCGCGTGGCACCGTCACCGCGAAGCAGCTGCCGTGATTGACGTGCGAATGCAGATCAAGTCGGTGACCGAGGATGCCGGCCAGGCGGTCGCAGATCGACAAGCCGAGTCCCAGGCCTTTTTCGCCCCACGGCGAAGGGTGCTCCAGTCGCTGGAATTCGTCGAAGATGCGCGCGCGCTGTTCGGCGGCGATGCCGGGGCCGGAATCCCACACCTCGATGCGTACCTCGTTGCCGACGCGGCGCGCGCCCAGCAGCACGCCGCCCCTGCTGGTGTAGCGCAAGGCGTTGGACAGAAAGTTCTGCAGAACTCGGCGCAGCAGCTGCGGGTCGCTGCGCACCGCCAGCGTGGTCGACGCCACGCGCAAGCGCAGCCCGCGCTGCTCGGCGACGACAGCGAACTGCGCCTGCAGGGAATCGAACAGTTCGGCCAGCGCAAAGGCGCCGACTTCCGGCCGGTAGCTGCCGGCGTCCAGGCGCGAGGTGTCCAGCAGCGCATCGAGCAGATCCTCTGCCGCGCGGAACGAGGCGTCGATGCGCTCGGCCAAGCCGCTCGCCTCGGCGTCGAGCCCGGGATGCTGGCGCAGCGCCGAAGTGAACAGTCGCGCCGCGTTCAATGGCTGCAGCAGGTCATGGCTGGCGGCCGCGAGGAAGCGGGTCTTGGAGATGTTCGCGGTCTCGGCCGCGCGCCGCGCATGGGCGGTGGCGACCAGCGCCTCGGACAGTTCCGCCGTGCGCTGCTCGACGCGCTGCTCCAGGGTCTCGTTCACCTCGATCAAGGCCTGCTCGGCATGCTTGTATGCGGTGACGTCGCTGTACGTGGTGACGTAACCGCCACCGGGCAGCGGCCGCCCGCGCAGTTCGATCACCGAGCCATCGGGGCGCACGCGCTGGAAAAGATGCGGCGAGCCGGCCTGCATGTAGTCGATGCGTTTGGCCACATGGACGTCCACTTCGCCGGGCCCGCATTCGCCCAGTTCGGCGTTCCAGCGGATCAGGTCGGCGACGGGAACGCCGACGTGCACCATGCCGTCGGGGTAGTCAAACAGCTCCAGGTAGCGGCGGTTCCACGCCACCAGCCGCATGTTCGCGTCGACCACGCTGATGCCCTGCGACACGTTCTCCAGCGTGGTGGACAGCAGCTCGCGGTTGAAGCGCAGCTCCTGCGAGGCTTCATCCATCAGCGCCATGGATTCGGCCAGGTCCAGCCCGCTGCCGGACAACGCACCGATCAGGATGCGCCGTGCGTTGGCGGCGCCCACGGCGGAGGCGAGCAGGCGTTCGGTGTACTGGATCAGCGCGCGTTCGGCCGCCGCGCCGGGCAACAGCGGACGGCCGCGGCGCTGGGCGTAGTCGTCGAAGGCGCGCGTGCTGCCACGCTCGCCCACGATGCGTTCGGCGATCGTGCGCAGGTCGGCTACCGCGACGCGGCCGCGCCAGTCGCCGGCGCCACTGCGATGGTCCGGATCGGCCTCGATGAACATTGCCGCGTGCAGGCGTTCCTCCAGACTTGGCCGAAAGCGCAGCGACAACAACGCGAGGCAACCGACATTGGCCAGCAGCGACCAGAACGTGCCGTGCATCACCGGGTCCCAGCCGGTGAGCTGGAACAGCGCTTGCGGGCGCAGCCAGCCCCAGCCGAATGGTCCGTTCTGCAGCCACTGGTCGGAGCGGATCACCGCCGGCAACAACAAGGTGTACAGCCATACGGTGAAGCCGGCGGCCAGGCCGATCGCCACGCCGCGCCGGCTGGCGCCGCGCCAGTACAGCGCCGCGATCAGCGCCGGCGCGAACTGCGCCACCGCGGCGAATGCCAGCAGGCCGGTGGCCGCCAGGTTTTCCGCGTTGGCAGCGACGCGGTAATACGCATAGGCCATCAGCGCCAGCGCCATGATCGCCACCCGGCGCACGCCCAGCACCCATTGCGAGAGATCGCTGCGCTGTTCCAGCCGCAACCGCCGAATGCGCAGCAGCGCCGGCATGATCAGGTCGTTGCTGATCATGATCGAAAGCGCGACCGATGCCACGATCACCATGCCGGTCGCCGCCGAGAAGCCGCCGATGAAGGCCAGCAGCGCCACCGCGCGATCGCCATGCGCCATCGGCAAGGTCAGCACCCACGCGTCGGCCACGCCCTCACGCAATGACGGCATGTCGATGCCCGCCGCCACGATCGGCAGCACGGCGACGCTGATGATGGCCAGATACAACGGCACCAGCCAGCGGGCGCGCTTCAGGTCGCTGGCATCCTCGCATTCGACCATGCCGATCTGGAATTGCCGTGGCAGGCAGAACATCGCGCAGAACGCCAGCATCGTCTGCGCCAGGAAGCCGGGCGACAGGCCCTGGCCGAGCTGCGTCAGCGGGCGTTGCAGCGTGCTCACCAGGCCCGGCCCATGCCACAGCGCGTATCCGGCGAGAACCATGAAGGCCAGCAGCTTGATCAACGATTCCAGCGCGATCGCCAGCATCATGCCGTGGTGATGCTCGGTGGCATCGATGCTGCGTGTGCCGAAGAGGATCGCGAAGACCGCCAGCAGCACTGCGCACCACAGGGCGCTATCCGTTCCGCCGCCTGTCGCGACGCCGTGGCCGGCACCGCCAAGCACGCCGAACGACATCGCCACGGCCTTGAACTGCAGTGCGATGTACGGCACCACCGCGATCACCGCGATCACCGCCACCAGCGCCGCCAGTCCGTGCGACTTGCCGAAGCGTGCGCCGATGAAGTCGGCGATGGAGGTGATGTTGCGTTGCCTCACTACCTGCAGCAGGCGCCGCAACAGGCCGAAGCCGAACACGAACAGCAGGATCGGGCCCAGGTAGATGGGCAGATAGGCCAGGCCGTCGCGCGCCGCCGTACCCACCGCGCCGTAGAACGTCCACGACGAGCAGTACACCGCCAGGGCGAGGCTGTAGACAATCGGACGCAGCCGCGGTTGGCGCGGATACAGCGGCCTGCGATCACCCGCGTAGGCCACCACGAACAGCAGCCCGACGTAGAGCAGCGCCACCAGCAGCAACAGCCAACCCTGGATCAAGCCGTGTCTCCGTTGGAGCGATGAACCCGCGGCGTGCGCCGCCGGCAGCTTCATGCATGAAGTGCGCTTGTGCACTGGCACCGGCGGCGGCACCATGCATGGATGATTGCCACGCATGCATTGACGCTTGCCAAGCTAGCAGAGCAACTGCGCGATGACGAGATTCACGTCTGGCGCCTCGCCTATCAGCCGCAGCAGCGTCGCGCGCCGCTGCTGAAAGTCCTCGGTGCCTACCTCGGCGTGGACGAACGACAAGTCACGCTGATCCACGGCGAGTACGGGCGCCCGGCGCTCGCGGCGACGCACGACCAGTCACTCGGTTTCAACTGGACACACAGCGGCAGCCACGCCCTGATCGCGATCGGTCTGGGCATCGCGCCGGGCATCGACATTGAGCGGCTGCGCGTTCGTCCACGCGCGCTGGAAATCGCCGCACGCTATTTCAGCCCGGATGAAGCCGCCCTGCTGGCGGCGCTGCCGGACCATGCCCGCCCCACCGCCTTTCTCGAGTTGTGGACGGCCAAGGAGGCGGTGCTCAAGGCACTTGGCCGCGGTTTGGCCTTCGGGCTCGACCGGCTCAGCGTTGTGCGCCGCGCCGGCCAGCTGACTTTGGACCGGCTCGAGGGTGACAACGTGGCCGCCTGGCAGTTGCAACCCCTACCGGTCGACGACGCGCTGATCGGGGCTCTGGCATGGCGCGGCGACCCGCGCCAGATCCGGCTCGGCACGCTTGCCAGCAATGTCTGATCGGTGCACTGTTTCCGGCCCGACCGGCCGGCGTTAGCCAGCCGGCACCTTGCGCCCGGTTCCTTCGTCGAGATCCGCCCACCGCCATGACTCTGCTCAGCGTCAACCTCAACAAGATTGCCGTGCTGCGCAATTCGCGCGGCGGCAGCGAACCCGACATCTGCCGGGCCGCACAGACCTGCATCGACGCGGGATGCGGCGGCATCACCGTGCATCCGCGGCCGGATATGCGTCACGTGCGCCCCGATGACGTGCGCGCCCTGGCCGCCATGCTGCGCAATCGCGTGGAATACAACATCGAAGGCAACCCGTTCGCCGGACCTCGTGGCGACTATCCTGGCCTGCTCGCCCTGGCGCGCGAGGTGCGGCCGACCCAGGTGACCTTGGTGCCCGATGGCGATGGCCAGGTGACCTCGGATCATGGTTTCGACCTGCGCCATGACATCGCGCGGCTGCGACCCCTGGTGGGCGAGCTGTGCGACCTGGGTTGCCGGGTCAGCTTGTTCGTCGATCCGGGCACGGCAGATTTCGACCTTGCCGCCGTGATCGGCGTGCAACGGATCGAGATCTATACCGGGCCCTATGCGCACGCCTTCGCCGACGGTCTGCCGGCCGCCGCACTGGCGACCTGCGCGGATACCGCCAGGCGCGCCCAGCAGGCCGGGTTGGCGGTGAACGCCGGGCATGATCTCAGCCAGGCCAATCTCGGCACGTTCAAGGCCGCGATTCCGGGACTTGCCGAGGTTTCCATCGGCCATGCGCTGATTAACGAGGCGCTCTATGAGGGGCTGGCCACAACCGTGCGCAACTATCTGCAGATCCTGCGCTGAACGAACCCCAATAATCTGCCGGGGTCGCCGCTTCGCCAGGATAAAAACAAAACCCCCGCACAGGGCGGGGGTCTTGTTTTCCGACCGATGGATGGCCGGATCAGTTGCCTTCGGTAAACCCGATCTTGGTCAAGTTGTAGCTCTTCGCATCGGCGAGCACGCGCGCCACGTACTGGTAAGCGGCAGCATCGTCCGCCGCGATCTGTATTTCAGGCTGGTTGGTCTGCTGCGCGATCACCGCCAGCTGCGCTTTCAGACCTAGTTCGTCGACCGGGGTATCGTTCCAGTAGAACGCGCCGGTCGGATCGATCTTGAGACGGATCGGCTCCAGCGGCGTCGGCGGGTTGACCACGTTGGGATTCGGCTGCGGCAGGTCGACCTGGATCTTGTGAGCCAGCACCGGCGCCGTGATCATGAAGATAATCAGCAGCACCAACATCACGTCGACCAGCGGCGTGACGTTGATCTCCGACATGGGTCCACTGGTTTTGGTAGAGAAAGCCATGTCAGGTCACCCCTTCGGCGCATCAGTGGTCATGAAGCCGACGTGGACCATGCCGGAATCCTTGGCATTGCCGATGACCTTCTTCACGATCTTGAACTCGGTCGCCTTGTCCGCACGGATCTGCAGCTCGGGTTGCGGCGACTTCTGTGCGTTCACCGCCAGCTGTGCGCGCAGTTCCGCCTCGGTCACCGGCTGATCGTTGAGGTACATGCTGCCATCCTGCTTGACCGCCAGATCCAGCGGCGGCACCAGCACTTCACCCTCTTTGGTCTTGGGGTTGGCGGTAGGCAACTCGATTGTAATGGAGTGCGACATCAGCGGCGCCGTGATCATGAAGATGATCAGCAGCACCAGCATCACGTCGACCAGCGGCGTGACGTTGATTTCCGACATCGGACCGCCGGAGTTGCCACCTAGGCTGACTGCCATGGGTCAATCCCTCACTTCTGGCTTTCGACGCGCGAACCGGTGGCGAAGAAGTCGTGCAGGTCATGCGCGAATTCGTCGAAACGGGCGTAGACCACGCGGTTTGACCGGCTGAAGAAGTTGTAAGCGAACAGCGCCGGGATCGCGGCGAACAGACCGAACGCGGTCATGATCAGCGCTTCGCCCACCGGGCCCGCCACCGCGTTCATCGAAGCATTGCCGGTCGCGGCAATACCGATCAGCGCGTGATAGATGCCCCAGACGGTGCCGAGCAGGCCGACGAACGGAGCCGCGGAGCCGACGGTAGCGAGCAGGGTCATGCCGCCTTCCAGACGCAGGCTTTCACGAGCCACGGCCTGACGCAGGGCGCGGTCGATGAACTCGGAGCGGCCCAGCGATTCGGCCAGGCGGCCGGTGGTGCCGGACGTGGTCTGCTGGTGATGGGCGACCGCCGAGGCCGCGTCGAGGGCGATCTTGGAGAACGGCTCGCTCTTGGGCTGGGCTTCCAGTTCGCGAATCGCGTCCTGGGTGGAGCCGTTGCCCCAGAAACCGTCAATGACCTTGTCGGCGCGGGCCTTGACCGTCGCATTGCGAATGCCATTGGCGATGATGAAGTACCACGACAGGAACGACATCACGACGAGCGTCACGAAGACGACCCAGCCGAGCCAGTCGAAGTTCTGCATCAGGTTGCTGAAGCCCATCTGTTTCATGGCTTCGGCGTTGGTATTGCCACCCACGGCCTGTGCGGCATCGGTTGTTGCAGGAGTCTGTAGGAACATAACGCTACCCTAGGGAAGTCAAGCGTGAACTGTAAACCGTAACCGGATGACGCTGGTTACAGCTGATTGAGATTGAAGTTGACTGGAACGCGTGCGTACCCTTCAACTTTTTGTCCATTTCGGATGGTCGGATTGAAGCGCCAGCGGCGTGCGGCGTCCATGGCTGCACGGTCGAGTTCATGGTAACCGCTGGACTTGTCGACCTTGATGTCCTTCGGCGACCCGTCCACGCCCACCAGAATCATCAGCACAACCGTACCCTCATGCCGTTGGCGGATGGCCTGCGGCGGGTACTTCGGTTGAAGTCGGCTGTTATAGCTGAGATCCGAGCTGGCCGTGATGTCCGCTGGCGGCGCCGGTGGTGCAGGCGGTGCCGGAGGCGGCGCCTGCACCGCGTTCTGCGAAACCTCTTCCACCGGTGGTGGCGGGGTCGGCGGCGGCGGTGTCGGCGGCGGCTTGATCTGCTGGATGATCTTCGGCGGTGGCTGCTTCGGCGGCTCCGGCGGCGGCGGCGGCGGTGGCGGCGGCGGCGGCGGCGGCTCGATGAAGTTCACCTGGACGATGCGTTCCTTTTCCTTGTGATTCTGATTCGGTGGCGCCATGGGCGCCACGATCAACAGAAACGCAAAAGCATGCAGCCCGATGGCTACTGCAAGCGCCCAGGTCCGCTTCCAGCTAAATGGCTCGCGCCCGTTTTCTTCGTTACTTGAGGCCATCTGTCACTTGTCTGAAGCTGATCAATCGGAGAGAACGTTGCCGCAGGGCGTACCACGAAACCGTCTGAATTATCTGGACGGAACTCGCCACTGGGGAGACGCGGGGAAAGGTTTTCAACGGTACAACAGCACATGACATTTGTATAGCTTTCCCGGGGCGGATGAATGGACGTCCATCCGCGCCGCGGCTGTGTCGCACCCGGCTGTTGTCAGCCTGCGCCAGCCTTCTTGAGCCACGCCTTGGCCTTCTCCGCCGTTTCCGGCTGCTGTGCGGCCTTTTTCATCGCGGTGATCGCGGCAGGCTTGTTTTTCAGCCCGCGCTCGGCTTCTGCAAGCAGCATGTAGGCGACGCCTTCTTGCTTGACACCCTTGTCGATGCCCTGCTGGATCAGGCCCTTGGCCTGGCTGTATTTGTTCTCGCTCAGCAGCAGCCGGCCGGCACGCAGAGCGGCCTCACCATCCTTGGCCAAGGGCACCGCCTTGTTGTAGGCGTCGACCGCGGCACTGGTGTTGTTGGCCATCTCCGCCGACTGTCCAAGCAGGACGTAGGTATCGGCACTGGGCTTGACCACGCCCTTGCTCATGCCGTCCTGAAGCACCTGGCCAGCCTTGACCGCATTGGGCGCTGGGTCAGAACCGTCCTGACCGGTGATCAGATACAACTTGGCGAGGCTGACATAGTTCGCTTCGGTCTTGAACGTACCGCCGGCGCGTGCCTTCTCCAGCAGCTGTATCGCTTCGGGATACTTGTGGGCCTGCATCAGCACGGCGGCCGCATTGTTGAGCGCGGTCGGATCGTCCGGGTTGGCGGACACCTGTTGCTGGGCCAGCGCGGCGGCCTTGTCGTCCTGGCCGGATTCGGAATAACTGGCCATCAGGATCTGGTTCCAGCTCGCTTCCGGCTTGTCGGTGAGGGACTTGGCCTTGTTGATCGCGGCGATCGCTTCGGGGTACTTGCCGAGACGGTAGTCGGCGTTGCCTTCGAGTGCGTACGAGGCGGCAGTTTCTTTCTTGCCCTCCGCGCGCCATTTGGTAAGCGTATCCAGCGCGGCCTGATATTGCCCGTCGGCCATCTGGAACTGCGCCAGCATGTACTCGAGCTGGAAATAGGTGTCGTTCGGCATCACGCCGATGGCGAGGGAGCGCTGCAACAGACCGATCGCACCCTTGTAGTCGTTGGCGTTGTACTTGAGGCTCGCCAGCCCCTGCAATGCAAGCGCCTGCGCGTACTTGCTCTTGCTGCCATCGACGATGGGTTGCAGCAATTGCTCGGCCTTTGTCTGGTCACCGGCAGCGACCGCATCCAGGCCGTCATTGAGAGCCTTCTGATCCTTGGCGCTGCTCAAGTCCAGCTTGGGCGCGACCCGGGCCGCATTCGGGTACTGCACTTCCTGCTTGGGCTGGGTGTCGGAGCCGCGAGCCACTACCGGGCTGCTGCCAAGGCTGAGCAGCAGGGCTGCGCTGGCCAGCAAGGTTAACCCTGGGGCATGCTTCATGATGATCCTCATGTGTCGGCGCGCGCGGAAACGAACGCGGGGGATTGCGGAGCGTAACCCGAGCGGATGGCCGATAACAAGCTGCACTGCCGCATTAAAGAATCTTATAAATCAATGACTTGTCGGCAGTCTTCGCAAAAACGACGTGGTTTCCACACTCGCCATCGCTTGCTGGCGGCATCGGCGGAGCCCTCGCCCCACCGAAGCGATGTCGGCGATGACACCCCGGCCGCGGGATGGCGCCGGGGCCGTCTACTTGGTTTCAGATATCCAGATTCGCGACCTTGAGCGCATTGGCCTCGATGAAATCGCGGCGTGGTTCGACCGCCTCGCCCATCAGCATCGAGAACATCTGGTCGGCGGCGATCGCATCCTCGATGCCGACCTGCAGCATGCGGCGTGTTTCCGGGTTCACCGTGGTATCCCACAACTGTTCTGGGTTCATTTCGCCGAGGCCCTTGAAGCGCTGGATGCTGCGCCCCTTCTTCGCCTCGTCCAGCAACCAGTTGCGCGCCTCGACGAAGCTCAGCACGCCCCGCGAGGCGTTGCCACGGCGGGCTACCGCGTCGGGCTGAATCAGGCCGGCGACCTGCTGGCTGATCGTCAGGATCGGACGGTATTCGTTGCTGCTGAAGAACGGCTGCGGCAGGAACCAGGTGTGGCTAAGCCCGTGTTGTTCCTTCACCACCTCGATGGCCGCCGGTTGTTCGCCGGCGGCGGGGCGCAACAACATTCTGTAATGCGGCTTGCCCAGGCCGCTGGCAGCGAGGCGCTGGGCAGCACCGTCCAGCCAGGCCTGCATTGCGGCCGGGTCGGACCAGAGCTCCGGTGTCATCGGCGCGTGCTCAAGCAAGGCATTCAATACGGCTGCATCAAAGCGATGTGCCAGCTTGGCAATCTGGTCCACAGCGTACTGGTAGCCGCGCAGCAGCTTTTCCAGCGCCTCGCCGGTGATGGGCGGCGCGTCCGGGCTGTAGGTCAGCGAGGCGTTGTCGACCGCACTGGAAATCAGGTAGTCATTCAGCGCGGTGTCGTCCTTGATGTACAGCTCTTGCTTGCCCTGCTTCACCTTGTACAGCGGCGGCAGGCCGATGTAGATGTGGCCGCGTTCGATCAGTTCGGGCATCTGCCGGTAGAAGAACGTCAGCAGCAAGGTGCGGATGTGCGAGCCGTCGACGTCCGCATCGGTCATCAGGATGATGCGGTGGTAGCGCAGCTTGTCCGGGTTGTACTCATCCTTGCCGATGCCGGTGCCGAGCGCGGTGATCAGCGTGCCCACCTCGGCCGAGGCCAGCATGCGGTCGAAACGCGCCTTCTCGACGTTGAGGATCTTGCCCTTCAACGGCAGCACGGCCTGGGTCTTGCGGTTGCGACCCTGCTTGGCCGAGCCGCCGGCGGAGTCACCCTCGACCAGGAACAGTTCGCACAGTGCCGGATCCTTTTCCTGGCAGTCCGCCAACTTGCCCGGCAGGCCGGCAATGTCCAGCGCACCCTTGCGCCGGGTCATCTCGCGTGCCTTGCGGGCGGCCTCGCGGGCGCGGGCGGCATCGACCACCTTGGAGGCGATCGCCTTGGCCTCGTTCGGGTGCTCCAGCAGGAACTCACCGAGCTTCTCGTTGACGACCTGCTCGACCACTGTCTTGACCTCGGAGGAGACCAGTTTGTCCTTGGTCTGCGAGGAAAACTTCGGATCAGGCACTTTCACCGACAACACCGCGATCATGCCCTCTCGCATGTCGTCACCCGAAAGCGTGCCGATCTTCGCGGTCTTGGCCAGACCGGACTTTTCAATATAGCCCTGCAGCGAACGGGTCAACGCAGCCCGAAAACCGGTCAGATGGGTACCGCCATCGCGCTGCGGAATGTTGTTGGTGAAGCAGTACATCGACTCCTGGTAGGAGTCGGTCCATTGCATCGCCACTTCCACCACGATCCCGTCATGCTCGGCGGTCAGGCTGATCACGTTCGGGTGCAGCGCGGTCTTGAGCTGCGCCAGATGCTGCACGAACGAACGGATGCCACCTTCATAGGCGAAGGTGTCCTGCCGGCCTTCGCCGCGCTCGTCCTTCAGCTCGATGGTGACACCCGAGTTGAGGAACGCCAGTTCGCGCAGGCGCTTGGCCAGGATGTCGTAGTGGAATTCGATGTTGCTGGTGAACGTGGCCGGGCTCGGCAGGAACCGCACCAGGGTGCCGCGTTTGCTGGAAGGTCCTACCACCTTCAACGGATACAGCGGCTCGCCGAGCGAATATTCCTGCAGATGCTCGAAGCCGTCGCGGTAAATCGTCAGCCACAGGTGGTCGCTCAACGCGTTGACCACCGACACGCCCACACCGTGCAAACCGCCGGATACCTTGTAGGAATTGGCGTCGAACTTGCCGCCAGCATGCAGCACCGTCATCACCACCTCAGCGGTGGATCGACCCTCTTCCGGGTGGATATCGACGGGGATGCCGCGGCCGTTGTCGCTGACGCTGACCGAACCATCCTCCAGAATGACGACCACCACCCTGTCGCAATAGCCGGCCAACGCCTCATCGATCGCGTTGTCGACAACCTCGAATACCATGTGATGCAGACCAGTGCCGTCATCGGTGTCGCCGATGTACATGCCGGGGCGCTTGCGCACCGCTTCCAGGCCTTTCAGCACCTTGATGTTGCTTGAGTCGTAGTGGGATTCGTTGAGAGGTTCGTTCATGCGTTGACCGTTTCCTGACGCCGCTACCCGCCCGACACGGCGTCGTGAAAAGCCGGGCAAGGGTTATGCAATCTTGGGAGATGCAACCCTTCGATTATAGCAGGCGCGTCAGCCGGCCCTGTTCCACGTGGAACACGCAAGCCGGAACGTCCGCCAACGCTTGCGGCACCTCGGTACCGGTGATCAGCACTTGGGCATGAGCGGCGACCAGTTGGGCAACCACGGCGGCCTGATGCGACTGATCGAGTTCCGATGCCAGATCGTCCAGGCACATGACCGGCCACTCGCCGCAGTGCCCAGCGTAGAGACTCGCCTGCGCCATCAGGCACGCCAGCGCCGTGAGTTTCTCCTGCCCGCGCGACAAGTGTTCGCGCAGTGGAGCGTGCTCGAACGCAATGGTCCAGTCCGCTCGATGAGCGCCGGACGTAGTGTGTCCGCGCGCCAGATCCCTGCCCCGTTGCGATCTCAGCTGCTCGTCCAGGTTCTGATCCTCCACCCACCCGCGACGGTAATGCAGGCGCAACGTGCCCAGTTCCGGCAACAAGCCGACTGCGCTCGCCTGCAGCCTGGGTAGTAGCAGATCCAGATAAGCCTGTCGCTGGCGGTCAATGTGAGCCCCGGCGATCGCCATCTCCGCTTCCCACGGTGCGAACAGATCGTCCCCAGCTGGCGAACCCGATCGCAGAAGGCTATTGCGCTGCTTGAGGGCTCGCTGGTATCGACGCCAACTCGAAAGGAAACCGTGTTCCACGTGGAACACACCCCAATCGAGGAAACGACGACGTTCCTCAGCGGCGCCGGCAATCAGGGCATGCGAACCTGGTTCAAAGCAAACCACCGCGCACTCGCTCACCAGTTGACCCATGGCAACGTTGACGCCGTCAATCTTCGCCTGCCAACGGCTTCCGCTACGCCCGAGCCCGACGCGGCGAGCGCGATCGTCCGCGTGACGAACATCGGCAAATACCGACAACTGCGTGGCTCCTCGCGCGAGCAGCGCGTCCTTGGCTCCGCTTCTGAAGGAGCGGGCGTGCGATAGCAGGAACGCCGCTTCGAGGATGCTTGTCTTGCCCGCCCCGTTGGCGCCCACGAAAAGATTGATGCCGGGGTCGAGCACGACGCTGGCGTCCGCAATGCAGCGCAAACCCTGCAGGCGCAGTTGTTCCAGCCTCATGAAGCCGGCTTCCATAAGCAGGAACGCCGGAATTCCTGTGGGGAATCCCGGCGCCGGTCGTGCTTGCTGCATATAGCGAGCGACATGCGTGGTCAGAGCCTAAGCGGCATGATCACGTGTCGGGCGTGCTCGTTGTCGTGTTCCTGCACCAGGCAGCTTGACTGGGCATCGCGCAGGCTGAGCCTGGCCTTGTCGCCACGCAGCGCCGCCAGTGCATCCAACAGATAGCCGACGTTGAAGCCCACCGCCAGATCCGACACATGGGTTTCAGCCTCGACTTCCTCCACCGCTTCCTCCTGCTCCGGATTGTGCGCCACGATGCGCAGTTTCCCGGGCGACAGCTCCAGCCGCACACCACGATACTTCTCATTGGACAGGATGGCGGCGCGCTGGAGAGCACCTCGCAGGACCTCGCGGTCCAGGGTGGCGGTCTTGTCGGCGCCAAGCGGGATGACCGCCTCGTAATCGGGGAAACGGCCATCGATCAGCTTGGAAGTGAATACGACTTCGCCGCGGCGTACGCGCAGATGGTTGCGTCCAAACTCAAGTTCCACCTGCCCGTCGCCTGCTTCAAGCAAGCCGATGAGTTCGTTGACACCCTTGCGCGGAATGATGATCTGCCGGCGGGTGCTGACCGAACTCTGCAACCCGGTTTCCTTCATCGCCAGGCGATGGCCGTCAGTCGCCACGCAGCGCAGCGTGTGCTCCTGCAGATCCAGCAGCATGCCGTTCAAGTAGTAGCGTACGTCCTGATTTGCCATCGCGAACGAGGTGCGTTCCATCAGATCGCGCAAGGCCTCTTCCGGCAGGCTCACCTTCTCCACCAACTCGATCTCATCGACCGTAGGGAATTCGGTGGCCGGCAGGGTGGTCAGCGTGAATCGGCTGCGGCCCGCGTTGAGTGCCACACGATCGCCGTTGAGCTTGAGCTCGATATGGGCGCCATCGGGCAGCGCTCGCACGATATCGAACAACTTGCGGGCGGGTATTGTGATTTCACCGTCGACCAGCTTTTCCGCCTCGGCAGTGGCCACCATCTCCACTTCGAGATCGGTACCGGTGAGCGACAACTTCCCTCCGCCCACCTTGACCAGCAAATTTGCCAGCACGGGCAGGGTCTGGCGGCGTTCAACCACGCCGACCACCTGCTGTAGCGGTTTGAGCAGAGCTTCTCGCTGGATGCTGAATTGCATGGCTTTGCTTCCCCTATACCTGCTGTTCTGTCTTTAAAAGAAGTTTAGTGGTTGTTGTAGGCACTGTGGGTAACTTTTTTTTCGGGTATTTTGAAGTTAAATCAGTTACTTAAGCAAACTGGAGGCTGTGCTTCGAATGCCTTCCTGACTGTGGGCCGTTTGTGGATAACTTTCCTCGCCGAATCATCCACCCATTATCCACAGCTTCGCGTCCGGTTATCCCGATCTTTGCCGAAAGTCACCCGGTCAGTATCCGGATCAGCTGTTCCCAATCCTGCCGCATGCGCGGGTCGGTCTCGACAAATTTGCGAATCGTCTTGCAGGCGTGCATCACGGTTGTGTGGTCGCGACCGCCGAATGCTTCGCCAATCTCCGGAAGGCTGTGTTCAGTCAGCTCCTTGGACAGCGTCATGGCGATCTGCCGGGGACGCGCCAGCGAGCGCACGCGGCGCTTGGACAGCAGATCCTGCAAGCGCACATTGAAGTATTCGGCAGTGATCTTCTGGATGTTCGGAACGGTGATGGCCTGGGCGTGCGTCGCCAGCAGGTCGCGCAAGGTCTCTTCGGCGAAATCGGTGGTGATCGGCTTGCCGTAGAAGTTCGCGCGCGCCGCGAGCGTATTCAACGCACCCTCCAGATCGCGCACGTTGGAGCGGATGCGCTTGGCCAGCAGCATCGCCACGCTCTCGTCCACCGCCACGCCCTTCTCGTGCGCCTTGGCCAGCAGGATGGCGGCGCGCGTCTCGAAATCAGGCGGCTCGATCGCCACGCTCAGACCCCAGCCGAGGCGCGACTTCAGCCGCGGCTCCAGCTTGTCCACTTCCTTCGGATAGCGATCGCAGGTGAGGATGATTTGCTGCTTGGACTCGAACAGCGCGTTGAAGGTATGGAAGAATTCTTCCTGCGTGGTGTCCTTGCCGGCGAAGAACTGGATGTCGTCGATCAGCAGCGCGTCGACCGAGCGGAAGCGCAGCTTGAACTGGTCCATGCTCTTGGCGCGCAGCGCCTCGATCATCGAACCGACGAACTGCTCCGAGCGCAGATACATCACTTTGAAATCAGGATTGCGCTCGCGCATCAGATTGCCGGCGGCGTGCATCAGATGGGTCTTGCCCAGTCCGGTACCGCCATACAGCAACAACGGGTTGTAGGCGCGGCCCGGATTCGTCGCCACCTGCATGGCGGCGGCCTTGCCGAGCTGGTTCGACTTGCCCTCGACGAACGTCTCGAAGGTGTAGTGCGGGTCCAGGTTGTGCGCAAACGCCACCGAGGGCGCGGGAGCAACACGGGCGATCGGCGCGATGGCCGGTTTCGCGAGCGTCGGCGGCCGGGCCGAGTTGGAACCCACATCCAGCCGTACCGGCCAGACCTTGCCATGCAGTTGCTGCAATACCGTCTCGATCTGCGCCAGATAGCGCTCGCGCACGGTGTCCAAGGTATAGGAATTGGGCGCGAACAGCTGCAGGCCGTCGGCATCGTCGCGCGCCTGCAAAGGCATCAACCAGGTGTGCAGGTCTTCGGCGCTCACCTCGCCTTCGAGGCGCGCGAGGCAGCGCCGCCACAGATCACTCATGAATAAAATCAGCCACAGCTTCGGGGCGCGTGCGCGCGGGGATAGGCTAGTCTAGCAGCCGCTGGCGGCCACGCCGGCGCGGATATCCACATGATTATCCACCGCTTCGCGGAGGCGCCATTTGACAGCGCCCACGAATACCCGACATACTTTCCAACCTTTTTATCCACATTCCCTTCGGAGTAAGCCATGAAGCGGACCTTCCAGCCCAGCAAGCTCAAGCGCGCGCGCACGCACGGTTTCCGTGCCCGTATGGCCACCGCCGACGGTCGCAAGATCCTCAATGCCCGTCGGGCCAAGGGCCGCAAGCGCCTCATCCCGTAATCAGGGCGAGCGTCATGTCCAACGCCGGATTTCCGCGCGACGCGCGGTTGCGGCGGCCGGGTGACTTCACCGCCTTGCGCACAAGCAGCGGACGCGCAGGCGGCCGCTGTTTTCATATGCGTTATCGCGACAACGGGCTGGGCTACGCGCGGCTCGGTCTGGCGATCTCCAAGCGCGTTTCCAAGCGCGCGGTCGAGCGCAACCGCATCAAGCGACTGCTGCGCGAATCGTTCCGGCGCGTGCGCCACCAGCTGCCTGCGGTCGACCTGATGGTGATGGCCCGTGAGCAGGCCGCCGGGGTTCCCGGTGCGCAGCTGTTGATCGAGATCGACGAGTTGTGGAAAAAGTTGCTGGCCAGCCGGCCTGCGACCTCCGCACCATTGAAGCCGGCTGACGACACCTCCACAATCGTGCGTTGACCTTTTCCTTTCCTGTCTCCGCGGCGTTGGCATGTGTCGTGGCGTTAACCGGACCTGCTACGCGATGAATCAAACGCGCACCTTCCTCTTGTTCGCCCTGGTGGCCGTGGCCTACCTGCTGTTTATCGCCTGGGAGAAGGATTACGCGCCGCCGCCGGCCCACCCCGTGGTCGCCGGCGCAAGCAGCGCAGCCAACCCGTCGGCTGATGGCAGCGTGCCGGGCGCCATCCCCAGCGCGAGTTCCGCTGCGGAGTCATCCGCGACGCCATCGATCGCCGTGGATGCCACGCACGCCGCACAGGTGCCCTCTCAGCTGATCTCCGTCGATACCGATGTATTGCATCTGCTCGTCGATACGCGCGGTGGAAGCGTGGTGCGCGCAGATCTCCTGGCCTATCCGAAGGCGCCACGCACGCACAGCCAGCCGAATCCGCCGCCGACCGTATTGCTCGCCAATGACGAGGCGCACTTTTTCGTCGCCCAGAGCGGCCTGGTCAGCAGCAGCGATACCGCGCCGCAGGATCAGCCGAATCACCAGGCGCTGTTCCAGAGTGCGAAGCCCGCCTACACGCTGGCCAATGGCCAGAACGAACTGGATGTCGAGCTGACCTGGCAGGACGCGGCCGGACTCAAGGTCACCAAGACCTACAGCCTCAAGCGCGGCAGCTATGTGATCGGCGTGAGCCAGCGCATCGACAACGGCGCGGCACGGGCATGGCAGGGCAATGCCTATCAGCAGCTGCTGCGGGTCGAGCCGCCGAAGGCCGGCAATTGGCTTAGAGCTACATCCAATCCGGAGTCGCGCAGCTTCCAGGGTGCCGCCTGGTACACCGGCGAGAAGTTCGAGAAGCTGCCGTTCAAGGATTTCAACGAGCCGAAGGACCGGCTGGACAGCCAGATCAAGGGCGGCTGGGCCGCCATGCTGCGGCTGTACTTCTTCGCCGCCTGGATTCCGCCCGCCGGACAGAGCGACCACTACGTCACGCAGACGATCAACCCCGACAGCGCCCATCCGCGCTACCTGATCCGTGCCGTCGGTCCCGCCCTGAGCGTGGCGCCGGGCCAGAGCCTCACCAGCGAGTCGCGTCTGTATCTGGGCCCGAACCTGCAGGGCACGCTGGACGCGATTGCGCCCGGACTGGACCTGACCATCGACTACGGCATGCTCAAGGCGATCGCCGTGCCGATGCACTGGGTGCTGTCGCAATTCCACGCGATCAGCAAGAACTGGGGGCTGGCAATCATCCTGCTGGTGCTGCTGATCAAGGGCGTGACCTGGAAGCTCACCGCGGTGCAGTACAAGTCGAGCGCGAAGATGCGCAAGCTGGCACCGCGCATCCAGGCGCTCAAGGAGCGTTACGGCGACGACAAGCAGAAGATGCAGCAGGCCACCATGGAGCTGTACAAGAAGGAAAAGGTCAACCCGATGGGCGGCTGCCTCCCGGTACTGATCACCATGCCGGTGTTCTATGGCCTGTTCTACGTGCTGGAGTACAGCCTCGAACTTCGCCACGCCGCGTTCCTGTGGATTCCCGACCTCAGCGCGCCAGACCCGTTCTACATCCTGCCGATCATCTACGCGTTGGTGATGCTCGGTACGCAGTGGCTGAATCCCGTCGCCGCCGGCATGGATCCGGCGCAGGCGAAGATGATGAAGGTCATGCCGCTGCTGTTCACGGTGATGTTCGCGTTCTTCCCCGCTGGCCTGTGCCTGTACTACGCGGTGAACGGCCTGGTCGGTCTGGGCCAGCAATGGTGGGTCACCCATCACGTCGATCGCGAGCAGGACGTGGTCAAGGCCGTCTGAGTCCAGCTTGCCCGAAGCACCCCGTCAGCCGCGACCGGGCGACCGTCGCGGCTGAGTTCGTTTAGAGTCCTTCGCCATGGCTGAACCTTCCATCGATACGATCGCCGCGATCGCCAGCGCGCCTGGCGCCGCCGGCGTGGGCGTGCTGCGCGTGTCGGGTCCGGCGGCCCCTGCCATCGCGCAAGCCTTGCTCGGGCGCGCGCCGCAACCGCGCCATGCGCATTTCGCCGCGTTCCGCGATGGCGCTGGTGAGCTCATCGACCGCGGCTTGCTGCTGTTTTTTCCCGCGCCGGCGTCGTACACCGGCGAGCATGTGCTGGAACTGCAAGGCCACGGCAGCGCCGTGTTGCTCGATCTGCTGCTGCAGCAGGTCTGCGGACTGGGTGCGCGGCTGGCGCGGCCCGGCGAGTTCACCGAGCGCGCCTTCCTCAACGGCAAGCTCGACCTGGCCCAGGCCGAAGCGGTCGCCGACCTGATCGCCGCGCGTTCGCAGGCCGGCGCGCGCGCCGCGTTGCAATCGATGGAAGGCGTGTTCTCGCGCAAGGTCGAGGCATTGCTGCAGAGGTTGATCACGCTGCGCGTGCACATCGAGGCCGCCATCGACTTCCCTGAAGAGGAAATCGATTTCCTGGCCGATCCCGCCATCGCGGCGCAACTCGAACGTCTGCGCGGCGAACTCAGGGATCTCCTGCGCGAAGCGCAACGCGGCGTGCGCTTGAACGATGGCCTCAAGGTGGCCATCGTGGGCCGTCCCAATGCGGGCAAGTCCAGCCTGCTCAACGCGCTGGCCGGCAGCGAGCGCGCCATCGTCAACGCCACCGCCGGCACCACCCGCGATGTGCTGCGTGAAAGCCTCAGCCTCGACGGCATCGCGCTGGACCTGGCCGACACCGCCGGCTTGCGCGACACCGCCGACGAAGTCGAACGCGAGGGCGTGCGCCGTGCCCACGGTGAACTGCAACGCGCCGACGTGGCGCTGCTGGTCAGCGATGCCGAACATGCCGACGCCGACCTCGCCTTCTTCGCGTCATTGCCGACAAGCGTCGAACGCGTGGTGCTGGTCAACAAGATCGACCGCGACGGCATCGCTGCGCACAGCGAACAGCGCGATCGTGCGCAATGGTTGTGGGGTTCCGCCAAGACCGGCGCCGGTCTCGATTCCCTGCGTGAGCACCTCAAGCAACTGGCCGGCGCGGGCAGTGGCGAAGGCGCCTTCAGCGCGCGCCGCCGACATGTGCTGGCCTTGCAGCAAGTCGCTACACATCTCGATCAGGCCGCCCATGTACTGGCCGGTAGCCGCGCCGGCGAACTCGCTGCCGAGGAATTGCGCCAGGCTCAGCACGCCCTCGGCGAAATCACCGGCGGCTACTCGAGCGACGATCTGCTCGGCGCCATCTTCGGCTCGTTCTGCATCGGCAAGTGATCAGCCGGGGTGTTGCGCCAGCAGTGCTTCGACTTCATGCAGCCGGGGCATTCCGGTCTGCGCACCGAGTCGCCCCACCGACAATGCAGCTGCGGCGCAGGCCTTGCGCACGGCATCCGGCAGGCCCTCGTGCAGGAACACCGCCAGCGCGGCGTTGAAGGTATCGCCGGCGCCGGTGCTGTCGACCACGTCTACGCTGAAGCCGGCTTGATGCAGCGGTTCACCCTGTTCGCGGTACCACGCGCCTTCGCCGCCGCGGGTGAGCACGACCGGGCAAGGCGAACGCTGCATCAGGCTGCGGAAATCTTCATCGGCAGCGGCGCCGAGCAGAATGGCCAGTTCGTGCTGGTTCGGGGTCACGTAGCGGGCGAGCTTGAGCCAGTCGGTGGGCAGCTTTTGCGCGGGGGCCGGGTTGAGGATCACCGCCACGCCCAGACGATGGCCGAGGCGCAACGTCGCTTCGACAGTCTCCAGCGGGATCTCCATCTGCACCAGCACGGCGTCGGCGCGGGCGATGAGCGATTCGGCGTTTTCCACGTGCGCCGGGGTGACCCGGGCATTGGCCGCGGGCACCACGATGATCTGGTTCTCGCCGCCGGCGACGGTGATCGATGCGGTGCCGCTGGCGCAGTCGGCGAGCTGGGCGACGTGGTCGAGGTCGATACCCTCGGCAGCGAGACCCTCGCGCAGTTGCCGGCCGAACACGTCGTCACCGGTGGCGCCGACCAGCGCCACCTGCGCACCGAGCCGCGCCGCGGCCACGGCCTGGTTGGCACCCTTGCCACCGGGCACGGTGAGAAAACGTTCGCCGAGAATGGTCTCGCCCGGCCCGACGAAACGCGGCGCCTGAGTGACGAGATCCATGTTGATGCTGCCGACGACGACGATGCGCGTCATGGGTTGTTCCCTGTCATGCACATGGCCCACTGTGGATGGGTGAGCTTAGCTGCTGGCGCGGGAGAGCTGAATTGACCGAAACGCATCGTGGCCGCGCTCCGCATGGCGGAAGCGAAGCCGAGCCTCAGGGCGAGGGAACGCGGCCGATGCCGGTGTCGCCGGGCAGCAGGTCTGGCGCGGGGCCGGCTACGGCCAGCAGCGACTGCGCGTAGCTGTCCTCGATGCTGACGGTGGAGACCTCGTCCCAGCTGAAGAACGACGCCTCGCGCATCCACTCCGCGTCGGGACTGAGTTCCTGCATGTTGAAGCCGTCTTCCTCGACGCTGACCAGGCGGCCGATGTAGCAGACCTCGGCTTCGTCTTCGCTGTCCACGTGCACGCCGATCACCGGCGCCTGCGCGCCGGCGGCCTGGATCACTTCGCGGATGTTGTCCAGCGGAAAGCCGCGTGGCGGCCGCGGCAGGATGTGCTTGAGCGCCAGCGCCTTCTCGAAGAACACATGATGCTTGTCCGGCGACTCGAGTTCGGAGATGTCGCGATGGCGCATCACGTACATGCCGTCGTAGGTGATGCCGTCGCCGACCACCCACAGCAGGAAGAATTCGCGCCCGACCCCACCCACGTAACCGCAGAAACTGCCGTGCTCGAGATCCTCGCGCCACAGCCGCACCAGCGTCTGCTGCTGCTGGGCTTCGCGCAACTGGGCGCGCTGGCCGGTGCTTTTCAATTCGATGATATTGCTCACGGTATCCATTTTATCAGATGAGGCCGAAGCGCTTGTTAGGACTCACAGGATATAGCGGCTGAGGTCCTCGTTCTGCACCAGGCTGCCCAGTGTGTTGTTCACGAGTTCGGCGTCGATCTCGTATTTTTCGCCGGACTTGTCTGCAGCTTCGTAGGAAATCTTTTCAAGCAGGCGTTCCATCACGGTGTGCAGCCGGCGCGCGCCGATATTCTCGGTGCGCTCGTTCACCTGGAACGCCACCTCGGCCAGCCGGTCGACGCCGCTGTCGGTGAAGGTGAGGCCGACGCCCTCGGTGGCCAGCAACGCGGTGTACTGCTTGGTCAGCGCGTTGTGCGGCTCGCGCAGGATCCGCTTGAAATCGTCCACGCTGAGGGCGGACAGCTCCACCCGGATCGGCAGCCGGCCCTGCAGCTCCGGGATCAGGTCCGAGGGCTTGGCCAGCGAGAAAGCGCCCGAGGCGATGAACAGCATGTGGTCGGTCTTGATCGGGCCGTACTTGGTCGACACCGTGGAGCCCTCGACCAGCGGCAACAGGTCGCGCTGCACGCCTTCGCGGCTGACCCCGGCGTGGCCGTGGTCGCCGCGCTGGGCGACCTTGTCGATCTCGTCGATGAACACGATGCCGTTCTGCTCGGCCGCTTCCATCGCTTGCGCGCGGACTTCCTCGTCGTTGAGCAGCTTGCCGGCCTCTTCGTCGATCAGCAGCGGCCGCGCCAGCTTGATCGCCAATTTCCGTTGTTGCGTCTTCGCGCCGCCGATGCTCTGGAACATCTGCCGCAGCTGCGCACCCATTTCCTCCATGCCCGGCGGCGACATGATCTCGACACCCACGTTCATGGCGAAATCCAGCTCGATCTCGCGCTCGTCCAGCGCGCCTTCGCGCAGTTGCTTGCGCAGCTTCTGGCGGGTGTCGTTCTCGATCACCGGCGTCGGCGCGTCATGGCTCCAGTCGGTCGGCGTCTGGCGGCGCGGCAGCAACGCATCGAGGATGCGGTCCTCGGCACGATCCTCGGCCTGCGAACGAACACGCTTCGCCGCCTGCTCGCGGGTCAGCTTGTACGCCACGTCGGCGAGATCGCGGATGATCGATTCCACGTCCTTGCCGACGTAACCCACCTCGGTGAACTTGGTCGCTTCCACCTTCACGAACGGCGCGTTCGCCAGCGTGGCCAGGCGCCGCGCGATCTCGGTCTTGCCGACGCCGGTGGGCCCGATCATCAGGATGTTCTTGGGCGTGACTTCGTTGCGCATCCCCGGCTCCAGCTGCATGCGCCGCCAGCGGCTGCGCAATGCCACCGCCACGGCGCGCTTGGCGTCGTTCTGGCCGATGATGTAGCGGTCGAGTTCGTTGACGATTTCGCGGGGAGTGAGTTCGCTCATGAGTTGCGCCGGGGTTCGAAAGGGAATTCGTGAAGCTGCGTGGAGAGCGCAACCAGGCAAATGCTGAATCGCACCAATCCAATCACAGCTCTTCGATCGACATGTTGTGATTGGTGTAGATGCAGATGTCGCCGGCGATCTTCAGCGCCTTCTCCACGACGGTGCGCGCATCCAGTTCGGTGTTTTCCAGCAGCGCCATCGCCGCCGACTGGGCGAACGGGCCGCCGGAGCCGATCGCGATCAGGCCGTGCTCGGGTTCCACCACGTCGCCGTTGCCGGAAATCAGCAGCGAGACCTCCTTGTCCGCCACCGCCAGCATCGCTTCGAGCCTGCCGAAGCGGCGATCGGTGCGCCATTCCTTGGCCATCTCCACGGCGGCGCGGGTGAGATTGTTGTTGTGCTTTTCCAGCTTCTGCTCGAACAGCTCGAACAGCGTGAACGCGTCGGCGGTGGCGCCGGCAAAACCGGCAATCACCTCGCCCGTCTTGCCGAGCCGGCGCACCTTGCGCGCGTTGCCCTTCATCACCGTGTTGCCCAGCGTGACCTGGCCGTCGCTGCCGATCACGACGCGGCCTTCGCGACGCACGCAGACGATGGTGGTGGCGTGGAAGGATTCCATGGAAGCTCCGCAAGAGATGTCTGAGCGGATGAGATGGGGCCGCCGCGGTTGCGCTTCAACATCGGGTGCGGCCGCCGCCGGGCGTACGAAGATGCCTGCTGGACCAGGGGCGACGGCGCTTTCAACCGCGCACGCCATTACGGCTTGCGCTTGGCCCGTGGGTGCGCGGCATCGTAGACCTTGGCCAGGTGCTGGAAATCCAGATGCGTGTAGATCTGCGTGGTGGCGATGTCGGCGTGGCCGAGCAATTCCTGCACCGCACGCAGGTCGCCGGAGGATTCCAGCATGTGGCTGGCGAAGGTGTGCCGCAGCAGGTGCGGATGGATCTGCTTCGGAAGGCCCTGCTGCAGCGCCAGCGTTTTCATGCGCAATTGAATCGTGCGCGGATTGATGGGCGCGCCGGCACGGCCGCGAAACACCGGGCCATCGGCCGGCATGCCCTGTTCGGCGCCCAGCGCGCGCAGTGCCGTGACGGCGTGGCGACCGACCGGCACGACGCGGGTCTTGCTGCCTTTGCCAAGCACGCGCACCTCGCCGCCATCGAGATCCAGATCGATCCAGCGCAAGCCGACCAGCTCGGACAGGCGCAGCCCGCTGGAATAGAACAGCTCCAGCATCGCCCGGTCGCGCAGCGCCAGCTTGCCGCCGCTGTCGGTCTCCACCAGCGCCGCGGCTTCGTCGACGTCGAGTACCTGCGGCAGCTTGCGGCGCACTTTCGGTCCGCGCACACCGAGCATGGGTTCGCCGGCCAGCAGGCCTTCGCGATTGAGCTGGCGAAACAGGCTGCGGCAGGACGACAGCAGCCGCTGCAGGCTTTTCGGCGCCAGCCCGTTGCGATGTTCGCCGGCGACGAAGGCGCGCATCCGGTTCGCATCCAGCGCATCGAACGAGGCCAGCTCCTGCGCCTGCATGAAACGCAGCAGCTTGGCCAGGTCGCGGCGGTAGCCGGCTACCGTATGCGGCGAGGCGTGCCGCTCGTCGGCCAGGCGACCCAGCCAGCGCTCCACCTGCTGGGCGGGCGTCATCGCGAGCTCAGGAGATGTCCCGCGAGCGCGCCAACGCGGCGGTGATGGTGGCGGAGATCATCTTGAGAAACAGCGTGCCCATACCGGGCTGGAAGCGATCCGGATCGTGGCTGCCGATCACCAGCATGCCGGAGTCGCCCAGGCGCATCATCGCCACCGAGCGGATCTGCGCGGCGGTGGCGCCGAACAGGCGCTCCAGCTTTTCGGCCGACAGCCGGCCGGAGACCGGCTCGTTCTGTTCCAGGAACTCGGCAAATTCCGGCAGCGCTTCCGGCCCGCGCACCTGCAACAACCAGTCGGCGCGCGGCAATTGCGGCTCGTCGGCGAACAGCACCAGGCGTACCTCCTCGGTGTGGAAATCCGCGCTGAGCTTGGCTACCACGCTGCGCGCCGTCACCTCCATCGTGCTCGCGCGCAGCAGCGCCACGGTGAGCGCGTGCACGCGTTCCATCAGCTGCTCGTTCTCGGCGGCTATGCCGATCAGCTCGGCCAGCCGGCGTTCCAGCTCGGCGTTCTTGTCGCGCAGGCTTTGCAGTTGATAGACCGCCAGCGACGACACCGCGCCCTGCTCGCGCGGCATGGTGAGCTTGGCGGCGAGGTCGGGATATTCGCTGAGAAACTCCGGGTGGCGTTTCAGGTAGGCGGCGACCACGCGGGCCTGGGTGGCGTCGTCGAGCAGCGTTGTTGCGGTCATGCGGGGTGATCCTCGAACAGCGGCGGACACGCGAGCGGTGTGCCTTTGCGCCGGAGTGTGCGATGGACGCGGGCGCGCTTCAACCGTCGCGTCAGCCCGGTCGCGCCGGATCCGTCCATTCGCCCTCGAACGCGAACGCGGCCGGACCGGTCATCCACAGCGAATGGCCCGGTCCTTTCCAGTCGATCTGCAGCGTGCCGCCGGGCAGTTCCACTTCAGCGCGGTCATCGACGGCGCCGCGTTGATGCAGCACCGCCATGGCGGCGCAGGCGCCGGTGCCGCAAGCCTGCGTCCAGCCGGCGCCGCGCTCGTGCACGCGCAGGCGCAAGTGGCGGCGATCGATCTGCTGCACGAAGCCGGCGTTGGCGGCCTGCGGGAAGAGCGGATGGTTCGTCAGCAGCGGGCCGAGCCGTTGCAGCGCAGGGTCGCCGACGTCGTTCACGACCACCACCGCGTGCGGATTGCCGATCGACACGGCGCCTATTTCCAGCCGTTCCTCGCCGACGGCGATCGTGTAGCGATCGTCCATGGCGTCGGTTACGAACGGAATCCGCGCCGGTTCGAAACGCGGCTCGCCCATGTCCACGGCGACCTCGTTGAACCCGAGCAGACGCACCGTCACCGGGCCGGACGGGCTTTCGATCCGCACGCTGTCGCCGAGCGCCAACGCGCCGGCGCGATGCAGCCATGCCGCCACGCAGCGCACGCCGTTGCCGCACTGACCGGATGGCGAACCGTCGCCATTCCAGATGCCGTAATAGAACGCGCAGGTGGGATCGCGCGGCGGCTCCACGCTCAGCAGCTGGTCGAAGCCCACGCCGGTGTGGCGGTCGCCCAGCGCGCGGATCTGCGAGGTGTCCAGCGCGAAGCGGTGCTCCCGGCAATCCAGCACCACGAAGTCATTGCCGATGCCGTGCATCTTCGAGAAGTGCAGTCGCATGGCGAGACCCGTTCAGTGCTGGCTGGTGGCAGGTGCATCGATGCTGGCGGCGGTGGCGGGCGCTGCCGTTTGCGCCGGCACCGGCGCTGCTGCCGGCCTGGCCGGTGGCAGCGTCAACGGGCCTTTGTTGCCGCAACCGGCAAGCGTGGCGACAACGAGACAAAACGGTAACAGCAAGAGAGGTCGGCGCATGGCAGGAGTCCTTGAGACCACCGCAGTATAGCGATGCGCGCTGCATCGTCCGCAGTCTGAAGGCGTTGCCCGTTATGATGTGCGGACGAATCGCGCGTCGATGCGATGAGGGATCCACGATGGACTGGAGCACGCTGTTGCGCATGCCGATGACCGTGCTGCTGGTGCTGGCGGCGGTGTTCGCGCTGGTCACGCTGGTGCAGCTGGTGGTGCTGCGCCGCCATCTGCACAACCGCCACCATCTGGCGGCGAGTTGGCGAGCACTGCTGTGCGTGGCCTTTTTCATGTTGACCCTGCTGCTGGCCGGCACCGGCCTCGCCTTGCGTGGCTACCGGCTGCTCGGCGAGGAAGCGCCGGTGGTCGATATCGACGCGCGCATCCTGTCGCCGCAGCGTTGGGCGCTTACCCTGAGCTGGCCCGACGGCAGCACCCGGCAAGTGCAGCTGTCCGGCGACGCCTGGCGCATCGAGGCGGTGGTGCTGAAGTGGAAACTGCCCGCGCTGCTGGCCGGCGTGCCGCCGCTGTACCGGCTCGACCGCCTGTCCGGCCGCTACGACGATCCCGCGCAAGAGGCCGACGCGCCGCGCACCGTGATCGGCTTCGGCGACGCCGGTGCGTTCGACCTGCTGACCCTCAGCAAGCAGTACCCGCAATGGCTGCCCGAGGTCGACACCATCTATGGCAGCGGTGCATTCCTGCCGCTGGTCGACCAGGGCCACTACAGCGTCAGTCTGATGCGCACCGGCGCGCTGGTGGCACGGCCGGACGAGGCGACCGAACGAAGGATCGGGCAGCCGTTGGGCGGCTAGCGCCTGCTGCGCTGGACGGGTTACCGCACGCGCCGCTTAACCCAACAGCTTCTCGTAACGCCAACCATCGGCGCCGTCCTGGTAGTAGGCAGGCAGCGCTTCGATGCGGCGATAACCGAGGCGTTCGTACAGTTTGATCGCGTTGTGGTTGTCGCTGCGCACTTCCAGCCGCAGCGCACGGCAACGGCGCTGGCGGGCGGCGGCTTCGGTGGCTTCGACCAGGGCGGTGCCGACGCCCTTGCCGCGTGCTTCGGGCTGGGTGGCGAGCGAATACAGCCGAGCCACGCCACTGCGTTTGCGGAAGAACAGCACGGCGGTGCCAAGGAAGTTGCGGTGGTTGGCGCTGGCCACCAGCACCAGCGCGGAGTCGCTGTCGAGGTGGCGGCGGTATTGCTCGCGGCTCATGCGGTCGCTGTCGAAGGTGCGGTCTTCCAGTGCCACCAGGTCATCGAGGTCGGATGTCGCGGCGCGGCGGACGCGTACGCTGGCGGTGGTGGCGGGGTGGGAGTGCATACCTGGGAGGAGGATCCTGCGCAGCGCGTCGCGCGGCGTCACAAGGCAGAGGGGCGGGTGATCGACACGCGCGGACTCTAGCAGCCAAGGCCGCGAAGAGCCTGCGGTTTTCGCTCCCGCAGGCTGGCGTTTATTCGGGCTTCAGCGCTTTGACTTGTGCGGCGGCGACCCTGTGCCAAACTGCGCGCCTTGTGTACGCCGCCCTGCCGCCAGCGGGCCTTCCGCCGCAGTTCGAATCGCCTGAGTGGTGTCATGACCCGTCTGGTCATCGTTGTCGAAAAAGCCTCCGACTGGAGCTCGTACTACCCGTCCGTCGACGTGATGAGCGCGATGGACTACCTGCGCGAGCCGGTCGGCGGCGACGACGAGCGCACCCACGTGATCAACCTGTGCCGCAGCTACAAATACCTGGGCACCGGCTACTACGTGTCGCTTCTGGCGGAGGCGCGCGGGCACAAGGTGATGCCATCGGTGCGCACGGTGAACGATTTGCGCCGGCGCTCGCTGTACGGCGTGGACATCGAGGATCTCAACACCAAGCTCACCCACTTTCTGCCGGCCGGCGGCCGCGACACCACCGACTTCGGCATCCTGGTGTACTTCGGCGAAACCGCGTATCCGGCGCTGCAGGATCTGGCGCGGCAGGTGTTCGAATCGTTCCCCTGCCCGCTGCTGCGCATCGAGTTCGAGCGCGATCGCGTATGGCAGGTCAGCGCGATCAAGCCGGTCGGCCTGCAGACGCTGGATGACGCGCAGGAAGACGCATTCGCCGAGGAGCTCGATCGCTTCTCCAAGAAGCTGTGGCGCAAGCCGCGTGCGCGCAAGCTCTACCGTTACGACGTCGCGATGCTGGTCGACCCGGCCGAGCTGATGCCGCCGTCGAACAAGAAGGCGCTGAAGGCATTCGTCGGCGCCGGCAAGGAGCTCGGTATCGAAGTCGACCCGATCGGCAAGAACGACTACCAGCGCCTGGCCGAATACGACGGCCTGTTCATCCGCGAGACCACCGCCAGCGACAACCACACCTATCGCTTCTCCCATCGCGCCGAGAAGGAAGGCATGGTGGTGATCGACGATCCGACCTCGATCCTTCGCTGCACCAACAAGATCTTCCTCAACGACCTGATGGTCTCGCGCAAGCTCGCCGTGCCACGCACCGAGATCCTTTATCGCGACGACAGCAAGGGCACGAAGGAGGTGATCGCCAAGCTCGGCTTTCCGCTGGTGTTGAAGATTCCCGACGGCTCGTTCTCGCGCGGCGTGGTCAAGGTGGAAGACGAGGAAGCCCTGGCGCAGGCGGCCAGCGGATTGTTCCAGCACAGCGCGCTGCTGCTGGCGCAGGAATACGTCTACACGGAATTCGACTGGCGCGTCGGCGTGCTGAACCACGAGCCGCTGTACGCGTGCAAGTACTACATGTCGCGCGGCCACTGGCAGATCTACAACCACGGCGCCAAGGGCACCGCGAAATCCGGCGGCTTCGAAACCATAGCGGTGAGCGACGCGCCGGCGGAGGTGGTCAAGCTCGCGCTGAAGGCGACCCAGCCCATCGGCGACGGGCTATACGGCGTCGACCTGAAGCAGGTCGGCAACAAGCCTGTGGTGATCGAGGTGAACGACAACCCGTCGATCGACGCCGGCGTCGAGGATGCGCATCTGGGCGATCAACTCTACCTGCGCATCATGCGGGAATTCCTGCGCCGCATGGAGCGCAAGCGGCAGGGCGTGAACGCCTGATCCTGCCGGACGCGGAGCGTTTCTTCAACGCCATGCCGCCGTGCGAAGCGGGCGCCGCCGTGGCCGGCACAGCGCCAGCAATTGACGCGGCAGGCCGGGCTCCAGCACCAGCAGCACGACCAGCGGCGCCCCGAGTAGCCAGAACGCCGGCGTCCAGCCGAGCAGTTCGGTGCGCGCCGGAACCAGGGTCGTCAACAGCAGCACGCCGCCCCCCAGCAACCACAGCATGGCGGCGCCGAGCAGCCGTTGATGATGAGCGGAAGGTCGGGATGAGGCGTGCATGGTCGGTATCCTCGGAAGAGTGGTTGCAGACTGCCGTGCGTCCATCTCACCGGTTGCGACCCATGGCGGTCGGCGGTGGCCGATCCGCGCGACTCCGGCGAAAGCCGACTTGTAGAATGGGCGGCAGAGCACCCTCAACGGAATCCGCATGCCCGCCCAGTTCGCCGTGTTCGGCCACCCCATCGGCCACAGCCTCTCGCCGCAGATCCACAAGGCATTCGCGCAGCAATTCGGCATCGAACTCGACTACCGGGCCATCGACGCAACGCCGGCCGAATTCGCGGCGGCGGTAGGAAATTTCTTTGCCGAAGGCGGGCGGGGTGCCAACGTCACGCTGCCGCACAAGGCCGCCGCGTTCGTGCTGGGCGATCAACGCAGTGATGCGGCGGTGCGTGCCGGCAGCGCCAACGTGCTGACGCCATTGCCTGATGGAGGGCTCGCCGCCCACAACACCGATGGAGCCGGCCTGGTGCGCGACCTGACCGAGCGTCACGACATGGACCTGCGTGGCCACACGGCGCTTCTGCTCGGCGCCGGTGGCGCGGCGCGCGGAGTCGCGTGGAACCTGCTGGATGCCGGAGTGGAGACGCTGACCATCGTCAACCGCTCACCCGCAGCGGCCGATGCGCTGGCCGATGCGATCGGCGAACCGGCGCGCGCGCATACGCGCTACTGGGAGGATCTGGCCGGCATCGGCAGTTACGACCTGATCATCAACGCCACCTCGGCCGGCGTGCTTGGCGCGCCGTTGTCGTTGCCCTCTTCGCTGATCGGCGCGCGTGCGCTGTGCTACGACCTGTCCTACGGCGCGGCGGCCGGCAGTTTTCTGGCGTGGGCAAAGAGCGCCGGCGCGCGCTATGCGTTCGACGGCCTCGGCATGTTGCTGGAGACCGCCGCCGACACCTTCGAGCTGTGGCATGGCCAGCGGCCGGATACCGAGCCGGTCTATCAGGCCCTGCGTCGGCAGGCCGCGTGAACGTGGCGGCCTGCCGGATCGGTTGCGGCGCCTGCTGCATCGCGCCGTCGATCAGTTCGCCGATTCCCGGCATGCCGCATGGCAAGCCGGCCGGCGTCCGCTGCGTCCAGCTGACCGACGACAACCGCTGCGCGATCTTTGGCCGGCCCGAGCGCCCTTCCGTATGCGGCCGCCTGCGCGCCGAACCGGCGATGTGCGGCGCCGACCGCGCACATGCGCTGGCGTGGCTGGCGCAACTGGAAACGGCGACGGCATCGCCCTGATGCCACAAGGCTGAAATACCAGCCGGCTAACGTGGTGGCATCCGCCGGAAGCGCGTCGATGACGCAGGCTCCTGAGCGCGGCCACGGTTCACGCAGCGGGTGTCATGTCTTCTTTTCGTGTTGCTCCAGCGCATCGATACGCGCTTGCCTTCGTTTCCGCGCTGGTACTGGCCGCTGCCGCCGGCATCTTCTGGTACAGCCGCGCCATGGCGAACGCCTCGTTCGGCAATGCGGAGGCTTCGTCGATCGAAGTCCGCGCCGCGTCCGCCGAGGACGCGCAAAGCGGCAGCGGCATCCTGCTCAAGCTCGCCCGCGATGCGATGCAAGACGGGCGCCTCGTCGCGCCCGCCGGCAGCAACGCGTACGAGTTCTACCTCAGCGTGCTGCAGCTGGAGCCGGAAAACCCGACGGCCCGGGATGCCTTGCGTGAATCGTTTCCGCGTGCCGCCGCCGAGATCGAGCGCACGATCAATCGGAAGGATCTGGAGGAAGCGCGCCGGGAGATCGACCTGCTGCACGAATTCGACAGCAACAATTTCACCCTGGCCCTGCTCGGCGGCAAACTCTCCGCGGCTCGCACCATCGTGATGAAACAGCATGAGGCCGAGGCGCAACGTATCCAGCAATCGGCCGAAAGGAACGCCGCGGCGATGTGATCCGGGCCCTTTCGTCAACGCGACAGCGCGTCGACGTCGGGCCAGGCTCGCCAAGCTACGGCGACATGAAATCGTGGCGATCGGCACGCGTTGGCCGTCATCGAGCGGATGCCAGGTACTCGTCCTTCAGTCGCACGTAGTGGTCGGCTGAGTAGTGCAGGTGCTCGATCTGGCCATCGCTGAGCATACGCACGAACCGGGCCGGGTTGCCCAGCCACAGCTCGCGTTCGCCAACCACCTTGCCGGGCGGAATCAACGCGCCGGCACCGACGAAGCCGTGCCGCTGCACCACGGCGCCATCGAGCACGCTGGCGTGCATGCCGATCAGGCAGTAATCGCTGATCGTGCAGGCGTGCACCACGGCGGCGTGACCGATCGTGACGCCCTCGCCGATCATGCAGGGAAAGCCCGGGCCGTACGGGCCGGCGTGGGCGACGTGGACGATCGCGCCGTCCTGGATGCTGCTGCGCGCGCCGACGCGGATGTGGTTGACGTCGCCGCGCAGCACGGCGCCCGGCCAGATGGAAACATCGTCGCCGAGCACCACGTCGCCGATCACGCTGGCGGCAGGGTCGACGTAGACGCGCTCGCCGAGGATGGGCGAGGCACCCTTGAAACTGCGTAGTGATTCCATCCGCGCATGGTAGCGGCAGGCGAAACCGGCGTGGGAGGCCGCACGGGATGGAAATGCCGCGGCGCTTGATTTCGCTCCGCGCGATCGCCACGCTGGCGTTCTGCCAAGGAGCGTTCATGAGTCACGACAACCCATTGCTGGCCGAGCACACCCTGCCGGCGTTCTCGCAGATCCGGCCCGAACACGTCTTGCCCGCGATCGATACGCTTCTGGCCGACTACCGAGCCGCCATCGACGCGCTCGTCGGGTCCGGCGCTACGCGCGATTTCGCGGCGGTGATGTTGACCCAGGAACGCCTGGAGCAGCGCCTGGCACGCGCCTGGGCGCCGGTGTCGCATCTGCATTCGGTGGCCGACAGCGAGCCGTTGCGCAAGGTCTATGGCCCGGCCGAGGAAAGGCTGACCGATCACGCGATCGAGCTGGGCCAGAACCGCGGCCTGTATGGCGCCGTGCAGGCCTTGGCCGATGCGCCGGACTTCGAAGCCCTGCCGCGTCCGCAGCGCGCACTGGTCGAGCATGCGTTGCGCGACTTCAGGCTGTCCGGCGTGGCGCTGGAGGAGCCGGCAAGGTCACGCTTTCGCGAAATCGGCGTGGAGCTGAGCAAACTTTCCACCGAATTCTCCAACGCCGTTCTCGATGCGAGCGAGTCCTGGCACGAACACGTCACCGACGAGCGCGACCTCGCCGGCATTCCCGAATCCGGCCGCGCGGTGTTGCGCCAGTATGCCGAGGACCAGGGCCTGGACGGCTATCTAGTCACCTTGAAACAGCCCAGCGTGCAGGCGGTACTGACCTACGCTGACGACCGAGGTCTGCGCGAGCGGGTTTATTGGGCCTATCAGACGCGCGCCTCCGACCAGGGCCCGGATGCCGGCAAGTTCGACAACAGCGCGCGCATCGAGAAGATCCTGGCGCTGCGCCACGAGGCGGCGAGGCTGCTTGGCTTCGCCAACGCGGCGGAGGAATCGCTGGCGACCAAGATGGCGGGCTCGCCGACCGAAGTGATGGAGTTCCTGCATGACCTCGCGACCCGCGCACGGCCGGTGGCGCAACAGGAGCTGGCCACCTTGCGCGACTTTGCCCGTGACGAACTGAAGCTCGACAACCTCGAATCGTGGGATGTCGGCTATGCGTCGGAGAAGCTGCGCCAGCAGCAGTACGCATTGGACGAGGAACAGCTGAAGCCGTACTTCGCGTTGCCCGCGGTGATCGAGGGCCTGTTCGGGCTTACCGAAAAGCTCTACGACATTTCGCTCGCCCGGCGCGACGACATCGACGTATGGCATCCCGACGTGCGCTATTACGACGTGCGTGACGCGCAGGGCCGCGTGTTCGCCGGCGCCTATCTCGACCTGTACGCGCGCAACGGCAAGCGCGGCGGGGCGTGGATGGACGTGTGTCGCGCGCGGTTCGACGACGGCCCGCAGCGGCAGCTGCCGGTCGCGTTCCTCACCTGCAATTTCGCGCCGCCCACCGAGGGCAAGCCGGCGCTGCTCACGCATGACGACGTGCTCACCCTGTTCCACGAGTTCGGCCACGGCCTGCACCATCTGCTCACCGAGATCGCGTTGCCGTCGATCGGCGGCATCGATGGCGTGGAATGGGACGCGGTGGAACTGCCCAGTCAGTTCATGGAGAACTTCGGCTGGAACCGCGAGGCGCTGGACCTGTTCGCGCGTCACTACGAAACCGGTGAGCGGCTGCCGGACGAGCTGTTCGAGCGCATGCTGGCCGCGCGTCACTTCCACGCCGGCCTGTTCCTGGTGCGGCAGCTGGAATTCGCCCTGTTCGATTTCCTGCTGCACCTCGACTACGACCCCGCCGAGGGCGCGCGGACGCTGGCCGTGCTGGAGCGTGTGCGCAAGCAGGTGGCCGTGCTGCACCCGCCCGCCTGGCAGCGGTTTCCGCATGGCTTCAGCCACATCTTTGCCGGCGGTTATGCAGCCGGCTATTACAGCTATCTGTGGGCGGAGCTGCTGTCGGCCGATGCCTTCGGCGCATTCGAAGAAGTCGCCGAACAGGGCGGCAGCGTGATCGATCCCGTCGTCGGCGAGCGCTTCCGTCGCGAATTCCTGTCGGTCGGCGCCAGTCGCTCGGCGCTCGAAAGCTTCGTCGCGTTTCGCGGCCGCAAACCCGAGCCGGAAGCGCTGTTGCGCAGCCACGGCCTGGCCTGAAAAGGCGGCGGCGCTTTTTGGACGCCGGGCGTGGCGGTCGAGCGACGGGTTTTGCTCGCGATACCCGCTCGACGCAACGAGCGCGCCGATGTCCAGACAAAAAAAAGCCCGCCGAAGCGGGCTTTTCAAGATCGCTCAATTCCCGAGGGAATTAGGCAACCTGGACTTCCTCAGCCTGCAGGCCTTTCTGGCCCTTGGTGACGATGAACGTGACGCGCTGGCCTTCCTGCAGGGACTTGAAGCCCGTGCCCTGGATCGCGCGGAAATGCACGAACAGGTCGTCACCGCTTTCCGGGGTGATGAAGCCAAAACCTTTGGCGTCGTTGAACCACTTGACTGTACCGCTCTGACGATCCGACATGTAACATTACCTTTGAAGCATGGATGGTTTGCGGCTCGGAGCGAATGCACTTGACCGCAATAGGAGCAAGAACTACGAGTTGCCTCGGACTCTTGCTTTCCCAGCATACACTGGAATATCGGCTTTCGGTGAGTTTTTCGCGCAATTCCCCCGATATCACTCCCTGGCAACCCGAAAACCACTGTTCCGGCCACGCTCCGCCGCCTCGGCGGCCTTCGCGGGCGATACCGGAACCGGCGTCTGCGCCGGGCGCAGGGGAACCTGCATTGACGCATCCCTTACAATGCCGCGATGAAAATCGCCTCATGGAACGTCAATTCGCTGAAGGTGCGCCTGCCGCATCTGACCCAGTGGCTTGCCGACGCGCAACCGGACATCGTGGCGCTGCAGGAGACCAAGCTGGAAGATGCGAAGTTTCCGCTGGACGAGTTGGCCGCCGCGGGTTATCGCGCGGCATTCTCGGGCCAGAAGACCTACAACGGCGTGGCGATCCTGGCGCGCCACGAGCCAGTCGACATTGTCACCGACATTCCCGGCCTCGCCGATCCGCAGCGGCGGGTCTTGGCTGCCACCCTCGGGGCGCCCGGCGCGGATCCCGCCCAGGCCCTGCGTGTGGTGAACCTTTACGTGGTCAACGGCAAGGCGGTCGGCGACGAGAAGTACAGCTACAAACTGGACTGGCTGGCAAAGGTGCGCGAGTTTCTGGCCGCCGAGCTTGTACGTTATCCGCGCTTGGTGGTGATGGGCGATTTCAACATCTGCCCGGACGACCGCGACGTCTACGATCCGGTGGGCTGGGGCGAGGACATCCTGTGTTCGCCGCCGGAGCGCGCCGGGCTGAAGGCGATCACCGACCTGGGCCTGCACGACAGCTTCCGCCTGTTCGAATCCGGCAACGGCCATTTCAGCTGGTGGGACTACCGGCAAGCCGCATTCCGCCGCAACATGGGCTTGCGCATCGATCTGATCCTGATCGGCGAGGCATTGAAATCCGCCGCACGGGCGGCGGCGATCGACCGCGAACCGCGGCGTTGGGAGCGTCCCTCCGACCACACCCCGGTGACGCTGGAACTGGACATCTAAGGCAATGACCGCAAAAACCGAATGGCCCAGTTCGCTGGACGACAACGAACTGGACGAGCTTGATCGCTACCTGCGCGCGCACACCGGCGAGGGCGACCTGCTGCTGGACGGCGTGCACGGCCTGCTCAGCGCGCTGGCGGTCGGCCCGCTGCTGGTGCTGCCGGACGAATGGCTGCATGAGGTGCTGCACGAACCGTTCGCCGACGAGGCCGAAGGCAACCGCGTGCTGGCGCTGCTGGCCAAGCTCAACGACTCCATCAGTGCCGAGCTTGATGTCGAAGCCTACGAGCCGATCCTCGGCGAAATCGAGATGGAGGGTGGTCCGACGCTCTCCGCCGCCGGCTGGTGCGAGGGCTTCAGCCGCGGCATCGACCTGCGCGCCGCGCTGTGGGAAAACCGCCTGGCCGAGGATCCGCAATTGATGGAACTGCTCGGCCCGGTCATGGCCCTGGCGGTAGACGAAGGCGTCCTCAGTGCCGACACCGAATTCGAAAAGCTCAGCGAAGAAGAATATGACGAATGCCTGGCGCAGGTGCCGGCCGTGCTCGGCGCCGTGAACCAGTACTGGCAGGCCAAGCCCGCCACCGAGGCCGAAGTGGAAACGATGGTGCTGCAACAGCGTCCGGACAGCACCGCGGACGACAACGCGCCGCCGCGCCAGCGCAGCGGCCACTGGGTGCACTGACCCGGCTCGAAAGGAGCCGAAGTGTCCGAGGTCGGCCTGTACAGGCCGCTGAACATGCTCAAGCCACTGGCTGCCACGGTGGAACGGCGGCGCGGGGCGTTCCGCCGGCTCGAGTGAGATCGCTGTTGCCTTGGGAGAACTATCCGTTCCCATGCCGAAGCTTGGATAAGCGCGCCCGTGGGTCCATCTTGGCGGTCTGTCTTCACGCACCGGAGCAAACCCATGAGCGACCGCCACATCACCCGCCGCATCCGCGGTACCGACACGTCCGATGGCGCCGGCGTGAAGTTGAAGCGCGTCATCGGTCAGGCCGGGCTCGACATGCTGGATCCGTTCCTGTTGCTCGACGAGTTCCGCTCGGACGACGCGGGCGACTACATCGCCGGCTTCCCGGAACATCCGCATCGCGGCTTCGAAACGGTTACCTACATGCTGGCCGGGCACATGCAGCACCACGACAACCACGGCAACCGTGGCGACCTCACCCCCGGCAGCGTGCAGTGGATGACCGCCGGCCGCGGCATCCTGCATTCGGAGATGCCGCAGCAGGAAAACGGCCTGATGTGGGGTTTCCAGCTGTGGGTGAACCTGCCGGCGAAGGACAAGATGACCGCGCCGCGCTACCAGGACATCGGCCCCGAGCGGATTCCCGTGGTGCATCCGGTCGAGGGTGTGGAAGTCAAGGTGATCGCCGGCGAGCTGGGCGGCGCCATCGGCCCGGTCGAAGGCATCGTCACAGCGCCGGTGTACCTGGACGTCAGCCTGCAACCGGGCGCCGCGTTGACGCTTGACCTGCCGAGCGGCCATCACGGCTTTGCGTATGTGTTCGAGGGTGATGCGGCGCTGGTCGGCGGCGAGCCGCTGCATCGCAGCGAGCTTGGCGTGCTTTCCGACGGCGAACAACTGCAGCTCACCGGCGGCGACAAGGCTTCGCGACTGCTGGTCGTTGCGGGCAAGCCGCTCAACGAAAGCGTGGCGCGCTACGGGCCGTTCGTGATGAACACCCCGGAGCAGATCCACGAAGCCATTGCCGACTTCCGCGCCGGCAAGTTCTAGATAAAGTAAATCGCTCGTTGCGTTCGCCTCCTCTCCCCTGCGGGGAGAGGATGGAGGAGAGGGGCGGGGCTTGCGGGAAACTCCACCAAAGGCGGCCCCGGATCGGCCGCGGCGCAAGAGTGTCCCTCTCCCCCAACCCTCTCCGAGGGGAGGGAGCTATGCACGAAGCTTACTCACCCCTTCACACTGCCCAGCAACAACCCTTCCAGGTAGAAGCGCTGCAGCGCCAGGAACAGCAGCAGCACCGGCAGCACGGTGACTACCGAACCGGCCATCATCAGCTCGCTGTCCTGCGCATGCTCGCGCGCCAGCGAGGCCAGACCGATCGGCAGGGTGTAATGCTCCTGTCCGGTCAGCACGATCAGCGGCCACATGAAGTCGTTCCATGCGGCGAGAAACGTGAAGATCGCCAGCGTCACCATGATCGGCTTCAGCAGCGGCAGCACGATCTGCCCGAAGATGCGCCACTCGCCTGCGCCGTCGATGCGCGCGGCCTCCAGCAGCTCGTCGGGAATGCCGCGCGCATACTGGCGCACCAGGAAGATGCCGAACACGGTCGCCATGCCGGGCACGATCACGCCGGCGTAGCTGTTGACCAGCCCGATGTATTTCAGCAGCAGGAACAATGGCAGCATCGCCACCTGCGCGGGAATCACCAGCGCGCCGATCAGCGCCTGGAACAGTCGCTCGCGGCCCGCAAAATGCAGCTTGGCGAAGGCATAGCCGGCCATCAGGTTGAAGGCCAGCGACAATGCGGTGATCGCGCTGGCCACGGCGAGGCTGTTGAGCAGGTAGCGACCCATGCCGGCATGCACGAACAGCTCGCGGTAGTTCGTCCAGCTGGCATGGCGCGGCAGCAGCGGCGGTGGCAACGAGCTGGCTTCGCCGGGCGTCATCAGCGATACCGACACCATCCACAGCAGCGGGAACAGCGCCACGATCGCCGCCCCGATGAGCAGGCCGTTGATCAATGCCTTCGCCAGCCGCGGGCTCACGCTTCGCTGCCGCGTCGCGCGAATCTCAGCATGAGCATCGTCACCGCGAACATGATGAGGAACAGCAGGAACGCCACCGCCGAGGCGGAGCCGAGATTCCACCACTTGAAGCCTTCGTCGTACATCAGGTACAGCACGCTGACCGTGCTCTGCAGCGGCCCGCCTTCGGTCATCACATAGGGTTCGGCGAACAGCTGGAAGTAGCCGGACACGGTGAGGATCGCCACCATCAGCAGGGTCGGTTTCAGGAACGGCAGGGTGATGTGTCGGAACTGCCGCCATGCCGAGGCGCCGTCGATGCGCGCCGCCTCGTACAGGTCCGGCGGGACCGCCTGCAGCCCGGCCAGGAAGATGATCATGTTGTAGCCGAAGTTCTTCCACACGGCGAAGAGGATGATCGTCGGCATCGCCCAGTGCGGATCGCCGAGCCAGTCCACCGGCTGGATGCCCAGGCCATTGAGCAGATGATTCATCCAGCCGTACCTGGTGTTGAACAGGTAGCGCCAGATCACCGCGGTAGCCACCACGGTTGTCACCACCGGCGCGAACAGCGCGGTGCGGAAGAACGGCTTGCATCGGGCCAGCGGCGAATTCAGCAGCAGCGCCGCGCCCAGCGAGGCGCCCATCGACAGCGGCACGCCGACGGCAACGAAATACACCGTGTGGACGAGCGCCGACCAGAACAGCGGCCGCTGCAACAACGCCCAGTAATTCTGCAGCGCCACGAAACGCAGGTTGCGGATATCCGCCAGCGCGTAGAGGTCGTAGTCGGTGAGGCTGAGCCCGAGGGCACCGATCACCGGCAGCAGGAAAAACACGCCGAGCACCAGCAACGCCGGCGCGAGGAACAGCCAGGCGTCGCGCTGCGGGCTCATTGCGCATGCACCTCTTTCGGCCGCGGATGGTCGAGCACCCAGCGGCGCTTCTCCAGGATGCGATCGACGCGGTGGTCGATCTCGGCCGTGGCCTGATCGATGGTCAGCTCACCGGCAACCGCGCGCGCTGCCACGAGCTGCATCTCCGTGGCGATGCGTTCCCATTCCGGCACCGCCGGCGTGGGCCGCGCTCTCTCCAATTGCTCGCGAAACGCGCGCGCCTTCGGGTCGTCGCGCAACGCGCCGCCCTCCCAGGAACTGCGTCGCGGCGGCATGTCGCCGAGCAGGTCATAGAAGCGCTGCTGCACCGCGGGCTGCGACAGGTACTCGATCAAGGCCCAGGCCGCATCCTTGTGTGGCGATGCGCGAAAGATCACCAGGCTGGAGCCGCCCGCCGAACCGATGCCGGCATGCGCGTCGTCCGGGCCGGGCAGCGGCGCGGTGGACCAGTCCGGCTGCTGTGCGGGCGGCAAGCGCTGGCGGAATTCGCCGATGTTCCATGGCCCGGACAAATAGAACGCGTAGACGCCGCGGCCGAACTCCGACCATGGGTTTCCCGCCTCCACGTTGGTGATCGCCGGCGCCTGCTTGCGCCTGAACGTGTCGACGTAGAAGGTCAGCGCGCGCCGGAAGCCGGCACTCTCGAAATTTCCGTAGCGGCCGCCATTGCGCAGCAGCGGATCGGGCTGCTGCAGGGCGAGCGACATCAGCTGCTCGTATTCGTTGGTGGGCAGCAGGATGCCGTAGCGATGCCGCGACTGATCGCTCAGCGCGGCGAGCTGGTTTCGCCACTCGGCCCAGGTGCGTGGCGGCGCGTCGAAGCCGGCCTCCTTCAGCAGGTCGCGACGGTAGAACAGCAGCCGTGTGTCGACATACCACGGCACGCCGTACAGCCTGTCATCGATCACGTTGGTGGCCCAGATGCTGGCGAAATAATCGTTCTGCCGGATCACGGCCGAATGATCGACGCGCGCCTGCAGCGGCTCCAGTGCCTGCAGCGCCACCATCTCCGGCAGCCAGGTATTGCCGAGCTGGGTCATGTCCGGCGTCGAGCCACCGGCGAACGCGGTCAGCAGCTTCTGATGGGCTGCCGACAGCGGCAACTGCTGCACTTTCACCTGGATGTGTGGATGCGCACGCTCGAAATCCGGCAACAGCGCGGTGATCGCTTCGCCCTCGCGGCCGATCGTCCAGACGGTGAGCGTGCCCGGCTCGGCGGCCGGTTTCGCACAGCTGCCGAGCAGCGCCGAGCCGGCCAGCAATCCCGCCATCAGCAAACCGCGCCGCCAGCGCCGGTACCGGCCGCTGGCGGCGCCGGCGATCACGGCTTGGCAGCTGCCCGATCGAGCCAGCCGCCGGTGAAGCCGGCGCGTTCGAGCCCCTTGCGGATGTACGGATTCTTCTTCATCACCTTCCACACGAAATCGCTGCGCCAGTTCTCGATCATCAGCACGATCGGGCCCTGGTCGATGCCCAGTTGCACGGTATCGACCCAGCCCATCGGCACCAGCTTGCCGGTACGCAATGCCGTTTGCACATGGAAGCTCGGATTGAAGGCGTCGACGAAGCCGTACCGGTTGTAGATGTCCTTGCCGTAAAGCCGCTTCATTTCGGTCAGCGCGGGAATCACCAGCTCCGGCGCGAACGCGATGGAACCCGCCGCGGCGGTCGGCGCGATGGTGCCGTCGTCGACGTTATAGCCGAGCCCGGCGCCGCGCGCGGTATAGCCCTGAAAGACCTCGCGCCGGTGGGGACCGTCGACGATGAAGCCGCCGGGGCCGTTGCTGGCGGTCAGGCCCCACACGTTCTTGCCGTAGCCGGTCCAGCCGCCCGGATTCGCGATGGCGTAGCTGCGCTGGGCGATCACCGCGCGGCGGCTGTTCTCGAAATAATCCAGATCGTGGGCGCGGCTCCAGGCGTCGCGGATGCCGCGGAAGTCGATCCACACATGGCTGTACTGATGACCGAACAGCGGCCCGAAATTGAGCAGCTGCTGGCCCTGGAACTTGCCCCAGTTCGGCGCGTAGGTTCGGGTCCACGCCGTCCATGCGTCGGCGCCGACCGGATGGGTCGGCGAACCCAGCGCCAGCACGTAGATCAGCATGCCTTCGTCGTAACCCTCCCAGTCCTGCGGAATGAATTTGCCGCCCGGCGTCCAGCCCATGCTGATCAGCGGCGTACGCGTCTGCGCCCAGTTCCAGTCGACGCGGCGATAGATGCGGTCGGCCAGTTCGCGTATCTCGTGTTCGGGCGGCGTGTCGCGGTCGTAGTAGGACTGCGCGAACAGCACGCCGCCCAGCAGCAGCGAGGTATCCACCGTGGACAGCTCGGTCCAGCGCGCGAAGCGCTTGCCGCTGTGCATGTCCAGGAAGTGATAGAAAAAGCCCTGGTAGCCGGTGTCGTCGTCCTCGCTGTCGCCCTGTGGTGCGCGGTCGAAGAAACGCAGCGTGGCGAGCGTGCGATCGATCGCCTGCTGGCGCGTGATGTAGCCGCGCTCCACGCCCACGCCGTAGGCGGTCAGGCCGAAGCCGACCGCGGCAATGCTTGAGAAGGACTCGCCCGGGTAGTGGTCGGGGATCAGTCCATTGACCGGGTTTGCGCTGTCCCAGAAGAAGCGGAAGGTGCGCTGTTCGAGATCGTTGACCAGCGCCGGGACGGCGCGGACGCGGGTTGGCGCGGTGGCCGCGGCGACGTGGGCCTGCCGCGCGGCAGTTGCCGGGGCCGCGAGGACCAGGGATGCGCCGAGCAGGGCGGTCAGCCATGCATGCCGGTGGAAAAACATCATCGCGAGTTTGCCGTATGGTGCGGGTCGCAGCCAGCGGTAGCCGTTTGCGCCGGATTCAAATGGCCATCCAGACGTCCGCCCGCAATCTGCGGGCGGACGGATGAAGCAGTGGCGCCGCCTGCGGCGGGTCGATCAGAACGAATAGCGCGCGCCGACCTGGAAGCGGCGGGTCTGGTTCGGGTCGGCGCCGGTGGCCTGACCGAAGTTTGTGCCATAGAAACCGCCGTCGTAGCCATTGATGACATCGCGGTTGAACACGTTGAACACATCGAAGCGCAGCTGCAAGGCCTGGCTCTGGCCCCAGCGGAATTCCTTGGAGACGGCCAGATCGAGGTTGACGTACTTGCGGCCGTACGCTCCGTTGTGGAAGTAGCTGCAGTTGTAGTCGCAGATAGCCGTCCCTTTGAACACGTCGAACGGCGTGCCCGAGTTGTACGTGAAGATGCCGCTGAAGCGGGTGTCCCACGGTCCATGCACCTGGCCGCTGATCACCAGGTTGTGTTTCGGACCCACGTGGTCGGCGGGATAGCCGGCCGGGTTCACGTAGTCGAGCGAGTAGTTGTCGTTACCCTGCTGGCGTGCCCGCTGATAGGTATAGGCAACGTCCAGTCCCCAGCCCGAGGCGGTGGTGTAGGGCTTGCTCAGGCTGACCAGCACGCTGCTGGCCTGGGTCTTCTTGTAGCCGTTGGTCAGCACCGCGCCGTACGGACTGCCGGGCATGATGTCGAGGTTGAAGCCAGGCGTGGTCAGGCGATTCCCCCACAGCCAGGTGAACTGGCGATAGCCCAGCACGCGGCTCAGGGTCAGCGAGCCGGTCCAGTCGCCCATGACCTGTTTCACGCCGACGCTGAACTGGTCGGTGTACGGCGACTTGGTGTGGTTGTTGATCGTGTCGATCTCCTGGCTGAATCCGGCCACGCCGGAAGCCAGTAATTGATTGAGGCCTGCGGCAGTGAGATAGCTCGGATCCCACGCGATGGTTCCCGGTGTGACGCCGCCGGGACTGAACAGAAACGTGTAGTTGGGCACCTGCGAATGGATCGGTTCCTGGCTGATCCAGTCGAATGGCGTACGCGAGTAGTAGCGGCCGGCGCCGCCGAACAGGGTCGTGCTCTGGTCGCCGTCCTTGCTGAGGTCGAGCGAGAAGCCGACGCGCGGCTGGATCTGGTCCTTCTCCGGCTTGCGCTCGTGCCCGGTGCTGATGTTGTCTTGCAGGCCCAGGTACTGGAGCGTCGGGATCTGCGCCGCGGGCGTCACGTAGTCGTTGTTGAGCGCATTGGTCTCGTAATCCCAGCGCACACCGAGGTTCAGTTGCAGGCGCTGGGTGACGTCCCAATCGTCCTGGATGTAGACGCCCAGCTGGTTGTCGTGCAGTTGCGCGCCAGTGCCCAGCGGAGCGTAGACGGCGCGGTAGGGGCTGTCGAACCCGCCCGGGTAAGCTGCTCCGATCTGGTAGTTGTACGCCGGCACGGCATTGTTGTTCTGCAGCAGGTTGATGCTGTAGCTGGAGTATTTGACACCCATCTTCACGGTGTGGTCGCCGTGCCATGACAGCCCGCTGAGAGTGAGGTCATCGCGCAGGGTGGTCTGGTCCTGCGACTTGTTCTGCAAGCCGGAGGCGCCGCCGAGTATCGCGATGTTCGGCTCGTAGATCTGCTGGATCAGGGCGGGTTCGGCCGCCGTGGGGTTGAACCGGTAGCGGCCGCTGTCGAGCAGCAGGTCGTTGGTCCAGTGGTCGCCGTACGAACTCCACTTCAGCAGCAGGTCGCTGACGTCGTTGTTGCGCTCGGTGCGGCCCTGATAGGTGGTCGTGCCGCCGAAGCCGAGGATCTCCTTGTCCTTGCGGTCGGAGTAGCTCAGATCGATGGTGTTGTTCTCGTTGGCCTGCCAGCTCAACTTGCCGAACCAGGATTTTTCATTGAATGGCGCGGCGAATGTGCCGTTGTACTGCTGGAAGCGCGGGTCGATGATCGACACGTTCTCGTTGTTGACGTCCTTGCGCTCCTCGTAGTTGATGAAGAACAGCAGCTGGTCCTTGAAGATCGGGCCACCGAGATTGAAACCGCGTTGCTGGCGCTTGTAGTCGGGCTTCTTGACGTGATTCTTCTTGTCGAAAGAGTCCTGCGCGATCATCGACTGGTTCTGGTAGTAGTCGTACAGCGTGCCGTGGAACTCGTTTGTGCCGGACTTGGTGATCGCCGTGATGACGGCCGTGCCGGCCTGCTCGTATTCGGCCTTGTAGTTCTGGGTCAGCACGCGGTATTCGGCGATCGCTTCCTGCGAGAACGGGTTGCCGCGACTGGAGTCCTGCCCGACCAGGCCGCCCTTCAGAATGTCGTTGCGTTGACTGGCGCCGTCGATGAAAACGTTTACATTCTCGGCCGATTGACCGCCCGAAGAAAACGACTTCTGGGTGGGATCGTGCGAGATGGTCACGCCCGGAACGAGCTGGGCGAAGTCGAGAAAATTGCGCTCGTTCTGCGGCAGGTTGGCGATCTGCGCCTGCGAGACGTTTTGCGCCACTTCCGACGTGCGCGTCTCGATCAGCGTGGTGGCGCTTACGGTGACTCCCTGCAGATTGGTGGCATTGGCCGAAACGGGCGCCGCCGCCGTGGCGTCGAGATTCAACGTGAGCGACTGGCCCACGTGCACGGCGACGGTCTGACTTGCGCTGCTGCCGTTGCCGCTGGCCACGATGTTGTAGCTGCCCGGCGCCAGGCTGACCAGGGTGTAGTTGCCGTCGGCGGTGACCTTCGACTTGTTGACGAAACCGGTGGCGGTATTGGTGGCGACGACCTGGGTCGGCACCTGTCCCTGCGGCGCCGTGATGTGGCCGCGCAAGGTGGCAGTGCTGTTCTGGGCGCTGGCGACGCCCGGCACCAGAAGTGCGCTGACAAGCAGGCCGGCGCAAGCCAGCGAGATCTGTTTGGATAGCATGCGTTGCTTGACCATGATCTGACCCTCTCCCGTAATCGGTGCAAGTAGTTTGGCGTTCTGCTGTCGCGTTGCTGTGATGCCACCCGTAAGCGAAACGCCCTCACGCCGCGCTCGCGTCGAAACCGTCTCGTTGCCGCCCGGCCGCGTCCTGCGCCGGCCTGGATTGATCCGTTACCCGGGACTTCCGCCGGTCGATCCGCGTACCACCAGCTTGGCGGCGACGCGGCGATGAACGCCGGTTTTCACGTGATCCGGCTGGTCGATCTGTTCCCCCAGCAACTCCATCGCCTGGCTGCCGAGTTCGGCGATGTGCACGTGGATGGTGGTGAGCGGCGGCGTCACGTAGCGCGCCATCGGCACATCGTCGAAGCCGCTGATGGCGATCTCCTCCGGCACGCTGATGCCGGCCTCGCGCAGCGCCGTCATGCATCCGATCGCCATCATGTCGTTGGCGGCGAACACCGCGTCCGGGCGGGGCCGCATGGCCAGCACATCCCGGCCTGCCCGGTAACCGGACTCCTCGCCGAAATCGCCGCGCAGCATGATCACCGGGCTGTCCGGCGCGCTGTTGGCCAGGGCTTCGCGGTAGCCAAGCTCGCGTTCGGCGGCATCGCGATTGCCCGGCGGCCCCTGGATGAACACGATTCGCCGATGCCCGGTCGCCAGCAGGTGCTCGACCATCAGTCGTGCACCGCCATCGTTGTCCACCGACAGCGCGCAGTAGTCGTCGTCGGCCAGCCGCGTATTCATCAGCACGGTAGGCAGGCCCAGCGGCAGGTTCTGGCGCAGGAACGCGGCATCGGCATGCGGCGACATCAGCAGCAGGCCGTCGACGCGGCCTTGCATCGCGCGCAGCGCCACGGCGGCGGCGTCGGCATCGTCATGCGAGCTGGAAACCAGCAGATGCAGGCCGCGGGCTCGTGCAGCGAGGTCGATGCCCCGGATCAGCTCGGAAAAGAATTCGCCGTAGAGGTCCGGCAGCAGGGCGCCGATGGTGTGGGTGCGCCGGGTGATCAGCATGCGCGCAGCGGCGTGCGGCATGTAACGTAGCCGCGCCGCCGCTTCGCGGATGCGTGCGCTGGTCTCGGCGGTGACGCCACGGCCGCCATTCAATGCGCGCGACACCGACGCCACGGAAACCCGGGCTTCGCGCGCCACGTCTCTGATGGTTGCTGTCGCCATGCGAGCTCGCCCCGGCCCAAACCTAGCAGTGGCGGCAACGTAATCGTTTTCATGTCGAGTTGTAAAGTGCCTGTAAAACCGCCGTTGCAAAACCGGTGGCATGTGCGAACCGCCCCCGATCCGTTGACGGCTCGGGAAACCTCGCTAGCGGGATCGAGGGACGGCGGGTCCAAGAAGAGCGACGAGCAAGCAGATCCGTGACGGCCGTGCTGTTCTGCGGGCTTCCGCCACTTGTTAAAATTTCCGTCGTGCCGTTAAATGAAGGTTAATCTTTGCGCACTCAAGCGACTGTATCCTCAAGCTCCGGCGCCACCAGACGATATACGGACAAGTACCTGTTTTGAATACCATGATGACCTTGCTGACCCTGATGCTGATTCTTCCCGCCGCGCTGATCGCCAGCGCCGTGAAGGTCGTGCCGGCCGGGCAGGTCTACAGCTTGTACCGGCGCGGCAAGCCGGTGCGGCTGCTGGCGGCGGGTATGCATCTGGCCTTGCCACTGCTGGATCGGGTAGCGCACAAGATCAATCTGGCCGGCCAGACGCTGCGCTTCGAGGAGCCGCTGGCCGACGCGCACGACGTGCGCGGCACGGTGTACTGGCAGGTGCTGGAGCCCGAGCGCGCCGATGCGGTGTTCGAGCAGGTCGATCAGTTGATCCGTCGCGGCGCGCAGGAAGCCCTTCGCGGCGAACCGGCGAGCGACGCGGTCGATCGCCGCGACCTTGGCGCACGGCTGAAGCAATCGTTGAACAGCGCACTGCGCGAGCGCGGCATGATGGTGACGCGGGTCGAACTCGACGCCGCCTGAACAGGAATGGCGGGAAGCGCCCGAGAGCGCTCCCGCTCCAGGGGATTTGATCGTCTTCAACCCGCTTCGGCGGGTTTTCTTTTGCCGCGGTTGGCAATGCCTCGCGGCCCACGGATACTTCGCACCCCGGCTTTCCAGGTACTCCCATGACACGTGACGCCTTGCAGGCACGACTCGTACAAGGCATCGCGACGCTGGGCCTGGACCTGCCGGCGGACGCGGTGCCGCGGCTGCTCGACTACCAGGCGTTGCTGGAACGCTGGAACGCGGCCTACAACCTCACCGCCGTGCGCGATCCGGCGGAGATGGTCACCCGTCACCTGCTCGATTCGCTGGCGATCCTGCCGTACGTGCAAGGCCACACCCTGGCCGACCTCGGCACCGGGCCCGGCCTGCCGGGCATCGTGCTGGCGATCGCTGCGCCGGGCCGCGAGATCCTGCTGGTGGATTCGAACGGCAAGAAGGTGCGCTTTCTGCGCGAGGCCATTCGTTCATTGAAGCTGGAAGGCGTGCGTGCGTTGCAGTCGCGGGTGGAAGACGTCGCGGGCCAGTACGACTGCGTCACCGCGCGCGCATTCGCCAGTCTCGCCGACATGCTCGGCTGGGGCGGCCACCTGCTGGCGCCGGACGGGATCTGGCTGGCGATGAAGGGCAAGCGGCCGGATGACGAATTGCCCGGCATCCCGGCCGGTTTCGAGCTGCGCGGCACGCATGAGCTGGCGGTGCCGGGGTTGCCGGCCGAACGCCATTTGCTGGTGCTCGGTCGCGCCTGACCCGCGGCTTCAGTCGTCCAGCACGCCGCCGTTGCTCTCGATCACCCGCGCGTACAGCTTCGCGCTGGCCTTGGGCGTGCGCTGCTGGCTGGCGAAGTCGACGTGGTAGAGGCCGAAGCGCTTGGAGAAACCCAGCGACCACTCCAGGTTGTCCAGCAGCGACCACGCGTAATAGCCCTTGAGATTAACGCCCGCCGCGATTGCTCCGTGCAGCGCCTTGAGGTGCTTGCGCAGGTAGTCCGTGCGCAGCGGATCGTCGAGCACGCCGTTTTCGGCCACCGGCGGGTCGTAGAACGCGGAACCGTTTTCGGTGACGTACAGCGGGATCTCGCCGTAGCGCTGCTTGAACCAGGTCAGCGTGTCGATCAAGCCTTGCTCGAACACTTCCCAGCCGGTCTCGGTGTGGGTCCTGTTTGGCTGGCGCACCGATACCGCCCGCAACGGATACGCGTTGGCGTCGTGCTTCACCACGGCGCGGGTGTAGTAGTTGATGCCGACGAAATCGACCGGCTGGCGGGTCAGCTCGAAGTCGTCGGCCGGGAAGTCGGCCCAGGCCTCGCCAAAGATCTCTTTCAGCTCCGGCGGATAGCTGCCCAGCAGAGCCGGATCGGCGAATTGCTGGTTCATGTAGGCATGCGCGCGGCGAGTGGCGGCGAGGTCGTCGGCGCTGTCCGAGTGCGGATACTTCGGTTCGATGTTGAACACCACGCCGATCTCGTGCTTTCCATGCGCGCGATACGCCTGGATGCCGGCGCCGCTGGCGCGCATCAGGTTGTGCGCGGCGATCGGCGCCTCGAACTTGTTGCGATGGCCCGGCGCCAGCGCGCCGTGCAGGTAGCCGCCGTCGGTGACCACCCAGGGTTCGTTGAGCGTGGACCAGCGCGGCACGCGGTCGTCCAGCGCCCTGAACATCACTTCGGCGTATTCGGCGAACCAGTGCGCGATGTCGCGGTTGAGCCAGCCGCCGCGGTCGTCCAGCGCGGCCGGCAGGTCCCAGTGGAACAGCGTGGCGTTCGGCGCGATGCCGTTCTCGAGCAGTTCGTCCACCAGCCGCGAATAGAAATCCAGCCCCTGCGGATTGACCCGGCCGGTACCCTCGGGCAGCACCCGTGCCCAGTTGATGCTGAAGCGGTAACCGTGCAGGCCCAGCGCCTTCATCAGCTGCACGTCGTCCTTGTAGCGGCGGTAGTGATCGCAGGCGACGTCGCCGGTGTCGCCGTTGACCATCATCCCCGGCGTATGCGCGAAGCGCTGCCAGATGCTGGGGCCGGCGCCGTCGGCCAGCGGCGAGCCCTCGATCTGATAGGCCGAAGTGGCCGCGCCCCAATGGAAACCGTCGGGAAAGCGGAAGCTGGGGCGGGTCATGGACGTTCCTGCGCCAAAGGCTTGATGTAAACGATTACATCGGCAGAATAGCCCAATGTTTCGCGCATGTGCAGGCAGGCGCATGCTGCGCGTGATGACAGCCGTCATCGCCCACCCCACTGGAGATGCCGATGGCTGCCGTGCGCCTGGACCAGCTGCGCAAGGTCTACCCCAACGGCCATGTCGCCGTGGCCGACGCCAGCTTCGAGGTCGCCGACGGCGAACTGCTGGTGCTGGTGGGGCCGTCCGGCTGCGGCAAGACCACCTTGCTGCGCATGATCGCGGGGCTGGAATCGATCAGCGGTGGCTCGCTGAGCATCGGCGGCCGCGTGGTCAACGAGGTCGCACCGAAGGATCGCGACATCGCGATGGTGTTCCAGAACTACGCGCTGTACCCGCACATGACGGTGGCCGAAAACCTCGGCTTCGGCCTGAAGCTGCGCGGCCACAACCAAGTCGACATCGACCGCCGCGTGGCGGCGGCGGCAAAGACGCTGGAGCTGGAACCGCGGCTGGCTTCGCGTCCGGCCGCGCTGTCGGGCGGCCAGCGCCAGCGCGTGGCGCTGGGCCGGGCGCTGGTGCGCGATCCCAAGGTGTTTCTGCTCGACGAGCCGTTGTCCAACCTGGACGCCAAGCTGCGATTGTCGATGCGGGTGGAGATCGCGCGGCTGCATCGCCAGCTCAAGGCCACCATGATCTACGTCACTCACGACCAGATCGAGGCGATGACCCTCGGTCAGCGCATCGTGGTGCTCGATGGGGGCGTGATCCAGCAGATCGACACGCCGATGGCCCTGTACGAAAAGCCGGCCAACCTGTTCGTGGCCGGTTTCGTCGGCAGCCCGGCGATGAACCTGCTGCACGGCACGCTCAGGCTGGCCGACGGCTGGAAGCTGGCGACCGCGCATGGCGACATCGCCTTGGGCGGACGGCCGCCGGCGACCTGGCAGCCGTGGCGCGACCGCGCGGTGGTGCTGGGTGTCCGCCCCGAAGATCTGCAGCCGCAGCGTGCCGGCGACGCGGCGCTCGCCGCGCAGCTGGAAGTCATCGAGCCGGTCGGCAACGAGATCTTCCTGAACCTGCGCCACGGCGGCCAGGCGCTGGTTTCGCGCGTGTCGCCACGGCCCCTGCCCGAGCCGGGCAGCACGCTCATGCTGCAGCTAGCGGCCGAACGGCTGCACCTGTTCGATGCAGCCAGCGGCGCGCGGATCGGCGCCTGAGGGCGGCAGCGCTGGGCGGAGTGAGGCATTACACTAACCCTCTCCCGCGTACGGTAGCCCTCCATCCATGGCCCGCATCATCGCTGTCGCCAACCAGAAAGGCGGCGTCGGCAAGACCACCACTGCCGTCAATCTCGCCGCTGCGCTGGCCGCGGCGAAGCGCAAGGTATTGCTGGTCGACCTGGACCCGCAGGGCAACGCCACGATGGCGTCGGGCATCAACAAGCGCGACATCAGCTTGAGCGGTTGCGAAGTGCTGCTCGAGGAAGTCGAAATCGCCGCGGCGATCGTGCCCACCGACGCGCATTACGACCTGCTGCCGGGCAACGGCGACCTCACCGCGGCCGAACTGAAGCTGATGGACGCGCTGGCGCGCGAGCACCGCCTGAAGGAACTGCTGGCCAAGGTGGCGGACAAGTACCACACCATCCTGATCGACTGCCCGCCTTCGCTGAACCTGCTCACGCTGAACGCGCTGACCGCCGCCGATGGCGTACTGATCCCGGTGCAGTGCGAGTATTTCGCGCTGGAAGGCCTGTCCAGCCTGCTCGACACCGTCAAGGCGGTGCGCCACCGGCTGAACCCGAAACTGGAAATCGAGGGTCTGCTGCGCACCATGTACGATGTGCGCAACAACCTCGGCAACGAGGTCTCCGCCCAGCTCACCCAGCATTTCGGCGACAAGGTGCTGCGCTCGATCATCCCGCGCAACGTGCGCCTGGCCGAGGCGCCCAGCCATGGCCAGCCGATCCATCTGTACGACCGCAGCTCGCGCGGCGCGATCGCCTACATCGGCCTGGCCGGCGAAATCATCCGGCGCGAACGCGCGCTGACCCGCGCCGATCACGTCGATCCGGTCGAAGACATCGAACCGCTGGCGGCGACCACCGCGCACGGCGACAGCGGTCCGGCGCTCAAGGCGCCGGCCGCCAATCACCAGGAATGAGAGCCTGTTCGTGATCTCCAAGCACTCCGCGTTGTCATCCCGTGGCTGTCAGGTGGGAGTGCGTGGTGCCGGCCTGCCTGGCCGGCAGGCCAAGCCGCGCGCTGCCGCATGGCGGCCACGGGATGACAACCCGTCGGGCCGGATCTGTTTGCGTGCAGGCCGGCGTCATCATTCGGTCGTGGACGGACGTCCACTCTCTCACTCTTCCTTGGCCTGCGCGCAAACAGATTCCGGCGCGGGGTACTTGGAGATCATGAACAGGCTCTAGACATGGCTGCTGCAAAGAAACGTGGATTGGGACGCGGGCTCGATGCCCTGCTCGGCGGCGACGGCGATGCCGCGCCATCGGTGCTGGCGCAGGAGGGCGAGCTGCGCATCCTGCCGATCCAGCAGATCCAGCCCGGCAAGTACCAGCCGCGGCGGCACTGGAACGACGAGGCGCTCGATGAACTGGCCGCGTCGATCAAGGCGCAGGGTTTGATCCAGCCGGTGGTGGTGCGCGAACTGGCCAAGAACAGCTACGAGCTGATCGCCGGCGAACGGCGCTGGCGCGCGGCGCAACGCGCCCAGTTGGCCGAGATTCCGGCGCTGATCAAGAAGGTGTCCGAAGAAGCCGTGCCGGCGATGGCGCTGATCGAGAACATCCAGCGCCAGGACCTCACCCCGCTGGAGGAAGCCGACGCGCTGAAGCGGCTGATCGACGACTTCGACCTCACCCACCAGCAGGCCGCCGACGCGGTCGGTCGTTCGCGCGCGTCCGTGTCGAACATGCTGCGGCTGACCGAGATGCCGGAATCCATCAAGCGCCTGCTCGACGACGGCAAGCTGGAAATGGGCCACGCGCGCTGCCTGCTGACCCTCGAGGAATCCATCGCCGTGCCGCTGGCGCGCCAGGCCGCCACCCTTGGCTGGTCGGTGCGCGAACTGGAAGAAGCCGCGCGCCGTGCGCAGACCGCGCCGAAGGGCAAGGCCAAGGGCGCCGCGCCACACGACCCGAACATCGCCGCGCTGGAACGCGAACTCGCCGAACGCTTCGCCACCCGCGTCGAGCTGGCGCAGAGCCGCGGCGGCCGCGGCAAGCTGGTGATCCACTACCACAGCAACGACGAGCTCGAAGGCATCCTCGGCAAATTCCGCTGAGCTTCGCTTGTTCCCTCCCCTGCAAGCAGGGGAGGAGCAGTCTGCGCTTTGGCATTAAACTGCCCCGTTGCTGCGTCGGGCGCAGCGCCCGTTCCCGCTGAAGGCTCCTCTCATGCCGCAACTCTCCGTCGTCGTCCCCGTCTTCAACGAGCGCGACAACATCCCGCCGCTGCTGGGCGAGATCGCTGCTGCCCTGCGCGGCCGGGTCGACTACGAAGTGATCTACGTGGACGACGATTCCAGTGACGACAGCCGCACCGTGCTGGCCGCGCAAAAGGCGCTGCATCCCGAACTGCGCGTGCTGCACCATGTCACCCGCAGCGGCCAGAGCACGGCGGTGTGGAACGGCGTGCGCGCGGCGGCCTCGCCATGGATCGCCACGCTCGACGGCGACGGCCAGAACGATCCGGCCGACATCCCGAAACTGCTCGCCGCGCGCGACGCCGCACCGGCCGAGACGCGGCTGCTCGCCGGCTGGCGCACCACCCGCCGCGACAGCTTCAACAAGCGCATCTCCTCGAAGGTCGCCAACGCGGTGCGCTCGCGCATGTTGCGCGACGCCACGCCGGACACCGGCTGCGGCCTGAAACTGTTCGAGCGCGAGGTATTCCTGCGCCTGCCCTACTTCGACCACATGCACCGCTACCTGCCGGCGCTGGTCAAGCGCGCCGGCTTCCAGAGCCAGAGCGTGCCGGTCGGCCATCGCCCGCGCACCGCCGGCGTATCGAAGTACGGCATGCTGGACCGGCTGTGGGTCGGTCTGGCCGACCTGCGCGGCGTCGCCTGGTTGATGCGCCGCGGCAAGGTGACTGCGGTCGAGGAACTCTGACCCAGATCAAGCCGTCCCGGTCTGCGCGACGTATGCTGGGACTTCCGCAGGATCAGCGCCGCCGCCGCCAACACCGCCGGCGTGGGTCGATCCTTTCGCGGGCCGATCACCCGGAGGTCGTCAGGCATGGCCATCGCTGTCAAACGTGTCTACGCGCCGGCCGCGAAAACCGATGGCTATCGCGTGCTGATCGATCGGCTATGGCCGCGCGGATTGAAGAAGGACGCGGTGCCACTCGACCTGTGGGCGAAGGAACTGGCGCCCTCGAGCGCGTTGCGGACCTGGTTCGGGCATGACCCTGCGCGCTGGGACGGCTTTCGCCACCGCTATGCGGGCGAGCTGGACGCCCTGGCCGAACACTGGCGGCCGCTGGCCGAGCACTCGGCGCGGCACGCGGTCACCCTGCTCTACGGTGCGCGCGACGAGGAGCACAACAACGCGGTCGCGCTGAAGGCTTACCTCGACAACTGGCTGCGCACGCACGGGCCACGCTGAAGCGGGATGCGGCTCAGGGTTCCCGCTGCGGCGTGCCCGAGCGCGGCCAGTTGCCCAGTGCGGTGCGCGCCTGTTCGCGGCCCAGTTCGATCAGCTCGCGCGCGCGATAAAACTCATAGGCGCTGGCCATGTTGCGTGGCAGCTGGATCAGCAGATCCGGCTCGTAGGCGGCCAGGCGCAGCCGTGAGAGGTTGGCCTGCATCAGGTCCATCGACTGCGCCAGCAGATCGAACGTGCCCGGCACCGGCGGATGGTTCTCGCCATGCGGCATCAGCCGGTTCATGAACTCGCCGACGCGCCGGCGGTAGCTGCCTTCGGCAGCGGGCTGGTTCGGGGGCGGCGGTGGTGCGGCGGTTACCGCCGGGCCATCGACGCTCACCGCCAGCAGGTAGTCCGCCGTTTCGCGGATCAGCGGCGTCACCGGCACCGGGTTGAGCAGGGCGCCGTCGATCAGGCGTCGGCCAGCGATGGTGTGGGGACGGAACACCGTGGGTATCGCGATCGAGGCGCGGATCGCGTCGAACAGGCAACCGCGGGTCAGCCACACTTCGCGCTCGCGGTCCAGGTCGGTGGCCACCGCGGTGAACGCCAGCGGCAGGTCCTCGATCTGGATGTCGCCGATCAGCGCACGCAAGGTTTCGATGATGCGCTCGCCCTTGATCAGGCCGCCGCCGGAGAACGTCCAGTCGAGCAGCCGCAGCACGTCGAACTTGGCCAGCGCGCAGACCCAGTCGCGATAGACGTCCAGCTTGCCCATCGCGTAGATGCCACCGATCAGCGCACCCATCGAGCTGCCGGCGATGGCCACGATCTCGAAGCCCTGCACATCGAGCTCCTCGATGACTCCGATGTGCGCCAGCCCCTTGGCACCGCCAGCGCCCAGCGCCAGCGCTATGGTCGGCCGGCGGGGCGCGGCGGTTGCGGCGGGTTCGGGCAGGGAATGGGCAGGCATGGTCTGATCGTCACGGCGCGTGGGCGTTGGTCTGTGCTGAAGTCGGCTGCCGTGCAACCGGCACGGTTTCCGCCATGATGCACCCCAACACAACCAGCGCGCATGCCCATGTCCATCGATACGCCTTGCAGCTGCATTGCACACACGTCCCTTCGGCGTTGGCGCAGGTGCGACCGCGTGAGCTGGCAGGCGTGGGCCACCGTGGCGATCATCGTGGTGGCGATGGGCATGTTCGCCAGCGAAAAGCTGCGCATCGATCTGGTCGCGCTGATCGTGCTCGGAGCCCTGGTGATACTGGGCATTGTGAGCCCGGTCGAGGCGCTGTCCGGCTTCAGCAACGAGGCCACGGTGACGGTGGCGGCGATGTTCGCATTGAGCCTCGGCATCGAACGCTCCGGCGTGCTCGATCCGCTGACCCGCCTGCTGATGAAAATCCGCAAACCCTGGCTGCTGACCCTGGCGATGATGCTTGCGATCGCCCCGTTGGGCGCCTTCGTCAAGAACATCGCGCTGGTCGCCACGTTCCTGCCGCTGGCCCTGCGCGTGTGCCGGCGCACCGGCACATCGCCGGCGCGCGTGCTGATGCCGATGGCGTACGCGGCGCAGATGGGCGGGGTGTGCACGCTGATCGGTACCTCCTCGAACCTGCTCGCCGACAGCCTGGCGCAGAAGCACGGCATGGCCGCGTTCGGCGTGTTCGAGTTCACCCGCATGGGTGCGGTGCTGGCGGTGGTGGGCATCGTCTATCTGATGCTGGTCGGCCGGCATCTGCTGCCCACGCAGATCGACGCGGCGCTGCCCGACGACGCCGACCTCGGAAAATACGTGGCGGAGCTGGAGATCAGCGAGGATTCGCCCCTGCTGGGCACGGCCATCGCCGATGCGCGGCTTGGCGAGAAGTACGGGGTCTATCCGCTGGAGTTGCTGCGCGGGGAACGGCAGATGTGGTCGCCGCGCGAGCAGGAGCTGCAGGTGGGCGACGTGCTGCTGGTGCGCGGCGACTGGGACAAGATCGAGGATTTCCAGCGCGGCGCCAAGCTGCACAACGCGCCCGAGCACCGCTACGCCAGCAACAGCGATCAGCCTCGCGTGCTGGCCCAGCTGATGGTGGCGCCGGCCAGCGAGGTGGACGGCCGCAGCTTGGCCGAGATCGGCCTGGACTGGCGCTATCGCGCCACGGCGCTGGCGTTGAACCGGCGCGGCGAAGTCCTGCGCGACAAGCTCAGCGACACGCGGCTGGCGGTCGGCGACATGCTGATGGTGCTGGTGGACGACGAGGCCATGCCGAAGCTGCGCAACGACGATGCCTTCATCGTGCTCAACGAACGCGAGGACGTGCGCGGCATGTCGCGCAAGGCGCTGTTGGCGGCTGCCATCATGGCTGGCGTGGTGGTGGTGTCGGGCATGCACTGGTTGCCGATACCGATCGCCGCGGTGTGCGGTGCCGTGGCGATGGCGCTGGGCGGCTGCTTTGGCCGTAAAGACGTCTATGAAGGGATGGACTGGAAGATCATCATCCTGCTTGGCGCGATCCTGCCACTGGGCCTGGCGATCGAGAAGACCGGCTTGTCGACCGTGGTGGTGACCGCTGCCATGCACCTGGTCGGCGGCCACGGCCCGCTGGTCGCGCTGCTGATGGTGTACCTGCTAACCGCGTTGCTCACCGAGCTGATGGGGCACAACCCCTCCGTCGTGCTGATGGTGGGCATCGCCGCCACGGTGGCGCACGCCAGCCATGCCGATCCGCGGCCGTTCGTGGTCGCCGTGGCGTTCGCCGCCGCCACATCGTTCGCCACCCCGGTCGGCTATCCGACCAATACCATGGTGTATTACGCCGGCGGCTACCGCTTCACCGATTTCATGAAGGTGGGCATTCCGCTGATCGCGCTGTTCTGCGCGCTGTCGATGTGGCTGATCCCGATGTTCTGGCCCTTTTATCCCGCTTCAATAAGGTAACGCGCTCCTTGCATTCGCTCCCTCTCCCCTTTGGGGAGAGGAGGCGATTGTGCCGTGCGGGTTCGTGTCTTCGTGCAACCGGTGTAGGTGGAGTTGTCCGCCACAGTGGAACTTCTATCTATGCCTGGGCGTACCCGCCCAGGGCCAGCTGCAGCAGGATTTTCATTTCCTCGCGCAGCGACAGCGGTGCGACCACTTCGGCATCCGGGCCGTACTTGAGTACGTCCATCAACAATTCCTTCGAATTGGAGTAGGGCACCTTCAGCTCGTAACGGCCATCGGGCAGCCATTCGCCCTTCTGCTGCGAATGCCAGTGCTCGTCGGCGACCCAGCGCGCCGCATGCGGCGAGAAACGGATGGTCGCCCACGCTTTCGGTTTGCCCGCGAAGATGCCGTAGCTGGAGGCAAGCAGATCGTTGAGGTCGCTCTCGGCCACATCGGTAGCAGCATCGTCGAGCGACTGCGCGTCGACGATGCGATCCACCGCAAAGCTGCGCAGCGCCTCGCGGTCGTGGTCCCACACGTCCAGATACCAGTTGTCGCGATAGTGGGTCAGCCGCTGCGGCGACACGGTGCGGCGGCTGTCGGCATTGGTGGTGCGCGCGCGATAGCGGAAGCGCAACCGCTTGCGCTCCAGCACGGCGCCGGCGACGATGCGGAACACCTGCTGGTCGAGCTTGCGTTCGCCCCACGGAATCACCCTTATCCGCTCGATCGGCAGCGCCTTGCCGCTGTCCTGGTGCGACAGCAGCCCTTCGATGCGCGCCTTGAACGGCGCCAGCGCACCGGCCAGCACGCCGGGGCCGGAGCGGCTGATCAGCTCGTTCAACGCGAGCAGCGCAGCCAGTTCGTCGGAGGTCAGCCAGAGTCCGGGCAGCTCGAACTTCTCGCCCTCGCCGACCTCATAGCGGAACGCGGCCTGGTCGGTGCCGGCGCTTTCGATCGGTGCGCCCAGCGCATCACGCAGAAACGCCACGTCGCGGTACAGGGTGGCGCGCGAGCATTCCAGCTCGCTCAGCAGGCGCGACAGCGGCACCGGATAGTGGGCCGATTTCAACAGGCGATGCAGGGTCAGTATGCGTTCGTAGCGATCCATGGCGTCTCGTCGAGGCATGCGTGGGTGCAGCGTTGTAGCATGGGTGCGCCCTGCGGTGCCCGCAAGTCCGTCATGCGCAGGCCGATGGCACGGCGCGCGCGCCGGCCGCTCTGTTGATCCAACCGGTTGATCCATGCAGCCTGCCCGCGGTTATCCACACAGCACGCCCCCCGCGAACGATCCCGACATGCCGCCGACGTACTGGCGTGCGGAGTCGGTGGCGCCGCTGTGGCGGGTCCTGGCGGCCAGCGGTTTCGGCCTGTGGGCATGGCTGGGGCTGGCGTTGCTGCTCGGCCTGTATCCCGCCGACCGCAATGGCACCCTGATGCCGTTGCTGGTGGGCACGCTGCTGGTCGGCAGCGGCCTGCTGGTCGCCTGCCTGCCGTGGCGCGGCGCATCGGACTGGTACGGCTGGCGTCCCAGGCGCGACAGCCGCCCGAGCCGTGCGGCCTTGCTGGCGCTGGCGACGTTTCTGCCGATGCTGGCCGTGGCCGGTCTGGTACGCGAACACAACATCTTCTGGGCGACCCGATTGGCCGGCGCGGCGCTGACGGCTTGCAGCCTGTCCAGCCTGGCCTATACCGGCTATCGCTTCTGCCGTCAGTTGTCCGCGCCGGCGCAACGCGCAGCCACTTCGCTGCCGATAAGCCGGCTGGTCTTCGCCGGTTACGCCGGTGGCTTGTGGCTTTGGCTGTGCGTGCTTGCGCTGGATGAGCCGAAACCGAAGCATGGTTTGTACCCATGGATCATGGTGCTGCTGGCGCTGGCTCTCCTGCTGGGGTTGCTGGAAGGGCTGGCCTGGCATTCGCTGGCGGGTTCGAGCAGCCATGGCGGCGTGGCGCGCGAGCAGGCGCTGCGTCCCGCACGTTTTGCAGCGGCGTTGTTCACCTACGTGATTCCGTGCATCGCGCTGCTGCTGACGCGGCACGAAGGCGTCGGCCTGATCGCCGCGGCGCTGGCCGTGCCCAGCTGCCTGCTCGGCAAATGCGTGGAGCGCAGCCTCTACGAATCGCTGCTGCTGCGCGGCGCCTGAGCGGCGCAGACCAGCGCCTGACTCATTCATTGCGAGTTCAAGCCGGCCCGTTAAGGTAGCGGGCTACGTTTGTTTAACAATCGGACCCTTCCCCCATGAAAAAGACCTTGATCGCCGGCCTGCTGCTGGCTGCCTTTGCGAGCTTCGCCGCGCAGGCCCAGGACGACACCACCGCCACCACGAACAACGGTGGCTGGAGCGGCTCGGGCGAGTTCGGTTTCGCCTCGGCCACCGGTAATTCCCGTTCACAGAACGTCAACGCCAAGCTCGGCCTGAACCAGGAAAACGAGCAGTGGAAAAACACTTTCTTCGTCGATGCGCTGCGTTCCAAGAGCCAGCAGACCGTGGTCGACAGCGCCGGCAACACCATCAAGCAGTTCAACACCACCGCGAACCGCTATGACGGCGGCGCATCGGTCGGTCTCAAGCTGGACCCGCGCAGCTACATCGTCGGCGCCGCCCGTTACGAGCACGACGACTTCGGCGCCAATCTGTGGCAGGGCATCGTCTCGCTCGGCTATGGCTACATCGCCTTGAAGGACGAGCGCAACGAGCTGTCGTTCGAAATCGGCCCCGGTTACAAGCGCTACCGCCCGGCCGATGTCGAGCTAGTCGTCGACGGCGCGCTGGTGCCGCAGCGCCAGGCGACGCAGAGCGAAATGGTTGCCCGCGGCCTGGTCAACTACAAGTACAAGCTCACCGCCAACACCGCTTTCGAAGATACGCTGCTGATGGAAGCGGGTTCGAAGAACACCTATCTGCAGAACGACGCCGGACTGGCTGTCAGCATGACCAAGAAGCTGGCGCTGAAGGTCGGCTTCCAGGTGCGCCACAACAGCGACGTGCAGCCGGGTACGAAGAAGATGGACACGCTGACCACGACGAATCTCGTCTACAGCTTCTGAGTGGCCGGTCGCGGCGAGCATGACGGCCCGTTGGCGCAAGCTGCCGGGCCGTTCGCATGAGCGGCGAAGAGAGAGCTCGCAAGCGTGACTTCCAGAGGCTACAGAAACTCGCTCGCACCCTGATCCAGCAAGGCCGACGCCACCGCGCGGCCCAACGCCAGCGCCTGGTCGCTCGGACCGCTGGCTTCGGCCCGCAGCAAACGTCCGCTGGCGACGTCGCCGACCAGGCCGCGCAGGTGCAGGCCGTGTTCGCCGAGCACGCACCATGCGCCGACCGGCACCGTGCAGCTGCCGCCCAGCGCGTGGTTCATCGCGCGCTCGGCGCTCACGGTGAGCCGGGTATCGGCGTCGTCCAGCGCGGCCAGCAGCGCCAGCACCGCCGGGTTGTCGTTGCGTGCCTCGATCGTGATCGCGGCCTGGCCCGGCGCGGGCAGCCAGTCCGGCGCGGCCAGCCGCGCGCGGATGCGCGGGGCCAGGCCCAGGCGTTCCAGGCCAGCACAGGCGAGCACGATTGCGTCGTAGTGACCGGCGTCGAGCTTGCCAAGGCGGGTGCCTACATTGCCGCGCAGGTCGAGCAACACGAGATCGGGCCGCAACGCGCGCAACTGAGCCTGGCGCCGCAGCGACGAAGTGCCTACCCGCGCGCCGTGAGGCAGGGCCGCGAGATCCGCCCAGTCGTTGCTGACGAACGCGTCGGCGGCATCCGCGCGCGGCAACATCGCCGGCAACGCGAAACCCGGTTCCAATTCGGCGGGCACGTCTTTCAGCGAATGCACGGCCAAGTCGGCGCGGCCTTCCAGCATCGCCACCTCGAGCTCCTTCAGGAACAGCCCCTTGCCGCCGATGGTGGCCAGCGGCTGGTCCAGGATCTCGTCGCCGCGCGTGCTCAGCGGCACCAGCTCCACCGCCAGCCCCGGGTGCGCCGCGCGCAGCAATGCGGCGACGTGCTCGGCCTGCCACAGCGCCAGCGCGCTTTTGCGGGTGGCGATACGCAGGGTGGAAGGATTCATCGGAACTCCGCACGGTTCGGCAAGGTCGCATTGTCGCGTAGTTTGCGCGCCCGGCGCAGCGGCGTATCGGCGCAGCCGGCTGTCAAGCCAATGCCCGCCGGGCTACGATGGGACGGCACTCACGGGAGTTTCCTTATGCAAAGCGGCAATCCGGCACTCAACAAGAACACCTTCCTCGACGCTGCCAGTGGCACGCTGGTCGCGCATGGCGACGAGGCCATGACGATCAACGGCACGATCAACCGGACCGGCCTGCTGCTGATTCTGGTGCTGGTCGGCGCCATGTTCAGCTGGAGCCAGTTCAATGGTGCGCAAAACGCGCCGGCGATGCTGCCGCTGGTGCTGGGTGGCGCCATCGGCGGGCTGATTCTCGGCCTGATCACCGCGTTCAAGAAAACCTGGGCGCCGGTCACCGCGCCGCTGTATGCGCTGGTCGAGGGCGTCTTCATCGGCGCGCTGTCGGCGATCTTCGAACTGCGCTATCCGGGCATCGTGATGCAGGCGGTGGCACTGACCTTCGGCACCATGGCGGCAATGCTGCTGGCCTACCGCAGCGGGCTGATCCGCGCCACCGAGAAGTTCAAGCTCGGCATCGTCGCCGCCACCGGCGGCATCATGTTGCTGTACCTGGCGAACTTCGCGATGGGTTTCTTCGGCCACTCGATGGGTTTCATCAGCGGCAGCAGCGGCATCGGCATCGCGTTCAGCGCGGTGGTGGTGGTGATCGCCGCGCTCAACCTGATCCTCGACTTCGACCTGATCGAAACCGGCGTCCAGCAAGGTGCGCCGAAGTACATGGAGTGGTACGGCGCGTTTGCGCTGGTGGTGACCCTCGTGTGGCTGTACCTGGAGCTGTTGCGCCTGTTGTCGAAGCTGCAGTCGCGCAACTGAGCGCCGTGTGGGCGCGGCTTGAGCCGCGATGTTTTTCAACGGCATGGCCGGAGCATCGCGGCTGAAGCCGCGCCCACAGCACGGCGTCAACCGCCCAGCAACGCCTTCGCCCGCTTCACCACGTTGTCCACGTTGAAGCCGAATTCGCGCAGCAGCACGTCGGCCGGGGCGGAAGCACCGAAGTGATCAATGCCGAGCATGTCGCCCTTCGCGCCGACATACCGCTCCCAGCCCTGCGGCACGCCAAGCTCTACCGCCAGTCGCGCGGTGATGGCGGGCGGCAGCACTTGGTCGCGGTAGCTCTGCGGCTGCGCGTCGAACAATTCCCAGCTCGGCATCGACACGCAGCGTACGGCGACGCCCTCGCCTTGCAGCTTTTCCGCGGCAGCGACGATCAGGCCGACTTCCGAGCCGCTGGCGATCAGGATCAGTGACGGCTTGCCGTCCTTCGCGTCGCTGAGCACGTAGGCGCCCTGGCGCAGGCCGTCGGCGCTGCCGCAGCGGGTGCGATCGAGCGTGGGCACGTCCTGCCGGGTCAACGCGAGCAGCACCGGGTGTTTGGTCGATTCCACCGCGACCTTCCACGCCACCGCCGTTTCGTTCGCATCGGCAGGGCGGATCACGGTGAGGTTGGGGATCGCGCGCAGGCTGGCCAGCTGTTCCACCGGCTGGTGGGTGGGGCCGTCCTCGCCCAACGCGACGCTGTCGTGGGTGAACACGTGCACGACGTGAAGGCCCATCAGCGCGGCAAGGCGGATCGCCGGGCGCATGTAGTCGGAGAAGATCAGGAAGGTGGCATCGAACGGGATGAAGCCGCCGTGCGCGGCCAGGCCGTTGCTGATCGCGGCCATCGCATGTTCGCGCACGCCGTAGTGGAAGTTGCGGCCGGCGTGGCTCCAGCCGCCGCCGTCGGAACCCTGCTCGTCCTCGTCCTTCGGCTCGATCGCCGGATTGAAGTCACCGAGGCCTTTCAGTGCGGTGTGGGTGGATGGATCGAGGTCGGCCGAACCGCCGCAGAGCGCGGGCAACTTCTGCGCGAAGGCATTCATCACCTTGCCACCGGCGACACGGGTGGCCATGCCCTTGGCGTCGGCCGGGAAGACGGGGATATCTGCGTCCCAGCCATCCGGCAGGTCGCCGCGCAGACGCTCCAGCAGCTCCGCGGCCAGTTGCGGGAACGCCTTGGTATAGCCGTCCAGACGGCCGTTCCATTCATCCTGTGCTTTGGCCCCGCGATCCTGCGCCTCGCGCAGATGCGCCAGCGCGGCCTCGGGCACCAGAAAGTCCGGTTCCACCGGCCAGCCCAGCTTCTGCTTGGTCTTCTTCACATCCTCGACGCCCAGCGGCGAGCCATGCGCCTTGTAGCTGTCCTGTTCGGGCGAGCCGTAACCGATGTGCGTGCGCACCAGGATCAGCGAAGGCCGTGTGGTCTCGGCGCGCGCGGCGTCCAGCGCGGCGTTGATCGCGGCGAGGTCGTTGCCGTCGGCGATGCTGATGGTGTGCCAGCCGTATGCCTCGAAACGCTTCGCGCGGTCTTCCGAGAACGTCATGTCGGTGCCGGCGGACAGGGTGACGTAGTTGTCGTCGTACAGGCAGATCAGCTTGCCCAGCTTGAGGTGCCCGGCCAGCGACGCCGCTTCGCTGGCCACGCCTTCCATCAGGTCACCGTCGCTGACGATCGCCCAGGTGTGGTGATCGATGATGGTGTGGCCGTCGCGGTTGTAGCGCGCGGCCAGATGCGCCTCGCCGATCGCCATGCCGACGGCATTCGCCAGGCCCTGGCCCAGTGGCCCGGTGGTGACTTCGACGCCGGGCGTGTGGCCGGACTCGGGATGCCCCGGTGCCTTGCTGCCCCACTGGCGAAACTGCTTGATGTCATCCAGCGACAGGTCGTAGCCGGTGGCGAACAGCAAGCTGTAGAGCAGCGCCGAACCGTGGCCGGCGGAGAGCACGAAGCGGTCACGATCGACCCAGTGCGGATCGGCCGGGTGGTATGTCATGTGCCGCGTCCACAGCGCGTAGGCCATCGGCGCGGCGCCCAGCGGCAGGCCGGGATGGCCGCTGTTGGCCTTCTGCACCATGTCCACCGACAGGAAGCGAAGCGTGTTGATGCATTGCTGGTCGAGGTCGTTGGACATGGCGGTCTCCATGGGTGCTTGTTTTGTGGGAGCGGCTTCAGCCGCGATGCTTTTGAATACTTGACGATGCCTCGGAGCAGCGGCATCGCGACTGAAGTCGCTCCCGCAGCGCCGTGCCGCCGGACGCTCAGGCGATCGCGCCGTCGACGATCTTCTGTGCTTCGGCCAGCAGGCTCTGCAGGTGTTCCTCGCTCTTGAAGCTCTCGGCATAAATCTTGTAGATCGCCTCGGTGCCGGACGGTCGCGCGGCGAACCAGCCATGGGCGGCGATCGCCTTGATGCCGCCGATCGCCGCACCGTTGCCGGGGGCCTTGTCCAGTACCTGTTCGATCTTCTCGCCAGCGAGCTGGTCGGTCTTCAGCTGATCGGGCGACAGCTTCGCCAGCTTGGCCTTCTGCGCCGGAGTGGCGGCGGCCTCGACGCGATTGGCGTACGGCTTGCCGAGCTCGTCGGTCAGCCGCGCATACAGTTCACCCGGATCCCTGCCTTCGCGTGCGGTGATCTCGGCCGACAGCAACGCCGGCACCAGACCGTCCTTGTCGGTGGCCCAGGCCGAACCATCGCGGCGCAGCAGCGAGGCGCCCGCGCTTTCCTCGCAGCCGAAGCCCAGCGAGCCATCGAACAGGCCTTGGGAAAACCACTTGAAGCCGACCGGCACTTCGTAGAGCTTGCGACCGAGCCGCTGCACCACGCGGTCGATCAGCGCGGTGCTGACCACGGTCTTGCCCACCGCGGCATGCGCGCCCCATTGCGGTCGGTGCCGGTACAGGTAGTCGATCAGCACTGACAGATAGTGGTTCGGCTCCATCAGCCCGCCGCTGCGGGTGACCACGCCGTGGCGGTCGTGGTCGGTGTCGCAGGCGAACGCCACGTCGTACTGGTCCTTCAATCCGATCAGCCGCTGCATCGCGTATTTCGATGAGGGATCCATGCGGATCTTGCCGTCCCAGTCCACGCTCATGAAAGCGAACTGCGGGTCGACTTCGCTGCTGACCACGGTGAGGTCGAGCTTGTAGCGGTCGGCGATCGGCGCCCAGTAGTGCACGCCGGCACCGCCCAGCGGATCGACGCCCATGTGCACGCCGGCGCTGCGGATGAGGTCGAAGTCGACGATGGCGGCGAGGTCGGCGACGTAGCTGTTGAGGTAGTCGTGCTCGTGCGTGGTCGCGGCCTGGCGCGCCTGCGCGTACGGCACTCGCTTGACGCCCTTGAGCCCGCTTTCGAGCAGCGCGTTGGCGCGGTTCTCCACCCAGCGGGTGATGTCGGTATCGGCCGGGCCGCCGTTGGTCGGGTTGTACTTGAAGCCGCCGTTGTCGGGCGGATTGTGCGACGGCGTGATCACGATGCCGTCGGCGAGGCCGCTGTCGCGGCCTTTGTTGTAGACCAGGATCGCGTGCGAGATCGCCGGTGTCGGGGTGAACTCGCCGCCAGCGGAGATCATCGTCTGCACGCCATTCGCCGCCAGTACTTCCACCGCATTCTCGAACGCCGGTTGCGACAAGGCGTGCGTGTCCGCGCCGAGGAACAGCGGGCCGTCGATGCCTTTCGACTGGCGGTATTCGCAGATCGCCTGGCTGATCGCCAGGATATGCGCCTCGTTGAAGCTGCGGTCAAACGAGCTACCGCGATGGCCGGAGGTACCGAAGGCTACGCGTTGCGCCGGCACCGAGGGATCCGGCTTGAGGTCGACGTAGGCGGCCAGCAGTTTCGGTACGTCGACCAGGATTGACTTCGGTGCCGGCTTGCCGGCGAGCGGGCTGATCTTCTGGCTCATTGTTTGCGGTGACCTTTCATGGTGTGTCGAGTGCCGAGCTGTGGGAGCGGCTTCAGCCGCGAACGCCCTTCGGCCTGTCGGGAAGAACATCGCGGCTGAAGCCGCTCCCACGACTTACGGCTTGCCGTCGCGCAGTCGGCGATAGCGCCGGATCAGGCTGTTGGTCGAGCTGTCGTGTGCCAGTTGCGGTTCGTTCTTCGCGGTCAGCTCGGCGATGGTGGTCTTCGCCAGCTGCTTGCCCAGTTCCACGCCCCACTGGTCGAACGAGTCGATGTCCCAGATCACGCCCTGCACGAACACGCTGTGCTCGTACAGCGCGATCAGTGACCCGAGTACGTGCGGGCTCAGCTTCGCGGCGAGTATCGTCGTGCTGGGCCGGTTGCCCTCGAAGGTGCGGTGCGCCACCAGCGCCTCGGGGACGCCTTCGGCGCGCACCTCGTCGGCCGTCTTGCCGAACGCCAGCGCCTCGCCCTGCGCGATCAGGTTGGCCATCAGCAGGTCGTGTTGATCGCCTCCGCCCTGAGCGGCCAGCGGGTTGAGCGTTTGCCCGAAACCGATGAAATCGCACGGCACCAGGCGCGTGCCCTGGTGGATCAGCTGGTAGAACGAATGCTGTCCGTTGGTGCCCGGTTCGCCCCAGTAGATCGGGCCGGTGGCGTAATCGACGGTCGCGCCCTCCAGCGTGACGTGCTTGCCGTTGCTCTCCATCGTCAGCTGCTGCAGGTAGGCGGGAAAACGCTTCAGGTATTGCTCGTAGGGCAGCACCGCGACGGTGGCCGCGTCGAGGAAGTTGGCATTCCAGATCGCCAGCAGACCCATCAACGCAGGCAAATTCCCTTCAAGCGGAGTGTGGCGGAAATGCTCGTCCATCGCATGGAAGCCGGCCAGCATCTCGCGGAAATGGTCGGGGCCGATCGCCAGCATGGTCGACAGGCCGATCGCCGAATCCATCGAGTAACGCCCGCCCACCCAATCCCAGAAACCGAACATGTGCGCGGTGTCGATGCCGAACTTCGCCACCTCGTCGGCATTGGTGGAGACCGCGACGAAGTGTTTCGCGACCGCCTTCCGATCGCCCAGTGCTTCCACGCACCAGCGCCGTGCCGCGTGCGCGTTGGTCAGCGTCTCCAGCGTGGTGAAGGTCTTCGAGCACACGATGAACAGCGTTTCGGCCGCGTCGAGATCGCGCGTGGCCTCGACGAAATCGGTGCCGTCGACATTGGAGACGAAGCGGAACGTCATCTCGCGCCGGCTGTAATCGCGCAGCGCCTCGTACGCCATCACCGGGCCGAGGTCCGAGCCGCCGATGCCGATGCTGACCACGTTGCGGATGCGCTTGCCGCTGTGGCCCAGCCACGCGCCGCTGCGCACCTGGTCGGAGAATGCCGCCATGCGATCGAGCACGGCATGCACGTCCGGCACCACGTCATGGCCGTCCACCAGAATCGTTTCCGTGGCCGGTGCGCGCAGCGCCACGTGGAGCACCGCGCGGTTCTCGGTGGTGTTGATCCGGTCGCCGCGGAACATCGCATCGATCCGCTGCGGCAACGCGCAGGCTTCGGCGAGTTCGCGCAGCAGCTGCAAGGTGTCGCCATCGACGCGCTGCTTCGAATAGTCCAGATACAACCCGACGTCCTCGACGGCGAGCCGCTCGCCGCGCTGCGGATCGGCGGCGAACAGTTCGCGCAGATGCTTCGGGCCGATCGTGGCGTGGTGCTGCTTCAGCGCCTGCCACTGCGGCAGACGGGTGAGTTTCGGATGGCTCATCGCAGCTCGGATCCCTTCGACTTGTCAGCCAGCGCGCCGGCCTTGTCGGCGATGCGCTGCAGCAGCTGGTTCCATGATTTGACGAAGGCTTCGGCGCCTTCCTTTTGCAGCTGCAGCGCCAGCGCGTCGATGTGCACGCCGGCGTCGGCGATCTGCGCCAGCGTCATGTCGGTGTCGCCGCCGTCGAGCGCCATCGCGCCGTGCAGCACGCCGTGGTCGGCGAACGCGTGCAGGGTCTTCTCCGGCATCGTGTTGATGGTGTCGGGCGCGGCGAAGGCGCTGATGTACAGCGTGTCCGACGCCTTGGGATCCTTGGTACCGGTGCTGGCCCACAGCAGGCGCTGCGGAATGGCGCCGGCGGCGGCGAGCTTCTTCCAGCGTTCCGACGCCAGCAGCTTGCGATACGCGCGATAGGTCTGCTGGCCCACCGCGATGCCGAGCTTGTTGTGCAACGCCTCGGGCAGCTGCTTGTTCGCAGCCACGTCCCAGCGGCTGATGAACAGCGAGGCCACCGAGCCGACCTTCGGGTCGAGCCCGGCCGCAATGCGCCGTTCGATGCCACGCAGGTACGCATCGGCGGCCGCCTGGTACTGGTCGCAGGAAAACAGCAGGGTCACGTTGATCGGGATGCCGAAAAAGATCGCCTCCTCGATCGCGGGCACGCCCTCGGGCGTGCCGGGAATCTTCACGAACAGGTTGTCGCGCCGACCCTGCGCGTGGATCTTCTTCGCCGCGGCGATCGAGCCGGCGGTATCGGCGGCCAGCAGCGGCGACACCTCCATCGACACCCAGCCGTCCACATGGCCGGTGGCGTTGAACACTGGCTGGAACAGGTCGGCGGCACGGCGCAGATCCTCCAGCGCCAGCTCGGTGAACAGCGCCTCGCCGGACAGTCCCGCCAGGGTCTTGGCGTGGATGCCGGCGTCGTAGGCGTCGCCTTGGCCGATCGCCGCGTCGAAGATGCTGGGGTTGGAGGTCAGCCCGGTGATCGAATCCTCGGCGATGTAACGCGCCAGCGTGCCGTCGTCGAGCAAGGTGCGGGTGATGTTGTCCAGCCACAGGCTCTGGCCGAGGTCGTGCAATTGCCGGGTCGCTTTCATGCTTGCTCCATGGCTATCAGTTCGATGCGGGATGGATTTTCAGTCCGCCGCCAGGCGGATGGTCGGCGCGTTGGGCAGGAAATCGGCAAGCTTACGCTCGCGCAGATCGCCGATGCACGCGATGCTGAGGTCCGGTGCGGGGTCGATGGTGTCATTGGCCGCCGCGGCAGCGTAGTGGCCCTGGCGCACGAATACCGTGGTCAGCCGCGGCCCGAGGCGCTGCTTCATCTCGGCCAGCAGCTGCGGCTTGTCGTCGACCATCACGTAATGCGCGGCCGGGTAGCGCTGCTGCATTGCCACCAGCATGCGCTGCTTGTGCAGGTAGACCAGCACCTCGCCGCGCAGCGCATCCCACAGGCCGGCGCGCTCGATCTTGCGCGGCTGGAACACCACGTCGCCGTCGGACAGGATCGCGGTGGTTCCCAGGGTGCGCAGGTGCGCGATGGTTTCCAGCGCGTGCGGATACAGCCGCTCGGCAAACGGATACTCCAGCAGGTAGTTCGACATCCGCAGCAGCGAGGGGTCGTTGTCCAGGCCGCTGCGGAAGCGCTGCAGCGCGCCAAGATAATCGGCATAGCCCAACTCGTCGCGCAACTGCGCGTAGATCGCCCAGTAGCGGTCGCGCGCATCGGCGCCGAACGCCTGCAGCAGGGTATCGCCCAGATCGGTGCCGAAACGGTCGTTGTCGAGCAGGGTGTTGTCGACGTCGAGCAGGAAGGCCACCGTGGCGGCGGCGGATTCATGGCCGCTCAACATGGCGCGCTCTCCTCGGCCCGCGGATCGTGCCAGCCCTCGTCGCCGCTGACCACGTGCGCGGCGGCTGGCGGCCCCCAGCTGCCGGGTTCGTAGAAGCCCACGGCCGGCAGGTGCTGCAGCACCGGATCGACCACCGCCCACGCCGCCTCGACGCATTCGTCGCTGGTGAACAGTGCGTTGTCGCCGCGGATCGCGTCGCCGAGCAGCCGCTCGTACGGGGACTTTTCCGGCTCCGGGCGATGCCGCGCCACCAGCTCCACGGCCTCGCCCTGCATCGCCTCGCCGGGCTTCTTGACCCGGGCGCCCTCGGCAATCACCACCTCGGGGCTGAGCCGGAAGCGGAAGTAGTTCGACTGCGGCGGGCTGATCTCGTCGAAGATCGACAGTGGCGGCGTCTTCATGTCCACCATCACCTGGGTGGTGGTGATCGGCAGGTTCTTGCCGGCACGGATATAGAACGGCACGCCGGCCCAGCGCCAGGTGTCGATGTACAGGCGCAGTGCCACGAAGGTCGCCACGTCGGAGTCCGGCGCCACACCTTCGACCTTGCGATAGCCGTCGAACTGGCCGCGCACCACGTCCTTCGGATCGAGCGGGCGCATCGCGCGGAACAGACGCAGCTTCTCCGCGCGCAGCGATTCGGGGTCGCTGCCCACCGGCGAGTCCATCGCCAGCAGCGACGTCACTTGCAGCAGATGGTTCTGCAGCACGTCGCGGATCGCGCCCACGCCCTCGTAGAACGCGCCGCGGCCTTCCACGCCGAAGTTCTCGGCCATGGTGATCTGCACGCTGTCGATGTAGTTGCGGTTCCACACCGGCTCCAGCACGGTGTTGGCAAAGCGGAAGTACAGCAGGTTCTGCACCGGCTCCTTGCCCAGGTAATGGTCGATGCGGAAGATCGCCGATTCCGGGAACACGCCGTGCAGCGTGCGGTTGAGTTCGCGCGCGGAGGCGAGGTCGCGCCCGAACGGTTTCTCCACCACGATGCGCGCGCCATCGGCGCAGCCGGCCTGCTGCAGGTTCTTCGCCGTGACCGCGAACAGGCTCGGCGGTATCGCCAGGTAATGCAGCGGCCGCTGCGCATTGCCGAGCGCCTGCTTCAGCTTCTTGAACGTGGCCACGTCGTTGTAGTCGCCGTCCACGTACTGCAGCCGCGCCGCGAGTTTCGCAAACGCCGCCTCGTCCACGCTGCCGCCGTGATCTTTCGCCGCCTGCGCCAGGCTGTCGTGGGCGCGCTGGCGCAACTTCTCCACATTCCAGCCCGAGTGCGCCACGCCGATGATCGGCAGGTCCAGTCCGTCGCGCAGCATCATTGCCTGCAAAGCGGGGTAGATCTTCTTGTAGGCCAAGTCGCCAGTGGCGCCGAAAAAGACCAGGGCATCCGAGCTTTGTGTCGGCATAACGGGCGTTCTCTCCATGGGGTTGGCCAGTGGCGCCGCAGGCGCGGCGCAGGCGGCATCGAGGCGACATGGGATGTTGCCTCACCATGCCGGGATTCATGTTTCAGCCTGCACGCCGACAAGTTAAACCGATGCATAAGCCCGACCATGGCGCGGTTGACGCCAGCGACGCAGGAACCTGCGTGACAGCGGGAAAGTGGTCGCTCGCGTCAGCCGGCTTCGGCAGCGCCGTGTGGACGAACCCTACGCCGAGCGACCGTCGTAGTTCTGCACTGGAATGGCCGCAAGGTCGATGCCTTCCAGACAACGGATATTGATCGCCGCCATCCGGTTGCCTTTCGGGTCGGTGCCTTCGCTGTACGGCTGCATGCCGCACTCGGCGCAGAAGCGGTGCTTGATGACGTGCTTGTTGAAGGTGTACGTACTGGCCGCCTCTTCGGGCGTGAGCAGGTGCAGCGCGTCCCGCGGCACGAACCAGAGCAGCGAACCCTTTCGTTGGCAGATTGAACAGTTGCAGGCCATGGCTCCGTCGATCTGGCCTTCCACTTCGAACGAGATCCTGCCGCAATGACAGCTGCCCTTGTAGTTCATGTGCACTCTCCTGCCTGCTGCGTTCCGGGGTGCGCCTGGTCTCGGCTGCGGACCTGCACGAGCCCGAATAGTACTCACGTACGCGGATGGTTGAGTTCCACGCTGTGTTCCACCCCGTCGTCGGTCAGCGGAATGCTGCCATCTTCCTGCACCGCGCCATCCAGCCACACGGCGCCCGGCGTGCCCGGATCGCTCTGACGCAGATCGATGCGGTAGGGCGTATTGCGATAACGATAGTCCAGCGAAAAGCCATCCCACTCTTCCGGCAGCACCGGCGCAAAGCGAAGTCTGCCGGCTTCGAGGCGCAGGCCAAGCAACGATTCGACGATCAGCCGGTACATCCAGCCCGCGGAGCCGGTGTACCAGCTCCAGCCGCCGCGGCCGACGTGCGGCGCGACCGCGTACACGTCGGCGCTGATCACATAGGGCTCGACTTTGTAGACGCCCACCGACGCGGCATCGATGCCGTGGTTGACCGGGTTGATCATGCGCAGCAGTTCCCAGGCGCGGGTGCGGTCGCCCAGTTCGGCGAATGCCATCGTGGCCCAGATCGCGGCATGCGTGTACTGGCCGCCGTTTTCGCGCACGCCGGGTAGGTAGCCCTTGATGTAGCCGGGGTCGAGCTCGGACTTGTCGAAGGGCGGCTTCAGCAACTGCACCAGTCCGGCGTCACGACGCACCAGGTGCTGGTCCAGCGACTTCATCGCCTGCAGCCGGCGTTCGGGCGAGGCGATGCCAGACAGCACCGACCAGCTTTGCGCGATGGAATCGATGCGGCATTCGTCGTTGCTGCTGGAACCCAGCGGCGTGCCGTCGTCGAAATAGGCGCGGCGGTACCAGGCGCCGTCCCAGGCGTGCTGCTCCAGCGCGACGTGCAGCTGGCTCACCTCGCCTTCGCAGCGTTGCGCGAAGGCTTCGTCGCCGTGCAGGCGGGCCACCTCGGCAAAACGCGCGAGCACCTCGCAGGCGAAGAAGCCCAGCCACACGCTTTCGCCGCGGCCGGCCTCGCCGACGCGGTTCATGCCGTCGTTCCAGTCGCCCGCGCCGATCAGCGGCAGGCCGTGCACGCCGCGCGGCAGGCTGTGCTCGATCGCGCGCACGCAATGCCGGTACAGCGTCTCGCTGAGGCCCGAGGGTTGCGGCAGGTCGTAGTACGACTCTTCGCCCGGATGCAGCGCCCGCCCCTCGATGTAGCCCACGCGCTCGTCCAGCACGCCGGTGTCCGCCGTGGCCAGCACGTAGCGGCTGGTGGCCAGCGGCAGCCACAGGTAATCGTCGGAACACGCCGTGCGCACGCCGCGGTCCAGCGGCGGATGCCACCAGTGCTGCACGTCGCCTTCGGGAAACTGATGCGCCGCGCACAACAGCAATTGCGCGCGCGACAGTTCGGGCGCCGCGTGCAGGGTCGCCATCGAATCCTGCAGCTGATCGCGGAAGCCGAACGCGCCGCCGGACTGGTAGTAGCCACTGCGCGCCCAGATCCGGCAGGCGATGGTCTGGTACAGCAGCCAGCCGTTGGCGAGCACGTCGAGCGCGGGTTCCGGCGTGCGTACCTGCACGGCGCCGAGCGTGCGCGCCCAGTGGCCACGCACTTGATCCAGCGCCCGGGCCGCGCTGCCGGTGCCGCGAAAACGCTGCACCAGCGCGGCGGCGTCGGCGGCGTCACGGCCCAGCCCGAGCCGGAAGATCACCTGGCGCTGCTCGCCGTCCTCCAGCGCCACGGCCATCTGCAGCGCGGCGCACGGATCCAGTCCCGCGCCGAGGCGCCCGGACAGGTGCGCGCGCGCCAACCCCGCCGGCGCAGCGGTGCTGCCGTTGCGGCCAATGAATTCGCGGCGGTCGCCGTCGATGCCGCGCGCAGGATCGTCCACGTCGAAGAACGCCACCCGGTTCGGAAACTCGGTGTTGTACGCGTTGCGTGCGAACAGCGCGCCGCTGGCCGGGTCGGACTCGGTGATCACATGCATCGAGGTGCGCTCGCGCAGGTCGCCGAGCAGCCATTCGACGTAGCCGGTGACGCTGAGCCGGCGCGCCTGGCCCGATGCGTTGCGCAGTTTCAGCACGGAGAACTTGACTGACGCGTCCAGCGCCACGTAGATCCACAGTTCGGAGTGGATGCCGTCCTCGGCGTGCTCGAACACGCTGTAGCCGAAGCCATGCCGGGTGACGTACGCACCGCTCCCGCGCGCGGGCAGCGGCGTCGGCGACCACACCTGGCCGGTTTCCTCGTCGCGCAGGTACAGCGCCTCGCCGCTGCCGTCGCTGACCGGGTCGTTGTGCCACGGCGTGAGGCGGAACTCGTGCGCGTTCTCGCCCCAGGTATAGGCACTGCCGCTCTCGGAGATCACCGTGCCGAAGTGTGGATTGGCCAGTACGTTCGCCCACGGCGCCGGCGTGGCGTCGCCCGGCGCCAGCGTGATCACGTACTCGCGCCCGTCCGCGCTGAAGCCGCCGTGCGGATTGGCCAGCTGCAGCGCTGCCGGCGTGGCGGCGACCACTGCGAGCGGTGCGGTCGACGCAGGGCGCCGCGGCAGGCTGGGCTCGAAGCGCGGCGCATGCGTTTCGGCGCGGCGGCGGCTGATCTGTTCGGACAGGATGCCGCGGTTGTCGGCCAGGATGATGCGCGCACTGGCCTGCATCACCATGCGGTCTTCGCTGGACAGTTGTTGCGCCGGGCGCACGAAGATGCCGCCCGGACGATCGAGCAGGCTCGCCTCGCTGCCCGAGGCGATCAGGCCCATGATCTGGTCCTGCAGCTCCTGCCGGTAGCCGGCGCGGTCCTCGTTCCAGATCACCAGATCCACCGCCAGCCCTTTCAGCCGCCAGTACGCGTGCGCCTGAACCAGCTGGCGCACCAGCTCGATGCGCGCCGGGTCGGCGATCTGCAGCAGCACGATCGGCAGGTCGCCGGAGATCGACTGCCCCCACAGGCCGGACTGTCCGCGCCGATTGCCGCGCAGGATGGTGGATTCGGCGCGCAGGCTGGCGTTCGGGTAGATGATCGAGGTGGCCATGTGCTCGTACAGCTGCGCATCGGCGAGGCTGGCGTTGAGCTGGCGCAGCAGCACCTGGCTGTGCGTCCAGGCCAGGTCGAACACGCGGTCGGCAAGGTGGCGGTCGCGGTATTTGCCGATCAGCCGCAGGCAGCCGTCGCGGTGGTCGGCCATGCCGGTGACGAAGTCGATCGTGGCCGACTGCTCCGGCTCCAGCGTGATGCGGCAGCGGATCGCCACGATCGGATCGAGCACCGAGCCTTCGCTGTCGGACAGGCGCGCCTGCTCGCGATCGAGCATCTGCGGTTGCGCCAGGCTGCGGCCGCGGCCGATGAAGCGGGCGCGGTCGGTTTCGTACGAGATGGTGTCGATGTCGGCATCGTGCACCGCCAGCAGGTGGCACATCCATGGCACCTGCTCGCTGGCCGCGCGCGGCCGCCGCGTGCACAGGATGGCCTGCAGCTGCGGTACCAGTTCGGTCTGCACGAACAGTTTGCTGAAGGCCGGATGCAAGGCGTCGGCGAGCGGCGGCGCCAGCACCACTTCGGCGTAGCTGGTCAGTTCGATGGTGCGCCGCGTGCGGCTGCGGTTGGTGATGCGCGTGCGGCGCAGTTCGATGTCGTCCTCGGGCGACACCACGATCTCGGTGTGCGCATCGAACTCGCGTTCGCGCACGACGGAATTCGGCGCGCGCGTCGGAGAAGATCGCCTCGAACACCTCGGTCTTCTTCAGCGTTGGCTGATACGACGTGGACCAGTACTCGCCGCTGGCCACGTCGCGCAGGTAGCAGAACATGCCCCAGTGATCGCGCGTGCTGTCCTCGCGCCAGCGGGTCAGCGCCAGCTCGCCGCAGCGGCTGTAGCCGCCGCCGGCGCTGGAAATCATCGCGTGGTAGCGGCCGTTGGACAGCAGCTGCACCGCCGGTCGCGCCCGGTCGGGATCGGTGAACACGCGCAGCCGCGCCTCGGCCGCGCGCGTCTGGCCGTCCATTTCGGGGAAGCCGGAGGCGTGCAGATATTCGGCCGCGGTCTTCGGTACGCGTTCCTGCAGCAACAGGCTGGTGGCCTGGAATTGCGGGTCCGATTCGAAACGCCGCTGCATCGGCCGATCCAGCAGCGCGTACGCCAGCGCCAGCAGGCTCATGCCCTGGTGATGCGCCATGAACGACTGCACCAGCGCGGACGATTGGCCCAGCGGCAGCCGGGCCGGGGTGTAGTCGATCGCTTCGTAGAGGCCATAGCGGCCCGCGGCGCCGGCTTCGGCCAGCCGCTGCAGATTTCTGGTCGCGGCCGCCGGCGCCACCATCAGTGCCAGCGCGGTGGCGTATGGCGCGACCACCACGTCTTCGCCAAGGCCGCGTTTGAGCCCCAGCCCGGGCACGCCGAAAGCGCGGTACTGATAGGTGAAGTGCGCGTCCAGCGTGTTGTAGCCGGATTCGGAGACGCCCCACGGCACGCCGAGCTGGTTGCCGTATTCGATCTGGCGCGCCACCGCGGCGCGGCAGGTCTGGTCGAGCAGGGTGCCTTCGTAGCTGGGCATCACCAGGGTAGGCATCAGGTATTCGAACATCGAGCCGGTCCACGACAGCAGCACCGGCTCGCCGCCGCTGGTGGTCAGCAGGCGACCGAGCGCAAACCAGTTGTCCTGCGGCAACTGGCCCTGCGCGATGCCCACGAAGCTGGCCAGTCGCGCCTCCGACGCGAGCAGGTCGTAGTAGCCGGCATCGAGGCGGCGATCGTCCACGTTGTAGCCGATCGCCAGCAGGTCGCGCGCGCTGTCGTACAGGAAGCGGTAATCCATCAGCGCCAGATCGCCGGCCTGCTGCGCCAGCTGTTCGATCGCCGCGATGCGCTCGCGTGCCCGCTCGCGCAGGCTCTCGGCACCAGCGGCACCGGGCCAGCACAGCGGCTCGATCCAGGCCAGTTGCCGCAGCGAGGGGATGCCGCGGAAGCTGACCGCGTCGTCCGGCGGATCGAGGTCGAACAGGGCCGCGTCATCGCACAGGTCGCTGCATTGCTCGAGCAACGCCGCCAGCCAGAACTCGGCATCGCTGCCCGTCTCTGGCGCCAGCGAAAGTGCGAGCGCGTGCGCGTGATCCAGCTGCCCCTGCAATACGGCCAGCGCGGCGCCGGTAGTGGCCGGCGGCGCGGACAGTGCCGCCTGCAGTTCGCGCCGCATCGGTTCCAGCGCGTCGCCACGATCAGGCCCGAGCACGCCGCCCAGCACCTGCACGGTATCGAGCAGGCCCTGCAGCACGCGTGGCTGGAACACCGGTTCGTCGACCAGCGCCAGCAGGCCCGGGCGCAGGGTCAGCAGGTGCCCGGCGAGGTTGCCGCTGTCCACCGCCGAGACGTACAGCGGCGCCAGCGGCTGCAGGCTCTGCGTGTCGTACCAGTTGTAGAAATGACCGCGGTGGCGCGCCAGCTGCTGCATGGTCATCAGCGTGTGGCGGGTGCGGTCGAGCAGGCGGTTGACGCTGAGGAAACCGAAGTCGAACCCGGCCAGGTTCGCCAGCAGCGCCATGCCGATGTTGGTCGGCGAGGTACGGTGGGCGATCACCGGGCCCGGGCGCTCCTGCAGATTGTCCGGCGGCAGCCAGTGGTCGGCGGGGCCGACGTGGGTCTCGAAGAACGCCCAGGTGCGCCGTGCCAGCTCGCGCAGAAAACGCGTCTGTGCCGGCGTGGGCGCGAAGGCGTCGGCCTTGCGCGGCTGGCTGATCCACCACGCCAGCGTGGGCGACAGCAGCCACAGCAGCAGCAATGGTGCGGCGACCAGCCAGGCCATCGGCCGCTGCAGCGTCAGCGCGACGCCGAGCAGCACCGCCAGCAGCGGGCCGATCCACATCAGTCGCCACAGTGCGGCGGGCGCATTGCTGCTGCGCCGCTCGACCTCGCTGGAGGTTTGCCATTGCAGCAGATGCCGGCGACTGATCGCCATGCGCCACAGCGTGCGGCCGATCGCGTCGAGCTGGTACAGCATTTCGTGCGGCAGCCACGCCAGCCCCAGCGCGATACGCGCCAGGTGCAGCACGCCGGCGCTGAAACCGGCGCGCAGGTGCTGGTCGATCTGCACGTCGCGCGGCTTCTGCACCAGATCCAGCAGGGCCGACAGCAGCGGCGGCACCAACACCATCGAGAGCACTGCCAGTGTCCACGAGAACACCGGCGAGATCACCAGCCAGCCGGTCACCAGCAGGATCATCAGCGCCGTCGGCACCAGGCTGCGGCGCAGGTTGTCCAGGATCTTCCAGCGCGACAGCGCCGTCAGCGGGTTGCGGCGCCACCGCCCGCCGTGCGCGGTCGGCGCCCACGGCAGCAGCCACGGCAGCAGCTGCCAGTCGCCGCGGATCCAGCGATGGCGACGCTTGACGTCGGCGCCGTAGCGCGCCGGATATTCCTCGAACAGCTGCACGTCGCTGAGCAGGCCGGCGCGCGCGTGGCAACCTTCGACCAGGTCGTGGCTGAGGATGCGGTTTTCCGGAAAGCGGTGGTCCAGGCTCAACTCGAACGCGTCGATCGCGTAGATGCCCTTGCCGATGAACGAGCCTTCGCGGAACACGTCCTGATAGACGTCCGAAACCATCTGCGTGTACGGGTCGATGCCGGCGTCGCTGCCGTACAGCTGGGCGTAGCGGGAGCGCGCGCTGCTGGGCAGGCTGATGCCCACGCGCGGCTGCAGGATGCCGTAGCCGGACACCACGCGTCGCTGCCTGGGGTCGTACACCGCGCGGTTGAGCGGATGGTCGATGGTGCCGACGAACGCCTGCGCCGAATCGCGCGGCAGGCCGGTGTCGGTGTCCAGCGTGATCACGTACTGCACCGGCGGCAAGCTGGCGATGTCGCCCACGACGAGCATGAAGCGGCCTTCCGCGTTGCCGCGCAGCAATGCGTTGAGATCGGCCAGCTTGCCGCGCTTGCGCTCGTGGCCCATCCAGCAGCGCTCGGCGGCATTCCAGCGGCGCGGGCGATGGAACAGGAAAAAGCGATCCGCGTCGACGCTGGCGTAGTGCTCGTTGAGCGCCTCGATGCGCAACTGCGCCAGACGTAGCAGCGCGGCATCGCCGGGCAGGGTCTCGCTGTCGGCGTCGGCGAAGTCGGTGAGCAGGGCGAAGTGCAGATGATCGTCGCGGTTGCCGAGGAAGCGGACCTCCAGCGCCTCGACCAGATCCTCCACGTCCTGCGCGCTGGCGAACAGGCTGGGGATCGCCACCAGCGTGCGTGCACTGGCCGGGATGCCGCGCGAGTAGTCCATCCGCGGCAGCAGTTGCGGCGCCACCGCCAAGGTGGCCGTCCAGTTGAGCAGGCTCACGCCAAGCTGACTGGCCAGGATGATCGCGGGGATGGCGATCGCAATCAGCGCCCAACCCGGCAGGGCGTCGTGGGTGGCGGCCAGCACCAGCGGCCGGGCGAAGGCGAATGTAAGCAGGGCCAGCAGACCGAGGTAGATCGGCAGCGGCGCCCGATCGAAGCCGCGCCGCACGCGCTCGGCCAGGTGTGGGTGAATGCCGAGATGACGTTCGAGCTGCGGCCGGCCACGGTCGATCAGATAAAGGCCCACGTGCTGCGGTTCGGCCGGTGCGCCTTCGATCGGCGCGCCGGGCTGGCACAGCGCGACGGCCGCCGAGGCCACCTCGAATTCGGTGAGCCGATGATGGCGCGCGAGCGCCTCCACCACATGGCGGTAACGGTCGCGCGTGGCGAAATCCATCGCTGCATAGACGCCGGCGGGATCCTGCCGCAGCCTTTGTTCGACCACGCTGCTGTGTTCGACGAATTCGCGCCAGTCGATGGCGGACAGCGCGCGCAGGCTGCCGATGCTGTTGCTGATGCTGACCTGGTTGGCCGCCTGTTGCTGCGCCTCGGACTGCACCAGGTGCTCGATGCTCTGGCCCGACTCGGCCAGGCGCTGCTCGATCCAGCTCAGCGGCAACGCCAGCGCCGGGCTCTGCCCCTGCAGCCGGCGCGCCATTTCGGCCACGAACGGGCCGGTCATCGGCGGCTCCGAACGCGCCATGTCGGCGACGACCAGCACCACGCTCTTGGGATCGCGTTCGGCGGTCGCGGTCATGGCGTCGGCCCAGCGCGCCGCCTTGCCGCGGTAGCGCCAGTCGGCCATCACCCGCGCGGCGACGCGGCGCAGGTTCTCGATCAGCGCCAGCCGCAGCATGATCGGGATCGCCCACAGCTCGCCCAGCTTGAGCGCCGTCACGCTCTGGTACGCGCCGATGAAGCGGCGCAGGCTGCTGGTGTCGACGCGGCCGTCGCCGTGCGAGATGATTTCCAGCGCGATGTCGTACACGCGCGGCAGGCCTGCCGACGGCCCGCTTTCCAGTCGCGGCAGTTCGCGGCTGTAACCCCTGGGCAGATGCCGGCGCGCCAGCCGGATCTGTTCCTCGATCAGGTAGAAATTGTCCAGCAGCCATTCGCCGGCCGGCGTCACCCGCCGCTTGCGCCGACTGGCCTGGGTCAGGCGATCGCAGGTGTGCGCAAGCACCGCCTCGTTGTCGGCCAGCCGGGTCAGCAACAGGTCGGCGCTGGAACGTGCGGCGATCCGGTGCTGGCGCGCGAGGGTCTGGCCGTGGCGCTCCATCTGCTCGGCGCTGAACAGTTCCGAGCGCAGCGCGGGCTCCTGCTCCGGTCGCGCGAGCGCCGCCGCGCGACGGCGGCGGAAGGCGCGCAAACGCCGCAGCTGGAGCAAATCGAAAACGCTGCCGATATTCAACTGCACTTTCCTTGGGGTTCAATGGCCGGGCGTCGCCGCGGCGAGCTGCCGTGGCCGCCGGCTTCCGCTCGGACGCTACGCTCCTGCGTGTGAAGAGCGCGCACGCTACGATGCGTGCTCACCCTTGCTGGAGCCATGCCGTGCCGCTGTCGATCCGCCCCGCCCGCCCCTCCGACCTGCCCCACCTCGTTGCATGGAATGCCGCGATGGCGTGGGAAACCGAACAGCGCCAGCTGGATCGCGAGATCCTGCAGCGCGGCGTCGCCGGCGTGTTCGAGCAACCGCAGCGCGGCTTCTATCTGGTCGCCGAGCGCGATGGCGAAGCGGTGGGCGGGCTGCTGGTGACGTACGAATGGAGCGACTGGCGCGACGGCGATTTCTGGTGGATCCAGAGCGTGTACGTGCGGCCGGATGCGCGCCGCGGCGGCGTGTTCCGCGCGTTGTATGCGGCCGTGGTGGAACGTGCGGGCGCGGCCGGCGCGGTCGGCGTGCGGCTATACGTGGAAACCGAGAACCGCCGTGCGCAGTCAACCTACGAAGAGCTGGGCATGCAGCGTTGCCATTACGCGATGTACGAGGCGCTGAGCTAGGAACGCGCGACTCACGCCGGTGCGGCGAGCAGCTTCTGGAATTCCGCCGCCGCCATCGGCGCGCCGTACAGGAAACCCTGCAGTTGCGAACAGCCGGCATGGCGCAGGAAGGCGCCCTGCTCGTGCGTCTCCACGCCTTCGGCGATCACGATCTTGTTGAGGCTGCGCGCCATCGCGATGATCGCGCTGGTGATGGTGGCGGTGTCGCGGTCGCTGATGATGTCGCGCACGAATACCCGGTCGATCTTCAGCGCGTCGATCGGAAAATGCTTGAGGTAGGACAGGCTGCAGTAGCCGGTGCCGAAATCGTCCAGCGACAGCCGCACGCCGCGCCGCTTGATCCGTTGCAGCAGCCCGGTGGTGGCGTCGCTGCCGGACATCACCATGCGCTCGGTCAGTTCCAGTTCCAGCAGCTGGGCAGGCAGCCCGGTTTCGTTCAGCACGTCGTCGAGCCAGCTGTAGAAGTCGGCATGCTGGAACTGCAGCGGCGAGACGTTCACCGATATCGCGATGGGTTGCCCGCGCATCTGCCAGAGTTGCGCCTGCTTGCACGCCTGGCGCAACACCCACGCACCGATGGGCAGGATCAGGCCGGTGTCCTCGGCCACCGGAATGAACTGGTCCGGTTCGTACTGCACGCGCCCGTTCGCCTGCCAGCGCAGCAGCGCCTCGGCGCCCACGATGCGGCCGCTTTGCGCATCCACCTTGGGCTGGTAGTGCAGGCTCAGCTCATGCTGCGACAGCGCCTGGCGCAACGCCGTCTCGATGCGCCGCTGCGCGCGCGTGCGTTCGTTCATCGAGGCGGTGAAGAAGCGGTAGCCGTGCAGGCCCTGCGCCTTCACCGCGACCAGTGCCGTTTCCGCATGCTGCAGCAGGCTTTCCGACTCCAGCGCGTCATCCGGATAGATGCTGATGCCGATGCTGATGCGCAATGTCAGGTCGGCGAGGCCGTCGATGCGGATCTGTTCGACCTGGGTGATCAGGTTCTGGCACAGGCTGGCCACTTCGCCCACGCTGTCCAGGTGCGGCAGCACCACCACGAATTCGTCGCCACCATAGCGGCTGAGGAACTCTTCGCCGGGCAGGCTGCGACGCAGTTGTTCGGCCAGCGCACGCAGTACGCGGTCGCCGGCAAGATGGCCGTGCAGCTCGTTGATCTGCTTGAAGTGGTCGATGTCCAGGTAGACCAGCGCCGCGCGCTGCTGGCGGCGGCTGGCGGTGGCCAGCGCCTGCCCGATGTGGCCGTGCAGCTGGCTGCGGTTGGGCAAGCCGGTGAGCGTGTCGTGCTGGGTGAGGTGGATCATCTTCAGCGCCAGCGCGCGCGTCTCGCTGATGTCGTGGAACACCAGCACGCCGCCGATGACATTGCCGGCGTGGTCGTGGATCGGCGCCGAGGAATCCTCCACCGGCGTGTCGAAACCGTGGCGGTGGCGCAGCAGGGTCCTGCCGGCGAGGTCGACGATGGTGTTGCGGCCGATCGCCGCGCGCAGCGGGTTGGTTACCGCCGTGCCGTGCTCGGCGTCGAACAGCTGGAAGATCTCCTCGATCGGGCGGCCTTGCGCCTCCTCGCTGGTCCAGCCGGTCATCGCCTCGGCGATCGGGTTGAGCGAGGTCACGCCCAGTTGCGGGTCGGTGGTGATCACCGCGTCGCCGATCGAGCGCAGGGTCACCTCGGCCAGTTCGCGCTCGCGATGCAGCGCGTCCTCGAACGCCTTGCGCTGGCTGATGTTCTGCACCTGCGACACGAAGTACAGCGGCGCGCCGCGGTCGTCGCGCACCAGCGACACGGCGAGCAGGATGTGCACGACGTGGCCGAGCTTGTGGAAATTGCGCTTTTCCAGCTGATACGACTCGCGCTGGCCGGCGACCAGCTCGGCCATCAGGTTCTGGTCGACGGCGAGGTCGTCCGGATGGGTGAGCCCGGCGATGTCCAGCGCCAGCAGTTCCTCTTCGCTATAGCCAAGCATCTGGCACACCGCGGCGTTGACGCGCAGGAAATGGCCGTCCGGATGGGTCAGCGCCATGCCGATCGCGGCGTGCTGGAACGCGCCGAAAAAACGCTGCTCGCTTTCGTGCAGCTGCAGCTCGAGGGTATGCCGTTCGGTGATGTCGATGAGCGCGGTGAACACGCCGCGCACGCGACCGTCGGTGTCGAAATCGGGCTGGAAATTGCCGTGTGCGTAGCGGCGTTCGTCGCCGTTGTACAGCTCGCCCTCGAAACTGGCCAGCTCCCCGCCATAGGCCTTTTCCAGCGCTGGCGCCGCGCTGTCGTAATTGCGGCGGCCGACCATCTCGATCAGCCGGCGGCCCAGCAACGCCTGCGGGTCGATGCCCAGCCAGTCGCGATGGGTTTCGTTGGCGTAACGGAACCGCTGCTCCGCGTCGAGATAGGCCAGCAGCACGGGAGCACCACGCGCTATGCGCGCCGGCCAGTCCGGCCCCTGCGGAAGTGATGGCAGTACCTCGGCAGACTTGTGCGGCCGCATGGTCTTTCCGTCAACGGGTACGCGCCCCCTGTCGGCGCGTCTGCATCATGCGCCGAGTTTCCGCCGCGATACAAATGCCCGCGCCGGGCTGGTGTTCAGTGCAGCGTGCTGGCTGGTGCGCCCAGCTGGCCACCCTCGTCCAACACCACGCGGCCCAGCGCATGCAGCTCGGCGGCGATGCCGTAACGGTCGGCCAGCAAACCCAGCAACGGCGCCAGCGCGCCCGGTTGCAGCGGATAACCGTGCGCCAGGGCGCGCATGCCCGCGCCGTCGCCGCGCTGGGCCACGGTGATCGCGACGACGCCGAGGCCGGCCGCTTCGTGCGCGAAAAGGGCCGGCGGTTCGCCGGCAGGCGCCGCGGGGGCGAGGGTCTCCAGCAAATAGCCCGGCGCCGACTCGACCGCTGCGCCGACGTCCGCCTGCAGCGACAGTGGCAGTTGATGGGCGCTGAGCAGGGCGGCGTACTGGCGCAACTCGAACAGGATGCCGGCCAGCGCGTGTGCCCGTTCCACGGGCTCGCCCGCTTGAGCAGCCAGCCAGCGTGAGGGCGACTGCGCCAGCACGCTGCCCTGCTCGTAGCGCAGGCTCAGCCCGCGCGCGCTCAGGGCCGTTTCGTGGCGTTCGGGGGTGAGCAGTGCCGCTTCCAGCAGCGTCCACAACGGCGCTAGGTTGACGTGCTCGTACTGCACGCAGGTCAGCGCGAGCAGGTCGTTGCGGCTGAGGTAGCGCACGTGTTCCAGCCGGATGCCCAGCGTGCGCATCAGCCAGTCGGCGGTCGTCGCGCTGGCTTCGCCGCGGCCGACCAGCTGGATTTCCAGTTGCTCGGACAATTCACCGGCCAGTGAGCCGGGCGCCAGCAGACTCATCGGCAGCAGGCGCATCGGTCCATCGGCGAAAACCGGCGACGGCTCCAGCGGCTGCGCCGGCATGTGCCCGTCGTGGCTGCCGAAGGCAACCACGTTGTCGATCTGGCCGCGTGGAACGCGCCGCGCCAACTCGTCCAGCGTCGCCCACACCGGAAAGCCGGGACGCAGCAGCTCGACCTGATCGAATAGCGCGCCGGCCAGCGCCAGCCGGGCGGCATCGACCTGCGGCACCAGTGCATGCAGATCCGTGGCGACCCGCTCGGCCAACTCGGCGGCTTCGTCGCGGCTCAGGGTCATCCGTGCCGCGGGCTCGCCGGCTACCGGCTCCAGCGCCAGCAGAATCGGCAGCGCTAGCAGCGTTTGTGCTTCCACGGTCGGCCATCCGAAAGACAAGGAGAACCATTCTACCAGTGAGGATCGCGTGATCCGTCCGCACGGACGCCGCTTCGCTCGCTGCCCTTTGCACACGGTCTGGACATCGTGCCGAGCGTGCTGAACGGATCAGCACGTCCTCGGGCCTCCGGGCTTTCGCCGCGCGGCATCGCGGGTTAGCCTTGAACGACTTGAGTGGTGGATAGTTTCGAGCATGGAAAACACGCAAAGACGCGTTGGGGTGATCGGCGGCGTACGCATTCCGTTTTGCCGCAACAACACGGCCTATGCCGACGTCGGCAATTTCGGCATGTCGGTCAAGGTGCTCGGCGCGCTGGTCGAACGGTTCGGGCTGCACGGCGTGGAGCTGGGCGAAGTGGCGATGGGCGCGGTGATCAAGCACCCGTCCGACTGGAACCTCGCGCGCGAGGCGCTGCTCAGTTCCGGCCTGGCCCCGACCACGCCAGGCATCACCACCGCGCGCGCCTGCGGCACCTCGCTGGACAATGCGATCATCGTGGCCAACAAGATCGCCGCCGGGCAGATCGCCGCCGGCATTGCAGGCGGTTCGGATACTACTTCCGACGTGCCGATCGTCTACGGCACGCGCTTGCGCAAGCGGCTGCTGGCGATGAACCGCGCGAAGACGCCGCTGGACAAACTGAAGGTGGCGCTGCGCGGGTTTTCCTTCAGCGAGTTGAAGCCGTCCTTTCCCGGGGTCGCCGAGCCGCGCACCGGCAAGTCGATGGGCGACCACTGCGAGCAGATGGCGAAGGAATGGCACATCGGCCGCGAGGCGCAGGATCAACTCGCACTGGACAGCCACCACAAGCTCGCCGCCGCCTATGACGGCGGTTTCTTCGATGATCTGCTGGTGCCGTTCCGCGGCCTCAAGCGCGACGGTTTCCTGCGCCCGGATTCGACGATGGACAAGCTGGCTTCGCTGAAGCCCGCCTTCGACAAGACCTCCGGCCACGGCACGCTCACCGCCGGCAACTCCACCGGCCTGTCCGACGGTGCCGCCGCCGTGCTGTTGGCCAGCGATGAGTGGGCCGCGCAGCGCGGACTGAAAATCCAGGCCTATCTGCGCGATGCCGAAGTCGCCGCGGTCGATTTCGTGCATGGCGAGGGCCTGCTGATGGCGCCCACCATCGCGGTGCCGCGCATGCTGGCGCGCAATGGCCTGACCCTGCAGGACTTCGATTACTACGAGATCCACGAGGCGTTCGCGGCGCAGGTGCTGTGCACGCTGCACGCGTGGGAGTCGGCCGACTACTGCAAGAGCCGGCTCGGCCTGGATGCACCGCTGGGTTCGATTGATCCGGCCAGGCTGAACGTGCATGGCTCCAGCCTCGCCGTCGGCCATCCGTTCGCCGCCACCGGCGCACGCATCATCGCCACCCTGGCCAAACTGCTGGAACAGAAGGGCTCGGGCCGTGGCCTGATCTCGATCTGCACCGCCGGCGGCATGGGCGTTACCGCGATCCTCGAACGGCCATGAAGACGGCCGTCTGATCGTGCCACGACTGCGCACCACTTGCGGCCTGAGCGCTTTGGCGCTGGCGATCGGCATCGCCGGCACCGGCTGGCTCAGTACGTTGACCACCGACTGGTCGGGTCCGCCCGCACGTTTTGCCGTGGCGCGGCCGTCGTCTGCGCCACGCACCCTGCCCTCGTCACGCCGCTCGCATGCCCCGGTTCGCGTGGTGCGTGCAGCGCGGCCGCCGTCCGATCCTGCCGTCGCGGCCGATGGCGATGCACAGGCCGGCGTACTGCCGACCCCGGCGCTGGTGCCGCTCGTCATGCGCGACGATACCTCGCAGCCATGGGACACATTGCGCGGCCATCTGGACGGCCGTGTGCTCGTGCATGTCGAGGTCGACGGCAGTGGCCGGGTCAGCGCCGCCGGCGTGAGCGAGTCCAGCGGCGACCCGGTGCTCGATGCGCACGCCTTGCGCAGCGTGCGAGGCTGGCGCTTCGCCGTGCCGCCCGGTCACCCCGACGGGGTCATTGGCGAGCTGCCGATGCGCTTCTCCTCGCAGGGCAACCGCGTCGCGCAGCTGCGCTAGGCCGGCCCGGCCGCTGCGTCCGTGAGTTCCCCATACCTCGCGACCTCGAGGGCCCGACGGACTCACAGCACGCCCTTGGCCCCTCCCCCGAACGCCGTGAACAGTCGCGTGATGATCAGCTTGGGCGACAGCGCCACGTCGGGGAAGTCGCCGACCGGGGCGTAGCAGGCATAGAAGTTCGGGTCGCCGGCGCGCAGCGGTTGGCAGCCGGGTTTGAGGTCGAAGCTGGTGGCGTAGCGGAACGGCCACAGGTCGAAGAGCGGCAGGCTTTCGGAGACGCTGCCGATCGCCTGGTTGATGTCGCTGAGCACCGGGATTACCGCGCGTCGCGGAGCGATCACCCATGCGTTTTCCGGCTGGGTGTTGCGCAGGATGCTGTGGCGCAGCTGGTCCGCGAAGGCGTGGTCGTAGACGATCACGCCGGCTTCGGTGTTGTAGTGATCCGAGCGCGGATCGAAGTTGTGCGAGCCCACCATCGCAAAGGCATCGTCGATCACGATCGACTTGGCGTGCATGCCGAAACGGCGACCCTCGCTGAGTAGCGGCGCCGGGCGGCTGTTGCTGCCGCGGCTGCCGAGCAGATGCAGGCGCGCTTCCGACGCGCCGGCCGGACTGGCGGCGGCCGATGGCATCGCCGGGTCGTCGATGCCGAGGTTGGCCAGCTGGTTGTCCACGGCGGGGCCCGGCGCATGCGGCTTCAGTTCGTGGATCTCGAAGCCGAACTTCTTGAGATAACGCTTGCGATGCTTGTACGACATCGCGTACACCGCGAACGCGTCGGTCGAGGCCAGCGAATTGGTCGACACGATCACCCGCGGGGGGGCGGCGCGGTCATGCAGCCGCCTGAAGATGTGCTGGGCGCGCTTGCTCATCACCAGGTAGGGCGTCTGCAACAGCACCTCGTGCCGGGCGGCGCCGATCATGCGCATGATATGGCGGGTGAATTCCAGCGCGCGTTGTTTGTCGGGCTTGTCGGTCTTCGCCGGCATGTCGCTGAAATAGTCCACCTTGCCGGTGCGCAGCGTGGGATCGACCAGCCAGGCGCGCAACCACGCCGGATCCTCGGCCACCTGCTGCACCCGCGCCACCCGCAGCGGCCGGCGGTAGTGCGGCGCCTGCCACGCCGGCACCGCGGCATCGGAAAGGATGCGGCGGTTGACGTCGCGCAGATGGGTCAGCGGCACCGCCTGCTTGTGCCGCCAGAACAGCTCGAAGCTCGCCGCCATCTGGCGGGCGGCGGGACCACCGACCATCACGTCGCGGTCGACGTAATCGAAGTCGTCGTCCCAGTTGAAATAGCGGTCCTGGTAATTGCGACCGCCGGTGATGCCGATGCTGTCGTCCACCAGCAGCAGCTTGTTGTGCATGCGCTGGTTGAAACGCATGAAGCAGCACAGCACGCCGGCGGCGAATTCCAGCGGCTGGGTGTGCGCCTTGTGGAAGGTGGGGTTGTACAGCCGCACCTGCAGGTTCGCGCTGACCCGGGACAACCGGTCGAGCAGGTCCATGTCGTCCAGCGAGAACAACTGGTCGGCGAGGATGCGCACGTGCACGCCGCGCCGCGCCGCCTGCACCAGTTCGTCCAGCATCAGCTGGCCGGCGTCGTCCTGGGCCCAGATGAAGGTCTGCACATCGATCGAGCGTTGCGCCGCGCGGATCAGGTTGATGCGCGCGGCCAGCGCCGGTTCGCTGTCGTCGAGCAGGGTCACCACGTGCACCGGATGTTGCGTGGTGGACTCGGCCAGCGCGCGGACCGCGGCGTCGCGCAGGGGCGAGGCCAGCGCGCAATGATCGGGCCGCGCGCAGGTGCTGCCCCGATCGATGGTGGCCGCGACCACCGCATCGGCCCGCCGGACCTGGGCGCGCGACAGCGTGCAGCCCTGCAACAGGAGTGCACCGAGCAGGAGCGGAAGGAGGATGCAGCGACGCAGGGAACTGGGCATGCGCGGATGATACGGAAGATGCATGCGGCACCCGTGACGAGATCCTGCGCGCACGGTATTCGGGCGTTCGATGCCGCATGCGATCGGCCGCGCCACCGCGGCGCCGATCGCGGGGATGGTCGTCAGGGCGACCAGAACGCGTCCAGCCGGGCGTTGCCCGGTTCCAGCGAGCCATTCAGATGGAGGACGGCCAGCGCGCCCGGCGGCATGCCGCGGAAATCGTCGGAGCGGCCTTCGACCAGCAGGGCCACCAGTCGCTCGATGCCCGGGTTGTGGCCGACCAGCATCACGGTGCCGGCGTCGTCGTGCTGATCCAGCAGCGCCAGCAGTTCGCCGGGCGAGGCGTCGTAGATTTCCCCGAGTATCTGCGGGATCGGCGCCGCGCCGATCGCGGCGAGCGCCAGCCGGGCGGTTTCATCGGTGCGGCGCGCCGGCGAGCACAGCACGCGGTCGGGGTGTACGCCGTGGGCGGCGAGCCAGAGCCCGGCGGCCTGCGCTTCCTGTTCGCCACGTGTACTCAACGGGCGCTGCTGGTCATCGCCGTGGTTTCTATCGGGACGGCTTCGGCGTGTCGCAACAAAATCAGTTCTTGCATGGATGACTCCGGGGTGGACGCGCGGGCGCGCGGTGGGCGGCATCGAAAGGGTGCGTCAGTGCTGGCGCCTGATCCAGCGCAGCAGAGGCTTCCAGTCCTGCTGGTGATTGCGCACCTGCTCGGACTGGTAATCGAAGATGCCCTTGCCCAGTGCGCTCAGCAGCACGTAGGCCTGGCTGTCGCGCAGCTGCGCGACGATCGGAAATGGCGATTGTTCGGCGAGCTGGGCGATCGCGTCCTGGCTGGCGTGCGTCCATGGCTTGAGCCGGTTGGCGACCAGCGCCACCGGCAGCTTGCCACGGCGGATGCGATTGATCGCCTGCAACTCCTCGATGAAACCAAGCGTGGCATGCAGGTCGAACGATGACGGCAGCACCGGCACCAGCAGCACGTGCGCCTGTTCCAGATAGGGTTCGAGTTCGCGTTCGCCGGAGCCGGCGGCGGTGTCGATCAGCAGCTGCTGGGTGTCCGGCGGCAGCTTCTGCAGCGAACGGCGGCCGCCTTCCATTGCCAGCACGCCGGGAACGTTGTCCGGCCTGAGCGTCGCCCAGCGAAAACTGGAGCCTTGCCGGTCGGCGTCGACGATGACGGTGTGCTGCCCGGCCTGTGCCCAGTGCGAGGCGAGCTGGGTAACCAGCGTGCTCTTGCCGCAACCGCCCTTGCTGCTTGCCACCAGCGTCGTAAGCATCGACTCACCCCTGCCGCGGAAGGTGAGCCAAGCCTACACGGCCGCGCATGCCGCGCAAAGCGACCGCGCGGCAAGCTTCAACCTGCCTTGCGCGGCTCCCAGCCGGCGGGTGCGTCGACCGGGATGTTGCCATCGCGCAAGGCGGCCAGCAGCAGGCTCATCTCGGTGCCGCCGTTGCGCGCCAGCGCCAGCAGGTGCTGGGCCAGGGCCGGCTCCTCCTGCGCCCGTGCGAGCAACTGGGCGAAGCTCTGCACCTGCCAGATCAGGTTGCGCCGCGCAGCCTTCGCCTCCTCCTGCTGCGTCGGATCCTCGGCGAGGACTTCGCGCAGATGCAGGCCGAGCGAGCGGGACAACGGACTGGAACCCCATTCGAGAGTCTTGCCCAGCTTCACGCAGTCAGCCCTGATCGAGGCATCCTCGGCGGCGTTCTCGCACAGCTTGGCAAGCAGCTGCAGGGTCGGTTGTGGTTGCGTGCTGGCGATGCCGTAAACCAGCATGGTCTGCATGCCGACCGCACCGGCCTTCGCGGCGGGGTCGAAAGTGTCCGCCGGTGGCGGCAGCACGCCGATCGAACTGGCCAGTGCCTTCAGGCTGGTGCCGGTGTAGTCGTCATAGAGCTTGGCCGCGGCGGCCTTGCGCAGATCGTCACGGGCGGCGTCCTGCTTCATGTCGCGTGCGTCGGCGCCGAGCTTGAGCAGCCAGACCGCCGCGTTGTCCGGCGCCTGGACCAGCAACTGCTCCAGCGCGGAAGCATTCGGGCAGGCGTCGGCCTGGGCGTCGCAATCGGCCAGCCGCACCCAGTTGATGGCGGCCTCGTCACCCTCGGCCTGCGCGGCGCGGCCGATCAGTGCGTGAAAACTGTTGCTGGGCGGCTGGTTGAACAGCGGTCGCGCAAGCAGCGCCGCGCCGAGCAGCGGCGAGGCATCGGCCCGCGGCGCGAGCACGCTGACCAGATCGCGCTGGAAAGCCAGCTGGGCCTTGTCGCGTGCCCTGGCTTGCTTGCTTGGTTCGGGGTTCTTGTCCGGGACCTTGGCGGCGAATGCCGGCGCGGCGAGCAGCGACAGCGCGCAGGTCAGGGCGAAACAGCGCAATCCACGCATCATGGGTCGAGTCCGCAATCAAAGCGTTCAGCATACCTCGCGCAGATTAAGCGCGGCTGATGCATGGCGCCGGCGCAAACTGGCAGGCATCGCAGGGCTTGTTAGGATGACCGTCTCGGCGCACGGCCGCGCCCTCACGACCGGAGACGCTCCAGTGGATCATTTGTCGACATTCGCCGATGGCGCGCCGTGGTTTGCCGGCTGGGGCACGCTGGCGCTGATCAATGCCGCGCTGGCCCAAGGCAGGAACCGCAGCGGCCTGCTGTGGTTCCTGCTGTCGGTGTTGCTGGGCCCGATCGCCACCCTGCTGCTGGTGCTGCTGCCCAAGGTGCGCAATACATTGTTTTGAAACGACGCGTCGGCCGGACAGGGAGCCCGTGTGGCCTATTCGCCCAGTGCCTCGCGCATGAACTCCGGTTGCGCCAGCGCGCCCTTGTGGATGTCGGCGTTGTAGTAGCGGGTTGGAAAATTCTTGCTGAGCGCGCCGCGCTCGCGAAAGCCGGACAGGTCACCACCCTTGCGCGCCATCGTGCAGCTCCACCAGCCGGTCGGGTAGCACGGCTGCGGGAACGGCAAGGTCTTCACTGCGCTGAAGCCGCTGGTGCGCATCGCCGAACGCATCGACTTGATCAGGTCCAGGTGCGCCAGCGGCGACTCGCTCTGTTGCACCAGCAGGCCGCCATGGCGCAGCGCCTTGTAGCAGCTGGCGTAGAACGCGGCGTTGAACAGCCCTTCGGCGGGGCCGACCGGGTCGGTCGAGTCGACGATGATCAGGTCCAGCGAATCGGGTTCGGCGTCGGCCATGTACTTGATGCCGTCGATGAAGAGCAGTTCGGCACGCGGATCGTTGTTCGACTCGCACAGCTCGGGGAAATATTCCTCGGCCAGCCGGGTCACGCGCTCGTCAATTTCCACCTGCACGGCGGACTCGACTTCCTCGTGCTTGAGCACCTCGCGCAGCGTGCCGCAATCGCCGCCGCCGATGACCACCACGCGCTTGGCACGCGCATGGGTGAACAGCGCCGGGTGGGTCATCATCTCGTGATAGAAGAAGTTGTCGCGGCTGGTCAGCATCACGCAGCCGTCGATCACCATCAGGTTGCCCCAGTCGGTGGTCTTGTGGATCTCGATGGTCTGGAACGGAGTCTTCTCCGCGTGCAGCAGTTGCTCGGTGCGAAAACCGATGGAGGAGCCGGAAGCCTGATGGGCTTCGGTGAACCAGCTGGACTGCGACATGGGGATGTTCCTGGCGAACCGGAGGGATGGGCAAAGACCGCCAATTGTAGCGGCAAGCGCGGTGAACGTAGCGGCAGCGCTGCCGCGCGCGTTGCGCATATCGTCACAGGCGGCCATTACAATGCGCGTTGGCCATGCCGGCGCAACGCACCGATGGCCGACAAGTTCGACTGGCCCCGCGGCGTGCGAGGCTTCCGGCCGATCGGACTCGTGCTCTTCGGGGCAGTACCGTCAAGGCTCGCCGCTGCGACTGCATCATCCGTTGGAAAGGAGCAACGCTGATGGCGAACCACTGGAATACCGACGCTGCCCGCCACACATACGCCGTGCCGCACTGGAGCGACGGCTATGTGGACGTGAACGACGCCGGCGACATCGTGATGCGTCCGCGCGGCGCGAACGGCCCGGCCCTCTCGCTGCCGCACATCGTCGAGCGCGCCCGCGCCGACGGCCTGCGGCTGCCGCTGCTGGTGCGCTTTCCGGACATCCTGGCCGACCGGCTGGCGCGACTGCAGGACGCCTTCGCCAAGGCCATTGCCGACCACGCCTATGCGGGCGGCTATACGGCCATCTACCCGATCAAGGTGAACCAGCAGCGCGGTGTGGCGGGCGAACTGGTCGCCGCCGGCACGCACGGCTTCGGCCTCGAAGCCGGTTCGAAGCCGGAGCTGATGGCGGTGCTGGCGATGGCGCGGCCCGGTTCCATCGTGATCTGCAACGGCTACAAGGATCGCGAATACATCCGCCTGGCGCTGATCGGACGCAAGCTTGGCCTGCGCGTGCACATCGTGATCGAGAAGCTGTCCGAACTCGATCACGTGTTCAGCGAAGCGAAGGCGCTGAACGTCGAGCCACTGCTCGGCGTGCGCGTGCGGCTGGCCTCGATCGGCGCTGGCAAGTGGCAGAACACCGGCGGCGACAAGGGCAAGTTCGGCCTGTCGCCGCAGCAGGTGCTGACCCTGATCGAGCGGCTCGATGCGGCCGGCCTCAAGCACACGCTGAAACTGCAGCACTTCCACATGGGTTCGCAGATCTCCAACGTGCGCGACATCGCCAACGGCATGCGCGAGGCGACACGCTACTTCGTCGAGCTGAAGCGGATGGGCGTGCCGCTGGAGATCGTCGACGTCGGCGGCGGCCTCGGTGTGGACTACGAGGGCTCGCGCTCGCGCAGCCACAACTCGATCAACTATTCGATCGAGCAGTACGCCGCCACCATCGTGCAATCGCTGGCCGAGGCGGTGGCTGAAGAAGGCCTGCCGGCGCCGCACATCCTCACCGAAGCCGGCCGTGCGATGACCGCGCATCACGCGGTGATGGTGGTCAACGTGACCGAGGTCGAGTCCGTGCCGGTGGGCGCGATCCCGCCGGCCTGCGCGGACGAACCGGCCGTGCTGCGCCGGCTGCGCGAGACCTGGGAAGAACTCGATCGACGCCCGGCGCTGGAACTTTTCCACGAGGCTCAGCATCATCTGCAGGAAGGCCAGACGCTGTATGCGCTGGGCCAGCTGGCGTTGGCCGACCGCGCCCGGCTGGACGAGATGTACTACGCGATCGCCGGCGCCGTGCGCACGCGCCTGTTGCCGGCCGAGCGCTCGCATCGCGCCGCGCTCGACGAGCTGGACGAGAAGCTCGTCGACAAGTACTTCGTCAACTTCTCCGTGTTCGAATCGATCCCCGATGTCTGGGCGATCGGCCAGATCTTCCCGATCGCACCGATCGCGCGGCTCGACGAGCAGCCGACCCGCCGCGGCGTGATCGTCGACCTCACCTGCGACTCCGACGGCCGCATCGACCACTACGTCGATGCCGAGGGCGTCGACGTCAGCCTGCCGCTGCATGCCTTGAATGATGGCGAAAGCTACCGGCTGGGCATCTTCATGGTCGGCGCGTACCAGGAGACGCTGGGCGACATCCACAACCTGTTCGGCGACACCGACGCGGTCAACGTGCGCGTGGACGGCGACGGCTACACCTTCGCCCACGTGCGCCGCGGCGACACCACCGACCTGATGCTCGACTACGTCGGCTACGACCTCGAAGTGTTGCGCCAGAGCTACCGCGAGCGCATCGCCGACGCGGGCGTGACGGGTGCGCAGGCCAGCCAGTTGTATGACGCACTCGACGGCGGATTGACCGCCTACACCTACCTCGCCGAGGACGCCGGTCGAGGCTGACCGCCACGACCAGCCCCAAGGTCCGATGGCGGCCGTCGTGGCGGTGCCTACAATCCGGCGATGGGTGCGGTTTCGCGATCGCGCCTTCCCCATCCCTTCGAAAAGGAGCAGCGCATGACAAGTCTAAAAGGCAAGGTCGCCCTGATCACCGGTGCCGCCAGCGGACTCGGCAAGGCGATCGCCGAGCTCTATGCGCAGAACGGCGCCAGCGTGGCGATCGCCGATATCAACCAGCAGGCCGCCGACGCGGTGGCGGCGGAAATCAACGCGGCCGGCGGCAAGGCGATCGGCGTGGCGATGGACGTCACCAGCGAGGAGGCGGTCAACGCCGGTACCGACAAGGTGGTCGAGACGTTTGGCCGTCTGGACGTCCTCATCTCCAACGCCGGCGTGCAGATCATCAACCCGATCGAACAGTTCGCCTTCGCCGACTGGAAGAAGATGCTGGCGATCCATCTCGACGGCGGTTTCCTCACCACCAAGGCCGCGCTGAAGCACATGTACCAGGACGACGGTACCGGCAGGAGCCGCGGCGGCATCGTGATCTACATGGGCTCGGTGCACTCGCACGAGGCGTCGAAGCTGAAGTCCGCCTATGTCACCGCCAAGCACGGACTGCTCGGCCTGGCCCGCACCCTGGCCAAGGAAGGCGCGCCGCACAACGTGCGCTCGCATGTGATCTGCCCGGGCTTCGTGCGCACGCCGCTGGTCGAGCGGCAGATCCCCGAACAGGCGAAGGAGCTGGGCATCAGCGAGGACGAGGTGATCCGCAACGTGATGCTGAAGGACACCGTGGATGCCACCTTCACCACCGTCGAGGACATCGCGCAGACTGCGCTGTACCTGGCCACCTTTCCCTCTGCGGCGCTGACCGGGCAGTCGATCGTGGTCAGCCACGGCTGGTTCATGCAGTAGTGGCCGGGTCCCACAACTCAGTTCTCAGCCCCGGTGCACCTGCAGGCCGGCCGCGGACTGGCTGACCGGCATCACCTCGATTCGGTTGATGTTGAGGTGCGGCGGCAGGTTGGCGATCCACCAGATCGTGTCGGCAATGTCGCCGGCGGTGATCGGCTGGGCGCCAGCGTAGAGCTGGTCCGACGCGGCCTGGTCGCCACCGGTGCGCACCAGGGTGAATTCGGTCTCGGCCATGCCCGGTTCCACCGAAGTCACGCGCACGCCGGTGCCATGCAGGTCGCTGCGAAGGTTCTGCGAGAACTGGGTGACGAAGGCCTTGGTGCCGCCGTACACATTGCCGCCGCGGTAGGCGTAGCTGGCCGCGATCGAGCTGATGTTGACGATCGCGCCGCGGCGCTCGATCAGTGGTGGCAGCAACAGGTGGGTCAGCGACACCAAGGCGGTGACGTTGACGTCGATCATCTGCTTCCACTGCGCCAGATCGGCCTGCTGCGCCGGCGCGGTGCCCAGCGCCAGGCCGGCGTTGTTGATCAGCAGGTCGATGCCGGCGAACGCTGGCGGGAGACTCGCATGCGCTGCACGCATGGCGCTTTCGTCGCGCACGTCGAACGCGGCCGCATGCACGCATCCGGCGCCGTGTCGCGCAACCAGCTGCTGCAGGCGCTCCATGCGCCGGCCACTGGCGATCACCCGCCAGCCGCCAGTCACGAAACGTTCCACCGAAGCGGCGCCGAACCCGGAGGTGGCGCCGGTAATCCACACGGTCTTGTTGGTCATGCGGGACAGTCCAGCGGAAGACGGGGACAGGAGATCAGCGGCCTTCTTTGAGCGCGATCGCGCTGATACCCGCGCCGGCCAGCCGCTGCTTGGTCGACTCCAGTTCGGTGGCCGAGCGGAACGGTCCGAGGCGTACGCGGTTGTAGCTCTGCCCGCCGATATTGACCGACTGCACGTTGGCGACGAAGCCCTGCATGGCGAGCTTCGCCTTGAGGGTTTCCGCATCGGCGGCGTTGGGGAAGGCACCGACCTGGAGCAGATAGCCGCTGCCGGCCGCCGGTTGCGGCACGGCGGCGGCCGGCGCGGCGGTGATGTTCTCGCTGACCGCGGCCGGCGTGTTGCTCGGCGCCGCCGCAGCGGCCTGCTGGGCGACGATCTGCTGCTGAGCCTGCACTTGCGCGGCCTGCTGCTTCTGCTGTTGCTCGGCGCGCGCCTGGGCGCTGATTTCGGCATCGGGAATGCGCACTTCCTTTTCGGACAGCACCGAATAGAAATCGAACTGCGGCTTCTTCGCAGCGTTGTCGCCGGCGGCCGGCTCGACCACGCCCGGCTCGCTGCCGCGTTCGGCGGTGGCCTGCGGATTCGCCTGCGGGCCACTGGGCTTGTTCATGCTGGTCAGCAGGCTGCCGCGCATCATCACCGCCATCAGGATCGCGCCGGCCACCAGGCCGATGACCGCGTAGCCCCAACCGGGGAAACCGTTGCTGCCATTGCGCACGGCCTGTCGGCCCTTGCCCTTGCGTGCTGCCATTACATCTTCTCCGGGGCGCCGAGCCCCAACAAATCCAGACCATTCTTCAACACCTGGCGCGTGGCCACCACCAGGGCCAGGCGGGCGTTGCGCAACGCGGCGTCTTCGACCAGGAACTGGTGCGAGTTGTAGTAGGTGTGGAACGCGTTGGCCAGTTCGCGCAGCCACCCCGCGAGGAGGTGAGGCTCGAGCGTAGTTGCCGCAGCCTCGACCACTTCAGGGTATTTCGACAGTTCGGTGAGCAGGATCTGCTCGTGCTCGTTATCCAGCCGTGCCAGATGGGTGAGCCCCTCGGCCAGGTCGACCGTGAAACCTTTTTCCGGCGCCTGGCGCAGCACGCTGCAGACGCGGGCGTGCGCGTACTGGATGTAGTAGACCGGGTTGTCGTTCGATTGCGAACGCGCCAGGTCGATGTCGAACACGAGCTGCGAATCGCTCTTGCGCGAAATCAGGAAATAACGCGTGGCATCCTTGCCCACTTCGTCGATCAGGTCGCGCAGGGTGACGTAGCTGCCGGCGCGCTTGGAGATCTTCACCTCTTCCCCGCCCTTCATCACCGTCACCATCTGGTACAGCATGTAATCGGGGTAACCCTTGGGAATGCCCAGATCGAGCGCCTGCAGGCCGGCCTTTACCCGTGCCAGCGAACCGTGGTGGTCGGAACCGAGCACGGTGATGGCCTTGCCGTAACCGCGTTGCCACTTGGACAGGTGGTAAGCCACGTCGGGCACGAAGTAGGTGTAGGTGCCGTCGGACTTGCGCATCACGCGGTCCTTGTCGTCACCGAAATCGGTGGTGCGCAACCACAGCGCGCCGCCGTCCTCGTAGGTGTGGCCATGCGCGATCAATTCCCGCACGGTCTCCTCCACCTTGCCGTCGGTGTACAGCGACGACTCCAGGAAATAGGTGTCGAAGCCGACGCCGAAGGCCTGCAGGTCCAGGTCCTGCTCGTGGCGCAGGCTGGCCACGGCGAAGCGGCGGATCGCGTCGAGGTCATCGACATCACCCGCGCCGGTGATGGTTTCGCCATCGGCTACCACCGATTCGCGGTCCAGATAGGCGCGCGCCACCTCGGCGATGTAGTCGCCGCGATAGCCGTTCTCCGGCCAGTTGCTGTCGTCCGGAGTGATCCCACGCGCACGCGCCTGCACCGAAATCGCCAGGTTCGCGATCTGCACGCCGGCATCGTTGTAGTAGAACTCGCGCTTCACGTTCCAGCCGGCGGCGTCGAGCAGGCGGCTCAGGCAGTCGCCGATCGCCGCATTGCGGCCGTGCCCCACGTGCAGCGGGCCGGTCGGATTGGCCGAAACGAATTCCACGCCGACCGTCCGGCCCTTGCCGCTGGCGTTGCGCCCGTAGGCGGCGCCTTCGGCCATGATCCGGCGCACTTCGGCGTGGTAGGCGCCAGCGGCCAGATGGAAGTTGATGAAGCCGGGGCCGGCGATCTCCACCTTGCCCACCAGCGTGTTGGCGGGCAACGCCGCCACCAGCTTCTCCGCCAGTTCGCGTGGTTTGGCACGGGCGGCTTTGGCCAGCAGCATTGCCGCGTTGCAGGCGAAATCGCCGTGTTCGCGACTGCGTGCGCGTTCGATGACGAAGCCGGGCGGGCCCGGATCGGCAGGCAGGGTGGCATCGTTTTGCAGGGACTGGATCGCCTGCAGCACCAGTTCGCGCAGCGGTTCTTTCACGGATGGGATCGGTTTCGTGATGGAACCGGCAATCCTAACAGACGGTCATGCCGGCGAAGTGCTTCTGGCGACGCTCACGGCGTGGCAAACGAGACGGCCACGGCAGGGTCGCGTTTGGTGCGCCGCGGCGACCAGCTCTTGTGGATAAGTCTGTGGGGAAAGCCGCGGCTGGCTTTGCCTCGGGCCGCTGACGAAGCCAAAAAAAGGGTAATCGAAGGAAATAGATGATGTATATCAACGGATTGCGTCTACAACTTGCAAACCAGGTCTCGATAGGTGCGGCAAGTGGAGGTATTGCCGTTTTGTGCATAAGTTTCGGCAGCTTGGCGCGGCTTTCGGGATCCGTGCGTCACCCGTCTGTCATGCGGCGTTGCCACAATGCCCGCGCCGCGCCATGCACTCCCCTCCATAGACGCGGCAGTGAGACCCCGATTTGGGCTCCACGGCGTGGCTCCTGCCACGCCTTTTTTTGCGTGCACCGTGTTCAGATCAGGCCGCGTGCCGCCATCGACACCGGCTCGCCACTGCCGATCACCAGGTGGTCGAGCACGCGCACGCCGACCAGTTGCAGCGCATCGCGCAGCTCATGGGTGATCGCGCGGTCGGCCGCGCTGGGCTCGGCCACCCCGGATGGATGGTTGTGGGCAAAAATCACCGCGCAGGCATTGTGCTGCAGACAGGCCCGCACCACTTCGCGCGGATGCACGCTGGCGCCGTCCACGGTGCCGCGGAACAGTTCCTCGAACGCCAGCACGCGGTGGCGGTTGTCCAGATACAGGCAGCCGAACACCTCATACGGCAGATGCCGTAGCCGGGCGCGAAGGTAGTCGCCGCTGTCGCGCGGGTTGCCCAGGCTGGGCTTTTCCAGAAGCTGTTCGGCCAGGCTGCGCCGGGCCAGTTCCAGTGCGGCGGCGATGCGGGCGCGCTTGGCCGGTCCCAGCCCGCCGGCACGAATCTGCTGCTCTGGACGGCTGAGCAGCGCGCCGAGGCTGCCGGCGTTGGCGAGCAGTTCGCGGCCCAGCGCCAGAGCATCCTTGCCGCGGCTGCCGCTGCCCAGCAGCACCGCCAACAGCTCGGCGTCGGACAGTGCAGTGCTGCCACGCGCAAGCAGTTTTTCGCGGGGACGTTCCCCTTCAGGCCAGTCGCGGATACTCATCCCCGCAAGGTGCCGGACGGGGCCTCCGTCAGGCAGCGGTGCCGGCGAATGAATCCGGTAAGCTACGGCTCTGCCCGAATGTCAGGCCCGTCTTACATGAGTCTTGCCCAACGCCGCATTCTGCTGGGAGTGTCCGGCGGCATCGCCGCCTATAAATCCTGCGAACTGGTTCGACGTCTGCGTGATCTCGACGCCGAGGTGCGTGTGGTGATGACCGAGGGCGCCACCCATTTCGTCAGCCCGACCACGTTTCAGGCGCTGTCCGGCCAAGCCGTGCGCGTGAGCCTGTGGGATGCGCAGGCGGAGGCGGCGATGGGCCATATCGAACTTGCGCGCTGGGCCGAGCGCATTCTGGTGGCCCCGGCCAGCGCCGACCTGCTGGCGCGGTTGGCGCACGGCCACGCCAATGACCTGCTGACCACGCTATGTCTGGCCAGCGCCGCGCCGCTGTATCTGGCGCCGGCGATGAACCAGCAGATGTGGGCGCACCCTGCGGTGCAGGCGAATATCGCGACCTTGCGCCAACACGGCGCGCAGATGCTGGGGCCGGCAGTTGGAGACCAGGCCTGCGGTGACATCGGCAGCGGCCGCATGCTGGAGCCGCACGAATTGCGCGATGCGCTGGCCGCTTCGTTCGGTGACCGTTCCATGGCCGGCCTGACGGTCGTGGTCAGCGCCGGCCCGACCTATGAAGACATCGACCCGGTGCGCTTCATCGGCAATCGCAGTTCCGGCCGCATGGGTTTCGCGGTGGCGCAAGCGGCCGCTCAGGCCGGTGCGGAAGTGACCCTGGTGGCTGGACCGGTCAGCCTGGCCACCCCGGCCGGCGTGGCGCGGCGCATCGATGTGCGCAGCGCGGCACAGATGCACGCGGCCGTGATCGAGGCGGCGGCGCACGCGCACATCTACATCGGTGCGGCGGCGGTGGGCGATTACCGACCGCTCGAAGTCTCCGCGCTGAAGCTGAAGAAGCATGATGGCGGCGACCTGGGCCTGCGCCTGACCGAGAATCCGGACATCCTGGCCAGCCTTTCGGCGCAAACCGCGCACCCGTTCCTGGTCGGATTCGCCGCGGAAACGCATGATGTGGCGAGCTACGCGCAGGGCAAGTTGCGCCAGAAGGGACTGGACATGATTGCGGCCAACCAGGTGGGCGGCGGCCTCGGTTTCGAGGCGGCCGACAATGCGTTGACCCTGTACTGGGCCGATGGCGCGGTGGAGCTGCCGCGGGCGGCAAAACCCGAACTGGCGCGGCAGTTGATCGCGCAGGTGGCCGCACGTTACCGGGCGGCTCGCGCATGACGATCGACGTCGAATTGAAGATTCTCGACCCACGGCTGGGTGACGCCATCCCGTTGCCGCAGGCGGCGACGCCCGGCAGTGCCGGCATGGATCTGCGTGCGGCACTGGAACAGCCGCTGACGCTCGCGCCGGGCGAAAGCGCGCTGGTGCCCAGCGGCATCGCGATCCACATCGGCGATCCGGGTTGGTGCGCGCTGATCGTGCCGCGCTCGGGCCTGGGTCACAAGCACGGCCTGGTGATGGGCAACCTGGTCGGCGTGATCGACGCCGACTACCAGGGCCCGTTGATGATTTCATGCTGGAACCGCAGCACGCAGCCGTACACCATTGCGGTGGGCGATCGCATCGCCCAGTTGCTGCTGGTGCCGGTGGCGAACGCGCGGTTGAACATCGTGGCCGATTTTGCGCCGAGCGAACGCGGCAGCGGCGGTTTCGGCTCGACCGGCATCCAATGAACAGGCGCGGGTCCGACATCCCTCGGATCCACGCGCAGACACAGCCGCGGGGGCGGACATGGCGATAGACATGGCGAAGGAACGGCTGCGCAACCTGCAGGTCGACTGGCGGGCGTTGTTGCCGCTGGCGGGCGCAACCCTCCTGCTCATGCTGGGGCTGTTCTGCGCCTGGCAGACCTGGCTGATCGCCGACGAAAGCAGCGCGATCGCGCGGGTCCACGCCGCCCAGGATCAGGCCGTGCAGGCCATGGCCGACGAGGTGGCGACACAGCGTGGCAAGGTCGAGAAGGTGCTGGCGGGGCTGGACCCGGCGACGCTGATGAGCGATCCGGCACAGTCGGCGGCGGCGCTGCGCCGGCAATTGCCGCAGGCAAAGAAGCTGGAGCTGTACAGCGGCGATCTGAACGAGGTGTTGAAGGCCAATTACCGCGAGTTCGGTTACGCCAAGGCGGCGCAGCTGATGGCGGCCCAGAGCGCCGAAGGCATTCCGCTGGCGCAGAGCGTTTCCTACGGCGGCGGCGATCGCCGGCTGAGCCTGGTGATACCGCTGGGGCCGCCGCAGCAGGCCCAGGCGTGGGCCTGGGTGGAACTGCCTTTCGCGCCATTGCGGCAACGCTTCGACACGATCTCGCCCGCAGGCGGTCGCCTCGACCTGCGCCAGGGCGACGAGCACGGCAACGTGCAGCTGTTTTCGCACGGCGCCGCTTCGGCAGACGCCGAAGCGACCAGCAAGCCGGTGGCGGGCAGCGTGTTCAGCGTCGGTGCCGGCCTTCCGGGCGCCTTCATCGTGCTGCCACGCGTGTGGCCGCTGACCGCGCTGCTGGCGTTGCTCGGACTGGGGTGCCGGTGCCTACCTGTTGCGGTTGCGCATGCGCCGGCGCGAGGTCGTCGTCGATGAACCCGAGGAGGTGCCGCTGCCGGCGCGCACGCAGACCGTTGCCGCACCGGCCGCACCGCCCAAGCCGGCGGCTGTGCCCGCGCCGCCGGTCGCGGCGGTGACCGCGGTCGACCCGAACATCTTCCGCGCCTACGACGTGCGCGGCGTGGTCGGCAAGAGCCTGAACAAGGACGTCGCGCACGCGCTCGGTCAGTCGATCGGCACGTTGATGGGCGAGAAAGGTCTGCGCGAAATCGTGGTGGGCCGCGATGGCCGGCTGTCCGGGCCGGAGCTTGCCGGTGCGCTCGCCGACGGCCTGCGCGCGGCCGGCATCGACGTGATCGACATCGGCGCCGTGCCCACGCCGGTGGTCTATTACGCCGCGTACCGCTTCAACACCGGCTGTGGCGTGGCCGTCACCGGCAGCCACAATCCGCCGGATTACAACGGCTTCAAGATCGTGGTCGGTGGCGAGACCCTTGCCGAAGGCGCGATCCAGGACCTGTACCAGCGCATCGCCAGCGGCGCGCTGGAAAGTGGCGGCCATGGCGGCTTGCGCCAGGTCGACGTGGCGCCCGACTACATCGAGAAGATCGTCTCCGACGTGCTCGCAGAGCGTCGTCTGAAACTGGTCGTCGACTGCGGCAACGGCATTCCCGGCGCGATTGCGCCGCAGGTGCTGGAAGGCGTCGGTTGCGAGGTGATTCCGCTGTACTGCGACGTCGACGGCACCTTCCCCAACCATCATCCCGATCCTTCGGACCCGCACAACCTGGAGGACCTGATCCTGTCGGTGAAGCGGACCGGTGCCGACCTGGGCATTGCCTTCGACGGCGACGGCGACCGCCTCGGCGTGGTGACGCAGTCCGGTGAAATCATCTATCCGGATCGGCTGCTGATGCTGTTCGCGCGCGATGTGCTGTCGCGCCAGCCCGGCGCTACCGTGATCTACGACGTCAAGTGCACCAGTCATCTGAAGGGTCAAATCCTCGATGCCGGTGGCAGCCCCTTGATGTGGCGCACCGGCCATTCGCTGATCAAGGCCAAGATGCGCGAGACCGGCGCCGAGCTGGCCGGCGAAATGAGCGGGCATTTCTTCTTCAAGGAGCGCTGGTTCGGCTTCGACGACGGCATTTACGCCGCTGCGCGACTGCTGGAAATTCTGGCGGGCGACCTGCAGGGGCGCAGCCCCGAGGAGATCTTCGCGACCCTGCCCAACAGTGTCTCGACGCCCGAGCTCAAGGTCGAGCTGGACGAAGGCGAGCATTACCGTTTCATGGACAAGCTGCGCCAGCAGGCGAACTTCGACGAAGCGACCCTGATCACCATCGATGGCCTGCGCGCCGACTGGCCGGATGGCTGGGGCCTGGTGCGCGCTTCCAATACCACGCCGGTGCTGGTGTTGCGTTTCGAAGCAGACAACGCGGCAGCGCTGAAGCGGATCCAGCAGGCTTTCCGCAAGCAGCTGCTTGCAGTGGACTTCAAGCTCAAGCTGCCCTTTTGAAAACAGCGACCCCGACGAGGTCGGGATCGCTGTGTCCGGCTGCAAAGATATCCATGACGGCAGTTCAGGCCGTGGCGGGCTGCACGACTTGCGCGCTCAGCACGCTGTTGCATGCCCACTTATTCCGACGACTTCTTCTGCGCCGCCTCGAGCTCGCGATAACGGACGAGCTGCTTGGCCTGATCCTGCACGGTCTGCGCGCGCAACTCCTGCTGGCGATGCAGCGTGGTGCGTTGGCCGGTAACGATGCCGCGTTGCTGCGCAATGCTGTCGATCAGGAACTTGGGCACGGTTTGTTTGGCGTTTTCCAGATCGGCGGCGCGGCCGAGCAGGTCGGTCAGCGCCTTTTCCTGGCTGCGCAGGTTGATCTGGGTGGTATGGATCTGCTGGTCGATGGTATCCAGCGCCTGCTGCTGCGAGATCCGGTAGGACTCCTCGTCCGGATAGGCTGCCATCATCTGCGTCTCGGCATCGATGACTTGCTGCGCCGCGCGCTGCTTCGCCGCCTGCTCCTCGGCCAGCTTGTTGGCTGCGGCGCGCTCCTGGGCGTTCAGCTGGCGCGGCACGTGCTGCACCACCAAGCCGCGATCGTTGACCAGGTCGTAGCCGAACTTCATGGCGTCGGCGGTGAGGCTGTCGCTGAAATGCATCAGGCCCTGCCCGTCGTACCACTTGTAGCGGATGTTGCCGGTGTTCTGGGCGTGCGCCGCCACGCCTGCAAGCAGCATGACGACAGCAGCGACAAGTAATGATCTAGGCATGAAATTCCCCTTGCCTTCCAGTATAGCCATCGTCATCGCGCTGCCTAGCCGTGTGTCGCGGCAAACGCTGCCGCTGTGATCGGGTTCGCTGGAGTCTACGCAACCGTCGGTGAACTCAGCACTGAACCCCGTAGCGTTCCCGGTACGCGAGCAGCCGGGAGTGTTCGCCGGCCAGGCCGGGCTGTTCGCCGGCATAGGCCAGCACGTCGTCCAGGCCGGTGATCGCGATGACCGGGATGCCATGGTCGGCGGCGACCTCCTGCGCGGCGGAGCGCTCGCCCTGGCCGCGCTCCTGCCGGTCCAGGGCAATCAGCACGCCGGCTGGGGTCGCGCCGTGTGCGCGAATGAGTGCCAGTGACTCGCGTACGGCGGTGCCGGCGGTCATCACGTCATCGACGATCAGCACTCGGCCGGTCAGCGGCGCACCGACCAGCACCCCGCCCTCGCCGTGGTCCTTGGCCTCCTTGCGGTTGTAGGCCCACGGCAGATCGCGCTGGTGCTGTTCGGCCAGCGCGATGGCGGTGGCCGCGGCCAACGCAATGCCCTTGTAGGCAGGGCCGAACAGCATGTCGATGGCGATGCCGGCATTCATCACGGCGGCTGCGTATGCACGGCCGAGCTGGGCCAGTGCGGCGCCGGAATCGATCCGCCCCATGTTGAAAAAATAGGGACTCTGGCGACCTGATTTCAGGGTGAAGTCGCCGAAGCGAAGTACGCCGCGCTGCAGGGTGAGTTCGATGAAGTCGCGCTGGTAATCGTGCACGGGTTGTCTCGCTGATGGGATCGGGACGGCCATGACAGAGGCTCTGCCTGGAGCGGTCGCCATGGTACAACTCGCCGCTGCTGCAGCAGGTCCATGCGACGTTCAGCCAGACGAGATTGCCTCACCGATCGGCGTGGAGACCGACGGTGCCGCGATCGCGGCACCGCCGTTGTTATGATCACCCATCACGACTTCGGATGACCCCATGCGCATCATCAGCCTCAACGCCAACGGCGTTCGCTCGGCCGCCAACAAGGGCATGTTCGACTGGCTGCGCAAACAGGAAGCCGACGTGGTCTGTCTGCAGGAAACCAAGGCGCAGGAAGGCCAGCTGATCGACGCGATGTTCCGCCCTGACGGCCACCATTGCTTCTACCGCGACGCCAGCAGCAAGAAGGGCTACAGCGGCGTGGCGATCTACGCCAAACGCGAGCCCGATCAGGTGTTGACCGAACTGGGTTGGGACGAGTTCGACAACGAGGGGCGTTACATCGAGGCGCGCTTCGGCAACCTCAGCGTGGTATCGCTGTACTTCCCGTCGGGCTCCTCCGGCGACGAGCGGCAGCAGTTCAAGTTCAAGGCGATGGAATGGATCACGCCAATCTTCGATGCGTGGTTGAGCAGTGGCCGCGACTACGTGATCTGCGGCGACTGGAACATCGTGCACACGAAGAACGACATCAAGAACTGGTCTTCCAACCAGAAGAACTCCGGCTGCCTGCCGCAGGAACGCGCGTGGCTGGACTTGCTGTTCCATGAGCGTGGCTGGGTCGACAGTTTTCGCGCGATCAAGCCTGAAGCGGTCGAATACACCTGGTGGTCCAACCGCGGCCAGGCGCGGGCCAACAACGTCGGATGGCGGATCGACTACCAGGTGTGCACGCCGTCGCTGCGTGGCCGATTGAAGGATTGCTCGGTCTACCGCGGCGAACGCTTCTCCGATCACGCGCCCTACATCGTCGACTATGCCGACTGAGCCGTTGGCGGGTCGGCCGGCGAAGCCATCGGTATGGCGCGCGTTCGCGCAGCCGGCGGCGTGGACGATGTTTCTGTTCGGCTTTTCCTCCGGCCTGCCGTTTCTGCTGGTGGCCGGTACGCTTGCCTACTGGCTGAAGGAAAACGGCATCGTGTTGAAGGACATCACGATGATCGCCAGCGCCGGCATGGCGTACGCACTCAAGTTCGTGTGGGCGCCGTTGCTCGATCACTGGCGAATCCCCGGCTTTTCCCGTCTGGGGCAGCGCCGCGGCTGGCTGCTGTTCGCGCAGCTGGGCGTGGCTGGCGGCCTGCTGGCCATGGCCGTGCTGACACCAGCGCTGCTGGTGCCGTTCGTCATCGCCACGCTGCTGGTGGCGTTGTTCGGCGCCACCCAGGACATTGCGGTGGATGCCTATCGCATCGAGATCGCGCCGATCGATGCGCAGGGTGCGCTGGTCGCGACCTACGCGCTCGGCTACCGCATCGGCCTGCTGGTGGCCGGTGCCGTGGCGCTGATCCTGGCCGACCATGTGTCGTGGCGACTGGTTTACGCGGCCATGGCCGTGGCCATGATGGTGCCGGTGGCGACCACGCTGATGGCGCGTGAGCCCGATGTGCTGCGCACTCGCCCGGAGCGCTGGCGCGATGCGATGCGCGAGAGCGTGATCGATCCGTTCGCCGACTTCTTCCGTCGTTACGGTTGGGCGCTGGCCGGTGTCATCCTGCTGTTTCTGCTGTTGTTCAAGATGCCCGAGCAGGCCACCATCGGCGGCATCATGAGCCCGTTCTACCGCGACATGGGCTTTTCGAAAACCGAGATCGGCACGATCACCAAGATCTACGGTATCTGGATCGGCATCGTCGGCGTGTTCATCGGCGGCGCGGCGGTGGCGCGCTGGGGCGCGTGGCGGCCGCTCGGCGTCACCATCGTGCTGTGTGGCTGCAGCAACCTGCTGTACCTCTTGCTGATCGCGCACCCATCCAATCTGGTGGTGCTGACCCTGGTGATCTCCGGCGAGAACCTCACCCTCGGCATGCTGGGTCCACCAACCGTGGCCTTCCTCTCTTCCCTGGTCAATCGACGACACACCGCCACGCAGTACGCCCTGCTGAGTTCGCTGGTCAACCTGCCGGGCAAACTGCTGGGGTTCTTTGCCGGCGGTATCGCCACGGCGGCTGGTTACGGCGGTTATTTCATCATCACGGTGCTGGCCGTGCTGCCCGCCATGCTGCTGTTCGCTTGTCTGTGGCCACGCCTGCGCGGCATGGAACGCGAGCGCGAACAAGCCGAGGCCGCGGGCTGACGGCAGCCGTCGGTTGCAGCCAGCGTGGCGGTGCTCACAGTGCAATTGCCAAGTGATACACGGAATTGCGGTCGCGATGACCCGCTCAACCACGGCCGTGCAACTATCCGGTGCAGGGGCATGTGCAACACGGAGTGACGCTTGTGCCGGACATGATCTTGCAACACGTCGACAGCCTGCTGGCCGAGCGCGTGAGGGCGATGGCCAGGGATCGGCAATGGTCGATCAACGAGGTTCTGCTGCATGCCTTGCGCAATGGCCTGGGCATGTCGGCCGCGCAACAGTTCAGCGAAAGCCTGCGTGACCCGCAGGCGCTGATCCAGCCGGGCGATCATTGGGAAGCGGCAGAACAAGGCGCGTTCCAGGAAGCGTTGCGCGCGTTGGCGCAGACTCATCCGACTCAGCTGGCGCCGGAAAGCATCCGGTCTGCGGACTCCTCCGGCGCGGGTGCCGAGTAGATCGCCCCCAGCACCCGCGGACCGCGTGCACCGGTCACCGCCGGCAGGTTGCCGGGCAGGCCGAGCAGACGCTGCCGCGCCAGCCACGCAAACGCGGTCGCTTCGAGAAAATCAGGATCGACCCCGTAACGCGACGTGCTCAGCACCACGCGCGGGGCAAGCAGCTCGGCCAAGCGCCGCATCAAGGCACCATTGTGTACGCCGCCACCGCACGCGAGAACCTCCCCGGCGGACGGTGCGTGTTGAACGATCGCGGCGGCGACGCTGCGCGCGGTCAGCTCCAGCAGTGTCGTCTGCACATCGGCGGGGCTTATCGAGCCCAGCCGCGCATGCGTGGCCAGCCATGCAAGGTGGAAATATTCGCGACCGGTGCTCTTCGGCGGTGGCAAAGAGAAATAGGGATCGGCCAGCATCGCATCGAGCAACTGCTGGTCAATGCAGCCACTCGCCGCGAACGCGCCATCGCGGTCGAACGGTTCGCCTCGATGGCGCTGGCACCAGGCATCGAGAAGGCCGTTGGCCGGTCCGGTGTCGAAGCCGAGCACGCTGCCATCGCCGGCGAGTACCGTGATGTTGGCAATGCCACCGAGGTTGAGGACCACGCGGGAAACGCCCGGTCGGCCCAGCAGCATGGCGTGCAGCACCGGCAGCAGCGGCGCGCCCTGGCCGCCGGCAGCGATGTCGGCACGGCGAAAATCGGCCACCACCTCGATGCGGCAACGCTCGGCGATAACGCTGGGATCGCCCAGTTGCAACGTGAACGGATACTCGCCGGTGGGGCGGTGACGCAGCGTCTGCCCGTGCGAACCGATCGCGCGGACCTCCCGCGGCGCGATCCGGCATTGTTCGAGCAACTGCAGGGCGGCATCGGCAAAGCAGTGCCCTATTTCGACGTCCAGACGTCCAAACGCGTCCAGGTCGAGCGCACCTTCGCCCTGTGCCAGCGCAAGCATGCGATCGCGCAAATCCGAAGGCCACGGATAGGCATGGGTGGCCAACAACTGCGGTGTACCGCCGCCAAAACGGACCAGCGCCGCGTCGATGCTGTCCGCGCTGGTGCCGGAGATCAGACCGAGATACAGCGCCGAAGAGGCGTCATTCACGCGTGCGTCGCGCTCAGTTGTCGTTGTTGGCGGGAGCGTTCGTACGGGCCAGCCTGATGTGGGCGTCCAGTTCGGTCAGCCGCGCCAGTTGGGGCTTCACTACCTGCGCCTTGAAACGCGCCAGCTGCGCTGCCGGCAGGGGCTGCGGTTGCGGCAACGTCACCGTTTGCGGATTGCGCTGGGTGCCGTTCACGCGGAATTCGTAATGCAGGTGCGGGCCGGTGGCCAGGCCGGTCATGCCCACGTAGCCGATCACTTCGCCCTGCCGCACGTGCTCGCCGACGTGCTGGCCTTTCACGAAGCGCGACATATGACCGTACGCAGTACTGATCGTGCCGTTGTGCTGGATCACGACGAAATTGCCGTAGCCCCGTTCCCAGCCGTGATACTTGATCACGCCATCGCCAGCGGCGTGGATCGGCGTGCCGCTGGGCGCTGCGTAATCGACACCTTTGTGCGCACGCATGCGGCCCAGGATCGGATGCAGGCGCGCCACGCTGAAGGTTGACGATATCCGGGTGAAGTCGACCGGGATGCGCAGGAAGGATTTCTGGATCGGTCGCCCATCCTCGCTGAACCAACCATAGGCGCCATCGGCCTTCTTGAAACGATAGGCGGTGTAGCGCTTGCCCTGGTTGATGAACTCGGCAGCGAGAATGTCGCCTTCGCCGTAGCGCACGCCATCGCGGTAGATGTCGTTGTAGATCACCGTGAAGCTGTCGCCGAGGCGAAGGTCCTGCACGAAATCCACGTCGTACTTGAACAGATCCGCCAGCTTGCCGACCATTGCCGCATCCATGCCCGCCTGGTCCCCGGCGGCGTACAGGCTGCTGCGAATGACCCCATGAGCCACCTGTTCGCGCAAATCCATGTCGCGTTGCTGGATCGACACGGTAGGTTGCGCGCCGTCGAGTCGGACGATTGCTCGAGTGGCCTGGTCCTGATCGAAACGGAAGCCGTTGAGGCTGCCGTCGCTGCCGATCAGGAAATCGAACTCCTGGCCAGGACGGATATTGTGCAGCGCAGATTTCGCGTTACCGGCGGCGTCCATCACTTTTTGCAGATCGGCCATGCCGAGTCCGCGGGCGTTGAAGATATCCGACAGCGTCTGTCCGGGCCGCACGCGCACCACCTGCCAGTCGTCCACGGCGACGGCGCCCGCGACCGGCGCCACTCTGGGCAGCGCCAGCGGCAGGAGGGAATGGACTTCGGCGGCTGGTGCGGGGCGCATCGCGCTGGCCCAGGCGGGCATGATGAAACCGGAAAGCAGGGTGATCAGCAGTGCGGTGCCGGCGAGAACGAAACGTTCGCGATGCCAGCGGATAGGCTCGATCTCACCCGAACGATTGAACGACCAATGCGAACAGCGCTCGTAGAAATGGGAGTGACGGCGTTGGGCCTTGCGACAGATCGCCAGCTTGCGGCCGTGCCGCGTGCCCTGCTTTTCTTCAGCCATGCTATGAACGCCCCGCAGTACAAAGTAACAAACTGCGCGTACCATAGCGGTCATGTGTAAATCGCGTCAACGCCTTTTCCATCAAGGGTTTGCGCGATATTCCTGGTTAACACACAATTAACGGCGGCAGCACGGCCGCGTTGCCGCTGGCTGCCGTCCACAGCAACCTTTGAGAGAAATGCATGAGCGAGCTTGAGCAGGCGCTGACCACGATTGCGCGTGGCGCCGACGAAATCATCAAGCGGGAGGATCTGGCCGAGCGGCTGAAAAGCGGGCGTCCGCTGCGGATCAAGGCGGGCTTCGATCCCACCGCGCCCGATCTGCACCTGGGCCATACCGTCCTGCTGAACAAGATGCGTCAGTTTCAGGATCTGGGCCATCAGGTGATTTTCCTGATCGGCGACTTCACCGGCATGATCGGCGACCCCACCGGCAAGAACGTCACCCGCAAGCCGCTCACCCGCGACGATGTGCTGGCCAATGCCGAAACCTACGCCGAGCAGGTTTACAAGGTGCTCGATCGCGAGAGGACAGAGTTGCGCTTCAATTCCGAATGGTTCGGCCAGATGTCCGCCGCCGACATGATCAAGCTCGCCGCGCAGCACACCGTGGCGCGCATGCTCGAGCGCGACGATTTCACCAAACGCTATGCGGCGCAGCAGCCGATCGCGATCCACGAGTTCCTGTATCCGCTGGTGCAGGGGTACGACTCGGTGGCGTTGAAAGCGGACGTGGAGCTGGGCGGCACCGACCAGAAGTTCAACCTGCTGATGGGCCGCGCGCTGCAGGAACATCACGGCCAGCGGCCGCAGATCGTGTTGACCATGCCCTTGCTGGAAGGCCTGGATGGCGTCAACAAGATGTCCAAGTCGCTGGGCAACTACATCGGCATCAACGAGCCGGCGATCGACATCGTCACCAAGACCATGAAGATCGGCGACGAGCTGATGTGGCGCTGGTTCGAGCTGCTCAGCTTCGATGTGTCGCTGGACGACCTGGCCCGGATGAAACACGACATTGCCAGCGGTGCACTCAATCCGCGCGATGCCAAGCTGCGCCTCGCGCGCGAACTGGTTACTCGCTTCCACGACGCGGGTGCCGCGGAACAGGCGATCGCCGGCTGGCATGCCGTGGTGCGCGGCGAGGGGGATACCGCGCTGCTGCCGCAGGCCGATGTCGTGGTGCCGGTTGAAGGCATGCGACTGCCTGCCTTGTTGACCGCCGCCGGGCTCACCGGGAGCAACTCCGAGGCGAGCCGCAAATTGAAAGAGCGTGCCGTGCGCATCGACGCCGAAGTGGTGGAGGACGCTCAACGCGTCTTCAACGCCGGGTTCGAAGGCGTGCTCCAGGTGGGCAAGCGCAACTTCGCCCGCGTGAGACTCGTGCTTGCGTGATCACGATCCGCCTGCGCTGGCGGGCATGGCGTAGGCGGCGGCTTGTGGGAAAAAGAAAAATCTGTTGGCACCACAGTCATTTGCAGCGCTTCCGTGAAATTTTCATCAAGAAACGCTTGCCAAATAAAGCGTAGCCCGTATTATTCGCGGCCCGCAGTCGCCCAATGTCGCAGACGGATTGCCGGCCTCGAAAAAGCTTCACCGAGGGTGTTGACGGTCACGAAAAGCGATGTAGAATGGGCGGCTCACCTAGGACGAAACGTTCTGGGGCGGTACCGGAAAGTCGGTGCCAAGCGAACGATCTTTGACAGTGTGCGCAGGTGAATTGTGTGGACGTCTTGTGTTGAATGGGTCATGACCTGTCCAAGCAATGCAAGCGTCCCACCAAGTAAAAAGTCAGTAATGAGTTTTGATTGGTTGGGAACCAACGCTTCAGAAAGATAGATTGTCATGATGGTCTGCAAAGGCGATGTGACGATCGAAAACTTAAGTGAAGAGTTTGATCCTGGCTCAGATTGAACGCTGGCGGCATGCCTAACACATGCAAGTCGAACGGCAGCACAGAGGAGCTTGCTCCTTGGGTGGCGAGTGGCGGACGGGTGAGTAATGCATCGGGACCTACCCAGACGTGGGGGATAACGTAGGGAAACTTACGCTAATACCGCATACGTCCTACGGGAGAAAGCGGGGGACCTTCGGGCCTCGCGCGGTTGGACGGACCGATGTGCGATTAGCTAGTTGGTAGGGTAATGGCCTACCAAGGCGACGATCGCTAGCTGGTCTGAGAGGATGATCAGCCACACTGGGACTGAGACACGGCCCAGACTCCTACGGGAGGCAGCAGTGGGGAATATTGGACAATGGGCGCAAGCCTGATCCAGCAATGCCGCGTGTGTGAAGAAGGCCTTCGGGTTGTAAAGCACTTTTATCAGGAACGAAATACCACGGGTTAATAACCTATGGGGCTGACGGTACCTGAGGAATAAGCACCGGCTAACTTCGTGCCAGCAGCCGCGGTAATACGAAGGGTGCAAGCGTTAATCGGAATTACTGGGCGTAAAGGGTGCGTAGGCGGTTGTTTAAGTCTGTCGTGAAATCCCCGGGCTCAACCTGGGAATGGCGATGGATACTGGACAGCTAGAGTGTGTCAGAGGATGGTGGAATTCCCGGTGTAGCGGTGAAATGCGTAGAGATCGGGAGGAACATCAGTGGCGAAGGCGGCCATCTGGGACAACACTGACGCTGAAGCACGAAAGCGTGGGGAGCAAACAGGATTAGATACCCTGGTAGTCCACGCCCTAAACGATGCGAACTGGATGTTGGTCTCAACTCGGAGATCAGTGTCGAAGCTAACGCGTTAAGTTCGCCGCCTGGGGAGTACGGTCGCAAGACTGAAACTCAAAGGAATTGACGGGGGCCCGCACAAGCGGTGGAGTATGTGGTTTAATTCGATGCAACGCGAAGAACCTTACCTGGCCTTGACATGTCCGGAATCCTGCAGAGATGCGGGAGTGCCTTCGGGAATCGGAACACAGGTGCTGCATGGCTGTCGTCAGCTCGTGTCGTGAGATGTTGGGTTAAGTCCCGCAACGAGCGCAACCCTTGTCCTTAGTTGCCAGCACGTAATGGTGGGAACTCTAAGGAGACTGCCGGTGACAAACCGGAGGAAGGTGGGGATGACGTCAAGTCATCATGGCCCTTACGGCCAGGGCTACACACGTACTACAATGGTCGGTACAGAGGGTTGCAATACCGCGAGGTGGAGCCAATCCCAGAAAGCCGATCCCAGTCCGGATCGGAGTCTGCAACTCGACTCCGTGAAGTCGGAATCGCTAGTAATCGCGGATCAGCTATGCCGCGGTGAATACGTTCCCGGGCCTTGTACACACCGCCCGTCACACCATGGGAGTGGGTTGCTCCAGAAGGCGTTAGTCTAACCGCAAGGAGGACGACGCCCACGGAGTGGTCCATGACTGGGGTGAAGTCGTAACAAGGTAGCCGTATCGGAAGGTGCGGCTGGATCACCTCCTTTCAAGAAATGACGGCGTGAGTCATCACGCAAGACGTCCACACAAGACACCTGCACATCCGCATGCAACCAACATGCTGGCCTGACGGCCCAAGTTTTATGGGTCTGTAGCTCAGGTGGTTAGAGCGCACCCCTGATAAGGGTGAGGCCGGTGGTTCGAGTCCACCCAGACCCACCACCATGGGGCCTTAGCTCAGCTGGGAGAGCACCTGCTTTGCAAGCAGGGGGTCATCGGTTCGATCCCGATAGGCTCCACCACCCTTGGGTACAGCATTGAAACGCGGATGTGTTTGCACACAAAAGATTTTTGAAATCATCCGGCATTGAGGCCGGCGTGATGTTCTTTGAAAACAAGTAAACGAGTGACAAGCGTCTTGGTTCGAACCGAACCGAGACAAGTGTTAAGGCACGAAAACGAAGTAACTTGGCTGCACCTGAGGAGGGTGCATGCCCCGAGGCGACTTGGGGTTATATGGTCAAGCGACTAAGCGTATACGGTGGATGCCTTGGCAGTCAGAGGCGATGAAGGACGTGGCAGCCTGCGAAAAGTGTCGGGGAGCTGGCAACAAGCTTTGATCCGGCAATGTCCGAATGGGGAAACCCACTCCGCAAGGAGTACTGCATGGTGAATACATAGCCATGCAGGGCGAACCCGGGGAACTGAAATATCTAAGTACCCGGAGGAAAAGAAATCAACCGAGATTCCCTGAGTAGCGACGAGCGAACGGGGACTAGCCCAAAAGCACATTATGTTTTAGTCAAACGGGATGGAAAGCCCGGCCATAGATGGTGATAGCCCAGTCGACGAAAAGGCATTTTGTGTGAAATTGAGTAAGGCGGGGCACGTGAAACCTTGTCTGAACATGGGGGGACCATCCTCCAAGGCTAAATACTACTGACTGACCGATAGCGAACTAGTACCGTGAGGGAAAGGCGAAAAGAACCCCGGAGAGGGGAGTGAAATAGACCCTGAAACCGTATACGTACAAGCAGTGGAAGCCCGCAAGGGTAACTGCGTACCTTTTGTATAATGGGTCAGCGACTTACTGTCAGTGGCAAGCTTAACCGTATAGGGGAGGCGAAGAGAAATCGAGTCTGAATAGGGCGCATAGTCTCTGGCAGTAGACCCGAAACCGAGTGATCTATCCTTGGCCAGGTTGAAGGTGCGGTAACACGCACTGGAGGACCGAACCCACATCTGTTGCAATAGATGGGGATGAGCTGAGGATAGGAGTGAAAGGCTAAACAAACTCGGAGATAGCTGGTTCTCCTCGAAAGCTATTTAGGTAGCGCCTCGGACGAATCTTCCTGGGGGTAGAGCACTGTTATGGCTAGGGGGTCATCGCGACTTACCAAACCATGGCAAACTCCGAATACCAGGACAGACTATCCGGGAGACACACGGCGGGTGCTAACGTCCGTCGTGAAAAGGGAAACAACCCAGACCCGCAGCTAAGGTCCCAAAGTCATCGCTAAGTGGAAAACGATGTGGAAAGGCATAGACAGCCAGGAGGTTGGCTTAGAAGCAGCCATCCTTTAAAGAAAGCGTAATAGCTCACTGGTCGAGTCGGTCTGCGCGGAAGATTTAACGGGGCTAAGCGATGCACCGAAGCTCGGGGTGTGCCCATTTATGGGCACGCGGTAGAGGAGCGTTCCGTAAGCCTGTGAAGGTGGATTGTAAAGTCTGCTGGAGGTATCGGAAGTGCGAATGCTGACATGAGTAACGATAATGGGGGTGAAAAGCCCCCACGCCGAAAGCCCAAGGTTTCCTCGCGCAACGTTCATCGGCGCAGGGTGAGTCGGCCCCTAAGGCGAGGCAGAAATGCGTAGTCGATGGGAAGCAGGTTAATATTCCTGCACTTTTCTTAAGTGCGATGTGGGGACGGAGAAGGTTAGGTCTACCGGGCGTTGGTTGTCCCGGGGAAAGGCGGTAGGCATGGGTCTTAGGCAAATCCGGGACCCTTTATGCCGAGCACCGAGACGAGCCCTATTGGGCGAAGTGACTGACACCACGCTTCCAGGAAAAGCCACTAAGCTTCAGCTTAAGAAAAACCGTACCGCAAACCGACACTGGTAGGCAGGGTGAGAATCCCAAGGCGCTTGAGAGAACTCGGGTGAAGGAACTAGGCAAAATGGCACCGTAACTTCGGGAGAAGGTGCGCCCATTGACGTGGTCACGTGCGTGACTGAGCGTCGATGGGTCGCAGTAACCTGGCCGCTGCGACTGTTTATCAAAAACACAGCACTCTGCAAACACGAAAGTGGACGTATAGGGTGTGACGCCTGCCCGGTGCTGGAAGGTTAATTGATGGGGTCAGCCGCAAGGCGAAGCTCTTGATCGAAGCCCCAGTAAACGGCGGCCGTAACTATAACGGTCCTAAGGTAGCGAAATTCCTTGTCGGGTAAGTTCCGACCTGCACGAATGGCGTAACGACAGCGGCGCTGTCTCCACCCGAGACTCAGTGAAATTGAATTCGCTGTGAAGATGCAGCGTTCCCGCGGCAAGACGGAAAGACCCCGTGAACCTTTACTATAGCTTTACACTGAACGTTGAGTTCTTCTGTGTAGGATAGGTGGGAGGCTTTGAAGCGCAGACGCCAGTTTGCGTGGAGCCATCCTTGAAATACCACCCTGAAGTGCTTGACGTTCTAACCTCGGCCCGTAATCCGGGTCAGGGACCGTGTATGGTGGGTAGTTTGACTGGGGCGGTCTCCTCCCAAAGAGTAACGGAGGAGCACGAAGGTACGCTCAGCGCGGTCGGACATCGCGCACTGTGTGCAATGGCATAAGCGTGCTTGACTGCGAGATCGACGGATCAAGCAGGTACGAAAGTAGGTCATAGTGATCCGGTGGTTCTGTATGGAAGGGCCATCGCTCAACGGATAAAAGGTACTCCGGGGATAACAGGCTGATACCGCCCAAGAGTTCATATCGACGGCGGTGTTTGGCACCTCGATGTCGGCTCATCACATCCTGGGGCTGTAGCCGGTCCCAAGGGTATGGCTGTTCGCCATTTAAAGTGGTACGCGAGCTGGGTTCAGAACGTCGTGAGACAGTTCGGTCCCTATCTGTCGTGGGCGTTGGAGATTTGAGGGGGGCTGCTCCTAGTACGAGAGGACCGGAGTGGACGTTCCGCTGGTGTTCGGGTTGTCATGCCCATGGCATTGCCCGGTAGCTACGAACGGAAGTGATAACCGCTGAAAGCATCTAAGCGGGAAGCACGCCCCAAGATGAGATCTCCCGAGAGCTTGACTCTCCTTAAGGCACCATCAAGACCAGGTGGTTGATAGGTCAGGTGTGGACGCGCAGCAATGCGTTGAGCTAACTGATACTAATGAGCCGTGCGGCTTGACCATATAACCCCAAGACGCTTCGTTGGTTCCCCGAAGCTTGTCTGATTCGAATTCACCTCGACGCTTGTCACTCGTTTACGATTTATCCACGTGAGAGTCCCTCTCACGGAAGCGTTCGGTCGGCGGCATCAAGACCGAACCCTTCAGAAGAATGCGGAGCCGGCGCGTCAGCGCTGCTCCCACCCCTTCCCTGGCGGCCATAGCGGCGTGGTACCACCTGATCCCATCCCGAACTCAGAAGTGAAACGCGCATGCGCCGATGGTAGTGTGGCTCGCCCATGCAAGAGTAGGTCACCGCCAGGGGCTTTATCCAAGAAGGCCTCCCCATCCGGGGAGGCCTTCGTCTTTATGGCCTTTCAAAATCTTGCCAGGCACGATGGGTCTTCCTTGGGCGCTCGTTGGGGGGCAGGTCGCGAATTGCGGTGGCTCCGGTCACGAACCTCCAGCTTGGCCGCCCACGGCGACGCTGTTGCGGCATCGACGTCCCCCCGCATTGAGTAGCGGGGCGGTTTAGAGTCCGGGGTCACTTTAACTGCTTCGCATAGGCGGCAGGTGTCAGGCCGCCCAGCGCCTTCTTCGGTCGTTCCTCGTTGTATTCCCGCCGCCAGCGTTCGATCTCGGCGCGTGCATGCAGCAGGCTGGGAAACCAGTGCTCGTTGAGGCATTCGTCGCGCAGGCGGCCGTTGAACGACTCGATGTAGGCGTTCTGGTTCGGCTTGCCCGGCTCGATCAAACGCAGTTGCACGCCACGCTCATGCGCCCAGGTCACCATCGCCTTGCCGCAGAACTCCTTGCCGTTGTCGCTACGGATGACCTTGGGCAGACCACGCGTCTGCGCCAGGCGATCCATCACGCGCGTCACGCCCATGCCGGAGATCGCCCGCTCCACCTCGATGACGACCGCCTCGTGGGTAGCGTCGTCGACGACCGTCAGGCACTTGATGACACGGCCTTCGGCCGTGCGATCGAACACGAAGTCCATCGACCAGGCCTCGTTGGCGGCTTTGGGCCGGGCTAGTGGCTGTCGCTCGGTAGCAGGCACCTTCTTCCGCTTGCGCCGCCGCACCTGCAGCTTCGCTTCCTGATACAGCCGTTCCACGCGCTTGTAGTTCACCAGTAGCCCCGCCTGCCGCAGTTTCAGATGGATCATCCCCACGCCGTAACGCTTGTATCGATGCGCCAGCGCCACGATGCGTTGTCGAAGCTCCACGTTGCGATCCGGCTGTGTCGCGTAGCGATACGCGCTGGCGCTCATGCCCACGACCGCCAGCGAGCGTCGCTCGCTCAACCCCTTGTCGACCATCTGCCGCACCAGCTCGCGCCGAGCCGGTGCGCTCACCACTTTTTTCGCAGGGCGTCCTTGATGACCTCGTTCTCAAGCACTTGCTCGGCCAGCAGCTTCTTCAGCCGCCCGTTCTCCGTCTCCAGCTCCTTCAACCGCTTGGCGTCGGGGACGCTCATGCCACCGAACTTGCTACGCCACAGGTAGTACGAGGCCTCGCTGAAGCCGTGCTTGCGACACAGCTCCTTCACCGGCATGCCGGCCTCCGCCTCACGCAGGAAGCCGATGATCTGCTCTTCGGTAAACCGCTTCTTCACGTCCAATCTCCTTCGGATGGGGGATTGGACTCCAAACCGACGTGCTACTCAAAATCGGGGGGACGTCGGCATCGTCACAATATTCATCGCCTATGATGCAGCAGTCGCCGCTATCTGGTGCGCGTGTCCGGAGTTGGCCTTGTTTGTTCACGTCGAAACGCGTCGCCGTCCTCGATGGCATTGGGCCACATTGCTGGTGGTTACGGTGTGTGTCGTGTGCTTCGTCGGCTTGGCGGTATCGCCGCCGTCGCAGCGGATTTCGCTGTTGCTGGAATGGGGCACCGTACCTGCAAATATTTTTGACTCACACGAAGCGCTGCTGCCGCAACTGACGGATCCGGCTCTGCTGCGTCTGTTCACGGCATTGTTCATCCACGTAACTTGGCTGCATCTTCTGAGCAACCTGTTGTTCCTGGTGATCTTCGGTTTGCCGGGCGAGCGCGCCTTGGGCTCGCTGCGTTTTCTCTCGTTGTTTGTGATCGGAGGGATCGCCGCCAATCTGATTGGGGCATTGTCTCTGGCGGGTGTGCGTCTGCCCATCATTGGCTGCAGTGGCGCGGTTTCTGCTGTGGTGGGTACATATGTGGCGCTTTTTCCCAGAGCGCGCTTGGGCTTGGTTCTGCCGCTGGGCTTGTACCTGGAGTTCGTGCGGGTGCCGGCGTTCCTGTTGATCGGGATTTGGGTATTGCTGCAATTGCTGTTCAGCTATGCAGGCCCAAGTTACGGCGCCTATGTGTGGTGGGCGCACATAGGTGGGTTTCTGTTTGGTCTGGTGTTTGCCCTGTTCTCACGTGATGCGATCGCTCGTCGCTTACGCGGTTGAGCCAGCGCGCGCGATGGCGGCGGGCCAACCATGTCGACGGGAAAATTGGCGCAACAGACGGCGAGCAATGGGCGTGGCTGCCACGGCGCTGAAGATTTCCCGCGGATCCGCGCCCTCACCCAGCATGTCGACATGCTTGCGCTTGATGTAGGCACGCATCACTTCGGCGTTGAACTCGGGATGGAACTGCGTGCTGACTGCCTGCGGGCTGTAGCGCAGCAATTGATGCGGCTCCCGCGCTGAACGGGCCAGCACGGTGGCGCCTGGAGGCGGCTCGAGGACGCTTTGTTCGTGCGTGGTGTGGGCGCGAAAAGTCGCCGGCAGACCGGCCGTCAACGGGTCATGTCTGGCATGCCGCGCGAGTTCGATCGGCTGCGTGCCGATTTCGCGACCGCCCGGCAGATAGCCGACGCGTCCCCCCAGTGCATGTGCCATCAACTGATGGCCATAGCAGACGCCGAACAACGGAAGTTCGGCATCCATTGCATCGCGTATCCAGCCGGCGACACGTTCGCTCCATGCAGCACGCTCGGTCACCATGGCGGCGGAGCCGGTGATCATGGCGCCCGAAAATTCCCGGGGCGACGGCAGCGCTTCGCCAGAGGCCACGTCCACGACACGGAGCTGTCGTAGCTGAAGTCCCGCACCAAGCCGGAACCAATGAGGAAAATCGCCATGGCGGGCGCGGATGGCGTCCGGCGCTCGGCCGGTCCGGATGATCAATACAGGTTTCATGCGGGATATGTCGTGAGTGGTTTGGCCGTCTTTACGGCTGGGTATCATTGAACGCGTCGATTGGCGGCAGCACGGTAAGAATCTCCTGCACCGTGGTGAGTCCCGCTGCGACCTGGTCGGCGGCAGAAATGCGCAAGGGCCGCATGCCTTCGGAAAGTGCTGCCTGGCCAAAGCCACTGAGGTCGAGCTGCGCCGAGATCAAGCCCCGCAGCCGCGGCGACAGTTTCATCATCTCGTAGATGCCCGTACGGCCCATGAAGCCGGTATTGCGACACTCCAGGCAACCCATAGGTTCGAATACTTGCTCCGGCACCGGAACCGCCCAGCCATGAGTCAGAACCGTCCATGCATGCGGGTCCTGCGACGCACGCTGCTTGCAGTGCGGGCAGAGTGTGCGAACCAATCGTTGCGCGACAACACCGGTCAAGGTGGACTGGATCAGATAGTGCGGTACGCCCAGGTCGAGCAGGCGGGTGACGGCGCTCGGCGCATCGTTGGTATGCAGGGTGGACAGGACAAGATGACCGGTCAGCGATGCCTGCACCGCCATTTGCGCGGTTTCCAGGTCGCGGATCTCGCCGACCATGATGATGTCCGGGTCCTGTCGCAGCAACGTGCGCACGCCGGCCGCGAAATCCAGATCGATCGCGGCGTGCACCTGCATCTGGTTGAACTCGGGCGAGACCATCTCGATCGGATCTTCCACCGTGCATACGTTGAGCTCTGGCGTGGCCAGATGCTTGAGCGTGGAATACAGCGTCGTGGTCTTGCCTGAGCCGGTTGGACCGGTGACCAGCACGATGCCGTGCGGACGCTCGACCATGCTGCGCCAGTTGGCAGTCTCGCCGGGAGAAAAGCCGAGCTGTGCGAAATCCTTGACCACCAGGTCCGGGTCGAAGATGCGCATCACCACTTTCTCTCCGAACGCGGTCGGCATGTTCGAAATGCGCAATTCCACCTCGCGACCGGAAGCGGAGCGTGTCTTGATGCGACCATCCTGCGGCCGACGCTTCTCGGCGACGTCCATGCGCGCCAGGATCTTTATGCGCGCTGTCACCGCGGTCATCACAGGTGCCGGCAACTCGAATACCTTCTGCATGATGCCGTCGATGCGGAAGCGGATATGTCCAGTCTCACGGCGCGGCTCCAGGTGGATGTCCGATGCGCGTTGCTCGAATGCATATTGCAGCAGCCAGTCGACGATGTGCACGACGTGGCGGTCGTCGGCACCGACTTCGCCACTCTTGCCCAACTCGACCAGCTGTTCGAAGTTGAGGATGGCCGCCGAGCTGTCGTTCCCGGTCTTGGCATCCTGCGCCAGCTGGATCGAGCGCTGGACACCGTAGAACTCCTGCAGATAGCGGTTGATGTCGATCGGGCTGGCCACGACGCGCTTGACGTCCCGTCGCAGCATCTGCGCCAGATCCGGAGCCCAACCCGCATCAAAGGGCTCGCTCGTGGCGAAGGTCACCTCGCCAGGAGCTGTCGCGATCGGCAGGATGCGATGGCGCTTGGCGTAGGCGTGGCTCACCACCTGGGTTACCGAAGCGACGTTGATCTTCATCGGATCGATCTTCAGATAGGGCAATCCGGCGTGACCGGCCAGCCATTCGGTCAGGTTCTCCAGGCTCAAAGGCCGGCCCGTTCCGTTCTGATTCGGCAGCTTGGCATTGGCGATCAATACCAGCGGGTGCAGCTCCACCATGCTGCGCCCGGCCCGCGCGCCCATGCGCACCTGTTTGGCGTCTTCGGGCAACAGGTAACCGTCGACCACCAGTGCGGCCAGCAAATCATCGAGCTCCAGCCGGCCACGGCGACCGAGCAGGGAGGCAATTTGTGGTGATGCGGCCATCCGGATATGTCCCCTCGGTGCCTACGCCGGTGCGCAATAATCCAGTGGAAAAGCAAGCTGCGGCTATACTAACGCGCTTTACCCAAGGTCACGGAAAGCCATGTCCGCGCGCACCTTCCAGGATGTGATCCAGACCCTCAACCGCTACTGGGCGGCGCAGGGCTGCGTGTTGCTGCAACCACTCGACACCGAGGTCGGCGCCGGCACTTTCCACCCGGCCACGTTCCTGCGTGCGCTGGGCCCCGAGCCCTGGGCCGCCGCCTACGTGCAGCCATCGCGCAGGCCCACCGACGGCCGCTATGGACAGAACCCCAATCGCCTGCAGCATTACTACCAGTATCAGGTGGTGATGAAGCCGAATCCGGAAAACATCCTGGAGCTGTACATCGGGTCGTTGAAGGAACTTGGCCTCGATCCGCTGGTGCATGACCTGCGTTTCGTGGAGGACAACTGGGAATCGCCGACGCTTGGCGCCTGGGGGCTCGGCTGGGAGGTCTGGTTGAACGGCATGGAAGTCACCCAGTTCACCTATTTCCAGCAAGCGGGCGGGATCGAGTGCCGGCCGGTGATGGGCGAGATCACCTACGGCCTGGAACGTCTGGCGATGTATCTCCAGAACGTGGACAACGTATACGACCTGATCTGGACCGATGGCGCGCGCGGCACGGTCACCTATGGCGACGTTTTCCATCAGAACGAGGTCGAGCAGAGCACCTACAACTTCGAGCACGCCAATGTGGTCGAGCTACTGCGCTGGTTCGACGTGTGCGAGACAACCGCCAACCAGCTGATCGCGGCGAACCTTCCGCTGCCCGCTTACGAGCAGGTGATGAAGGCCAGCCACACGTTCAACCTGCTCGATGCGCGTCGCGCGATCAGCGTCACCGAACGTCAGCGCTACATCCTGCGCGTACGTACGCTGTCACGCGGTGTGGCCGAAACGTATGTCGCGCAGCGCGAGAAACTTGGCTTTCCGGGACTCAAACACGCACGTCCCACAACTGCGAAGGAGCAGGCCGCATGAGCGCCACCCGATCGCTGCTGATCGAACTGGGTACCGAGGAATTGCCGCCGAAGGCGCTGGACGAGCTGTCCGCGGCATTTCTGCGCGGCATCTGCGATGGCCTCGCCAAACGCGGCATCGGGGCGGAGCTCGATCTGGCCCAGGCATATGCGTCGCCGCGCCGCCTGGCCGTGCACGTTCCAGGCGTGGCCGCCACCCAACCCGAGCAGACGGCAGAACGGCGGGGTCCGGCCCTGAGCGCTGCGCTCGATGCCGAAGGCCAGCCGTCCAAAGCGTTGCTCGGTTTTGCCCAATCCTGCGGGGTTCCAGTCGAGCGGCTGGAAAAGCTCGAGACCGACAAGGGGGCGTGGTTCGTGTGGCGTACCATCACGCCCGGGCGGACGACCGCCTCCCTGATGCCCGACATCGTCGATGAAGCATTGAAGGCTTTGCCGATCCCGCGGCCGATGCGTTGGGCCGATCACGATTACAGCTTCGTGCGGCCGGTGCATTGGCTGGTCATCCTGCATGGCGCCGAGATCATCGACGGAGATGTGCTTGGCCTGAAAAGCGGGCGCAAATCGCGCGGTCATCGCTTCATGCATCCGCAACCGGTTCATGTGGCCGATGCCGACGGCTGGCTGGATGCGATGCGCGCCAGCAACGTGCTGGCCGATCCGCTGGAACGGCGCCAACGGATACGCGATCAGGTCGAACGCCTGGCTGGATCGACAGGCGGCGTACCGCGCCTGGACGACGCGCTGCTGGACGAGCTGGCCAACCTTACCGAATGGCCGGTGGCGATTGCCTGCACCTTCGAACGGGATTTTCTCGGCGTGCCGCCCGAAGCCCTGGTGACCACCATGGTGGCGAACCAGAAATTCGTGCCGGTATTCGATGCGAATGGGAAACTGACCGAGCACTTCATCGGCATCGCGAATATCGACAGCCGTGACCCGGCCGAAATCCGCAAAGGCTATGAACGGGTGATCCGGCCGCGCTTCGCCGACGCCAAGTTCTTCTGGGACGAGGATCTGAAAACGCCGCTGGCCGGCTATCAGGAGCAACTGAAAGGGGTTACCTACCAGCAATCGCTGGGCAGCCTGTGGGACAAGACCGTGCGAGTGGCCGAGCTGGCCCGGATCATTGCCAATCGCGTCGGTGCCGATGCGGCTTCTGCTACCCGCGCTGCCTCCTTGAGCAAATGCGATCTGCTGACCCGCATGGTCGGCGAATTTCCCGAGCTGCAGGGTGTGATGGGCCGCTACTACGCCACTCATGACGGTGAATCGGTCGATGTGGCCGAGGCGCTCGACGGCTACTACCAGCCTCGTTTCGGCGGTGACGCGATCGCCGCCGGCAAGCTCGGGCAAGTGTTGGCGGTAGCGGAGCGACTGGACACCCTCGCCGGCATTTTCGCAGTTGGAATGAAACCAGGCGGCAACAAGGACCCGTTCGCCCTGCGCCGTGCCGCGCTGGGTCTTGCGCGCACGTTGATTGAAGGCGCGATGGAACTGGATCTGCGTGGCAGCTTTGTCGAGGCACTGCAGCTACTGCCGGACACGGCCTTGGCGGCGGGGCTCAAGCCGGGCAAGGACGGCAAATCGCCATCGCTCGACGCGGGTCAACGGCGCGCGATCCTGACCGATGAGCTGTGTGATTTCGTGTTCGATCGCCTGCGCGGGTATTACGCCGAGCAGGGCTTCGACAATGCACAGTTCGAGGCCGTGCTCGCCGTGCGCCCGGCCAGCCTGCTGGATTTCGACCGTCGCCTGCGTGCTGTCGCGGAGTTTGGTCGGCGCCCGGAGGCTGTCAGCCTCGCGGCCGCCAACAAACGGGTCGCCAACATCCTGCGCAAGCAGGTGGAAGAGGGCGCCTCCTTGGTGAGTCGGGCAATTGATCCGGCGTATTTCGAGGCAGATGCAGAGCGCGACCTGGCCGATGCCCTGGCCTCGGCGCAACGGGAGACCGCCGATGCGCTTGCCGCGGGCGATTATGCCGGCGTGCTGACGCGCCTGTCGCAACTGCAGGTGCCGGTGGATACGTTCTTCGACGGTGTGCTGGTCAATGCTGAAGACCCCGCGGTGCGGTCAAACCGGCTGGCGTTGCTCGGACAATTGAAGGCTCAGTTCGGCGCCATCGCCGACATCGCTCTGCTCTGACAAGCGTGGCGCTCGTCGTCATGACCGCCCTTTGGCCGCTTGGGGCCGACCATCGGGAATCAGGCGGTGCCACGTTCCCGGCGAATCCGCTCGGCCAGCTGATGATTGAACGTGACCATGGCTAGCGGATCCACATGCGAACCGCCGGGCGCCAGGATCTCGTAGAGCTGGGTCAGCAGGTCGGTGTTGTCGGACAACGATAGCGGGCTGCCGGCCAGATCAAGTTCCGATTGCAGGATCCGCACCGCCGTGTTGAGCCGCTGAGCATCGACAGCCATGCCAACGGCATGCTGACCGTTTAGTTCGGGACGGGAGCGGTGCGGCGTTACCTTTTCCGAATTGTACTGATCGTCTGTACCGGAAGTAGCCGGATCCGTTTGCAACGCACCCTCGCCTGCGACCAGCCAGACCAATGAAATGCCCAAGGTACGCGCCAGCGTGACGCAGCGCGCCCGGGACGGGTCCGTGTTGCCGTCCCGCCAGCTACGCACAACGCCTTCCGAAAAACCGCACATTCTGGCGATCTCCGTCGCGCTGCCGACCCGTTGGATCAGCAATTTGATGCGCTCCGCGAAGCTGCCGGCAGCAGGAGTCGTGTTTACTTGCGTGTTCATTGTTAGTCAGGCCCGATGGCGATGGGGTAGCTATCGCAAATCAACTCCAAAAGTCAAGCGATGAGCCGCAAAATTATAGTTATGAAAGTGTTGACCTTCGTGTTTTCTTGAATTAACGTCGCAGTAACTTGCGCAAAAGCTCGCACAAGACCGTACGTTTCCAACACCTGATAGGCATGCAGCCAGCCGCGTCCCTGCTGGATGTCGCCCTTGGATTTACAAACACACAAAAAGTTTCATGTGCCCGGAAATTCGGGCCGAACCTCGGGGAGTTACCACTTATGAGTTCGCATAAAAATTTCACGACAGCTCAACTGCGTCGTACAACGCTGGCGATCGGGCTGGGTCTGTGCCTCGTCGGCACCGGCGCGCTGGCGCAGTCGACGACCGGTAGCATTTTCGGTCAGGCACAGGCCGGTGAAACCGTGCTGGTCAAGAGTACTTCGGGCATCACCCGCCAGGTGGCAGTCGATTCGACGGGTCATTATGCGGTGAGTTCTCTGCCTTTGGGCGACTACACGGTCAGCCTTCAGCGCGACGGCCAGGTCGTCGATTCGCGTTCGAACGTCACGTTGCGCGTGGGCTCCGGTACCGAGGTGTCTTTCGGTGGCCAGAACGCGCAGAACCTGTCCGCGGTGACGGTGCAGGCCAATGCGCTGCCGACCATTGATGTCAGCGGCGTGGATTCCCGCACGGTCATCACCGCCGAGCAGCTGGCCCGCTTGCCGCTGGCGCGCAGCGCCGAGGCGATCGCCTTGCTGGCGCCGGGCGTGGTGGCCGGTAGCGGTCTGTTCACGAACCCGACTGGCGGTTCGGTGGTCTCGTTCGGCGGTTCGTCGGTGACCGAGAACGCGTACTACATCAACGGTTTCAACACCACCGATCCGCTGAGCGGTTTCGGCGGCATCACCTTGCCGTACGGTGCGATCGACCAGCAGGAAATCATGAGCGGCGGCTACGGTGCGGCCTACGGTCGTTCTGATGGCGGCGTGATCAGCCAGGTCGGCAAGCGCGGCACGAACGAATGGCACTTCGGTGGCCAGATCCAATGGATCCCGACCGACCTGCAGAGCGATCCGAAGAACTGGTATTACGTCAACAAGGACGGTTCGCAGGGCAAGATTCGCCAGAACCGTAAGAACAACAAGTCGTGGACCACCACGGTCGACGCGTACGTCGGCGGCCCGCTGATCCAGGACAAGCTGTTCCTCTTCGCGGCGGTGGAAGCCGAGCGCCGGCAGGGTGAAAGCACCGGTACGAACGTCGCGCCGTTCGTCAACCATTACCGCTACGACAACCCGAAGTGGTACGGCAAGCTGGACTGGAACATCACCGACAGCAACATCCTTGAGCTGACCGGTGCGTCGAACAAGTCGTCCTATCAGGGCGTGTTCAACGACTACGACTACGCTACCGGCACGGAAGGCGGTTTCAACAGCAACGACACCCACACCAAGAACGGTGCGGACGTGTATTCGGCGAAGTTCACCAGCTATATCACCGATGACCTGACGGTATCGGCGCTGTACGGCAAGATGAAGGGCACCTGGTACAGCAGCGTTGCCGACTACGATCCGACCTACCCCTACCTGTTTGGCGTAGCCGACCAGAACCCGCTGTATGGCCCGATCAGCAATAGCCAGACCGTTTCGACGATCAACCTGCCTGGCCACGCGTCGACCAACACCAACCTGCGCATCGATCTGAGCTACAAGCTCGGCGACCATACGCTGACGGCCGGTATCGACAACCAGGACCAGAAGAACATTCAGGGCGGCACCAAGTTCCCCGACGGTGGCCTCGGCTATGCGTGGGAATACAATCCGTCGGATGATCCTACGGCTTACATCACCGGTGGTCCGGGCACCGCGCAGCCGGGTGCCGATTGGCAGAATTCACCGTGGGTGGATGCTCCAGCAAATTATGCCGGCGGTGAAGACGGCTACTACGTGGCCAAGTACCAGTACCACGACAACGCGTCGGTTCGCGTGGCGCAGCGTGCGCAGTACATCGAGGACAGCTGGCAGATCAACGACCGCTGGTTGGTCAAGCTCGGCCTGCGCAACGACCAGTTCACCAACTACAACGCGGTAGGTGAGCCGTACCTGCGTCTGACCTCGCCGCAGCTGGCACCGCGCGTGGGCTTCAGCTGGGACGTGAACGGCGACTCCAGCTTCAAGGTCTACGGCAACGCCGGTCGCTACTACCTCGCGCTGCCGACCAGCGTGGCGCTGCGCTCGGCCGGTACCTCGCTGTATACCCGCACCTACTACACCTACACCGGTATCGATGCCAACGGCATCCCGACCGGCTTGACCCCGATCAACACCAGCAATGGTGCCGGCCAGCCGCTCTCGGCCAATGGCGAGTACGGCCAGCCGCGTGACCCGAAGACCTCGGCGTCGACCAACCTGAAGTCCGAGTACCAGGACGAGTACATCCTGGGCTTCGACAAGAAGCTGGGCGACTCGTGGGTGTACGGTGCCAAGGCGACCTATCGCAACCTGCGTAACGCGATTGACGATATCGGCGACAACATCTCGATCATCGCCAAGATGAACGCGATGGGTATCGACCCGAACAGCTACGACGCCACGCGGGTACCGGCCAGCATCCTGATCAACCCGGGCAGCACCTCCTACTTCAATATTCCGAAGCTGGCCGGCGGCTACTACACCGTGCAGATGGACTGGAAGAACGACTTCCACTTCAACACCACGATGAAGCGCAAGTACTACGGCTTGGACTGTACCTGGAGCATCCGTTCGACGGCAAGTGGTTCGCCAAGGTCGACTACCTGTATTCGCGCAGCTACGGCAACAGCGAAGGCCAGGTGCGTACGGACATTGGCCAGACCGACGTGTCGGCGACGGTGGACTGGGATTACGCCCAGGTCATGGATTACGCCAACGGTGCCCTGGCCAACGATCGTCGCCATCAGATCAAGGCGTATGGCTCGTACCAGGTTGCCCCGGAATGGATGGTGTCAGGCAATCTGGCCATCTTGTCCGGCTCGCCGAAGACCTGCCTGGGTCGCTACGGTGCAGCGCAGACCAACCCGGGTCTGGGCTACGGTCCGTACTACCACTTCTGCAACGGTCAGCCGTTCTCGCCGGGTGACAAGCGCAATCCGTGGACCTATAACCTCAGCCTGAGTGCCGAGTACCGTCCGGAGTGGGCAGGCAAGAAGCTGGGCCTGAACGCGACCGTCTTCAACGTGTTCAACAGCCAGAAGATTACCCAGACCTATCCGATCTCGACGAGCGCCAGTTTCGGGCGTCCGTACAGTATGCAGACAGCGCGATATGTCCGCTTGGGTGCTTCGTACGATTTCTGATCGATTAATTCAGTAGTTGCTCCTTGAAAAGCCGCCGGAGATTCCGGCGGCTTTTTTTTGCACGAATGCGGAACTCAGGAGCCCGTAATTGCTGATGGAGTTAGATTCCGTTTGTACCGGGAATTTTCCTCGGCAATAATCCAGGGTTGCGGAAAGCGTTGCCGCCGCCGCGAATGCTCTCGCCAGGACACTACATGACCCAATTCGCATTGCTGGGCAAGCGGCGCTTTGCGCCGTTCTTCTGGACCCAGGCGTTGGGGGCGTTCAACGACAATGCGTTCCGCAATGCGCTGGTGATGCTGGTGGCATTCCAGATGGGGCTGGTGACCACACGGTCTCGCTCTATACCAATCTTGCGCCTGCGTTGTTCATCATTCCGTTCTTCCTGTTTTCCGCGACAGCCGGCCAGCTGGCCGAAAAGTACGAGAAGAGCCGGATCATCCGCTACGTGAAGCTGTTCGAGATCGGCGCGATGGCGCTGGCCGCGTACGGTTTCTATACGCATCACACCTCTTTGCTGCTGATCGTGCTGTTCATGATGGGCATGCACTCGGCCACGTTCGGTCCGATCAAGTACGCGATCCTGCCGCAGGCGCTGAAGCCGGACGAACTGGTCGGCGGCAACGGGCTGGTCGAAATGGGTACGCAAATGGCGATGCTGGTGGGCATGATCGCCGGAAACTCGCTCATGCTGGTGGCCGGCGTTGGCCCTCTGCTAGCGTCGGGCGCCACGATCGCGGTGGCTGTGGCCGGCTATCTGGCCTGCCGCCGCATCCCGCCCGCACCGGCGACCGCGCCGGAGCTGAAATTCAACTGGAACCCGTTCAGCGAAACCGCGCGCGTACTGGCGATCACCCGCGCCGATCGTGCCGTTTTCAACGCAGCGCTGGGCATCTCGTGGTTCTGGTTTTTCGGCACAGTGCTGATTGCGCAGCTGCCGATCTACACGAGGGAGACGCTGGGCGGCGATGGATCGGTGAACACGCTGGTGCTTACCCTGTTTTCGATCGGCACCGGCGTCGGCGCCTTGTTGTGCGAGAGGATGTCGGGCCGGCGAGTGGAGATTGGCCTGGTGCCACTGGGCGCATTTGGGCTGACCGCATTCGGCCTGGATCTGTACTTCGCGCGACATGGCGTGGCGGCAGCACGAGGGCTGGACTGGCTCGCCTTCCTGCGCGGCGCAGGCAGCTGGCGCATTGCTCTCGACCTGGCCTTGATCGGCGTATTCGCCGGCTTCTACGTGGTGCCGTTGTTTGCGTTTGTGCAGGCGCGCGCGCCGCGGGAAAAGCTGTCGCGAATCATTGCCGGCACCAACATCCTGAACGCACTGCTGATCGTGGCAGCCGCAGGTTTCGGCCTGGGCCTGGGCGCGCTGGGCATGGACGCGTCGCAAATCTTCCTCGCCGCGGCGCTGCTCAACGTGCTGGTGGCGTGGTACATCTTCACCCTGGTACCCGAGTTCGTGATGCGTTTCATCACCTGGGTGATGGTGAATACGCTGTACCGGGTGCGCGCCGACGGCACCGGGCAGATTCCCGAAGAGGGTCCGGTGTTGCTGGTATGCAACCACGTCAGCTTCATGGACCCGCTGCTGTTGATGGCGAACCTGCGTCGGCCGGTGCGATTCGTCATGTACTACAAGATCTTCAATGTGCCGCTGCTCAGCTTCGTGTTCCGCACCGCCAAGGCCATACCGATTGCCGGCCACAATGAAGATCCAGTCGTGCTGCAGCAGGCCTACGATGCGATCGACGCTGCGTTGGCGGCGGGCGAGGTGGTGTGCATTTTCCCGGAGGGTCGTTTGACGATCGATGGCGAAATAGCGCCATTTCGCACCGGTGTGGAAAAAATTCTGGCGCGCCGGCCGGTGCCGGTGGTGCCGATGGCGCTGCGCGGCTTGTGGGGCAGCATCTGGAGCCGGCGCGATTCACGGCTGGGTCGTGCGCGCCTGCCGCGCCGGTTTCGCGCGCGGGTGGAACTGCTGGTCGATGCGCCAACCGTGCCTGATCAGGTCACGGCCGCGTCGCTGGAAGCGCGGGTGCGCACACTGCGTGGCGATCTCGTCTAGAGGGGCTAGCCGGGCGCCCCGGACTTATCCGAACCAGCCGCCGATCACGATCAGCGCCACCACGCTCAGCCAGGCCAGCAGGGCGCGCAAGAGCGCACTGCGCAGACGCCGCACCTCGACCAGCGGATCGCTGTGCTCATCGACATAGCCATCGCCGGCTTCTATGTCGATGAGCACATCGGCCTGGGCGGCGGCGCCGAGAAAACCCGGCCCCTCGCTGTACCAGCTGGTAGCCCTCGCCCGGGCGTGCCAGCGCCGCCACGCACCGATCACGGCCTCCCAGTGACCGACCACGGCGAGCGTGAACGTCAGCAACTGGGCGGCCGGCCAATCGAGAACGTTGGCGACATATCGGGCAGCAACGCGGCTGGCTGGATCAAGCTGCAACGAGTCGTCGCGACCCAGTGTCTGCCCCAACCGATACAGCAACGCGCCCACCGGGCCGAGCAGGAAAAACCACAGCAATACGCCGAAACGTCGGCGCAGCGCCGCGTACACGACAGCCACGCCCAACGCGGGCGCGTTCCAAGCTACCGGCGCGTCGTCGTCAGCGAGGGCCTGTGCAGCGGCCTGGCGACTGGCTCCATCAGGCGCGTCCAGAATGGCCTCGAGATCACCCTCGAACTCGCGTGGCCCCAGGCAATAAACCAGCACGACCAGTGCAAAAAGCAGCTGCAGCAGTGCATCCAGCGGCGAGCGTCCCAGCAGCCACCACAGCAGTGCACACAACGCCAGCGGCGGCACGAGCGCCAGCGCGACCCGGCCGCCGCCGCTGGTATCCGCCAGTTGCGCAACCCAGCGCCGGAACAAGCCATCGCCGCGCCAGCGGGCCAGTTGGGGCAGCGCGTGCAGCAAGCCTAGAGCGATGAGGGCGACGAGCAGAGCGATAGCCATGGAAGAAACCCGCAGACAATGGCGCCATTGTAAGCGACGGATCGACGCGTCCGCAGGGCGGTCGTGTCACGCTGCAGCATGGCTAAACAGGTTGGAGCGTTCGTCAAGCGCTCCCCGCCAGGCAGTTGTATTGGGCAGACGTACTGCCACTTGGCCGCACGAAATGTGGCGGTCGAGCCGCCACGCATCGACATCCACGCAATGGGGCTCGGGCATACCCAACAATGCCTCATGCTCGCGCTGCGCCGCCTAGGCCCCTGAGCCCGCTGATCGACGACGACGGCGTGCACCGCGGTCGTCGGCGCACGAAGTTCGGTTCCCGCATGCGCCTGAGCGAACCCGCCTATAAATTGGTAGGCGGACAGCAGCACCGTGCGCGACGATCGGTTCAGGACGCGGAACGTCCCATAACCAGCGCATCGAGATCGATGTCAGCACTCTCCTGCAGCCAATGGGCGAGCAACTGGTACGAGACCGACAACGCCGTAGATGGCACGAAGCTGCCGTCGGCAATACCGTCGGCGATCTGCTGCGGCGTGAACCAGCGTGCGTCTTCCAGTTCGTGATCGCGCATGGCGATGCTGCGCGACACCGCGGTGGCGATGAAGCCGACCATCAGCGAGGCGGGCATCGGCCACGGCTGCGACGAGTGATAGCGCACCTCGTCGACGATGACGCCGGATTCTTCCGCCACCTCGCGGCGCACGGCATCTTCCAGCGACTCGCCCGGCTCGACGAAGCCGGCAAGGGTGGAGTAACGGCCTGGCGGCCAGCCTGCCTGGCGACCGAGCAGACAGGCGCCGTCGTGCTCGACCAGCATGATGACCGCAGCATCGGTGCGCGGAAAATGCAGGCGCCCGCAATCGGGGTTGGAGCATTGCGCGCGATGGCCAGCAGATACCAGGCGCAAGGGTGCGCCGCAGCCGGCGCAATGGCGGGTCTCGCGCTGCCAGTGAGACAAGCCCTTGGCATAGGCGAACAAGCTCGCTTCGTCTACGGCCAATTGCAGCCCGGCGCTGCGCAGGCTCATTCGCCGCGCACCGATGGCCTCTTCGAGAGCACCCAGGTCGGCATCGTCGCCCAGCGCCAGCAGAAAATGCGCGCGCTGATTGGCAATACCCAGCAGGGTGGGCGATATGCCGGCCAGCCATTGTTCGCGCTCGCCATTGTCGAGCCAGCGCAATGCATCGCGATCGCGCTGCAAGAACGCTTCCCCCGCCGCATCCAGCAACAGATAACGCGCGCTCGGCGACACCGTCTGGGTCTCGATCCAGACGGATTCATCGCGGCGTTCGGCGATCCGGTCGAGGCTCAGGCTGAGACCGGCAAAGGTGTTGAGGCGCGGCAATTTGGCCCGATCCATCGCAGGCTTCTCAGGCGGAGAACGAGGAGCCGCAGCCGCAGGTGGTCTTGGCGTTCGGATTGCTGATGACGAATTGCGAGCCGCTGAGGTTTTCGGCGTAGTCGATCTGCGCCCCGGTCAGGTACTGCAACGACAGCGGATCGCACAACAGCGTCACGCCCTCGCGCTCCACCGCAAAATCGTCCTCGGCCTGGGCCTCGTCAAAGGTGAAGCCGTACTGGAAACCCGAGCAGCCGCCACCGCTGATGTACACGCGCAACTTCAATGCCGGGTTGCCTTCCTCGGCGATCAGCTCACGCACCTTGTGCGCGGCCGCGGCGGTAAACAGCAGCGGCGCGCCGCTGCTGCGGTAATCAGGAATGGCGACGATGGTTTCCATGGACATCTAGATGGGGTCGTGACAGGCAAGCGCAAGCATACCGCCTCAGGCCGGCACTGCCTCACCCAGCTCCGCATCGGGCGCCGACAGCTCGCGTGGCGCCTCGTCTGCGTGCCGCGAGATGCGCCCGTTGACCTGCGCGCCGGCGGCCATTTCCAGCGTGTGATAACGCAGGTCGCCGTCGATGCGGCCCTGGGCCGCGAGTTCCAGGCGGGCGCTGACATGCACGTCGCCCGTCACGTGCCCGTTGATCACCGCCTGCGGTACGCGGATCTCGCCGTGCACCTGGCCGTGCTCGCTCAGCGTGAACATGGCGTCGTCGCCTTCGCCCAGCACGGTGCCTTCGATGCGGCCGTCCAGATGCAGTGCGCCGCTGAAACGCAGGTCGCCACGGATCACCATGCCCCGCGCGATCAGGCTGGTTTCTTGGCTGCGGTTGTTGCGCTCGTTGCGTCTACGGTTGAGCATCGTGGTCCCCTTGGGCGGTAATGATGTTGCCGCTCAGCGCGGCACCCCAGGCGATGGCGCGGTTGACCGGCTCGCCACTGGCGGGCCGAACGTCGATGCGCAGTCGCGTCGGTCGGAAATCGGGCGGCAGCACGATGGTTCCGTGGAGCTGTTGAAAGTACATGAAGCGGAACGGCATGCCGTCCTTCTGCGCGGCGTTGCCCAGCGCCGGCCAGTCCAGGCTCACCACCTTGTCGTTGCGCAGGCCCTCCACGCTGACCGTCGCGTTGCCGGTGGATTCCTCGCCGCGTTTCGCGTTCTGCGTCAGGCTCAGGGTGAGGTTCCAGCCGCGCGATCCGGTGATCGGTTGCAGCTTGACCTCCTGCAGGCGCAAGCCTTGCCGTTGGGCATCGCCGCCGACCAGCCGCGCATAGAAACCCAGATCGGCGCGCAGGCCGCTGAGTTCCTCCTCGCGTTGGGCCAGCGTGCCGCGCAGCGATCGGGTGGCGACCTCATTGACCTGGGCTGCCCGCTGCAGAGTCGCGATCTGTTGCTTGAGGTCGTCGATCTCGCTCAGCAAGGCCTTCTGCTGACGGTGATCGACCGCCGCCGGTGCGGCATGCCGGCCCAGCCCGCCGACCACCAGGCCCACCAGCAGCAAGCTGCCGAGCCACGCCAGGCCGATCCACCAGCGGCGCCGGCTGTGGCCGGTATCGTCATGCCGGCGCACCACGAGTCGCGGCGGTGGTCGTGAAGCCATCGGGCTATCCGGAAAAACGCAAGATATAGCCCTGTCACGCTCGAAGCGTCAAGGAACGAATGCACGCTTCGGCACGCAGACGGCTCAGCTGCGCATCTTGCTCTGCAGGTAGCGCTCCGCGCCGATGTCCTTGACCAGGCTGAACTGCGTCTCCAGCCAGTCGATGTGCTCCTCCTCGTCGTGCAGGATGTCCTTGAACAGGTCGCGGCTGATGTAATCGGCAATGCCTTCGCTATGCGCGATCGCGGCGCGCAGATCGACCACCGCAGCTAGTTCCAGGTCGAGATCGCCCTGCATCGATTCCAGCGCGTTTTCGCCAATGCGCAGCTTGCCCAGGTGTTGCAGGTTGGGCAGGCCATCGAGGAAGAGGATGCGCTCGATCAGATGATCGGCGTGCTTCATTTCCTCGATCGACTCCTTGTACTCGTGCTCGGCCAGCTCGGCGTAGCCCCAGTCCTTGAGCATGCGGTAATGCAGGAAGTACTGGTTGATCGCGGTCAGCTCGTTGTAGAGCACCTTGTTGAGGAACTCGATGACCTTGGCATCACCTTTCATGGCTTTCTCCCATCATGGACAGCGGCGACTATACAAAACCCGGCGCGGCGCTGAGGGAATGGGACTGACACGTGTTTGCAGCCGCGTCGGACGCGATGGCAGCGTCAGGAAAGGGGCGGGGGGACCGGCTCAGCCCGTGACAAGCGGCAACTGGCAAAGCACCTGCGATACGGCCTTGTCGAGCGTGCTGCGCGCTTCCTGCTCGCAACTGCCGCAGCAATCCGAGCAACCGGTGCGCGCTTGCAGCTCGGCAAACGAATGCACCCCGTCGGCCGCTACGCGGCGGATGTCATGATCGGTGACGGCATTGCACAGGCAGATATACATGGCGCGTATAAGAACGCGAATGCGAATGATTGTCAACAATTGGATCGTGGGACGGTAGAAACCGTTCAGGCGGCTTCACAACCAGGGCGCGGATCGGACGGTGCCACATCCGCACTGTTCCTGGGCGGCAAACTGCCCAGCTCCACGCTGAAAAGGTCTTCCACCAGCGGCGCGAACTGCCGCAACGCCCTCTCGTAGACTTGTCGCTTGAAATGCACGACGTGCACGGCCGGGTACCAGAAATCCACCCAGCGCCAGCCATCGAACTCCGGTTTGTCGCAGGCGTCGAGCTTCAGCGCATCCTCGCTGCCGACCAGCTTGAGCAGGAACCACACCTGCTTCTGCCCGATGCAGGTGGGGCGCTGGTGATGGCGCACATATCGGCTGGGCAGGCGGTAACGCAGCCAGCCATGGGTTGCGGCAAGCACTTCGACATGATGCGCGGCGAGCCCGGTTTCCTCCTCCAGCTCGCGGTACATCGCCTCCAGCGGGGTCTCGTCCGAGCGCATGCCGCCCTGGGGGAACTGCCAGCCATCGCGATTGACCCGGCGCGCCCAGAACAGCTGGCCGGCCGCATTCAGCAGCACGACGCCGACGTTCGGACGGTAGCCATCAACATCAATCATGTCGCCTCCGGGGCCGCGCGGCGCGCGTTGTTGCGCATGTCCGCCTCCGGTCCTATGGCCGATTCAACCACAGTGCGCGAAGCAGCAGCAAGCCACCGACTTGAACCCGAGGGGCTGGCCGACTACACTTCCGCGCCCCGCCCGTATCGTTCTGATCCGGCATGGCGGGTCTCCTCAAGGCTATGTAGCTCAGCTGGTTAGAGCACAGCACTCATAATGCTGGGGTCGGTGGTTCGAGTCCACCCATAGCCACCAATAGCCCGGTCGACTGCTGTCCATGTAAGACGCCGTTGTCCTGCGAGCCCATCCTGTCGTCACCACTAGCCGGCCGCTGGTTCGCCCGATCTCCTCTGCAGCCGCTTGCCGCCAGGCAAACATGGCGACGGCCGGACTTTTGACGCCGGTATGCAAGGTGGGCTGGAGGTCAGGATGGTCACAGGTTGCACGTGGCAGCACTCGATCTGTCTGCTCAGCGCGACGCCGCCGTGGTATCGGCGCGCGTCGGTGCAGGACTGGTGGCGACGCCCCACGGTTTTTTGCCGACCTGCACGGCGGCGCTTCTGTGCATGGTCGCGGTGTCGATGACGCTTACGGTGTTGGAAGGGCCGTCGGCGGTATAGAGATGTCGGCCGTCCGACGACAACGCCACCCCCCACGGCCGTTGGCCCACCGCCACGCTCGCGTCGACCTTGCCGCTGGTCAGGTCGACCTTCAGCAGATGGCCGCCGCGGCCGGTGGTCAGATACGCGAAGCGGCCGTCTGGCGACAGCACGATGCCCATCGGCCGCGCACCCGCGCCGGGCAGGGTGAACGTCTGTTGCACGCTGCCGCGCGTGACGTCGATGACGCTGAGCGTCGCGTCGACTTCTGACGGCACATAGAGCCGGCGTCCGTCACGCGAGTAGCGGCAATTGCGCGGTCGATGGCCGACCTTCACCAGGTGCAGCACGCGGTTGGCTCGGGCATCGATCAGCGCGACCGATCCGTTGGTTTCGGAGGTGGCGCACACCAGGCGCCCGTCGGTGCTGGTGCCCACGCCTTCCGGCTCGCCGCCCACCGCCAGTTGCGCCAGGATGCGGCCGTTGGCGACATCGAACACCACCAGCTTGCCGGAGTCTTCGCTCGCCACGTACAAACGCCTTCCGTCCGGGCTCAGCGCGAGCTGCTCGGGGTCGCTGATGCCGCGCAAGGTGCGCACGACTTTGCGCTGGGCGAGATCGACCACGCCGATGCCATCGGCTGCGTGATCCGGCGGTGGCAGCCGGCTTTCGTCCACGCCGGGGCCGGATGCGGGCGAACCGCTCAGCGCCACGAACAGCTCGCGCCCGTCTGGCGATACGGCCAGGCCGCGTGGCCGCTTGCCCAGCGCGATGGTGGCCAGGACCTGCAACGAGCGCGCGTCGATCACGCTCAGCGTGCCATCGGCTTCGTTGGTGGCGTAGATGTCCTGATGCGGCGAAGCGCTCGCGGACAATGACGCGGCGAAAGCCATCAGCGCCGCGAAGATCATTGCTGCGAACCGACGCGTGAGGCGGAAGGCGGTCATGGCAGACATGTTGATTCCTGAATGGTTGGAGAGTGGGCGCCGCAAGATCAATAACCCTGCGCCGGTGGTGCATCACAGATCTTCTTGCCGTTGCGCCACGTGTCAGGACACAGCGGAGGCGCCGGCCAGCCGCACTGGCCGCCGCGCCATCACCGGCACGATCATCGAGACCATGCCGGTGGCCGGCAGGGAGATCACGTACACCCACGGATGCGCGAAGAACCGGAACAGGTGCTGCCACAACAGCGGCGAACCACCATAAGCAGTATCAAAAAAATGCAGGCCCCAGTTGCGCTGCAACTCCAGGAACACGCAGGCCACGGTGAGCGCCGGCAACGCCAGCACGACCAGGGCCGAAGTGGTCGCCGTGCTGTACACGAAAAGCGGCATGCAACTGATCGTCATGCCCGGCGCACGCAGGCAAAAAATGGTGGCCAGAAAATTCACCGCGCCCACCGTGGTCGATACGGTGAGGAAATCAGCGCCAGCGCGTAGAAGTCCATGTTCATCGCGGGCGAACAAGGCCGGTCGGTGTAAGGCGCGTAGGCGAACCATCCTGCGTCCGGCGCCTGCCCGATCGCAGGCCGTCGTACAGCAACAGGCCGGACAGCAGGAAGGTCCAGTAGCTGAAGGCATTGAGGCGCGGCATCGCCATGTCGCGCGCGCCGATCATCAGCGGGACAAGGTAATTGCCGAAGCCGGAAACGATCGGCGCGGCACACCAGAAGATCATGGTGATGCCGTGCATGCTGAAGAGCTGGTCGTAGGCTTCCGGCGAGAGCGCGTGCATGCCCGAACGCGACAGCTGCACACGCATCACCAGCGCCTCCACGCCACCGGCGACAAGAAAGGCGAACGCCGTGACCAGATAGCGCAGCCCGATGGTCTTGTGGTCGACGGTCGCCAGTTTGCCGTACAGCGTCGGTGGCGCCTCCCAGAGCTTCTCGAGTCGCAGAATGCTGGCGCTGCCACCCATGTCGTGGTTCTCCCCGGGGCATCAGCTCGCCCGCCGATATTTGCGACCGTAGGCGCGCTGTCGTGAAGCAGCCATGGAGGATCCGTGACCTCCGCTTGATGTGCGTTGCGCAAGGTTTTGCGACGGAGGAAAACGTTGCCGCGGTCCTGCTGGCAAAAACAGGCTGACGCAGCGCGGCGATGTGCGCACTGCCTGGCCATGCTTGACGCGCAGCGTATCCTCCGCCGGTAACGGCCGCGCCCGCGAGAACATGTTCGCCACGACGTGGCAATCATGCATGGACTGATACTGACCGCCGTGTGCGACACGCACGGCAAACGTGGACGAAAGTGATGGACGGTTTCGATGGCCCGCGGATGCCCGCGTCGATGAGCACGCAAGCACCCGATGGTTGCCGCAGGAAAGGCAAACGTCCCGGCGCCTTGATCGCCGCCACCTTGCTCGGGGTGATCATCGACACCGCGATGGCGGCCGACGCCGGCGTCGGCCAGGTGACGCTGCCGGCCGTGCACGTCAACGCCAGCCGCCTGGACATCGCGCCGTTCGACATCCCGGCGTCGCTGAGCGTCGTCGACGTGCAGGCCGTTCGCGCCGGCCAGGCTGGCGTCAACCTTTCGGAAACGCTCGTCGGCGTGCCCGGCATCCTGGCGCGCGATCGCCAGAACTACGCGCAGGACGAACAGATCTCGATACGCGGCTTCGGCGCGCGCAGCACCTTCGGCGTGCGCAGCATCCGGCTGTTCGTCGACGGCATTCCCGCCACGCTGCCCGACGGGCAGGGCCAGGTATCGCACTTCAACCTCGACAGCGCCGATCGGGTCGAGGTATTGCGCGGGCCGTTCTCGGTCCTCTACGGCAACGCGGCGGGCGGCGTGGTGCAGTTGTGGAGCGCCGATGGCACGCCGGTGCCGCAGACCACGCTGGATATTCGCGCGGGCAGCGACGATGGCTTTCGTTATGCGCTGGGCACGCGCGGCATGCTCGGTCCGGTCGATTACAACATCGCCGCCTCCGAGTTCGTTTCAGGCGGCTATCGTTCACACAGCCGGGTGCGCCGCGAGTCGGACAATGCGAAGTTCGGCATCGACCTGGGCCGGCAACGCCGGTTGACGGTGGTGCTCAATCGCCTCCATCAGCCGATCGCGCAGGACCCGCTGGGTCTCACGCGCGCGCAGGTCGATGCGGACCCGCGCCAGGCCGCGCCGGTGGCCAGCCAGTACGACACGCGCAAGAGCACCCGGCAGGACCAGTTCGGCGCCACCTATGAACAACCGACCGGCGACGCCAGCCAGCTGCGGCTGATGGGCTATTACGGGCGGCGCAGCATCGTGCAGTTCCAGTCGATCCCGCGATCGACACAAGCCAATCCGTTGCAGTCCGGTGGCGTGGTCGCCCCCGACACGCGCTATGGCGGTTTCGACGCGCGCTGGACCTGGCGTGGGGAATTCGCCGGCCGCGCGGGCGAGCTCGTAGTCGGCACCAGCGGCGACTACCAGCGCCAGCATCGCCTCGGTTACGAGAACTTCGCGGGTGACGTGCTGGGCGTGCGCGGCCAGCGCCGCCGCGACGAAGACGACAACGTCGACAACGTCGCCGCGTACGCGCAGTGGTACTGGCATTTCGCGGGGCCGTGGTCGCTGCTGCTTGGCCTGCGCCGCGACGAGGTGCGTTTCAGCGAACACGATTTCTACGTCACCGCGCTGAATCCCGACGACAGCGGCCGCGTGGCCTACAGCGCGACCACGCCGGTGGTGGGGCTGCAGTTGCGCCCCAGTTCGACGCTACGCGTGTACGCCAGCTATGGGCGCGGATTCGAGACGCCGAGTTTCAACGAGCTCGGATATCGCAGCGACGGCGGCGCGGGCCTGGCCTTCGATCTGCAGCCGGTGCGCAGCCGCAACCTCGAACTCGGCGCGAAGTGGCAGCTCGCGCGCTCGCTGGAATTCGATGTGGCCGCGTTTCGCGCCGATACGCGCAACGAACTGGTGGTCGCCACGAACCAGAATGGACGCTCGACCTACCGCAACGTCGGTGCGGCCCGCCGGCAGGGCGTCGAAGCGTCGCTCGCCGGCGAACTGGGCGAAGCCTGGCGATTGACGGCCGGATTCACCCATCTGCAGTCACGCTTCCGCAGCGGGTTTCTTGCCTGCGCCGGCACGCCGTGCGCAACGCCGGACACGCCGGTGCCTGCCGGCGCACGCATTCCCGGCGTGCCGGACAACTACGGCTCGTTGCGGCTGGAACATGGCGCCGCCGCCGGCTGGCGCCAAGGTGTCACGCTCAATGGCATCGGGCCGGTCGCCGTCAACGACACCGGCACGCAACACGCCGCGGGATACGGGTCGATCGATGTGGATCTCGGCTACACCTTCGCGCTCGGTCAGGGCAGGCGGCTGCTGCTCAGTGCGCGAGTGGACAACCTCGCCGACCGTCACTGCATCGGCACGGTCATCGTCAACGATGGCAACGGCCGCTATTTCGAACCCGGCCCGGCGCGCACCTGGCTGCTCGGGGCGCAGCTCACGTTCTGAACGAACATGGCAGCCGCTACAATGCCGTCTGCTCCTGGCGGTGACGCGTCGGCGCCGGCCATGACCACTCGATCGACTTCATACGACGCACGCGGGCAGACGATCGGATGATCGTCATCCCGCTGCATACCTCCTGCCGGCGCGTGCTCTGCGCCGCCCGGCCGAACGCAGACACCCGCCATGCACATTTTCAAAGTATTCCAACTCGAGGCGGCGCACCGGCTGCCGAACGTTCCCGCCGGGCACAAGTGCGCGCGGCTGCATGGACATTCGTTCCGGGTCGAGATCCACGTTGCCGGCGAGCCGGATCCGCAGATGGGCTGGGTGATGGATTTCGCCGACGTGAAGTCCGCTTTCGCGCCGTTGTACGAACAGCTCGACCACCACTATCTCAATGACATCGAGGGACTGGAGAACCCGACCAGCGAGATGCTGGCGCGGTGGATCTGGCAACGTCTGGAGCCGCGCCTGACCGGGCTGGACAAGGTCGTGGTGCATGAAACCTGCACGTCCGGCGCCAGCTGCAGCCGGAGCAGTTTTTGACGCATTGCGATACACCCGTTATTCCAGCAAGCCACTGTTTTAGATGAATATTATTTGAATGGTCTGGTTTCCCCTGTAAATATATATTGCACTGCACAAAAATGCTTGGTAGAGTAGCTGCCACTACCCCATCCTCAGCGAGGACAGCCTCATGACGCAGCAACTCAACAATCAGCTTTTCGCTTTCACCAAGCAGTTCACCGATAGCGCGTTCCGCGCCCAGTCGCTGGCACTGAAGGGCCTGGAGTCGGTCGCCGAGCTGCAGCTCAAGGCACTCGAGCAGCAGGCCAAGGTTTCGGCAGAGTTCGTCGCCGAAGCTCTGGAGACCCGCGACGTCGACGGTCTGCGCAGCCTGTGGGAGAAGGGCACCAGCCTGAGCCGCGACAACGCCGAGCGTTCGGTGGCCGTCTCGCAGGAGATCCTCGCGATCACCCAGAAGACCGCCGAGTCGCTGAATGCGCTCGTGCAGGAGCAGCGCCAGGCCGCCAATGACGCGGTCACCGCGCCGGTTGCCGCCAAGAAGGCTGCCGCCAAGTAATTTCGCGACACGCTCGTTTCATGGACGATGCAACCAGGGCCGGACTCACGTTCGGCCCTGTTTGCATGTGCGGTCTGCCACGGGCCGCAGCGTGAACTGAAGCACAGCGGGACAGGATGTCGCAGGCCGCGCGGGTTGTCGCTGCAATCGCCGCACTGATATACTTTTGCGGATTGGATCGTGGCCCGTAGCTGTATCGGTGCCGCCTGGTGCAGACCGCGCGGAGACGTACATGCTCAACAGTCTTGCCTCGGGTCGACGTCTCGCCTTGCGCATCATGCTGCTGCAGCTCGCTGCGGCGGCGCTGGCTGGTCTGGTTTTCCTGACGCTGGGGCGCCGCGACGAAGCAATGGCGGCAGCCGCGGGCGCGGTGGTCGTGGCGCTGGGTACGGCGCTGCTTTCGGCGCGGTTCTTCAGCGGCTTGAGCAGCAGTGCCGGCATGGCGTTGGGCCGCCTGCTGACGGGCATGCTCCTGAAATGGATCGTGATCGTCGGGGGGCTGTTCGTGATCCTGTTCCAATTCAAGTTGCCGCCGCTGGCCGCCATCACGGGGCTGGTGGCTGCTTACGCGGTCTATCTGCTGGCGTTCAGATTCAAGGGTTGACACATGGCAAGCGAGCCACAAGGCGGACTCACCGAATACATCCAGCACCACCTGACCCATCTCACGCCGCACGCGAGCAAGGATGGTTTCTGGGCGGTGCACGTCGACTCGGTCACCGTGTCGCTGGCGCTGGGCGTGTTGTTCTGCCTGTGGTTCTGGCTGAAGGCGCGCAAGGCGACCGCCGGCGTGCCCGGGCGTGGCCAGGCCTTCGTGGAGATCATCCTCGAGTTCGTCGACGGTCAGGTCAAGGACGTGTTCCATGGCGATCGCCGCGTGCTCGGCCCGCTGGCGCTGACCGTGTTCGTCTGGGTGTTCCTGATGAACGCGATGGACCTGCTGCCGGTCGATCTGCTGCCGTGGATCACCGAAAAATTCGGCGTCGGCCACTTCCGCGCGGTGCCTACCGCCGACATCAACATGACGTTCGCGATGTCGCTGACGGTGTTCGTGCTGATCATCTTCTACAGCTTCAAGGCCAAGGGCGTCGGCGGCTACATGCACGAGCTGTTCACCGCGCCGTTCGGCAAGCATCCGTTGCTGTGGTCTGCCGAATTTCGCGCTGAATCTGGTCGAGCTGGTCTCCAAGCCGGTCAGCCTGGCGATGCGACTGTTCGGCAACATGTACGCCGGCGAGCTGGTCTTCATGCTGATCGCCGGGCTGTTCAGCGCCGGTGCCGGCGTGGCGGGCTGGGCGCTGTACGGTGCGGGCATCATCGGTTACACGGTGTGGGGCATCTTCCACATCCTGATCATTTCGATCCAGGCGTTCATCTTCATGGTGCTGACGATCGTGTACATCTCGATGGCGCACGATCACCACTGATTGGCGTACCTCGAATTCTTCGCTTCATCCGTTTTGACTTCAGCTTGTATTTCTCAGGAGATCACCGTGGAACATCTCGTTCAGTTTGCACAAATCCAGGGCTTCACCGCCATCGCGCTCGGCCTGATCATCGGCTTCGGTGCACTTGGCGCGTGTATCGGTATCGGCATCATGGGTTCGAAGTTCCTCGAAGCCGCCGCCCGTCAGCCCGAGCTGGTGCCGCTGCTGCAGGGCCGCATGTTCCTGCTGGCCGGCCTGATCGACGCGGCGTTCCTGATCGGCGTGGCGCTGGCGATGTACTTCGCCGTGGCCAACCCGTTGCTGGGCACGGTGCTGTCGGCTGCCGGCAAGGGCCAGTAAGCGTCATCCCTCTGGCGCGCCGCCGTTGCGGCGCAGCCGTGTATCCGGCACGGGCGTGGTAAAGCCCGTGTCTGTTTCATCCCGTACTTACAGGTAACGCAGCGATGGATTTCAACGCGACCTTGATTGGCGAAATGATTTCGTTCGCCATCCTGATCTGGTTCTGCGTCCAGTTCATCTGGCCGCACATCAACAAGGCGATTGAGGATCGGCAGATCAAGATCGCCGAAGGCCTCAACGCCGCCGAGCGTGCGCACGCCGAATTGAAGGACGCCGACCACAAGGTGGCGGCCGAGATCAAGGTGGCGCGCCAGCAGGCTTCGGAGATCATCGACAAGGCCCAGCAGCAGGCCAACCAGATCATCGACAAGGCCCGCGGCGACGCCATCACCGAGATCAACCGGCTCAAGGCGACGGCGCAGGACGATATAGCGGCGATGGCGCAGCGTGCACGCGAGCAGTTGCGCGAGCAGGTCGGTGCGCTGGCTGTGCAAGGCGCGAGCAAGATCGTGCAGCGCGAGATCGACCCGTCGACGCACAAGGCCTTGCTCGACCAGCTTGCGGCCGAGATCTGATCGATGGCCCAGGCAATCACTCTCGCCCGTCCGTACGCGCGTGCTGCTTTCGAAGTGGCGCATGCGGCCGGTTCGCTGCCGGCATGGTCGCAGGCGCTGGCGTTCGCCGCCGCAGTAGCGAACGATTCGCGCGTGGCCGGTCTCGGCAATGATCCGCGGGTGCTGCCGGCGCAGCTGGTGGCGCTGCATCTGCCGACCGATGTCACCGCCGATGCACCATTCGCTCAGTTCCTCACCGAGATGGCCGAGCAGCGTCGCATGGCGCTGCTCCCGGAAGTGGCCGAACTGTACGAGGAATTCAAGCGTGAGTCCGAGTCGCAGCTGCTGGTCAAGGTGACCAGCGCGATGGCCCTGGACGCGGCGCAGGCCGAGCAGCTCAAGGTGTCGCTGAAGCGCCGCTTCAAGCGCGAGATCGAACTGGAAACCAAGGTCGATGCCTCGCTGCTGGCCGGCGTGGTGATCGATACCGGCGAACAGGTGATCGACGGCTCCGCCCGCGGACGCCTGGCGCAGCTGGCCAGCGCACTAGCGCACTGATCCAAAGAATCAAAACCTATCGGGTGCCGCTTGCGCGGCGCGAATCCCAGGAAAACTTGCCATGTCCAGCACCACTTTGAATCCGTCCGAGATCAGCGAACTGATCAAGAACCGCATCGAGCAGTTCAAGCTCGGCGCGGAGGCACGCAACGAAGGCACGATCATCAGCGTGTCCGACGGCATCGTGCGCATCCACGGCCTGGCCGATGTGATGCAGGGCGAAATGATCGAGCTGCCGGGGAATTCGTTTGCCCTCGCCTTGAACCTCGAGCGCGACTCGGTCGGCGCGGTGGTGCTCGGTGAATACCAGCACCTGCGTGAAGGCGATACCGCCAAGACCACCGGCCGCATCCTCGAAGTGCCGGTCGGGCCGGAGCTGCTAGGCCGCGTCGTCGACGCGCTGGGCAACCCGATTGACGGCAAGGGTCCCATCGGCGCCAAGCTCAACGCGGCGATCGAGAAGGTCGCGCCGGGCGTGATCTGGCGCAAGTCGGTCGACCAGCCGCTGCAAACCGGCTACAAGTCGGTCGACGCGATGATCCCGGTGGGCCGCGGCCAGCGCGAGCTGATCATCGGCGACCGCCAGACCGGCAAGACCGCGCTGGCGATCGACGCGATCATCGCGCAGAAGGATTCCGGCATTAAGTGCATCTACGTCGCGATCGGCCAGAAGCGCTCGTCGGTGGCCAACGTGGTGCGCAAGCTCGAGGCGAACGGCGCACTGGCCAACACCATCGTCGTGGTTGCCTCGGCCTCCGAGTCCGCCGCGCTGCAGTACGTCGCGCCATATTCGGGTTGCGCGATGGGCGAGTACTTCCGCGATCGCGGCGAAGACGCGCTGATCGTTTATGACGATCTGTCCAAGCAGGCCGTGGCCTACCGCCAGATCTCGCTGCTGCTGAAGCGTCCGCCGGGCCGCGAGGCGTATCCGGGCGACGTGTTCTATCTCCACTCGCGTCTGCTCGAGCGCGCCTCGCGCGTGTCCGAGGAATACGTCGAGAAGTTCACCAACGGCGAAGTGAAGGGCAGGACCGGTTCGCTGACCGCGCTGCCCATCATCGAGACTCAGGGTGGCGACGTTTCGGCATTCGTGCCGACCAACGTGATCTCGATCACCGACGGCCAGATCTTCCTGGAAACCGACCTGTTCAACGCGGGCATCCGCCCGGCCGTGAACGCCGGTATCTCGGTGTCCCGCGTCGGCGGCGCCGCGCAGACCAAGATCGTCAAGAAGCTGTCCGGCGGCGTGAAGCTGGCCTTGGCGCAGTTCCGCGAGCTGGCCGCGTTTGCGCAGTTCGCCTCGGATCTGGACCCGGCCACCCGCGCCCAGCTCGACCGTGGCCAGCGCGTTACCGAGCTGATGAAGCAGGCGCAGTACTCGCCGCTGTCGATCGCCGAACTGGCGCTGTCGGTGTATGCCGCCGAGCAGGGCTACCTGGATGATCTGCCGGTCAACAAGGTGCTGCCGTTCGAGAAGGGCCTGCACGCGTTCATGCACCAGAACCACGCCGACCTGATGAACACCATCGTCGCCACCGGCAATTGGGACAAGGACATCGAGGCCATCTTCAAGGCCTCGCTGGACGAGTACAAGAAAACCGGTAGCTGGTAAGTCGGTAGTAGTGAATCGGAAGGGCAGACGGCGTTCTCCCTTCCCACCAGCGAGCACAACGAGCGGATAGAGCATGGCCAGCGGACGCGAAATCAAAACCAAGATCAAGAGCACGCAGAACATGCGCAAGGTCACGCGCGCGCTCGAAATGGTTTCTGCGGCAAAGATCCGTCGCGCACAGGACCTGATGAAGGCATCGCGTCCGTATGCCCGCTCGATGCGCAAGGTGATCGCGCACGTGGCCCAGGCCAGCACCGATTTCAGCCATCCGTTCCTGGTCCAGCGCGACAAGGTGGCACGGGTCGGCTACATCGTGGTGTCGACCGACCGCGGTCTGTGCGGCGGCCTCAACTCCAACCTGTTTCGCCGTCTGTTGCCGGCAATTGCCGAGTGGCAGCAGCAGGGCGTGCAGGTGGACGTGGTGGCGATCGGCCAGAAGGCGGTGGCGTTCTTCCGCCGGCTCAAGGGCATCAACCTGATCGGCAGCGTCAGCCATCTCGGCGAGAAGCCGAAGCTTGAACAGCTGGTCGGCGTGATCAAGGTGATGATGGACGCCTATACGTCCAATGGCCTGGATCGCGTGTTCCTCGCCTACAACGACTTCGTCAACACCATGACGCAGAAGCCGACCATCGACGCGCTGCTGCCGCTGCCGCTGGTGGCGTCGGAAATGGAAGCGCACCAGGCGGCCGGCGAGTCGGCCTACGCCGGCGTCAAGCTGGAAGCGAGCCACGACTGGGATTACATCTACGAGCCGGATGCGCAGGCCGTGCTGGAGCACGTGCTGGGTCGTTACATCGAGTCGGTGGTGTACCAGGCGTCGCTGGAGAATCTGGCCAGCGAGCACGCCGCGCGGATGGTGGCGATGAAGAGCGCGTCGGACAACGCGAACAAGGTGATCGGCGAGCTGACGCTGATCTACAACAAGGCGCGTCAGGCGGCGATCACCCAGGAAATTTCGGAAATCGTCGGCGGTGCTGCAGCGGTGTAACCGCTGCAGCACCTAATAAGTATTCATGTAAAACGTATTCATGGCGACGCGGAGCGGCGCCGACACAGACACTAAAAGATCCATCCGGAGCATTCCATGAGCCAGGGCAAAGTTGTTCAGATCATCGGCGCGGTCATCGACGTCGAGTTTCCGCGCGATCAGGTACCGCAGGTGTACGACGCACTGAAGATCGACGGCACCGAGATCACGCTGGAAGTGCAGCAGGTGCTGGGTGACGGCATCGTGCGCACGATCGCGCTCGGTTCCACCGACGGCCTGCGCCGCAACCTGATCGCCCGCAACACCGGCGAAGGCATCAAGGTGCCGGTCGGCAAGGAGACGCTCGGCCGCATCATGGACGTGCTCGGCAACCCGATCGACGAAGCCGGTCCGATCGGCGAGGAGGACCAGTGGGTGATCCATCGCGAGGCGCCGAGCTACGACGACCAGGCGGCCGCGAACGATCTGCTGGAAACCGGCATCAAGGTGATCGACCTGATGTGCCCGTTCGCCAAGGGCGGCAAGGTCGGCCTGTTCGGCGGCGCCGGCGTCGGCAAGACCGTCAACATGATGGAATTGATCAACAACATCGCCAAGGCGCACGAAGGTCTGTCCGTGTTCGCCGGCGTGGGTGAGCGTACCCGCGAGGGCAACGACTTCTACCACGAGATGAAAGACTCCAACGTGCTCGACAAGGTCGCGATGGTGTACGGCCAGATGAACGAGCCGCCGGGCAACCGTCTGCGCGTGGCGCTGACCGGCCTGACCATGGCCGAGTACTTCCGCGACGAGAAGGACGCTTCCGGCAAGGGCCGTGACGTGCTGTTCTTCGTGGACAACATCTACCGCTACACGCTGGCCGGTACCGAAGTGTCCGCGCTGCTCGGTCGTATGCCGTCGGCGGTGGGTTACCAGCCGACGCTGGCCGAGGAAATGGGCGTGCTGCAGGAGCGCATCACCTCGACCAAGACCGGCTCGATCACCTCGATCCAGGCCGTGTACGTGCCCGCGGATGACCTTACCGATCCGTCGCCGGCCACCACCTTCGCCCATTTGGATGCGACCGTGGTGCTGAGCCGTAACATCGCGTCGCTGGGTATCTACCCGGCGGTGGATCCGCTGGATTCCACCAGCCGTCAGCTGGACCCGAACGTGATCGGCGTCGAGCACTACGACGTCGCCCGTCGTGTGCAGGGCACGCTGCAGCGCTACAAGGAGCTGAAGGACATCATCGCGATCCTCGGCATGGACGAGCTGTCGGAAGAAGACAAGCAGGCCGTGTCGCGTGCGCGCAAGATCGAGCGCTTCTTCTCGCAGCCGTTCCACGTGGCCGAAGTGTTCACCGGCTCGCCGGGCAAGTACGTGCCGCTGAAGGAAACCATCCGCGGCTTCAAGATGATCGTCGACGGCGACGTCGACCATCTGCCGGAGCAGGCGTTCTACATGGTTGGCGGCATCGACGAAGCGGTCAAGAAGGCCGAAGAGATGGGCGCCAAGAAGGCTGCCTGATCCTCGAGGGCGGACCGTCCAGTCCGCCCTGTGTCTTACGCATTCGGAACCTGAGTCATGACCACCCAAACCATTCGCGTCGACATCGTCAGTGCCGAAGCCGAGATCTATCACGGCGACGCCGTGATGGTGGTCGCCACCGGCGAGCTGGGCGAGCTGGGCATCACGCCCCGCCACGCCCCGCTGATCACCCGTCTCAAGCCGGGCCACGTCGACGTGGTGCTGGCCGGTGGCGAGCGCCAGCAGTTCTGGGTTTCCGGCGGCATCCTGGAAGTGCAGCCGCAGGTGATCACCGTGCTGGCCGACACCGCTGCCCGCGCGTCCGATCTGGACGAGGCGTCGGCGCAGCGCGCCAAGAAGGAAGCCGAAGACGCGCTGGCCAACCGCACCGACGCGATGGACATTGCCGAAGCCCAGGCCAAGCTGGTCGAGGCGATGACCCAGCTGCAGGCGCTGGAGCGCCTGCGCAAGAACCTCAAGCACTGAGGCTTACCTCACCTCAGTGAGGAACAGAAAACGCCGGCCTTGTGCCGGCGTTTTTGCATCGGCACGATACGGTCAGTGCGCACACGGATGAGGGCGATGACGAGACAGGCAAGGGGTTGGCGCTACGCGTCGCCCGGATGGCTGTTGCTGCTGGCCGCATGCGCCACCACGCAGCCCACCCATCCATCAGCGCCCTCCGCCACCGGCGAGGCGTCGTGGCGGGAGGCATCGGCACCCGGCATGGTGCGTTACCAGCTGGCGCTGGGCGAGGTGTCCAGCGGCGCCACGCCGTTCCAGCGCGTCGCGCCGATCTATCCCGTTGACCAGCTCGCCACCTGTCCGCCACCGCAGGAAGTGCAGGCGCTGTTGGTCGTGGACCAGGCCGGCAAGGTCAGTGAAGTGCGTGTCGCGGATGAGGCGCAGGCCGATGCAGACCGCCGCCAGTTCAATGCTGCGGTTCGCGTGGCCGTGCTGCAGTGGCAGTTCAGTCCGCTGCAGATCAACCACTGGGCTGCCGATGCCGATGGCAACAGCCATGTGGTGGACAGCGAAACGAAACCTTTCAGCCTCAGTTATGTGTTCCGCTTCGAGTGCCACGCCGGCAAGTCCGTGGTTTCGTCCTCGGCGGCGCAGTCCTGAACCACGGCTGCCTTAGCCAGCGCAGACCGGGCTGCTATGCTTTTTTATCGAGACGCGTCAGGGCCGACAACCAATGAACAACGCACCACTGCACATCGTCATCCTCGCCGCCGGCGCCGGCACGCGGATGAAATCGAACCGGGCCAAGGTGCTGATGCCGCTGGCCGGCCGGCCGTTGCTGGCGCATGTGATTGCGACCGCACGCGCGCTGCAGCCGGCCGCTATCCATATCGTCTACGGTCATTGCGGCGAACAGGTGCAGGCAGCGTTTGCCGATCAACCCGATCTGCGCTGGGTACTGCAGGCCGAACGGCTGGGTACCGGTCATGCAGTGGAGCGGGCGCTCGGTGGTGTGCCCCCGGAGGCACGCGTGCTGGTGTTGTACGGCGACGTGCCGCTGACCCGGGTGGCGACGCTGCGGCAGCTGGAGCAGGCCGAAGGCGGCTTCAGCCTGCTCACCACCCGGCTCGTCGATCCGCGCGGTTACGGCCGCGTGCTGTGCGACGGCAACGGCAAGGTGCGCGCGGTGATCGAGGAGAAGGACGCCGACGCCGACCAGCGCACCGTCAGCCTGGTCAACACGGGCATCCTCATCGCCGATGCGAAGGCGCTGCGCGGCTGGATCAAGCGACTGGATCGCAACAACGCGCAAGGCGAGTACTACCTCACCGACATCTTCGGCATGGCGACCGAAGAAGGTCGCGGCGCGCTTAGCGTCGAATGTGCCGATCCGGTGGAAGCCGCCGGCGCCAATAATCCGCTGCAGCTGACCGAGCTGGAAGCGGCGTATCGCCAACGTGCCGCCCACGCGCTGTTGGCCGACGGCGTGCGACTGGCCGATCCTGCACGCATCGACGTGCGCGGCACGGTCGATGCCGGCCGTGATGTCGAGTTCGACATCGACGTGATCCTCGAAGGCCATGTGGTGCTCGGCGACGACGTGCGCATCGGCGCATTCACCCGCCTGAAAGACGTGCAGCTGGCCGCCGGCACCGTCGTGCAGTCGCACTGCGACCTGGAGGGCGTGGTCACCCACGGCTCCTGCACGATCGGGCCGTTCGCGCGGCTGCGTCCGGGCACCGAACTGGATGCCGGCGTGCACGTGGGCAACTTCGTCGAAATCAAGAAGACCCGTCTGGGCGAAGGCAGCAAGGCGAACCATCTGAGCTACCTCGGCGACAGCGAGATCGGCCGCGGCGTCAACGTGGGCGCCGGTACCATCACCTGCAACTACGACGGCGTGAACAAGTTCGTGACCCGCATCGGCGACGGCGCCTTCATCGGCTCCAACAGCGCGCTGGTGGCACCGGTGACGATCGGCGCGCAGGCCACCATCGGCGCCGGCTCGGTGATCACGCACGATGCGCCGGAGGGTGAACTCACCGTGGCGCGCGGCCGGCAGCAGACCTTCCCGGGCTGGAAGCGACCGCGTAAAACGCCGAAGTAAGTCGACAGCGCGGGCGCATCGTTCGCGCCCAGGAGGCCACATGACGCAAGTCTGGTTCGTTCCGTTTGGCTGGCTGCACCGGCCGGTGACACTGGCCGGCTGGCTGATCACGCTGGCCGCCTTTGCTTACATGCTGCAAGTGTTTCTGGCGGTGGATGCACATGCGCATTCGGTCAGCGACCTGCTGTACGCGATCTATCCGCACTGGGGCGTCACGTTGCTTGGTTGGGACTGGATTGCACGCCGTACCGGTCGTGGCACTCCCGCTCAGGCGTAACGCCACCCATCAATCTCCACCAGCAGTTCGCTGCGGCAGATGTCGCCGTGCAGCAGCAGCACCGGCACGCCGGGCAGGCGCCGTTGCAGGAACTCGCGTACCAGCGGGGCATCGGCCGAGTGCCGCACGTAGGCTTTCAACGGCGAGTGGGTATCGAAGCCGGCGGCCATGTCGGCGCTGGCCAGCAGCGCTTCGAGGTTGGTCAGGGTTTCGTCGAGCTGGGCATCCAGATCGTCGTGATGGGCCGAGGCGTGGCCGACTACCGCGGCGGTGCCGGAGATCGCAAGGGCATCCTGCGCCGGCAGCACCATCGCGCGGGCGAAGCTGGGTGGCGTGCGGCCGTACTGGCGCGGGTAGCGCCAGGCGCTGACCTGGCGCGGGTTTTCCACCCGGGTACCGCCCTGGTCGCAGGCCAGCAGATAGACCTGCAGGCGGTGCGGGTCGCCGTGATGGCCGATTGCGGTGGCGGCGGGGAAGCCTTCGGCGAAGAAATCGCCCATGCCGGCGGCACGGCCGTCGCAGAAGTGCTTGTAGCGCTCGGCGTCACCTTCACCGTGATTGATCGCGCCGAGGTAGTTCCACACGCGCAGCACATGCTGTGCGCCGCGGGCTGCCACGAAGTGGTGCAACTGCTCGTAGGCCAGCTTCGCTGCGGCGGTGGCGCCACCGTGTTCACGTTCGTCCAGTTCGATCGCCGCGAACAGCCAGCCGCCACCGGCCGACCAGTGCAGCGCGCCGTCACGGCCACAACTCACCGGCGCGTCGACCTGCCACAGTTCCAGCGGCGCGGGTGCGTCGAAGCTTTCCAGCGCGACTTGCAGGTAGCGCGGGTCGGCGCTTGCCGGCGCGTCCGCGGCAAAACCGAACAAAGCCAGCATGCCGGGTTCGTCCAGCGTGCTGGCGACCTCAGCGTAGCGGTAGGACACCCGCGGCGCGCGGCGCGGCAGCGGGTCCATCTGCGGGTTTTCACAGCCCTGAATCATGGAGTACAACCGGGAACGACAAGGGCGCTATGTTACACTCCGCGCCCAATGCCACCGGGGGGAGGCAATGCAACAGGCGTACGGAATCGAGCATGGCAGAGCAGACAGCGGCGCAACACGAATTGGCCACGTTGATCGTGAACTGCCTGAATCTCGAGAGCGTGACGCCGGAGCAGATCGACCCCGATGCCCCGCTGTTCGGCGGCGAGCTGGGACTGGATTCCATCGATGCGCTGGAAATCGCGCTGGCCGTGTCCAAGCGCTACGGCTTCCAGTTGCGTTCGGACAACCCGGACAACAAGCAGATCTTCACCAGCCTGCGCAGCTTGTCGGCGCATGTCGAGCAGAACCGCGTCGGCTGAGGTCGGCGCTTTCACACGCCGTCAACGCCATGGTCGTCACGCCGCATTCCGTCGTCGGTGGCAGGCTTGTGGTTTCGACGGAGCTATCGCGGAACCCGGCATGAGGTCTGTTTCCCCTTCGCTTGAAAGCACGCCGCGGCGCTATGCGCTGCTGTTGCTGCCGGCTGTACCCGTTGCTGGCGATCACCGGCGCGGTGACGCATCGGCAGGTGTTCCCATTGCTGGCGCTGGCCGTTGCTGCTGACCGTGCTGATGTTGCCGCGCCTGCTCACCCTTCGCGCGGCACCGTGGCTGATCTGGCTGGGCGTGCTCGGCCGCGCTGTTGCTGCTGTCGCTGTACGGCTTTGCCGGTTTGCTGCTGGAAGCCGTGCCGGTGCTGATCAATGCGTTGCTGGCATGCTGGTTTGGCCGCACGCTGGGCACGGCCGAGCCGCTGGTGGCGCGCTTCATCGTGGCGATTGAAGGCGCCGAGCGTCTGCAGCAGGCGGGCGTGGCCGATTACGCGCGCCAGGTCACCTGGTTCTGGACGCTGTTGCTGGGCGCACAGGCACTCGCTGTTGAGCGTGTTGCTGCTGTGCGCCGAACACAGCGGCCTGCTGGTGCGCTTCGGCATCGCCTCGCCGTTGCAGGTGCCCGAACGCTGGGCGGCGACGTGGCTGCATCTGGGCTGCTATGCGTTGCTGGCTGCCGCGTTCCTGTTCGAATACGGCTATCGCCGCTGGCGGTTGCGTCACCTGAGCCATCCCGGCCTGCACGACATGCTGTTGCAGCTGGCTCTGCACTGGCCGCAGTTGCTGCGTGGCAAGGGCGCGGTGGCGCCGTGAGCGGAGCGGGCTTCAATGAAGCGGGTTTCGAACAGGCGCTGTGCATCGACGCGAAGCATCCGGCGTTGCCCGGCCATTTTCCGGGCCAGCCGCTGGTGCCGGGCGTGATCCTGCTGGAGCAGCTGGCGCTGGCGCTGCACGCATGGCGCGGGCAGACGGCTGGCCGGTGTGCTGGAGGCGAAATTCATGGCGCCGCTGTTGCCGGATCAGATGGCCACGTTGCGTTTGACGGAAGCGGATGCGGAGCGCGCGCGATTCCGTTTCGAGATTTGGCGTGACGACCTCTTGCTGGCACGCGGCCTGATCGAGGGAGCGCCATGAGCACGAACGAACACTGGCAGAGTCGCCCGGAAGGCGGCGGCCGTTTCGCGATCTGGCTGATCCGCGCGATCGCTTTGTACGGCGGGCGGCGGCTGGGCCGGTTGTGCCTGTATCCGATCACGCTGTACTTCTACCTGCGCCGCGCGCCGGAGCGACTGGCGTCGAAGCAGTATCTGCAGCGCGCGCTCGGCCGGCCGGTCACGCCATGGCAGGTGCTGAAGCACATCCACTGTTTCGCCGCCACGACCCTGGACCGGATCTTCCTGCTGGCGCACGGCGAGAAACCCTTCCAGATCGAGACGCAGGGACTGGAACTGCTCGATGAGCGCATCGCGCAGGGTCGTGGTGTGCTGCTGTTCGGTTCGCATCAGGGCAGTTTCGAGGCGTTGCGCGCGATCGGCGCGCGCCGGCCGGGGCTGCCGTTGCGAGTGGTGCTGGACAAGCAGAAGACGCCGGCGATGACCGAACTGCTGGAGGCGCTGGCACCGGAGGTGGGTGCCAACGTGATCGATGCGGCGCAGGACGGCACCTCGATCGCGCTGGCGATGGCCGAGGCCTGCCAGGAGTGGTGCGGTGGTGGCAATGCTGGCCGATCGCGGCCGCGGCCATGAGGTGTTGCGACGAACCGAGTTCCTCGGTTCGCCGGCGCCGTTTCCGATCAGCCCGTGGTTGCTGGCGCAGGCGCTGCAGGTACCGGTGGTGCTGTGCTTCGGCCTGTATCTGGGCGGCAACCGCTATCGGCTGATCTTCGAGCCACTGGCCGATCGGGTGGAGATCCCGCGCAACAACCGCGGCCCGGCACTGGATGCGCTCATCGCCGGTTATGCTCGACGGCTGGAACATTACATCCATGTCGCTCCCTACAACTGGTTCAATTTCTATGATTTCTGGCAAGACACGCCTGTTGCTGCTGAGCCTGCTGTTGCCGTTGTGGGCGAGCGCGTCGGCGTCTGAGCCGGCTGCCGCCACGTCATCCACGCAGGTCGCTGATTGCCGCGCTGGGCCAGCCGGCGCCGGCGCATACGGCGTTCGCCGAGGCGCGCTTCCTGCAGGTGCTGGAGCGGCCGCTGGTGGTGTCCGGCCAGTTGTCGTGGCTGGGTGGCGATCAGCTGCAGCGGCGTGTCGATCATCCGCAACAGGAAACCTCCACCATCGCCAACGGCGAAGTGACCCAGCAGCGTGTCGGCAAGAGCCCGCGCCATTTTTCGCTGAAGCGCGCGCCGCAGTTGCAGGTCTTGCTGGACAGCTTCGTGGCGTTGCTGAGTGGTGACGCCGGCCGATTGCAGCAGGCGTTCGAGATCAGGCAAACCGGTGATGCCGCGGCCGCGTGGACGCTGACCTTGCTGCCGCGTGACGCAAAGGTGGCAAAGACCGTCGCCAGCATCACCATCGACGGCTACGCGAAGGAGTCGCGCTGCATGCACATGCAGGAAGCCGACGGCGACGTCGCGATCGACCTGCTCGGCGCGCTGGCGACGAAGATGCCGGCGCAGCCCACTCGCGAGGCGTTGCAGGCGCTGTGCCAGGGCACGCCCTGAGCATGCGCCGGGGCGCCCGCGCGACGCTGCTGATCGTCTGGCTGCTGGCGCTGGCCGGGCTCGGCTGGATGGTCAGCCAGCGCCTGAAGATCAGCACCGACCTGCGCAGCTTCATGCCGGCGCCGACCACGCCGGACCAGCGCCTGCTGATGGAGCAGGTCGGTGACGGGCCGGGTTCGCGCCTGCTGCTGCTGTCGATCTCCGGCTCAGTCCGACGCGCAACTGGCCGCGCTGAGCCAGGGACTCGGCGCGGCGCTGAAAAACGACCGGCGCTACAGCCAGGTCCTCAACGGTAGTTTCGATTTGGGCGCGCTGGACGCCAGTCTGCTGCCGTATCGCTACCTGTTGTCGCCGACGCTGGATACGCAGCCGCTGGACGAGGCGTATCTGGCCGATCAGCTGCAGCAGCGGCTGGATGATTTGTCCTCGCCCGCTGCCAGCCTGCTGAAGGGTTTGCTGCCGCGCGATCCCACATTGGAGGTGCTCAAGCTGGCCGAATTGTGGGCGCCGGCGAAGTCACCGGAAGCTGCGTGAAGGCGTGTGGTTCTCGCCGCAGAACGAGGCCCTGCTGCTGGTGCAGACGGTCGCCGCCGGTTTCGATCCGGGCGCAGCAGCAACAGGCGATCGACGGCATCCAGCGCGCCTTCCACGCGTTGCCCGGGAGCGCCGGCGCGAAGCTCGAACTGAGCGGGCCGGGTTATTTCAGCGTGGTGGTCGGCGCACAGACACGGCACCAGGCCGACTGGATCGGGCGCATCTCCACCGTGGGTTTCATCGCGCTGCTGTTGCTGGCGTATCGCAGCTTCAGCTCGCTGCTGCTGTCGGCGCTGCCGATCGCCAGCGCCGCGCTGGCCGGCATCGCCGCGCTGACCGTGGCGTTTTCCGAAGTGCACGGCATCACCCTGGCGTTCGGCTTCACCCTGCTCGGCGTGGCGCAGGAGTATCCGATCCGCGTGCTCAGCCATCGTCGCGCGGGCGAGGATGCGGTGCAGAGCGTGCGCGCGTTGTGGCCGCTGCTGCTCACCGCGATCGCCTCGGCGTGCATCGCCTATCTGGCGTTCTACGCGTCGGGCGTGAATGGCTTGAAGCAGCTGGCGGTGTTCACCATCGTCGGCCTGCTGGTCGCCGGCTTCAGCACGCGCTACCTGCTGCCGCATCTGCTGCCGCTGACGCGTGCGCGACGTGGCCGACATGCGCTGGCTGGCGAAGGCGCGCGCGTTCGTCGACCGCCTGCCGCGGCCGCGCTGGATTCCCTTGCTGGTGGCGGCGGCGATCGTGCTGATGCTGGCCTTCGCGCCGCGGCCGTTCTGGCAGAACAACCTCGCCGCGCTGACGCCGGTGCCGCAGGACCTGCTGCAGCACGATGCGCGCCTGCGCGAGGCGCTCGGCGCGCCGGACGTGCGCTACCTGCTGGTGCTGCAGGCACCGACCGAACAAGGCGTGCTGGCGCTGTCGGAAAAGCTGCAGCCGCAGGTCGATGCGCTGGTGGCGAAACATGCGGTCGATGCGCTGGAACTGCCGTCGCGCTATCTGCCGACGGTCGCGCGGCAGCGCGCACGTCAGACAGCAGCTGCCGGATCGCGCCACGCTTGCAGACAGTCGTTGCACGAAGCCTTGCAGGGCCTGCCGTTCCGCCCCGATCTGTTCCAGCCGTTCCTCGACGATGTGCGGGCGGCGCGCGCGCTGCCGCCACTGACGCCCGAGCGCTACGCGCAGACGCCGCTGGGCCAGCGACTCGCCGCGATGCTGGTGCAGCGCGACGGGCACTGGCTCGGCCTGGGTACGGTCAGCGGCGTGCACGACGTGGCCGCGCTGCAGGCGCTGCGGCGAAAACTCCCACGGCACGGTGCGCCTGCTCGACCTGAAGGCAGCCTCCGAATCGCTGGTGGTCGATTACCGCACGCGCATCCTGCAGGCGCTTGCTGATCGCCGCGATCCTGCTGGTGTTCACCATCACGTTCGCGCTGCGCAGCTTGCGACGCGCCTGGCACGTGCTGGCGCCGATGACGCTGGCGACGTTCCTGGTGCTGGCGGTGGAGCGCGTGGCCGGCGTCGAGATCTCGCTGTTCCACCTGGTCGCGCTGATCCTTGCCGGTGGCCTGGGCCTGCATTACGCGCTTGTTCTTCGAACGCGATACCGGCGATCCGGCCGAGCAGCGGCGCACCCTGCACGCGACCATCGTGTGCGTGTTGTCCGCGCTGCTGGTGTTCGGCATGCTGGCGTGGGCCACGATTCCGGTGCTGCGCGCGATCGGGCTCACGGTGAGCCTCGGCGTGGCGTTCCACTTCTGTCTGTCGATCCTGATGGCGCCGCATGCTGCCGAAGACTGACTGGGCGTCGTTGATCCCGCACGCCGGCACGATGTGCCTGCTGGATGCGGTGCAGGCGTGGGACGCGAGCACGATCCACGCGATCAGCGCCGGGCATGCGCGCGTCGACAATCCGCTGCGCGGCAGCGCACGGTCTGCACGCGGTGCACCTGGCCGAGTACGGCGCGCAGGCGATGGCGGTGCATGGCGCCTTGCTGGCGCGGTCGCGCGGCATCGAGGAAGTGCGCCCCGGCCGGCTGGTCAGCCTGCGCGACGTGCAGCTGTTCGAGGAGTACGTCGATCGGCTGGACGGCCATCTGGACGTCCATGCCGAATGCCTGTACGCCGACGACGGCGGCGCGCAGTATGCGTTCCGCGTCGAGCATCGCGGCCGGCTGCTCGCCAGCGGCCGTGCCGCCGTCATCCATCCTGCCATCTGAGCATCGAGCGAGTGCCGGCCATGTCCGAAATCATGAGTTCACGTCGCGCACTCGTCACCGGCGGCAGCGGCGAACTCGGCGGCGCGATCTGCCACGCGCTCGCCGCCGCCGGCTGGCAGGTGATCGTGCATGGCCACCAGAGCCTGGACCGCGCCGAGGAAACCGCGGCGGCGATCCGCGCGGCCGGCGGCAGCGCGCAGGCGATCGCGTTCGATGTCACCGACGCCGAAGTGACGCGCGCCGCGCTGGAAGTGTTGCTGTCCGAAGGGGCGATCCACGCGCTGGTCAACAACGCCGGCGTGCACGACGACGCGCCGATGGCCGGCATGAGCGACGAGCAATGGCATCGGGTGATCGACGTCTCGCTGCATGGCTTCTTCCACGTCACCCAGCCGCTGCTGCTGCCGATGGCGCGCGCGCGCTTCGGCCGCATCGTCGTCGGTCAGTTCGGTGGCGGCGCAGCTGGGCAATCGCGGCCAGACCAACTACGCGGCGGCGAAGGCGGCGCTGCACGGCGCGCAGCAAGTCGCTGGCGCGCGAGATGGCCTCGCGCGGCATCACCGTCAACGTGGTGGCGCCCGGCGTGATCGAGGGGCGCATGGCCGACGCGGCGTTTCCGCCCGAACGCATCCGCGAGCTGGTGCCGGCGCAGCGCGCCGGCAAGCCGGAAGAAGTTGCCGCGCTGGTCGCGTTCCTGTGTTCGGATGCCGCCGGCTACATCAACGGCCAGGTGATCGGCGTCAACGGCGGCATGGGCTACCGGCAGCTGTCACGTCGCCGTTGGCGGCGAAGTACAGCAGCATCGGTGTGGTCATCATGGTGGTGATGATCGCCATCAGCAGCAGCAGGGTGAACATCTCGCGGCCGATCACGCCGGCATCGAGGCCGATCTTCAGCACGATCAGCTCGACCATGCCGCGTGCATTCATCAGCGAGCCGACCGCGAAACTGTCGCGCCAGCCGTGGCCGCCCAGCCGGGCGCCCAGCGCACCGCCGCCGATCTTGCCGACCACCGCGACCAGGAGGATCAGTGCGAGCGCGCCCAGTGCATCGTGGTGGAACGCGTCGACGCTGGTGCTGAGACCGGTCAGCGCGAAGAACACCGGCATCAGTGCGACCACCGCGACGTGTTCCAGCCGTTCGATCAGCCCGGCCAGCAGCGCGGTCGTCGCGCGGCAGGCACAGGCCGAACACGAATGCGCCGAACACCGCATGCAGATGCAGCCATTCGGTCGTCGCGGCGCAGCCGAGCGCGCCGATCAGCAGCACGGCGAGTACGCCGCCGGTGGGCTTCCATCGGCCGCGTGCCGCGTCAGCCAGCGCCGCAGCAGCGGCCGCAGCACGCCGAAGCACAACGCCAGCATGGCGCCGACACCGAGCACGCTGCGCCAGAACGGCGCCCAGTCGCCGTGCGCGGAGATCAGCGCGACGGTGAGCGCGAGCAGGATCCACGCCAGCACGTCGGCCATCGCGGCCGCGGTGAGCGCGAGCTGGCCGACCGGCGTGTGCGTGAGCATGGCGGTCCTTGAGGATGCGCGCCAGCACCGGCATCGCGGTGATCGCCAGCGACACGGCCATGAACAGCGCGAACGGCCAGTACGCGATCCCGGCCGGCGCGTAGCGTGCATACAGCATCGGCGTGATCAGCAGGGCCAGGCCGATCGGCAGCAGCACCGCGCAGTCCACCGACCGCGCCGGCGGCGCGCAGCGTTTGTCGCACGCCGCCGGGCAGGCGCAGCTCGGCGCCGACGATGAACATGAAAAGCACCAGACCGATCTGGCTCAGTCCGTCTAGTGCCGGCAGGCTGGCTGGTGCGAACAGCCAGCCCTGCCATGCCGGCGCCAGTGCGCCGAACACCAGCGGACCCAGCGCGAGGCCGGCGATCATCTCGCCGATCACCGGCGGCTGGCCGATCCAGCGCAGCAGCCAGGCCAGTCCGCGCGCGGTGAGCAGGATCACCACCAACTGCACCAGCAGCAACGCGTGGCCCATGTCGTCAGTCGGTCTCGTGGTTGACGACGATCGGCGCGGCGAGCGAACGGCGATGACTGGCCATGACGTCGCCGTAGTGAAAGACCCGGCCGATCGTGTAGAGGGTGATGCGGGTGACATCGCCGACCGGATTGAAATGGCTGAGCCGGAACTCACCGTGGTAGCGCGAAGCGATCGGCACCGAGACCACGCCGAGCTTTTTCTCGCGCGAGGCCGCGATCAGGATCGCCGCCTCGAACACGAAGTTCTCCGCCGGCAGGTCGACCAGGTCCAGCGCCGCGCGCGGATACCAGCGCTGGCCGCTCTGGGTGTCGGCAATCGGCTGCGCGCAGGCCCACGAGATGCCCCAGTCGGCGACGGCGTTGGCGCGGCGGCGGGCCTTCGGCTGCTGCTCGCGATCGAGCAGGCGCGCACCGATCACGATGTGTCCGGGATACTGCGCGGCGGCCGCCACGATGCGCGGGATGTCGCTGGCCAGGTGCTGGCCGTCGCCATCCATCGTCAGCACCGCGTCGTAGCCCTGCCGCAGCGCTTCGCGAAAGCCGTGACGCAGCGCCTCGCCCTTGCCGTGTCGCTCGCTATGACGCAGCAAAGTCACCGGCAACGCGGCGACGATGTCCGGCGTGCGGTCGTCGGAGCCGTCGTCGACCACGATCACCGCTGCGCCCAGTGCCAGCACGGATTCGACCACCGACTGGATCGCGGCCTCCTCGTTGAGGCAGGGGATCAGCACGCACCAGCGCGCGACAACAGTGTTCAAGCGAGCAGCTCCCATTCAGACATGATCCATGTCGATCTGCAGCCCCAGTGTAGCGGCGGCTGCCAGCTGGCAGCGTCCCTCGGTGTGCGCCAGCAAGGCCAGCAACGGCAGACCACTGGCCGACGGGTTGCCGTCGCGCCAGCCGGCCAGCGGTTCGTCCAGTGCGCTATCCGGACGTGCCGGGGTCAGCTGCAGATCAAGCCGGGCCAGCGTCGCGCTGCTGCGTTCCGGCGTCAGCACCAGCGCACAACCGAACGGCTGGCGGCAGTGGGTGACTTCGTCCAGCGGTCCACGGCCAGCGGTATCGCTGCACACCAGCAGCACCGCGCGCTGTTCGGCCAGCACCTGGCTGACCGCCTCGAGCAGGCCGGCGCCGAAGCTGGCGCGTTGCGCGGCCACCGCGGTGGACGGTGCGCGGCAATCGGTGGCGATGGTCCAGTAGCCGACCGGCGCGTTGTGCACCGAATTGTGGAAACGGATCGGTGACAGCTCGGCTGGCGCCAGCGCCAGCGTGGCGCACATGTAGTCGGTGATCGGCTGGTCGCCGTGCGAGGAGGCGAATACGCAGGCCAGCGTGGCGGCCTCGCGACCGCTCATCGTCACCGCTTGCCCGGCCACTTCGACCGCCAGCAGCACGCTTTCCGGCGCACGCCGGCGTTCGTTCGGCGGCAGTCTGGCGGCGGCAGGACGGGCCGGTGGCGGCAGAGGCGTGGCACCGGCCAGCAGGCTCTGCAGCGCGGCGAAGTCAGCCAGCTGCGGCGACCACAGGCCGACGCCTTCCACATAGACGCGCAGTGCACTCATGCGGCGAATCCCGCACGGGCGAAGGCGAGGCAGGCATTGTTGCCGCCGAAGCCGAACGAGTTGCTGAGCGCCACGTCGACGCGCTGCTGCTCGTTGCGCCAGGCGAATGACGCGCCGCAGATCGGGTCGGGCGTGTCGCCGCCGAGGTTGCCGGGAACCAGGCCGTGCTCGATGGCCAGCAGCGCGATGGTGGCTTCGACGATGCCGGCCGCGCCCAGCGTGTGGCCGGTGAAACCCTTGGTCGAGCTGGCCCGCGTGCGGGCCGGAAACGCGCGACCGACCAGCGCTGCCTCCACCTCGTCGTTCTTCTGGCTGGCGGTGCCGTGCAGGTTGATGTAGTCGACCTGGCTTGCGTCGAGGCCGGCGCGGGCCAGTGCATCACGCAGCGCCAGCTCCGCACCGAGTCCCTCCGGGTGCGGCGTGGACATGTGGTGCGCGTCGCTGGCTTCGCCGTAGCCGAGCAGTTGCGGCGCGTCGGGGGCGCTGTCGATCCGTTCCAGCAAGGCGAAGCCGGCCGCCTCGCCGATCGAGATGCCATCGCGCGCGGCATCGAACGGCCGGCACGGTGCGGGGGACACCAGCTCCAGCGCGTTGAAGCCGAACAGCACGCTGTCGCACAAGGTATCCACGCCACCGACCACGGCCGCATCGATCAGGCCGAGGCGGATCATCCGCTCGGCATTGGCGAACACCTTGGCGCTGGACGAGCACGCGGTGGAGATCGTCAGGCACGGACCGTCCAGTTCCAGCGCCGTCGCCACGAAGGCGGCCAGCGAATGCGGTGCGTGGATTGCCGGACGCAGCATGTCGTCGGCAAAACCGCCGTCGGGATCGAGCCGACGGTACGCCTCTTCGGTGGCACCGATGCTGGCGGTGGAGGTGCCCAGCAGCAGCGCAATGCGGCCGGCGCCGTAACGCGCACGTGCGGCCTGCACGCGCTCCAAGAAACGGTCTTGATTCAGGCCGAGCCACGCCAACCGGTTATTGCGGCATTCCCACGTCTCGAGCACGGCAGGCAGGGGGTTATCTTCGATGCCGTCGACGCGACCGATCCAGCACGCCAGTGGCGCGCTGCTGAAGTCATTCGGGCGCAATCCGCTGCGTGCGGCCCGCAGCGCGTCGAGATGCGCTGCGCGACCGTGGCCGATGGCGGAAGTGGCGGTGTACGCGGTGATCGCGAGGGGTGTCATCACATCAAGCATCGCGGAAGCCTAGCGGGCACCCCGTGACTTGCCTAGCCTGCGGGCAGGTCACCACACAGGCGGGCGTTCAGCGTGATCGTGATGGCATGAAGGTGCCGCGAATACCGGGCGGACGGCTAAGCTGAGGTACTTCTCTGCACGAGTACCGTTCACCTCCATGCCTGCCGCACGAAGCCCCTGGCGCTATCTGCGTGACCACGACATCCAGCATGCGGCCGTGGTGACTGTGCTGGCGGTGTTGCTGAGCGCTGGCCTGGTCTGGCTGGGTTACCTGGTTCATGTCTGCCGGGTGGCCGTACGCAGTCCGCTGGCGCCACCGCGGCGGATGATTGCGCTGGTGTTTGGTCGTCGGCTTGAGAATGATGCGCCGGAGCACGATTACCAGCTGCGCCTGCGCCGCGCGCTGACCTTGGCTCAGCAGGGAAAGACCGACCATGTGCTGCTGCTCGGCGGCGGCAGCGGCGGTCAGTGCAGCGAGGCGGCGGCCGGTCACGCATGGCTGCAGCAACATGGTCTGCCCACCAGTGTGCGGGTGGAACTGGAGCAGGATTCGATCGATTCGCTGGAGAACCTGCGTCAGGCGCGCCAACTGCTGCAGGCGCAAACGGATGGCGCCGAATTGCCGCCGGTGGCCCTGATCACCAGTCGCTACCATCTTGCCCGTTGCCTGTTGCTGGCGCGCCGGCTGGGTCTCGAGGTTGTGCCGATCGCCGCCGAGCCGGCGACACCGTGGCATGGGCGTTATCTGGGCCTGCTGCTGGTCGAGGCAGGTTTTGTGATGTGGACCGATCTGGGCCTGCGCTGGGCGCAATTGATCGGTCTTCGGCGGATGCGCGACCGGATCCGCTGATCTGGCGCAGGCCGACGTGACGCTGCGCCGCAGCCGTGCGTGCCGATGCACTTGCTAAGCTTGCGCCACTCAACCGACGAGCCAGACGATGAGCCAGCAGGCGGATCTTGCCGAAACCTTTTTGCGCGGACTGCAGGATCGCATCTGCGCTGCGATCGAGCAGGTCGACGGCAGCGCACGCTTCGAGGAAGACGCGTGGCAACGCGCCGCCGGCGGTGGCGGGCGTACCCGCGTGCTGCGCGATGGCGCGGTGTTCGAGCAGGCCGGTGTCAATTTCTCGCGGGTCAGTGGCCACCAGCTGCCGCCCAGCGCGACCGCGCACCGGCCCGAGCTGGCCGGCGGCAGTTTCATCGCCGCCGGCGTCTCGCTGGTGCTGCATCCGAAGAATCCGCATGTGCCGACCACGCACGCGAACGTGCGCTATTTCGAGGCCAGCAAGGAAGGCGTGGAGCCGGTGTGGTGGTTCGGCGGCGGCTTCGACCTCACCCCGTTCTATCCGGTCGACGAGGACGTGCTGCACTGGCACACGGTGGCGCGCGATCTGTGCGCGCCGTACGGCGCGGACGTCTATCCGCGCTACAAGCAGTGGTGCGACGAGTATTTCTACCTGAAGCATCGCGACGAGACGCGCGGTGTCGGCGGCCTGTTCTACGACGATCTCAACGAGGGCGGCTTCGAGCGCTGCTTCGCGTTCACCCGCGCGGTCGGCGAGGGTTTCCTCGATGCGTATCTGCCGATCGTCGCGCGTTGCAAGGACACGCCGTATGGCGAGCGCGAGCGCGAGTTCCAGCTGTACCGGCGCGGTCGCTACGTGGAGTTCAACCTGGTCTACGACCGCGGCACGCTGTTCGGCCTGCAGTCCGGCGGGCGCACCGAATCGATCCTGATGAGCCTGCCGCCACGGGTACGTTTCGAATACGCGTACACACCCGAAGCCGGTTCGGCCGAAGCCAAGCTGGCCGACTATCTGAAGCCGCGCGACTGGCTGTAAAAGGACGACCCCGCCATGACGGCGGGGCCGTGGTCGGGGAAAATCAGTTGTTCGGTGTCGCGCCGCTGAACTTCACCGGCGTGGCGCCCTTGACCGGGCCGATCTGCGCACTATCGCTGACCTTCAGCACCACCTCGCGACGGAACTCCAGCGTGCCTTGCACCACGGCGTGCGGGCCGATCACCACCACCGGCGTGCGGCTGTTGAAGTTGAACCAGCCACCGGGCTTGTCGACCAGGATGCCGCCTTCGACGTGCGAGTTCGCACCGACCGTGATGTCCCCGCCGACGGTCTCGATGCCGCCGGCAACATGGGCGTTGTCCAGCACGATCCCGCCGTTGACGTTGCCGAGCTTGCCGCCGACATCGGCACCTTGCGCCAGGTGAATGCTGCCGTTGACCGTGCTCACTTCGCCGCTGACCCGGCTGGCACTGCCGATGCTGACCGCACCGTTGACCGTGCCGAGCTCGCTGGCCTGCGCCTTGTCGCCCAGTTCGACCGCGCCGTTGACGGTGCTGGCCTTGTGCACACTGGCGCCGCCGGCGATATGCACCGCGCCGTTGACGGTGCTGACATCGCCGACCTGCTGGCCGGCTTCGACCTGCACCGTGCCGTTGACCTTGTCGATATCGTTGTCGCGCGCACTCGCCAGCAGTGGCAGGCCCAGCGCGAGGGCGGCGAGGATGAGAACCGTCGGGGAACGACGCATGGCAATCTCCGTCTTTGTGTGGGTAGTGGGATTAGGATGCACCACCCGCACAGCGGGTTTAGCATGACCTGTGGCAGGGGCCGTATTTGACGAGGCCTGGATGGGCCTGCACCATTCCCGGTTCACCTCATCCAAGTTGAGCACACCCATGCACAAGCTCGTCCTGATCCGTCACGGCCAATCCCAGTGGAACCTCGACAACCGTTTCAGTGGCTGGGCCGACGTCGATCTCACCGCGCAGGGCATGGCCGAGGCGCAGGAGGCCGGGCGGTTGCTGCAGGCGGACGGTTTCACCTTCGACGTGGCGCATACCTCGGTGCTCAAGCGCGCGGTGCGGACGCTGTGGGGCGTGCAGGACGCGATGGACCTGATGTGGCTGCCGGTGCTCACCGACTGGCGCCTCAACGAGCGTCATTACGGCGCGCTGACAGGCCTCAACAAGGCCGAGACGGCGGCGAAGTACGGCGAGGATCAGGTCAAGATCTGGCGCCGCAGCTACGACATCCCGCCGCCGCCGCTGGAGCGCAGTGCCAACGAGTCGGTGCACGATCCGCGTTACGCCACGCTCGATCCGCGCGAGATTCCCGACACCGAATGCCTGAAGGACACCGTGGCGCGCGTGATGCCGTACTGGGACGAGGTGTTGGCGCCGGCGATCCGCGCCGGCCAGCGCGTGCTGGTGGCCGCGCACGGCAACTCGCTGCGCGCGCTGGTGAAATACCTGGACGGCATCTCCGACGAGGCCATCGTCGAGCTGAACATCCCCAACGGCGTGCCGCTGGTGTACGAGTTCGACGAGCATCTCAAGCCGCTGCGCCATTACTATCTGGGCGACGCCGAGGCGATCGCAGCGAAGATGGCTGCGGTGGCGAACCAGGGCAAGGCGAAGTAGGTCGGCATGATGTCCGGCGCGAGTTCACCGAAAGCGATTGCTGCCGCACTCACCGACTACTGGTCGCCACGGGTCGTCGGTGAAGTCGATGACAGCTATATCAAGGTTGCCAAGGTCCGCGGTTCGCTGTGCTGGCACAGCCACGATGACGAGGATGAGCTGTTTCTCATCCTGAAGGGTCATCTGCGCATCGAGCTGGAACATGCCGCACCTGTCGAGTTGGATGAAGGCGAAATGTTCGTGGTGCCCAAGGGCATGCGGCACAATCCGGTGGCCGAGCAGGAATGTCTGCTGATGCTGATCGAGCGCAAGTCGACCCTGCACACCGGCAACGTCGTGACGGAGCAGACGCGCTCGCTGGCTGAGCAGCTAGGGGCCAGCTGAGCCCGTACCTGGGGTTCTGGCGAAGGGTGACAAACATCAGTCGTCAGCCGCGGTTTGCTCGACTAAGCTGGGCGCTGTTCATCCCACGGTGCCGTCCATGCCTGCCCATCTGACGAATTACCTGATCATGTTGCCGCTGCTGGCCTGGATGGTGTGGCGGCGCGTCAGTCGCCAGTTCGGACGCCAGCCGATCCAGCGCAAGCGGATGATCTTCCGCATCGCGGTGTTTTCGGTCATCGGTGTCCTGCTTGCACTCAGCGGCTTCCACAAGATCGAACTGGCCGAGGGATTGTTTGGTGGCGCGCTGATCGGTGCCGTGCTGGGTCTGCTTGGCATACGGTTGACCCGTTTCGAAGTCGATCCGGTCAAGGGTGACTGCTATGTGCCGAACCCATGGATCGGTGCATTGCTCACCGTGTTGCTGCTCGGTCGGTTGGTCTGGCGCTTGATGGTGTTGCTGCCGCAGATGCAGCAAGTATCCGCGGCCGCGACGCAGGCTGCGGACTACCAGGGGCAGCCGTTGGCCGGCTATACCTCCAGTCCGTTGACCATGCTGGTGATCGGCCTGCTGGTCGGCTACTACATCGTCTACTTCAGCGGCCTGCTGATCCATCACCGCCGTTTCCAGCAGACGCATCCGGGTACGACGGCGGCGTAAACGCCGCGGCTACGACCCGGCGAACATCGCCGAAAACTCTCTGGCGAAGCGATGCACGTCACCGGGCCAGCGGGCGGACAGATAGTTGCCGTCGCGCACCACGAAGGCCGGTGAGGCGTCGCGCTCGCTGTCGCGGGCGAGGCCATTCGTCTTGCGCCAGTAGTCCGGAGCATCGCGTGGTACGTCGAGAAAATCAGCCGGCGCGGCCAGCGCACGGGTCACTTCCTGCTGCACCGACATGTAGCCGGCGGGCTGGCCGACCGCTTCGCGGTAGGTGCGGTAATAGTGCGGATCCCAGTAGCGCGTGATCCGCGCGGTCGCCCATGCTTTCCTCTCCAGCGTCCAGGTCAGCGCGGTGGTACGACGACCGAACAGCACCGATTTTCCATTCGCCGAGCGACTGCGTGCGGCCAGCAGCACGCCATGGCAGATCGCCGCGACCGGTTTGTCTGCCGCGAAGAACGCCGCGACCAGACTCTGCAACAACGGACTCTCCAGATATTCGTGCATGCCGCGCGCACGATGCCCACCCGGCAGCAGCAAGCCATCGAACATCGCCGCATCCAGTGCATCCCAGCGCAGCGGTGCACGGAACGCAGTGTCCTGCAGCATCGCCGCGTAAGCCTTGCGCGCATCGGCGTTCGCGCGCAGCAACAGGCCGACCAGGCGCAACCGGTTCACTCCCGGCAGCCAGCCCCAGGGATCGAGGCCCACGCCGCTGACCATCAACGCGTCGGCGCTGGCAGCGCGGCCGTCCGGTGTGGCGAAGATCACCTGGTGACCTTCGTGGTGCAACGTGCGCCAGCTCACCGCGACTTCCGATGGATCGAAGTCGCGGCGCGGCAGCGGAATCAGGATACGGGCCATGACGGCGCCAGCTCAGATCGATCGGCGGCAGTGTGCTGCGCGGAGGTGTCGCCGCCGCGTCGTGCATACCGACGGGTGATTCACGGCTCGATGCTCACATCGATCTCGATGGGGTACGTGGTGCTGCCCGGCAGCTTCGGCGGTGCCGGCAGTGTCATCTTGCCCAGGCTGGTGGCGAGACAGCTGGCGACGGGCGTGGCCGGCTGCACGTCGATCCGGTGTGGCTTGCCGTCCGGCGAGATATCGGCGACCACGGTGAACGGCGATTTGTCGGCCGGTGCGTTGCTGACGATGCAGGCTTTCAGGGCAGCAGCGAACGGATCGTTGATGCGATCCCACAACTGCTTTTGATAAGCCGGGCCGGTGTTGCCGGCCTCGACCAGTTTGCCCTGCGTCACGCGCGTGGCGAAGCTGTCGCCGGAGGTTCCCTGCGGGGCGCCCAGCAGCAGGGCAAGAGCGAGAAGGGTGGACATGGGCGGTTCCGGCAGGGAGGGGCAGCGAGCACGTTAGCAGTTCGGCCGCTGTGGTTCATTCGGCCCGGTGCCCCAGCGCCAGGTACTCCTCGCTCTGCATCTCGATCAGGCGCGATTCGGTGCGACCAAATTCGGCGCGCAGGCGTTCGCCGTCGTACAGCTCGGTGATCGGCGCGGCGGCGGACAGCACCAGTTTCACGTGACGATCGTAGAACTCGTCCACCAATTGCACGAAGCGTTTGGCCGCGTCTTCGCTGTAGATGCTGAACTGCGGCACGTTGGCGATGATGATCGCCGGACCGGCCTTGGCCAGCGCGATGTAGTCGGCGACCGCACGCGGACCTTCGCACAGTGCGGCGAAGTCGAACCACAGGATGTTGTCGGCGCGCTTGCGATAGGGGATGTCGCGGCCGGATCTGCGCACGCCATCCTGTTGCACCGTACCGCTGGCCTGGCTGCTGAAGATGCGTTCCAGTGCGCGGTGCGCTTCGGCGCCGGGCGGCGTGAGATACACCGGCGCCTGGGTCAGTGCGCGCAGGCGCCAGTCGCGCGACGAGGCCATTTCGACCACGTGGCAACGCTGTTCGATCAGCGCGATCGCGGGCAGGAAACGGGCACGCTGCAGGCCATCCTTGTACAGGTTCGCCGGCGCGGTGTTGGAGGTGGTCACCAGGGTGACGCCGCGTGCGAACAATGCTTCGAGCAGGTTGGATAGGATCATCGCGTCGCCGATGTCATTGACCAGGAACTCGTCCAGGCACAGCACGCGACAACGCGCGGCGAGCCCGCCGCGACTTCGACCAGTGGATTCTGTCGTTCACCCAGTTCGCGCAGGTTTTCGTGCACTTCGCCCATGAAGCGGTGGTAGTGACGGCGCAGCGCGACGCCGTGCGGCAGGCTGGCGACGAACATGTCCATCAGGAAGGTCTTGCCGCGACCGACCGTGCCCCATAGGTACAGGCCGGGTACGGCGTCGGGCTGCTCGTTGCCGAGCAGGGATTTCAGCCGTCCAAACAGGCCGTTGCCGTTTCGGGTGGCGCACAGCGCCGCATGCATGCGGTCGAATTCGGGTAGCAGGGCCAGCTGCGTCGGATCGGATTTCCAGCGATGCGCGGCGACGCCTTCGTGGTAGCGCGCACTGGGGCGAGCGATGGGGTTTCAGTCATGGAGAGGCGTCTTGGGTAGATGGATGGGCCGTCAAGCGTGACGAGCGGGGTGCTTCAGAGCTGGCGTGGCGGCGGCAACCAGGCGGCACTGCGTGTTTCACCGCGCCGCGCAGATCCATCAGTCGTCGATGAAAGAAGTGGCCGGTTTCCGGCATGCGCACCAGTTCCGGCGGCACTTCGAGGCTGTCGACCCAATCGAACACGGCTTGCGGTTCGACCACTTCGTCTTCCTCACCCATCACCACCAGCCACGGGCAGCGGGCAGCGCGAGCGTCTCGTACGACCAGCGGCCGACCGGCGGCGCGATGCTGATCAACGCCTCGGCTTGCAGCTTGACGGCATTGCGGATCGTGACGTAGCTACCGAACGAAAAGCCGGCCAGCCATAGCACGTCGTCCGGCCGCACGTGGCGTACCCACGCGACGACGGCGGCCAGGTCATCACTTTCGCCGTCGCCGTTGTCGTAGTCGCCGGCGGAGGCGCCGGTGCCGCGGAAGTTGAAGCGCACGGTGTCCAGCCCGGATTCGCGCAGCGCGCGTTCCAGCATGGTCACCACCTTGTTGTGCATGGTGCCGCCCTGTACCGGGTTCGGGTGGCAGATCACCGCGACGCCGCGGCGCGCGCCGGACGGCTCGGCCACGTCGCTGATGGTTTCGAGCGTGCCGACGGGGCCGTCGAGCATGAAACTGGCGGCGACATCAGGAAAGCTGGCAGGGTCGGCGGGGAGCTCGGTGGGATTCATGCACACGATGATAACCGCCGTTGCGCTTTGCCGCCGTGGGCGCCGTCGATGAACCATCTGGCGCATGCACTGCTCGCTGGCGACGACGAGTGGCTGCAGCTGGGCGGCATGTTAGGCGACTTCGTGCACGGCCAGCCCGATCCCGAGTGGTTCCCGCCGCGGGTGATCGCCGGCATCCGCCTGCATCGCGCGATCGACGTGTATACCGATGCCCATCCCGAGGTGCTGGCAGCCAAGGCGCTGCTGCCGCCGCCGTACCGGCGCTATGCCGGGATCCTGCTGGACATGTGGTTCGACCATTGCCTGGCGCGGGATTTTTCGCGCTGGAGCGTGCAACCGCTGGAGGGTTATTCCGATGCGTTGCGCGCGCTGTTGCACCGACACGATGCCTTGTTGTCACCAGCGTTGCGGCGGTTTCGCGGCTACATGGAGGCGCATGGGCTGCCGGCAGGCTATGCCGATCGCGCGGTACTTGGGCGAGCGCTGGCGGGGATCGGGCAGCGCTTGAGTCGGGCCAATCCGCTGGACTCGGCGTTGCCGGTGCTGGTGGAGCGGGAGCTTGAGTTGCAGGAGCGCTTCGAAGCGTTCTTTCCGCAGCTGCAGGGATTTGCGCGGGAGTGGGTTGAGACGCAGGTTGGATGAGTGGATGTATCGCGCGAGCACCCGCCCCTCACCTCAATCCTCCTCCACCCGCAAGGGGACTCCCTTCGGTCGCCGAGGGGAGAGGAGGCAAACGAAAACGCCGCCCGAAGGCGGCGTTGGACGACGGCTTGTTTGATCAAGCCAATTACTTGGCCTGATCGACAATCCAGTGCACGGCGTTCGTCACCTGCTCGTCGGTGAGCGCCGGGTTGCCGCCCTTCGGCGGCATGAAGTTGCCGTCCGGGCCGTGGTAACCCTCGATCGCATGCTTGATCAGGGTGTCGACGCCTTCGGCGATGCGCGGACTCCACATGGCCTTGTCACCCACCTTGGGTGCGCCAGCCACGCCGGAGGTGTGGCAGCTGGTGCACAGGTGATCGAAGATCGCCTTGCCGTCGGTGGTGCCGCCGTAGGCGACCTGCGAGGCAGCGGCCTTGGCAGCGGCATCGGCCGCCGCCTGCATCGCGGCACGACCGGTGTTGCCGGCGTAGACGGCGCCGGCCGGCGCGATCCGCGCGGTGACCTTCGCCGGCTGGTTCGGGTTGGTTTCCTGCGGCTCGTGCTCGTGAATCGCCAGTGCCGTGAAGATCAGGATCACCGTCAGTACCGCCAGACCGCCGATCATGACCGAAAACTGGCGCAAGACGCTCTGATCGGATTTGCTCATGGGACCGCTCACGCACGTACTCCTGTCAGTGGGCAGCGCGGAACGCCACGATGGCTGCTCCGACCTGCCTGAATTGCCTGTACTGTCGCGCCGGTCTGGCGAACTCATCCCGGCATGGATTGTCGTACCGACGGAGGTACGACACGAATGTCACTTGCCGCCAGGCCCCGGTGTCGGGGTCGGAAGGCAACCAGTCGCGGATTATAAACGAAGCGCGCGGCAAGTTTCAGGCCGGCGTGGCGAGCTGTCATGCTGTCGCAGCTGCCAGCGCAGTCCGCGCGGTGCCTGAGGATGGGCTACCAACCCTGCCATCGGTCATGCCCCACCCCTGTCAACCGGCATTGTTCAAGTTCGTTCAACTGCCCTTATGCTCTCCTCCCGAGAGGCGTTTCCCAGTGCTGTTCCAAGCGGTACGGCCTGACAAACGCCCGACACATCCATAGACGCATACTGCGTTGTTGAGTGCCGGTCGACCGCACCGTTAAGTCCAGGAGTTTTACATGTCGCGTTTTTGGAAGATCGCGTTGATCGTTATTGCCGTGATCGTCGTGGCCGTCGTGGGTTTCCGCCTGTTGCACAAGCCGGCCGACTCGGCCACGGCGCAAACCGCCGGCAAGGGCAAGGATGGCAAGGATGAGACGCCGCCGGTGCCGGTCACCGTGGTGCCGGTGGTCAAGCAGAACGTGCCGGTCTATCTGACCGCACTGGGTACGGTGCAGGCGCTCAACACGATTACCGTGAACCCGCAGGTGGGCGGCCTGTTGCTCAGCCTCGATTTCACCGAAGGCCAGCCGGTCAAGAAGGGCCAGGTACTGGCGCAGATCGACCCGCGCACCTACCAGGCCGCCTATGATCAGGCGCTGGCGAAGCAGCATCAGGACCAGGCGCTGCTGGATACCGCGAAGAGCAACCTGACGCGCAGCCAGGATCTGGCCGCCAAGGGCTATATCTCCAAGCAGGACCTGGACACCCTGCGCAACACGGCGACCCAGTACCAGGCCACGGTGGCGGCCGACGCGGCCAGCATCCGCGACAGCCAGGTGCAGCTGGCCTACACCAAGGTGATCTCGCCGATCGACGGCCTGGCCGGCATCCGCGGCGTGGATCCGGGCAACGTGGTCACCACGACCACCGCGATCGTCACGCTGACCCAGCTGCAGCCGATCAACGTCATGTTCACCCTGCCCGAGCAGAACCTCGACATGGTGCGTGCTGCTGCCGCACAGGACGGCGCGGTGCTGCAGGTGACTGCACTCGACCGCACCGACGCCCATCCGATCGCCAGTGGTGGCATGCTGAAGGTGATCGACAACCAGATCGACGCCACCACCGGCACGTTCCGCCTCAAGTCGGAATTCCCGAATGCCAAGAACGAGCTGTGGCCGGGCCAGTTCGTCAACGTGCAGTTGCTGGTGAACACGGTCGACGGTGGTCTGGTGATTCCGGCGCAGGCGGTGCAGCGCGGTCCGGATGGCGACTATGTCTATCAGGTGCAGGCCGACAACACGGTCAAGATGCAGCCGGTGGTGATCGCCGGTGAAGTGGGCGACAGCCACGTGATGGTCGGCAGCGGCCTCAAGGTCGGCGAGCAGGTGGTCACCGAGGGCCAGTTCCGGCTGAAGCCGGGCAGCAAGGTCAATGCGCTGAAGCCGGGCGAAGTGCCGGCGGCGCCCACCGCCGACCAGCTCGACAAAGCCAAGAAAAACAGCAAGGGCGGTGGTCGCCGTCGTTGATGACGGGCCGGTGTGCCAATCGGCGCACGGCACCACCATCGCGATGAACCTGGCCGCGCGGCGGCCATGATCGCGGCTGAAGCCGCTCCACCACGTTACGGATAGCCATGGGATTCTCGACCCTCTTCATTCGCCGGCCGATCGCCACCTCGCTGCTGATGGTGGCGGTGCTGCTGCTCGGCATCCTTGGCTACCGCCAGTTGCCGGTGTCCGCCTTGCCGGAAATCGAGGCGCCCAGCCTGGTGGTGAGCACCCAGTATCCGGGCGCCAGCGCCAACACGATGGCGTCGCTGATCACCACCCCGCTGGAGCGCAACCTGGGGCAGATCTCCGGGCTCAGCATGATGAGCTCGGACTCCTCCGCCGGACTGTCCACGATCATCCTGCAGTTCGCGATGGATCGGGACATCGACATCGCCGCGCAGGACGTGCAGGCGGCGATCAACCAGGCCCGCGGCACGTTGCCGGGCAACCTGCCGTATCCGCCGGTCTACAACCGGGTCAATCCGGCCGACGCGCCGATCCTCACGCTCAAGCTCACCTCGACCAGCCGTCAGCTGCGCGACGTGAACGATCTGGCCGATTCGATCATTGCGCAGAAGCTGTCGCAGGTGCAGGGCGTGGGCCTGGTCTCGATCGCCGGCAACGTGCGTCCGGCCGTGCGCGTGCAGGTGAATCCGGCACAGCTGTCCAATCTCGGCCTGACCATGGAGGACGTGCGCAGCGCGTTGACCCAGGCCAACGTCAACGCGCCCAAGGGCACGCTGAACGGCAAGACGCAGAGCTACTCGATCGGCACCAACGACCAGCTGTCCGATGCGTCCGAGTACAAGAGCACCATCATCAGCTACAAGAACAACTCGCCGGTGCGCCTGTCCGACGTGGCCAACGTGGTCGACGGTGTCGAGAACGACCAGCTCGCCGCGTGGGCGAACGGCAAGCCGGCGGTGCTGCTGGACGTGCGCCGCCAGCCCGGCGCCAACATCGTGCAGACGGTGGCGCAGATCCGCGACGTGTTGCCGGAGCTGCGCGCCGCGCTGCCGGCCGACGTGCATCTGGACGTGTTCGCCGATCGCACGGTGACCATCCAGGCGTCCGTGCATGACGTGCAATTCACCCTGCTGCTGACCATCTTCCTGGTGGTAGGCGTGATCTTCGTGTTCCTGCGCCGGCTGTGGGCCACGATCATCCCGTCGGTGGCGGTGCCGCTGTCGTTGCTGGGCACGTTCGGCGTGATGGCGTTTACCGGCATGTCGCTGGACAACCTCTCGCTGATGGCGCTGACCGTGGCCACCGGTTTCGTGGTCGACGATGCGATCGTGATGATCGAGAACATCGTGCGCTACATCGAGCAGGGCAAGAGCGGCAAGGAGGCGGCCGAGATCGGTGCGAAGGAAATCGGCTTCACCGTGCTGTCGCTGACCGTGTCGCTGGTGGCGGTGTTCCTGCCGCTGCTGCTGATGCCCGGCGTCACCGGCCGGCTGTTCCATGAATTCGCGTGGGTGCTGACCATGGCGGTGACGATCTCGATGCTGGTGTCGCTGACGCTGACGCCGATGATGTGCGCCTACCTGCTGAAACCGGATCAGCTGCCGCCGGGCGACGACGCGCACGAACGCCACGCCGCTGCCGGCAAGCGCGATCTGTGGACGCGCACGGTCGACCTTTACGCCAGCACGCTGGACTGGGTGCTCGATCATCGCCAGCTGACCATGCTGGTGGCGGGCGCTGCGGTGGTGCTCACCGTGTTCCTGTACATCGTGATCCCGAAGGGCCTGTTGCCCGAGCAGGACACCGGCCTGATCACCGGCGTGGTGCAGGCCGACGACAACATCGCGTTCCCGCAGATGGAAGACCGCACCAAGGCGGTCGCCGAGGCGCTGCGCAAGGATCCTGCGGTGGCCGGCGTGGCCGCGTTCATCGGTGCCGGTACGATCAACCCCACGCTCAACCAGGGCCAGCTCAGCATCGTGCTGAAGGATCGCGGCGACCGCGATGGCCTGGACGCGTTGCTGCCACGGCTGCAGCAGGCCGTTGCGGGCATTCCGGGCGTGGCGCTGTACCTGAAGCCGGTGCAGGACGTCACCCTCGACAGCCGGGTTGCCGCCACCGAGTACCAGTATTCGCTGTCCGATGTGGATTCGGTGGAGCTGGCCAAGTACGCCGGGCAGATGACCCAGGCGATGCGCCAGCGACCGGAGTTGTCCGACGTCGACAACAACCTCGCCAACAACGGCAATGCGCTGAAGCTCACGATCGATCGCGAAAAGGCCAGCCGCCTCGGCGTGCCGGTGCAGAGCATCGACGACACCTTGTACGACGCGTTCGGCCAGCGCCAGATCTCGACCATCTTCACCCAGCTCAATCAGTATCGCGTGGTGCTGGAAGTGGCGCCGGAGTTCCGCTCCAGCGACGATCTGCTGAACAAGCTGACCGTGCGCGGCAACGGCAACGGCGCGCTCACCGGCAGCAACGCGACCAGCTTCGGCCAGCTCAAGTCGAGCAACTCGGCGACGCCGTCGGGCATCGGCAATGCCGGCAACGTCGGTTTCCAGCTCGGCGGTGGCGGCACCATTCCGCTGTCCTCGCTGGTCAGCGCGCAGGTCACCAGCGCGCCGCTGGTGGTCAGCCATCAGCAGCAGCTGCCGGCGGTGACGCTGGCGTTCAACGTGGCGGCGGGCTACTCGCTGTCCGATGCGGTGTCGGCGATCCACGAGGTCGAGGCACAGCTCAACTTCCCACCGCAGGTACGTGGCGAGTTCGTCGGCAAGGCCGCCGAGTTCACCTCCTCGCTGGGGGATGAGGTGTTGCTGCTGCTGGCGGCGATCGTGGTGATCTACATCGTGCTGGGCGTGCTGTACGAGAGCTACATCCATCCGCTGACGATCATCTCCACGCTTGCCGCCGGCCGGTGTCGGCGCGCTGCTGGCGCTGATCATGTGCGGCATGAGCCTGTCGGTGGATGGCATCGTCGGCATCGTGCTCTTGATCGGTATCGTCAAGAAGAACGCGATCATGATGATCGACTTCGCGATCGAGGCGCGCCGCACCGGCCTGAATGCGCGTGACGCGATCCGCCGCGCCTGCCTGCTGCGCTTCCGCCCGATCATGATGACCACCGCCGCGGCAATGCTCGGCGCGTTGCCGCTGGCCCTGGGCAACGGCATCGGCGCCGAACTGCGCCGGCCGCTGGGCGTATCGATCGTCGGCGGCCTGCTGCTGTCGCAGCTGGTGACGCTGTACACCACGCCGGTGATCTACCTGTACATGGAGCGTTTCTCCGACTGGCTGGCCGCGCGTCGCGAGCGACGCGCACTGGCGCATGCGCAGGCGGGCGGCAGGGCGTGATTGATAGTGCGTTCGTCATCGATGTGCCGGTGCCTTGCGGGGCCGGCAGATCAACCTTTTCGTGGTTCGGGCGTTGATGTCAGGATGATTCGTTCACGCGCTGTCTGTCATACCGCCGCCAGTTTCACGACCACGTTGGCTCCATGAATATCTCCGGTACTTTCATCCGCCGCCCGATCGGCACCTCGCTGCTGGCCATCGGGTTGTTCGTGGTCGGCATGATCAGCTACTTCCTGCTCGGCGTGGCGGCGTTGCCGAACATGCAGTTCCCGGCGATCTTCGTGCAGGCCAGCCAGGCTGGCGCCGATGCCAGCACGATGGCGTCCACCGTGGCCGCGCCGCTGGAGCGGCATCTGGGCCAGGTGCCCGGCATCGAGACCATGCGCTCGTCCAGCTCCGAGGGCAGCGCGTTCGTCTTTATGATGTTCCAGAGCGGTACCGACCTGGATGCGGCCGCGCGCGACGTGCAGGCGGCGATCAACGCGGCGGCGCCTGATCTGCCCAGCGGCCTCAACGGCGCGCCGAGCTACCAGAAGGCGAACCCGAACGACGATCCGATCATCGCGCTGGCGCTGACTTCGGATACGCAGTCGGCGGCCGATCTGTACAACGTGTCCGACACCTTGCTGGCGCAGCGGCTGCGGCAGCTGCCGGGCGTGTCGTCGGTGGAGATCGCCGGTGCGGCCACGCCAGCGATCCGGGTCGACGTGAATCTGCGCGCGTTGAACGCGATGGGGCTGTCGCCGGATCAGCTGCGCAATGCACTGAGCGCGGCCAACGTGACCTCGCCGGAGGGCTTCTTGTCCAACGGCAAGACCACCATGTCGATCAGCGCCACCACCCAGCTGAATACGGCAGACGAATTCGCCCAGCTGGTGATCGCCAGCAAAAACGGCACGCCGGTGCGGTTATCCGACGTGGCCAACGTCTACGCCGGCCAGCAGGACGCCTACCAGGCGGCCTGGTTCCACGGCAAGCCGGCGGTGTTGATGTACGTCTACAAGAAGGCCGACGCCAACGTCATCGCCACCGTCGATCTGGTCAGGAACCAGCTGCCGCTGCTGCGCGAATATCTGCAGCCGGGCACCGTGCTGACACCGTTCTTCGACGGCACGCCGACCATCCGCGCCTCGCTGCACGAGGTGCAGGCGACCTTGTTGATCTCGCTGGCGATGGTGATCCTGACCATGGCGCTGTTCCTGCGCCGGCTGGCGCCCACGCTGATCGCCGCGGTGGCAGTGCCGCTGTCGCTGGCCGGCGCATTCGTGATGATGTACATCCTCGGCTACACGCTCAACAACCTCACGTTGCTGGCGCTGGTGATCGCCATAGGCTTCGTGGTGGACGACGCGATCGTGGTGATCGAGAACATCATCCGTCACATCGACGACGGCATGACGCGGATGCAGGCGACCCTGGCCGGTGCACGCGAGATCGGCTTCACCATCGTCTCGATCACCGCCTCGCTGATCGCCGTGTTCATCCCCTTGCTGTTCGCCGGCGGCGTCACCGGCATGTTCATGCATGAATTCTCGGTCACCCTGGTGTCGGCGATCGTGGTGTCGGCGCTGGTCTCGCTGACGCTGACGCCGGCACTGTGCGGACACTTCCTGAGCGGCCACCGGCTGCGTATCGCACGCGAGCCGATGCCACCGTCGCGGATTGGCGCCGCGCTGGATCGATTCCACGCCGGCATGCTGCGCGTCTACAGCCGTGCGCTGAATTTTTCGCTGCGTCACGCGCTGTTGTTCGCGCTGACCCCGCTGGTGCTGATCGTCGCCACGTTCTACCTGTTCGGCGTGGTCAAGACCGGCCTGTTCCCGGCGCAGGACACCGGCCTGATCTGGGGTCGTGCCAGCTCCAGTGCCACCGTCTCGTTCGCCGAAAGCAAGCAGCGCCTGCAGCGGTTGACCACGATGCTGATGGCCGATCCCGACGTGGCCACCGTGGGCTCGCGCCTGGGCAGCAGCCGGCAAGGCACCAGCGGCTCGTTCAATATCGATCTGAAGACGCGCGCTGCAGGCCGCACAGACGACACCTTCGCGGTGCTGGCGCGGCTGAGCGCGAAGGCCGCGAACTATCCGGACCTCAACCTGCGGTTGCGCCCGGTGCAGGATCTGCCCAGCGGCGGCGGCGGCACCAGCCAGGGTGCGCAATACCAGGTATCACTGCAAGGCAACGACCTGGCCAGTCTGCAGGAGTGGCTACCGAAACTTCAGGCCGAACTGAAGAAGAATCCCAAGCTGAGTGATGTCGGTACCGACGTCGACGAGGCCGGCCTGCGCCAGAACATCGTGATCGATCGCGACACTGCCGCACGTCTCGGCGTGTCGGTCGGGACCATCGATGGCGCGCTGTACGACGCGTTCGGTCAGCGCCAGGTTTCCACCATCTACTCGGACATCAACCAGTACAAGGTGGTGGTCAACGCGCTGCCCGATCAGACCGCCACACCGGATTCGCTCAATCGCGTCTATGTGCGCTCCAACAGCGGCAAGATGATCCCGATCACCGCGTTCGCGAAGCAGGTGCCGGGACTGTCCCCCTCGCAGATCAAGCACGAAAACCAGTACACCACGATGGATCTCAGCTTCAACCTCGCCCCCGACGTGAGCATGGGCGAGGCGATGACGATCATCCAGGCCACCGTGCGGAACATGCGCATGCCCGGCGACATCAAGGTGCAGATGGGCAGCGACTTCCGCCGCTTCCAGCAATCGCAGGGTGGCATGCTGTGGCTGGTGCTGGCGGCGGTGCTCACCGTCTACATCGTGCTCGGCATGCTGTACGAAAACCTGATCCATCCGGTAACGATCCTGTCGACCCTGCCGGCCGCCGGTGTCGGTGCGCTGCTGGCACTGTGGCTGACCGGCACCGAACTGTCGGTGGTGGCGCAGATCGCGCTGGTGCTGTTGATTGGCATCGTCAAGAAAAACGCGATCATGATGATCGACTTCGCCCTGGTCGCCGAGCGCGAACACGGCAAGAGCCCGCTGGACGCGGCGCGCGAAGCGTGCCTCGTGCGCTTCCGTCCGATCATGATGACCACGATGGTGGCGATCCTTGCAGCCTTGCCGATCGCGATTGGTCTCGGTGAGGGCAGCGAACTGCGCCGTCCGCTCGGCATTGCGTTGATCGGCGGTCTGCTCATCTCGCAGAGCCTGACTCTGCTCAGCACACCTGCGCTGTACGTGATCTTCTCGTGCCTCGCCGAGCGGCGAAAAAACTGGAGCGCCCGTCGGCGTGAGCGCAAGTCCATCGTGGCCGGCGCCAGCGCCGGATGAGTATCGCTTCGCGCTGAGTCCGCCGTGATGGCGACGATTCGAAGAGCCTGCGTGAACGCACTGGCTGAACGCACGCGAAGCGAACTCACAAGCCGTTGACTGCAAGCTGCGTATCACTGGTGGCTCTTCCGAAACGGAGATGCGTTCATGGGCGAACGGCCAGCCGGAATTCTCCGATATTCATCGTGATCAGCCCGCTGATCCGAATCGGATCAAGATCGGCCAGATCTGCAAATGGCCGCCAAGCCCTGAACTACCGTCCAGTTCCACGCAGGAGATGCCTTGATGAAGATGACCCGCCAACCCCTGATCCTTGCCGCATCGCTGGCTGCCGTGCTGGCCTTGAGTGCCTGTGGCAAACATGATGAATCAGCCTCGTCGGTGCCAGCCACGCCACCACCCGCCGCCACAGCGCCGACGATGGCGCCTGCGCCTGCAGCCACGGCGGCCATGGGGATGCCGGCCAGCGATGCGCCTGCCGCCGTCACGTTCGGTTCGGTGGAACTGGGATCAACCGTCGACGCCAGCAACAAGATCCTCGCCAGCGGCAGCAGTTTCGCGCCGTCGGACACCATCTACGCGTCGGTCGACACCAGCGGCAGCGGCAACGCCACGCTGGATGCGAAATGGAGCGACCAGGACGGCAAGAGCCATGCATGAGGACAGCAAGACCCTCAACTCCAGCGGTCCGCAGACCACCGCCTTCATGGTCAGCAAGCCGAGCGGCTTTGCGGCCGGGCAATTACAAGGTCGACATTTCCTTGAACGGCAGCGAGGTCGCCAGCAAGGATTTCTCGATCAAGTAAGTCGCTGCGGCGGCGACGGATGCAGCAAGGGCGCGGCCATGCCGCGCCCTTTGTCGTTGCAGCGGCGCGTACCGCCATTGCCCGTGCTTTCCCCTCTCCGGCGAAAACGCGACAATGGGAGGCTTTCGTGAAGGCCCATCAAGCTTGCCCGGGGCCTGGATGATCGGTTGGCGCAGACGTGACGTGTCATGCGACTCCGGCCCGACTCAAGCGGCAGCCCCATTCCTGAATGTCGTAACAGAGAGGTCCATCAGACAATGTCCACCACGCCCAAGATCATCTACACGTTGACCGATGAAGCGCCGTTCCTGGCCACGCAGTCCCTGCTGCCGATCATCGACGCGTTCACTGGCATCGCGGGCATCAAGGTGGAGACGCGCGACATCTCGCTGGCCGGTCGCATCATTGCGCTGTTCCCGGAGTTCCTGAAGGACGACCAGAAGATGGCCGACGATCTGGCCGAGCTCGGCCAGCTGGCCACCACGCCGGAAGCCAACATCATCAAGCTGCCGAATATCAGCGCCTCGATGCCGCAGCTGAAGGCGGCGATCAAGGAACTGCAGAGCCAGGGCTATGCGCTGCCGGATTATCCGGACGAGCCGAAGGACGCGCGGAAAAGGACATCAAGGCGCGCTACGACCGGGTCAAGGGCAGCGCGGTGAACCCGGTGTTGCGCGAAGGCAATTCCGATCGCCGCGCGCCGACTTCGGTGAAGAAGTACGCGCGCAAGCATCCGCACAGGATGGGCCGTGGAGCGCGGATTCCAAGACCCACGTGTCGCACATGGACGGTGGCGATTTCTACGGCACCGAGAAATCCGCGGTGATCGGGCAGGCCGGCAACGTCAGCATCGAATGGTTCGGCAAGGACGGCAGCCACACCGTGCTGAAGCCGAAGACCGCGCTGCTGGCTGGCGAGATGATCGACGCCGCGGTGATGAGCAAACGCGCGCTGGCCAGCTTCATCGACGCGCAGATCGCGGACGCGAAGAAGCAGGGCGTGCTGTTCTCGCTGCATCTGAAGTGCACCATGATGAAGGTCTCCGACCCGATCATGTTCGGCGTGGTGTCAGCGAGTTCTGCCGACGTGCTGGAGAAGCATGCCGCCGTGCTGAAGCAGATCGGCGCCAATCCGAACAACGGCATCGGCGACCTGTACGCGCAAATCGCCTCGCTTCCCGAAGCGAAGAAGGCGGAGATCGAGGCCGACATCGCCGCCTGTTACGAACAGCGTCCCGGTTTGGCGATGGTGGATTCGCGACAAGGGCAGGACCAACCTGCATGTTCCCAGCGACGTGATCATCGACGCATCGATGCCGGTGGTGATCCGTGACGGCGGCAAGATGTGGAACGACGAAGGCAGCTGCAAGACACTGTTGCCGTGATCCCGGACCGCTGCTACGCCACCATCTATCAGGCCGTGATCGAGGACTGCAAGCAGAACGGACAGTTCGATCCGGCGACCATGGGCAGCGTGTCGAACGTCGGGCTCATGGCTCAGAAGGCCGAAGAGTACGGTTCGCACGACAAGACGTTCTGTCGCCGCCAACGGCGTGGTGCACGGTGATCGACGAAGCCGGCACCGTGCTGCTCGAACAGAGCGTCGAGGCGGGCGATATCTTCCGCGCCTGCCAGACGAAGGACGAGCCCATCCGCGACTGGGTGAAGCTGGCCGTGAGCCGCGCGCGCCAGCGGCACACCCGCGGTGTTCTGGCTCGACCCGGATCGCGGCCACGATGCGCAAATCATCAGAAGGTGAAACCCTACCTGGCCGATCACGACCTCTCCGGTCTGGAAATCAAGATCCTGAAGCCGGTCGACGCGATGAAATTCTCGCTGGAGCGAATTCGCCGCGGCAGGACACCATCTCCGTCACCGGTAACGTGCTTCGTGACTATCTCACCGACCTGTTCCCGATTCTCGAGTTGGGGACAAGCGCCAGGATGCTCTCGATCGTGCCGCTGCTGCCGGCGGCGGCCTGTTCGAAACCGGAGCCGGCGGTTCGGCGCCCAAGCACGTGCAGCAGTTCGTGAAAGAAGGTCATCTGCGCTGGGACTCGCTGGGCGAGTTCTGCGCGCTGGTGGCATCGCTGGAACATCTGGGCAACCGCTACGGCAGCGCCGAGGTCGACGTGCTGGCCGAAGACGCTGGATCAGGCCAACGGCAAGTTCCTCGACAACAACAAGTCGCCGTCGCGCAAGGTCGGCGAGCTCGACAACCGCGGCAGCCATTTCTACCTGGCGCTGTACTGGGCGCAGGCGCTGGCCTCGCAGGATACGCATCCCGCACTGAAGGCGAAGTTCGCGCCGTTGGCCAAGGCGCTGCAGGAGAACGAGGCGAAGATCGTCGCCGAACTCAATGGCGCGCAGGGCAAGCCGGTGGATATCCAGGGTTATTACCACCCGAACCTGAAGCTGGTCAGTGCGGCCATGCGCCCGAGCGCGACGTTCAACGCCGCGCTGGCGATGCTGTCGGCGTGAGGCGTATTGCGTTGATCTGAACGCGTCGTGTGCAGGACGGAAAGACAGGAACGGGGCGCCATCGAGCGCCCCGTTCCCTGTGTGGATGGCCGCTGATCCGTGGGCAACCTGCGAGTCAGGATCGGCCTGACACAATGCATGCCTATGAAGATGGAGCCTCACCCATGCGTCTGATGTGCGCTGTATTTATGTTCGCGCTCAGTGGCCTGCTGCCGGCGTTCGCGCAATCGACGGCGACCACCGCAGCGCCACCACCGGTGCCATCGGACGTGGCCGAACTCGCTGCTGTGGTGGTCACCGGCGTGCAGCCCGGACCCGGGCTGTGGAAGGTGACCCGGAAAGATCCGGCGACCGGCGATCATGTGTTGTGGGTGCTCGGCACGCTGTCGCCGTTGCCGCAGAGCGTGCAGTGGCAATCGCACGAAATGGAGCAGGTGATCAGCGAATCACAACAGGTGCTGTTGTCGCCGTCGGTCACGTTCAAGGCCGATGTCGGCTTTCTCGGCAAGATGTTCCTGTTGCCGTCGGCCTACAGCGCGCGCAAGAACGACGATGGCGAAACTCTGCAGCAGGTGCTGCCACCGCCGGTGTATGCGCGCTGGCAACTGCTCAAGCAGAAATACATCGGCAATGATCGTGGCATCGAGCGCTGGCGGCCGATCTTCGTGGCGCAGGAGCTGTACAAAAAGGCGATCAAGGCCAATGGCCTGAGCAAGACGGGCGGCATCCAGGCCAACGTCGATGCACTCGCCAAACGCTATGGTGTCAAGGAAGTGCCGACCAGCTACCAGGTGGTCATCGAACATCCGGGTGCGGCGCTCAAGGCATTCAAGAGCTCAGCCCCGCACGACACGACGTGTTTCATCCGCACGATGGACAGCATCGAGCAGGACATGCCGATGATGAAGGCGCGCGCCAATGCATGGGCCACCGGTGACCTGCAGGCGCTGCGCGAGCTGCCCGACAGTGCGCGCCGGGATGCCTGTGTCGCGGCACTCGCCGATGCGGGTTTTGCGCGCACGCTGGGGCTCGATGACGTGCCGGCGAAGCTGGCACAGGTCTGGCTGGCTGCTGCGCGTGCAGCATTAGGCAGCAACAAGCAGTCGTTCGCGATGCTGCCGATGGATGAGTTGCTGAAGCCGGACGGCTATATCAGCCAGCTGAAGGCGCAGGGTTATCTGGTCGAGTCACCGGAAGATGGCGACGATATCGATCCGGCGACCAGCAGCAGCGTCGGCGTCAGCAAGGACGCCGGCTCGACATCGCACTGATCAGCTGGCGCTGGCCAGATCCAGTTGCGCGATCTCGTCGTGGCTCAGCTGCAGCGAGGTGGCGCCAAGCAATTCACGCAACTGCTCCACGCTGGTGGCGCTGACGATCGGCGCGGTGAGACCGGGGCGGGCGATCAGCCAGGCCAGTGCCACCTGCGCCGGGGTCGCATGATGGGAAGCGGCGACGGCGTCGAGTGCGGCGAGCACCTGCAGGCCGTGCGGATTCAGGAATTTCTTCACGGCGCCACCGCGTGCGCGTGCTCTTGGCCAGGTCGGCGGCGCTGCGGTACTTGCCACTGAGGAAGCCACTGGCCAGCGCGTAGTAGCTGATCACGCCGATGTGCTCCGCGCGGATCAGCGGCTCCAGCTCTTTTTCGTAGCCGTCGCGACTGACCAGGTTGTATTCCGGCTGCAGGCTTTCGAAGCGCGGCAGGCCATGCTGCTTCGACACCGCCAGCGCGTCGGCGAAACGGGCGGCACCGTAGTTGGAGGCGCCGATCACGCGTACCTTGCCGGCCTCGATCAAGCGCGCGAACGCATCCAGCGTTTCCACCAGCGGCACGCTGGCATCGTCTTCGTGCGCCTGGTACAGGTCGATGCAATCGATCTGCAGGCGCTGGAGCGAACTGTCCACCGCTTGCTGGATGTTCACCGGCGACAGGCCGGGCTGCTCGGCCCACTTCGCCACCTTGGTGGCGATCACCACCTGCTCGCGCTTGCCGCTGCGCTTGAGCCACTTGCCGATGATCGTTTCCGATTCGCCGCCGCGATTGCCCGGCACCCACGCCGAATAGACGTCCGCAGTGTCGATCAGGTTGCCGCCGGCATCGACGAACGCGTCGAGCAGTTCGAACGAGCGCTTCTCGTCGACGCTCCAGCCGAACACGTTGCCGCCGAAGGCGAGCGGGGCGACGGACAGTGAAGACTTGCCAAGTGGACGCTTTGTGCACGGAGAAACACCTCGGACGATGAGGTGGCAAGCATGCACGCATCCGGGGAAAAGGCGCGTGAGGTCTCCGGGATGGTTGCCCAGCTAACGCGGACCAGGCGGAGGTTAGCGCGGTCCCGCCAATCGCGGCCAGATCGCCACGCAGCATTTCAACACGATGGAATTCGCCTTTTTCTTCGCGCCGCTGTTGTCCCGATTCGCGTCAGTACGCGTATCGGCGCGCCAGACCAGATCTTCCTGGCGCACGAGGTGACCGTGGAGGAACAGCAAATCTTTCCAGATCGAATTCATGGGGAGACTCCTGGGGGAAAGCACGATGGCTTGGGGTGCGCTCAAGGTACGCGCGTGGCAGACCGCCAAAAAGCGATATATTCGCAAGCCAGACTTGAGAGGAATTCAAGATGGGAAAGTTGCCGCTGGGCCTGCTGCAACAGTTCGTGCTGGTTGCCAGACTGGGCAACCTGTCGCGTGCCGCGGCGCAGGCAAACCTCACCGTCAGTGCGCTCAGCCACCAGATGCGCCAGCTGGAAGAGCGGCTGGAGCGCCGCTTGTTCGAGCGTGGGCCGCGCGGGGTGAAGCTTACCGTCGACGGCTGCGCACTGCTGGAGGCGGTCGGCGAGCATTTCGACGGTATCGAGCACGCGCTTTTGCATTACCAGAAGCGACGCGACGATACGCTGACCTTGAGCGCCAGCCCCGGCATCATGTCCGGCTGGCTGGTGCCGCGGTTGCCGCGGCTGGTTGCCGTGCATCCCGAGCTGGAGCTCAATCTGCAATCGGGTTCGGCACTGGTGAATTTTGAACGCGAGCCGGTGGACGCGGCACTGCGTTACGGTCGTGGTGAATGGGCGGGCTGCATAGCGAGCGTCTGTTTGGCGAATGGATCGCGCCCGTTGCCGCGCCTGCTCTGGTAGCGCGGATGGCCGATGCCGATCCGAACGATCTCTCACACTGGCCGTTGCTCGGTGATCCGAATCCATCGAGTCGCTGGAAGGACTGGTTCGCCAAGGTTGGCGGCACAGTGCCGCGTCGGTACGTGGCGCACTTCGACAGTTTCGAGGCGCAACGCCATGCGGCGCTGGAAGGTCTTGGTGTGGCGATGGGGCGCATGGTGATGTCGAAATCGCTGATCGACGCCGGGCGGCTGACGGTGCTGGGTGATCGTTACCTGCCGGTGGAGGATGCGTACTGGCTGGTCTACCCCGCCCGCTCGAAGGAGCATCCCGGACTGCAGGTGTTTCGCGAATGGCTGCTCGCCGAAGCGGACGATTATTGCCGCCACTTGCCGGTGCTGGGCGAAGCTGGCGCGGTGGTCGAGGACTGAAGCGGTTTCGCAAAGCCGTCGCGCACGGCATGATGCTTCGTTGTGCATTTGCCTGTCAGGAGTTGAGCCATGAAGTCACGCGCCGCCGTCGCCTGGGAAGCAGGCAAGCCGTTGTCGATCGAGCAGGTCGATGTCGCCGGGCCGAAGGCCGGCGAGGTACTGGTGCGCATCGTCGCGACCGGTGTCTGCCACACCGATGCGTTCACCCTGTCCGGCGCCGATCCGGAGGGGCTGTTCCCGGTGATCCTGGGTCATGAAGGCGGCGGCATTGTCGAGGAGATCGGTGAAGGCGTGACCTCGCTCGAAGGTCGGCGATCACGTGATCCCGCTTTACACACCCGAATGCGGCGAGTGCAAGTTCTGCCTGTCCGGCAAGACCAACCTGTGCCAGAAGATTCGCGTCACCCAGGGCAAGGGCCTGATGCCCGACGGCACCTCGCGCTTCTCGCTCGACGGCAAGCCGCTGCTGCACTACATGGGTACCAGCACGTTCAGCGAATACACCGTGCTGCCGGAGATCTCGCTGGCGAAGATCAGCAAGGCTGCGCCGCTGGAGAAGGTTTGCCTGCTCGGTTGCGGCATCACCACCGGCATCGGCGCGGTGCTCAACACGGCGAAGGTGGAACCGGGTGCGTCGGTGGCGGTGTTCGGCATGGGCGGCATCGGCCTGTCGGTGGTGCAGGGCGCGGTGATGGCGAAGGCCGGCCGCATCGTGGTGGTCGACACCAATCCGGACAAGTTCGAGATGGCGAAGCTGCTCGGTGCCACCGACTGCATCAATCCGAAGGATTACCCGGACACGCCGATCCAGCAGGTGATCGTGGACCTCACCGATGGCGGCGTGGACTATTCGTTCGAGTGCATCGGCAACGTGCACGTGATGCGCGCGGCGCTGGAGTGCTGCCACAAGGGTTGGGGCGAGTCGATCATCATCGGCGTCGCCGGTGCGGGACAGGAAATCAGCACGCGGCCGTTCCAGCTGGTCACCGGCCGTGTTTGGCGCGGCTCGGCGTTTGGCGGGGTCAAGGGCCGTTCGCAGTTGCCGGGTTACGTCGACCGTTACATGGCCGGCGAGATCCGGATCGACGAGATGATCACTGAGGTACTGCCGCTGGAGCGCATCAACGAGGCGTTCGAGTTGATGCACGCGGGCAAGGTGATCCGTTCGGTGATCCACTACTGATTGGGGCAGCCCAAGCTTTAGAATAAGCCCGGCCGCCAGCCTCACTCTGTTGGCGGCGCTCATCTTTTCCATGTCCGTATGTCCATCGGGTCATCCTATGAACAGTGCCGTCAGCCTTGTCGACGGCACTGCGAATTTCAGCCCCGCGGCGAAACGGCTGCATTACGAGGGCATCGACTTCTCTGAAGCATCCACCGGGCGTGCACATGGTTTTCGTGATATTGCGTCAAGTCTGGCTGGCTGATACGCCAAGGGGTAACCAATGAAACGCGGGATGAAAGTGGCAGGGATGAAAGCGGCTGGTCTGGGTGCGACCTTGTTGCTGGCCATGCTTTTGGGCATGCCGGTCATGGTCAACGCCCAAGTGGTGCCAGCGACGTCGACCGAGCCGGATCAGCCCACCGACGAACTGGTGCCGCCGACCAGTGCCAGCGATTTCACGTCGGCGCAGCTGGACAGCGTGCTGGCCGGCAGCTGGCGTTCGCCTGCGAACCGTGCACGCGACGTGTATCGCCACCCCAAGGCGACCCTGCAGTTCTTCGGTATCCGGCCGGACCAGACGGTGGTGGAAATCACGCCCGGCGGTGGCTGGTACAGCGAAATCCTGGCGCCGCTGCTGCATGACAACGGCCACTACATCGCCGCCGTACAGGCGCCTGCGGGAGATGGTGAAGCGCGTCGCGATGGCGATGCCTTGCACCGGAAATTTGCCGCCGATGCGGCGCATTACGGCAATGCGAAGTTCGTCGAATTCGATCCGAAGGCGCCGGTGTTCGGCCCGCCTGGTTCGGCCGATCTGGTGCTGACCTTCCGCAACGTGCACAACTGGGTGATGGCGACGACTGCGCCGGCGATGTTCAAGGCATTCTTCGCGGTGCTGCAAGCCGGGCGGCGTGCTCGGCGTGGTCGACCATCGCGCCAGCGATGGGGCGACGCCGGATACGGTGAAGCAGAGCGGCTACCTGCCGACCCGTTACGTGATGAAGCTGGCCACCGCGGCGGGCTTCACGCTTGGACGAGAGCAGCGAGATCAACGCCAACCCGAAGGACACCAAGGATTACCCGAAGGGCGTGTGGACGCTGCCGCCCACGCTCACGCTGGGCGAGCAGGACAGGCGAAGTACCTGGCGATCGGCGAATCCGACCGCATGACGCTGCGCTTCATCAAGCCGGCGGCGCCGGCTCCCGCGGCATCGGTTCACTGACATCATCGCGCGCCCCTTGGCGGGGCGTGCGAGTCGGACCGTCATGCTGATCGCATTGAACAAACCGTATGGCGTGCTGTGCCAATTCACCGATCCGGACGGGCGTCGCACGCTGGCCGACTTCGTCACGCAAAAAGACGTCTATGCGGCTGGACGGCTGGATCATGACAGCGAAGGCCTGCTGCTGCTGACCGATGAGGGACGCTTGGCGCACCGCTTGACCGACCCGCGCCACAAACAGGCCAAAACCTATCTCGCGCAAGTCGACGGTGAGATCGACGAGGCGGCCGTGCAGGCCTTGCGTCGCGGCGTGCTGCTGAACGATGGCCCGGCGTTGCCGGCGGAAGCGGCGCTCATCGCCGAGCCGGAGTGGCTGTGGCCACGCGATCCGCCGGTACGTTTCCGCAAGAACATCCCCACCAGCTGGCTCAGTCTCACCCTGCGTGAAGGCCGCAACCGTCAGGTGCGGCGGATGACCGCTGCGGTGGGCTTCCCGACCCTGCGCCTGATCCGCGTGCGGATCGGCGAGCATGCGCTGGACGGACTGGCGCCGGGCCAGACGAGGGTGCTCGCCGGCTGATGCGAGGTGTTGCGCTTCCTTCCCTGCGTGCAGGAGAGGGACAAGACATCATGGCAACCCGAAAAAGGCCTCGGCCGTCGCCGTGCTGTTCGCCGCGGTGACTTCCACCAGCTCGCCGCGATCGCGGGCGATTTCCTCGCAGATGTGCTTCAGATACATCGGCTCGTTGCGCCGGTGTGCCGGTGGCGGCCGCACCGTGCGCGGCAGCAGGTAGGGCGCGTCGGTCTCGATCATCAGCCGGTTTGCCGGAATCTCGCGCACCAGTTCGCGCAGGTGGGTGCCGCGGCGTTCGTCGCAGATCCAGCCGGTGATGCCGATATGGCAATCCAGCGCCAGATAGTCGCGTAGCGCCTCGTCGGTATCGGTGAAGCAATGCACCACCATGGCCGGCACGCGGTCGCGATAGCGTCGCAGCAACGCGACGAAATCGCTGTGCGCGTCGCGCTGATGCAGGAACAGCGGCTTCTGCACATCCACCGCGATCTGCAGCTGACGCTCGAACACCTGCAACTGCACATCCCGTGGCGAATAGTTGCGGTTGTAGTCCAGTCCGGTCTCGCCGATCGCGCGAACCGCATGATCTTGCGACATCTTGCGCAGCAAGGCATCGCGTCGCGTCGTCGTAGTCGATCGCGTGGTGTGGATGCACACCGGCGGTGGCAAACAACCTGCCCGGATGTGCCCTGGTCAGATCCAGCGCATGTCGGCTGCCGTCGCGTGAGGCGCCGGTAACGATCATTCGGCTCACCCCGTGCGCTTGCGCACGTTGCAATACAGCATCGAGGTCGTGATGGAACGACTCGTGGGTAAGGTTGGCGCCGATGTCTAGTAGCTGCATGTTTTTTTGGCGTTGGTTGACGAGGGCTGATTGTCCCGCGAACAGGGGCTCCTTGTGATGATCCGTTGCGGTGCAACACAACGAAGAGTCTGAACGTAAGATTTATCGTTGACGATCGTAAGATTTAACGGTTAAGTTCCGTGAACGCGTTGGCAGTTTGCATCCTGTGACTGAGGTAGGGGCTCGGCAGGGTGAGGTACTGGGGTTGGAGGGGGTTATGCATCGGGCTGGGGTGTCGGGTGCGGTCACGGGGATGTTTCAGGCAACGCGCCTCGACGGCTTCAGCAACACAGTCTTTGCGGCACTTGCCTTGGCGTTGCGGGAGTCTGACTCGCAAGCCGGGGGCTTCAAATCCACGAGTGAAGCTAACGCGCAATCAGGGGCGCGGGGTGGGAGAGCGCTCCGAAATTTTGCATCGCTGATCAGCAGCGATGTTTTTTCAACGGGAGGGAGTTTTTCATGCACAAGAAAGTAATGACCCAGGCAGTTGCCTCCGGGGTGCCGTCCAACGCGGTCGCCGCCGTCCTGAACGTCACCGGCGTCCACCCGAGCCTGCCCACCCACGTCCGCGCCTACCCGACCGCACCCGGCACCCCGCCCGACGTGTCCACCATCAACCTGGTCCCCGGCCGCGACGACGCCAACCTCGCCCTGGTCAAGCTCGGCACCGGCGGCAAGGTCTCCTTCTTCACTCCCGTGGGCACCACCGACCTCGTCGTGGACGTCAGCGGGTACTTCCGACGCTGAGCCGGCCGGCTCAGCGGGCGAAGTAGCCGGCCACGTCCACCACCAGGTCGACGTCGGCGGTGGCCGGGTAGAACGAGACGGCGCCGCCGAGCCCGACCGGGACGATCGCGAGGTTCGCCTCGTCCCGGCCCGGCACCAGGTTGATCGTGGAGATGTCCGGGGGCGCCGCCGACGTCGTCGGGAACGCGCGCACGTGGGTGATGCCGCGGGGCTGGACGCCGGTGACGTTGAGCACGGCCGCGACGGCCCCGGCGGGCACCGACCCGGCGCCGGCGATCTTCACGCTGGACACGGTCCCCTTGTGCAGCGTGGTGGCGATCCCCAGCCCGCTGCGGGTGTCGACGACCCGGGTGGGCGCCACCGGCACGAAGCCGTTGTCGCCCGTGGCCGCGTAGTAGCCGGCGATGTCGGCGATCAGGTCGGCTCGCCCCTGGTGCAGGTAGAACCGGACGCGGCCGGCGTCCCCGATCGGGACGGTGACCAGGTTCGGCTGGTCGCGCCCGGGCGTGAGGTTGAGGTTGGAGATGTCCGGCGGCGTCTGGTCCTCGGAGTCGGCCGGGGCCGGGTAGACGCGCACGTGCGGTCAGCTGCGCGACCTGGGTCGCCGTCACGTTGAGCACCACCGCGACCGCGTCGGCGGGCACCCCGCCGACGCCGGTGACCCGCAGGTCGACCGACGATCCCCCGACCAGCGGGCCTTGGCGCACCCCGACCCCGCTGCGGGTGTCGAGCAGCCGCTGCGGCGCCAGCGGCTCGTACGCCGTCGCTCCACCGGGGGCGTAGTAGCCCTGCAGGTCCGCGATCAGGTGCGTCGACGTCCCCGACGGCAGCAGGTCGACGTAGCCGAAGTCCCCGAGGGGCACCGTGACAAGGTTGGGCTGGTCGATGCCGGGCGCGACGTTGACGTTCGAGACGCCCGGCGGCGTCGCCCCGAAGTGGTACGGGTAGACCCGCACGTTGCCGAAGCCCGCGGGCGACGCCGCGGTCACGTTCAGCACGACGGCCGTGGCGCCACGGTCGGCCAGCTCGTGCAGGTCGAGGACGAGCTCCTCGCCCGACGCGATCCGGTGCGGCGCCGCGTGCATCCCGGTGCCGTCCCGGGTGTCCAGCACCCGCAGGGGCTCGACCGGCGTGTACCGCGACCCGCCCGCGGCCACCGTGAACCACGTCCGGAACGGCGTCGTCCTGCGGCACCCCGGAGGCGTTCACCAGCCCGTCGACGACGACCTCGTAGTGGCTGCCCGCCTGCAGGTCCGCCGACGGCGTGAGGCTGATGGTCCGGTCCGCCGCGCGAGTACGTCGTGGTCGCGGTGACCGTCGCGCCCGCGGCGTCGACCAGGCGCACCGAGGTGGCCGTCAGCGAGTCGGTGCGCAGCGTGGTGTCCAGCGCGATGCGCACGGTGGGCCGGACGCCGACGCCCGAGGCGTGGACCGCGGGCGTCACGTCCTTGACCCAGGCGACGCCGCCGCCTGCCCGGGCGAGGTTGCGGCGCACGACCTCGACGATGGGTGCGCCGTCGATGTCGGTGTGCAGGACGACGATCTCCTGGCTGCCGTCGCCGTCGAGGTCGACGGTTCGACGGTCTGCGCCGGCGTCGACGGCGAGTACCCGACGCAGCCGGTCCGCCGAGTGGTCGGGGCCCGAGCGTCCCGTCGGGCTGCTGGGAGGAGACCCGGAAGCTCCTGCCACCCGGTGAGGACCCCGACGACGTCGGTGCGACCGTCGTCGTTCGCGTCGGTGAGCGCGAGCCCGCTGCCGGCCGAGTCCGCGGTGCGCAGGTCGATGCCGCCGTCGGCACGCTGCACCCCGACCACGAGCCCGAGGGTGGTCCGGCTCACGGCGTCGGCTCGGCCGTCGCCGGTGACGTCCCCGATCCGCACCTCGGCCGCCGCAGGCCGCCCCGACGGTTCGTAGACGACCCCTGCCTCGAACGTCCGTCACCCCGACCCCGGAAGACCGAGCGGCCGTCGGCGATGTCCGGCCGCCCGTCACCGGTCACGTCGCCGACGGCCGGCACCTGGCTCGCGATCGGGACCGAGGCGCTGACCAGGCTGAACACGCCGTGGCCGTCGTTGAGCGCCACGCGTCCGCTGTCCCCGGACATCACCGCCGAGAGGACGACGTCGACGTCGTGGTCACCGTCGAGGTCGCCCAGCACGGGCGTCAGCAGCCAGCCCGGGATCGCCAGCGCCGTCCCCGGCACGAGCTCGCCGTTGCGCTGCAGGAAGGGAAGCACCCCCGACACGATGGCATCACCGCTTCCCGACCAGGTGCCGGCGAGCACGTCGGTGCGGCCGTCGCCGTCCAGGTCCGCCGTCGCGAGCCGACCGCTCAGCGCGACGCCCGCCGGCGGCTCGACGAGCATCGGCTCGCCCGTGCCGCCCGTCGCCGGAGCCCCGCCAGCACCGCGATGCCGTGGTCCGGTTCGCCGACGAGGACGTCGGGACGACCGTCGCCCGTGACGTCACCGCTCGCGAGCGTCGCCGCGTCGCCCCGGGGTCGTAGAGGGCGTTGCTGGCGGGCGCCGGGGCCGTCAGGGGACCGACCGAGATCCCGTAGCGGATGTCCGAGGTCGCGGCCGTCTGCATCGTGACCCGCACGAAGAGCGGACCGGCCGCCGGGAGCCAGACGTACTCCTGGCCCAGCCCATCGAACCGCCGGAGCACGGCACCCGACCCGTCGCGGACCTCGACGACCGGGGACAGCACCCCCTCGAACTCGGCCGTGTCGGCGTCGTCGACCTCGAGCTGGACCGCGGACCACCCCGCGGCGCCGTCGAAGCGGTACCAGTCGACGTCGCCCTCCGGGGCGAGGGTGCCGTTGACCTGGAAGCTGGCGGGCGTGGCCGTCCCACGGGTGTCGTTGGACCGGCCGTCGCCGCCGACGCGGTCCAGGGCGACGGCGGGCGCGGCGCGCGAGGCATCGGTCCAGGTGACCGCCGCCGCGGCGTCCAGCAGGCCCGCACCGTAGTAGGGGTCGGTGCCCCGCGGGCCCGCCTCGCGGGCCGTGTCGACGAGCCGCCGCTCGAGCTGCGCCGGGGTGAGCGGCCGGCGAGTGCGCGCTGACCAGCGCCGCGACGCCGCTGACCAGGGGCGCGGCGAACGAGGTCCCGGTCCCGACCTGGTAGCCCGTCCCCGCGGCGGGACCGAGGATCTGGAACCCCGGCGCGGCGAGTCGTGACGTCGTCGCCCCACGACGACTCCGGCAGCATCGCGCCGTCGTCGTCGGTCGCCGAGACCGCGATCAGCCCGTCGACGGTCGCCGCGTACGCGGCGGGGTACTGGGGGGTCTGCGTGCCCGCGTCGCCCGCAGCCGCGACGACGACCGACGCCCGCGGTGATCGCGGCGCGGATGGCGTCGAGGAGCACCGGCGACGTCGCCGGGCCCGCCAGCGACAGGTTGATGACGTCCGCGTGCTGGGCGGCGGCCCAGGCGATCCCGGCCGCGATCCGGGAGTCGGGCGCCGCGCCGTCGGCGTCCAGCACCCGCACCGGGAGGACCTTGGCCGCGTAGGCGGCGCCGACCCCGCCGAGCGCCGTTGTTGCCGTTCGCGGCGACGATGCCGGCCACGGTGTGCCGTGCCCGTTCGGGTCCTGCGGGCACCGAGTCGCCGTCGACGAGGTCCTTGCCGGGCAGCAGGCGCCGGCGAGGTCCTCGTGCGCCGCGTCGACCCCCGTGTCCAGGACGGCGACGACCGCTCCCTGGCCGGCGGTGACGTCCCACGCCCCGGGGCAGCCGCACCAGGTCGAGGTACGGCCAGGTCCAGTCGTTGCCGGGGTCGTCGGTCCAACCGGCGGCGTGCCGGATGTGGTCGAGCTGACGTCGCCACGCTCGGGTCGTGACGCGAGCCGGTCGAGCACCTCCGCCGCCGACTCGTCCGGTCCCGACCGCGCACGCGGACGTAGTCCGGTGCCGGCACGATCACGCGTCCGGGCCCCGTCCCCGCCAGCGCGGCACGCTCCCGGACGTGCGGAGACGTCTGGTCGGCGAACTTCACGAGCGGTGGTCGACTCCGGCGTCGTCGGGCTCGGCCGCGTGCTCCGGGACCAGCGGCGGGTACGGACCCCGATCGGTCGGCCGGTCACGCGTCGTCGGGTCGACGCCCCCGCCCTGCCCGCTCGCGCTCGCGCTCGCGCTCACCGGGAGCGCCCCGACGACCAACGTGACGGCCACGAGAAGGGCGGTGGCGAGGCGAGGCATCGACGGCTCCGGTCAGCCGTCGGGCGCCCGACCAGCAGAGCGTCGTGGCCCGCGCGAGCGTAGCGAGTCCCGCGACGTCGCGGTCACGGGCTTCGCCCGGACGGGGTCGCGTCGGTCTCCGTCCTGCACCCCCAACCCGGCTTGGGAACACCTGCTCCGGGTGGGGTTCGCCCACGAGCCGGCACCGTCTACCCGCCCGTCGGCGCCACCGACCTGGTGGTCGAACGTCAGCGGGCGAAGTCCACCGCGACGTCGACCACCAGGTCGACATCGGCGGTGGCCGGGTAGAACGACGACAGCTCCGCCCAGCCCGACCGGGACGACCGCGAGGTTCGCCTCGTCCCGGCCCGGGACGAGGTTGATCGTCGAGATGTCCGGCGGTGCCGCGGACGTCGTCGGGAAGGCCCGCACGTGGGTGACACCGCGCGGCTGGACCCCGGTCACGTTGAGCACCGCGGCGACCGCCCCCGCGGGGACCGGCCCGGAGCCGGCGATCTTCACGCTCGAGACGGTCCCCTTGCGCAGGGTGGTCGAGATCCCCTGCCCGCTGCGGGTGTCGACGACACGGGTCGGCGCCACCGGCACGAAGCCGTTGTCGCCCGTGGCCGAGTAGTACCCCGCGATGTCCGCGATGAGGTCGGCTCGGCCCTGGTGCAGGTAGAAGCGGACGCGCCCCCCATCTCCGACCGGCACTGTCACCAGGTTCGGCTGGTCCCGCCCGGGCGTCAGGTTGAGGTTGGAGATGTCCGGCGGCGTCTCGTCCTCGGAGTCCGCCGGTGTCGGGTAGACCCGCACGTGGCTCCGCTGCGCCACCTGTGTCGCGGTCACGTTCAGCACGACGGCGAGCGCGTCCCGGGGCACCGAGCCGACGCCCGAGACGCGCAGGTCGACCCAGGAGCCTCCCGTGAGCGAACCGCGGCGCACACCCACGCCGCTCCGGGTGTCCATCAGCCGACGGGGGGCGGTCTGCTCGAACGCCGCGGCACCGGCAGCCGAGTAGTACCCGGCCACGTCGGCGATGAGATGCGTGGACGTCGACTCCGGGAGCAGAGCCACGACGCCGTCGTCGCCGATCGGCACCGTCACGAGGTTGGGCTGGTCGACACCGGGCGCGACGTTGACGTTCGACACCCGCGGGGGCGCGGAACCGGCACGGTACGGGTAGACGCGGACGTTCCCGAAGGTGGTCGGCGAGGCCGCGGTCACGTTGAGCACCACGGCGGTCGCGCCGACAGCCGTCAGGTCGCGCAGGTCGAGCTTGACGACCTCGCCGGACGCGATCTTGTGCGCCGCGACCGTCATACCCCGCCCGGTTCTGGTGTCCAGGACGCGCATCGGGTCGACCGGGGTGTATCGCGCGCCGCCCGCGGCGACCGTGAACCACGAGCGCTCGGTCTCCGTCATCGACCTGCCGTCCACGTACCGCACGCCGGAGACTCGCAGCTGGTAGTGCCCGCCGCCTGAGAGGTCGACGGACGGTACGAGAGAGATCGTTCGCGTCGCGGCGTCGTAGCTGGGCACGGAGGACCTCACCCCGGTGAGGCCGTCGATCAGGCTCACGGTCGACGGCGAGACCGACGCAGGGTCGACCTCTCCGTCGAAGCCGACCTTCAGGCTCGGTCGGGTGGCGACACCGGACGCCCCCTGTCCCGGCGAGACCGAGCTGACCCACCCCTTCCTCAATGGCGTTCTTCGATCGAGGCGGCACTGTCGGAACGTCGCGGGACCGTCGCGGTGGCCGAGCACGATGTCCGGCCATCCGTCCCCGTCCAGGTCCGACACCTGCAGCGCGTTCGTCAGCGGGGAGTCGAACGGCGCGTCGATGGCCATGCCGGCACCGAGGGTCCCGTCCGGCAGCTGCGGAAGGAGCCAGATGCGAGACCCGCGCCCGTCGGCGAGGAGCACATCGAGCCGTCCGTCCAGGTCCATGTCGCCGATCGCGACCGGCCCACTCGCGCCGCCCGGCGCGTAGTGCGTCCCGTCGCCGAGCCCGCCACCGGCCAGCTGCGGGTCGACGCGGACCCCGTCCCCGTCCGTGCGCACGACGTCGATGCGGCCGTCACCCGTCACGTCGCCCAGCCTGACATCGGGCATGAACACCGACGCCGAGAGCGGAAGGGCGACCGGGGCGCCGAACGTGCCGTCGGGCTGCTGCACCAGCATCGATCTCCCCCCGACGATGTCGGGCCGACCGTCCCCGGTGACGTCCCCGGCCTCCACGTGACCGAGCCATCCGGACACCGTCGACGACGATCGGGTGAACACCCCCGTCCCGTCGTTGAGCCAGACGGCGATGGAGTCGTTGTTCTCGAGGACGAGGTCGGGGTCGCCGTCGCCGTCCATGTCGGCGATCGTCGGGCTCCCGAACGGCGTGCCCAGGATCGATCCGACCTCGAACGAGCCGTGGTCCTGCAGCAGGACCACGGGCCCACCTGCCAGCGACATCGACGCCACGACGTCGACATCGCCGTCGTGGTCGAGGTCGGCGAGGTCGAAGTTGGTGGCGTACCCCAGGCTCATGTCTCAGAGGGAGATCGGTCGGCGCGCCGACGTCACCCGAACCCGGTCCCGGGGAACACCCAGAGCCCGTCGCTGACGACGTCCGGTATCCCGTCGCCCGTGACATCGCCCACGCGCACGTTGTCAGCCCCGACGTGCGCCCGCGGCGCCATCGTCTCGAACGCCGGGGCGGTGGTCGGAGTCACGGTGAGGCGGTAGTGGTTGTCCATCGCGATGCCCGGAGCACGCTTCGTTACCCGCACAACAGCGGGCCCGCTGCGGCCGCGGAGACGAGCACGGACTGGTCGGACGACGGCCCCTGCGGTCGACGCCCGAGCAGACCGCCCGAGGCGTCCCGCACCTCGATGACGGGGTCCAGCCGGTCGGCGTTGTACCAATGGTCGACGACCTCGACGTCGACCGCGTACCAGCCCCGCTCGGCCGCGGTGTAGCGGAACCAGTCGACGTCACCTTCGGGCGAGAGCGTCGCGGTCGCACCGGCGTCGGTCAGAGCGCGGGCCGTCATGCGCGTGTCGTCGTCGTCCGCACCGTCCGACCGCCAAGGCCCGAGAGGGACCGCCACTGCCGCGGGTGCGTCGTCAGACTCGGTGACGGCGGCCGCAGCATCGATGAGCCCGAACCCGTAGAACGGGTCGACCCCTCGCCGACCCACGTCGTTGGCGGTGCGCTCGAGCCGCACTCCGCTCGGCAGGGGAGAGGTCCTCTCGCGCGAGCACCAGCGCCGCAACACCGGCGACGACCGGTGCCGCGTACCACGACCCGTCGCCCGTGGTGTAGCCCCACGTCGGCACCGGTCCGTACAGGCTCACGCCCGGTGCTGCGAGCGACACCGTGTCGCCCCACCGCCGAAGCGGCGCCAGCCGCCCGTCGTTGTCGGTCGCCGTGACGGAGATCAGGCCGGCCACCTCCGGGGCGTGGGCGGGTCGGGATACGCCGGCGCATCCGTCGCCGTGCCGCCGGCCGGTGCGACGACGAGGGCTCCGGCCGCAACGGCATCCTTGATCGCGGCGAGCAGCACGGGGCTCGGCTCGTCGCCCGACATCGACAGGTCGACGATGTCTGCGCCGTGGTCCACCGCCCACTCGATGCCCTCCGCCACGTCCGAGTCGGCGCTCGTCCCATCGGGGCCGCACGACGCGGACCGGCAGGATCATCGCCTGAGGGGCGACACCCGCGGAGCCGACTCCGTTGTCAGCGCTCGCAGCGATGATGCCGGCCATGACCGTCCCACTGCCTGCGGGGTCGTCGGCGTCGTCGTCGTGGTCCACCAGGTCGATCCCGGGAAGAACGCCACCGACCAGGTCCTCGTGGGTCGCCTCGACACCCGTCCAGGACGGCCACGACGACGCCGTCGCCCACAGGACTCGTCCCACGCCCGCGGCAGCCGGATCAGGTCGAAGTAGGTGGCCGACCAGGGGACGAGCGGGTCGGACGGCCACTGGCTGGTGGTCCGGACGTGGTCGACCTGGGCGTCGTCGACGCCGGCCGACGCCCGCGAGTTCCGCAGCGACCTCGACCGGATCGTGGTCCCCAACGGCCAGCTGGACGTACCCCGTGCTCCCCACGTCGCCATCGAGTGCGGCGTCGGCTGCATCGACGACAGCCATCTGCTGAGCCCCCGACGTGCCGGCCGCGAACTTGACGAGCACATGGTCAGCGTCGGCGGAGTCGTCCGACGCTCCCACCAGATCGTCGGCTGGGTTGGCGCTCTGGGCCGACGTCCCGGAGTGGTCGCCATCCTCGAGGGCGCGTGCGGGCGCGGCCGCGAGGGAGAGGGGCACGGCAACGAGAAGCGTCGTGGCGGCGACGAGGAGGCGGGACATCGAGTACTCCAGTTCGGGTCAACTGCCCGACTGGCGTTCATCGAGGCGGGCGCAGCGTACTGACTCCGCGCGCCTCCCTGAAATCGCCGTGTCGCGGACCGGCTGAAGCCACGCAAAAGCCGGCACCGGGCGAGGTATCGAGAGTCGCGAGAGCCCGACCGCACGTGATTCCGCCGGATCGACGAGGGTGCTGGGGCTGACGTCCGCGCAGGGCCGGGTCCCCACCCTCCTGGGGATCCGGCCCTGCGACGTCCCCTCCAGCGTGCCTCGCCGCCGTCACCGAGTCAAGTGGTCATTGACGGTGGTCTATGCACTATCCTCGCGTCGGTGAGTCGTCCGCGCCGCACCGCGGCTCCGCACTCCGCGTCGTGAAGGCCCCGCGCAGCGAGCTGAAGAACATCGGCTACGAGATCTTCATCGGCGCGCTGTCGCTGCTGTCGATCTTCAACCTCGTCCTCATCGCCTTCGCCCGGCGACGGCGGCGACCTCGACGAGGTGCTGCTGGTGATGAACGCGATCTTCAGCGGCGATCTTCCTCATCGACTTCAGCTACCGGCTCGCGACCGCGCCCTCGCGCAGCGCCTACTTCTTCCGGCACTTCGGCTGGGCCGACCTGCTGGCCAGCCTGCCGTTCCCGCAGCTCAAGTTCCTGCGCATCTTCCGCCTGGTCCGGGTGTTCCGGCTGCTGCGCGAGGTCGGGCGGCCGGCGCGTCGCTGCGCAGGCTGGTCCGCGACCGCGCGGGCAGCGCGCTGTACACGCTGCTGTTCACGGGCATCCTCGTGCTCCAGTTCGGCAGCATGGCGATCCTGCGCGTCGAGGACGACGCCCCGGACGCGAACATCACCGACGCGTCCGACGCGCTCTGGTACACGATCGTGACGATCTCGACCGTCGGCTACGGCGACCGCTACCCGGTGACCAACGCGGGCCGCGTGATCGGCGCCGATGATCATCGTCGTCGGCGTCGGCATCTTCGGGACGTTCACCGGCTACCTGGCCAACTTCTTCCTGTCGCCCCGCAAGCGCGCGCCCGAGCCGGCCGACGAGGCCGCCGCGCCGCTCGACCGGCTGCGCGCGCTGCTGGCCATGCCGGGCGCCACGCTCGCGGACGTCGACCGGCTGCTCGCGCTGCAGCGCGACGCGCCCCCGGGCGACGACACCGCCCGTCACGTGAGGTCGAGCGCCAGCGTCCGTCCCCACTCGTGCTGGCTCCGCCAGCTCGAACCCGACCCGGTGGTAGAACGCGATCGCGCCCTCGTTCCGGTCGTCGACGCCCAGGTACAGGCCCGGGACGCCGCGCCCGCGCAGGGCCTCCGACAGCGTCTCGACCAGCCGGCGCCCGAGGCCCTGGCCCTGGGCGCGCGGCAGCAGGTCGATGTGCATGTGCGCCGGGAACCGCTCGAACAGGGCCTCGTCGGCACGCGGCCAGTCGTGGATCCGCTGCGACCAGCACGTGGTCCTCGGTGCCGTCGCGCGGGTCCTCGCGCAGCGGGTAGCGCGCCCGCAGCACCGGCCACCACGCCTGCTCGAGCCACTGCTCGAACCGGGCGGTGTCGGCCGTCGCGACGATGTAGCCGACGATCCCGAGCTCGTCGACGACGACGAACGTGAGGCCCGGGTCCGCGATCGGGTACGGGCCCGGCGTAGAGGTGCGCCAGCAGGTCGGGGTCGCGGTACAGCGCCGGTCGCGTCGCCGCCGACCTCGCCCGTGAGCAGGCAGATGCGGTAGATCGACGGCAGGTCGGACGGGTGGAACGGCCGGATGACAGCGGGCATGAGCACGACCTTCTCACGGGTCGTTCACCGCTTGCGTGCCGCATTCGTTCCAGGATCGGCCCGACGTGCCGATGACTCAGGGTGTGACGCTCATCACCGACACCACCCCCGACGTCCTGCACCAGGTGTTCGTCGTCGCCGTCGGCAAGTGCGACGACGACGGCAACCCGCTCGGCCCGCTGTACAGCGTGCTGAGCTGCGCGCCCGAGCTGCACGCGAGCGCGGTCGTCGCGACGCCCGCCGAGGCGTTCGCGCTCGCCCGCGAGCGCATCGACGCCCAGGCGCACCCCGAGACGTACGAGATCGTCAGCCTGCTGGACTGACGATCCTGCGGGCGAATCCGTCACGCTGAGAGCATGACGCCGGCCCCCACGCCCTCGCCCAGCACCGCCGTCGCCCGCGCCGCCTCGGACTCCGACGGCGCCCACCGCTCGGCCTTCCCGCCCATCGCGAGCTACGCGTTCCTGTCCGACTGCGAGTCCAACTGCCTGATCTCGCCCGCCGGCGCGGTCGAGTGGATGTGCGTCCCGCGGCCCGGACTCGCCGAGCATCTTCGCGTCGATCCTCGACCGCGGAGCCGGCTCGTTCCGCGTGGGTCCGCACGGCACCCGGGTCCCGTCGGCACGCCGCTACCTGCCCGGCACCCTGGTGCTGGAGACGACGTGGCAGACGCCGACCGGCTGGCTCGTCGTCCGCGACGCGATGGTCATGGGCCCGTGGCACAACCAGGACGAGCGCTCGGTCGACGCACCGCCGCACGCCCACCGACAACGACGCCGAGCACATCCTGCTGCGCACCGTCACGTGCGTCAGCGGGACCGTGGACCTGCGAGGTCGAGTGCGACCCGTCGCACGACTACGGCCGGGACGAGGACGCGCTGGGAGTACGACGGCACCGGCTACAACGCGATCCACGCGCGACTCCGAGAGCGGCCCGACCCTGCGCCTCACCAGCAGCCTGCGCCTCGGGCATCGACGGCCGGACCGCGTCGGCCCGCACGCGCATGTCCAACGGCGACAAGGCGTTCATCGCGCTGTCCTGGTCGCCGCTGCCCGCACCGACCACCTGGGAGGCCGCCGCCGACCAGCTCTGGCGGACGCAGGAGTTCTGGCGCGAGTGGATCACGCAGGGCGTCTTCCCGGACCACCCGTGGCGCACGTACCTGCAGCGCAGCGCGCTCACGCTCAAGGGCCTGACGTACGCGCCGACCGGCGCGCTGCTGGCGGCGGCGACGACGTCGCTGCCCGAGACGCCCGGCGGCGAGCGCAACTGGGACTACCGCTACGCCTGGATCCGCGACTCGCACGTTCGCCCTCTGGGGCCTGTACACGCTCGGCCTGGACCGCGAGGCCAACGACTTCTTCGCGTTCATCCACGACGTCTGCCGGGACAACAAGGACCTGCAGATCATGTACGGCGTCGGCGGCGAGGAGAAGCTCGAGGAGTTCGAGCTCGGCCACCTGTCCGGGTACGAGGGCGCGCAGCCGGTGCGCATCGGCAACGCCGCCTACGACCAGCAGCAGCACGACGTCTGGGGCGCCGTGCTCGACTCCGTCTACCTGCACACCCGCTCGCGCGAGCAGCTGCCCGAGTCGCTGTGGCCCGTGCTCAAGCGGCAGGTCGAGGCGGCGATCAAGCACTGGCACGAGCCCGACCGCGGCATCTGGGAGGTCCGCGGCGAGCCGCAGCACTTCACGTCGAGCAAGCTCATGTGCTGGGTGGCCCTCGACCGCGGCGCCCGGCTGGCCCGCATGCACGACGAGCACGGACTTCGCCGAGCAGTGGAGCAAGCTCGCCGCCGAGATCCACGCCGACATCTGCGCCAACGGCGTCGACGAGCGCGGCGTGTTCGTGCAGCGGTACGGGTCCGACGCCCTCGACGCGTCGCTCCTGCTGATCCCGCTGCTGCGGTTCCTGCCGCGCCGACGACCCGCGGGTCCGCGCCACGGTCCTCGCGATCGCCGACGAGCTCACCACCGACGGCCTGGTCCTGCGCTACCGCGTCGAGGAGACCGACGACGGCCTGTCCGGCGAGGAGGGCACGTTCACCATCTGCTCGTTCTGGCTGGTGTCCGCGCTCGTCGAGATCGGCGAGCTCGAACGCGGCCGCGCCCTGTGCGAGCGGCTGCTGTCGTTACGCCAGCACGCTGAACCTGTACGCCGAGGAGATCGACCCGCGCACCGGCCGGCACCTGGGCAACTTCCCGCAGGCGTTCACGCACCTGGCGCTCATCAACGCGGTCGTCCACGTGATCCGCGCCGAGGAGACCGCCGGCCACGACGGCGTCCACTTCGAGCCGCCCAACCGCGGCGGCTGGCGGCGTCAGCGCAGCGGGCGGAAGAACGTCGCGCAGGTCGCCCGACCAGCAGGTCCGGCGCCTCGAGCGCCGCGAAGTGGCCGCCGCGCTCGTGCTCGGTCCAGTGCACGAGCCGGTGCTCGCGCGCGTCGACGTGCCGGATCGCCGGGTCGGTCGGGAACAGGGCGTGGCCGAACGGGACGTCGTCGGCGACCGCCGTCCGCGGCGGCCGCGACGCGGTTCTCGTAGTACAGGTGGGTCGACGTCGCGCCGGTGCCGGTGACCCACAGCAGGGTCGCCAGGTCGAGCAGGTGGTCGCGCCCGACGGCCTCGGCGGGGTCGTCGACGGCCGGGTCGGTCCAGTCGTGGACCTTGTCGACGATCCAGGCGAGCTGCGCGACCGGCGAGTCCGCCAGCGCGTACGCCGAGCGTGTGCGGCCGGGTGGACTGCAGCGCGGCGTAGCCGCGGTCGGTCTCGCGCGCGCGCCGCCCACGCCAGCCGCTCGCGCTCGGCGTCGGTGCGCGCCTCGCGGCGACGCGCGGCACGTCGAGGTTGCCGTGCACGTGCACCCCGACCACGCGCGCCGGGCGCCACGCCGCCCGAGCTCGGGCGACACGACCGACCCCGTGTCCCCGCCGGCCGCGCCGTACCGCTCGTAGCCGAGCGACGCCATGAGCGTCGGCCCAGGCCCGCGCGATCCGGCGGTGGTCCCAGCCCTCGCCGGCGAGCGGCGTCGAGAAGCCCGACGCCCGGCAGCGACGGGACGACGACGTGGAAGGCGTCCGGGCCCGGGCGCGGTCAGCGGTCGCCAGCAGGTCGAGGTACTCGAGCACCGAGCCCGGCCAGCCGTGCGTGAGGACCAGCGGCAGCGCGTCCGGGTCCGCCGAGCGGGCGTGCAGGACGTGGAACGTCTGGCCGTCGATCTCGGTCCGGACCTGCGGCGACGGCGTTCAGCCGCGCCTCGACCCGCCGCCAGTCGTACGCGGTGCGCCAGTGCTCGACGAGCCGCGCAGGTAGTCGACGCGGCACGCCGCGCGACCAGCCGACGGACGGCAGCGTCTGCGGGCCAGCGCGGTCCGGCGCAGCCGGTCCCGGAGGTCGTCGAGGACCTCGTCGGGCACGTGCACCGTGAACGGCTGCACCGCGGTCAGGCGTCGCCCGACGCCGTGTACGGCTTCTCCGGCCAGTAGGCCCACTCCTCGAACAGCTCGGCGCGCCCGTCGGGGGCGAACCGCGAGCACCCACAGGTCGCGGTACTCCTGCGGCTTGTCGCCGCCGTACTGCACCTCGACCCGGACCACCGCGTCGCGCCCGTCGGCCGCGATCACCGTCGCGGTCATCTCGAACGGCGGCGGGTCCGCCCAGAAGCCCCGGATCGCGTCGAGCCCGTCGAGCGGCTCCGGCGTACGGCGAGCGCAGGTAGCGGGCGTCCTCGTGGAACAGCCGGTCGAGGCCGTCGACGTCCTGCGCCCGCCACGCGTGCTCGTACCGCTCGACCCAGCCGGTGACCGCGTCCTTGCCCATGTCGGTGCTCCCCGCGGTCTGTCCGTCCGTCGAGTCTCCACCCGGACGCCGACAGGTTCAGGCCCGCTGCAGCGGCGGCAGCCGGTAGGTGCCGTCCTGGAGCGACGGGCCGCCGCCGTACCCGCGGACGACGAGGGTGAACGGACCCTCCGGCGCGGGGATCCAGTTGCTGGTGTCCGTCGGCGCGTCGTGCTGCACCAGGAGGGTCAGCGAGCCGTCCTCGGCGAAGGCGATGCCGGGCGTCCGGTCACCGATCGAGTACCGGTCGATCGGGTTGGCGACCAGCAGGCGCTCCGGCAGCCGGTACATCGTGGCCGACCAGAAGAACGCCACGTCCGGCAGCTCGCCCGGGCCGAACGTCACGGTGTACGAGCGCGTTCCGACGGGGTGCTCGCCCGCCGAGTCGACGAGCCACCCGCCGTACCAGGCCTCGGAGGTCGGCAGTCCGAAGATGCCCTTCATCGCCCCGAGGTTGCGCTGGTCGTACCTGCCGGCCATCTGGCGCGCAGGCCGAACAGGCCGACCGAGGTGGTCGTCCGCTCGGCCTGCTCCGTGAGGGCGGCGGCGCCGTCGGCGAGCCCGGCGAGCAGCTCCGCCTTCCGGCCTCGCGGGATCGAACGTGCCCTCACCGGCCAGCCCGATCTCGGCGAGCCGGGCCCGCACCTCGGCGTCCTCGTCGGCGACCGGCGCGAGCCGCAGCAGGAAGTCGAGCAGCGTGAAGAACCCGAGCCGTGGGTGTGCTCCTGCTCGTCCCAGACCGGCCAGTCGATCGCGGGAGCGGGGTCGGGCGACGGGCACACCGGGGAAGACGCTCAGGGGCTCGACCTCGTAGGACTCCTGGATCGCTGGAGCGCCGTCGAGGTCGTCGTCGACCAACGCCGTCCGGCCCAGGCAGCCGACGACGTCCGTGGTCGAGCGGACCACGCCGGCGATCCCGTCGGGAACCGCGCCGTCCCAGACCGGCCCGGCCAGCAGGTACGACCCCGCGCCGCTTGCCCGTGGGCACGGCGCCGACGTACCCCGCGTAGACGGTGTCGAGCTGGTGGAACGGGAGGATGTAGTACCGGTCGACGGCCGGGACCGACACCACCCACGGCTCGGCCCGCAGGTCGAACCAGCCCCACGAGTACGGGGTGTCGTTGTTGGGCGTGACGATGTCGGTGTT
>CAVOOK010000002.1:0-397851 GCA_963697555.1 uncultured Gammaproteobacteria bacterium
GCAAGACGGACCGCCGGGTCTCGAAAAAAAGCTGCCACCGAGAGTGTTGACGGTCAAGAAAAGCGATGTAAGTGGGCGGTCACCTAGGACGAAACGTCTTGGGGTGATCATCGGAAACGGTGGTTGGCGAACGATCTTTGACAGTGTGCGCAGGTGAATTGTGTGGAGCAGTCTTTGTGCTGGAGGGTTACGACCTGTCCAAGCAATGCAAGCGTCCCACCAAGTAAAGAGTTGAGTAATGAGTTTTGATTGGTTGGGAACGAACGCTTCAGAAAGATAGATTGTCATCATGACGTCTGCAAAGGCGATGTGACGATCGAAAACTAAGTGAAGAGTTTGATCCTGGCTCAGATTGAACGCTGGCGGCATGCCTGACACATGCAAGTCGAACGGCAGCACAGCAGAGCTTGCTCTGTGGTGGCGAGTGGCGGACGGGTGAGTAATGCATCGGGACCTACCCAGACGTGGGGGATAACGTAGGGAAACTTACGCTAATACCGCATACGTCCTACGGGAGAAAAGCAGGGGACCCTCGGGCCTTGCGCGGTTGGACGGACCGATGTGCGATTAGCTAGTTGGTAGGGTAATGGCCTACCAAGGCGACGATCGCTAGCTGGTCTGAGAGGATGATCAGCCACACTGGGACTGAGACACGGCCCAGACTCCTACGGGAGGCAGCAGTGGGGAATATTGGACAATGGGCGCAAGCCTGATCCAGCAATGCCGCGTGTGTGAAGAAGGCCTTCGGTTGTAAAGCACTTTTATCAGGAACGAAATACACACGGGTTAATACCCTATGGGGCTGACGGTACCTGAGGAATAAGCACCGGCTAACTTCGTGCCAGCAGCCGCGGTAATACGAAGGGTGCAAGACGTTAATCGGAATTACTGGGCGTAAAGGGTGCGTAGGCGGTTATTTAAGTCTGGCGTGAAATCCCCGGGCTCAACCTGGGAATGGCGGTGGATACTGGATAGCTGAGTGTGTCAGAGGATGGTGGAATTCCCGGTGTAGCGGTGAAATGCGTAGAGATCGGGAGGAACATCAGTGGCGAAGGCGGCCATCTGGGACAACACTGACGCTGAAGCACGAAAGCGTGGGGAGCAAACAGGATTAGATACCCTGGTAGTCCACGCCCTAAACGATGCGAACTGGATGTTGGTCTCAACTCGGAGATCAGTGTCGAAGCTAACGCGTTAAGTTCGCCGCCTGGGGAGTACGGTCGCAAGACTGAAACTCAAAGGAATTGACGGGGGCCCGCACAAGCGGTGGAGTATGTGGTTTAATTCGATGCAACGCGAAGAACCTTACCTGGCCTTGACATGTCCGGAATCGTGCAGAGATGCGGGAGTGCCTTCGGGAATCGGAACACAGGTGCTGCATGGCTGTCGTCAGCTCGTGTCGTGAGATGTTGGGTTAAGTCCCGCAACGAGCGCAACCCTTGTCCTTAGTTGCCAGCACGTAATGGTGGGAACTCTAAGGGAGACTGCCGGTGACAAACCGGAGGAAGGTGGGGATGACGTCAAGTCATCATGGCCCTTACGGCCAGGGCTACACACGTACTACAATGGTCGGTACAGAGGGTTGCAATACCGCGAGGTGAAGCCAATCCCAGAAAGCCGATCCCAGTCCGGATCGGAGTCTGCAACTCGACTCCGTGAAGTCGGAATCGCTAGTAATCGCGGATCAGCTATGCCGCGGTGAATACGTTCCCGGGCCTTGTACACACCGCCCGTCACACCATGGGAGTGGGTTGCTCCAGAAGGCGTTAGTCTAACCGCAAGGAGGACGACGCCCACGGAGTGGTCCATGACTGGGGTGAAGTCGTAACAAGGTAGCCGTATCGGAAGGTGCGGCTGGATCACCTCCTTTCAAGAAACGACGGCGTGAGTCTTCACGCAAGACGTCCACACAAGACACCTGTATTTCACGCGACATCCTGTCGCGAAGAGCGAAGATCAAGACCGTCCATCCGTGGGCGGACTCTTCATCAACAGCCGCTTCGGAGCAGTATCCAGGCAGGCGTAGGTTCTGGGGCTCGATCTCTGGGTCTGTAGCTCAGGTGGTTAGAGCGCACCCCTGATAAGGGTGAGGCCGATGTTCGAGTCCACCCAGACCCACCATTATTCCAAGGATTCCTTGGGGCCTTAGCTCAGCTGGGAGAGCACCTGCTTTGCAAGCAGGGGGTCGTCGGTTCGATCCCGACAGGCTCCGCCGCTCAAGCGCCGCGTGAAATATCAGCACACAAAAGATTTTTGAAATCATCCGGCATTGAGGCCGGCGTGATGTTCTTTGAAAACACGTAAACGAGTGACAAGCGTCTTGGTTCGAACCGAACCGAGACAAGTGTTAAGGCACGAAAACGAAGTAACTTGGCTGCACCTGATGAGGGTGCATGCCCCGAGGCGACTTGGGGTTATATGGTCAAGCGACTAAGCGTATACGGTGGATGCCTTGGCAGTCAGAGGCGATGAAGGACGTGGCAGCCTGCGAAAAGTGTCGGGGAGCTGGCAACAAGCTTTGATCCGGCAATGTCCGAATGGGGAAACCCACTCCGCAAGGAGTACTGCATGGTGAATACATAGCCATGCAGGGCGAACCCGGGGAACTGAAATATCTAAGTACCCGGAGGAAAAGAAATCAACCGAGATTCCCTGAGTAAGACGAGCGAACGGGGACTAGCCCGAAAGCACGATATGTTTTAGTCAAACGGGATGGAAAGCCCGGCCATAGATGGTGATAGCCCAGTCGACGAAAAGGCATTTTGTGTGAAATTGAGTAAGGCGGGGCACGTGAAACCTTGTCTGAACATGGGGGGACCATCCTCCAAGGCTAAATACTATTGACTGACCGATAGCGAACTAGTACCGTGAGGGAAAGGCGAAAAGAACCCCGGAGAGGGGAGTGAAATAGACCCTGAAACCGTATACGTACAAGCAGTGGAAGCCCGCAAGGGTAACTGCGTACCTTTTGTATAATGGGTCAGCGACTTACTGTCTGTGGCAAGCTTAACCGTATAGGGGAGGCGAAGAGAAATCGAGTCTGAATAGGGCGCATAGTCTCAGGCAGTAGACCCGAAACCGAGTGATCTATCCTTGGCCAGGTTGAAGGTGCGGTAACACGCACTGGAGGACCGAACCCACATCTGTTGCAATAGATGGGGATGAGCTGAGGATAGGAGTGAAAGGCTAAACAAACTCGGAGATAGCTGGTTCTCCTCGAAAGCTATTTAGGTAGCGCCTCGTGCGAATACTGTTGGAGGTAGAGCACTGTTATGGCTAGGGGGTCATCGCGACTTACCAAACCATGGCAAACTCCGAATACCAACACGTACTACACGGGAGACACACGGCGGGTGCTAACGTCCGTCGTGAAAAGGGAAACAACCCAGACCCGCAGCTAAGGTCCCAAAGTCATAGCTAAGTGGAAAACGATGTGGAAAGGCATAGACAGCCAGGAGGTTGGCTTAGAAGCAGCCACCCTTTAAAGAAAGCGTAATAGCTCACTGGTCGAGTTCGGTCTGCGCGGAAGATTTAACGGGGCTAAGCTATGCACCGAAGCTCGGGGTGTGCACATTTATGTGTACGCGGTAGAGGAGCGTTCCGTAAGCCTGTGAAGGTGGATTGTAAAGTCTGCTGGAGGTATCGGAAGTGCGAATGCTGACATGAGTAACGATAATGGGGGTGAAAAGCCCCCACGCCGAAAGCCCAAGGTTTCCTGGCGCAACGTTCATCGGCGCAGGGTGAGTCGGCCCCTAAGGCGAGGCAGAAATGCGTAGTCGATGGGAAGCAGGTTAATATTCCTGCACTTTTCTTAAGTGCGATGTGGGGACGGAGAAGGTTAGGTCTACCGGGCGTTGGTTGTCCCGGGGAAAGGCGGTAGGCATGGGTCTTAGGCAAATCCGGGACCCTTTATGCCGAGCACCGAGACGAGCCCTATTTGGGCGAAGTGACTGACACCACGCTTCCAGGAAAAGCCACTAAGCTTCAGCTTAAGAAAAACCGTACCGTAACACCGACACTGGTAGGCAGGGTGAGAATCCCAAGGCGCTTGAGAGAACTCGGGTGAAGGAACTAGGCAAAATGGCACCGTAACTTCGGGAGAAGGTGCGCCCATTGACGTGGTCACGTGCGTGACTGAGCGTCGATGGGTCGCAGTAACCTGGCCGCTGCGACTGTTTATCAAAAACACAGCACTCTGCAAACACGAAAGTGGACGTATAGGGTGTGACGCCTGCCCGGTGCTGGAAGGTTAATTGATGGGGTCAGCCGCAAGGCGAAGCTCTTGATCGAAGCCCCAGTAAACGGCGGCCGTAACTATAACGGTCCTAAGGTAGCGAAATTCCTTGTCGGGTAAGTTCCGACCTGCACGAATGGCGTAACGACAGCGGCGCTGTCTCCACCCGAGACTCAGTGAAATTGAATTCGCTGTGAAGATGCAGCGTTCCCGCGGCAAGACGGAAAGACCCCGTGAACCTTTACTATAGCTTTACACTGAACGTTGAGTTCTTCTGTGTAGGATAGGTGGGAGGCTTTGAAGTGCAGACGCCAGTTTGCATGGAGCCATCCTTGAAATACCACCCTGAAGTGCTTGACGTTCTAACCTCGGCCCGTAATCCGGGTCAGGGACCGTGTATGGTGGGTAGTTTGACTGGGGCGGTCTCCTCCCAAAGAGTAACGGAGGAGCACGAAGGTACGCTCAGCGCGGTCGGACATCGCGCACTGTGTGCAATGGCATAAGCGTGCTTGACTGCGAGATCGACGGATCAAGCAGGTACGAAAGTAGGTCATAGTGATCCGGTGGTTCTGTATGGAAGGGCCATCGCTCAACGGATAAAAGGTACTCCGGGGATAACAGGCTGATACCGCCCAAGAGTTCATATCGACGGCGGTGTTTGGCACCTCGATGTCGGCTCATCACATCCTGGGGCTGTAGCCGGTCCCAAGGGTATGGCTGTTCGCCATTTAAAGTGGTACGCGAGCTGGGTTCAGAACGTCGTGAGACAGTTCGGTCCCTATCTGTCGTGGGCGTTGGAGATTTGAGGGGGGCTGCTCCTAGTACGAGAGGACCGGAGTGGACGTTCCGCTGGTGTTCGGGTTGTCATGCCCATGGCATTGCCCGGTAGCTTACGAACGGAAGTGATAACCGCTGAAAGCATCTAAGCGGGAAGCACGCCCCAAGATGAGATCTCCCGAGAGCTTGACTCTCCTTAAGGCACCATCAAGACCAGGTGGTTGATAGGTCAGGTGTGGAAGCGCAGCAATGCGTTGAGCTAACTGATACTAATGAGCCGTGAGGCTTGACCATATAACCCCAAGACGCTTCGCGGGTCTTAACAAAGTTCCGATTCGAATTCACCTCGACGCTTGTCACTCGTTTACGATTTATTTGACGCGAAGTCCTTTTCGCGAAGAGCAAACCCGCCATCCGTGGCGGACTCTTCCCAAGGGCTTCACACCGGACTGAAGCTGGCGCGCGATGCGCTGCTTCAACCCCTTCCCTGGCGGCCATAGCGGCGTGGTACCACCTGATCCCATCCCGAACTCAGAAGTGAAACGCGCATGCGCCGATGGTAGTGTGGCTTTGCCATGCAAGAGTAGGTCACCGCCAGGGGCTTTATCCTGAAACACCCTCACCGGCAACGGTGGGGGTGTTTCTTTTTCGGTGCTTCAAAATGGTTGCTGCTGCGATCGCAGATCGCAGGCTGCAACAGCTCAACGCTGCTGCGGCGGCGATCGGGTTCGGGGTTTCACCAGAAGGTCGCGAACGCTCCGCAGGCGCTCTAATCGATATTTGCATCCGACTGACTACACAACACGAAGCGAAAACGCTGGATTGAAGCGTTTAGTGCGTCGCCGCCCGCAATCCGTCATCGCCTATGATGGGAGAATCCGCAGCGAGCCAGCGGCGTCCGAGGAAGCGGCCTTTGTTTGTCCACGTCGAAACACGTCGCCGTTCCCGTTGGCGCTGGGCAACCTTGCTGGTGGTGTCTCTTTGCGTCCTGTGTTTCATGGGTTTGGCGCTGATGCCTTCAACGCAGCGGATCTCGTTGTTGCTGGAATGGGGTACGGTGCCGGCAAACATCTTCGATCCCCATGAGGCGATCCTGCCGCAGCTGACCGACCCCGCCCTGCTTCGTCTGTTTACCGCACTTTTCATTCACGTGACTTGGCTGCATCTGCTCAGCAATATTCTCTTTCTGGTGATCTTCGGGTTGCCTGGCGAACGCACATTGGGCTCATTGCGCTTTCTGGTGCTGTTCGTGATCGGTGGAGTCGTGGCGAACCTGATCGGCGCGTTGTCACTGGCCGGAGTACGCCTGCCGATCATTGGCTGCAGCGGTGCAGTGTCGGCGGTGGTGGGCACCTATGTGGCGCTGTTTCCGCGGGCCAGGCTTGGCTTGGTGCTGCCGCTCGGGCTTTATCTCGAATTTGTACGGGTGCCAGCCTTCCTGTTGATCGGCATCTGGGTGTTATTGCAATTGTTGTTCAGCTACGCCGGTCCGAGCTATGGCGCCTATGTCTGGTGGGCGCACATTGGCGGTTTCCTGTTTGGTTTGGTGTTTGCTCTGGTATCGCGCGACTCGATTGCCCGCCGCTTGCGCGGCTGACGTTTCAATCGGAAGTCGTGCTCCAGCCATGTCCGCGGGAAAACTGTCGCAACAGCCGCCGGGCAAACGGTGTTGCCGCCACCGTGCGAAACGCCTGGAGGGGATCCGAGCCTTCGCGTTGCATGTCGGCGTGCTTGCGCTTGATATAGGCGCGCATCACGTCGGCATTGAATTCCGGGTGAAACTGCGCACTGACGGCGCTCGGCCCATAGCGCAGCAGTTGATGTGGATCGCGCGCCGAGCCGGCAAGCACGGTGGACGCGCGCGGCGGCTCGATCACGCTTTGTTCGTGCGTGGTGTGCGCGCGGAAGCTGACAGGTAGCGTGCGCGCAAGCGGGTCGCGGGCGGCATCGGAAGACAGCTTGATCGATTGCGTCCCGATTTCACGCCCGCCGGACAGATAGTCGACCCGCCCGCCCAACGCATGCGCCATCAACTGATGGCCGTAGCAGACGCCAAACATGGGCAAACCGATATCCATCGCATCGCGAATCCAGCCTGCCGTGCGCTCGCTCCATGCTGCGCGTTCGGTGACCATGGCGGCGGAACCGGTGATCATGGCGCCAGCGACCTCGCGTGGCGAAGGTAGTGCTTCGCCGGCAGCGACATCGACAGTATGCAGCTGCCGTGCATGCAATCCTGCGCCGAGCCGGAACCAGTGGGGAAAGTCGCCATGACGGGCGCGAATGGCATCGGGCGCCCGGCCGGTCCGGATGATCAATACAGGTTTCATGCAGGGAGGTCGCTGGCGGTCTGGCCGTCTTTACGGCTGGGCATGGTCAAATGCATCGATAGGTGGCAGTACAGTGAGAATTTCCTGTACCGTGGTGAGGCCAGCCGCGACCTGATCAGCAGCCGAGATGCGCAGGGGGCGCATGCCCTCGGACAACGCCGCCTGGCCAAATCCGCCCAAGTCGAGCTGCGCGCAGATCAGGCCGCGCAATCGCGGCGACAACCTCATCATTTCGTAGATACCGGTACGGCCCATGAAACCGGTATTGCGGCACTCAAGGCAGCCGGCCGGCTCGAATACCTGCGTCGGCAGCGGAATCTCCCAGCCATGGGTCAGTACCGTCCACGCCTCCCGATCCTGCGTTGTCCGGCGTTTGCAGTGAGGACAAAGCGTTCGCACCAGCCGTTGTGCGACGACACCGGTAAGGGTCGACTGAATCAGATAATGCGGCACGCCAAGGTCGAGCAGGCGGGTGACCGCGCTGGGCGCATCGTTGGTATGGAGGGTGGACAACACCAGATGGCCAGTGAGCGAGGCTTGCACCGCCATCTGAGCGGTCTCCAGGTCGCGGATTTCGCCAACCATGATGATGTCCGGATCCTGTCGCAGCAGCGTGCGCACACCGGCCGCGAAATCCAGATCGATCGCCGTGTGCACCTGCATCTGGTTGAATTCGGGCGAGACCATTTCGATCGGATCTTCCACCGTGCACACGTTGAGCTCGGACGTCGCCAGATGTTTCAGCGTGGAATAGAGCGTCGTGGTCTTGCCCGACCCCGTCGGACCGGTGACCAGCACGATACCGTGCGGGCGCTCGACCATGCCGCGCCAGCTGGCGGTCTCGCCGGGAGAAAAGCCGAGCTGTGCGAAGTCCTTGACGACCAGATCGGGATCGAAGATGCGCATCACCACTTTTTCGCCGAAAGCGGTGGGCATGTTCGATATGCGCAACTCCACCTCGCGACCGGTAGCGGAGCGGGTCTTGATGCGGCCATCCTGCGGACGGCGTTTTTCGGCCACGTCCATCCGCGCGAGAATCTTGATGCGTGCGGTCACCGCCGTCATTACCGGCGAAGGAAGTTCGAACACCTTCTGCATGAGGCCGTCGATGCGGAAGCGGATATGTCCGGTGTCGCGGCGGGGTTCCAGATGGATGTCCGAAGCACGCTGCTCGAACGCGTACTGCAGCAACCAGTCGACGATGTGCACGACGTGGCGGTCATCGGCGCCAACTTCGCCGCTCTTGCCCAGTTCGACAAGCTGCTCGAAATTGAGGATCGCCGCCGAACTATCGTTGCCCGTCTTCGCATCCTGCGCGAGCTGGATCGAGCGCTGGACGCCGTAGAATTCCTGCAGGTAGCGGTTGATGTCGATCGGGCTGGCCACGACCCGCTTGATGTCCCGCCGCAGCATCTGCCCCAGGTCCGGAGCCCACCCCGCGTCAAACGGCTCGCTGGTGGCGAAGGTCACCTCGCCAGGGGCGGCCGCGATCGGCAGGATCCGGTGGCGCTTCGCATAGGCGTGGCTGACGACCTGGGTCACGGACGCGACGTTGATCTTCATCGGATCGATCTTCAGGTAGGGCAACCCCGCGTGACCGGCCAGCCATTCGGTCAGGTTTTCCAGGCTCAGTGGTCGGCCCGTTCCGTTCTGGTTCGCCAGTTTGGCGTTGGCGATCAATACCAGCGGGTGCAATTCCACCATGCTGCGGCCTGCGCGTGCTCCCATGCGCACCTGTTTGGCATCGTCGGCGAGCAGATACCCATCCACCACCAGCGCGGCCAGCAGGTCGTCCAGCTCGAGCCGGCCACGGCGACCGAGAAGAGATGCGATTTGTGGTGATGCGGCCATCCGGATCTGTTCCCCGAGCTGCTCTGGTCGGCCTGAATCCAGTGGAAAAGCCGGCTGCGGCTATACTAGCGCGCTTTACCCAAGGTCACGGAAAGCCATGTCCGCGCGCACCTTCCAGGATGTGATCCAGACCCTCAACCGCTATTGGGCGGCACAGGGTTGTGTGCTGTTGCAACCACTCGATACCGAGGTTGGCGCCGGCACCTTCCACCCCGCCACGTTCCTCCGTGCATTGGGTCCCGAGCCCTGGGCCGCCGCCTACGTGCAGCCGTCACGGCGGCCCACCGACGGTCGTTACGGGCAGAACCCCAACCGCCTGCAGCATTACTACCAATACCAGGTCGTGATGAAGCCGAACCCGGAGAACATCCTGGATCTGTATATCGGGTCGCTCAAGGAGCTCGGTCTCGATCCGGTGGTGCATGACCTGCGCTTCGTCGAGGACAACTGGGAATCGCCGACCCTCGGCGCCTGGGGCCTCGGCTGGGAAGTGTGGCTGAACGGGATGGAGGTCACTCAGTTCACCTATTTCCAGCAGGCCGGCGGACTCGAGTGTCGGCCGGTGACCGGTGAGATCACCTATGGTCTGGAACGCCTGGCGATGTACCTCCAGAACGTGGACAACGTCTACGACCTCATCTGGACCGACGGCCCGCGCGGTGTGGTGACCTATGGCGACGTGTTCCACCAGAACGAGGTCGAGCAGAGCACTTACAACTTCGAACACGCCAACGTGGCCGAGTTGCTGCGCTGGTTCGACGTTTGCGAGATGACCGCCAACCAGCTGATCGCGGCCAATCTTCCGCTGCCCGCCTACGAGCAGGTGATGAAAGCCAGTCATACGTTCAACCTGCTCGATGCGCGTCGCGCAATCAGCGTTACCGAGCGGCAGCGCTACATCCTGCGGGTTCGCACGTTGTCGCGCGGCGTGGCCGAAACCTATGTGGCACAGCGCGAGAAACTCGGGTTCCCGGGCCTGAAGCAAGTGAAGGAGTCGACCCATGGCTGAGCACAAACCGCTGCTGATCGAACTTGGCACCGAGGAGTTGCCGCCGAAAGCACTGGACGAGTTGTCCGCGGCATTTCTTCGCGGTATCTGCGATGGCCTGGCCAAACGGGGCATCGTCGCCGAGCTCGATCTGGCGGAGGCGTACGCGTCGCCGCGCCGACTGGCGGTGCACGTTCCCGGCGTTGCAGCGACCCAGCCCGAGCAGATGATCGAACGCCGGGGCCCTGCATTGAACGCGGCGCTTGATGCTGACGGGCGGCCGTCCAAGGCGTTGCTTGGTTTTGCGCAATCTTGCGGAGTTCCGGTCGAGCAACTGGAAAAGCTGCAGACCGACAAGGGCGCATGGTTCGTCTGGCGTACCGTCAAGGCCGGTCAGCCACTGGCGTCACTGGTGCCCGAGATCGTCAACGAGACACTGCAGGCGTTGCCGATTCCGCGACCCATGCGCTGGGCCGATCACGACTACACCTTCGTACGCCCGGTGCACTGGCTGGTGATCCTGCATGGTGCCCAGATCATCGATGGCGACGTGCTCGGTCTCAAAAGCGGCCGCAAATCGCGTGGTCACCGCTTCATGCATCCGCAACCGGTGCATGTGGCCGATGCCGATGGCTGGCTGGATGCGATGCGTGCCAGCAACGTCCTGGCCGATCCACGCGAGCGGCGTCAGCGCATTCGCGATCAGATCGGCCAACTGGCCGGGTCGACAGGTGGCGTACCGCGCCTGGACGACGCGCTGCTGGATGAACTGGCCAATCTCACCGAATGGCCAGTGGCGATTGGCTGCACGTTCGAGCGTGAGTTTCTCGGCGTGCCGCCCGAAGCCCTGGTGACCACCATGGTGGCCAACCAGAAGTTTGTACCGGTGTTCGACGCGAGCGGCAAACTTACGGAGCACTTCATCGGCATCGCCAACATCGACAGCAAGGATCCGGCCGAAATCCGCAAGGGTTACGAGCGGGTGATCCGGCCGCGCTTCGCCGACGCCAAGTTCTTCTGGGACGAGGACCTGAAGACGCCATTGGCCAGCTATCAGGAACAGCTCAAGGACGTCACCTATCAACAGGCCCTCGGCAGCCTATGGGACAAGAGCGTTCGGGTAGCCGAACTGGCGCGGATCATCGCCAACCGGGTTGGCGTGGATGCTGCCGCGGCCACCCGCGCTGCAAGTTTGAGCAAGTGCGACCTGCTGACCCGCATGGTCGGCGAGTTCCCGGAACTGCAAGGCGTGATGGGTCGTTACTACGCCAGTCACGACGGTGAGCCGGCCGACGTCGCCGGTGCTCTCGACAGCTATTACCAGCCACGCTTCGGCGGGGATGCGATCGCCGCCGGCAAGCTCGGCCAGGTCCTGGCGGTGGCGGAACGCCTGGACACGCTCGCCGGCATCTTCGCGGTCGGCCTGAAGCCCAGCGGCAACAGGGACCCGTTCGCGCTGCGCCGGGGCGCGCTTGGTCTGGCGCGCACATTGATCGAGGGTAGTCTGGCGCTGGATCTGCGTGGCAGCTTTGTCGAGGCACTGCAGCTGCTGCCGGAAACGGCGCTGGCGGCTGGTCTCAAACCAGGCAAGGACGGCAAGCTCCCAGAGTTCGACGCAGGTCTGCGCCGCGCGATCCTGGTCGATGAACTATGCGATTTCGTGCTTGATCGGCTGCGCGGCTACTACGCCGAGCAAGGTTTCGACAACGCGCAGTTCGAAGCGGTGCTGGCCGTGCAACCCGGCTGTCTGGTGGATTTCGACCGTCGCCTGCGCGCGGTAGCGGAATTTGGCCGTCGTCCGGAAGCCGCCAGCCTGGCAGCCGCCAACAAGCGCGTCGCCAACATTCTGCGCAAGCAGATCGAGGATGGCGCTTCGCTCGGGAGCCGGGTTGTCGACCCCGCATATTTCGAGGCCGACGCGGAGCGCGACTTGGCGGAAGCACTGGCCTCAGCGCAACGGGAAACCAACGATGCGCTGGAGGCAGGCGACTACGCCGCCGTCCTGACCCGCCTGTCGCAACTGCAGGCGCCGGTGGATACGTTCTTCGACAGCGTGCTGGTCAATGCCGGGGATCCCGCAGTGCGATCCAACCGATTGGCTCTGCTCGGGCAGCTGAAAGCGCAGTTTGGCGCCATCGCAGACATTGCCCTGCTCTGACTTGATGCGCCAGACACAAGACGGTCATATCGATCCCCCTGACAACAAGAGCCGTCGAGCAGGTCAGGCCGTGCCACGCTCCTTGCGGATCCGTTCGGCCAGTTGATGGTTGAACGCCACGATGGCAAGCGGATCCACATGCGAACCGCCGGGACCCAAGATTTCATAGAGCTGGGTCAGCAGATCGGTGTTGTCGGACAGGGGAAGCTGGCTGCCTGCCAGACTCAACTCCGATTGCAGAATTCGCACGGCGGTATTGAGCCGCTGGGCATCGACAGCCATGCCAGCGGCGTGGCCGTCCGGATTGGTTCTGGGGCGGTGGGAAGTCACTTTTTCCGAACTGAATTGGTCGTCCAAATTGGGGATTCCGGGATCCCCTTGCAAAGCGCCCTCGCCTGCGACTAGCCAGACCAGTGAAATACCCAGGGTGCGAGCCAGCGTGACGCAGCGCGCACGGGACGGATCGGTGTTGCCATCGCGCCAACTGCGAACCACTCCTTCGGAAAAACCGCACATTCTGGCGATCTCCGTTGCACTGCCGACGCGCTGGATCAGCAACTTTATGCGCTCCGCGAAGCTGCCGGCGACAGGGTCCGTGGATCTTTGCGTTTTCATTGGCAGGCCCAGTGTCGTTTGGGGTAGTTACCGCAAAGCAAGATTAAAAGTCAAGCAATGCGAGGCGGGGTTTTGGTTATGAAGGTGTTGACCTTCGCGATTTCTTGAATTAACTTCGCAATAACTTGCGCGAAAGTTTGCGCAGGAACATGCGTTTAAATCACGAGAATCGTAGGTTGGGCGCATCCGTGCTGGGTGCCGTCCTTAGGATGTACGAACACACAAAAAGTTTCATGTGCCCGAACAGTTAGGGCTGAACCTTGGGGAGTTACCATTTTATGAATTCGCGTAAAAAATCCACGACGGCCCAGTTGCGTCGTACATCTCTGGCGATCGGATTGGGTCTGTGCATTGTCGGTACCGGCGCGTTGGCGCAGTCGACGACGGGCAGCATTTTCGGTCAGGCAACGGCCGGTGATTCCGTGCAGGTCAAGAGCACCTCGGGCGTCACCCGTCAGGTCGCTGTTGATTCAACCGGTCATTATGCGGTGAGCTCGCTGCCCTTGGGCGACTACACGGTTACCCTGCAGCACGACGGTCAGACCGTCGATTCGCGCCCGAACGTCACGCTGCGCGTGGGTTCGGGCACCGAGGTGTCCTTCGGCGGCCAGAACGCCCAGAACCTGTCGGCGGTGACCGTGCAGGCCAATGCCCTGCCGACCATCGATGTCAGCGGCGTCGATTCCCGCACGGTCATCACGGCCCAGCAGCTGGCCCGCTTGCCTCTGGCGCGCAGCGCCGAGGCGATTGCCTTGTTGGCCCCCGGGGTGGTTCAGGGTAGCGGTCTGTTCACCAACTTGACCGGTGGCTCCGTGGTCACGTTCGGCGGCGCATCGGCGACCGAGAACGCGTACTACCTCAACGGCTTCAACACGACCGATCCGCTGAGCGGCTTCGGTGGTATCACCCTGCCGTACGGCGCCATCGACCAGCAGGAAATCCTGAGTGGCGGCTACGGCGCGGCCTACGGTCGTTCCGATGGCGGCGTGATCAGCCAAGTCGGCAAGCGTGGCACAAATGAGTGGCATTTCGGCGCCCAGGTGCAGTGGACGCCGAAAGACCTGAAGAGCGATCCGAAGAATTACTACTACGTCAAGAAGGATGGCTCGCAGGGCAAGATCCGCCAATACCGCTATGACAACAAGACCTGGACCACCACGGTGGACGGCTACGTCGGTGGCCCGCTGATCCAGGACAAGCTGTTCATCTTTGCGGCCGTGGAAGCTGAGCGCCAGCAGGGCCAGTCCACCGGCTCCGACGTGGCGCCGTTCGTGACCCATTACCGCTACGACAATCCGAAGTGGTACGGCAAGCTGGACTGGAACATCACCGACAGCAATATCCTCGAGGTGACCGGTGCCTCCAACAAGTCCTCCTACGCGGGCACGTTGAACGATTTCGATTACGCCACCCAGACGGAAGGCGGGTACAGCAGTACCGACACCAGCACCAAGAACGGTGCGGACGTTTATTCGGCCAAGTTCACCAGCTACATCACCGACAACCTGACGGTGTCTGCGCTGTACGGCAAGATGAAGGGCACCTGGTACAGCGATACGCCGAACTACGACCCGACCTATCCGTACCTTTTTGGTGCACAGGACCAGAACCCGGCCCTGAACGGTGGCAAGCCTATCATCAACAGCCAGAATGTCTCGACGATCAACTTGCCGGGTCATAGCTCCACCAACACCAACCTGCGCGTCGACCTGAGCTATCGGCTGGGTGATCACACCCTGACCGCCGGTATCGACAATCAGGATGTGAAGAACAGCGACGCCGGTACCCAGTTCCCGGCCGCCGGCCTGGGCTATGCCTGGGAGTACAACAACCAAGGCGATCCCAACACTTACGTGGCCGGTGGCCCGGATACGGGTGCGGGCTGGGAGAACAGGCCATGGGTGGTCAACACGGGCACGCAGCCGGGTGGTCAGACGGGCTACTACGTGGCCCAGTACCACTACCACGACAATGCCTCGGTGCGCGTGGCACAGCGTGCGCAGTACATCGAGGACAGCTGGCAGGTCAGCGACCGTTGGTTGGTCAAGTTGGGCCTGCGCAACGACCAATTCACCAACTACAACGCCGGAGCCAAGCCGTACCTGCGTCTGACTTCGCCGCAGTGGGCGCCTCGCGTGGGCTTCAGCTGGGACGTGAACGGCGACTCCAGCTTCAAGGTCTACGGCAATGCCGGTCGCTACTACCTTGCCCTGCCCACCAGCGTGGCGCTGCGCTCGGCCGGCTCGTCGCTGTACACCCGCACCTTTTACACCTACACCGGCATCGACCCCAACGGTGTGCCGACCGGCCTGACCCCGCTCGACACCAGCGTGGGCGCGGGCAATCCGTTCTCGGCCAACGGCGAGTACGGCCAGCCGCGCGATCCGAAGGTCGGTTCCGCCCACGACCTCAAGTCGGAATACCAGGATGAGTACATCCTCGGTTTCGACAAGAAACTGGGCGACGCGTGGGTCTACGGCGCCAAGGCGACCTACCGCAACCTGCGCAACGCGATCGATGACATCGGCGACGCTCCCTCGATCATCGCCAAGATGGACAAGATGGGCATCGATCCGACCACCTACGACCCGGGTCTGATTCCGGGCAGTTTCCTGATGAATCCGGGCAAGGATGCCGTGTACTCGATCGCGAAGATCGGCGGCGGCTACTACGACGTACCGATGAGCTGGAAGGGTGACTTCGGCTTCAACACCACCATGAAGCGCAAGTACTACGCCTTGGATCTGTACCTGGAGCATCCGTTCGACGGCAAGTGGTTCGGCAAGGTCGACTACCTGTTCTCGCGTAGCTACGGCAACAGCGAGGGCCAGGTGCGTTCCGATATCGGCCAGACTGACGTGTCGGCGACGGTGGATTGGGATTACGCCCAAGTCATGGACTACGCCAATGGCGCGCTGGCCAACGATCGTCGTCACCAGATCAAGGCCTACGGCTCGTACCAGATCGCCCCGGAATGGATGGTATCCGGCAACCTTGCAATCGCCTCCGGTTCGCCGATCACCTGCCTGAGCTTGTATGGCGCCGGCCAGACCAACCCCGGCTTGGCCTACACCGGTGGTTACTATCACTTCTGCGACGGCGGCAAGCCGTTCCCGCCGGGCACCAGGCACAATCCGTGGACCTACCGTCTGGACCTGAGCGCCGAGTATCGGCCGGAGTGGGCGGGCAGTAAGCTGGCCTTCAACGCCATGGTGTACAACGTGTTCAACAAGCAGACCACTACGCAGGTCTTCCCACGTCAGCTGAGCGCCAGCTACCTGCGTCCGTATAGCTCCATGACGCCACGTTACGTTCGTTTCGGGGTTTCGTACGACTTCTGATGATCTGACGTAGCAAGTACATTGTTGATGTTTCAAAAAAAGCCGCCGGGGACCCCGGCGGTTTTTTTGTGGAGAAAAGCGGAATCGGTGAAATGCCACGCGCCGCCGCGCAGGACTGAGTCCATGTTCGTTGTGCCTGCAACTTCAGTGCGACGATAATCTCATCAGCCGAAGAAGCCCGAGGGCTAATGCGGAAATTCTTCTTCCAGGACATCCCATGAGCCAGTTCGCGTTGCTGGGCAAGCGGCGTTTCGCGCCGTTCTTCTGGACGCAGGCGTTGGGGGCGTTCAACGACAATGCGTTCCGCAATGCGCTGGTGATGCTGGTGGCGTTCCAGATGGGACTGGATGACCACACGGTGTCGCTCTACACCAACCTCGCGCCCGCACTGTTCATCATCCCTTTTTTCCTGTTCTCGGCGACGGCTGGGCAGCTGGCCGAGAAGTACGAGAAGAGCCTGATCATCCGCTACGTGAAAGTGTTCGAGGTCGGTGCGATGGCGCTGGCCGCGTACGGTTTCTACACGCACCACACTTCGCTGCTGCTGATCGTGCTGTTCATGATGGGCATGCACTCAGCCACGTTCGGGCCGATCAAGTACGCAATCCTGCCGCAGGCGCTGAAGCCGGACGAACTGGTCGGCGGCAACGGGCTGGTCGAGATGGGTACCCAGATGGCGATGCTGATCGGCATGATCGCCGGCAATTCGCTGATGCTGGTGGCCGGTGTCGGGCCGCTGCTGGCGTCCGCCGCCACGATCGCGGTGGCGGTCGCCGGCTACCTGGTTTGCCGCCGGATTCCAGTTGCGCCGGCAACCGCCCCGGACCTCAGATTCAACTGGAACCCCTTCAGCGAGACCGTGCGGGTACTGGCGATCACCCGCGCCGATCGCGCGGTGTTCAACGCGGTGCTGGGCATCTCGTGGTTCTGGTTTTTCGGCACGGTGCTGATCGCGCAGTTGCCGATCTACACGCGCGAGACGCTGGGTGGCGATGGTTCGGTCAACACGCTGGTGCTGACCCTGTTCTCGATCGGTACCGGCGTCGGCGCGTTGCTGTGCGAGTGGCTGTCGGGCCGGCGGGTGGAGATCGGCTTGGTGCCGCTCGGTGCATTCGGCCTGACCGCATTCGGCGTCGATCTGTACTTCGCCCGGCATGGCGCGGCGGCGTTGCGCGAGCTGGACTGGCTGGCGTTCCTGCACGGCGCGGGCAGCTGGCGCATCGCGCTCGATCTCACCCTGATCGGCATGTTCGCCGGCTTCTACGTGGTGCCGCTGTTCGCCTTCGTGCAGGCGCGGGCGCCGCGCGAGCAGCTGTCGCGGATCATCGCCGGCACCAACATCCTCAATGCGCTGCTGATCGTGCTGGCGGCGGGGTTCGGGTTGGGGCTGGGCGCGCTGGGCATGGATGCGCCGCAGATCTTCCTCGCCGCGGCACTGCTCAACGTGCTGGTGGCCTGGTACATCTTCACGCTGGTGCCCGAGTTCGCGATGCGCTTCATCACCTGGGTACTGGTGAACACGCTCTACCGGGTGCGCAGCGAAGGGGCGCAGCATATTCCCGAGGAGGGGCCAGCGCTGCTGGTGTGCAACCACGTCAGCTTCATGGATCCCTTGCTGCTGATGGCGAATCTGCGCCGGCCGGTGCGGTTCGTGATGTATTACAGGATCTTCAACATCCCGTTGCTGAGCTTCGTGTTTCGCACTGCCCGCGCGATTCCGATTGCCGGTCACAAGGAAGACCCGCAGGTGCTGCAGCAAGCCTATGACGCGATCGACGCAGCGCTGGCCGCCGGCGAAATGGTATGCATCTTTCCCGAAGGAAGCCTCACTCCCGATGGGGAGATTGCGCCGTTCCGTCAGGGCGTTGAAAACATCCTGGCACGGCAGCCGGTGCGGGTGATACCGATGGCCTTGCGCGGAGTGTGGGGCAGCGTCTGGAGCCGTCGGGATTCGCGTATGGGGCGCGCGCGCCTTCCGCGGCGATTTCGCGCGCGGGTGCAGCTGCTGATCGACGTACCGCTTGCCGCGGACCAGGCAACAGCCGCTTCACTGGAACAGCGCGTGCGCGAATTGCGCGGCGATCTGGCCTAGATCGCCACCGGAGCTTGGCGCTCGCTCGCAATCAACCGACCCAACCGCCAATCACGATCAGCGCGACAACGCTCAACCATGCCAGGAGGGCGCGCAACAGCGCACTGCGCAGACGTCGAAGTTCGATCAGGGGATCGCTGTACTCCTCCGCGAAGCCGTCGCCGGCCTCGATGTCACTAAGCACGTCAGCCTGGGCGGCCGCGCCGAGAAAGCCCGGACCTTCGCTGTACCAGCTGGTGGCCGGTGCCTGGGCGTGCCAGCGTCGCCAGGCACCGATCACCGCTTCCCAGTGACCGACCACCGCCAGCGTGAAAGTCAGCAATTGCGCGGCGGGCCAATCCAGCACGTTGGCCACATATCGGGCCACCCGTCGGCCGGCTGGATCGAGCCGCAGTGTGTCATCGCGCCCCAGTGTCTGCGACAACCTGTACAGAACTGCGCCGACGGGCCCGAGCAGGAAAAACCATAACAGCACGGCGAAGCGCCGCCGCAACGCGGCATAGGCGATAGCCACGCCCAGCGCGGCAGCACTCCAGGCCACCGCGCCATCTTCACCCGCGAGCGCCTGCGTGGCCGCCTCGCGGCTGGCGTCATCGGGGGCTTCGAGAATCGCTTCGAGATCGCTCTCGAATTCGCGCGGACCGAAGCAATACACCAGCACGACCAGCGAGAAAAGCAGCTGTAACAGCTCGCCCGCCAATGACAGCCCGAGCAGCCACCACAGCAACGCGCACAGCGCCAGCGGCAACAACAGCGCTGACGCCACGCGGCTGGCGCCGCTGGTATCCCCCAATTGCGCTACCCAGCGCCGGAACAGGCCGTCGCCGCGCCAGCGCGCCAGCTGTGGCATCACATGAAGCAGACCGAGAGCGATGAGTGCGACGAGCAGACCGATAGCCATGGAAGAGATCCGCGAACAGTGATCGTATTGTAAGCGAGGGTTCGGTTCTTCCGCCGGACCGCCCGCGCCGCGTCATGAGATGGGTGCACCATTGTCGTCGACGGCACATTCCGCGCCCCTCCGATGCGCGTGGTGGCAGGGTGATATTGCCGGCGGCGAACCGGATATCGAGAGCTTCCGCGAAGGCGGACTGAATTGCGCCGCAATCATCGAGTGGCACCGCAGACTCAATGCGCGGACCGCTCCTCGACCAGCGCACCGAAATCGAGCCCCGCGCGCAGTTGCAGCCAGTCCGCCAGCAGCCGGTAGGACACCGACAGCGGCGTGGACGGCACGAAACTGCCGTCAGCGATGCCGTCGGCGATCTGTTGCGGAGTGAACCAGCGCGCCTCTTCCAGTTCGTGATCGCGCATGTCGATCCGCCGGGACACGGCGGTGGCGATGAAGCCGACCATCAGCGAGGCGGGCATCGGCCATGGCTGCGACGAGTGATAGCGCACCTCATCGACGATGACGCCGGATTCCTCCGCGACCTCGCGGCGCACGGCATCTTCCAGCGACTCGCCGGGTTCGACGAAGCCGGCCAGGGTGGAATACCGGCCGGGCGGCCAGCCCGCCTGACGACCGAGCAGGCAGGCGCCATCGTGCTCGACCAGCATGATCACGGCTGCATCGGTGCGCGGGAAATGCAGCCGCGCGCAATCCGGGTTGGTGCATTGCGCGCGGTGACCGGCGGCAACCAGTTGCAGCGGTGCGCCGCAACCGGTGCAATGGCGCATCTCGCGTTGCCAGTGCGACAGGCCCTTGGCGTAGGCAAACAATCCTGCCTGGTCTGCGCTCAATTGCAGGCCGGCATCGCGCAGGCTCATGCGACGCGCGTCGAGGGCTTCTTCGATCGTGCCGACGTCGGCGTCGTCGCTCAACATCAGCAGAAAATGTGGACGCTGGTCCGCGATGCCCAACAGAGTGTGCGGCAATCCACCAAACCAACGCTGGCGCTCGCTGCTGTCGAGCCAGCGCAGCGTCTCCCGGTCGCGCCGCATGAACGCGCTGCCCCTGGCATCGAGCAGCAGATAGCGCGCGTCGGTCGAACGAGCCTGCTCTTCAATCCAGGAGGATTCGTCGCGCCGTTCGGCGATTCGGTCCAGGATCAGGCTGAGTCCGGCAAAAGTGTTGGCGCAAGGCTGGATGGCCCGATCCATCGGAAGGCCCTCAGGTGGAGAACGAGGAGCCGCAGCCGCACGTGGTCTTGGCGTTCGGGTTGCTGATGACGAACTGCGAACCGCTGAGATTCTCGGCATAGTCAATCTGCGCGCCGGTCAGGTATTGCAGTGACAGCGGATCGCACAGCAACGTCACGCCCTCGCGCTCCACCGCAAAATCATCTTCGGCCTGGGCTTCGTCGAAGGTGAAGCCGTACTGAAACCCGGAGCAACCGCCGCCGCTGATGTACACCCGCAACTTCAACGCCGGATTGCCTTCTTCGGCGATCAGCTCATGCACCTTGTGCGCGGCGGCGGCGGTGAACAGCAGCGGCGCGCCACTGCTGCGGTAATCGGGAATGGCGACGATGGTTTCCATGGTGATCTAGATGGGGGCGTGGTGGACTGGCGCAAGCATACCGCTTCAGGCCGGTACCGCCTCTGCGAGTTCTGCATCCGGCGCCGGCAGCTCACGTGGCGCCGCTTCGGCCTGCCGCGAGATGCGGCCGTTCACCTGGGCGCCGGCGGCCATTTCCAGTGTGTGATAGCGCAGATCGCCATCGATGCGCGCCTGCGGCGCCAGTTCCAGTCGTGCGCTGACGTGCACATCACCGGTCACGTGGCCGTTGATCACCGCCTGCGGCACGCGGATCTCGCCATGCACCTCGCCGTGCTCGCTGAGCGTGAACATGGCGTCGTCGCCTTCGCCCAGCACGGCGCCTTCGATGCGGCCATCCAGATGCAGTGCGCCGCTGAAGCGCACGTCACCGCGGATCACCGTGCCGCGGGCGATCAGACTGGTTTCTTGGCTGCTGTTGTTGCGGTCGTTGCGTCTACGGTTGAGCATCGCGGTCCCCTTCGGCTGTAGTGATGTTGCCGCTCAACGCGGCTCCCCATGCAATGGTTCGACTAACGGGCTCGCCCTTGGCGGGCCGAATGTCGATGTGCAATCGGGTCGGACGGAAATCGGGCGGCAGCACGATGGTGCCGTGCAATTGCTGGAAATACATGAAGCGGAACGGCATGCCGTCTTTCAGCATGGGGTTGCCGAGCATCGCCCAGTCCAGGCTTGCCACCTTGTCGTGGCGCAGGCCCTCCACGCTGACCATCGCATTGCCGGCGGATTCTTCACCGCGCTTTGCGTTCTGGATCAGGCTCAGGGTGAGGTTCCAGCCGCGCGAACCGGTGATCGGCTCCAGCTTGACCTCCTGCAGTCGCAGGCCCTGCCGTTGGGCATCGGCACCGACCAGCCTCGAATAAAAGCCGAGATCGGCGCGGAGGCTGCTGAGCTCCTCCTCGCGTTGCGCCAGCGTGCCGCGCAATGAGCGTGTGGCGACCTCGTTCACCTGGGCGGCCCGCTGCAGATTCGCCACCTGTTGCTTGAGGTCGGCGATCTGTGCCAGCAGTGCCTTTTGCTGCCGATGGTCAACGGCAGCCGGCGTGGCGTGCCGGCTCACTCCGCCGACGATCAGGCCCAGCATGAGGAGACTGCCCAGCCACGCCAGGCCAAGCCACAGGCGGCGCCGATGCTGGCTGGCATCATCATGCCGGCGCACGACGAGCCGCGGCGGTGGTCGTGAAACCATGGGGGCCAACCCGGGGAAAACGAAAGGTATAGCCCTGCCGTGATGGAAGCGTCAAGGAACGAGCGCACGCTTCGGCCTGCCGGCGGCCTTGACGTGCGTGGTGATCAGCCCTGCATCTTGCTTTGCAGATAGCGCTCCGCACCGATGTCCTTGACCAGGCTGAACTGCGTCTCGAGCCAGTCGATGTGCTCCTCTTCGTCGTGCAGGATGTCCTTGAAGAGGTCGCGGCTGATGTAGTCGGCGATGCCTTCGCTGTGCGCAATGGCAGCACGCAGATCGACCACGGCAGCCAGCTCCAGATCGAGATCGCCCTGCATCGTTTCCAGCGCGTTTTCGCCGATGCGCAGCTTGCCCAGATGCTGCAGATTGGGCAGGCCATCGAGAAACAGGATGCGCTCGATCAGATGATCGGCGTGTTTCATCTCCTCGATGGATTCCTTGTACTCATGCTCGGCCAGCTCCGCGTAACCCCAGTTCTTGAGCATGCGGGCATGCAGGAAATACTGGTTGATCGCGGTCAGCTCGTTGTAGAGCACCTTGTTGAGGAACTCGATGACCCTGGCATCACCCTTCATGGCCTTCTCCCATCAGTGAACAGCGCCGACTATACAAAACCCGATCGCGTGCCGATGAAATGGGACTGGCACCTGTTCGCGCTCGCCGTGTACGACCAGCGTTCTGAGCGAAACCAGGGAAACGGAGAGAAGCTCAGCCCGCGACGAGCGGAAGCTGGCAGAGGACTTGCGAAACAGCCTTGTTCAGCGTGCTGCGTGCTTCCTGCTCGCAACTGCCGCAGCAGTCGGAACAACCGGTGCGCGCCTGCAGCTCGGCGAACGAATGCACCCCATCGGCCGCTACGCGGCGGATGTCGTGGTCGGTGACGGCATTGCACATGCAGATATACATGGCACGCATTGAAACGCGAATGCGAATGATTGTCAACAATAACCAGATCTGGTGGAAACTCGTTCAGGCCGCTTCACACCCGGAACGCGGATCGCCCGGCGGGACGTCCGGGTTGTCCCTCGGCGGCAGGCTGCCGAGTTCCACGCGGAAAAGGTTTTCCACGAGCGGGGCGAACTGGCGCAGGGCTCTCTCGTATACCTGCCGCTTGAAATGCACGACGTGCACCGCCGGGTACCAGAAATCGACCCAGCGCCAGAGATCGAACTCGGGCTTCTCGCAGGCGTCCAGCTTCAAGGCATCCTCGCCACCGACCAGCCGCAGCAGAAACCACACCTGCTTCTGGCCGATGCAGGTGGGGCGCTGGTGATGCCGTACATAGCGGCTGGGCAAGCGGTAACGCAGCCAGCCATGAGTCGCGGCGACGACCTCCACATGATGTGCGGCCAGCCCGGTTTCCTCCTCCAGCTCGCGGTACATGGCTTCCAGCGGGGTTTCATCCGAGCGCATGCCGCCCTGCGGAAACTGCCAGCCGTCACGATTGACCCGACGCGCCCAGAACAGCTGGCCATCCGCGCTCAGCAGCACGATGCCAACATTCGGACGATAGCCATCAGCATCGATCATGTCGCCTCCCGGAGCCGTGCGATGGGTCGTTGCGCCAGTTCGCATCCGGTCCTGCAGCCGATTCAACCACAGCGCGCGAAGCAGCAGCAAGCTGCAGACTTGAACCGGCCGGGCTACACGACTACACTGCCGCGCCCCGCCCGCATCGCTCCGATCCGGCGTGCGGGCCTCCTCAAAGGCTATGTAGCTCAGCTGGTTAGAGCACAGCACTCATAATGCTGGGGTCGGTGGTTCGAGTCCACCCATAGCCACCATCTCCCTGTCCGACGACGTCCAAAGAAGTCCAGCAAACGCCGTTGCAACAATGGTTTGAGCGCACTCTTTGTCCGGACGCGTCCGAGCAGATCCATTTCAATCCATTGAATGCGATGGTGCTTCGACAACAGTAGTTGACCCTGCCGTTTGAGGCGCTACCGTCATGCCGCTTTCCGACATTGCCATACGCAGCGCAAAGCGGCGCATGCATGCGCGCGCGAGCTACAAGCAAGCCGAGCTGACGCAGGAGTGGCGCCTCGGCTAATTGGCCCGCCGCACAGCGCCAGGAAAGGAGATGTCACAAGCGTGACGCAGTTCGCACTTGAAAGCGGAGCGGTGGCCTGATGGCTGCTTGAAACAGGGCAACGGCGTCGAAGACGGCGTAAATCCGGTATCGGCACGTTCCCACGAGGCAGTAGCATGCTAACTCAGGCCAAACCTGACCTGCACCGTCACCTGTCCGCAGCCGTCCGCACCGACGGGGAAATCGGATTCGATCCTCTGGCCGTACTCGAGACTTTGCCCGTCTCGGTGGTGGTGATCGCCGCCGGCGCGGTGTGCTTCGCCAATGCGTCGGCCCGGCAATTGGCCGGAGTTGTGTCTGAGGACGAGGGCGAAGGCCTGCGACTGCTCACCCAACAAGCCCCGGACCTGTGGGCGGTCGATCCTCGCGAGGGCGGGGTGAAAGGATGTGATGACCGCATTGTCTGCGGCCAGCCGACCGGAGGCCTGCATGTGATCCGTCAGTGGCGTGCCAGCACCGATCGACCCGACGTATGCAATGTGACCATTCGCCCCGGCCGATCTGGGGACGTGCCGGACGAAGCGGGCACACGGTCCGAAGATCGGCTGGCCGAGCAACAGAACCTGGTCCACGCGGAAAAGCTCGCGACGGTAGGCCAGTTGGCCGCGGGTATGGCGCACGAGATCAATAACCCGGTTTGCTACGTACAGTCCAACTTGGGATCCCTGCGCGAGTACCTGAACAAGTTGTTCGGTCTGATCGAGTCATTGGACGGGGTGATGCGCGACGAGCGGCTCAGCGTGGAACAGCGCATCGAGTTGATCGAAGAACACAAGCGCCGCTGCGAATACACCTTGATCGCCACTGATCTTCCCATGCTGCTGGAGGAGTGTCTGGAGGGTGTCGAACGCATCCGCAATATCGTGCAGAACCTGCGTGATTTCTCGCGCATCGACACGGCCGAGGGGTTTCGTCTGTTCGACGTTCACCGCGCGATCGATACCACGCTTGGCATCGTGCGCACGCTGGCCGGCGGTAGAACCTGCTTCAGTACCGATTACGAGAACCTGCCGCTGATCGAGTGCAACCCTACCGAACTGAATCAGGTGTTGATGAACATCTTGGTCAACGCCACCCAGGCAGTGGATGGAAATGGGCTGATTGAGATCATCACTGGGCAGGAGCAGGGGCGGGTGTGGATCGAGATCCGCGACAACGGCTGCGGTATGGGTGAAGCGGCTATCCAACGCATCTTCGAGCCCTTCTACACCACCAAGGAGGTAGGCAAGGGAACCGGGCTCGGTCTCTCGATCAGCCACGGCATCGTCAAGAAGCATGGTGGCGAGATCACCGTCCGATCGCGACCCGGTCAGGGCACCGCCTTCCGCATCACGCTGCCGGTGCGTCAGCGCCTAACCAAATCTTGAACCGGAGTGCCGACACACATGTACAAACTACTCATCCTCGACGACGAGCCTTCCATCATCAACGCGATGATACGGTTGATAGCGCGTATTCCGCAGGAGCAGCTCAATGGTAAGGCCACGGTGCGCAGCTTCACTGATGCCGCGCTGGCGTTGGAGTGCATCCGTGAGGAGCCCTTTGACCTGATCATCACTGATTTCCGCATGCCGACCATGGACGGATTGACCTTCCTGCAGCAAGCAATCGAATACCAACCTGACGTGGCTCGCATCATCATCAGCGGTCATGCGGACTTGCCGTTGGTGCTGTCGGCTGTCAACGGGGTGCAGATTTTCCGGTTCGTGAGCAAGCCGTGGGATGACGCTGAGCTGCAACAGTCCATCGCGCAGGCGTTGCAGGTGCGCTCGCTGCATTTGGAAAACCAGCACCTGGCCGATCTGGTGCGCATGCAGCGGGGTGAGTTGTCCCGCCAGGAGGCGATGCTGCGCCAGCTGGAAAGCGAGTCGCCGGGAATCACACGCGTGGAGCGCGATGCTGAAGGTGCGATCATTCTCCATCTGGAGTGAGTCTCGGCGTCCCCGGCACGTGGGCCACAAGAGTTGGCGTGCACTAGCAAAACCCACCCCGCTTTCTTTGTCCCATACACACAAGTTAAAGCCATGCTGCCCGCCGCCATGCAGGACGTCGCGCGCTGCGGAGACGTGCCTCAGTTCGTCGACGCGTCCGGCCAGATCTCGCTATCAAGAGTCGTTTCGCGACGCAGCGCATCGCGCACCACCTTGCGCAAGTCCTCGTCGTTCCATGGCTTGGTCAAGGCTCGGTGCACCACGTCATCGTTGATCGCTTCGGTCACGGCCGCGAGGTCGGCGTAACCGCTCAGGATCATGCGGATAGTGTCGGGGTAAGCTGCCTTGATCGTGCCCAGCAGGTCGGTGCCGTTGCCGTCGGGCATGCGTTGATCGCACAGGATGAGGTCGACCTTGTGGGCAGCGAGGGCCTCGAGCGCCTGCGCGAAACTGCCAGCGGTGAGAATATGGTAACCATCGCGGCGAAGAAGGCGCGACAGAGATCGCAGTACATTCTGCTCGTCGTCAATCAGCAGCAGCGTAGTTGCCTCGTGGCCCGCTCCGCCGATGTCCTCCACGCGCATCTCCGGGCGCCGCAGGATCGCCAGCATCTCCTCCGCGGGCAGCGGGCCGGAAAAGTAGTTTCCTTGAATGAAGTCGCAACCGTGTCGCTCCAGAAATGCGAGTTGCAGCGGCGTCTCCACGCCTTCGGCCACCACCGTGTGACCCAGTTCGTGGGCCAGCGCGATCACCGCCCGGCATACACGCGCGGCGTTGATGTCGGTGGATACATCGGCTACGAAGGATTGGTCGATTTTGAGCCGGCTGATCGGAAACGAGGGCAGGTGCGCGAGGCTGGAAAAGCCCAGCCCGAAATTGTCCATTGCCAGCGACACGCCAATCTTGCGCAGTTCGGTCATCAGCGAGACGACGTGCGACACGTTGTCCATCACCACATTCTCGGTGATCTCCAGCCCCAGGCAGCGCGCCGGCAGCCGCGCCTGATTGATCGCTCGACTGACATCTTCCAGCAACCGCTCCCCGCGCAGTTGCAGGCCGGAAACGTTGACCGAGATGATGAACTGACCGACCCCGGCCTCAAGCCAGCGCCGCGCCTGCAGGCAGGCCTGCTGCAGCACCCACTGGCCGATCTCGCAAATCAGGCCAAAATCTTCCGCCAGCCGGATGAAGCGGCCCGGTGCCAGCAGGCCAAGCTCCGGATGTTGCCAGCGCAACAGTGCCTCCATGCCGGTCACGCGCCGCTTGACCGCGCTGACAATCGGCTGATAGTGCAGCACCAGCTCACCGCGAGCGGCCGCACCGCGCAGATCCGGCCCCAGCCGCAAGCGATCTTCCAGTTTGCTGCGCTGTTGCGAGGTGAACACGTGCACCGAGTTGCCGCCGGCCTGCCGCACCGCACGGGCCGCTGCCGAGGCCTGCTGAATCAAGTCCTGGGTGGAGGCGGCCGTGTCCGGGAAACAGCTCACCCCCACGCTCGCAGACAGGGCGACTTGCATCTCGTTGACCACGAAGGGTGCAGAGAACGCCTCCAGAAATCGCTGGCCAATATCCAGTTGATCCATGTCGCCTGTGGTATCCACCACCGCGACCGTGAATTCCGGGCCGGCAAAGCGACACAGCAGATTGTCGTCGTGCGCCCGGTCGCTCAGGCGGTCGGCGATCTGCCTAAGCAGCTGATCGCCGGCACGAAAGCCAAAGATCTCATTCACATGGCTGAAGCGGTCCACGTCGACATAGCTGACCGACAGTCGTTGTCCCCGATGGATCGTCTGTAGCAGCAGTTCGCTCAATCGGTCTTCGAACGACTGCCGGCGCAACAAGCCGCTCACCGGGTCGTGGGTTACGAAGTAGTCGCGCATCTTCTCGGCGTTCACACGTTCGGTGACGTCGTACGCGGCGCCCATCACGTGGGTAACCTGCGACTGATCCAGCGCGATCGGAGTCAGTACGCAGCGGTACCAGAACATGTCACCGCGAGCGCGCTCGCACCGCGCGGTCTCCTCGCCCGCCTGCATGGTTTCCAGCAAACGGCGCAACGTGGGCGAGCCGTCGCGGTCCCCGAAAACCATCCACCACGGCTGGCCCAGCAGATCCGCTGCCGCAATACCAAGAAGCTGCTCCAGTGCCGCGTTTACAGAGATCACCGGAAAATTGGGCGCCGTCGCCTCAAGCATGAACAGCGGCGTTGTCGTGGCGTGAAAGCACTGCGCAAGCAGCGGGGTGGACAAATCGGTAATGCTCATGGGGCGCCTGGTGGATGCGGTCGGGTGGGATCACACCCCTGCAGCGACAAGCGCGGCAGAGCGCGATCGGATGCGGCGCAGCCGGGCACGTCGCCTCCTGAAACCGATGCTAAAGGAATTCGCTCCCCGGCTCATACGTCGGCCGCTGCATGATGCACAGGTGCCGCGGGCCTTAATTGTCCGTGTAAGAGGCGGGTCCCGGAGGTCGTCGGCGCGTGCATGGATATCGCACGGGCCACAGCTCGACTCAGACGATGCTGTCGAGCACGCCGTCATCCACTTGTAGCGGCCCCGGTGGCGGCCGAGGCCTGGGCCTGGCAGACATAAGGGCCACCAGGGTGGCCACCTCGTACGGGTTGCGGCGCTGGATGATCGAGCCGGGCCGCTGGGCTTTGACCGAGGCGCCGCCGGCCTGCTGGATCGGTTCACCATTCTTCGTGGCGGCGTCGCGCCGCATCATGTGCAATTTTCGGCTTGGGTCCTGTCGTATGCGAACACAGGCTCGAGACAAGCAAATACCATGTGAAACACGGTCTACAGGAATGCTTCATGATCACGATGCCTCCATCAGCGAGTAGCGGACTACCTACCTTTCAGGTTCGGTGGGTATTCGGCAATGTCTCGGACGTATTGCGCGGGCAAATCGTGGAATTCTGGTTGCGGGAAGGCGCGGTGACGAATCCCAATGAAGCATGGCGTCGCTCGTGGGAGGTGGCGTGTGTTCTGCAGGAGGCGGGAGGAAGTCGCATCGAAGGCGCTTGCACGGTGGCGATTCGTCTGGATGATCACGGCCTGTCCTACGGCTTCGTTCGTTTATACATTCGGCGGGCCAGCCGGCGGGTGGGTCTCAATATTCGCCTGATGGAGACGATGATCGACGGTTTCAAAAAGATGATGCACGAACCCGGCGCGCCTCGCTGTTTGGTTGCCACCCTGGAGAATCGCAAAATCGAACGCCGGGCCGCTCAGAGAACTATGGCGAGGCTGGGTTTCGTTCACATCGGTACAGCGGCCACTGGAGAGCTCGTCATGCAATGTGATCTCACGACATGAGGCTGCCACTTGGACAGTTGCGAGTTCCTCACCCTTCGTCGGATCGAGTGCCATGCACGGTCAAACACGGTTGCCTGGAGCAGTTCGCTGGCTCCAGCTCTGGATGTGCCTGGCTCGCCGGCGTTTGAAGGGGTTGGTGGCGATCCACGGACGCCACTGAGAAATGACGCCTGGCCGTCCATTGCGGCACTAGCGAGCTGACCCAGGTCCAGGATTCTTGAAGCCTGCGCTCGGGTATGTCACAGACACCCGTGTCTTCCTTGCGGCTGCCTTGCAAGAGGCAGCGATGTACCGATCTCCATCTGTCCACGGCGCCAATGTGTCCCGCCTGATCGGACATGGCGACAACGCTCCGTGATGAACCAACCGCGTCACTAGTTGCCACTTTTTGACGACCACAAAATTTCCCTTGTCGCTACTGGTGACCTGCGGATAGAGTGCGAACCAGTTCACGATTTCGAACATGCATGGCACAGTCATTGCTGTGTCATCGCAACGGAATCCATGGGGAAGTTTCTTTGCGTCCTGTCCATTTCATCTCGGGCCTGCCCAGGTCCGGTTCGACCCTGCTTGCCGGTTTGCTTCGTCAGAATCCGCGTTTCCACGCAGGCATGAGCGGCCCCGTCGGTGGTCTGTTCAACACCCTGCAAGGTGAAATGAGCGGGCGCAACGAATACTCGGTCTTTATCACGGACGCGCAGCGCCGTCGTCTGCTGCAGGGCCTGTTCGAGAACTACTACGGCGAGGAGTTTTCCGCCGAGGTGGTGTTCGACACCAACCGGATCTGGTGCAGCAAGCTGCGCATCCTCAAGGAATTGTTCCCGGAGGCGAAGGTGATCGCCTGCGTGCGGCACATGCCGTGGATCATCGACAGCGTCGAGCAGCTGGTACGCAAGAACGCGTTTCAGCCCTCGTCCATCTTCAACTACCAGCCCGGCGGCACGGTGTATTCGCGCTCTGAAGGCCTCGCCAATGGCGATGGCATGGTGGGCTTTGCCTATAACGCGCTGAAAGAAGCCTTCTACGGCGAGGACAGCGCCAACCTGATGCTGCTGCAGTACGAGACGCTCACCGGCGATCCGGCTCATGCAATGAAGGCTATCTATGACTTCATCGGCGAACCGGCCTTCGCGCACGACTTCGACAACGTCAGCTACGACGCCAACGAGTTCGACTTGCGAGCCGGTACGCCGGGCCTGCACACGGTGCGGAAAAAGATCGAAGCGCGCGAGCGCCGCACCATCCTGCCGCCGGACATATTCCGCCGCTTCGAAAACGACGCCTTTTGGCGCGACCCGCAGCTCAATCTTCGCGGAGTACGGGTGGTTTGACCGGGCCGTCAACGCTCCACAGGCACAGCATCAACCTTTTCTTGTTTTCCATCCGGATCGGGCCTGGCCTGACCGGGGCATCTAATTGTCCGAATCACTCGTCACATCCTTTTCAGGGGGCCACACCGTGAACCGTATTTATCGTCTTGTCTGGAATTGTGCGCTTGGCGCCGTTCAAGTTGCTTCGGAATTGACCCGTGCATCGAACGGACACATGGCGACCAGCGCTCCGTCGCGTGGTAACCGGCTGAAACCGCTTGTATTGGGCTGCGCCTTGGCGCTGGGGCTAACGATGTCCCTGATACCGCTGGACGCGCACGCGGATGGCGGCAAAGGCGGCGTTTCCGGGCCTGGCATTGGCGTGGGGGGAACCGGTGGCACGGCCGGTTCACCGACGGGCGGTGCAGGCACTTCCGGACCATCAAGCACCTATCTGCCAGGTGCTGGTGGTGGTGGTGGCGCCGCGTACCTGACAGGCGCGCAGGCGGGACAGGGTGCCAGTGGCGGTGCCGGTGGCAACGGTGGTGCCGGTGGCAGCGGTGGTGTGCTGGGTAGCAGCTTTGCCACGGATACGGTGGAGTCCATCAACATCACGGGCGGTGCGGGCAGTATCGGCGGCGTGCCGACCAATCCTGTCGGCGGCATTGTCGACGGCGGTGGCGGTGGCGGTGGTGGCGGCGGATTCGCTGTGGATGTCACGGCCGGCAACCTGACGCTCAATGCCGGTTTTTCATTTACCGGTGGAGCGGGCGGAACGGGAGGATCGGGCAACACGGGTGCACCAGCAGGTTATGGCGGTGGCGGCGGCGGCGGCCAGGGCGGCGGAGCCGTGCTGCTTGGCGGCTCGGGGAGCAGTTTCGCTAACGCGGGTATCGCCATCGGTGGCGCTGGCGGGGCTGGCGGAAATGGCGGACCTGACAGTGGGGCGGGTGGTTCCGGTGGCGATGGCGGCGTCGGTGTTCTGTTCAATGGCTCGGCCGGCGGCCGTGTCGTCAACACGGGTACGATCCTCGGTGGCGCTGGCGGCGCCGCGGGAGCCGGTGGTTCGGCGGTCGCCGTCGCGGGCAACACCGGCGCCGGCGGTGTGGGCATCAGCGGCAGCAATCTCGGCGTGATCAATAGCGGCACGATCAGCGGCGGTCTGTCGGGTAACGGTGTTACCCAGGCTGCGGCCATCACCTTTACCGGTGGCATCAATTCACTGGAACTGCAATCCGGATCGGCCATCACAGGCAATGTCATGGCCGTGGCCGGCGGAACTGACACGCTGGTCCTGGGCGGCAGCACCAATGCGAGCTTCGACGCCAGCGCCATCGGCAGTCAATATCTCGACTTCGCGACGTTTCTCAAGAACGGCGGTGGCATCTGGACGCTGAGCAATACGACTGCGTCGCTCACGCCATGGACCATCGCCGCGGGCACGCTGGCCATTTCCGATGACGCTAGCCTGGGTGAAAGCGCGGGCATTCTGACGTTGAATGGCGGCACGCTGGAAAACACGGCTGATGTCACGGCAACCCGTGCAGTCACTCTCGGCAGTCTTGGTGGCACGTTCAACACCGATGCCGGCACCATACTGACCCTCGATGGGACGCTTCAGGACAATGGCGGTCTGATCAAGACGGGCAGCGGCACGCTGGTGCTTGCGGGACAGGCCGGCAGTGTCACGCCATGGTCGGTCAATGCCGGTGAGCTGGATCTGGTGGGTAACGGCAGCGCATTGGTCGGCGGTATCACCACGGCCGCAAGCACCACCTTGAGCGTCGGAGCGGCGAGTGTCAGCGTCACCGGTGCGGCAGGGGGCGCCGGCTCGGCGGGAGCAGGGGGCGCCACCGGTAATTCCGGTTTTTACGCCAACGGCGGCAATGGCGGCAACGGTGGATACGGCGGGGCTGGTCAGATCGGCGGCGTGGCCGTCATGGCAGCGGGTTCGGTCATCAACAACGGACAGATCGCTGGTGGCGCTGGCGGTAACGGTGGCGCCGGTGGCAATGGCGGATCGGGAGGCTTCAGCTTCAAATATAACGGTGGCAACGGCGGCAACGGGGGCCGGGGCGGCGATGGCGCCATGGGTGGGGCGGGCATAAGCGGTACTGCGTTCACGACGCTGAATACCGGCACGATTACCGGCGGCGCCGGCGGTGCGGGCGGTGCCAGAGGCGCTGGCGGTGCGGGCGGCTCGCGCGGCACCTATGGCGTGAATGGCACCAACGGATCCACGAGTGCCGGCAGCAATGGCGCCCAAGGCGGCGCCGGTGTCACCGGGTCCGGTTTCCAGCTGACCAATACCGGCAGTATCGCCGGTGGCATGGGTGGTTCGGGCAGCGTGGTCGGTGCCGGCGGCGCGGGTGTGGTGTCCACCGGCGGTTCGACCATCGTCGACTCGGGCAGCATTGCCGGTGGCATGAGCGGTGACGGTGCGACGCAGGCCGCTGCGGTGGACTTCAGCGGCGGCGGCAACACGCTGGAGCTGAATGCCGGTTACAGCATCAGCGGCAAGGTCGTCAGCAACAGCGGCACCAGCAATGGCGACACCCTCGTCCTGGGTGGCACCACGGACGCCAGCTTCGACGCCACCCAACTCGGTGCGGTCGGCAGCAGCGCGCAATATCAGGGTTTTGCCAGTTACCAAAAAACCGGCGCCAGCACCTGGACGCTCTCGGGTGTCGACAGCAGCAGCGTCGCCTGGCAGATCGACAACGGCACCCTGGCGCTTGGCAGCACCGGCAGCATCGCCAATGCCAGCAACGTGATCGCCAACGGCACGTTCGATATCAGCAATACCGCCGGCGCATCGATCACGACGCTGGATGGCACAGGCTACGTAACCCTCGGCGCACAAACGCTGACGCTGACCAACGCGAACGGCCGATTCGACGGCGCGATCAGCGGCAGCGGTGGCCTGCACGTGACCGGTGCCCAATACCTCGGCGGCGCCAATACCTATACCGGCGGGACGACCATCGATGGTGGTTCGGTCCTGGCTATCGGCGAAGGCGGCACCGCCGGCTCGATCGTGGGAGACGTGACCAATAACGGCGACTTGTATTTCTTGAGGACTGACGCGGTCACCTTCGGCGGTGTGATCAGCGGTACCGGCAGGGCGATTTTCTCGTCCGGCACGACGAGCCTGACCGGCGCCGACACTTACAGTGGCGATACGTTGATCTACAGTGGCGCTACCCTGGCGCTCACTGGCATGGGCAGTATTGCCAATTCCAGCGCCGTGGCGGATGACGGCACATTCGATATCAGCAACACCGGCGGCGCATCGATCACGTCGTTGAGCGGCGCTGGCGCCGTCAACCTGGGTGCGCAGACGCTGACGCTGAGCAACGCCAATGATGCGTTTGCCGGCGTGATCGGCGGCAGCGGCGGTCTGGTTCTGGCGAGTGGCCAGGAAACCCTCAACGGCGCCAACACCTACACCGGAGATACCACGGTGCAAGGTGGCACCCTGGTGGTTGGCGACAGCAACCATTCCGGCGCGTCTGTGGCCGGCAATGTCAATGTTTCCAGCGGTGCAGTGCTGGCCGGCAATGGCACGATCGGTGGCGACGTGGCTGTCGCCAGCGGCGCGCATCTGGCCCCGGGCGCCAGCGGCAACATCGGTACGTTGAACGTCACCGGCAATCTGACAGTCGACCAGGGTGGCGTTCTCGATTACACCTTTGGCGCACCGGGCAGCAGCTCGACGCAAGCCGGCACCGGCGATCAGGTCAGCGTGGGTGGCGATCTGACCCTCAATGGCGCAACGCTCAACGTCAATGCCAATCCGGATTTCGGACCTGGTCTGTATCGGCTGTTCACGTACGGCGGCACGTTGACTGAAACCAACGGCGGCATCGTGCTGGGCAGCACCCCGACCGGCGATGCTTTCGGCATGCAGATGTTGACGGGTCAGATCAATCTGCTCACTGCCACCGGCAGCCTCCAGTTCTGGGACGCCGACGGTCAGGCCTCTTCCACCCAGATGGGCGGCGGCAGCGGCACGTGGTCGGTGATCTCCCCCAACTGGACCAACGCGACAGCCGACTTCACCGGACCCATGCAACCACAACCGGGCTTCGCCATTTTCGGCGGCACGGCCGGCACGGTAACCGTGGACAACAGCGCCGGAGCGGTGAGCGCCACCGGCATGCAGTTCGCAACCACCGGCTACATGATGGACGGCGACGCGCTGACGCTGGTGGCAGACAGCAACGGCAATGCGCCGGTGATCCGCGTGGGCGACGGCGCCGCGGATGGTGCGAGTGACGTGGCCACCATCAACAATGTCCTGACTGGCAGCGCAGGTCTGGTCAAGAGCGACTTCGGCACCTTGGTACTGACCGGCGCCAACACCTATGCCGGCGGCACCACGATCGGGGGCGGTACGCTCTCGGTGGCCGGCGACGTCAACCTGGGTGACGCGAGTGGCGATCTGACTCTGGACGGCGGCACGCTGGAGAACACGGCCAGCTTCAGCTCGGCCCGGGCGATCATCCTGGACGGCGCCGGCGGCACGTTCAATACGGACACGGGCACCACGCTGACGTTGAATGGCACGCTCAATGACAACGGCGGCCTGACCAAAACGGGCGACGGCACGCTGATTCTCGGCGGTCAGGGCATGAGTAACGCGCCATGGGCGGTCGACGCTGGCGAGCTGGATCTGAACGGCGATGGCAGCAACTTCACCGGCGGTATCTCGCTGGCCGGCGGGACCACGTTGCTGGTAGGTGGCGCTGGTGCAGGCGTCAGCGTGACAGGTGCTGGCGGCATGTCTGGTCAGGGTGGCAGCCCATTCCCACCCGCCCTTTCGAGTTTCAAATACTTCACCGGCGGTGCGGGCGGCAACGGCAGTGTCGGCGGTGCCGGCATCAGTGGCAGCGGCTTTGCGCTGACCAACAATAGCCTTGTCAAGGGTGGCCACGGCGGTGCCGGCGGCCAGGGCAAATATGCCAATGGGTTCAGCGGCAGCGGTGGCGCAGGGGCCGCCGGTGGTGCGGGCGTGAGTGGCTCGGGCTTCAGCTTGACCAACGCGGGCTATATCGGTGGTGGTGCCGGCGGCTACGGCGGTAATGGTGGGGGCGGCATCGCGAACGCGGGTCAGGGAGCGGCTGGCACCGGCTACAGCGGCGGTGCGGGCGGCGCGGGCAATGACGGCGTCACGGGTACCGGTTTCACCTTGAGCAATGCAGGTGTCATCGCCGGTGGCTACGGCGGCCGCGGCGGTCAGGGTGGTTACGGCGCCCAGGGTGCGACCGATGCGAGTCAGGTCGGCGGCAACGGGGGTGCCGGCGGCAACGGCGGCAGCGGCGGCAACGGTGTGAACGGTACCCAGTTCAGCCTGGACAACAGCGGCCTCGTCGTTGGCGGAGCGGGTGGTTCGGCAGGCACCGGTGGTGCGGGTGGCCGCGGCAGCTACTCCAGCGGCAGCGCGGTGCCCGGCGATGGCGGTACGGGTGGCGTGGCCGGCGTGGGCGGCGCCGGTGGCGCCGGCGTGGCGGGCAGCTACTTCAACGTGACGAACGAAACGGCCGGCAGCATCGTCGGCGGCCGAGGTGGCTACGGTGGCTACAGCCGCCGTGGCGGTTACGGCGGTTACCTGGCAGGCGGTGGCACGGCAGGCAGCTATGGTGCGGGCGGTGTCGCGAGTGTGGCGGGTGTTGGTGGTGCGGGCATCGGTGGCGATCATTTCGGGGTCGTCAACAATGGCGTGATCAGCGGTGGCTACGGCGGCTCTGGCGGCGAGCCTGGCGACAATGTCACGACTGCCGCGGCGATCGCCGGCGGCGCCGGCGGCATGGGCGGTGCGGGCATCAGCGGCAGCCGCGCCAACGTGACCAACAGCGCGACCGGTACGATCACCGGTGGCCAGGGTGGCACCGGTGGCTACGGCAGCTACAGCAACGCCACCGGAGCCACATCCGGTGCGGGCGGTGCCGGCGGCGTCGGCGGCGCCGGCATCAGCGGTACCCAATTGCTGATCAGCAATGCAGGCGTCATCAACGGTGGCACGGGCGGTTTCGGCCACTACGGCGCCAGCGACTCAAATGACGCCGACGCGATGTCGGCCGGTGGCGGGGCTGGCGCGGGCGGCATCGGCGGCGCGGGCGTCACCGGCTCAACCTTCAGCATGACCAACACCGGCACGATTACGGGCGGCGTCGGTGGTGCCGGCGCCGTGGGCAACTCGGGTCCTGCGGCGAGCGGGAACGGCGCCAACGGCGATGGCGGCAATGGCGGTATCGGCGGCGCCGGCGGCGCCGGCGTCAGCGGCGCGTCGTTCACCGTGATCAACAGCGGCAGCATCGTGGGCGGTGCCGGTGGCATGGGCGGTGTCGGCGGCGCGGGCGGCAGCAACGGCACGGTGCCCGACGGCAATGCCGGCACGGACGGTGCAGGTGGCGTCAGTGGCGTAGGCGTGGTGTCGACAGGCAACTCGATCGTCATCAACAGCGGCAGCATCGCCGGTGGTCTGGGCGCGGACGGCACGCAAGCCGATGCGGTTGATTTCAGCGGCGGCAACAACACGCTGGAGATCGATGCCGGCTATTCGTTTGCGGGCAACGTGGTCAGCAGCAGCGGCGCGACGCAGGGGGGCGATACGCTGGCCCTGGGTGGCTCCACCAACGCCAGCTTCGATCTGGGCCAGGTCGGAGCGGTGGGAAGCGCAGCGTCGATCCAGGGTTTCGCAAACCTCGCCAAGACGGGTAGCAGCGCATGGACGCTGACGGGCACTGGCAATGCCAGCGACGCATGGACCATCAGCGAGGGCACCCTGGTTGGCAGCACGACCAGCCTCGTGGGCAATGTGACGTTCGCGGCAGCTGCGGGTGACACCGCGGTGGTGGAGTTTCATCAGGCGCAAACTGGCACCTATGCGGGCACGTTGTCGGGGAACGGCAGGTTGCTGAAGACCGGCAGTGCGGCGCTGCTATTGAACGGCACCAACAGCTACACCGGCGGCACCGCGCTGGACGCCGGCACGCTGGTGCTTGGCAATGCCTCGGCGATTGGCAGCGGCCTGCTGGCGATGGCACAGAACACGACGCTGGATTTCACCAGCGGCTTTACGCTGGCGAATGCGATCACCTTGTCCGGCGATCCGACGATCAACGTCGGCGCGGGCCTGAGCACGACGCTCAGCGGTGGCATCAGCGACGGCACGCAGGCCGGCGATCTGGTGAAGACTGGCACCGGTACGCTGGTGCTGACCGGCACCGACACCTATACGGGCGGTACTGACGTGTCGGCCGGCACGCTCGATGTCGAGGGCAGTCTGGTCAGCAGTGTCAATGTTGGTAACGGCGCCACGCTGATCGGCATCGGCAGCATGGGCGGCATGACGATTGTCAGCGGCGCCACGGTGTCGCCCGGCGGTAACGGCGTCGGTACGCTGAGAGTGAACGGCAACGTGAGCATCGCCTCGGGTTCGAGCTACCAGGTCGATGCCCTCGACATCGGCAGCAGCGACCTGATCCACGCGACCGGCACGGCCACCCTTGGTGGCGGTTCGGTGATCTCGACCGAGGCGGGCAGCAACTGGAACGTGTCCACGAAATACACGATCCTGACGGCCGACAGTGGTGTCAGCGGGAGCTTCGGCGGCACCACCTCGAACTTCGCCTTCCTTACGCCGACGCTGAGCTACGACGCCAACCATGCGTATCTCACGTTGGCGCGCAACAACATCGCGCTCAGCTCGGTCGGCGTGACTGCGAACGAGATCCACACCGGCGCGGCGATCGAAGCGCTGGGTTATGGCAATGCCATCTACAACGCCATCGTGCCGCTGGCGGCCGACCCCGCGCGAGCAGCGTTCAACCAGCTGGCCGGCGACAGTCTGGCCAGCACGCGCACGGCGATCATCGACGACAGCCACTACGTGCGTGATGCCATCAACAATCACCTGCGAGGCCTGCAGGGTGCCGGTGGAATCGCGCAGCAGGATGCGCACGGCAGCGCATGGGCGAGTGTATGGGGCCACGGTGGCAGCCACGACAGTGACGGCAACGCGGCCCGCCTGAGCAGCAACGGCAGCGGACTGCTGGTCGGTGCCGATCGCGACCTGGGCACCTGGCGTGTTGGTGCGGTGGTCGGTGCCGGGCAGTTGTCCGACAACAACCGCGCCGGTGCCGATGCGCACAGCAGCGATACGGTGGCAGGTCTGTACACCGGCATCGATCTGGGTGCGTGGCAGTTCCAGGGCGGGGCGGCGCACAGCTGGTACCAGACCGACAGCCACCGGCAGATCGATGTCAGCGGCCTCGTCGGGCGGGCCACGTCGCGTTACAGCACCGGGGTGACGCAAACTTATGTCGACGGCGGCTATCAGTTCACGTTCGGGCAGGGCAGCCTGACGCCGTATGCGGATCTGGCCCGCGTGTGGATGCGTCAAGGTGCCATCAACGAAGCGGGAAGCCCGGCGGCGCTGCAAGTGCAGGCGGCCAGCAACAGCGTCAACTACGGCACGGTGGGCTTGCGTGGGGTGTACGAGCCTTCCGCGGGGCTGCAGCTGCGCGGGAGCGTGGGCTACCAGCATGCATGGGGCAATCTGTCCTCGATCGACCAGCAGCATTTCGCCAACGGCGGCAGTGGCAGCTTCAGCGTGGCAGGCCTGCCGGTGGCGATGAATGCCGGCATCGTCGATCTTGGCGTGAGCTTTGCGCTGAGCAAGAACGTCACGATCAATGCGGGCTACCACGGTCAGTTTGCCAGTAAGACGAAGGACCAGGGCGCCCGGATGACGCTGGACGTGGGCTTCTGAGAAGTTGGATCAATGCCACTCCGGCTCCGCCGGAGTGGCATTGATCCACGTCGCCAGCGCCACGTAGGCGTAGTCGCAGGTCGGCCGGCGCGCCATCGCCGGTAGATCATCGACACCATGCCGGTCGCCGGCAGGGAGATCACTTGGACCCAGGGATGGCCGAAGAACCAGAACAGGTGCTGCCACAGCAAGGGCGAGCCGCCGTAGGCTGCGTCGAAGAAATGCAGGCCCCAGTTGCGCTGCAGCTCCATAAACACCCACGCCGCGGTGAGCGCCGGCAACGCCAGCACCACCAGCGCCGAAGTCGTCGCCGTGCTGTACATGAAAAGCGGCATGCGGCTGATCGTCATGCCCGGTGCACGCAGGCGAAAAATGGTGACCAGGAAATTCACCCCGCCCACCGTGGTCGAGACGGTGAGGAAGATCAGCGCCAGCGCGTGGAAGTCCACGTTCAGCGCCGGCGAATAGGGCCGGTCGGTATACGGCATGTAGGCAGACCAGCGCGCGTCCGGCGCCTGGCCGATCGCCAGCCCGGCGTACAGCAGCAGGCCGGAAAGCAGAAAGGTCCAGTAGCTGAAAGCATCGAGCCGCGGCATCGCCATGTCACGCGCGCCGATCATCAGCGGGATGGGGTAGTTGCCGAAGCCCGAGAGGATCGGTGCGGCATACCAGAAGATCATGGTGATGCCATGCATGCGGAAGAGCTGGTCATAGCTTCCGGCGACAGCGTGTGCATGCCCGAGCGCGAGAGTTGCACGCGCATCACCAGCGCCTCCACGCCGCCGGCCGCGAGGAACGCGAACGCGGTGGCGAGATAGCGCAGTCCGATCGTCTTGTGATCGACCGTCGACAGCTTGCCGAACAGCGTCGGGGTGTTTCCCAGAGCTACTCGAGGCGCGAAAGTGTGGCGCTGCTGGGCATGGTGTGACTCTCTCCCTGGATGCCTTTGTCCGCCCCGATATCGCTGACCGTAAGCGCCGCTTCGTGAAGCACCCCCATTGAAAATCCGTGACATCGGGTTGATGACGCGAAACCCTGTCCGCAAATTTTTTCGAATCGTCGCCGGACAGCTGGCAACGGCGTGCGTGGCCACCGAGCGAGGCTCGCGCGCGACCGCGACATGGAAATCATCCCGGTCCTGATACAGAACCGGCAGGCGCGTGCAACGCCACGGACTCCGTGGCCGCCGTCCGGCTTTTTTCAGGAGTGAGGCGTGGGCATACGCAAGACATATCCGTTCGCGCGCCGCTGCCCGACGACTGGTCGATGGCTGCTCGCGGCGCTTGGCGCGGGAGCCGCCGCGGGCAGCGCGATGGCCGCCGACACGCGCGTGGCCAGCGCGATCCTGCCGACGGTGCACGTCCATGCCACGCGCATGGGCATCGCGCCGTTCGACCTGCCGGCGTCTCTGAGCGTGGTGGACGTGCCCGTCGCGCGCGCCGGGCAGGCGGGCGTCAATCTTTCCGGAACACTGGTCGGCGTACCTGGCATCCTGGCGCGCGACCGGCAGAACTACGCGCAGGACGAACAGATATCGATACGCGGTTTCGGCGCCCGCACCACGTTCGGCGTTCGCAGCATCCGGCTTTTCGTCGACGGCATACCCGCCACCCTGCCCGACGGGCAGGGCCAGGTCTCACACTTCAATTTCGACAGCGCCGATCGCGTGGAAGTGCTGCGCGGCCCGTTCTCGGTGCTGTACGGCAACGCGGCCGGTGGCGTGGTGCAACTGTGGAGTGCCGACGGCGCCACGGAGCCGCAGTCCAGCCTGGGTCTGCACGCCGGCAGCGACGACAGCTTCCGCTATACGCTGGACACGCGCGGCATAGTCGGCCCGGTCGACTACAACATCGCGGCGTCCGAATTTCTCTCCGGCGGCTACCGGCAACACAGCAGGGTGCGGCGCGCATCGGACAACGCGAAGTTCGGCATCGATCTCGGCCGGCAACGCAAGCTGACGCTGGTGCTCAACCGCCTGTACCAGCCCACCGCGCAGGACCCGTTGGGACTCACGCGCGCGCAGGTCGACGCCGACCCGCGGCAGGCGACGTCGGTGGCCAGCCAGTACGACACGCGCAAGAGCATCCGCCAGACCCAGCTCGGTGCGACCTACCTGCAGCCGCTGGATGACGATGGCCAGTGGCGGTTGATGGGCTACTACGGCCACCGCAGCATCGTGCAGTTCCAGTCGATCCCGTCGCGCACGCAGGCCAATCCATTGCAGTCCGGCGGCGTGGTCGCGCCCGACACGCGCTATGGCGGATTCGATGCGCGCCGGACGCAAGACGGCGAACTCGGCGGTCGCGCCGAGGAGTTCGTGCTGGGCGTCAGCGGCGACTATCAACGCCAGCATCGGCTCGGCTACGAAAACTTCGTCGGCACCGTGCTCGGCGTGCGCGGACAACTGCGCCGCGACGAAGACGACAACGTCGACAATGAGGCCGCTTACGCGCAGTGGTACTGGCACTTCGCCGGGCCGTGGTCGCTGCTGCTCGGGCTGCGCCACGACCAGGTGCGCTTCAGCGAGCACGACTTCTACATCACCGCGCTCAACCCCGACGACAGCGGCCGCGTGCGGTACAGCGCCACCACGCCGGTGATCGGCCTCGAGTTTCGTCCCGGCGAAACGCTGCGCCTCTATACCAGTTTCGGCCGCGGTTTCGAGACGCCGAGTTTCAATGAGCTGGGCTATCGCAGCGACGGCAACGCGGGGCTGGCACTGGACCTGCAGCCGGCACGCAGCCGCAACCTCGAGCTCGGCGTGAAGTGGCAGCTCACGCATGCGCTGGAGCTGGACGGCGCGGCCTTTCGCGCGGACACCCGCAACGAGCTGGCCGTCGCCACCAACCAGAACGGGCGCTCGACCTATCGCAATGTGGGTGATGCGCGCCGGCAGGGTTTCGAGGCATCGCTTGCTGGGGAGCTCGGCAGCGACTGGCGGCTGGCGGCTGGCTTCACCCACTTGCAAGCGCGCTTCCGCAGCGGCTTCCTGACCTGTGCCGGCACGCCGTGCATCGTGCCGGACACGCCGGTGCCCGCCGGCGCGCGCATTCCCGGCGTGCCGGACAATTACGGCTCGTTGCGACTTGAGCACGGCGCGGCCGTCGGCTGGCGCGAGGGCGTCACCCTGAATGGTGCGGGTCCAGTCGTGGTCAACGACAACGCCACGCAACACGCCGCCGGCTATGGACTGGTCGACGTGGATCTCGCTTACACCTTTGCGCTCGATCAGCGCAAACGGCTGCAGCTCACCGCGAGAGTGGACAACCTGGTCGATCGTCGCTACATCGGCTCGGTGATCGTCAACGACGGCAATGGCCGCTACTTCGAGCCCGGCCCGGGCCGCACCTGGCTGCTCGGTGCGCAGCTGATCTTCTGATCCTCTTGCGCGCGCGTCGCACTCGCTTCGCGCTCAGGGTTTCAGCACGATCTTGGTCCATCCATCGTCGCGTTCGTCAAAGTGCTTGTAAGCCTCGGGCGCCTGTTCCAGCGGCAATTCGTGCGACACGATGAACGAGGGCGAGGCCTTGCCTGTCTCGATCAGCCGGCACAACCGGCGGTTGTACGCCTTGACGTTGGCCTGGCCGGTACCGATGCGCTGGCCCTTGCCGAAGAACTCGCCGAAATCAAAGGCGATCTGTCCCTTCTTTGCCAACGCGTCGGCGCCACCCGGATCCTTGGGCATGAACACGCCGATCACGCCGATGCCGCCAGTGGCCTTCACCGTCTTCACCAGATTGTTCATGGTGAGGTTCGGCACCTCGCGACCGTCGCAGTTGAAACACTGGAAGCCGACGCATTCACAACCGCGATCGGCGCCTTTTCCATCGGTCATGTCGAGCACCTGTTCGACGCCACGGCTTTCGGTGTCGTGGATCGCGATGGCGCCGATCTGCTCGGCCAGCGCAAGACGATCCTTGTGCGTGTCCACCACCATCACCTTGCTCGCCCCCTTGATGATGGCGGAGTACGCCGCCAGCAGGCCCACAGGCCCGGCGCCGTAGATCACCACCGTCTCGCCGGGCAGCACGCCGGCCAGTTCGGTGGCGTGGTAACCCGTCGGGAAGATGTCCGACAGCATGACGTAGTCGTTCTGTTTCTCGCGGGCCCCTTCCGGCAGCACCAGGCAATTGAAGTCGCCATAGGGCACGCGCAGCAGTTCGGCCTGGCCGCCGCGATACGGGCCCATCCCCGAATAGCCGTACGCGCCGCCGGCCTTGCCCGGGTTGACGGTGAGGCAGAAACCGGTCAGGCCGCGTTCGCAGTTCTCGCAAAAGCCGCAGGACACGTTGAACGGCAGGCAGACCAGGTTGCCCACCTTGACCCGGTCCACCGCGTCGCCGATCTCGATGACCTCGCCGAGGTTCTCGTGGCCCAGCACCTGACCGGGTTTCACTTCCGTGCGACCGTCGTACATGTGCAGATCCGATCCGCAGATGTTGGTGGTGGTGATCCGCACCAGGACATCGGTGGGCTTTTCGATGCGCGCATCGGGGACGTCGACGACGCTGACGTCGCGCGGTCCGTTGTAGACGAGGGCTCTCATGAGATTTTCCTGGGCGTAGGGGCTGCCTCGACACCGGGTCGCCGGCAAGCTCGTGCCGGAGCGAGGGATGACGGCGCACCCGACCTTAGAAAAGTCGCCGTACTGCGCACGACAAGGCGCTGTCTTCGCGCGGTGAATCTCAGGCGGAGGCGTGCACCACCAATTCGACCAGCGACACGACTGCGGCGATCACCAGGGCGAGCGCCAGAACGCTCCTCCACAGCAGCGTCCAGCCGATGGCGCTCGGGGTCTGCCGGCGCTGGCGTAGCGGATCGGGCACGTTCGGGCCTGCATGAGAAGGGGAAGCCGCCCGTTGCCGGAGGCGATGGGCGGACTTCGAGCTTCAGGGACGGGCCGTGAGATGACCGTGGAACAAGCGTCAGGATCGCTTCACGCCGGCACCGTGCAGCCGGCGACGGCGGCCGCGGCAGCCGTTACAATGAACGCTCATCAGTGGCGGCGACGCGTCGCGCGCAGCCACGACTTGCGCCTTGCGACGATGCCATCCGCGCACCACCTGTCCGGATCGCCTTCGGCTGGTGCCATCACCCTTCGGCGTGTCTTCGCCAATCCCCAGACAGCAGGCGTTCGCATGCATATTTTCAAGGTGTTCCAGCTCGAGGCGGCGCACCGGCTGCCCCACGTTCCCGCCGGCCACAAGTGCGCGCGGCTGCACGGGCACTCGTTCCGCGTGGAGATCCACGTAAGCGGCGAGCCGGACCCGCAACTGGGCTGGGTGATGGACTTTGCCGACGTGAAGTCGGCTTTCGCGCCGTTGTACGAGCAGCTCGATCATCACTATCTCAACGACATCGACGGGCTGGAGAACCCGACCAGCGAAATGCTGGCGCGATGGATCTGGCAGCGGCTGCAACCGAGCCTGCCGGGGCTGGACAAGGTCGTCGTGCACGAGACCTGCACGTCCGGCGCCAGCTGTTCGCGGGACAGTTTTTGACGCGACGCGATATTCCGGTAAATCGCGCAAGTTGGCGTTTCAACTTAACAATTGTTGACTGGTCTGCCGTCTTCCGAAAAAATATATTGCACTGCACAAAAACACTTGCTAGAATGGCTGCCACTCACCCCATCCTCAGCGAGGACAGCGTCATGACGCAGCAGCTCAACAATCAGCTTTTCGCTTTCACCAAGCAGTTCACCGACAGCGCTTTCCGCGCGCAGTCGCTGGCGCTGAAGGGCCTGGAGACGGTCGCCGAGCTGCAGCTCAAGGCGCTCGAGGAGCAGGCCAAGGTCTCCGCCGAGTTCGTTGCCGAGGCGCTGGAAACGCGCGACGTCAACGGCTTGCGCAGCCTGTGGGAAAAGGGCAGCAGCCTGAGCCGTGAGAACGCCGAGCGTTCGGTGGCCGTGTCGCAGGAGATTCTCGCGATCACGCAGAAGACCGCCGAGTCGCTGAATGCGCTCGTGCAGGAACAGCGTCAGGCGGCCAACGACGCCGTCACTGCGCCGACCGCTGCCAAGAAGACGGCCGCCAAGTAATTCCGCGACGGTTTTGCGGCGACGACACCACAGGGCCGAACTCTCTAGTTCGGCCCTGTTTGCATCTGCTGCGGTCGCGGCGCGGAGGAGGAAACATATCTGCGCTTGCTGAATCCGTGCTCCATTGGACAGGATGTCGCGGGCGGCGCGGCTTGTCGCTGCAATCGCCGCACTGATATACTTTTGCGGATTGGATCGTGGCCCGTGGCTGTATCGGTGCCGCCTGGTGCAGACCGCGCGGAGACGTACATGCTCAACAGTCTAGCCTCAGGTCGACGTCTCGCCTTGCGCATCACGCTGCTGCAGCTTGCTGTAGCGTTGCTGGCTGGCCTGGCTTTCCTGGCGCTGGGGCGCCGTGAAGCGATGTCGGCCGCTGCCGGTGCGGTGATCGTGGCGCTGGGTACCGCGCTGCTTTCGGCGCGCTTCTTCAGCGGCCTGAACGGGGCTGGCATGGCGTTGGGTCGCCTACTGACGGGCATGCTCCTTAAATGGATCGTGATCGTCGGGGGGCTGTTCATGATCCTGTTTCAATACAAGTTGCCGCCGCTGGCCGCCATCACGGGGCTCGCGGCTGCCTACGCGGTCTATCTGCTGGCGTTCAGATTCAAGGGTTGAAGCATGGCAAGCGAGCCACAAGGCGGACTCACCGAATACATCCAGCACCATCTGGAGCACCTCAAGCCGCATGCGAACCATGAGGGCTTCTGGGCGGTGCATGTCGACTCGATCACCGTGTCACTGGTGCTGGGCGCGCTGTTCTGCCTGTGGTTCTGGCTCAAGGCGCGCAAGGCCACCGCCGGCGTGCCCGGCCGCGGCCAGGCGTTTGTGGAGATCGTGCTGGAGTTCGTCGACGGGCAGGTCAAGGACGTGTTCCATGGCGATCGCCGTGTCATGGGGCCACTGGCGCTGACCGTGTTCGTCTGGGTATTCCTGATGAACGCGATGGATCTGCTGCCGGTCGATCTGCTGCCGTGGATCACCGAAAAATTCGGCGTCGGCCACTTCCGCGCCGTGCCCACCGCAGACATCAACATGACGTTCGCGATGTCGTTGACGGTGTTCGTGCTGATCATTTTCTACAGCTTCAAGGCCAAGGGTGCCGGCGGTTACATGCACGAGTTGTTCACCGCGCCATTCGGCAAGCATCCGCTGCTGTGGATCCCGAACTTCGCGTTGAACCTGGTCGAGCTCGCCTCCAAGCCGGTGAGTCTGGCGATGCGACTGTTCGGCAACATGTACGCGGGCGAGCTGGTCTTCATGCTGATCGCCGGACTGTTCAGCGCGGGCAGCTGGATGCTTTACGGCATGGGCATCATCGGCTACACGGTGTGGGGCATCTTCCACATCCTGATCATCTCGATCCAGGCCTTCATCTTCATGGTGTTGACGATCGTGTACATCTCGATGGCGCACGACCACCACTGATCGGACGTACCTCGAACCCTTCGCTCCATCCGTTTTTGTCTACTTCAGTTTGAATTTCTCAGGAGACCACCGTGGAACATCTCGTCCAGTTTGCACAAATCCAGGGCTTCACCGCCATCGCGCTCGGCCTGATCATCGGCCTCGGCGCCCTCGGTGCCTGTATCGGTATCGGCGTCATGGGTTCGAAGTTCCTCGAAGCCGCTGCGCGTCAGCCGGAACTGGTGCCGCTGCTGCAGGGTCGCATGTTCCTGCTCGCCGGCCTGATCGACGCGGCGTTCCTGATCGGCGTGGCGCTGGCGATGTACTTCGCCGTGGCCAACCCTCTGCTGGGCACGGTCCTGTCGGCCGCCGGCAAGGGTCAGTAAGCGTCATTTCCCCGGCGCGCCGCATTTGCGGTGCCGCCGTGCATCCGGCACGGGCATCGTGATGCCCGTGTCTGTTTCATCCCGTACTTACAGGTAACGCAGCGATGGATTTCAACGCGACCTTGATTGGCGAAATGCTCTCGTTCGCCATCCTGATCTGGTTCTGCGTCCACTTCATTTGGCCGCACATCAACAAGGCCATCGAGGATCGGCAGATCAAGATTGCCGAAGGTCTCAATGCCGCCGAGCGTGCGCACGCCGAGCTGAAGAGCGCGGACGTGAAGGTGGCCGGCGAGATCAAGCAGGCCCGTCAGCAGGCTTCGGAGATCATCGACAAGGCCCAGCAGCAGGCCAACCAGATCATCGAGAAGGCCCGCGGCGACGCCATCACCGAGATCAACCGGCTGAAGGCGACGGCGCAGGACGACATCGCCTCGATGGCGCAGCGCGCGCGTGATCAGTTGCGCGAGCAGGTCGGCGCACTGGCCATTCAGGGTGCCAGCAAGATCGTGCAGCGCGAGGTCGATCCGTCGACGCACAAGGCGTTGCTCGACCAGCTCGCGGCCGAGATCTGATCCATGGCCCAGGCAATCACCCTCGCCCGTCCCTACGCCCGCGCCGCGTTCGAAGTGGCGCATGCCGCCGGTTCGCTGGATGCATGGTCGCAGGCGCTGGCGTTCGCCGCCGCGGTGGCGAAGGATCCGCGGGTGGCCGGTCTCGGCACCGATCCGCGCGTATTGCCGGCCCAGCTGGTCGCGCTGCATCTGCCGGCCGGCATGGCTGCCGATGCGCTGTTTGCGCAGTTCCTCGGCGAAATGGCCGAGCAGCGTCGCATGGTTTTGCTGCCGGAAGTGGCCGAGCTGTACGAGGCGTACAAGCGCGAGTCCGAGTCTCAGCTGCTGGTCAAAGTGACCAGCGCGATGGCGCTGGACGCAGGTCAGGCCGAGCAACTCAAGACATCGCTGAGACGCCGTTTCAAGCGCGAGATCGAACTGGAAACCAGGGTCGACACCTCGCTGCTGGCTGGCGTGGTGATCGATACCGGCGCGGAAGTGATCGACGGTTCGGCGCGTGGACGCCTCGCGCAACTGGCCGGCGCGCTGGCCAATTGAGTTTCACGCGACGTCCATTTCGCGAAGAGCAAAACCGGCCGTCCGGGCCGGATAAATTGATTAAACGCGAAGTCCATTTCGCGAAGGGCAAAACCGGCCATCCATGGTCGGACTCTTCAACAAAGCTTTCGATTTTGGGATCACAACCATGTCCAGCAGCACACTGAATCCGTCCGAGATCAGCGAACTGATCAAGAGCCGCATCGAGCAGTTCAAGCTCGGCGCGGAAGCACGCAACGAAGGCACGATCATCAGCGTGTCCGACGGCATCGTGCGCATCCACGGCCTGGCCGATGTGATGCAGGGTGAAATGATCGAGCTGCCGGGCAATGCGTTTGCCCTCGCCTTGAACCTCGAGCGCGACTCGGTCGGCGCGGTGGTGCTTGGTGAGTACCAGCACCTGCGTGAAGGCGACACCGCCAAGACCACCGGCCGCATTCTCGAAGTGCCGGTCGGCCCGGAACTGCTCGGCCGTGTGGTCGACGCGCTGGGCAACCCGATCGACGGCAAGGGCCCGCTCGGCGCCAAGCTCAACGCGGCGATCGAGAAGGTCGCGCCGGGCGTGATCTGGCGCAAGTCGGTCGACCAGCCACTGCAGACCGGCTACAAGTCGGTCGACGCGATGATCCCGGTCGGTCGTGGCCAGCGCGAGCTGATCATCGGCGACCGCCAGACCGGCAAGACCGCGCTGGCGATCGACGCGATCATCGCGCAGAAGGATTCCGGCATTAAGTGCATCTACGTCGCGATCGGCCAGAAGCGTTCGTCGATCGCCAACGTGGTGCGCAAGCTCGAAGCGAACGGTGCGCTGGCCAACACGATTATTGTTGTCGCTTCGGCGTCGGAGTCGGCCGCGCTGCAGTACGTCGCGCCGTACTCCGGTTGCGCGATGGGCGAGTACTTCCGTGATCGCGGCGAAGACGCGCTGATCGTGTACGACGATCTGTCCAAGCAGGCCGTCGCCTACCGCCAGATCTCGCTGCTGCTGAAGCGTCCGCCGGGCCGCGAAGCGTATCCGGGCGACGTGTTCTATCTCCACTCGCGTCTGCTCGAGCGCGCATCGCGCGTGTCCGAGGAATACGTCGAGAAGTTCACCAATGGCGAAGTGAAGGGCAAGACCGGTTCGCTGACCGCGCTGCCGATCATCGAGACCCAGGGTGGCGACGTGTCGGCGTTCGTGCCGACCAACGTGATCTCGATCACCGACGGCCAGATCTTCCTGGAAACCGACCTGTTCAACGCCGGCATCCGCCCGGCCGTGAACGCCGGTATCTCGGTGTCCCGCGTCGGTGGTGCCGCGCAGACCAAGATCGTCAAGAAGCTCTCCGGCGGCGTGAAGCTGGCGCTGGCGCAGTTCCGCGAGCTGGCCGCGTTTGCGCAGTTCGCTTCGGATCTGGACCCGGCCACCCGCGCCCAGCTCGATCGTGGTCAGCGCGTGACCGAATTGATGAAGCAGGCGCAGTACTCGCCGCTGTCGATCGCCGAACTGGCGCTGTCGGTGTACGCCGCCGAGCAGGGCTATCTCGACGACCTGCCGGTGAACAAGGTGCTGCCGTTCGAGAAGGGCCTGCACGCGTTCATGCACCAGAACCACGAAGAACTGATGAAGACCATCGTCGCCACCGGCAACTGGGACAAGGACATCGAGGCCATCTTCAAGACTTCGCTGGACGAGTACAAGAAAACCGGTAGCTGGTAAGTCGGTAGTAGTGAACCGGAAGGGCGACATCGTTCTCCCTTCCCACCAGCGAGCATAACGAGCGGATAGAGCATGGCCAGCGGACGCGAAATCAAAACCAAGATCAAGAGCACGCAGAACATGCGCAAGGTCACGCGCGCGCTCGAGATGGTCTCTGCCGCGAAAATCCGTCGTGCGCAAGACCTGATGAAGGCCTCGCGTCCGTATGCCCGCTCGATGCGCAAGGTGATCGCGCACGTGGCGCAGGCCAGCACCGATTTCAGTCATCCGTTCCTGACCCAGCGCGACAACGTGGCGCGGGTTGGCTACATCGTGGTATCGACCGACCGCGGCCTGTGCGGTGGCCTCAACTCCAACCTGTTCCGCCGCCTGTTGCCGGCGATCGCCGAGTGGCAGCAGCAGGGCGTGCAGGTCGACGTGGTGGCGATCGGCCAGAAGGCGATCTCGTTCTTCCGCCGGCTCAAGGGCATCAACCTGATCGGCAGCGTCGGCCATCTTGGTGAGAAACCGAAACTGGAACAGCTGGTCGGCGTGATCAAGGTGATGATGGACGCCTATACGTCCAACGGGCTGGATCGCGTGTTCCTCGCCTACAACGACTTCGTCAACACCATGACGCAGAAGCCCACGATCGACGCGTTGCTGCCGCTGCCGCTGGTGGCGTCGGAAATGGAAGCGCACCAGGCGGCGGGCGAGTCGGCCTATGCCGGCGTCAAGCTGGAAGCGAGCCACGACTGGGATTACATCTACGAGCCGGACGCGCAGACCGTGCTGGAGCACGTGCTGGGTCGTTACATCGAGTCGGTGGTGTACCAGGCGGCACTGGAGAATCTGGCCAGCGAGCACGCCGCGCGCATGGTGGCGATGAAGAGCGCGTCGGACAACGCGAACAAGGTGATCGGCGAACTGACCCTCGTCTACAACAAGGCGCGTCAGGCGGCGATCACCCAGGAAATTTCGGAAATCGTCGGCGGCGCGGCAGCGGTATAAGTGCGATCGTCCCTGATCGCAGACCAAGATCAAAAAGCGGCCATCGTGGTCGCACTCAAATAAGGCGACGTTCGAAGCGGCGCCGACACGAGACACCAAAAGATCCATCCGGAGCATTCCATGAGCCAGGGCAAAGTTGTTCAGATCATCGGCGCGGTCATCGACGTCGAATTTCCGCGCGATCAGGTACCGCAGGTGTACGACGCGCTGAAGATCGACGGCACCGAGATCACGCTGGAAGTGCAGCAGGTGCTGGGCGACGGCATCGTGCGCACGATCGCGCTCGGTTCCACCGACGGCCTGCGCCGCAACCTGATCGCCCGCAACACCGGCGAAGGCATCAAGGTGCCGGTCGGCAAGGCAGACGCTCGGCCGCATCATGGACGTGCTCGGCAACCCGATCGACGAAGCCGGCCCGATCGGCGAGCAGGCTCAGTGGGTCATCCATCGCGAGGCGCCGAGCTACGACGAGCAGGCCGCGGCCAACGATCTGCTGGAAACCGGCATCAAGGTGATCGACCTGATGTGCCCGTTCGCCAAGGGCGGCAAGGTCGGCCTGTTCGGCGGCGCCGGCGTCGGCAAGACCGTCAACATGATGGAATTGATCAACAACATCGCCAAGGCGCACGAAGGTCTGTCGGTGTTCGCCGGCGTGGGCGAGCGTACCCGCGAGGGCAACGACTTCTACCACGAGATGAAAGACTCCAACGTGCTCGACAAGGTCGCGATGGTGTACGGCCAGATGAACGAGCCGCCGGGCAACCGTCTGCGTGTGGCACTGACCGGCCTGACCATGGCCGAGTACTTCCGCGACGAGAAGGACGCTTCCGGCAAGGGCCGTGACGTGCTGTTCTTCGTCGACAACATCTACCGCTACACGCTGGCCGGTACCGAAGTGTCCGCGCTGCTCGGCCGCATGCCGTCGGCCGTGGGTTACCAGCCGACGCTGGCCGAGGAAATGGGCGTGCTGCAGGAACGCATCACCTCGACCAAGACCGGCTCGATCACCTCGATCCAGGCCGTCTACGTGCCCGCGGATGACCTGACCGATCCGTCGCCGGCTACCACCTTCGCCCATTTGGATGCGACCGTGGTGCTGAGCCGCAACATCGCTTCGCTGGGTATCTACCCGGCGGTGGATCCGCTCGATTCCACCAGCCGTCAGCTCGACCCGAACGTGATCGGCGTCGAGCACTACGACGTCGCCCGCCGTGTGCAGGGCACGCTGCAGCGCTACAAGGAGCTGAAAGACATCATCGCGATCCTCGGCATGGACGAGCTGTCCGAAGAAGACAAGCAGGCCGTGTCGCGTGCGCGCAAGATCGAGCGCTTCTTCTCGCAGCCGTTCCACGTGGCCGAAGTGTTCACCGGCTCGCCGGGCAAGTACGTGCCGCTGAAGGAAACCATCCGCGGCTTCAAGATGATTGTCGATGGCGACGTCGACCATCTGCCGGAGCAGGCGTTCTACATGGTCGGCACCATCGACGAAGCGGTCAAGAAGGCTGAAGAGATGGGCGTCAAGAAGGCGGCCTGAGCCGCCTTCCGGAATTCGGGAGACGAGGCCAGGGATTCGGAAGAATCGCGCCGCGAATTCCGGCTTCCCGTCCCGAATCCCGTCGAGCAGAGCGAGACAAGAAACCATGGACCACACCATTCGCGTCGACATCGTCAGTGCCGAAGCCGAGATCTTTTCCGGCGACGCCACGATGGTCGTCGCCACCGGCGAGCTGGGCGAGCTGGGCATCACGCCTCGGCACGCGCCGTTGATCACCCGCCTCAAGCCCGGTCATGTCGACGTCGTGCTGGCCAGCGGCGAGCGCCAGCAGTTCTGGGTTTCCGGCGGCATCCTGGAAGTGCAGCCGCAGGTGGTCACCGTGCTGGCCGACACCGCCGCCCGCGCCGCTGATCTGGACGAGGCCTCCGCGCAGCGCGCCAAGAAGGAAGCCGAAGACGCGCTGGCCAATCGCACCGACGCGCTGGAACTCGCCGAAGCGCAGGCCAAGCTGGTCGAGGCGATGACCCAGTTGCAGGCGCTGGAGCGGTTGCGCAAGAACCTCAGGCACTGAGCGGTTCGGCGTACCGAGCCGCTTGCAAGTCCGCACGCGATTTGCGGACTTCCAGAAAGACATCGACGCCGGCCTCGTGCCGGCGTCTTTGCGAGTGGATCGCGCAGGCATGGTGCTGGCACAATGAAAATTACATCTGTAATCTTATAGCCTTCGCTGGCCTGTCGCCAAGGGAGCCCGACATGGTCCGTTTCGCACGCATGCTTCCGTCTGCCCTGCTTGGCGTACTGGCCGGTTGCGTCACCCCATCGCGCACTGCGCCGCCGCCACCCACGGGCGATGCCTCCTGGCACATGGTGGTGCCCGCGGGCAGCGTGCGGTATCAGCTGGCGATGGGCGAAGTTTCCAGCGGCGCCACGCCGTTTCGGCGCGTCACGCCGATATATCCCGACGATCAGCTCTCCGCATGTCCGCCGCCGCAGGACGTGCAGGCGCAGCTGATCGTCGACCAAGCGGGCAGGGTCGACGAAGTACGCATGGCGGGCGAGGCCCACGCCGATGCGGGCAGGCGCCGGTTCATCGCGGCAACCCGGGCGGCGGCGCTGCAGTGGCAGTTCAACCCGCTGACGATCGATCGCTGGGCCGCCGACGCCGACGGCAACAGCCATGTGGTGGACAGCGAGACGAAGCCGTTCAGCCTCGACTACGTTTTCCGCTTCGAATGCCATGTCGGGCGCGGCACGGTTTCGGACCTGCCGCGCGGCGCATGACGTTACGCCCACATCCGCGGTCCTAGAATCCTCCCCGGTCAGCCGAGGAGCGCCCATGCCATTCGCCTATCGTCGCCACCTCGCCTGGTTGCTGATCGTCGTTGTGCTGCTGGTGCTGGCGCGCCTGGCATTGCCTTATGTGGTCAAGAGCTACCTCAACCGGCACATGGACCGGATGGGCGATTACCACGGCCAGCTCGATGACGTCGGCATCCACCTGTGGCGCGGCGCGTACAGCATCGAGGGGCTGCGCGTGGTCAAGGTGAGCGACAAGGTGCCGGTGCCGCTGTTCGCCGCCAGGCATACCGACATTGCCGTGAGCTGGCGTGCGCTGAGCCACGGCCACGTGCGCGGCAAGGTGGAATTCACGCATGCGGCATTGAACTTCGTCGATGGCGGCGGCAGCGGCGCCGGCCAGTCCGGCAAGGGCGTGAACTGGCGCGCGCAGTTGCAGATGATGGTGCCGATGCGGCTGGACGAGGTGACGGTGCACGACAGCACGGTCACCTTCCACAACTTCGTGTCGCGGCCGCGGGTCGACCTGAAGATGACCGACGTCGAGGGCACAATCACCAACCTCACCAATGCCGATCGTCGCCAGGGCCGTCGCGTGGCCACCGTCGCGGCCACCGCGAAAGTGCTCGAGGACGCGCCGCTGCAGGTCAAGGCCAGCATCGACCCGCTGCAAGAAAGAGGGGATTTCGCCTTTGAATTGCGTGTCACCGGCATCCAGCTGACGCGCCTCAACGACCTCGCGCGCGCCTACGCCAACCTCGACTTCGCTGGCGGCAACGGCGACTTCGTGATGCAGCTGGAAGCGCGCGATGGCCAGCTCGACGGCTATGCCAAGCCGCTGCTGCACGGCGTGCAGATCTTCAGCTGGAAGCAGGACGTTGAGCAGGACCACAAGAACCCGCTGCGCCTCGCATGGGAGGCGGTGGCGCAGGGCGTCACGTCACTGTTCAAAAACCATGAGCATGACCAGTTCGCCACCCGGGTGCCGATCAGCGGGCGCATCGACGACAAGCAACTGGGCACCTGGGACGCGATCGTCGGCGTACTCCACAATGCCTTCGTCAAAGCCTACACGCCGCAGCTCGAACACCTGGAGCCGGCCCCGAAATCCGGCGCGAAAGGTTGAAGCGCCGGCCCGAATCGACGCGGCTGGTATCCTGCGCTTTTGAACCCGCCAGGTGAACCGATGGCTACACCGCCGCTGCACGTCATTGTCCTGGCCGCCGGCGCCGGCACACGGATGAAATCCGCGCGGCCGAAGGTGCTGATGCCGCTGGCCGGTCGTCCGTTGCTGGCGCACGTGATCGATGCCGCCCGCGCGCTGCAGCCGACGGAAATCCACATCGTTCACGGCCACGGCGGCGAACAGGTGCAGGCCGCCTTCGCCGATCAGCCCTACCTGCGCTGGGCGCTGCAGGCCGAGCGTCTCGGCACCGGCCATGCGGTGGAGCAGGCGCTGGTCGGCGTGCCCGACGATGCGCGCGTGCTGGTGCTGTACGGCGACGTGCCGCTGACCCGCGCAGCGACGCTGCAACAGTTGCTGGCGGCGGAGGGTGGCTTCGGATTGTTGACCACGCGCCTGGCCAACCCGCACGGCTACGGCCGCGTGTTGTGCGATGACAATGGTCGCGTGCGCGCGGTGGTCGAGGAGAAGGATGCCGACGCCACCCAGCGCGCGGTGAGCCTGGTCAACACCGGCATTCTCGTCGCCGACGCCGGTGCGTTGCGCGGCTGGATCAGGCGGCTCGACCGCAACAACGCGCAGGGCGAGTACTACCTCACCGACGTCTTCGGCATGGCCGCGGCGGAGAATCGGCCGGCGCTCAGCGTGGAATGCGCCGATCCGGTGGAGGTGGCCGGCGCCAACAATCCGCTGCAGCTGACCGAACTGGAGGCGGCGTTTCGGCAGCGCGCCGCGGGCGCATTGCTGGCTGATGGCGTGCGTCTGGCCGACCCGTTGCGCATCGACGTGCGCGGAGCGGTCGAAGCAGGCCGCGACGTCGAGCTCGATATCGATGTGATTCTCGAAGGCCGCGTGGTGCTGGGCGACGACGTGCGCATTGGCGCCTTCACCCGCCTCAAGGACGTGCAGCTCGCCGCGGGCACGGTGGTGCAATCGCACTGCGACCTGGACGGCGTGATCACCCACGGCGCCTGCACCATCGGCCCGTTCGCGCGCTTGCGCCCTGGCACCGATCTGGACGCCGGCGTGCACGTCGGCAACTTCGTCGAGACCAAGAAAACCCGCATCGGCGAAGGCAGCAAGGCCAATCACCTGACCTACCTGGGCGACACCGAGATCGGCCGCGGCGTCAACGTTGGCGCCGGCACCATCACGTGCAACTACGATGGCGTGAACAAGTTCGTCACCCGCATCGGCGACGGCGCCTTCATCGGTTCCAACAGCGCGCTGGTGGCGCCGGTGACGATCGGCGCACAGGCCACCATCGGTGCCGGCTCGGTGATCACGCATGACGCACCCGGGGGCGAACTTACCGTGGCGCGCGGTCGCCAGCACACGCTGCACGGCTGGAAACGACCGGTAAAAAAAACGGAGTGACGACAGTTGCCAGCTGCGGTTTCCGCATGCCTGCAACTCCGTCGCAGCGCAGAGCCGACCCACACAGGTAAGGCCGCATGCCCATCGCGTTCCGCATTGCGCGCGTGAGCCCGGCACCGGGCGCTTGTGCACCGCCTGGACTCATGCGCGCCGGTGCGCAGCCCCATGGAAGTGCGCTCAGGCGTAACGCCAGCCGTCGATCTCCACCAGCAATTCGCTGCGGCAGATGTCGCCGTGCAGCAGCAGCATCGGCACGCCAGGCAGACGGCTGTGCAGGAACTCGCGCACCTGCGGCGCGTCCGCGCTGTGGCGCACGTAAGTCTTGAGCGGCGATTCGCCGTCGAACACGACGGCCATGCCGGCACTGGTCAACAGGGCCTCGAGGTTGGTCAGCGTTTCGCCGAGCTGGGCTTCGAGGTCTTCCGCGTGGGCCGAAGCATGGCCGACCACGGCCGCGGTGCCGGAGATCGCCAACGCATCCTGCGCGGGCAGCGCCATCGCACGGGCGAAGCTCGGTGGCGTGCGACCGTATTGGCGCGGGTAGCGCCAGGCGCTGACCTGACGCGGATTCTCCACCCGGCTGCCGGGCTGGTCGCAGGCCAGCAGGTAGACCTGCAGGCGATGGTCCGCGCCACGATGGCCGATCGCGGTGGCGGCAGGAAAGCCTTCGGCAAAAAATGCCCCCATGCCGCGCGCGCGACCGTCGCAGAAGTGCTTGTAGCGTTCGGCATCGCCCGAACCACGATTGATCGCACCCAGGTAATTCCACACGCGCTGCACATGCCTCTCGGCGCGCTGGCCCACGAATTGCCGCAGGCCCGCATAGGCGAAGGCGGCACATGCTTCCAGGCCACCGTGTTCGCGCTCGTCCAGTTCGATCGCCGCGAACAGCCAGCCACCACCGGCCGACCAGCGCAACGCGCCTTCGGTGCCGCTGCTGACCGGGGCATCGACCTGCCACAGTTCGAAAGGAGCCGGCTCGTCCAGACTCTCCAGCGCCACCTGCAGGTAGCGCGGGTCATCGCCGGACACCGCGTTGCCGGCGAATCCCAACAGGGCCAGCAAACCAGGCTCTTGCAGCAGGGCGGCAACATCGGCGGTGCGGTAGGAAACCCGCGGCGCACGGCGCGCCAGCGGGTCGAGCAGCGGGTTTTCACATCCCTGAATCATTGTGTACAACCGGGAACGACAAGGCCGCTATGTTACACTCCGCGCCCACTGCCACCGGGGGGAGGCAATGAATCTTGAGTACGGAATCGAGCATGGCAGAACAGACATCGGCGCAACACGGACTGGCTACGTTGATCGTGGAATGCCTGAATCTCGATACCGTGACGCCGGAGCAGATCGATCCCGATGCGCCGCTGTTTGGCGGCGAGCTGGGGCTGGATTCGATCGACGCATTGGAGATCGCCCTGGCCGTATCCAAACGGCACGGTTTCCAGCTGCGTTCGGACAACCCGGACAACCGCCAGATCTTCACCAGCCTGCGCACGTTGGCCGATCACGTGGAACAGAACCGCGTCAGCTGAGGCCGGTGATGCGTGGCGTCTGCGCGGCATTCGTCACGCCGCATTTCGTCCGCCGTGGCACGCTCGTGCCCAGCACGAAGCCCTCGCGGAACCTGGTATGACGTCCGTTCCCTCATCGATGGAAGGCACCCTGCGGCGATACGCCCTGCCGTTGTTGCTGGCCTATCCGTTGCTGGCGATTGCCGGTGCGGTCACCCATCGGCAGATCTTCCCGCTGCTGGCGTTGATCCTTTTGCTGACGGTGGTGATGTTGCCGCGCCTGCTCAGGTTGCGCCTTGCGCCGTGGTTGATCTGGTCGGCCGTGCTGGCCACGCTGTGGCTGTCGTCGCTGTACGGTTTTGCCGGCCTGCTGCTGGAAGCCGTGCCGGTGCTGATCAATGCTGCGTTGGCATGCTGGTTCGGTCGCACGCTGGCCACCGCCGAGCCGCTGGTGGCGCGATTCATCGTTGCGATCGAAGGTGCCGGGCGCCTGCAGCAGCCTGGCATCGCCCGTTACGCCCGTCAGCTGACCTGGTTCTGGACGCTGTTGCTGGGCGCGCAGGCCCTGCTGCTGACGGTGCTGCTGCTTGGCGCCGAACACAGCGGGCTGCTCGCACGCTTGGGCATGGCCTCGCCCCTGCAGATTTCCGAGCGCTGGGCAGCGGCCTGGCTGCATTTCGGTTGCTACGTGCTGCTTGGCGCCGCGTTCCTGCTGGAATATGGCTATCGCCGCTGGCGCTTGCGCCACCTCAGTCATCCCGGCCTGCACGACATGCTGCTGCAACTGGCGCTGCACTGGCCGCAGTTGCTGCGCAGCCAGGGCGGGAACGTGCGATGAGCGGGGCCGGTTTCCAGCAGGCGCTGCGTATCGACGCGGGCCATCCGGCCTTGCCCGGCCATTTCCCGGGGCAGCCGCTGGCGCCCGCGGTGATCCTGCTGGAGCAGGTTGCGCTGGCGTTGCGCGCCTGGCGCGGACAGCGGCTGGCGCAGGTGCTGGAAGCGAAGTTCGTGGCACCGCTGCGACCGGACGAAGCGGCCATGCTGCGTCTGAGCGAGACGGCAGTGGATGGGGCGCGCGTGCGTTTCGAGATCGAGCGCGACGGCACGCTGCTGGCGCGCGGTGTGGTCGAGGGAGTGCCATGAGCGCAGACGAACATTGGCAGAGCCGGCCCGAAGGAGGCGGCCGATTCGCGATCTGGCTGATCCGTTCGATCGCGTTGTATGGCGGCCGCCGGGTGGGCCGGTTGTGCCTGTATCCGATCACGCTGTATTTCTTCCTGCGCCGCGGACCCGAACGGCTTGCCTCGCGGCGTTATCTGCAGCGCGCGCTCGGTCGCCCCGCGACGGCCTGGCAGGTGCTGAAGCACATCCATTGCTTCGCCGCCACGATCCTGGACCGCATCTTTCTGCTGGCGCATGGCGAGCGGCCGTTCCAGATCGAGACGCAGGGGCTGGACCTGCTCGACCAGCGCGTCGCGGCCGGTCGCGGCGTGCTGCTGTTCGGTTCGCATCAGGGCAGTTTCGAGGCGTTGCGGGCGATCGGCGCGCGGCGTCCCGGCATGCCGCTACGGGTGGTACTGGACAAGCAGAAAACTCCGGCGATGACCGAACTGCTCGAAGCGCTGGCGCCGGATGTGGGCAAATGCGTGATCGATGCGGCGCAGGACGGCACCTCGATCGCGCTGGCCATGGCCGAGGCCTGTCAGAACGGCGCGGTAGTGGCGATGCTGGCTGATCGCGGTCGCGGTCACGAGGTGTTGCGGCGGGCGGAGTTCCTCGGCTCGTCGGCGCCGTTCCCGATCAGCCCGTGGCTGCTGGCGCATACGCTGCAGGTGCCGGTGGTACTGTGCTTCGGCCTGTACCTGGGCGGCAATCGCTACCGGCTGATTTTCGAGCCGCTCGCCGATCGGGTCGAGATTCCCCGCCACAGCCGCGGCCCGGCACTGGATGCGTTGATCGCGCAATACGCGCAACGGTTGGAGCACTACGTCCATGTCGCCCCTTACAACTGGTTCAATTTCTATGATTTCTGGCAAGACGCGCCTGCTGCTGATCGGCCTGCTGCTGCCGTTGTGCGCGAGCACGTCGGCGTCTGAGCCGGCCACCGCGTCGTCGTCGGCGCAAGCGCTGATCGCCGCGCTGGGCCGTCCGGCGCCCGCGCATACCGCATTCGCCGAAGCGCGCTTCCTGCAGATGCTCGAGCAGCCGCTGGTGGTCTCCGGCGAGCTGTCGTGGCTGGGCGGCGATCAGTTGCAACGACGCGTCGACCGGCCGCATCCGGAAACCGCCACCATCGCCGATGGCGAGGTGACCCAGCAGCGCGAAGGCAAGAGCCCGCGTCATTTTTCGCTGAAGCGTGCACCGCAGCTGCAGGTGTTGCTGGACAGTTTCGTGGCGCTGCTCAGCGGCAACCCCGCGCGATTGCAACAGGCGTTCGAGATCCGCCATGAGGGTGATGCCGCCGGCGCCTGGACGCTGACGCTCACGCCGCGCGACGCCAAGGTGGCGAAGACCGTCGCCAGCATCCGCATCGATGGCTATGCCAACGAATCGCGCTGCATGCACATGCAGGAAGCCGATGGCGATCTGGCGGTCGACCTGCTTGGCTCGCTGGCCACGAAGATGCCGGCGCGGCCGACCCGCGAAGCGCTGCAGGCGTTGTGCCAGGGCGCGCCCTGAGCATGCGCGTCGGCGCGCGCGCCACGCTGCTGGTCGCATGGCTGCTGGTGCTGGCCGGACTCGGCTGGGTGGTCGCGCAGCGGCTGAAGATCAGCACCGACCTGCGCAGCTTCATGCCCGCGCCGACCACGCCGGACCAGCGCCTGCTGATGGAGCAGGTCGGTGACGGGCCGGGTTCGCGGCTGTTGTTGCTGTCCCTTGGCCGCTCCTGCGCATCCGGCAATTGCTCCTTGCATTGCTCTGACTCCGGCGTCCCTGCCGTCGCCTGCGCTAGCGGCACTGGGCCATCCATGGCCGGCGCGGGTGGCTCGGACGAACAGCTCGCTGCGCTGAGCCAGAGCCTCGCCGCCGCGCTGAAGAAGGATCGGCGCTACAGCCAGGTGCTCAACGGCAGCTTCGATCTGGGCGCGCTGGACGCCAGCCTGCTGCCGTACCGGTATGTGCTGTCGCCCACGCTGGATACGCAGCCGCTGGACGAGGCCTATCTGGCCGATCAGTTGCAACAGCGGCTGGACGATCTGTCCTCACCCGCGGCCAGCCTGCTGAAAGGCTTGCTGCCGCGCGATCCCACGCTGGAAGTGCTGAAGCTGGCCGAATTGTGGGCGCCGGCGAAGTCGCCCGAAGTGCGCGAGGGCGTGTGGTTCTCGCCGCAGAACGAAGCCTTGCTGCTGGTGCAGACCGTCGCCGCCGGCTTCGATCCGGGTGCGCAGCAGCAGGCGATCGACGGCATCCGGCACGCTTTCGATGCGCTGCCCGGCCATGCCGGCGCGAAGCTCGAACTGAGCGGGCCGGGCTATTTCAGCGTGGTGGTCGGCGCGCAGACGCGGCATCAGGCCGACTGGATCGGACGCATCTCCACCGTAGGTTTCATCGCGCTGCTGCTGCTGGCGTACCGCAGTTTCAGCTCGCTGCTGCTGTCGGCGCTGCCGATTGCCAGCGCCGCGCTGGCCGGCATCGCCGCGCTCACCGTGGCGTTCCCCGAAGTGCACGGGATCACCCTGGCGTTCGGTTTCACCCTGCTTGGCGTGGCGCAGGAGTACCCGATCCGCGTACTCAGCCATCGCCGCGCCGGCGAAGATGCCGTGCAGAGCGTGCGTGCGCTGTGGCCGCTGCTGCTGACGGCGATCGCCTCGGCCTGCATCGCCTATCTGGCCTTCTACGCGTCCGGCGTGAACGGGCTGAAGCAGCTGGCCGTATTCACCATCGTCGGCCTGCTGGTCGCCGGCTTCAGCACGCGCTACCTGCTGCCGCACCTGTTGCCGCGCCGCGTGCGCGACGTGGCCGACATGCGCTGGCTGGCGCGTGCGCGCGACGTCGTTGACCGGCTGCCACGACCGCGCTGGATTCCTTTGCTGGTTGCGGCGGCGATCGTGCTGATGCTGGCGCTCGCGCCCGCGCCGTTCTGGCAGAACAACCTCGCCGCGCTGACCCCGCTGCCGCAGGCCATGCTGCAGCACGACGCGCGCTTGCGCGAAGCCCTCGGCGCGCCCGACGTGCGTTATCTGCTGGTGCTGCAGGCGCCCACCGAGCAGGGCGTGCTGGCGCTGTCGGAAAAACTGCAGCCGCACGTCGACGCACTGGTGGCCAAACACGCGGTGGATGCGCTGGAGCTGCCGTCGCGCTATCTGCCGACGGTCGCGCTGCAGCGGGCGCGCCAGGCAAAGCTGCCCGATCGCGCCACCCTGCAGGGCGAGCTCGGCCAGGCGTTGCGAGGCCTGCCGTTCCGCCCCGAACTGTTCCAGCCGTTCGTCGATGATGTGGAGGCCGCACGCCAGTCGCCGCCACTGACGCCGCAACGCTACGCGCAGACGCCGCTGGGCCAGCGCCTCGCCGCGATGCTGCTGCAACGCGACGGGCACTGGCTGGGGCTGGGCACGGTCAGCGGCGTGCACGACGTGGCGGCATTGCAGACGCTCGGCGAAAACAGCCACGGCACGGTGCGCCTGCTCGACCTGAAGGCGGCCTCCGAATCGCTGGTGGTCGACTACCGCACGCGCATCCTGCAGGCGCTGCTGGTCGCCGCGCTGCTGCTGGTGCTGACCATCAGCTTCGCCCTGCGCAGCCTGCGCCGCGCCTGGCATGTACTGGCACCGATGACATTGGCCACCTTCCTGGTGCTGGCGGTGGAACGCGTTGCGGGCATCGAGATTTCACTGTTCCATCTGGTCGCGCTGATCCTGGCCGGCGGCCTCGGCCTGCATTACGCGCTGTTCTTCGAACGCGACACCGGCGATCCGGCCGAACAGCGACGCACCCTGCACGCGACCATCGTCTGCGTGCTGTCCGCGCTGCTGGTGTTCGGCATGCTGGCGTGGGCAACCATTCCCGTGTTGCGTGCGATCGGGCTCACCGTGAGCCTGGGCGTGGCGTTCCACTTCTGCCTGTCGATCCTGATGGCGCCGCATGCTCGACAAGACTGACTGGGCCCATCTGATTCCGCATGCGGGCACCATGTGCCTGCTCGATGCGGTGCTGGCGTGGGACGAGCAGACCATCCACGCCGTCAGCGAAGGCCATGCCCGCGCCGACAATCCCTTGCGCGGCCCGCACGGCCTGCACGCCGTGCACCTGGCGGAATATGGCGCCCAGGCGATGGCGGTGCACGGCGCGCTGCTGGCGCGAGCGCGTGGCATCGAAACGGCGCGCCCCGGCATGCTGGTCAGCCTGCGCGGCGTACAGCTGCATGTGGAATACGTCGAACCGGATGGCCGTCTGGACGTCCATGCCGAATGTGCCAGTGCCGACGCTGGCGGTGCGCAATACGCGTTCCGTGTCGAGCAGCGTGGCCGCCTGCTCGCCAGCGGCCGGGCCACCGTCATCCATCCTTCCCCCTGATCTCAAGCGAGGCCTGCCATGCCCGAAGTCCCTGTTCCGCGCCGCGCCCTGGTCACCGGCGGCAGTGGCGAGCTTGGCGGGGCGATCTGCCACGCGCTTGCCGCGGCCGGCTGGCACGTTGTCGTGCACGGCCACCACAGCCTGACCCGGGCGGAGGAAACCGCGGCGGCGATCATCGCCGCCGGCGGCAGCGCGCAGGCACTCGCGTTCGACGTCACCGACGCGGAAGTGACCCGCGCGGCGCTCGACGTGCTGCTGTCCGAAGGCCCGATCCATGCGCTGGTCAACAACGCCGGCATCCACGATGACGCGCCGATGGCAGGCATGAGCGACGAGCAATGGCATCGCGTGATCGACGTCTCGCTGCACGGCTTTTTCCACGTCACCCAGCCGCTGCTGCTGCCGATGGCGCGCGCGCGTTTCGGCCGTATCGTCTCGATCAGTTCGGTGGCGGCGCAACTGGGCAATCGCGGACAGACCAATTACGCGGCGGCGAAGGCAGCCCTGCACGGCGCCAGCAAGTCGCTGGCGCGCGAAATGGCTTCGCGCGGCATCACCATCAACGTGGTTGCGCCCGGCGTGATCGAAGGCCGCATGGCGGACGCGGCGTTCCCGCCCGAACGCATTCGCGAGGTGGTGCCTGCGCAGCGCGCCGGCAAACCGCAGGAGGTCGCCGCGCTGGTGGCGTTCCTGTGCTCCGATGCGGCCGGTTACATCAACGGTCAGGTGATCGGCGTCAACGGCGGCATGGGCTGAGAGTTTGCGGAACAAACTCGATAAGGGACTCTGGCCTCACGCCACCGCGGTGAACAGCGCTGGCCGCGGCTGGCCCGACAGCGGCGCATGCAGGCGTGCGTCTGCGCTGCCCGCCTGCAGCGTGAGCGCGTCGGCGATGCCGTCCAGCAGACGCACGTTGTCGCGCAGCCGCGCACGGATGCCGGCGTCGTCCAGCGCGTCGGTGAGCGAGGCGTTGAGTTCGGCGAACCACGCCAGTGCGCACTGGTCCAGCATCTCGCGGCGGCTCTGCGCCGCGCTGGCGGCGTGCCACTGGCGGAACAGTTGCTGCATCCGCGTGTTCAACGCCTGCGCGTGCTCCAGTTCGGCACGCATGTCGCCGAGCAGGTTCAGGTCGGTCAGCCGTTGCTGGAACATCAGCTGGCACAGCACGCCCCAGTAGTAGGCGTAGTCCCAGATCACCTTGGCCGGCAGCACTTCGGGGTTGCCGAACAGCGGGTACTGGTCGCGGAACAAGGCCAGCGTGTTCTCGTAGAACGAGAAGAACAGCTTTTCGTAGAAGTGCGCGTACGGCGCGATGTTGCGGCCGGCGCGGTCGTGGCCGATCAGCGCCACGATGTAGGTGTTGGCGATGGCGATGAAGTCGCTGCCCGGCGAATAGAACGGGTCGAGGAAGGTGCCCGCCTCGCCGGTCAGGGCCCAGCGATCGGCGGAGAACAGCTGCTTGCTGCTGTGCGAGTAATCGCGCAGGAAGCGGAAATCGAGCAGGCTGTCGCGCTCGGCGGCGATCGCGCGGCCCATTGCCGGCTGGCGCGCATGCAGCCACTTCAGCGCCAGATCGAAATCGCGCATGCCTTCCAGCGGGTGCATCGCCGCGTCGGTGACGATGCCGACCGAATGCGCGCCCGAGCCCAGCGGAATCAGCCACGCCCAGTAGCCCGCGCCCATCAGGTGGTTGGTCGAGCGCCAGCGCTCAGGCGGCGTCACGCGCCCGCGCCAGTCGGCGTCGTCGCTCCAGTGGTCGATGTCGAGTTTCGCGTCCATGCGGAACCACACCGCATTGGCATGATGGCCGTTGTCCAGGGTCAGCTCGAAACGGCGGCGCAGCAGGGCGGCGCGCCCGGACGCATCCAGCAACCAGCGCGCGCTGGCTGCGTGTTCGCCATCCGCATCGACGAAGCGCACCGTGTGCGCCGCGCCGCCTTCGCCGACGGTGAAGCCTTTCACCGTGGCCCCGTCGCGAAAGTCGATGCCGCGCCGACGCGCCTCCTCGCCGAGGAAATTCTCGAAGATGCCGCGATCGATCTGGTAGCTCGGAATCGGCAGGATGCGGCTCACGCCGAGCTCGGTGGTGTTCTGCACGTCCTCGCGCCCGTCGGAGAAGAAATAGCGCAGCCCGAACTTGCGGATGTGCGCCGTATCCATGTGTTCGCGCAGGCCCAGCGTGTGATCGAAGTAGTGAGCACCGATCTCCACCGTGGACTCGCCGACCTTGTGCGCGGCCACCGGCAGCGGGTGCCGGTTGCGTTCCAGCACCAGGATGTCCATGTCCGGAAATTCGCCCCGCAGTTGCAGCGCCAGGCACAGGCCGGCCAGTCCGCCGCCGAGAATCACCGCTTCGCGTGTCGTGTTGCTCATGCAGGTTCAGGGCTCCGGCGGTGCGCGTGGCGGATGTCGCGCGCAATGGATGATGATGGCTCAGCCCTGGTCTGGATGGCGTGAGTCCTGCGGGATGGCGAGGGGCCGGTGGCGGCTGAAGCAAAGCAGCATCGGCGTGGTCATCATGGTGGTGACGATCGCCATCAGCAGCAGAAGGGTGAACATCTCGCGGCCGATCACGCCGGCATCGAGGCCGATCTTCAACACGATCAGCTCGACCATGCCGCGCGCATTCATCAGCGAGCCGACCGCGAAGCTGTCGCGCCAGCCGTGGCCGCCGAGCCGTGCGCCGAGAGCGCCGCCGAACACCTTGCCGATCACCGCCACCGCGAGGATCAGTGCGAACGCGCCGAGTGCCTCGCCGTGCAACGCGTCGACGCTGGTGCTGAGGCCGGTCAGCGCGAAGAAGACCGGCATCAGCGCAATCACCGCGACGTGTTCGAGCCGTTCGATCAGCCCGGCCAGCAGCGCCTCGTCGCGCGGCAGGCACAGGCCGAACACGAAGGCGCCGAACACGGCGTGCAGATGCAGCCACTCGGTCAGCGCGGCGCAGCCGAGCGCGCCGATCAGCAGCACGGCGAGCACGCCGCCAGCCGGCCTTCCATCCGCCGCATGCCGCGCCAGCCAGCGCCGCAACAGCGGGCGCAGCGCGCCGAAACACAGCACCAGCATCGCGCCCACGCCGAGCACGCTGCGCCAGAACGGTGCCCAGTCGCCATGCGCGGAGATCAACGCCACGGTGAGCGCGAGCAGGATCCACGCCAGCACGTCGGCCATCGCGGCGGCGGCGAGGGCGAGCTGGCCCACCGGCGTATGCGTGACGTGGCGATCCTTGAGGATGCGCGCCAGCACCGGCATCGCGGTGATCGCCAGCGACGCGGCCATGAACAGCGCAAACGGCCAGTACGCGATGCCGGCCGGCGCGTAGCGCGCATGCAGCAGCGGCGTGATCAGCAGCGCGAGGCCGATCGGCAGCACCACCGCCAGTCCGCCGACCGCGCCGGCAGCACGCAGGGTCTGCCGCACGCCGCCCGGCAGGCGCAGTTCGGCGCCGACGATGAACATGAAAAGTACCAGGCCGATCTGGCTCAGCCCGTCCAGCGCCGGCAGGCTGGCCGGTGCGAACAGCCAGCCTTGCCACGCCGGCGCCAGCGCACCGAAGACCAGCGGCCCCAGCGCGAGCCCGGCGATCATCTCGCCGATCACCGGCGGCTGCCCGATCCAGCGCAGCAGCCAGGCCAGCCCACGCGCCGTGAGCAGGATCACCACCAACTGCACCAGCAGCAGCGCGTGGCCCACCGGTCAGCCGGTCGCGCTGTGGATGACGATGGGTGCGGCGCGCGAGCGGCGGTAGCTGGCGATGAGGTTGCCGTAGTGGATGACGCGGCCGACGGTGTAGGTGCTGATGCGGGTGACGTCGCCGACGGGATTGAAGTGGCTGAGGCGGAACTCGCCGTGATAGCGCGAGGCGATCGGCACCGACACCACGCCGATCTTTTTCTCGCGTGAAGCGGCGATCAGGATCGCCGCTTCGAACACGAAGTTCTCCGCCGGCAGGTCGACCAGATCCAGCGCCGCGCGCGGATACCAGCGCTGGCCGCTCTGCGTGTCGGCGATGGGCTGCGCGCACGCCCACGAGATGCCCCAGTCGGCCACCGCATTGGCACGGCGGCGACCCTTCGGCTGCTGCTCGCGGTCGAGCAGACGCGCGCCGATCACGATGTGGTCGGGATATTGCGCGGCGGCGGCCACGATGCGCGGGATGTCGCTGGCCAGATGCTGGCCGTCGCCGTCCATCGTGAGTACGGCGTCATAGCCTTGCCGCAGCGCCTCGCGAAAACCGCGGCGCAGGGCTTCGCCCTTGCCGCGGCGTTCGGTATGGCGCAGCACGGTCACCGGCAGACTGGCGACGATCTCCGGGGTGCGGTCGTCCGAGCCGTCGTCGATGACGATCACCGGCGCACCCAGCGCGAGCACCGACTCCACCACCGAGCGGATCGCGGCTTCTTCATTGAGGCAGGGAATCAGCACGCACCAGCGCGCGACAGCGGTGTTCAAGCGACGTTCTCCATGTCGATGTGCAATCCGAGTGTAGCGGCGACCGCCAGCTGGCAGTGGCCCGCACCGCCGGCCAGCAAGGCCAGCAAAGGCAGCCCCGCCGCCGACGGATTGCCGAGGCGCCATCCGGCCAGCGGTTCATCCAGCGACGTGTCGGTGCCGGGCGCCGCCAGTTGCAGATCGAGCCGGGCCAGCGTCGAGGGAGCGGGCTGCGGCGCCAGCACCAGCGCGCACCCGAACGGCTGCCGGCAGCCGGTGACTTCGTCCAGCGGCCCGCTCGCGGCAGTGTCGCTGCACACCAGCAGCACCGCGCGCTGTTCCGCCAGCACCTGGCTGACCGCTTCGAGCAGGCCCGCGCCGAAGCTGGCGCGCTGCGCGGCCACCGCGGTGGAGGGTGCATGGCAACCGGTGGCGATCGTCCAGTAGCCGACCGCCGCGTTGTGCACCGAGTTGTGGAAACGGATCGGCGAGAGTTCCGCCGGCGCCTGCGCCAACGTGGCGCACATGTAGTCGGTGATCGGCTGATCGCCGTGCGAGGAGGCGAACACGCAGGCCAGCGCGGCGGCATCGCGCCCGCTCATCGCCACCGCCTGCGCCGCCACCTCGACCGCCAGCAGCACACTTTCCGGTGCGCGGCGGCGCTCGTTCGGAGGCAGCGTGGCGGCGGCGGGCCGGGCCGATGGCGGCAGCGGCGCAGCGCCAGCCAGCAGGCTCCGCAAGGCGGCAAAATCGGCCAGTTGCGGCGACCACAGGCCGACGCCTTCGACGTAGACGCTTAGCGTGTGCAGCGCCGCTGCGCTCATGCGACGAACCCCGCGCGCGCAAAGGCGAGGCATGCATTGTTGCCGCCGAAGCCGAACGAATTGCTCAATGCCACGTCGACCTGCTGCTGCTCGCCGGTCCAGGCAAAGTGCTCGCCGCAGATCGGGTCGGGCGTGGCGCCGCCGAGGTTGGCCGGAATCAGTCCGTGCTCGATCGCCTGCAACGCGATGGCCGCCTCGATGATGCCGGCGGCGCCCAGCGTGTGACCGGTGAAGCCCTTGGTGGAACTGGCCCGCGTGTGCGGCGCAAAGGCGCGGCTGACCAGCGCGGCTTCCACTTCGTCGTTCTTCTGGCTGGCGGTGCCGTGAAGGTTGATGTAGTCGACCTGCGCCGCGTCGAGCCCGGCGCGCGCCAGCGCGTCGTTCAACGCCAGCTCGGCACCGAGACCTTCCGGATGCGGCGTGGACATGTGGTGCGCGTCGCTGGCCTCGCCATAGCCCAGCAGTTGCAGCGCATCCGGCGCCACCGCGGCGCGTTCCAGCAGCGCGAAGCCGGCCGCCTCGCCGATCGAGATGCCATCGCGCGCCGCGTCAAACGGCCGACAGGGTGAGGACGACACCAGCTCCAGCGCGTTGAAGCCGAACAGCACGCTGTCGCACAAGGTGTCGACACCGCCCACCACCGCCGCATCGACCAGGCCGAGCCGGATCATCCGCTCGGCATTGGCGAACACCTTGGCGCTGGACGAGCAGGCGGTGGAGATGGTCAGGCAAGGGCCTTCCAGCGCCAGCGCGGCGGCGACAAAGGCAGCCAGCGAATGCGGCGCATGGATCTGCGGCCGCAGCATGTCGTCGGCGAAACCGCCATCGGCATCGAGCCGGCGATACGCTTCTTCGGTGGCGCCGATGCTGGCGGTGGAGGTGCCCAGCAGCAGCGCCACGCGCGTGGCGCCATAGCGGTCGCGCGCCGAACGTACCTTGTCGAGAAAGCCGTCCTGGTTCAGGCCCAGCCAGGCCAGCCGGTTGTTGCGGCACTCCCAGCTGGCGAGCGCGGCGGGTAGCGTGGTCTCCTCGACGCCGTCGACGCGGCCGATCCAGCAGGCCAGCGGCATGCTGCTGATGTCGTTGGGGCGCAGTCCGCTGCGGGCGTGCCGGAGCGCATCGAGCTGTCTTGCCAGGCCGTTGCCGATGGCGGACGTGGCGGTGTACGCGGTGACCGCGAGTGGTGTCATCGGAATGGGCATCGCGAAAGCCTAGCGGTCACCCCACAGCTTGCCTAGCCTGCGGCCGACCGGTCTGCAGGCGGTGGAGCATGGTGCTGAGGGCGGCATGAAGGCGCCGCGAACAGCGGGCGTGCCGGCTAGACTGGCGCATCTTCACCGCGCCGTGACCTGCATGTCATCGAACCCACGCACCTGGCGTTACCTGCGCGACCGCGACGTGCAGCATGCCGCCGCGGTCACCGTGCTGGCGCTGGTCCTCAGCGCGGGACTCATCTGGCTGGCCTACCTGATCCACGTCTGCCGCGTCGCCGCGCGCAGCCCGCTGGTGCCACCGCGGCGGATGGTCGCGCTGGTGTTCGGTCGGCGCCTCGAAGACGGTGCGCCGGAACACGATTATCAGCAGCGCCTCGGCCGCACGCTGGTCCTGGCGCAGCACGCGCAGACCGATCACGTGATGCTGCTCGGCGGTTGCAGTGGCGGCCAGCGCAGCGAAGCGTCAGCCGGCCACGCCTGGTTGCAGCGGCATGGCTTGCCCAGTCACGTGCGGGTGGAACTGGAACAGGATTCGGTCGACTCGCTCGGAAAACCTGCGGCATGCGCGACGGCTGCTGCAGGCCGATGGCGCCGACCTGCCGCCGGTGGCGCTGGTGACCAGCCGCTATCATCTGGCGCGCTGCCTGCTGCTGGCGCGCCAGCTCGGCTTCACCGGCCTGCCGGTGGCGGCCGAATCGGTGCTGCCGCGGCATGCAGGCTATCTCGGCCGCCTGCTGCTCGAGGCCGGTTACCTGATGTGGACCGACCTGGGTTTGCGCTGGGCGCATCTGGTCGGGCATCGGCGGATGGCGGCGCGGCTCAGCTGAGCGCAGGAACGATGACGGCTTGTGCGTGATCGGTCACGCGGGCAGACTGCGCGGGCCGTGCATGTGCCGGCTCCGCTCAGGGAAGAAGACGATGCCGCGTTCGCGCCTGCTGTTGTTGTTGCTGTTGCCCATGCTGCTGCTGACCATGGCCTTTCGCCAGACGCCGCTGAGCGATCCGCCGCCGATCGACGTGCCGGCCGGCCTGACCGCGGCGCAGGTGAGCAAGGCGATCAAGGGCGCGCTGATCGGGCGCGGCTGGACGGTCACCGCCGAACACGCCGACGGCATCGATTCCACGCTGACCGGCAACGACTACGTCGCGCGGATCCACATCGCTTTCGACACGCGCAAGATCCAGATCAGCTACGTCGACAGCAGCAACCTCAAGTACGAGGTGAAGCGGAACGGCCAGCGCATGATCCACACCAACTACATGGGCTGGATGCGCTATCTCAGCGGCGACATCGGCCGCGACCTGCAGCTGATTTCCGCCGGCGCCAGCGCCATGCCGATGGCGGCGCCGGCAGGCTGAGACGAGTCGCAGGTGGCTACCGACGGCCCCGTTGCGGGGCCGTTTTTTTTATCGTTGCTGCACGCGGCGTCTCGCCGCAGCCGCCGCAGCGATGGCCTTGCTAAGCTCGCTGGACCGAATCGACGAGTCAGACGATGAGCCAGCAAGCCGATCTTGCCGAATCCTTTTTGCGCGGGCTGCAGGACCGCATCTGCGCCGCGATCGAGCAGCGTCGATGGCCGCGCCCGTTTCGAGGAGGACGCATGGCAGCGCGCCGCGGGCGGTGGCGGACGCACCCGCGTGCTGCGCGAGGGCGCGGTGTTCGAGCAGGCCGGGGTCAATTTCTCGCGCGTGTCCGGTACCCAGCTGCCGCCCAGCGCCACCGCGCATCGGCCCGAACTGGCCGGCGGCAGTTTCATCGCGACCGGCGTGTCGCTGGTGCTGCACCCGCGCAATCCGTACGTGCCGACCACGCACGCGAACGTGCGCTACTTCGAGGCCAGCAAGGAAGGCGTGGAATCGGTGTGGTGGTTCGGCGGCGGCTTCGACCTGACGCCGTTCTATCCGGTGGACGAGGACGTGAGGCACTGGCACACGGTGGCGCGCGACCTGTGCGCGCCGTATGGAACGGACGTCTATACGCGCTACAAGCGCTGGTGCGACGACTACTTCTATCTGAAGCATCGCGATGAGACGCGTGGCGTCGGCGGCCTGTTCTACGACGATCTCAACGAGGGTGGCTTCGAGCGCTGTTTCAACTTCACCCGCGCGGTGGGCGAAGGCTTCCTCGACGCCTATGTGCCGATCGCCGAACGCCGCAAGGACACGCCTTACGGCGAACGCGAGCGCGAGTTCCAGCTGTACCGGCGCGGCCGCTACGTGGAGTTCAACCTGGTCTACGACCGCGGCACGCTGTTCGGGCTGCAGTCCGGCGGGCGCACCGAGTCGATCCTGATGAGCCTGCCGCCGCGGGTGCGCTTCGAGTATGCCTACGAGCCCGAAGCCGGCTCCGCCGAGGCGAAGCTGGCTGATTACCTCAAGCCGCGCGACTGGGTCTAGCGGCCGATCTTGTGGGAGCGACTTCAGTCGCGATGCGTTTCGACACGCAGGCCAAGAGCATCGCGACTGAAGTCGCTCCCACAGCAGAGTCGCAAGCCTTACGGCGTGGCGCCGCTGAACTTCACCGGCGTGGCGCCCTTCACCGCGCCGATCTGCGCGCTGTCGCTGACCTTCAGCACCACCTCGCGGCGGAACTCCAGCGTGCCCTGCACAATGGCGTGCGGCCCGATCACCACTTCGGGGGTGCGGCTGTTGCCGCTGAACCAGCCGTGCGGCTTGTCGACCAGGATGCCGCCCTCGACGCGCGAGTTGGCGCCGACGGTGATGTCGCCGCTGACCGTCTCGATGCCGCCGCCGACGTGCGCGGCGTCGAGTTCGATCCCGCCGTTCACGTTGTCGACCTTGCCGCCGACGTCGGCGCCCTGCTCCAGCTGGATATGCCCGTTGACTGCCTCGACCTCGCCGCGGACGCGGCTGCCGGCGCCGAGCGTGATCGCGCCGTTGACCGTGCCCAGCTTGCTGGCCTGGGCCTTGTTGCCCAGCGTGACCGAGCCGTTGACCGTGCTGGCTTCCTGCACGATGGCGTTGTCGCCGATCTCCACCGCACCGTTCACCGAGCTGACGTCGCCGGCGTGCTGGCCCGCTTCCACGCGGGCGGTGCCGTTGACCTTGTCGACGTCGTCGTCGTGGGCGACCGCCAGCAACGGCAGGGTCAGCGAGAGGGCGGCAAGCATGAGAACCGTGGAAAAACGACGCATGGCAATCTCCGGATGAGTGGTACGCATTAGGATGCCGCTCTGGCGCATCCGGTTTAGCATGACCTGTGGCAGGGGCGCATTTGACGCTGCCCCGATGCGCCTGCACCATTGTCGGCTCACTCAAGGTTGGACGCATTCATGCACAAGCTCGTCCTGATCCGCCATGGCCAGTCGCAGTGGAACCTCGACAACCGCTTCAGCGGCTGGGCCGACATCGATCTCACCGCGCAGGGCGTGGCCGAAGCGCAGGAAGCGGGCCGGTTGCTGCGCGCCGACGGGTTCGCCTTCGACGTGGCGCATACCTCGGTGCTCAAGCGCGCGGTACGCACCTTGTGGGGCGTGCAGGAGGCGATGGACCTGATGTGGCTGCCGGTGCTCACCGACTGGCGCCTCAACGAGCGTCACTACGGCGGGCTGACCGGCCTCAACAAGGCCGAGACCGCGGCGCAGTACGGCGAAGAGCAGGTCAAGGTCTGGCGCCGCAGCTACGACATCCCGCCGCCGCCGCTCGAGCGCAGCGCCAACGAATCGGTGCACGATCCGCGCTACGCCACGCTCGATCCGAAAGACATCCCCGATACCGAGTGCCTGAAGGACACTGTCGAGCGCGTGCTGCCGTACTGGCACGAAGTGCTGGCGCCGGCGATCCGCGCCGGCCAGCGCGTGCTGGTGGTCGCCCACGGCAATTCGCTGCGCGCGCTGGTGAAGTATCTCGACGGCATCTCCGACGAGGCGATCGTCGAACTGAACATCCCCAACGGTGTGCCGCTGGTGTACGAGTTCGACGAACACCTCAAGCCGCTGCGCCATTACTACCTGGGCGACGCCGCCGACATCGCGGCGAAGATGGCAGCGGTGGCGAACCAGGGCAAGGCGGCGCCTTGAGCATGGATGCTTGCGGCCGGTAACGCTGGTCGCGTGCCCGGCGTCGGATTTCCCGTGTTGAAATCCGCTAAAGGCCGACTTGCGGATCTTTCGATTTCCGGCGTTGCCGGAGGCAAGTAATCTCGTCGGGTCCCCCTACGCGGAGCTCACATGAACTCGCCACCGACAGCCGCACCCATGCTGCAGGCGCGTTGCCCCAGGCAGGCCGCCGAGGCGCTGACCGAGCACTGGTCGCCTCGCGTCATCGGCGAGCTGGACGATTCCTACGTCAAGGTCGCCAAGGTGCTCGGCACCTTCGGCTGGCACAGCCACGACGACGAGGACGAAATGTTCCTGATCCTCGCCGGCCATCTGCGCATCGAGATGGAAGCCGGTGCGGTCGAGCTCGCCGAAGGCGAGATGTTCGTGGTGCCCAGGGGCACCAGGCACAACCCGGTCGCCGAGCAGGAATGCTGCCTGATGCTGATCGAGCGCAAGTCCACCCTGCACACCGGCAACGTGGTGACCGAACGGACGCGTCCGCTGGCGGAGCAACTGGCCGGCGGCTGAGTGGGTTGCGCGTGCCCGATGCGTGACGATCGTCAGTCGCCACCGGGCAGGTCGCTCGACTAAGCTGCGTGCGGATTCATTACGCGGCAATGCCCATGCCTGTCCATCTGACCCAATACCTCGTCATGCTGCCGGTGCTGGCCTGGCTCGTCTGGCGGCGCGTGCGGCGGCAATTCGGCCGCCAGCCGATCCAGCGCAAGCGAATGATCTTCCGCATCGTGCTGTTCTCGGTGATTGGCGCCGCGCTCGCGCTCAGCGGCTTTCAGCGCATCGAACTGGCTGAGGGACTGATCGGTGGCGTCATGATCGGTGCGGCGCTGGGCCTGCTCGGCCTGCGCCTGACCCGCTTCGAGGTCGACCCGGTCAAGGGCGATTGCTACGTGCCCAATCCGTGGATCGGCGCGTTGCTCACCGTGCTGCTGCTCGCCCGGCTGGGCTGGCGGTTGCTGGTGCTGTTGCCGCAGATGCAGGGCATTCCCGCGGCAACGGCAGCGTCGCCGGCGGGTCAGAACCTCAGCCCGCTGACCATGCTGGTGATCGGCCTGCTCGTCGGTTATTACATCGCCTACTTCAGTGGGCTGCTGATCCATCACCGCCGTTTCCAGCAGGCCCGGCTGCAGCCGGTATGAGCGGGGCGCCGGCCGGGTCTGCCGGCGGTCTCACGGCACGATGCTGACGTCGATTTCGATCGGATAGACCGGCTCGTCGTCCAGCGCCGGCGGCGACGGCAACGTGTTGGTGGCCAGCCAGTCGGCGAAGCATTCGGCGACCGGCGTGGCCGGCTGCGCCAGCACCTGGTCGGGCTTGCCGTCCGCGTGCACATTGGCGACCACGGTGAACGGCGACTTGTCCGCCGGGGCATGGCGGGCGATGCAGCCCTTCAGCGCGGCGGCGGCCGGATCGTTGATCTGCTGCCACAGCGCCTTCTGGTAGTCGGCGCCGGTCGGGCCGGCTTCCACCATCCGGCCACGCAGCACGCGCGCGGCGAAACTGTCGTCGTGGCCGGCGGCGGGCGAAGCCAGCAGCAAGGCGAGGGTGAGGATGATGGACATGCGCGGCTCCGGCGTGGTTGCCGCACGTTAGCAGTTCCTCCCCCTGCGGGCTGCGCCATCCATCCCGACGTGATTCAGCGCGAGCGACGCATGCCCGCGGGCACGTGGGACGCGAGCCAGCCGGGCAGGGCCTGTGCCGGCATCGGCCGCGCGAGATGGAAGCCCTGCACCTCATCGCAGGCCATGCCGAGCACGGCGTCGAGCACACGCTGGGTTTCCACGCCCTCGACCACCACGCGAAAGCCCAGGTCGCGCGCGAGGTCGGCCACCGAGCGCACGATCGCCGCGTCGTGCGGATTGGCATCGATGGCGCGCACGAACGACTGGTCGATCTTCAGGCAGGTGGCCGGCATCTGGCGCAAGCTGTTGAGGTTGCTGTAGCCGGTACCGAAATCGTCGATGGCGATGCCCGTGCCCAGATCGCGGATGGCGGCCAGGTGGCTGCGCGTGGCCTCGCTGTGCAGCAGCAGCGTGCTCTCGGTGAATTCCAGTTCGAGCCAGCCCGGATCGACCCCGTGCCGTGATGCCGCCGCCGTCAGCCGGGTGACCAGGTCAGCACCGAAATCGGCGCTGGAGACGTTGACCGACAGCTGGATGTCATGTCCCTGCTTTCGCCAGATGGCGAGCTGGGCGATGCCGTGGTCGAGCACCCATTCGGTCAGCGAGCGCATCAGCCCGGCCGACTCGGCCAGCCGGATGAACTCGGTCGGTGGAACCATGCCCAGCGTCGGATGCTGCCAGCGCGCCAGCGCTTCCACCGCCACGCAGCGGCCGTGTTCGAGATCGATGCGCGGCTGGTAATGAAGATCCAGCTCGATGCGTTCGGTGAGCGCGGCCGCCAGCTCGGTCACCAGGAAAAATTCGCGGCGGTGGCGCTCGTCCTGGTCGCGGTCGTACAGCGCCCAGCCGCTCTCGCTGTGCTGGGCTTCATGCGAGGCGCTCATCACCAGTCGCAGCGGATCGCCGGTGCGCAACTCGGCCTCGTCGACCTTGAGCAGTCCAACGCCTGGCTGGATGGTCAGCGGAATGTTCAGGCATTCGAACGGCCGGCGCAGGCGCGCCACCAGGTCGTCCAGCCGGGCGGTGTCGAGCAGTCCGTGCGCGTTGCTCAGCAACACTGCGAAGCGGGTCACTCCCACCTGGTACAAGCGCATGCCCGGCGTCAGCCAGGACTGGATGCGACCGGCCACGCCGCGCATGAGTTCGTCGGCATAGGCATGTCCCATGGCCCGCACGAAGGCATTGAAGCGCTCGACCGGCGCCACTTCGATCGCGGTGAGCCAGACATGGTCGATGCCGTCGCGGAATTGTCCGCGCAGATCGCCGAAGAAGGCGTTGCGATGCGGCAGCTGGGTGACCGGATCGGTCCGGCCGATGTAACTGCCCAGCACCACGCTGGTGCCGGCCAGCGCGGCGGCGTCGCGCAAGGCGGCGCGCTCGAGCTCGCTCAGTTCGCGATGTGGCACGTGATCCATCACGCACAGGGCGCCGACCTGCCGGCCGCTGAGGGTGGACACCGGTTCGCTGGCGAAAAAGCGGATCGGCGCCGGCACCAGTCCGCCGGCCAGCGTGGCGTGGGCGAAACGTTCGTCGCCATGCGTGTCCAGCACCACCTGCGCGGTGCTGCGCCGGGCCGCATCGAAATACAGGCCGTCGAGCGCGGGCGCCGCGTAGGTCCCTTCGCGGGGACCGCCGGTATACCAGAACGCGCCACCGCCGCGGAGTATCAGCGACACCAGCGGCACCTTCAGCGACCCCGCGGCCAGCCGCGCCACTGCGTCGAAGCCGGGGACCGCAAACGGTTCTTCCGACAGCTCGCCCGGGGTCGCCGTCTTCTGCGTCATGCCCGTCGGCTTATCCGGCACCAGGCCCGTGGTCCCCGTGGTCGAGTGCATCGTGTACTCCTTCCGGTCGGGACCGCATCATTGCGTTCGGGCAGGCTACTGCGGTGCGAAGGGCGCCGCAACGCAATACCGGCGGCGGACGCCCTGCGCGCAGGCCGGCCGAGCCTCACTCCGCCCGATGCGGCTGCGCGAGATATTCCTCGCTCTGCATCTCGATCAGGCGCGACTCGGTGCGGCCGAATTCGGCGCGCAGGCGTTCGCCATCGTAGAGCTCGGTGATCGGCGCGGCGGCGGACAGCACCAGCTTGACGCGGTGGTCGTAGAACTCGTCCACCAACTGCACGAAACGCTTCGCCGCGTCGTCGCTGTAGAGGGTGAACTGCGGCACGTTGGCGATGATGACGGCGGGGCCGGCCTTGGCCAGCGCGATGTAGTCGGCGACGGCGCGCGGGCCTTCGCACAGCGCTGCAAATTCGAACCACAGGATCCCGTCGGCGCGCTTGTGAAAGGGGATATCGCGACCGTTGATGCGCAGCACACCGTCTTGCTCCACCTTGCCGCCGGCCTGGCTGGCGAAGATGCGCTCCAGCGCCCGATGCGCCTCGGCGCCGGGCGGGGTGAGATAGACCGGCGCCTGCGTCAGCGCGCGCAGGCGCCAGTCATGCGAGGAGGTCATCTCGACCACATGGCAGCGTTGTTCGATCAGCGCGATGGCGGGCAGGAAACGCGCGCGCTGCAAGCCGTCCTTGTACAGGTTCGCCGGTGCCGTGTTGGAGGTGGTAACCAGGCTCACGCCGCGCGCGAACAGCGCGTCGAGCAGGTTGGACAGTATCATCGCGTCGCCGATGTCGTTGACCAGGAACTCGTCCAGGCAGAGCACGCGGCAACGCGAGGCGATGTCGGCGGCCACGTCGATCAGCGGGCTTTGCCGCTCGCCCAGCGTGCGCAGGCTCGCGTGCACCTCGGCCATGAAGCGGTGGAAGTGCCGGCGCAGCACGACGCCGTGCGGCAGGCTGGCGGCGAACAGATCCATAAGGAAGGTCTTGCCGCGGCCGACCGTGCCCCACAGGTAGAGACCCGGCACCGCTTCGGGCGGCTCGTTGCCGAGCAGGGATTTCAGCCGTCCAAACAGGCCGTTGCCGCTGGCCGGTTGCGCGCACAGCGCCGCGTGCATGCGATCGAACTCGGGCAGCAGCGCGAGCTGGGCGGGATCGGATTCCCAACGATGCGCGGCGACGCCTTCGTGGTAGCGCGCGCTGGGCGCAGGCGAGGGGGTTTCACTCATGGAGCAAGGTTCACTGGAAGAGGCGAAGGCGGGCGTCAGCCATGCCGCAGCGGCGGCAGCCAGCCACGCACGGCATGCTTGATCGCGCCGCGCAGATCCATCAGCCGGCGATGGAAGAAGTGGCTGGTGTCGGGCATGCGCACCAGTTCGGGCTTGTGCTCCAGCGTATCGACCCAGTCGAACACCGCCTGCGGCTCGACCACTTCGTCGGCCTCGCCCTGCACGATCAGCCAGGGGCAGGTCGGCAAGGCCAGCGTCTCGAACTCAAAGCGGCCGACCGGCGGTGCGATGCTGATCAGCGCATCGGCATGCAGCGGCACCGCGTTGCGGATGGTCACGTAGCTGCCGAACGAAAAACCGCACAGCCACAGCGCATCGTGCGGACGCACGCGGCGTACCCAGGCCACCGCGGCGGCCAGGTCCCCGCTTTCGCCCTGGCCTTTGTCGAAGACGCCCTGCGAGTTGCCGGCCCCGCGGAAATTGAAGCGCAGCGTATCGACGCCGGATTCGCGCAGTGCCCGCTCGGCCATCGTCACCACCTTGTTGTGCATGCTGCCGCCCTCGGACGTCAGCGGGTGGCAGACCACCGCCACGGCGCCACGCGCGCAGTCCGCTTCGGCGACCTCGCTGATGGCTTCGAGGTTGCCGGCGGGACCGTCCAGCATGAAACTGGCGGAGACATCCGGAAAACCGGCAGGGTTGGCGGGCAGCTCGATGGGATTCATGCACGCGATGATAGCCGCGGCACGCCTTTGCCGCCTGTGGCGCGGGCGCGCCGGATGAACCATCTGGCGCATGCGCTGCTGGCCGGCGACGATGAGTTGCTGCAGCTGGGCGGCATGCTCGGCGATTTCCTGCACGGCCGGCCGGAGAAGATGACGCTGCCTGCGCCGGTGATCGATGGCCTGCGCCTGCACCGCGCCATCGACGTCTACACCGATGCGCATCCCGACGTGCTTGCGGCCAAGGCCTTGCTGCCGCCGCCGTACCGGCGCTACGGCGGCATCATGCTGGACATGTGGTTCGACCATTGCCTGGCACGCGATTTTTCGCGCTGGAACGCCCATTCGCTGGATGACTACTCGGCGGCCTTGCGCGCCCTGCTGCATCGGCACGATGCGTTGCTGCCGCCGGCGCTGCGTCGATTCCGCGGCTACATGGAGACGCACGGCCTGCCCGCCGGCTATGCCGATCGCGCGACGCTGGGCGACGCGTTGACCGGCATCGGGCAGCGCCTCAGCCGCGCCAATCCGCTGGACTCGGCCTTGCCCGTGCTGGTGCAGCGCGATGCGTTGTTGCAGCCGCACTTCGAGGCGTTCTTTCCGCAGTTGCAGGGGTTTGCGCGGGCGTGGGTTGCGGAAAAGGCGGCGTGAGTGTCTGTGCTCCCTCCCCTGCAACGCAGGGGAGGGCTGGCGACCGAAGGGAGTCCTTCAGGCGAGGGGTGCTTTTGATCTTCTCGCACGCCCGAGCTCCCCCTCCCAACCTCCCCCTGTCAGGGGGAGTGGCAAACGAAAACGCCGCCCGAGGGGCGGCGTTTGATCGAAGGCTCGCTGGATCAGGCGAATTATTTCGCCTGATCGACGATCCAGTGCACGGCGTTGGTCACCTGTTCGTCGGTGAGTGCCGGGTTTCCGCCCTTCGGCGGCATGAAATTGCCGTCCGGGCCGTGATAACCGTCGATCGCATGCTTGACCAGGGTGTCAATGCCCTGGGCAATGCGCGGGCTCCACCCCGCCTTGTCGCCGACCTTGGGTGCGCCGGCCACGCCGGACGTGTGGCAGCTGGTGCACAGGTGATCGAAGATCGCCTTGCCATCCGTGGTGCCGCCGTAGGCGACCTGCGAGGCGGCCGCCTTGGCTGCGGCATCGGCTGCCGCCTGCATGGCGGCGCGACCGGTGTTGCCGGCGTATACCGCGCCGGCCGGCGCGATCCGTGCCGACGTCGCCGCCGCCTGGTTCGGGTTGCTTTCCTGGGGCTCGTGTTCGTGAATCGCCAGCGCCGCGAAAATCAGCACCACCGCCAGTAGCGCCAGACCGCCGATCATGATCGAAAACTGGCGCAAGACGCTCTGATCGGATTTGCTCATGGGACCGCTCACGCACGTACTCCTGTCGAGTGGACAAGCCGGTACGCCACGATGGCAGCCCGACCTGTCTGAATTGCCTGTACTGTCGCCGGTCTTGCGTATCATCCGGCAAAGGATCGCCGTGACTGATGCACGGCATGCATGTCGCTGCCGCCAGACACCGGTTCAGGAGTCTGACGGGCAACCAGTCGCGGATTATAAACGAAGCGCGCGGCAAGTTTCAGTGCGGCGCGGCGATGCAGCGCAGGTCAGGTGCTGCGCCGCAGGCCGCAGTGGGCGGGCATTTGCACCGCAAGGCGCATGGCCATGCCATCGGTCATGCCTTACCCATGTCAACCGGCATTGTCCAAGTTCGTTCAACTGCCCCTATGCTTTCACCCTAGAAAGGCGTTTGTCGGCAGCGTCCGAAAGGGTGCGAGCCCGGCAGGCGCTGCCATCGTGAGAGACGCTTGCCGCGTTGCCGAGTGCCGGTTGACCGCACTGTTCAGTCCAGGAGTTTTACATGTCGCGTTTTTGGAAGATCGCGTTGATCGTCATTGTCGTGATCGTCGTGGCCGTCGTGGGTTTTCGTCTGCTGCACAAGCCGGCCGGTACGGCCTCGGCGCAAACGGCCGGAAAGACCAAGGGCAAGGATGGCAAGGACGAGACGCCGCCCGTGCCGGTTACCGTGGTGCCGGTGGTCAAACAGAACGTGCCGGTCTACCTGACTGCCCTGGGCACGGTGCAGGCGCTGAATACGGTCACCGTGAACCCGCAGGTGGGCGGCCAGCTGCTCAGCCTGGAGTTCACCGAAGGCCAGCCGGTGAAGAAGGGCCAGGTGCTGGCGCAGATCGACCCGCGCACCTACCAGGCCGCCTACGACCAGGCGCTGGCCAAGCAGCATCAGGACCAGGCGCTGCTGGATACGGCGAAGAGCAACCTGTCGCGTAGCCAGGATCTGGCCGCGAAGGGTTACATCTCCAAGCAGGATCTGGACACCTTGCGCAACACCTCGGCGCAATATCAGGCCGCGGTGGCGGCCGACGCGGCCAATATCCGCGACAGCCAGGTGCAATTGAACTACACCAAGGTGATCTCGCCGATCGACGGCCTGGCCGGCATCCGCGGCGTGGATCCGGGCAACGTGGTCACCACCACCACCTCGATCGTCACGCTGACCCAGCTGCAGCCGATCAACATCATGTTCACCCTGCCCGAGCAGAACCTGGACATGGTGCGCGCCGCAGCCGGCAAGGACAGCGCCGCGCTGCAGGTGACCGCGCTCGACCGCACGGACTCCCACCCGATCGCCAGCGGCGGCGTGTTGAAAGTGATCGACAACCAGATCGACACCACCACCGGCACGTTCCGCCTCAAGTCCGAATTCGCGAACGCCAAGAACGAACTGTGGCCGGGCCAGTTCGTCAACGTGCAGCTGCTGGTGAACACGGTCGACGGCGGCCTGGTGATTCCGGCGCAGGCCGTCCAGCGCGGGCCCGATGGTGACTACGTCTATCAGGTGCAGGGCGACAGCACAGTCAAGATGCAGGCGGTGGTGATCGCCGGCGAAGTGGGCGACAGCCACGTGATGATCGGCAGCGGCCTCAAGGCCGGCGACCGGGTGGTCACCGAAGGCCAGTTCCGGCTGAAGCCGGGGAGCAAGGTCAACGCGCTCAAGCCGGGCGAAGTGCCCGCGGCGCCGACCGCGGCCGAGCTCGACAAGGCCAAGAAAAATACCCGCGGTGGCGGTCGCCGCCATTGATGAAAGCCCGGTGCGCCGAAGGGCGCACCGGCACCGCGATCATCCTGGAGCATGGCCGCCATGCGGCCCCGATCGCGGCTGACACCGCACCTACACGTTACGGATAGCCATGGGATTCTCGACCCTCTTCATTCGCCGGCCGATCGCCACCTCGCTGCTGATGGTGGCGGTACTGCTGCTCGGCATCCTCGGCTACCGCCAGCTGCCGGTGTCCGCCTTGCCGGAAATCGAGGCGCCCAGCCTGGTGGTGAGCACGCAGTATCCGGGTGCCAGCGCCAGCACCATGGCGTCGCTGATCACCACGCCGCTGGAGCGCAACCTGGGGCAGATCTCCGGCCTCAGCATGATGAGTTCGGACTCCTCGGCCGGGCTGTCCACGATCATCCTGCAGTTCGCGATGGATCGGGACATCGACATCGCCGCGCAGGACGTGCAGGCCGCGATCAACCAGGCACGCGGCACGCTGCCGGGCAACCTGCCGTATCCGCCGGTGTACAACCGCGTGAACCCGGCCGACGCACCGATCCTCACCCTCAAGCTCACCTCCGACAGCCGCCAGCTGCGCGAGGTGAACGACCTGGCCGACTCGATCATCGCGCAGAAATTGTCGCAGGTGCAGGGCGTGGGTCTGGTCTCGATCGCCGGTAACGTGCGCCCCGCGGTGCGCGTGCAGGTGAATCCGGCGCAGCTGTCCAACCTCGGCCTCACCATGGAGGACGTGCGATCGGCGCTGACCCAGGCCAACGTCAACGCGCCCAAGGGCACGCTCAACGGCAAGACGCAGAGCTACTCGATCGGCACCAACGATCAGCTCTCCGATGCGGCCGAATACAAGAACACCATCATCAGTTACAAGAACAATTCGCCTGTGCGGCTGGCCGACGTGTCCCGCGTGGTCGATGGTGTCGAGAACGATCAGCTCGCCGCCTGGGCCAACGGCAAGCCGGCGGTGCTGCTGGACGTGCGCCGCCAACCCGGCGCCAACATCGTGCAGACGGTGGCGCAGATCCGCACGGTGCTGCCCGAGTTGCGCGCCGCATTGCCGGCCGACGTGCACCTGGATGTATTCGCCGACCGCACGATCACCATCCAGGCCTCGGTGCACGACGTGCAGTTCACCCTGCTGCTGACCATCTTCCTGGTGGTGGCGGTGATCTTCGTGTTCCTGCGCCGGCTGTGGGCCACCATCATTCCGTCGGTGGCGGTGCCGTTGTCGCTGATGGGCACGTTCGGCGTGATGGCGTTCACCGGCATGTCGCTGGACAACCTGTCGCTGATGGCGCTCACCGTGGCCACCGGTTTCGTGGTCGACGATGCGATCGTGATGATCGAGAACATCGTGCGCTACATCGAGCAAGGCAAGAGTGGCAAGGAAGCGGCCGAGCTCGGTGCCAAGGAAATCGGCTTCACCGTGCTGTCGCTGACCGTCTCGCTGGTGGCGGTGTTCCTGCCGCTGCTGTTGATGCCTGGTGTCACCGGCCGGCTGTTCCACGAATTCGCCTGGGTGCTGACCATCGCGGTGACCATCTCGATGCTGGTGTCGCTGACGCTGACGCCGATGATGTGCGCCTACCTGCTCAAGCCCGATCAGCTACCGCCGGGCGACGACACCCACGAGCGCCAGGCCGCTGCCGGCAAGCGCGATCTGTGGACACGCACGGTCGACCTGTACGCTGACACGCTGGACTGGGTGCTCGACCATCGCCAGCTGACCATGCTGGTGGCGGCCGCCGCGGTGGTGCTCACCGTGTTCCTGTACATCGTGATCCCCAAGGGCCTGCTGCCCGAGCAGGACACCGGCCTGATCACCGGTGTGGTGCAGGCCGACGACAACATCGCGTTCCCGCAGATGGAAGACCGCACCAAGGCGGTCGCCGAGGCCCTGCGCAAGGATCCCGCGGTGGCCGGCGTGGCCGCGTTCATCGGCGCGGGCACGATCAACCCCACGCTCAACCAGGGCCAGCTCAGCATCGTGCTGAAGGATCGCGGCGACCGCGACGGCCTGGACGCCTTGCTGCCACGCTTGCAGCAGACGGTGGCCAACATACCGGGCGTGGCGCTGTACCTGAAACCGGTGCAGGACGTGACGCTGGACAGCCGCGTGGCGGCCACCGAATACCAGTATTCGCTGTCGGACGTGAACTCGGTCGAGCTGGCCCAGTACGCGGGGCAGATGACCCAGGCGATGCGCCAGCGGCCGGAGTTGTCCGATGTCGACAACAACCTGGCCAACAACGGCAACGCGCTGAAGCTCACCATCGACCGCGAGAAGGCCAGCCGCCTCGGCGTGCCGGTGCAGAGCATCGACGACACCTTGTACGACGCGTTCGGCCAGCGCCAGATCTCGACCATCTTCACCCAGCTCAACCAGTATCGCGTGGTGCTGGAAGTGGCGCCGGAGTTCCGCTCCAGCGACGACCTGCTCAACAAGCTGACCGTGCGCGGCAACGGCAACGGCGCGCTCACCGGCAGCGATGCGACCAGCTTCGGCCAGCTGAAGTCGAGCAACTCGGCGACGCCGTCGGGCATCGGCAACGCCGGCAACGTCGGCTTCCAGCTCGGTGGCGGCGGCACCATCCCGCTGTCCTCGCTGGTCAGCGCGCAGGTCACCAGCGCGCCGCTGGTGGTCAGCCACCAGCAGCAGCTGCCCGCGGTGACGCTGGCGTTCAACGTGGCGGCGGGTTACTCGCTGTCCGATGCGGTGTCCGCGATCCACGAGGTCGAGACACAGCTGAACTTCCCGCCGCAGGTGCGCGGTGAATTCGTCGGCAAGGCCGCCGAGTTCACCTCTTCACTGGGCGACGAGGTGTTGCTGCTGCTGGCGGCGATCGTGGTGATCTACATCGTGCTGGGTGTGCTGTACGAGAGCTACATCCATCCGCTGACGATCATCTCCACCCTGCCGCCCGCCGGTGTCGGCGCGCTGCTGGCGCTGATCTTGTGCGGCATGAGCCTGTCGGTGGATGGCATCGTCGGCATCGTGCTGCTCATAGGCATCGTCAAGAAGAACGCGATCATGATGATCGACTTCGCGATCGAGGCGCGGCGCACCGGCATGAACGCGCGCGACGCGATCCGCCGCGCCTGCCTGCTGCGCTTCCGCCCGATCATGATGACCACCGCCGCGGCCATGCTCGGCGCGCTGCCGCTGGCGCTGGGCAACGGCATCGGCGCCGAACTGCGCCGGCCGCTGGGCGTGTCGATCGTGGGCGGTCTGCTGCTGTCGCAGCTGGTCACGCTGTACACCACGCCGGTTATCTACCTGTACATGGAGCGTTTTTCCGACTGGCTGGCCGTGCGCCGCGAACAGCGCGCGCTGAAGCATGCGAACCAGAGCGTCGCGTAGTGCGCCGAACTGATTTCGCTGCGCATGTCGCAATGACGGTGGGAGCGACTTCATTCGCGATGCGTTTTACCACGCCATGCAAAAGCATCGCGGCTGAAGCCGCTCCCGCAAGGATCCGCAGCGAATCAACCTTTTCGCAGCTGGGGCGTTGACCTTGGGATGAAGTATTCACGCGTTGTCTGTCATACCGTCGCCCATCCCCCGGTCACGCCTGATCCATGAACATCTCCGGCACTTTCATCCGCCGCCCGATCGGCACCTCGCTGCTGGCGATCGGGCTGTTCGTGGTCGGCATGATCGGCTACTTCCTGCTCGGCGTGGCGGCGTTGCCGAACATGCAGTTTCCGGCGATCTTCGTGCAGGCCACCCAGGCCGGCGCGGACGCCAGCACCATGGCCTCGACCGTGGCCGCGCCGCTGGAGCGGCACCTGGGCCAGGTGCCCGGCATCGACACCATGCGCTCGTCCAGCTCCGAAGGCAGCACCTTCGTGTTCATGATGTTCCAGACCGGCACCGACCTGGACTCGGCCGCGCGCGATGTGCAGGCGGCGATCAACGCGGCCGCGCCGGACCTGCCCACCGGCCTCAACGGTGCGCCGAGCTATCAGAAGGCCAACCCCAACGATGACCCGATCATCGCGCTGGCGCTGACCTCCGATACGCAGTCCCCCGCCGACCTCTACAACGTGTCCGACAGCCTGCTGGCGCAGCGGTTGCGCCAGCTGCCGGGCGTCTCGTCGGTGGAGATCGCCGGTGCGGCCACGCCGGCGATCCGCGTCGACGTGAACCTGCGCGCGTTGAACGCGATGGGTCTGTCGCCGGACCAGTTGCGCAACGCGCTGAGCGCGGCCAACGTGACCTCGCCGGAGGGATTCCTCTCCAACGGCAGCACCACCATGGCGGTCAGTGCCACCACCCAGCTGCACACGGCGGATCAGTTCGCTCAACTGGTGATCGCCAGCCACGCCGGCACCCCGGTGCGGCTGGCCGACGTGGCCAACGTCTACGCCGGTCAGCAGGACGCGTACCAGGCTGCCTGGTTCCACGGCAAGCCGGCTGTGCTGATGTACGTCTACAAGAAGGCCGACGCCAACATCATCGCCACGGTGGACCTGGTCAAGGACCAGCTGCCGCTGCTGCGTGATTACCTGCAGCCGGGCACCGCGCTGACCCCGTTCTTCGACGGTACGCCGACCATCCGCGCCTCGCTGCACGAGGTGCAGGCGACGCTGCTGATTTCGCTGGCGATGGTGATCCTGACCATGGCGCTGTTCCTGCGCCGGCTCGCGCCCACGCTGATCGCGGCGGTGGCGGTGCCGCTGTCGCTGGCCGGTGCGTTCGTGGTGATGTATGTGCTCGGCTATACGCTCAACAACCTCACCCTGCTGGCGTTGGTGATCGCGATCGGCTTCGTGGTGGATGATGCCATCGTGGTGATCGAGAACATCATCCGCCACATCGATGACGGCATGTCGCGCATGCAGGCCACGCTGACCGGCGCGCGCGAGATCGGCTTCACCATCGTCTCGATCACCGCTTCGCTGATCGCGGTATTCATCCCGCTGCTGTTCGCCGGCGGCGTCACCGGCATGTTCATGCACGAGTTCGCGGTGACCCTGGTGGCCGCGATCGTGGTATCGGCGACGGTGTCGCTGACGCTGACGCCGGCGCTGTGCGGACATTTCCTGCGCGGTCATCGGGAGCCCGTGCGCAACGCGCAGCCGCCCTCGAAACTCGGCCGCGCGCTGGACGGTTTCCACGCCGGCATGCTGCGCGTCTACAGCCGTGCGTTGAACTTTTCGCTGCGCCATGCGTTGCTGTTCTCGCTGACCCCGCTGGTGCTGATCGTGGCCACGTTCTACCTGTTCGGCGCGGTCAAGGCTGGCCTGTTCCCGGCGCAGGACACCGGCCTGATCTGGGGCCGCGCCAATTCCAGCGCCACCGTGTCGTTCGCCGAAAGCAAGCAGCGCCTGCAGCGGCTCACCGCGATGCTGATGGCTGATCCGGACGTGGCCACCGTGGGGTCGCGTCTGGGCAGCAGCCGGCAGGGCACCAGCGGTTCGTTCAATATCGACCTGAAGACCCGCGCCGAGGGGCGCAAGGACGACACCTTCGCGGTGCTGGCGCGCCTGAGCGCCAAGGCGGCGAACTATCCCGACCTCAACCTTCGCTTGCGGCCGGTGCAGGATCTGCCCAGCGGCGGTGGCGGCGGTACCAGCCAGGGCGCGCAGTATCAGGTCTCGCTGCAGGGCAACGACCTCGCCGGTCTGCAGGAGTGGCTGCCGAAACTGCAGACCGAGCTGAAGAAGAACCCCAAGCTGATGGACGTCGGCACCGACGTCGACGAAGCCGGCCTGCGCCAGAACATCGTGATCGACCGCGACAAGGCCGCGCGCCTGGGCGTGTCGATCGGCACCATCGACGGCGCGCTGTACGACGCGTTCGGCCAGCGCCAGGTGTCGACCATCTATTCGGACATCAACCAGTACAAGGTGGTGGTCAACGCGCTGCCCGACCAGACCGCCACGCCGGAGGCGCTCAATCGCATCTACGTGCGATCGAGCAGCGGCAAGATGATCCCGATCACCGCGTTCGCGCGTCAGGAGGCGGGGCTGGCGCCTTCGCAGATCCGCCACCAGAACCAGTACACCACGATGGATCTCAGCTTCAACCTCGCGCCCGGCGTGAGCATGGGCGAGGCCACCGCGATCATCCAGGCCACCGTGCAGAACATGCGCATGCCCGGCGACATCAAGCTCAACATGGGTGGCGATTTCCAGCGCTTCGAGGAAGCGCAGGGCGGCATGGGCTGGTTGATCCTGGCCGCCGTGCTCACCGTCTACATCGTGCTCGGCATGTTGTACGAGAACCTGGTGCATCCGATCACCATCCTGTCCACCCTGCCGGCCGCCGGCGCCGGCGCATTGCTGGCGTTGTGGCTCACCGGCACCGAACTGTCGGTGGTGGCGCAGATCGCGCTGGTGCTGTTGATCGGCATCGTCAAGAAGAACGCGATCATGATGATCGACTTCGCCCTGGTCGCCGAACGCGAGCACGGCAAGAGCCCGCTCGAGGCCGCGCGCGAAGCGTGCATCGTGCGCTTCCGCCCGATCATGATGACCACCATGGTGGCGATCCTCGCCGCCCTGCCGATCGCGATCGGCCTGGGCGAAGGCAGCGAACTGCGCCGCCCGCTCGGCATCGCGCTGATCGGCGGCCTGCTGATCTCGCAAAGCCTGACCCTGCTCAGCACGCCGGCGTTGTACGTGATCTTTTCGTGCCTGGCCGAACGGCGCAAGGCATGGTGGGCGCGTCAGCGGGAGCGCAGGGCGACACGTCGCAGGGAACGGCTGGCGGATATCTGAAGCGGGTCAGTCGTGCTGATCGCGCGCGCCTTGCGGTGCCGTACGGACGCGCCCGCGCCTGCCTGTGCGTCGGTCTGGCCGAATGCTCAATCCGACAAATCCAGCACGCAGGCCTCGGCCCCATAGCTGCGGCAACAGACGGGAAAGACCGACAGGGTTGCCGGCGCGATGACGGGCTCGAGCAACCCTTCCAGGAAACCACCGAAGAAGCCGCAGCCCGATTGAGCGTCGGTGCTGCAGAGCGGACTGTCGTGGATGTGCAGCTGGTTGCCGTGCCGATCAACCTCGACCAGCGCGCGCAACGCAGGCACGCCGATGCGCTCGATCGCCTCGCCCAGGTCCAGCCCCTCGTCCAGCGGGTATTCGCGCTGGAAGACCCAGCTTCCGGTGCGCCTGCCGGCAAGCGTCAGCGACGATGTGCGCGCCGCCTCCGGCACCGACCGCTGCAGCGCCAGCAACTGGGGCCTGATGTTCGGATAGTCGTGCTCGTGCGCCCGCAACAGCTTCTCGACGGCCGGCTCATCCGGTGCCAGCGGCACCAGTTCCACGAACGGAACGGCGACCACGGGAACGCTCGTTGGTGCAGGTGGACGCGGTGTCGGCTGGATGAAGTCGAACTCCGGCTCCGGCGCCGGTGGCAATGGCGGCGTCGGTGCAGGTATCACCGCACCGGCTGTTCGGGCCTCGGCCGGGGCGCGCGCGGCAGGTGTTGCGGGCAGTTCGGTCGCCGGCGCTGCAGGCAACGGTGGCGGGACGTACGCCGTCCGCGGCAGCGATGCACCGAAATGCGGCGTGGGCTCGCCCTCCACCCAGGGAAACATCCTGACGCTGATGAAACGTTCGTAGCCATCCAGCGCCGCCTGCAACGACTTCCTGCCGCGCGACGGCCCGCGCACGACCATGGTCAGCAGGATGCCGTGCGGATCCTGCACCAGCCGCTGCCGCTGCAGGGTGAAGCCGCAAGCCATCACCAGGCGGCCTACGTCGATCAGCAAGCCGTCGCGAGTCGACGAGAGCCCCTGGATTTCCAACTCGATCATCACGCTTTCCTGCGGCAGAGGCCGGTGAATACATCATGTGGGCGGTGGCCATGGCCGTCAGCGAAGGCGGCCGGATTGCAGGATTTTAGGGTGAAGCGGGCCGGTCGGGCAGCCTCCTTTCCTGCGTCCGTCCTGGCGTGACCATGGTGAAGCACGTATCGTCAGCGGCTCCGCTTCAGGCTGCCGATGAATACTTCGCCATCGTTTCCCCATGCGGGTTTTCTGAGCCAGCTGGAGGCAGCCGGCACGTGTGCCGGCACCGTTGCCGGAGCCGCTGCTGCGCGTGCTGATGGCAGTGGATGATGCCGGCCGGCCAGCGTCATCGGTCGCGTGGCTGATCGCGTTGCTCAAGGCGCGCGCGGCGGTATGGCAGGCATCGCTCGATACCGACGCGGTGGCCGACGAACTCAGGCGCTACCAGAAGTTCGCCCGGCCTGGCCAGCCATCGCCGCATATCGTCCAGCTGCGCCAGCGACAGGCGACCGTCCAGCGCTCGGCCAGCCGGGCGCGGCAGGCGTTCGTTGCCGCTGCCGCCGCGTTCGTGCGAGAGGCGTCCATCGAGGTTCCGCCGCGCATGGCGCTGGAAGCGTTCGTCATCGGCTGGATCGAAACCCATGTGCCCAAGGCCGGCGTTTCCGCCACGCCGTGAGCCGGGCTAGCTGCGCCGCGATCCGCGCAGGCTGTCGATCGAGAAGCTCGCGATTTCGCCGCCGGCACCGCGTCGCGGCTGGCCCACGGGCGGACCCCAGGCGTGCGCGCTGACGACTTCCCAGGTCGCCGGAATGCGGCCGTCCACGCGCATCGATTCGTAAGCGGCGAGCATGCGCCGGTAGCGCGATTTGCCGGTGAGGCCGCGCGCGCGCGCGTGATCGGCGTTGGTGGCGCCCAGACCCTGCAGTTCCTCCAGCAGCTTGCGCGGCTCGCTGTAGGTCAGCGTGTAGCGGAACACGTCGAGCACCGGGTCGCGCAGGCCGGCGTTGAGCATGGCGTCGCCGACGTCGTGCATGTCGAGGAAGCGGCTGACATGCGGCTGCTGGTCGGCCTCCGCCCAGGCGGCGCGCAACTCCTTCAGGGTGTCCGGCCCGAAGGTCGAGAACGCCAGCAGGCCACCTGGCTTCAGCACGCGCACGCATTCGCCGAACAGCGCGGGCAGGTCGTCGATCCACTGGAAGCACAGGTTGGAATGCAGCACGTCGACGCTGTGGTCGGCCAGCGGCAGCGTGCTGGCGTCGGCGCACACACGGACGATCGGCTTCAGCCAGCTGCTGTGCTGCTTCGCTGCGCGCAGCATCGGCAACGCCAGGTCGACGGCGATCACCTCGGCCTTGGGATAGCGCTGCTTGAGCAGGGCGCTGCCGCGGCCGGTGCCCGATCCCACGTCGACAACGCGCTGCGGCACGGACGTATAGAAGTCCAGACGATCGAGCATGGCGGCCTGCACTTCGCGCTGCAGCACATCGTGCTGTTCGTAGCTCCTGGCGGCGCGGCCGAAGTGGCGGCTTACCTGGCGCTTGTCGAGTTGAAAATCACTCATCGGACCTGCTCGGGAAAGGTGGATGCCAGCAGCGGCTGCAGCAGCCGCGAGACGGCCTCGGCATGGCCGAAGAACGGTGCGTGGCCGGCCTGCGGGATCTCGTCGTAGCTGCCGCCGCAGCGGCTGGCCGACCATTGCATGGCCTGCGGCGGCACCAGCCGGTCGCGGCGCCCGCTGATCCACGCGCTGGGCACACGCAGATCCGGCAAGGCCGCACGGCGGTCGACGGTTTCAAGGATGCGGATGCCTTCCTGCAGCACGCGCAGGTCGGGTTCGCCGCGGGCGAACACCAGTTGGCGCAGATGGCGCAGTTCGGCGCGCGGGTCGGCGCTGCCCATCGCCTCCAGCGCGAGGAAGCGCTCGAGGGTGGCGTGATAGTCGGTTTCCAGGTCGGTGGCGAGCTGATGCACCAGCTTGCCGTCGGCGCCGAATGGCCAGCCGGCATCGCGCACGAACTTCGGCGTGGCGCACAGCATCGCCAGTCCGCGTACCTGCCGTGGCATCTCCAGCGCGGCGGTCAAGGCGATGAGGCCGCCCAGCGACCAGCCCAGCCAGACCGCCGGCGGCGTGCTTCGCGCAATGGCCGCCGCGCAGGCCTGCGGTTCCAGCGGCAACCCGCAATCACGCGAATAACCATGCCCGGGCAGGTCGACCACGTACATCGTGCACTGCGTTTCCAGCGCGTCGACCAGCGGCGCCAGCACGCCGCCGTGCATCGCCCAGCCGTGCAGCAGCACCAGCGGCAACGGACCGTGGCCGCGTTTGTCGATGTGCAGGGTCATGCCGTCGTTTCCCTCTCCCCTGCGGGGAGAGGAGGCGAGGGCTGGAGCTGCTTGTCGATGGCGCCACGTCCATCGAACACGAAGCAGTCACCGCGCCAGTGCGCGCCGTCGGTCTGCTCGAGGTACTTCAGGATGCCGCCTTCGAGCTGGTAGACGTGCGGCATGCCGAGATCACGCATGTGCAGCGCGGCCTTCTCGCAGCGGATGCCGCCGGTGCAGTACGACACGACGGTCTTGCCTTCGTAGCGGGCGCGGTCGGCGGCGATCGCCGCGGGGAATTCGGTGAAGCTGGCGATGCGGTATTCGATGGCCTGCGGAAACTTGCCTACGGCGGTCTCGTAATCGTTGCGCGTATCCAGCAACACGACTTCGCGCCCGTCGTCATCGCGGCCCTGATCGAGCCAGCGCTGCAAGGTGGAGGCATCGACCGCGGGCGCACGGCCACCCTCGGGGCGGATCGTGGGCAACCGCATGGTGATGATTTCGCGTTTCAGGCGCACCCGCATGCGCGCGAAGGGCACGTCGTCGGACACCGACTCTTTCGGCTCGATGTCGGCAAAGCGCACGTCCTCGCGCAGGGTCGCCATGAAGCCGTCGATCGCGGCGCGGTCCCCCGCAAGGAACAGGTTGATGCCTTCGGGCGCCAGCAGGATCGTGCCTTTCAGCGCCAGCGCCTCGCAGCGTTCGAGCAGCCGTTCGCGCAGCGCGGGCAGTTCGTCCAGGCTGATGAACTTGTAGGCGGAAATATTGACGATCGACATGCGGGGAAATCGGCGGAGCAGGCGGCGATTATACGGGGTCGTCCGTCGCTGCCCCGGGCGCGGGCGGCAGGTGCAGGGTTTCCAGCGCGTCCAGCAGGCGGTCGACATGGGCTTCCTCGTGCGCCGCGGACAGGGTGATGCGCAGCCTGGCCTGCCCCGAGGGCACCGTCGGCGGCCGTATCGCACTGACCAGCAGGCCGCGCCGTTCCAGTGTCTGTGCCGCCGCCAGTGCCGCCGTGGCGCTGCCCAGCAGCAGGGGCTGGATCGCGCTGGCCGACGCGGCGAGCGGCAGGCCCAGCTCGGCGGCGCCGCGGCGGAACCGCGCGATCAACGCGAAGAGTTTGTCGCGCCGCCACTCGTCGGCCTGCGCCAGTTGCACCGCCTCCAGCGCGGCGATGGCCAATGCCGGCGGCATCGCGGTGGTGTAGATGTACGGCCGCGCGAACTGGATCAGCCCCTCGATCAGCGCGGCCGGCCCGGCCACGAAGGCGCCCATGCAGCCAAGCGCCTTGCCCAGCGTGGCCATCAGCACGGGCACCTCGGCTTGGCCGAGTCCGGCCGCGCCGACGCTTCCGGCGCCACGTGGGCCGAGCACGCCCAGGCCGTGCGCATCGTCGACCATCAGGGTGGCGTGTTCGCGCGTGCACAGGACCGCCAGTTCGCGCAGTGGCGCCACGTCGCCGTCCATGCTGAACACGCCATCGGTGGCCAACAGGGCGGCGGCGCCGGCGTTCGATGCGAGTTGTCGCGCCGCCGCCGCCGCGTCGGCATGCGGGTAGCGTTTCAGTTCGGCGCTGGACAGGGTCGCGCCATCGAGCAGGCAGGCATGGTTGAGCTTGTCCTGCACGCACAGGTCGCCGCGCGTCAGCACGGCCTGCAGCACGCCGAGGTTGGCCATGTATCCGGTGGAGAACAGCAAGGCGCGTTCGCGCCCGGTCCACGCCGCCAGCGCTTCCTCCAGCTCGGCATGTTCGGTGCGGTGCCCGCAGATCAGATGCGCCGACGTGCTGCCCACGCCTTGTTCGCGGGCGCCGCGGGCAAGCGCGGCGACCAGCTGCGGATGCTGCGCCAGGCCCAGGTAGTCATTGCCGCAGAACGACAGCAGGCGCCCGTTGCCGACGTCGAGCCACGGGCCGTCGGCGCGGTCGACCCTGCGTAGTCGGCGCAAAAGTTGCGTCTGTTCGCGTTCGGCCGTATGGACGGCCAGACGTTCGATGAGGTCCGGCCGCCGTGCGCCGTTTCGGCCAGTGGCGAAGCCGGCCAGGGACAGGGTCGGGGTGTGGGGACGCTTTTGCATGTCGGGGGCATCCATGAAGGCAGGAGCAAAGAGCTTCCCCCTCACCCCGGCCTCTGCCCCGAGCATGCCCGGGACAGAGGGAGTTCTACGCCGCGACGCTGCAGCCACAGGCCGAACCACAGCCCGCATTCGCGTCGGCCTGGTCGAGGATACTCGCGTGCACGGTGTTGGCTTCCTCGATCACCTGCAGCGGGTGCAGGTCGAGCCGGCGGAACAGCGCGCGGTCGTGTTCCACGTCCGGGTTGCCGGTGGTCAGCAGCTTTTCGCCGTAGAAGATCGAGTTGGCGCCGGCAAAGAAGCACAGCGCCTGCACCGCGTCGTCCATCTGCTGGCGCCCGGCGGACAAGCCGCACCATCGAGGCCGGCATCAGCAGGCGCGCGACCGCGATCGTGCGCACGAACTCGAACGGATCCAGCGCCGCGGTGCCGTTGAGCGGCGTGCCTTCCACCTGCACCAGCTGGTTGATCGGCACCGACTGCGGATGCTCGGGCAGGTTGGCCAGCGTCTGCAGCAGGCCGGCGCGCTGCTCGCGCGACTCGCCCATGCCGACGATGCCGCCGCAGCAGGTCTTCATGCCGGCCTGGCGCACGTGCGCCAGCGTGTCGAGGCGATCCTGGTACTGGCGGGTGTGGATCACCTCGCCGTAGAACTCCGGCGCGGTGTCGAGGTTGTGGTTGTAGTAGTCGAGTCCGGCGGCCTTCAACGTTTCGGCCTGCGGCGCGCTCAGCATGCCCAGCGTGGCGCAGGTTTCCAGCCCCAGCAATTTCACCGCGCGCACGATCTCGGCCACCTTCAGCACGTCGCGATCCTTCGGCCCGCGCCACGCCGCGCCCATGCAGAAGCGGCTCGCGCCGGCGTCCCGCGCCGCCTGCGCGCGTTCCAGCACCGCTTCCACGCTCATCAGTTTCTGTGCCTGCACGCCGGTGTCGTAGCGCGCCGCCTGCGGGCAGTAGGCGCAGTCTTCCGGGCAGCCGCCGGTCTTGATCGACAGCAGGGTCGATACCTGCACCGCGTCGGGATCGTGATGCTGCCGATGCACCGTGTGCGCCCGGTGCAGCAGCTCGTTGAACGGCAAGGCGAATAACGCGACAACCTCGTCGCGTGTCCAGTCGTGGCGAAGGGAGACTGACATGGCGGACTCCAGGGCAGAGGCCGCGCAGTGTGGGAGGCGTCCGCCACTTCGTCAACCTGCATGAACATGCAGAGAGTTGACGACGTGGGTTTCCGCTGGCGTTATTTGCCCGCCGCGCGTGCCGCCTTTACCTGATCGGCGGTTATGGGCTTGCCCTGATTGCCCCACGAGCTGCGCTCGTGGTTGGCGATGTCAGCGATGTCGGCATCGTTCAACGCGTCGGCGAACGGCGGCATAGCACTGGGATAGCTGACACCGTTGAGGACCTCGTCGTGCAGGCCGTGCAGGATCACCCCAAGCTGCTTGGCTGGATCCGAACTGAGCACGGCGGCATTGTCCTTGAGCGGGGGGAAGGCGCCGGGCAGGCCCAGGCCGGTGGCTTGATGGCAGGCCGCACAGTTGGTGGCGTACAGCTGGGCACCGCGGGCGGCGTCGAACGCGTACGGGCCCGTCGCGGGGGCCGGCGGCGGCGTGGCGGCGGCGCCTGCCGATGCGGCGGCCTTGCTGATGTCGGGCTTGGCCAGCGCCTCGCCCGGTTGCTGCACCAGCAGCACGCCCTGCGCGCCCAACTGCATGTGCGCCATCGCGTGGTCGACGAACGGGTACTTGCCCGGCTCGTCGAGCCTCAGGTCGAAGATCGCGCCTTCGCCGGGGCCGACGCTGTGCGTCGACACGCCATCGATCGCCTGCGCCGGGTTGCCGCCCGGATAGACCTTGTCGAAGATGCCGCCGATCACGTGGAACGCACTCCACAGGTTCGGGCCCGCGTTGACCACGTACAGGCGCACCAGGTCGCCCGGCTTCGCGGTCAGCGGATGGTCGCGATACTGGAACGCGGCACCGTTGAACACGACTTCATCCGGTCGCATCTCCTGCATCTTGTCGTAGTTCGCGCCCATCAGCGTGCCGGACACCTGCTGGCTGTACCACTCGCCCTGCACCAGCACGTAGCTCTCGGCGGCGGGTGGCAACGGCGTGGCCGGGTCAACGATGATCGCGCCATACATGCCGTTGGCGATGTGCAGCAGCACCGGCGGCGTGCCGCAGTGGTAGAGGAAGGCGCCCGGCACCTTGGCCACGAAGGGAAACTGATCGACTCGGCCGGCATCAGCTCGACGTAATGGAGGCTGGGCGGCGTGATCGCGCTGTGGAAATCGATCGAGTGCTGCATCGTGCCGCGGTTGGTGAACGTGATGTTCACCGTCTGCCCCTGGCGCACGTGGATCACCGGGCCGGGCACGGTCTTGCCGAAGGTCCAGGCCTGGTACTGCACGCCACTGGCGATCTCGACGGTGCCGTTGCTGGAGACGATGTCCACGTCCACGCTGTTGCCCTCGGCGACCGGCGGCAGGCGTGCATCGTGCGCCGCCTTGATCGGCTGCGTGGAAGCCAGCGACAGCGGCGTCACCGCGGCGGCGGCCGCCTGCGGACTGGCCGATCTCACGTGCAACGCACTGTGCAGGCCGGCCAACAGCAAGGCCACCAGAATCAGCACGCCGGCCAGTGCCGTCCCCTGCACACGCCATGGCAGCCCGTGCACTTCGGCCAGCGGTACGGCGTCGTTCCAGTCCGCAAACCGTCGCCAGCGCGGCCAGCGGCGCTCGATCAGGTAATCCAGGCTGTAGGGACTGGGTCCCGAGCGCAGGTTGATCACGATCAGGGCGACAAAGATCAGCACGTAGCTGATCGCCGCGCCGATGTTGTTGGCGCCCACCGAATATGGGCCGCCGAACCCTTCCGCCGTGCTCCAGATCAGCAAGCTGAAGAGGATGCCCACGACGTAGGTGATTCTGCGCGCAAAACCCAGCAGCAAGGCCAGCGCCAGCAGGGTTTCGGCGATGCGCGTGGCCCACACGAAAAACGTCGTGTGAGGCGTCACCAGTCCGATCCACAAGTCGAACCACCACGCCGACCAAGCCGGTTGGCCGGTGGCGGCGTTGTGCAGATAGCCCACGTAGTGACTGGCAAAATCGGAGGTCCACGTCAGCGCGGCACTCACGGCCCAGATCAGGCCGAATGCCACGCGCAACGCGGTGCCGGTCAGGGCCGGCCAGTTGGAAGGGGCGGGCTTGCCGCCGTCAGGCACGGACATGCGAAATCTCCAGAGCGGATGAAATGGCGGAAGAGTGCAGATGTCGCGCTACGGCGATGCTCGAGTGTACGGCCGTCATGTGGGCGCCAGGTGATACCGGACAGCGCTGCCGTTACCATCGGCGACCGAAGGGGAAGAACACATGAACCAGTCAAGATTGGCGAAAGCGGGGCAGGCGGTGTCGCGCTGGTTGCTGCCCTTGCGCTGTCTGCTGTGCGGCGCCCGCGGTGCCGAGGGCATCGACCTCTGCGCCGACTGCGCGGCCGAGTTGCCGCGCAACCGCAGTTGCTGCGCGCGCTGCGCGTTGCCGCTGGCAACAGCGGCGGCGTTGTGCGGAGAATGCCAGCGCCGCGCGCCTCCATGGGACGCGGCGTGGGCGCCGTTCCGCTACGGCTGGCCGCTGGACCGGCTGGAGTCGCGCTACAAGTTCGGCGCCGATCTCGCTGCCGGACGCGTGCTGTCGATGCTGTGGCTGCGCGAACCGTGCCCGGTCAAGTTGCCGCAACTGCTGCTGAGCGTGCCGCTGCATCGCAGCCGACTGCGCCGGCGTGGCTACAACCAGGCGCTGGAATTGGCCCGTCCATTGGCGCGCGCGGCCGGCGTGCCGCTGCGCCACGATGCGCTGTGGCGCCGTCGCTCCACCACCGCGCAAACCGAACTGGACGCCACCGCCCGCCGCCGCAACGTGCACGGCGCATTCGCCCTGCGCGAGGGCGTCTCGTTGCCCACGCACGTGGCCATCCTCGACGACGTGATGACCACCGGCGCCACCCTGGCCGAATGCGCCCGCGTGTTGAAGCGCGCAGGGGTGGCGCGGGTGGATGTGTGGGCGCTGGCGCGGGCGCCGTCGCCGCGCGGGTGAGCCGGTTCAGCGCACCGCCAGCGCCAGCACGATGCCGATCCACACCGCCAGCCCCAACCAGTTGTTGTGGCGAAAGGCGGCGAGGCAGGCGCTACGGATGCGGTCGCGAATCAGCCAGTGCTGGTAACCGAACAAGCCGGCCGCCACCAGCAGCGCGAGCCAGTACGGCCAGCCCAGCGCGGCACGCTGGCCGACGAACAGCATGGTCAGCAGGAACGTGCCCATCAGCACGCCGAGGATCGGCAGGTCGGCGTCGCCGAACAGCACGGCGGTGGATTTCGCCCCGGCCCTGATGTCGTCCTCGCGGTCGACCATCGCGTACTCGGTGTCGTAGATCACCGACCAGAGAATGTTGCCGATGAACAGCAGCCAGCCTACCGGCGGCACCGTATTCATCACGGCGGCGAACGCCATCGGGATCGACCAGCCGAACGCGGCGCCAAGCACCACCTGCGGCAGGTAGGTGTAGCGTTTGGTGAACGGATAGACCGCAGCGAGCAAAGCACCGGCGAACGACAGTTCGATGGTCAGCCGGTTGGTGAACAGCACCAGCACGAACGCGAATACCAGCAAGGCGGCGAACACGACCAGCGCCTCGCGCGGCGTCACCCGCCCGCTGGCGATCGGCCGGCCGGCGGTGCGCGCCACTTGCGGATCCAGCTTGCGGTCGGCGTAATCGTTGATCGCGCAACCGGCGGCGCGCATCGCGAACACGCCCAGGGTAAAGATGATCAGCGGCTTCCACGGCGGAAAATCGCCGGCCGCCAGCCATAGCGCCCACCACGTCGGCCACAACAGCAGCAGTGCGCCGATCGGGCGGTCCATGCGGGTCAGCACCAGATAATCCAGTGCCTTCTCGCGCTGGCGCGCCGGCAGCTTGCGCAGCAGCCAGGCGAGTACCCGGGTGGCTCTGGTGGAACTGTCGGCCGGGCCGGCCGGAGCCTTGGCGGCAGGCTTCGGTGCGCCCGGCCGCGGCCGCGTGGTGGGCGAGGGAGTGGATTTGCGCGGTTGGCGTTTACGCGAAGTGGCCATCCGCCGAGTTTAGCGTGCGCAGCCGCGATCGATGGCACGCCCGCGGCTCCCGCCGCGATAGCGTCGACCACGACACATTCGGCCCCGCCGACCATGCTTGCCGTCGCCCTGGCGCCAGCAGGAGGCAAACTAAAGCCCGGCCGATCGCGGCCGATACGCTGGCAGGACTGCCCCGATCGGGCAGCTCCATGCAGAGGAGTCGACGCCCATGCCGACGTCGTCCGGAACATCGATGGCCCCGTGCGAGACCAAACGTGACAGTGCCGCGCCACCGCATGAGCCTGTGACGGGCAGCGTGCCGGTGCTGCGCGTGCCGCCCCCGGCCAGCGCGGCAGGCTTGCTGGCCCATTCGCGATTGCTCGATTCGGTGGCCGCGTTCACCCATCACCGCGATATCGATGCACTCGATCACAGCCTGGCCTTGTCACTGGCCGAACTGTCGTCGGCGCGCAGCGTGTCGCTGGCCAAACGCACCGCAGGCGGCAGCGGCGAACTGGAAAGCGTGGTGCATTGCGCGCCCGACGCGCACGGTCATTACGAGTTGCGCGTGATCAGGCCGACGCAGGATCCGGCGCTGGCATCGATGCGCCGGTGCGTCCAGCAGCCGGAGGTGCTCGCGGAAATCGTTGGCCCGGGCATGCACCGGCTGGTGGTGCCGATCCTTTGCGATGGCCGCGCGATCGGCGCCCTGCAACTCGACAGCGAGGTACCGCCGAGCGCCAGCCGGCCGCTGGTGGAAGGGTTTGCGCGCATCTATGCCAATTACACCGCGCTGCTCAACGAGAGCGAGCGCGACAAGCTCACCGGCCTGTACAACCGGCGCACGTTCGAGCGCCACCTGCAGCGCCTGCTGAGCGGGCTGGACGCCCCGGCGGACCCGTCTCCCGCCACGGCCGGGCACGGCGATGGCGCGGCAGCGGCACCATCGCAGGTATGGCTGGCCATTCTCGACATCGATCACTTCAAGCGCATCAACGACAGCTACGGACACATCTATGGCGACGAGGTGATCCTGTTGCTGGCGCAGCAGATGCGCGCCAGTTTCCGCCACGCCGACGTGCTGTTCCGCTTCGGCGGCGAAGAGTTCGTGGTGCTGCTGAAAGCCACTGCCGAGTCGACCGTGCACGCCGCGCTCGAGCGCTTCCGCCGGCGCATCGCCGAGCAGGTCTTTCCGCAGGTCGAACACATCACCGTCAGCATCGGCTACGCCCGCATCGGCAGCACCGACTACCCGGCCACCGTGCTGGACCGCGCCGACAAGGCGTTGTACTTCGCCAAGAAGCACGGCCGCGATCGCATCTATGGCTATGAAAGCCTGGCCGCCCAGGGCCTGCTGACGCAGGCCATGGCGCCCGGCAGCATCGACCTGTTCTGAGTATCGCTCAGCCCTGCAGCAGCAGCTGGTAAGCGGGATGCCCGCTTTCATCGGTGTGCGGATAACCGAGCGACCCGAGAAAGGACTGGAACAGCATGCGCTCGTGCACGGGCACCTGGATGCCGACCAGGATGCGGCCGTGGTCGGCGCCATGGTTGCGGTAGTGGAACAGGCTGATGTTCCAGTCCGGGTGCAACTGGCCGAGGAAGTGCGTGAGCGCACCGGGACGTTCGGGAAATTCGAAGCGGTACAGCAACTCGTCGCGCGCCAGCGGCGAGCGGCCGCCGATCATGTGGCGCAGGTGCAGCTTGGCCAGTTCGTCGTCGGTGAGGTCGAGCACGTCGAACTGCTGCGCGCGAAACGCCCGCATCAGCGCCTCGCGTTCGCCGCCGTCGGCAGTGCGCACGCCGACGAAGATGTGCGCCGAGCACACGTCGCCGATGCGGTAGTTGAACTCGGTGATGTCATGCCGGCCCAGTGCGGCGCAGAAGCGGCGGAAGCTGCCGCGTTCCTCCGGAATGGTCACCGCGAACACCGCCTCGCGCGCCTCGCCGACCTCGGCGCGTTCGGCGACGAAGCGCAGGCGGTCAAAGTTCATGTTCGCGCCGGAGACGATCGCGACCAGCGCGCCATCGCCGGTGCCGTGTACGCCGACGTACTGCTTCAGTCCGGCCAGCGCCAGCGCACCGGATGGTTCCGGCACGCTGCGGGTGTCCTGGTAGATGTCGCGGATGGCGGCGCAGACCGCATCGGTGTCCACCCGCAGCATCGCGTCGACATGTTGCCGGCACAGCGTGAACGTCAACGCGCCGACCTGTTTCACCGCGGTGCCGTCGGCGAACAGGCCGACCTCGCCGAGCACGACGCGCTGGTCGGCTTCCAGCGAGCGCGCCATCGCGTCCGAATCCGTCGCCTGCACGCCGATCACCTTCACCCCGGGCCGCAGCGCCTTGATGCACGCGGCCACGCCGGCGATCAGGCCACCGCCGCCGACCGGTACGAACACCGCCTGCAGCGGTCCGGGATGCTGGCGCAGGATCTCCAGTGCGATCGTGCCCTGGCCGGCGATCACCGCTTCGTCGTCGAACGGGTGCACGAACACCGCGCCACGCTCGGCCTGCAGCTGCGCGGCCGCCGCCTGTGCGTCGCTATAGGAGTCGCCGGTCAGCACGACGTCCACCATCGCGCCGCCAAGGCGGCGCACCGCATCCACCTTCAGCTGCGGCGCGGTCACCGGTATCACGATGGTGGCGCGGATGCCGAGCTTCGCCGCGGCCAGCGCCACGCCTTGCGCGTGGTTGCCGGCGGACGCGGCGATCACGCCACGCGCGCGTTGCGCGGCATCCAGCTGCACCATGCGGTTGTAGGCGCCGCGCAGCTTGAACGAGAACACCGGCTGCTGGTCCTCGCGCTTGAGCAGCACGCGCTGGCACAGCCGTGCGCCGAGCAACGGCGCCAACTCCAGTGCCGACTCGTGCGCCACTTCGTAGACGCGCGCGGCGCGGATCCGTGCCAGCCAGCCGATCGCCGTCGGTTCGTCATCGGCGACGGGGAGCGCACTCATGCCGCGAGCGCCGCCGCCGGATGCGCCACCTGCAGCACGTCGACCAGCTTGCGCGTCTGCTGCAGGATCTGGCCGAGCGCGTCGTCGTCACATTGCAGGCTGAGGGTCAGGCGCGACACGGCCGGATCATGCGTGGCCGCCACGGTCAGCGTGTCGATGTTGTAGCCGCGCGCGGCGAACAGCCCGGCCACGCGCACCAGCGCGCCGGCTTCGTTCTGCAACAGGATGGACAAGGTGTGGTTCATGGCGGTGCTCTCCGAACTTCATGGATGGAACCAGCCGTTCACCCTGAGCGTAGGCCTGCAAGGCCGAAGTCGAAGGGCTGCCGAGGGCGACGCTTCGACTCCGTTTGCTCGCGCAAACTACGCTCAGCGCGAACGTGTCTTCAGAACATCGATGTGGCCGGCGCCACGTCCGCCTCGACCGGTGCCGCGCGTGAAGGGATGAAATCGCCGGTGATCATCTGCGCGTAGCTGGCCCCCGGGCCGACCATCGGATACACGCCGGCGTCCGGGTCGATCATCACTTCGAGGAAAGCCGGGCCGTCGAAGGCGAGGAAGTCGGCGATCGTCGCTTCCAGCTCGTCCACGCGTTCCAGTCGCCGCGCCCATTCGAAGCCGTCGGCCTGCGCGGCGCGCACGAAGTCCTTCTTGTGCAGGCTCTTGTCGGACGCGGCGAAGCGGCCCTTGAAGTACAGCTTCTGCCACTGCCGCACCATGCCGTCGCCGACGTTGTTGAGCACCACGATCTTCAATGGAAGACCATACGTGGTGACCGTTTCCAGCTCGCCGATGTTCATGCGGATGCTGGCGTCGCCGTCGATGTCGATCACGAGTTTGTCGCGCTGCGCGAACTGCGCGCCGATCGCCGCGGGCAGGCCGAACCCCATCGTGCCCATCGAACCGGAGGTGAGCCAATGCCGCGGCGCGCGGAAGTCGAGGTACTGCGCCGCCCACATCTGGTGTTGGCCGACGCCGGTACTGACGATGGCGCGGCCCCGGGTGTGTCGGTTGATCGCTTCGAGCACCGCGTACGGCTGGATCAGCGCGCTGGCGCGGTCGTAGTTCATCGCGTGCACGCGTTTCAGCTCCGCCACGTGCGCATGCCACTCGGCGAGCGGCGGTTTGAAACCGTACGCGCGGCCCCAGGCAGTGAGCCGCTCCAGCGCGCGTCGAAGCGGACCGACGTGATGCCAGCTGACCGGTTTCACCTTGCCGATCTCGGACGGGTCGATGTCGATCTGCGCGACAAACCTTGCGCGCGGCGCGAACTTGTCCGGCACGCCGGCCACGCGATCGTCGAAGCGCGCGCCCAGCGCCAGCACGAAGTCGCAGTCCTCTACCGCGTAGTTCGCGTACGCGGTGCCGTGCATGCCGAGCAGGTGCAAAGCCAGCGGATGGGTGCTGTCGAAGCCGCCCAGGCCCATCAGGGTGGTGGCGACCGGCAGGGCGAACGCGTCGACGAACGCGCGCAACTCCGCGGATGCCTCCGCGGCGATTACGCCGCCGCCGGCGTAGATCAGCGGGCGCTGCGCCTGCATCAACGCGGTGAAGAACGTCGCGCAATCGGCGTCGCTTAGCGTCGCCTGCTCCACCATGTGCAGCCGCGCGCGGTAGCCACTCAATGCCAGTTCGCCACGGCCTTGCCAGGCGAGTGCGGCGTTCTGCACGTCCTTCGGCACGTCCACCACCACCGGGCCGGGCCGGCCGCTGCGGGCGAGCGTGAATGCGGTGCGCACGGTCGCCTCCAGCTGCGTGGCGTCAGTGACCAGGAACACGTGCTTGGCGCAGGCGCCCATGATGTTGCTGATCGGCGCCTCCTGGAACGCATCGCTGCCGATCGCCGCGGTGCCGACCTGGCCGCAGATCACCACCAGCGGGATCGAATCGGCCATCGAGTCGCGCACCGGCGTCACCATGTTGGTGGCGCCGGGGCCGGAGGTGACGATGGCCACGCCGACCTTGCCCGACGCGCGTGCGTAGCCGGCTGCCATGAAACCCGCACCCTGCTCGTTGGCAGGCACGATCAGCGGCATCGGCTCGCTGCCATCGGTGCGTGGATGCAGGGCGTTGTAACGGAATACCGCGTCGTACACCGGCAGGATCGCGCCGCCGGAATAGCCGAACAGCACCTCCACGCCTTCGTCGGCCAGTACCTGCACGATCGCCTCGGCGCCGCTGGACGGCACGCTCGCGAGCGGCGCTGGATCGACGCTGAAGGCGGTGGCAGCGCTGGCTGTCAGGGTTGCTGTGGTCACGATGCATTTCCTGGATGCGGGACGCGCCGGCGGCCGCTGGAGGTTGCCGTGCGCGTCGCCGGCGGCGAGCTAGTTGCGGATCAGTTCGTCTGCGGCGGGCGCGTGCACGGGCACGCCATAGGTGGAGATGATGCGCAGCTCCTGCGCCACGGGAGAGAAGCGCTCCCACGGGATGCCGTTGACGTCGGCATCGCAGTTGAAGCCGTGCGCGTCGTCATCCTCGAAGCCCACGTGGCGCAGCTGGCCCGCCCGTTCGGGCTGCTGGTTGATCGAGAAATTCAGCTGGTCGGTGCGCCACATGGCATAGGTGCCCGCGACCACCGCCTGCGGCGGCTGGCCCAGGCGGCTGGTGTAATCGGCGATGGAGGCGCCCAGGTCGGCAACGGCCAGGGCGATATGGAAGCGTTTCATGGCAGACCTCGTGTGTTTCGACAGGTGATGTGTGGGTCGCCGGCGACCGGCAGCCCGGGTCGGGCTCAGCCCACTTTCTTCAGCGGCTCGACGGCGGGCTTCGCCGCGTTCGGCTGCAGCCACGGCATCCGCGCGCGCAGCTTCGCGCCGACGACTTCGATCGGATGTTCGAGATCGGCCTGCTTTAGGCGCTTGTAGTTCGGCAGGCCGGCCTTGTACTCGGCGATCCACTTGCGCGCAAAGGTGCCGTCCTGGATGTCGGTGAGCACTTCCTTCATGCGCGCCTTGGTGCCGGCGTCGACAATGCGCGGGCCGCTGACGTAGTCGCCGTACTGCGCGGTCTCGGAGACGAATTGCAGCATCTTGGCCAGGCCGCCCTCGTAGAACAGGTCGACGATCAGCTTCAACTCGTGCATCACTTCGTAGTAGGCGATCTCCGGCTGGTAGCCGGCTTCCACCAGGGTCTCGAAGCCCTTGATCACCAACTCGCTGGCGCCGCCGCACAGCACCGCCTGCTCGCCGAAGAGATCCGTCTCGGTCTCTTCCTTGAAGTCGGTCTGGATGATCATTGCGCGGCCGCCGCCGATGCCGTCGGCATAGCCTTTCGTCTTCGCCTCGGCCTGGCCGCTGACGTCCTGATGCACCGCCCAGATGCACGGCACGCCGCGGCCGCGCTCGTACTCGCTGCGCACCAGCGCACCGGGACCCTTCGGCGCGACGAGGATTACGTCGATGTCCGCACGCGGTTCGATCTGTTTGAAGTGCACGTTGAAGCCGTGCGCGAACAACAGCGCGGCGCCGGGCTTGATGTTCGGCTCGATGGATTCCCGGTACAGCGTGGGCTGCACCATGTCCGGCGTCAGCACGGCGACGAGGTCGGCGCCCTTCACTGCCTCGGCCGGCTCGGCGACGGTGAAGCCGTCGGCCCTGGCCTTGTGCCAGGTGGGCCCGTTCGGGCGCAGACCGACCACCACGTCAAGGCCGGAGTCGCGCAGGTTCAGCGCGTGCGCGCGGCCTTGGCTGCCGTAGCCGAGCACGGCGATGCGGGATTGGGCGAGTGTGTTCGAAGTTTGGGGGCTCATGCGGTGTCTCCTGATTGAGCCCCTCTCCCTTTGGGAGAGGGGTTGGGGTGAGGGTTCGGTAATGGTGAGAAGTCGCGGCGATGCCGAACCCTCATCCGGCCCTTCGGGCCACCTTCTCCCGATGGGAGAAGGGCTCCACTTCGTGCGGCGGGGAAATCTGCGTAGTGGCGCCGTCGGAGGCGGAACCGACCAGCAGCGCGTACTTGGCCAGTGCGCCACGGCTGACCTTCGGCGCGGGCGCTTGCCAGCGGGTGCGGCGTGCGGCGAGGTCGGCGTCGGTGGCGATCTCGCGGCGTGCGGCATCGATCACGATGCGATCGCCTTCGTGCAGCAGGGCGATCGGACCGCCGCGGGCGGCTTCCGGCGCGATGTGGCCGACCATGAAACCGTGGGTGGCGCCGCTGAAACGACCATCGGTGATCAGCGCCACGTCGTCGCCGAGGCCGCGGCCGATCAGCGCGGCGGTGACGCCGAGCATCTCGCGCATGCCGGGGCCACCGGCCGGGCCTTCGTTGCGGATCACGATGACGTCGCCCTTGAGCGATGGCGCCGGACTGCACCGCGGCGAACGCCTGCTCCTCGCTTTCGAACACGCGGGCGCGGCCTTCGAAGTGGCTGGCGCCCTTGCCGGCGAGTTTCAGAATGCAGCCTTCCGGCGCGAGGTTGCCGTACAGGATCGAATAGCCGCCGCGCGGCTTCAGCGGTTGCGTGACCGGATGCACCACGTCCTGCGCTTCGGCGCGCGGCGCGGCGGCGACTTCGGCGAACAGCGAACGACCGGTGACGGTGGGCGTGTCCTCCAGCATGCCGGCGGCGATCAGCTCCTGTGCCACCCGCGCGCTGCCGCCGGCGCCGAACAGTTCCACCGCGGTGTAGCGCCCGCCCGGCAGCAAGTCGGCGATCACCGGCGTGTGCGCCGAGGCTGGCTCGAAATCCTCCAGCGACCATTCGACGCCGGCCTCGCGCGCGATGGCCAGTAGATGCAGTACGGCATTGGTGGAACCGGCGGTGGCGGCAACCATGCGCGCGGCGTTGCGCATCGAGCGTGCGCGTGATCAGCTCGCGCGGCGTGCGGTTCTCGCGCAGGCACTCCATCACCAGTTCGCCGCAGCGGAATGCGGCCGCGTCCTTGGCCGGATGCGTGGCGGGGATGTCGTTGAAGCCCATCGGCGACAGGCCCAGCGTGGACAGCACCATCGCCATGGTGTTGGCGGTGAACTGGCCGCCGCAGGCACCGGCACCGGGGCAGGCATCGCGTTCGACCGAGGCCAGTTCGGCGTCGCTGATCCGGCCGGCGCCGTGCGCACCGACCGCCTCGAACACCTGCTGGATGGTGATCGGATGGTTGTCGTGGGTGCCGTGCGCGATGCTGCCGCCATAGAGCGCGACGGCAGGAATGTCCAGCCGCGCCATCGCCATCGCCGCGGCCGGAATGGTCTTGTCGCAGCCGCACAGCACCACCATCGCGTCGAGGCAGTGGCCGTCCACGGCGAGCTCGATCGAATCGGCGATCACCTCGCGGCTGATCAGCGAGGCGCGCATGCCCGGCGTACCCATCGCGATGCCGTCGGTGACCGCAATGGTGTTGAACTCCACCGGCGTGCCGCCGGCGGCACGAATGCCGGCCGCGGCCTCGACCGCCAGCTCGCGCAGGTTGAGGTTGCACGGACTCACGTTCGACCAGGTATGCACCACCGCCACCAGCGGCCGTGCAATCGCCGCGTCGTCCAGGCCGGTGGCGCGCAGCATCGCGCGGGCGGGGGCGCGGTCGGGGCCGCTCTTGATCAGGTCACTGCGCATAAGAAACGATTCCAAAGGACAAAGTCCCTTCCACCCTCTGGGGGGAAGGTGCCCCGAAGGGGCGGATGAGGGGCGGGTGCTCGCCGTGAAGCTGATCAAAGCGAACGTGAGGTGGCGCAAAATCGATCGAACCGCTGATGGAAAGAAAAGCGCCCCCTGCGTGCGAGGGAGGTGGCAGGACGGGACGGGGTCGGCGCCATCGCGGCGTGCACGAGCCGTCCGATGCCTTGAACACGCAGAGGGCAGCAGAAAAGACGATCACGTCCGTATGATCGTTGGGGAAGTGGTGGCGACATCAGCCGCATGCGTGCGCTCCGCGGAAGAATGCGGCAGCGCTGTCGGCGTGGTCCTTGATCGCCGCGAGCACGGCATCGCGTACTTCATCGGTGCCAGCGCTGCCGCCGATGTCGCGGCTGTGCGGGCCGTGCTGCAGCACCTGCTCGACCGCCGCCTCGACGGCAACGGCTTCGGCTTCCAGGCCCAGCGAGTGGCGCAGCAGCAGCGCCGCGGAGAGGATCGCGCCGACCGGGTTGGCCACGCCCTGGCCGGCGAGGTCTGGCGCCGAGCCGTGGATCGGTTCGTACAGGCCACGGCGACCATCGCCCAGCGACGCCGACGGCAGCAGGCCGAGCGAACCGGCCAGCGCGGCGGCCTCGTCGGTGAGGATGTCGCCGAACAGGTTCTCGGTGACCACCACGTCGTAGCGGTTCGGCTGGGTCAGCAGCAGCATCGCCATCGAGTCGACCAGCTGGTGCTCGAGCTTCACGTCCGGATACTCGGCGGCGACGCGCTGCACCGTGCTGCGCCACAGCCGCGAGGTTTCCAGCACGTTCGCCTTGTCGACCGAGGTGACGTGGTGGCGGCGACCGCGCGCGAGATCGAACGCGCGACGCACCACGCGCTCGATCTCGGTCACGGTGTACCTGCATTCGTCGGTGGCGGCATCGGCGCTGCGCGTCTTCGCGCCGAAGTACGCGCCGCCGGTCAGCTCGCGCACGAACAGCACGTCGACGTTCTTCAGCTTTTCGTTCTTCAGCGGCGACAGATCGGCCAGTGCCGGGTGCACCTGCAGCGGGCGCAGGTTCGCGTACACGCGAAGCGCAGCGCGCAGCGCCAGCAGGCCTTGCTCGGGCCGCACCGGCGCATTCGGATCCGACCATTTCGGACCGCCGACAGCGCCGAGCAGCACCGCATCGGCTTGCTTGCAGGCAGCCAGTGACGCCGCCGGCAACGGTTCACCGATGGCGTCGATGGCGCTGCCGCCGATCAGCTGTTCCTCGAAAGCGAACACGTGGTCGTAGCGCGCGGCCACGGCTTTCAATACGGCCACCGCGGCGGCGGTCACCTCGGGGCCGACGCCATCGCCGGGCAGGGTAACGATGTGGGCTTTCATGGATGGGCTACCGATGAGTTCGTGAATGGAGACGGCAACTCGAGCAACCTCGCGCCGGGATGACGGTTGTGGAGATTGCGATTCATGCGGCAGCCTCCGTGCGCTGTTCGTATTCGCCGACCGCAGCGGCGTGCTGCAACAGGTAGCCGAGTTGGTCGACGCCGTTGAGCAGGCAGTGCCGCGCGAACGGTTCCAGGCGGAACGGGACGCGGCCGCCGTCGGGCAGCGCGATGAACTGCTCGCGCACGTCGATCGCCAGCTCGATGCCGGGATGCCTGAGCAGCCAGCGGTGTTCCTGTTCGCCGATGACGATGGCAAGCAGGCCGTTCTTCAGCGCATTGCCGCGGAAGATGTCCGCGATCTCGCTGCACAGCACCGCGCGGATGCCGTAGTCCAGCAGCGCCCACGGCGCGTGTTCGCGCGAGGAGCCGCAGCCGAAGTTGCGTCCGGCGACGAGGATCGAACAGCCGCGTGCTTCCGGACGATTCAACGGGAAGGCGGGGTTGTCGCTGCCGTCGGCCTGGTAGCGCCAGTCGTGGAAGCACAATTGGCCCAGCCCGTCGCGCGTGGTCGTGGTGAGGAAGCGCGCCGGGATGATGCGGTCGGTGTCGATGTTCTCGTCGGCCAGCACGGCGGTGCGGGAGTGCATGCGGGTGATCGGGCGCATTAATGAAATTCCTCGCTGTTCGCGTTCGCCTCCTCTCCCCTGCGGGGAGAGGATTGAGGTGAGGGGCGGGTGCTCGCGCAAGTACTGATCGAAGCGAGCTCTGAGGCGATTTCCGCATAGGCGTGGCCCCTCACCCCAGCCCTCTCCCGGGAGGGGAGAGGGAGCACGCCGCGACGGTCGTGCGCATTCATGCCGCCACCTCCACCAGATACTCGCGCGGATCGGCGATGCGCCCGGCGATCGCCGACGCGGCGGCGGTGGCCGGGCTGGCCAGCACGGTGCGCGCGCCCTTGCCCTGGCGACCTTCGAAGTTGCGGTTGGAGGTGGACACCACGAGTTGGCCCGGCTGCGCCAGGTCGCCGTTCATCGCGATGCACATCGAGCAGCCGGGCACGCGCCACTCGGCGCCGGCACCGGTGAACACGTGGTGCAGGCCTTCGCGCTCGGCGTCGCGACGCACCGCCTCGGAGCCGGGCACCACCAGCATGCGCACGCCCTCGGCGACGCGTCGGCCGTGCAGCACGCGCGCCGCTTCGCGCAGGTCGGACAGGCGCGAGTTGGTGCAGCTGCCGACGAACACCACGTCGACCGGCGTGCCCTGCATCGGCTGGCCGGGCTTGCTCTGCATGTAGTCGAGCGCGCGGTGTTCCTGCGCGTTCGTTGCCGCGGGCACCGGCGCGTCCATCGCGATCGCCATGCCCGGATGGGTGCCGTAGGTGACGGTGGGCTTCACCGCGCCGGCGTCGATGCGCACCTCGCGGTCGTAGCGCGCGCCGTCGTCGCTGCGCAGCGCGCGCCACTTCGCCACCGCCGCGTCCCATGCCTGCACCCTGCGGCACGCGCGGGCGGCCCTTCAGCCAGGCGAACGTGGTGTCGTCCGGCGCGATCAGCCCGGCGCGCGCGCCGGCTTCGATCGACATGTTGCAGACGGTCATGCGCTCGTCCATCGACAGCGCCTCGATCGCCGCGCCGCGGTACTCCAGCACGTAGCCGGTGCCGCCATCGACGCCGATCGTGCCGATGATGTGCAGGATCAGGTCCTTCGCGCCCACGCCCGGCGGCAACTGGCCGTCCACATGGATCGCCATGGTTTTCGGCTTGCGCTGCAGCAGGCACTGCGTGGCCATCACGTGGCCGACCTCGGTGGTGCCGATGCCGAACGCCAGGGCGCCGAACGCGCCGTGCGTGGAAGTGTGGCTGTCGCCGCAGACGATCGTCATGCCGGGCTGGGTCGCGCCCAGCTCGGGGCCGATCACATGCACGATGCCGCGGTCTTCGCTGTCCCAGCCGTGCAGCTCGACGCCAAACTCGCGGCAGTTCGCTTCCAGCTGCGCGACCTGCGCCTGCGCTTCGGCGTTCGCATAGGGGCGGCTGCCGTCGGCGTTTGTCGGCAGGGTCGGTGTGGAGTGATCCAGCGTGGCCAGCATGCGATCCGGCCGGCGCAGTTTCAGCCCACGCTCACGCAGTTCGCTGAACGCCTGCGGCGAGGTGACCTCGTGCACCAGGTGCAGGTCGACGTAGAGGATGGCCGGCGTGTCGGCGGTTTCGGCGACGACGACATGGGCGTTCCAAACCTTCTCAAATAGGGTCTTGCCGCTCATGCGGCCTCCTGTGCAGGGACATGGGCGTGGACTGGCGTCAACCACCTTTGGCGATCCTCGGTGCGGCCATCGAACAGGCCGAAGAACGCCTGCCGCAGCTGCTGGGTGATCGGTCCGGGCGCAGCCTTTGCCGATCGGCTTGCGATCGACCGAGCGCACCGGCGTGATCTCGGCGGCGGTACCGGTCATGAACACTTCGTCGGCCGAGTACAGCGCCTCGCGCGGCAGGTCGCGTTCTTCCACCGCGATGCCGAGATCGGCGGCCAGGGTGATCACCGCGTCGCGGGTGATGCCGGCCAGGATGCCGGCGCTGGATGGCGGGGTGAGCAGCTTGCCGCGCTTGACCAGGAAAAGATTCTCGCCGGCGCCTTCGCTGAGCAGGCCGTTGTGGCCCAATGCGATGCCTTCGTCGTAGCCGTTGCGGCGCGCCTCCAGCCCGATCAGCTGGCTGTTGAGGTAATTGCCGCCGGCCTTGGCCCAGCTCGGCAAGGTGTTCGGCGCGGGACGGTGCCACGACGACACGCAGACGTCGGCGCCGCGTTCGGCCGCTTCGCCCAGGTACGCACCCCAGTTCAACGCGATGATCGCCACGTCCACCGGCGCATCGTCCTTCGCCAGCACGCCCAGGCCGCCGGCACCGCGGAATACGATCGGCCGCACATAGGCCGAGGCCATCGCGTTGGCGCGGATCAGCTCCAGGCAGGCGGCGTTGATCTCGTCTTCGCTGTAGCCGATCTCGATCTCGTACACACGCGCCGACTCGAACAGCCGGCGCGTGTGGTCGGCCAGCCGGAAGTAGACGGGGCCGCGCGGCGTGGCATAGACGCGCTCGCCCTCGAACACCGACGAGCCGTAGTGCAGCGCGTGCGTGCTGACGTGGACGTTGGCCTCGGCCCACGGTTTGATCCGGCCGTTGTGCCAGACGAATGGCGTGCTCATGCGGTGGCTCCCTTGGCGTGCTTGACGGCGGGCACGGTGGCCGGCGTCTGTCGTTCGATCCGGTTGACGATGACGAGCGCGGCCAGCGCGGCGGCCTCGACGATGTCGGTGCTGCTGCCGTGGCCACGCCAGTCGCGCGCGGCGTGGCGCGCGCTCAGCTGCGCGTGGCCCTGCGCGTCGGCGCCTTCGCCGAGCGCGTCGATCTGGAAGCGGGTGAGTTCCAGCGGCGTGCCGGTGGCGCGCTCGATCGCGCGCAGCACGGCGTCGACCGGACCGTCGCCGATCGCCGCTTCGCCGATGTCGTGGCCGTCGTCGTGGGCCAGCTTCACCGAGGCCGAGGCGTTGCCGCCCAGGTGCGAGCTGGCGTGCAGCTGCACCAGGTGCCACGGGCCGGCAGCGTGCGGATCGTGGCCCAGCGCCAGCGCTTCCAGATCCTCGTCGTGCAGTTCGCGGCCGTGGTCGGCCAGGGTCTTGAAGCGGGTGAAGATGTCGTCCAGCGCCGCATCGTCCGGCGTGTAGCCCAGCGCCTGCAGGCGCTGGCGCAGCGCGGCGCGGCCGGAGTGCTTGCCCATCACCAGGCTGGTCGCGGCGATGCCGACGTCCTGCGGGCGCATGATTTCGTAGGTGCCGCGATGCTTGAGCATGCCGTGCTGGTGGATGCCGGATTCGTGCGCGAATGCGTTGGCGCCGACGATCGCCTTGTTGCGCGGCACCGCCTGGCCGGTCAGTTCGGTCAGCAGACGCGAGCTCGGATACAGCTGGCGCGTATCGATGCGCGTGTCCACGCCGAAGTGCGGCGCGCGCACCTTCAGCGCCATCACCACCTCTTCCAGCGCGGCGTTGCCGGCGCGCTCGCCGATGCCGTTGATGGTGCATTCCACCTGACGCGCGCCGGCGCTCACCGCGGCCAGGCTGTTGGCCACCGCCATGCCGAGGTCGTCGTGGCAATGGCTGGAGAAGATCACCTGGTCCGCACCCGCGACGCGACGGCGCAGGTACTCGAACAGCTCGACGATTTCGGTCGGCGTGGTGTAGCCCACCGTGTCCGGCGCGTTCAGCGTGGTGGCGCCGGCGGCCACCGCGGCGCTGAACACTTCGACCAGAAACTCCGGCTCGGTGCGCAACGCGTCCTCGGCGGAAAACTCCACCTCGTCGCAGAAGCCGCGGGCGCGTTCGATCGCGCGCACTGCGGTGTCCAGCACCTGCGCCTTGCTCATGCCCAGCTTGTGCTCGCGATGCAGCGGGCTGGTCGACAGGAACAGGTGGATGCGCGAATGCCGCGCGGCCTTCAGCGCGCGCGCCGCGCTGTCGATGTCGCCCTCCTGGCAGCGCGCCAGCGCGCACACCGTGGTGTTTTCCAGCGCCCCGGCGATTTCCGCAACTGCAGCAAAATCGTCCGGCGAAGCCTGCGGAAAGCCCGCTTCGAGGATGTCCACGCCGAGCGCCTCGAGCTGCTGCGCCATGCGCAGCTTCGCGCGCCGGTCCATCGAGAAACCGGGCGCCTGCTCGCCGTCGCGCAGGGTGGTGTCGAAGATCCGCACGCGTTCGGCGACTGCGTCGTCGTCGCTGGCGTTGGCGTTGTGCTGGTCGGGGTTTTTCATCATGGCTCCGCTGTGTGGGCGTCGCCGAAGGCACAAAAAAACCCCGCATCCGTTACCGGGTGCGGGGTTCTTTGGGTGTTTTCAGGTTTTTCTAGCTACCTGGACACATGCCCTCAGCCCGCACCTCCGTTGGTAATAAGGAGTACGAGTACGAGGGCAAGAAGGAGCGTGCCGCCGAGCTGCAGCAGGCCGTCGACCGTCGCGAGACGGGTCATTTCGGCGATGCGGCAATGGCTGCTGCGCTGCGACATGAAACCGACCTTAGGGCACTTCGCGCGGCGGCGTCAACAGTTTCATCTGAAATCAGTCGGCGGTGTGTTTGGACGTCCAGATGTCCAGATGGTTTTTCGGGCAAGGCGGGGGATGTTCTACGGGAGCAGCAGCCAGTCGCGCAGGGCCGTGTCGCTGGCGGCCAGCGGCTCGGCATGGGCGTCGCGCGCCAGCATCGCGGCCAGGGCGGCGGGAAGCTCGACCGGATCGCCGACCAGCGGCTCCACCACGCTCTCGAACTTGGCCGGGTGAGCCGTGGCGACCACCGCCCATGGCGTGTCGTTGCCGCCGGCACGCAGGCGGTCGAGCTGGTGCATCGCGGTGGCGGTGTGCGGACAGAACACTTCGCCATGTTCGCGCGCGTGATGAGTGATGGTCTGGCGGATCGCAGCGTCGTCGACGCTGTGTGCCTGCAGCAGCTGACGCAGACGGACTTCGTCTGGGAACGTCCAGCGCAGCCGCTCGAAGTTGCTGGGCGCACCCACGTCCATCGCGTTGGCCAGGGTGGCGATCGCTTCGCGCGGCGTGTAATCGGCGCCGGCGAAGTAGTCAGGCAAGGTGGCGTTCGCGTTGCAGGCCAGTCGTACCTCGCCGACCGGCAGGCCAAGTTCGCGCACCCACAGGCAGGCCAGCGCGTTGCCGAGGTTGCCGGTGGGCACGATGAAGTTCAGTGGCGTGCCGTGTTCGCGCCACCAGCCCAGTGCGGCATGCGCGTAGTAACTCATCTGCGGCAACAATCGGCCGAGGCTGATGCTGTTGGCCGAGGACAGCGGCAGCTGCGCTTGCAGCGACGCATCGCTCAGCGCCGCCTTGACCATGCGCTGGCAGTCGTCGAAACGGCCAGCCACGCGCAGCGCGCTGACGTTGTCGCCGAAGCAGCCCAGCTGGTGCGCCTGTCGCGGCGAGACCCGTCCATCCGGATACAGGATCACCACGCGCACGCCCGGCTGGCGATGAAACGCGGCTGCCACTGCCGCGCCGGTGTCGCCCGAGGTGGCGACCAGGATCGTCAACGGTCGGGCATCGGCGCGCGGCAGCCGGCGCAGGCAGGCGGCGAGGAAGCGCGCGCCGAAATCCTTGAAGGCCGAGGTGGGGCCGTGGAAAAGCTCCAGCATGGTCGTATGCGGATGCGCTGGCAGGGCGCGCAGCGGCGCATCGAACGTGAACGCTTCGGCGCAGATCGCCGGCAGCGCGTCGGCCAGCGCATCGCCGGCGAAGAACGGTGCCAGCAGGGTGGCGGCGGTATCGGGCAGCGAGCCGTGCGGATCGAATGCTGCCGGCTCGATCGACGGCAACGCCTCCGGCACGTACAGCCCGCCGTCGGGCGCCAGTCCGGCGGCGATCGCCTCGCTGATCGGCACGGTCGGGCCGGCGCTGCGCGTGCTGTGATAGCGCAAGGGCTCGGCGGCACTCACGCTTCGGCCTCGAGCGAGGAAATCAGCGCGGCGGCGGGCCCGTCGATTGGCGAGACCCACGCATCGCTGTCCAGCCCGGCTTCGGCGAACGCGGCCTGCATCGCGACGGTGGCCGCGGCGGCGTCGGCGCGGTTGTCGTACCAGCCGAACACGCTGGGGCCGGCCCCGGAGATGCTGGCGCCTAGCGCGTGGTGATCGAGCGCGGCCTGTTTGACCTTGGCGAAATTCGGGATCAGCGGCGCGCGGCGCGGTTCCACCAGCACGTCCTTCAGGCCCTCGCGGACCAGCGCCGCATCGCCGCGGTAGCAGCCGGCCAGCACCAGGGCGAGGTTCGAACTCTGCGCCACGAACTCGCCCAGCGCGTAGTGACCGACTAATGCCGCGCGCGCCGTGCGCGTTTCCAGCACCACGTGCGGATGCACCAGCGCGCAGTGCCATGCGGGCGGCACCTCGATGCGCAGCAGGCGCTCGTGGGTGGCCAGTACCAGACCGCCGAGCAGCATCGAACCGAGGTTGTCGCCGTGGCGGCTGCCGCTGGCCACCGCCTCGCCATCCAGCGCGAAACCGTACAGCGCCTCGCGCGGCAGCGGTTGCGCCAGCAGGGCATTCGCAGCCACCAGCGCGGCCACGCAGGAGGCGGCCGAGCCGCCCATGCCCGAGCCCAGCGCGATGCCCTTGTGCAGCACCAGCTCGAAACCGTGCTGCAGGCCGAGCGCCTTGCGCAGCGAGAGCAACGCGGTGCCGGCGGTGTTTGCGCGCGGGTCGGTGGGCAGGTCGGTGACGCAGCCGCGGATGGCCGCGATGCGCACCACCGGCTCGTCGATGCGGCGCACCTCGGCGCGATCGCCGGCGCCGGCCACGCTGTGGCCGAGCAGGTCGAAGCCGACCCCCACGTTGCCGACGCTGGCGGGCGCGAAGGCGCAGGCGACTTGCGGGCTTTTGGCGCGGCGCGGTGAGGCCATGACGGGTTCCAGCAAGGAGGAATTCATGCGCGTGCCTGCAGCGACTCGGCGATGCGCAGCAGGTCGGTGAACACGCCGGCGGCGGTCACTTCCGGACCGGCGCCGGGGCCTTGCACCGACAGCGGATTATCGCAGTAGCGGCGGGTGGTGAACTGCACGATGTTGTCGGTGAGTCGGGTATGTGCGAAAGCATGCTGCGCGGGCAGTATCACCAGCTTTACACGCGCGCGGCCGTGGCGGTCCAGGCTGGCTACATGCCGCAACACGCCGCCAGTGTTCCGCGCCTCTGCCAGTCGCGCGGTCATCAACGCGTCCAGTTCGTGCCACCGCTGCATGCAGGCTTCGAGCGGCAATGCAGCCAGTGCGCGCGGCACCAGGTTCTCCACCGCAACGTCTTCCAGCGACAGCGGCCAGCCCGCTTCGCGCGCCAGGATCACCAGCTTGCGCGCCACATCGACGCCGGACAGGTCGTCGCGCGGATCGGGTTCGGTATAGCCCAAGTCATGCGCTTCGCGCACCAGCGCGGAGAACGGCTGGCGGCCGTCGTACCGGTTGCACAGCCAGGCCAGCGTGCCGGAAAACATGCCGTCCACCGCGAGCAGCTCGTCGCCGGTGTCGAGCAGATCGCGCAGCGTCTGCACCACCGGCAGGCCGGCACATACGGTGGCCTCATAACGGAAGCGCGCGCCACCGGCACAGGCCGCGCGGATCGCCTGCCAGCGCGGCAACGGCCCGCTGCCGGCGAGCTTGTTCGGCGTCACCACGTGCAGGCCGGCGGCGAGCCAGCGCGGATAGTGCGCGGCCACCTCGTCGTTCGCACTGCAGTCGATCAGCAGCGCATGCCGGCCATCGTTGCCGCGCACATGGTCGGCGAAGGCGTGCAGATCGTTCGGCCGCCAGATCTGCGCGCCACCGTGACGGCCGTTGAGCTCGGCGTCGTCGCAGTCCAGCCACATGCGCTTGCTGGCCACCACGCCGCAGAGCCTCAGGTCCAGTCCGCCGTCGCGCAGCAGCCGCGGTTGCGCGGCGCGCAATTGTTCCAGCAAGGCGCTGCCGACGCGGCCGGGGCCGATCACGCCCACCGCCAGCACGCGGCGCCGCCCCAAGGCCGGCATGGCGAAATCGGATGACGGCGGCAGCTCGGCAAGTTGGGACGCACAGATGTTCACGATGACCTCCTGTTGAGGCCCGTGCTCGCTGGCGGATCGGCGTGTGCTTTGGAATGCACCGGCCCGCCTCTGTCGAGGGCGGGGCCGTTGCGTAGTGAAGAACCTAGTCGCGCACGGACACCCACCCCGACGGAGTCGTGGTGGTAGTCGTAATCGTGGTGGCGACGGAACGAATGATGCGGCCGACCGGCAACGGCGCCGACCCGGCCGAAGCCGGAGCGAAGCGCATGCGTGCTGGTGTGGAAAGCGGCGACATGCTTCGACCTTAGAGGGAGGGTTGCGCTGCGGTCAACAGATTCATTTGCAACTTTTGGTTATATCGGTGCCAGCCTGCTTTCCTATTCATCCTCCGTACGGCCATTCTGCGCGGACGTTGCACCGCTGCGGATCTGCTGTATGAAGATGGCGACTTCACGATTCAGCAGCTCAGGGCGCTCCCATTGAATGTAGTGCCCGCTGTTCTTCGCGATGATGCGGCGGTTGCGCGTGGACAGCTGCTTGAGGTTTTCCTGCAGGCCGTCCCACAACTGGTTCGTCTGCTGAAATAACGCGGCTGACACCGGGAAGCCGGGCGGCATCGCCTGGGTAGGGTCGCGCGAGAAGATCAGCACGGGCAGGTCGCCATAGGGTCCGCTGTGCGCGTTTTCGGCGAGCGACGACGGCCACCCGGCGACCTCGCGTCGATAGGCATCGACCTGCGACGGTACGCAAGTATTGGCGCGTATCCAGCCGGCATAGGCCTCGAAGCCCGAATCGACCGCCGTGCACTGGCCGGTGAGGCGCGCGATGCCGAAGGCGAACATCGACTTCGCGATGGTGTATTCGAACCCGCTGTGCTGTTCCAGCGCAGTTGCCGCGGGCGGCAAGGTGTGCGCCTGTTCGGGCGTGCTGGCATCGACGAAAACCAGCCCCGCCACCGCAGTGGGAAACTGCGAGGCGTAGGCGCGGATGTACACGCCGCCGGCAGAGTGGCCCATCAGCACGACGGGCGTGGTGATGTCCGCTTCACGCAGCAGTGTGTGCAATTGCCGGGCGATGCTGTTGGCGTCGCGCAAGCTTGGTTGCGACCCGCTCCAGCCGAAGCCGGCACGGTCATAGGAACAGGTGCGGGTGCCGAGTGAAAGCGCCGGCTGGACTTTCGCCCACACCGTGAAATCTTCGCCGCGACCGGATTCGAGCACGATGGTCGGTGTGCCGTTGCCGGTGCAGTACAAGTGCATGGCTTGGCCGTTCACCGCATACAGCTTGCCCGGCGGCGGATTGGCACTGCGGTAGTGGTGCAGCGCGAGCGCGTTCCACAGCGCACCGGCCATGCCCAGCAGCACGACCAGGCCAAGCAGGCATACTCCGATTCGGCGCACGATGCGCCAGCCGCGCTTTCCTTGTTGCATCCGCTTCCCTTGAGTTCGATAAGCGCACCGGGCAATCATTTCACCTGCGCGGGATCGACGTTGATGCTGTAGACCAGCGCATTGATCTTCCAGCCGTCGCCCGTGTTGATGAGCTGCCAGGTTTCGCTGCCGCGGTTTTGCTGCTTGCCGTCGCTCAGGAACACGAAATCGAAGTAGACCGAAGCTACCGCACCATCGGTTTCGATCTTCACGTTGGCGAACTTCTCCTCCATGTGCTCGGGGCTGGCGGCGATGAAGTCGACGAACTCGGTGTAGCTGCCCGGCATGAAACGCCGCGCCTTGGGATGCTTCGCCTGCACCACGCGATAGGTCTCCTCGGTCGGCACCGCGATCCACGAGTTGTTCGCAGGCAGGAACAACGCGCTCAGGCCGGCTTTGTCCTTTCTGGCGATGGCGGTCTGGAAGTTTTCGACCACCCGTTCGATCTGGTTCTTGGCCTCGCTGGGGGTGTCAGGGGCGGCGTCGGCGTGCGTCGTTCCCGTCAGCAGGACGAGGCTGAAGGTGGCGAGTAGCAGGTTCTTCATGCAGGCAGCTCCTGGGTGGATGCGCCGCGACCGGCTTGCGGTGCGCAGCGGCGGAGCGGGCGGTGATCGCCGGACTCGAGCCGACTATAGAGTTGGTCGTCTGGCGATGGTTGTGCGATGCGTCGAGCCGGTGGATCGATGCGGCGAACCGTGCACGGCCGACGCGTCACGGCGAGCCAGCTATCCTGCGATCGCCGCGCGAAGGGCGTCGCCATAGGTGCGGCTGGCTCGCAGCGGGGTGCCGTCGCGCAATAGCAGCAGGCTGTCGCGGTTGGACAGCACTTCCATTTCCGCGATGCGATCGGCGCGCACGATGGTCGAGCGATGGATGCGCACGAACTGTGTTGGGTCGAGCCGTCGCGCCAACTGGTGCAGCCGCTCGCGCAGCAGATGCACCTTGCCGGCGACATGCAGCCCGGCGTAGTCGCCCATGGCCTCGATCCAGTCAATGTCGGAGACGGCGATGAAGACGACGCGGTGGCCGATGCGGATGGCGAAGCGCGTCGCATATGGCGTGTCGCCCTCGGCTGTCAGCTGTGCCTGCAGGCCGGATGCCCGGTTCCTGCCGCGGCGCGCGACCAGCGTCTCGCGGGCGCGATCCAGCGCTTCGACAAAGCGCTCGTCATCGATTGGCTTGAGCAGGTAGTCCAGCGCGTGCACCTCGAAGGCGCGCAAGGCGAACTGGTCGTAGGCGGTGAGAAAAATCGTCAGCGGCCGTTCGCGCGGCGGCAGCAGGCCTAGCGCTTCGAAACCGCTCATGCCCGGCATCTGCACGTCCATGAAAACCAGGTCCGGCGCCATGTCCACGATGGCGGAAAGTGCCGCTTCCCCGTCACCGGCTTCGCCGATCAACTGTACGTCGGTGTGGGCAGACAGGCGCTTGACGACGCCGCGGCGTGCCAGCGGTTCGTCATCGACCACCAGTACGCGCATCGTCATGCCGACAGCGCCATTTTGTCAGCCACGCGCCGGAACGGCAGGTCGATCGACACCTCGCAACGGCCGTCGTCGGCGAATGCCAGCTCGAAACGGTGGTTGTCCTCGTACAGCCGCTCCAGCCGCTCGCGCACGTTGCGCAAGCCCACGGAGGCGGAAGCGGTTTCGTCGGTGCTGTCTCGTCGGAGTGCATCGGCAAGTCCGTCGTTGCGCAAACTGATGCGCAGGCGCTCGTCCGCGCGGCTCACCTGAACCTGCAGGTGCCCGCCCTCGCGGCGCTGGGCGATGCCGTGCCGGATTGCGTTCTCCACCAATGGCTGCAGCAGTAGGTAGGGCACGGCCGCATGCAGGCAGTCCGGACCGACCTGCATGTGGATGGCCAGGCGGTCGCCGAGCCGGGCTTTCTCGATATCCAGGTAGTGCTCGGTGAGCGAGATTTCATCGGCCAGCGCGACTTCATGGGCGCCATCGCCTTCGAGCGTGGCGCGCAGGAAATCAGCCAGGCGCGCGATCATGCGCGCGGCGTCGCGGGTGCGTTCCTCCACCACCAGGGTCGAGATCGCGTTGAGCGTGTTGAACAGGAAGTGCGGGTGCAGTTGATAGCGCAATGCGCGCAGTTCCGCATCGCGCGCCATCCCTGCAGCCGCCAGCGCATGCATGCGTTCTTCCTGCATCGAGACGTAGTAGCCAATCACCATGTAGACGGCGCACAGGGCGATCAGCACGAACCAGACGATGTCCATGCTGGCGAACACGAAACTCCATCGAAACGCGCCGCGCAGCGCGCCGACATGGGTGCCCAGCTGGGTGGCCAGACCGATGATCAGCGCGGTGCTGGCAAAGGCCAGCAAAAACGACAGCGGCAGCAGGACGGCGACGCAGAGACGCCAGGAGGCGTTGCGCCGCCACAAGGTACGCTGGGTCAGACACAGCGGGATCGAGGGCAGCAGGCAGGTGATCAGCAACATCGCGTGCTGGGCCAGCTGATTCGGGTTTCCCAGCACGGTCGCCGCGGCCACGACGGTACCCAGCACGATCGGCAACCAGCCGATCAGCAAGGTCAGCCAGAACGACGGCAATCGTCGCGCCGCCGGCGGAACCGCGGCATGCCTCACCGCGACAGATCAATCGCGTACGTCGCCGTGCCGTCGCCGTGGTCCTGCAGCTGGCGGATGTTGTCGAGGCCGGCATCGCGCGCAATACCCTGCTTGCCGCTGGCGCCGGTGAACACCACCGTGCCGCGCGTCTTCAGCGGCGCGAACTTCCATGACGTGGGTTCCAGATCCCGGGCGCCGATCTGCTTGTTTCGCTCGAGCCATTTCGCCAGGATTTCGCGCGTGCCGTCCGGCGCGGCCAGCACGATGTTGCTGCCGTCGAGGCCGGGGAAATGGCCGCCGCCATTGGCGCGGTAGTTGTTGGTGACGATCACGAAGGGATCGGCCGGCACGACCGGCTTGCCGCGATAGGTCAGCGTGGTGATGCGCTGCCCGGCCGGCTTCGACACGTCGATGACGTAGCGGATGCCGCCCTGGATCTGGTCGAAGTTGTAGCCCACGTAATGGCTGTTGATCAGCGGTTGTTCGCCGGCCTTCGCCGGGTCGATGCGGTTGAAGCGCTGGGCGGATTTCTCCAGCCAGGCCTTGAGCCCGGCACCATCGGTTTTCACGGCGGCCAGCGTGTTCGGATAGAAATACAGGTCGGCGGCGCTGCGCAGGGTCAGCGGCCCGGCTGCGACATCGGTGTAGTCGTCGGGGCCGCCGAAGCCGGTGCGGAACGCGGCGGCGGCGGAGAGCACCGGCACGTTGGCCAGTTCCGGATGCAGCCGCGGCAGTTCGCTGCGCACGTAGTCGGCCTGGGCGGCGTTGACCGGCGCCAGCGCGGTCATGTTGCCCTCGTCGGCGAAGTAGCTGCTCATGCGCAGCGTGCTTTCGCCGACCGGCGTGTTGACGTAGGCAACGGCGGCTTCGTGCGCCTGCTGCACCAGCGGCGCGATGGCGGGATCGGCCGGCACGCATGGGCCCTTCTTCGTGCCCACGGTGACCGGGCAGATCGGGCGCACTTCACTGTGCGTGTTGTCGAGGTCGACTACCCAGCGGCCCTGCTGGCGGTTCAGTACCAGCTGGATCACGCCCAGGTCCTTGCCGAAGAAGCCGCCCATCACCGCGGGCACGTTGCGGACGAAGCCGAGGTGGGCGTCGACGTCCTTCATGCCGGCGTAGTGCGGGCCGGGGAATTCGGTGTGCGAGTGGCCGAGCAGCAGCACGTTGATGCCGGGCACGCCGGCCAGGTACCAGCCGGCGTTTTCCATCTGCGGCGTGTACGGCGCGGTGTTCAGGCCCCCGTGCAGGATCGCCACGATCAGGTCCGGATGCTGCGCCTGCAGTTCCGGCAGGTATCTCTGCGCCGCTTCGACCACACCGCTGACGGTGACCTTGCCGGCCAGGTTCTGCTTGTCCCAGTCCATGATCGGCGGCGGTGTGAAGCCGATGATGCCGACGCGCAGCGGCACGCGGATGCTGCTGCCGTCCTCGGTGTACGCGTCGATAGGCTTGGTGACAATGGTCCATGGCTTGAAGATCGGCTTGCCGTCGCGAGCGCTGTAGACGTTGGCCAGCACCAGCGGGAAATGCGGGCCGGCGCAAGGCTTTTCACGCCCGCCTTCCACGTTCATCGGCGTGCCGGTGACTTGGGACAGGAAGCCCAGGCCGTAATTGAACTCGTGGTTGCCGGCGGTGCCGCCGTCGTAGCCGATCGCGTCCATCGCCTTGTAGATCGCCAGCTCCTGGTCGCAGGCGACCGGCTTCACCAGCGCCTGGTAGTCGGCCAGCACGCTGCCCTGGATGGTGTCGCCGCTGTCGAACAGGAAGTTGTTCGGGAACTCGGTGCGGGCGCGGCGGATCAGCGTGGCGGTGCGCTCGTAGCCGAGCGAGTCGTCCGGCTTGAGCTTGTAGTAGTCGTATCCCAGCACGTTGGCATGCACGTCGGTGGTCTCCAGGATCGCCACCTTCGCGCGGGCGCCATCAGGCGTCCGGCCGGATTTCCACGGCGGTGCCGCGCAGCCGGCGAGCAGGGCGAAAACGACGGCGACGAGCGGGGCAGCGAATGCGCTTGGGCGTGACATGGCGGTTCCGGGCGTACAGGTTCAGACCGCGGACGCTAGCAGATCGGGCCGGTCGTTTGCGCCTCTTTCCCGGCGCCGATGCCCAACGCCAGTGGAACGGCCTGGCGGATGCGTCTGCCTGCTGCAGGCGCAAGACCGTAAGATGTCGTTTCGGTGACATCGGGTCCTACGGGGGACTTTTCCATCATGCGTCGACTCTCTACAAGCCGGCTCCGGGCCAGTGCGGTGTCACTGTGCGCGGTGGCTTTTTTCGCCGGCTGCATCGCGCTGACGGCGTGGCAGGAACCGTTTCCGGTACAGCGCGCCTTCATCGCCGGCCTGATGCTGTGCACGTTCGGCGCGCTGCTGTTCGTGCTGGCGCGGTTCGCCACGGCGCTGCTGGTCGGCGGCGCATTGTTCATGGCACTGAAATTCATTTCGGTGATGAAGCTTCGCTATCTCGACTCGCAGCTGATGCCGTCGGATTTCATCTACTACGTGCGCAGCAGCCTGGTCGACACTTTGCGGCATTACCCGCATCTGTATTCGCTGGGCATCGGCCTGTGCGTGCTCATGCCGCCCCTGCTGTACCTGGTATGGCGCTGGGACTGGCGCGTGCTGGACGGGTTGCGGCCGCGGGTAGCCACCGGCGTGCGCATCGGCGGCATCGCGCTCAGCGCGCTGGCGTTCTGGCTGTGCATGCTGCCTACCGGCCTGTTCGCGCAGGTGCATTCGCGCAACGTGTGGGAGAAACTTTCCGACGACGCGCAGCTGACGAATTTCTTCGTGAATTTCCGCGATTCCGACGTCCAGCTGCCGGCGATGAGCAGCGACGCCGACGCCGAGCAGGCGTGGGGGGCGACGGCGGCCGGCACACCCGGCGTCGCGCATGCGCCGTATCCGGACATCGTGCAGGTGCTGGAAGAGAGCACCTTCGATCCGTCGTTCTATACCGCCTGCAGCGTGCCGCAATGCCGGGTGGGGATGTTCCAGCCCGATGCGCGCACCCGCGCGCACGGGGTGCTGCGCGTGCACACGTTCGGCGGCGGCACCTGGGTCAGCGAGTTCGCCGCGCTGACCGGCATGCCGCAGGACATCTTCGGCGCCGGCGGCATGTATGCGCCGTACGTGCTGGCGCCGAAAGTGCACGACGCGCTGGCGCTGCAGCTGCGCCGGCTGGGCTACCAGACCATAGGCATCTATCCCACCGAGGCCAGTTTCATCAATGGCAGCAACGCCTACCAGGCCTACGGCTTCGACCACCTGTACGGCGCCAGCGAGCTGGGGCTGCAGGAGTGGGAGGAGAGCGACGCGCAGATGTTCGCCGCGGCCAAGCGCATCTACGACAAGGTGAGGAAGCCGGGGCAGCCGGTGTTCATCATGATCCTGACGCTGAACCAGCACGGCCCGCACGACAGCGATCCGATGGCGGACCTGCGCAAGCCGTTCCGCAACCTGCTGCGCGGGCTGTCGCCTGGCGCGGCGCTGAACTTCGACACCTACCTGTCGCGGCTGCACGATTCCGACATCGCCATGCGCGGGCTGGAACACGATTTCCTCGATCGCCCGCAGCCGACGGTGCTGCTGCATTTCGGCGATCACCAGCCGTCGTTCGACGGCGAGATCCGCAACCTGCAACGCAGGCTTCCGCCCGCGCTGCAGCCGTACCACGACTACCTCACCTACTACATGCTGAAGAGCAATTTCGCCGGCACGCCGATTCCTGACTATCCGATGCTGGATATCGCCTTCCTGCCGAGCATGGTGCTGCAGGTGGCCGGCGTCCCGACCGATCCGTATTTCTCCGCGGCGACCGCCTTGCGCTCGCGCTGCAACGGCTTGTACGACGATTGCGCCGTGCCCGGCCTGCTGGCGTCCTATCACGCATGGACCATCGGGAGGCTGCACGTGTATCAGTGAGCGGCGCCCGCCGCCGACCGCTATTCCGGCGAAGACCGGATGACTTCAGCCATGCAGCTGGCTGTTGCTCAGTTTGCGCACGTGGTCCATGAGGGTCAGTTTTTGCCTTTTTCGGACGTGATCGCGTCGCTGCCGATCCTTCGGGTCAAGCGCCAGCCCGGCTCAGCGCTGGCAGAGCTCTTGCTTTGCCTGGTGGCATGAACACCTCCGTCCGCCATCCCCTCGTCGAACAGCCGACGGAAAGCCCACCGCATTCGCTCGAGGCAGCGACGCCGGCGCCGGCGGTGTGCGAGGAGGAGCTCTCCAGCGACGCCCGCCGGTTTCTGCACGAGCTGCACATCGCGGAACGGCAGCTCAATGACGCGTTCAGCGTGGCCCGGAATGGCGGTGGGCTGGAGCAGCGGATCCGCCGCGTCTACCGCGAGATGTTCGGGACGGACTGACGCTCGGCCGCGCTCGGTTCGAACACGTCGCGCATGCTCACCGCCGCGGTGCCGCCGACGTATGATCGCTCATGGCGGATCGCGTGCGTGTGCAGGGCGACCCTATTCAAGACGGGGCGGCGAAGTGAATACGCAGGAACTCATCATCACCTGGGCCACGCCGGTGTTCTTCCTTTTGATCGGAATCGAACTGCTGGTGGCGAAACTGCGCGGGCGGCGGGCGTATGCCAGCGGCGATGCGATCAAGCAGCATCGGGCTGGGCGTGATCTCGCAGATCGTGGGCGTGTTCAGCAAGCTGCTGACCATCGGCATCTATGCCTGGTGCGTGCAGCACCTGGCGCTGTTCGCGCTGCCGGAGGACAACTGGCTGGTCTGGATCGGCGCCTTGCTGGCGTATGACTTCTGCTACTACTGGCTGCACCGCATGGGGCACGAGGTGAACATCCTGTGGGCGGCGCACGTGGTGCACCACCAGAGCGAGCATTACAACCTGTCCACCGCGCTGCGCCAGACCGGCAGCGGCGTGCTGCTGGGCTGGCTGTTCTATCTGCCGATGGCGTTGCTCGGCGTGCCGCTGAAGGTGTTCGTGGTGGTGGCACTGATCGACCTGCTGTACCAGTTCTGGGTGCATACCGAACAGATCGGCAGGCTCGGCTGGTTCGACCGAGTGTTCTGTTCACCGTCGAACCATCGCGCACACCACGCGGTGAACGATCGCTACCTCGACCGCAACTACGGCGGCATCCTGATCGTGTGGGATCGCCTGTTCGGCAGCTTCGTCGAAGAAGACGACAACGACCCGCCGGTGTACGGCACGCGTTCGCCGCTGCGCAGCTGGAATCCGCTGTGGGCGAATGCCGAGGTGTACTGGAAGGCTGCCGTCGATGCATGGCATGCGCAGCGCTGGCGCGACAAGCTGCTGGTGTGGCTGAAGCCGCCGGGCTGGCGCCCGGCCGATGTGGCGGCACGCTTCCCGACGCCGGCTTTCGTGATGCCGAGTGAACGCTTCGATCCGCCGGTGCCGAAGGCGCTGATGATCTATGTCTTGCTGCAGTTCGCTCTGCTGCTGGGGATGGCCACGCAGTTCCTCGGCATGGCCGGAGCCGCCAGCCTGCCTGCGCTGCTGGCTTATGCGTTCTATCTGGTGGCCAGCCTGAGCGTGCTCGGTGCTCTGATGGAACGGCGGCGCCGGGCGTTGTGGGCGGAGGGGGCGCGCGTGCTGCTGACCGCGCTGCTGCCGCTGCTGCTCGGCCGCTGGTTCGGCATCGACCATCTGGACGTCCATATCGCACTGGCCATCGCGGCGGTGTTCGGGCTCAGCGCGCTGGCGTTGCCGTGGCTGGCCCAGTCGTCTTCCGTTGCGGGAGCGGCTTCAGCGGCGAATTGAAGAGCATCGCGGCTGAAGCCGCTCCCACAGATCCGGTTGCGTGTTGCACTGCGCTGTGTGCGCCACGGTGCATTCGCTATGATCGCCGCTTGCTTCCAGGGGTCAGGCGATGAGCAGTCATGCGATGAGTTTCTTCAGCAAGCTGGTGCGCCACAAGACGGTCGAGCAGTTGCAGGCGGAGGTCGGCTCGCGTGGGGATTTCCGCCGCGTGCTGGGGTTGTGGCAGCTCACCGCCATCGGCATCGGCGGCATCATCGGCGTCGGCATCTTCGTGCTGGCCGGCCAGCAGGCGGCGACCAATGCCGGCCCGGCAGTGGCGCTGAGCTTCATCATCGCCGGCCTCGGCAGCGCCTGCGCCGCACTGTGCTACGCCGAGTTCGCCGGGCTGATTCCGGTCACCGGCAGCGCCTATACCTACGGCTACGCGGTGCTCGGCGAGTTCGTCGCCTGGATCATCGGCTGGGATCTGCTGCTGGAGTACGCGCTGGTGGTCGCGGTGGTGGCGATCGGCTGGTCCGGCTACGTGCAGGTGCTGCTGAACTCCGCCGGCGTGCACCTGCCGGAGTGGGCGCAGCAGAGCATGAGCGCGCAGACCATGCAGTATTACCTGCAGCAGATCTTCGGCGTGCATGGCGCGCAGCGCGATCGCCGCGCCCAGCGACGGCCATCGCTTCAACGTGATCGCCGCGGCCGTATCGGTGGCGGTCGCCGTGCTGCTGACCGTGCGCACCGAATGGGGCGCGCGCTTCAACACGCTGGTGGTGGCGATCAAGGTGATCGGCGTGCTGCTGGTGGTGCTGGTCGGCGTGTTCTACATCAACACCGCGAACTGGCATCCGTTCATTCCGGCGCGTGTGGTCGATGTCGCGACCGGGGTCGGCCACTTCGGCTGGCAGGGCGTGCTGACCGGCGCCAGCGTGGTGTTCTTCGCGGTGTTCGGCTACGACACGCTGACCACCGCGGCGGAAGAAGCGAAGCATCCGCAGCGCGATCTGCCGCGCGCGGTGCTGCTGTCGCTGGCGATCGCGATGGTGCTGTACATCGCGGTGTCGCTGGTGCTCACCGGCATCGTGCCGTACGGCACGCTCGGCGGCGAGGCATCGGTGTCCGATGCGTTCGAGTCGATCGGCCTGCACTGGCTCAGCATCATCATCGCGGTCGCCGCGGTGATCGGCGTCACCAGCGTGCTGTTCGCCTTCATGCTGGGCGCGGCGCGGATCTGGTTCGCGCTGGCGCGCGACGGCCTGCTGCCGGCGTGGTTCGCCAGGGTCAGCCCGCGCTTCGGCACGCCGGCGCGGCCGACCATCATCCTGGGCCTGTTCACCGCGCTGGTCGCCGGCCTGCTGCCGATCGGCGAGGTGGCCGAGCTGGTCAACATCGGCACGCTCAGCGCCTTCATCATCATCTGCGGCTCGATCATGCTGCTGCGCGTGCGCCGGCCGGACCTGCAGCGCAACTTCCGCACGCCGGCGGTGTGGTTCACCGCGCCGCTGGGCATCGTGTTCTCCGCCGTGCTGATCTACGGCTTGCCGTGGATCACCTACGAGCGCTTCATCCTCTGGATGGCGATCGGCTGCGTGATCTATTTCGCGTACGGCATCCGGCACAGCAAGCTGGCGCTGTCGGGCGCGGCGTAGAGTCCTCCGCATCAATCGCCGGTGACGCTGACGATGCGGTCGCGCCCGTCGCGCTTGGCCTGGCGCATGGCCTGATCGGCGCGCGCCAGCAGCGCCTCGATGGTTTCGTCGGCATCGCGGCATGCGGCGATGCCGATGCTGACGGTCAGCGGGCCGTCCGGACGCCGGATCGTGCGCACGGCCAGCCGCAGCTTTTCGCCGCGCTGGCCGGCCTGCGACTGGTCGATACCGGGCAGCAGCAGCGCAAATTCCTCGCCGCCGATGCGGCCGATCAGGTCGCCCGGTCGCGTCTGCGCGCGCAGGGCCGCGGCCAGCGCGACCAGCGCCGCATCGCCGGCGGCGTGACCATGGTCGTCGTTGAGCTGCTTGAAGTGATCGGCGTCCAGGTACAGCACGCACGCCGGCTGCTGCCGGCGGCGGACGTCGCCCAGCGCCAACCGCGCCAGTTCCAGAAAGCGGTTGCGCAGCAGCAGGCCGGTGAGGCCGTCGGTATTGGCCTGCTCGCGCAATCGCCGTTCCAGCCGGAACTGCTCGAACAGCGTGCGCGCCATGAAGGCGCGCAACACCGTCGACAGCGAAATGGCGATCGCCATGTAGACCAGATACTGGAACACTTGCACGCCATTGGCGGCGCCGGACAGCAGCACCGGCAACGGCCCGAGCGCGCACAGCACCATCGCGATGGCGAAGTCCCAGCGGCCGAGCCAGATGACCGACGAGGCCACCGGCAGCAGGAGGCCGGGTATCACCCACGGCTGCCCCGGCAGGCGACCGATGCCGTTGAGGTTGATGCCGATTTCCAGCAGCAGCACGCACAGCAGCGCCAGGGCGCTGAGCAGTCGCGGGCGTCGCACTCGCCTGGCGGAGGCGGCCACCAGCAACAGCGGCAGCAGCAGCGCCAGCCGCCACGACAAGGGCAGCGGCGAACCGCGGATCAGCGTGCTGGCGATCACCGCCACGCCGTACGCCAGCGCGGCCATCAGCATCAGCGCATGGATCATCGGCCCCATCTGGCGCGCCAGATAACGGCTGTATTCGCGGCGTTGGTCGGCGTTGCCGGGGTGGCGCCGGTGCTTGGAAAACAGAAGGTGCATGCGGATCTCGGGGCAACGGGGACGAGGGCGGCTGGCGGGCTTCCATTCGACGGTATCGTTCATTACGCCGGCCTCACCGGGCTGAGCAAGATGGGTGCCACGACCGCATGTCGTGATCACGATCGGGCGGCAGCGGTTCACGGTCATGACCTTCGGCATGGGTGAAGCGCGGGCCTGGCGGTCTAGCATCGACCGCCTGGATTCATGCCGCGGCAGCCTTCATCGGCATGGATTTCCACAGATCGTCAGCGTTTGTCCGACGCGCGCCGTCTTCTTCGGCCGGTTCGGCAAAGCTCACCGCTCCCCCTTTCCCCACGGAGAACGCATTGAAACCCACCCGCCTCGCTTCCGCCCTCGCCGCCGCCGCCTTCGGCCTGGTCAGTTTCGCCGCGCTTGCCGATGTCCCGGCGCCGCAGGATGTGCCGTACCAGGGCACCTTGAAGATCAGCGTGGACGCCACCGACGTGGCGCATCGCATCTTCAACGTGCGCGAAACGCTGCCGGTGGCCGCCGGTCCGCTGACCCTGCTGTATCCGCAGTGGCTGCCCGGCAATCATTCGCCGACCGGCCCGATCGACAAAATGGCAGGCCTGGTGGTGAAGGCGAACGGCCAGGTGCTGCCGTGGACGCGCGACCCGCTCAACGTTTACGCCTTCCACCTCGACGTGCCACAGGGCGCGAGCAGCGTGGAAGTGACGTTCCAGTATCTGTCGCCGCAGGATCGCAATCAGGGCCGCGTGGTGATGACCCCGGAAATGCTCAACCTGCAGTGGAATGCGGTGACCATGTATCCGGCCGGCTATTACGCGCGCCAGATCAACACCGAGGCCAGCGTGAAGCTGCCCACCGGCTGGCAGGCCGGCACCGCGCTGGAGGTGGCTTCGAAAGACGGCGACACGCTGCACTTCAAGCCGATCAACTACGACGACCTGGTCGATTCGCCGATCTATGCGGGCAAGTATTTCAAGCGCGTGGATCTTGACCCGGGCGCCAAGGCGCCGGTGCACCTGAGCATCGTGGCCGATGACGCGAAGTACCTGGAGATCAAGCCGGAGCAGATCAAGCCGTTCCGCGAACTCGTGCAGCAGATGTACAAGATGTACGGCGCGCACCACTACGACCACTACGATTTCCTGGTTTCGCTGAGCGACAAGATGAGTGGCAACGGCCTGGAGCACCACCGCTCCAGCGAAGACGGCACCTCGGCCGACTTCTTCACCGAGTGGAAGAAGAACGCGTTGTCGCGCGACCTGTTCTCGCACGAATTCAACCATTCATGGGACGGCAAATACCGCCGCGGCGCCGACCTCGCCACGCCGAACTTCAACGTGCCGATGAGCGACACGCTGTTGTGGGTGTACGAAGGCCAGACCCAGTTCTGGGGCCAGGTGATGGCGGCGCGTTCGGGCCTGTGGGACACCGAGCAGGCGCACGACATGTGGGCCTTCACCGCGGCCACCTACGACAAGGGCCGCCCCGGCCTGGCCAGCTTCCGCAACGTGCAGGACACCACCAACGATCCGGTGATCGCGCAACGCGCGCCCCTGCCGTATCGCAACTACCAGGCCAGCGAGGATTACTACTCGGCCGGCCAGATGATCTGGCTCGACGTCGACGGCAAGCTGCGCGAGCTCAGCGGCGGCAAGAAGAGCATCGACGATTTCGGCAAGGCGTTCTTCGGCATGGAGAACGGCAAGTGGGACGTCAACACCTACGTCTTCGAGGACGTGGTCAAGACGCTCAACGACATCGCGCCGTACGACTGGACGAAATACCTGCGCACGCGGCTTGACGGGCATGGCCCGCTGATCGGCGGCATTGCCTCGCACGGCTGGAAGCTGGTCTACACCGACAAGCCGTCCGATGCGGTGAAGGCGATCGAGTCGCGCCGGCATTCCGCCGACCTGACCTATTCGCTCGGCCTCTCGATCGGCAAGGACGGCGGCATCGGCGACGTGCTGTGGGATGGCCCGGCATTCAAGGCCGGCATCTCGCCGGGCATGACCGTGATCGCGGTGAACAACCAGGATTACGACGCCGACGCCCTGAAGGATGCCGTCACCGCCGCGGCAAAGGACAAGAGCCAGCCCATCGAACTGCTGGTAAAGAACTTCAGCGAGTACAAGACCGTGCGCATCGACTACCACGACGGCCTGAAGTACCCGCACCTGGTGCGCGACACCAGCAAGCCGGACACGCTGACCACCCTGCTCAAGGCACGCTGAAGCGGCATTGGCGGGATCATGTGAGAGCGGCTTCAGTCGCGACGCCTCCGTTGAAGGAGCATCGCGGCTGAAGCCGCTCCCACCATGGCCGTGCTGCGGCAGCTCGCAGCAGGCAGCGCGGTGGTGGCTGCTCCGTTCACCTCATCGGCATCTCGGCTATACTGCGCTCCCCGTGACGCCGGCCTCCAGCCGGCATCACGCGCGGCCACACATGCGCCCGTAGCTCAGCTGGATAGAGTATTGCCCTCCGAAGGCAAGGGTCGTGGGTTCGAATCCCGCCGGGCGCACCATTTCCTCGCGACACCTCGATGGCTTGCCGATGCCGGGCCCGGTGCTGCCTGCACGGCTTGATGGCTATGCTTGGACATCGCCAGGTTCCAGGGAACTGCCGTGCCTGACATGTCCGTGCATGCCGAAAAGCCGATTGCGCGCCAGGTGCTGGTGATCGCCCATCGCGGTGCCAGTGCGCTCCGGCCGGAGCACACGCTTGCGTCGTATGCGCGGGCGATTGCCGATGGGGCCGATTTCATCGAGCCGGATCTGGTGATGACGCGGGACGGCGTGATGGTGGCACGCCATGAAAACGGGATCGGCGACACCACCGATATAGCCGTCCATACGGAATTTGCTGCGCGCAAGACGGTCAAGACGATTGACGGCGAGCGGGTCAGCGACTGGTTCACCGAGAATTTCTCGCTGGCGGAGCTGAAAACGCTGCGCGCGAGGGAGCGCCTGCCGCGTTTGCGGGGGACGCGATACGACGACCAGTTTCCGATCGTGACGCTGGAGGAGATCATCGAGCTCGTCGCGGCGGAGTCGGCTGCCCGTGGACGCCTCATCGGAATCATCCCCGAGATCAAGCACGCCACGTATTTCCGCGCCTTGGGTCTGCCGATGGAAGACAAGCTGCTGGCCACGCTGGACGCGCATGACTACACACGCACGGCGCCGGTGGAAATTCAGTCGTTCGAGGTCGGCAACCTGAAGTGCCTGCGCGGCCGGCTTGGCGACCGGCACGGCAACATCCGCCTGTTGCAGTTGCTGGGTGACGCCGGGCAGCAGCCGGCTGACGTGATCACCGTCGGCGGCGGCCTCGACTATGCGCGGATGATGACGCCGGCCGGCTTGCGCGACATCGCCACCTACGCCGATGCGATCGGCCCGAACCTGCGCGCGATCATTCCGCTCGAGGCCGACGGTACGTACGCTGCGCCGACATCACTGGTGCGCGATACCCATGCGGCAGGCTTGGAGGTGCACGCGTACACGTTTCGACCGGAGAACAGCTTTCTGCCACGCCGCCTCTGGCAAGGCGACGATCCCAATACGATCAACGTGGCCGGTGCCGTGGCCGAGATCCGCACCTTTCTCGATGCGGGCATCGATGCGTTCTTCACCGACCACCCGGCCATCGGTCGCGAGGCGCTGGATCGGCGTTGAGCGGTGAAAAAAAGGGCGCCGGAAAACGGCGCCCTTGCTACGCGATCGGACCGCTCAACCTTTGCTGACCTCGAAATCCTGTTTGGCCACCGTCTTGCCATCCAGCGAGATCTCGACCTTGTACTTGCCGGCCGGCCACAGGTCGGGGTTCTGCACCTTGAAGGTGGTGATGGCGGGGCCATCGGTGGCGATCGACTGGCTGATGTTGCTGACCAGCTGTCCGGTGCCCTCGAGATAACTCCACCTGGCGTTGAGCGTGGCGCCCTCGCTGCTGCCTTCGGTGGCCACGCTGGCGTAGATGGACTTGTCGTTCGGGGCAAAACGGCTGCTGGCGCGGGTGACCTGGTGCTCCGCATTCACGGCATCGCCGAGGGTCACCTTGGCTATCGTGAGCGGCGCCGTCGCTGGCGCGGGTGCCGAACTGGCCGGTGCGATGCTGGCCGATGTGCCGCTGCTGGCGGGTGCCGCCACGGTGCTGGCCGGCGGCGGCATGGCGGTGGCCGGGGTGCCGGGAGCGGTGGTGCTTGGCGCGCTGGGCACGCTGGCAGGGGCGGCGGGTTCGTTCTTGCCGCAGGCACTGAGCAGCAGCAGGCTCACGAGGATGGCGCCGCACAGCGCCGTGGTTCGGGGGAAATGTGTCATGGGCAACTCCTCGTCGACTGGACGTACCGATCTCCATCCCTGAAGGATTGCCGCGACGCCATCCGGTTGCGCGGTGGAACGTACAGAGGCTAGCGCTACGCAGATGAAGCGTCGGTTACCGGGTGATGCTGGCGGGGGTGAACTTTCACACGGCCATGACGCGCCGGCGGCCGCTATTGGCGCACGGTGCGCGGATTGTCCGGCATGGCCGGCGTGCTGCTGCGGAACGGGTTGATGTCCAGGCCGCCACGGCGGGTGTAACGACCGTAGACGCTGAGCTGCATGGGCGCGCAGCGTTGCGTCAGATCGACAAAGATGCGTTCCACGCACTGCTCGTGGAATTCGTTGTGGGTGCGGAACGAAACCAGGTAGCGCAGCAGTCCGGCGTGGTCGATCGGGGCACCGCGATAGACGATCTGCACGCTGCCCCAATCGGGCTGCCCGGTCACCGGGCAATTCGAGCGCAGCAGATGCGACACCAGCGTTTCCGCCACCGGCGTGGCGCCCGTGTCCGCCTGCAGGAAGTGGGCCTCGGGCGGGCCGTAATGGTCGATGTCGATGTCCATCTCATCGAGCAGATGGCCGTCCAGATCGGTGACGGCGAACGCGGCGGCACGCGCATCGCCGAGCTGCACGGAGACCACGGCGCCGGCCGCGGCGGAGAGGTCGTGCATCAGTGTGGTGGTGAGGCTCGCCGCGTCCGCGATGCGCTCCTGCGCGAAGCCGTTCAGATAAAGCTTGAATGACTTCGATTCGACGATGTTCGGCGAGGCCGCCGGCACGTGGAACTCGGCCAGCGCCACCACCGGCTTGCCGCGCAGGTCGAGCCACGACAATTCATACGCATTCCAGATGTCCACGCCGTGGAACGGCAGCGGTTCGGCCACACCGATTTCCGCGCGCTTGCCGGCGCGCGGTATCGCAAACAGCAGGTCCGGGTTGTAGCGGTCGGCGTAGACGGTGTCCTTGCCGAGCGGAGAATGTTCGGGGGTACTCATGCAGCGGAGTTTAACTGCCTTGGCCCTGGCCCCGCGCGGCAGGTCTGGAAGCGCCCTCTCGCGCCTCCGCTGCTGGCAGGGGGGCGGGACGGGCTACATGTTGACCATGTGCATGCCCGAGCTGTCGTAGCGGTCACCGGCGACGGCGTCGGGCGGGAACACGGCGTCGCCTGTATCCGCAGCAGCGGCAGATGCCCGCCCGGCTGCGCGTATTCGTCGAATGGCTGGCGGAGCTTACGACGGAGCAGCGCCGTGCTGCACCGGCCGGACCTCACGACGCGCGCGGCGGGCCGGGTCGTGGCGCGCTGGTGCCAAGGGTATCGCGGGTCAAGGGCGCGCCGGCAGTGATCAACGCCGCGCGTTGCTCGGCCAGCGGCAGCCGCAGCATGCAATCCTCGAACCGCGCCAGGTGCTGGAATACCGGCAGCGCCTGCACCTGCGCGACCAGTGCGGCGCTGCGCGGCCAGCGCGAGGCGTCGATGGCGTAGCGCACGAACGAGGCCGTGCGGAAGAAACTGGCGAGGCTGATGTCGGCGATCGACAGCGCGCCGAACGCAAAGCCGTCCTCCGGCAGCTGGCGCTCGACGTAATCCAGCGCGGCAGGAATTTCCACCTCGCGCGCATGCTGCACCACCGCTTCGTTGGGGGCTTCGCCGAACACGTGGCGCTTGATCGCCAGCTGGTGGAACAGTCGCCAGATCAGCCCGTCGGCGAGCCGCGTGTCGGCGTATTCCTCCAGCCAGCGCGCCTTCGCGCGATCGGCGATGTCGCGCGGATAGACGGACGGCGTGGGGTGGAGATCCTCCAGGTACTGGCAGATCACCGAGGAATCGGTGAGCACCAGGTCGCCATCGATCAGCACCGGAATCCGCCGCAACGGGCTGATGCGGGCGAACTCTTCGTTGCCGACGAACGGTGCGATCGGGTCGATCTCGTAGTCGAGTCCTTTCAGCTCCAGGCACACCAGCACCTTGCGCACGTACGGCGAGATGTAGTTGCCGATGACTCTGAGACGCTGCGGCATGACGGCGGCCCGGGGGAACGGAAACCGCAGGGTGCGATGGCCGCCGCAAGCTCGTCAAGCAGCGGCGCGCACTGCCCGATCTGGCGCCGGGACGAAGGCATGCTGCGGCGCGTCAGTGCGGAAGTCACCGCCGCCAGGGCGCGGCGGCATGGACCTTTGGCACAGGGAGACGTGGCGGCATCGCGCTAGCATCGGCCGGTTCGGCGAAAGTGCGGGCATTGCGCCGCCGCCGTGTCATCCGATTCCACGTGGAGCAAAACATGCATTCGATGATCGGCAAATCGCGTCTGTTCGGCGCGGTATTCCTTGGGCTGCTTTCCGGCGGGGTGGCCGCGCAGGGTCGTACGCTGAGCGCGAACGACTACGCGCAGGCCGAACGCTTCATGGCCTACAACACCACGCCGCTGGTCGACCACGCGGTGCAGAAGGCGAGCTGGTTGGACGATGACCACTTCTGGTATCGCGACCACGACAGCAACGGCGACCATTTCGTGCAGATGGATGCGGTCAGCGGCAAGACCTCGCCGCTGTTCGACCAGGTCAAGCTCGCCGCGGCGCTGGGCAAGGTCACCGGCAAGCCGGTCGATGCGAAGAAGCTCCCCGTGACCGGTTACGACGTGATGCCGGACGGCCGCGTCGACATTGCGCTGCGCGACGCCCATTACTTGTGCGATCTGCGCGCGGCCGGCGTCTGCACCGCCGGCAAGGGTGCGAAGAAGGACACCGGCGACAAAGCCGGCAACGAGCCGGGCGCGCTGTCACCGGACAAGAAGAGCGAGGCGTTCATCCGGAACTGGAACCTGTGGCTGCGCGACGTGGCCAGCGGCAAGGAAACGCAACTCACCACCGACGGCGTGGAGAATTTCGGCTACGCCACCGACAACGCCGGCTGGAAACACACCGACAACGCGATCGTGGAATGGTCGCCGGACTCGAAGCAGATCGCCACGTTCCAGCAGGACCAGCGCAAGACCGGCGACATGTACATGATCAGCACCAACGTCGGGCATCCGAAGCTGGAAGCCTGGAAGTACCCGCTGGTCGGCGACAAGGACGTGACCATGATCGAGCGCGTCATCATCGACGTGCCGACGCACAAGGTGGTGCGCCTGAAGATGCCGCCGGATCAGCACCGCTCCACCCTGTGCGATGACGTCAGCTGCGGCCCCGACGGTGGCTGGGACGACGTGAAGTGGGCGCCCGACGGCAAGACACTGGCCTTCGTGTCCACCTCGCGCGACCACAAACACGAGTGGTTCCGCATTGCCGACGCGGCCAGCGGCGCGGTGCGCACGGTGTTCGAGGAAAGCGTCAAGACCTATTACGAGAGCGGCAACGATCAGGTCAACTGGTTCTATCTACCGGAAAGCCACGAAGCGATCTGGTTCTCCGAGCGCACCAACTGGGGCCAGCTGTACCTGTACGACCTCGACAGCGGCAAGCTCAAGCGCGCAATCACCACCGGCGAAGGCAACGTCACCCAGGTGCTGAAGGTCGACCCGAAAACGCGCACGCTGTGGTTCCGCGGCGTCGGTCGCGAGCCGGGCGTGAATCCGTACTACCAGCAGTTCTACAAGGTCAGCCTCGATGCCGGCAAGCCGATCCTGCTGACGCCGGAGCCGTCCGATCACACCGTGGCGCTGTCGCCGGATGGACGTCTGTTCGTCGACGCGTATTCCACCCCGACGACGCCGCCGGTGACCGTGCTGCGCAATGCGCAGGACGGAAAAACCGTGGCGCAGGTGGCCAAGGCCGACATCAGCCGCCTCGTCGCCAGCGGCTGGATCGCGCCGACGCCGTTCACGGTGAAGGCACGCGACGGCAAGACCGAGCTGTACGGCCTGATGTTCAAGCCGACGAACTTCGACGCGTCGAAGAAATATCCGATCGTCGACTACATCTACCCCGGCCCGCAGACCGGCTCGGTCGGCAGCCGCAGCTTCATGCCGTCGCGCGGCGATCATCAGGCACTGGCGGAACTCGGCTTCATCGTGGTGGCGCTCGACGGCATGGGCACGCCGTGGCGCTCGAAGGCGTTCCACGATGCCTACTTCGAGCACGTCGAGGACAACACCCTGCCGGACCAGGTCACCGCGATCCGCCAGCTCGGCGCGAAGAATCAGTGGATCGACCTGGATCGCGTGGGTATCTGGGGTCATTCCGGCGGCGGCAATGCCACCGCTGGCGCGATGTTCCATTACCCGGATTTCTTCAAGGTTGGCTGGGCCGAAAGCGGCAACCACGAGAACCGCAACTACGAGGACGACTGGGCCGAGAAGTGGCAGGGCCTGCTGGTGACGAACAAGGATGGCAGCACCAACTACGACGCGCAGGCCAACCAGAGCTACGCGAAGAACCTCAAGGGCCACCTGATGCTGACCCACGGCACCATGGACGACAACGTGCCGACCTCAAACACCTTGCTGGTGGTCGATGCGCTGATCAAGGCCAACAAGGATTTCGACCTGCTGCTGATCCCCAACGCCCACCACGGTTACGGCAAGGCCTCTTCGTATGTGGCCCGCCGGCGCTGGGACTATTTCGTGCACAACCTCGCCGGAAACACGCCGCCGATGGAATATGCGATGAAAGTACCGAAGGACTGACCACCCGCGTTCGCAGCGTACCGACACAAAAAAGGCGGGGCTCGATATCCGGGCCCCGCCTTTTTTTAAGGCGTCGATAAAACGTCCGGCGGTGTCATTGGTCCGGGACGGGCGGACTCAGCGGGAGGTGACAGCCTGCGCGACACCCTTGGTCAGCGCTTCGTCGATCAAGGCTCCAATCTGCCGGTTGGCTTGATCGGTGGCCTGTTCCTGCTTCTTGCCGAGGGCGTCCTGTTTCGCGCCCAGCGCATCCTGCTGTTTGCCCAGCGCGTCCTGTTGGCGTCCCAGCTCATCCTGCTGCCGGGCGAGATCGTCCTCGCTCGCCTGCAAGCGCGCCTGGTCTGCTTCAAATTCGGCCTGACGTTTGTCGTCGTTCGGCTGCAATGCCAGTGCCGCTTGCTCGGCCGCCAGCTTCGCCTGTTCCGCGGCCAGCTGTCCCTGACGCATGCCCAACGCCCCCTGGCGGGCACCGAGGCCACCCTGTTGGCCACCGAGGCGCCCCTGTTCGCCACCGAGTTCACCCTGCTGTTTCCCGAGTGCACTCACCGGCGCATAGATGGTCTTGGCCCGCGCGATATACGCACGGTCGCGGACGACGTATGACTTGTTGCCGCGACGGAACCACAGCATCGGTTCGTTGCCCTGGCGCATTCTGTTCACCGCGTGGGCATCGGCGTCCGAACCATTGATGATGACCGAGTCGCCATCGAGCAACGCGAAACCGTAGGCGGCATCGGACGATGTATCAATGTCGACATGGTGCGCCGAGAAGGTGTGGGTGTGTGCGGGCGGCGGTGGCGGTGGCGGCGGCGGCAGGGGCGCTGGCGGCGGAGGCGGCAATGCGGGAGGGGGTGGTGGCGCGGGTGGTGTCGGCACGGCGGGTATCGCGTGCGCCGTCGTCGGCGTGTGCTGTGGAGCGCTCGCGGTGACGCGATACGGCAGGACGCCGGCCAGCACGATCAGCACGATCAGCGGCCAGGCGCGGGCACGGCTGCGTGTTGGGTTCTCGGACTGCTGCAGCATGATCAGTCGCCTCTTCAGGTTGTGGAACGAGGGCGATGCGCCGGCCAGGCCGGCGTGCATCGGGTGGGCGATGCCCAGGCGCAGCAGCAGCTGGCCGTAGGCCTGCGGCACCGTGCCGGTCTGCTGCAGCACCTGCGCATCGCAGGCGGCTTCGCGGCTGAGTGCGTACTCGCGCACCGCCCACGTCACCAGGGGATGGAAGAAAAACAGCCTTTGCGCGATGGCCGGGATCCAGCCCAGCCACAGATCGCCGCGGCGCAGATGGGCGAGCTCGTGGATCAGTGCCATCGCGGACTCCGCCTGCGTCATTCGCTGGTCGGCCGGCAACAGTACGATGGTGCGCCACAAGCCGGTGACCTGCGGCGAGCTGATCGCGGAAGAAATCCGCAATTGCGGCGTCCGGCGCAGGCCGAGACGGTGGGCCTGTTCGCTGCATATCGCCCGCAGCGGCGAGTCGGATAACGGCCGCGAATCGCGCAACACGCGGCGCATGCGGCGCCAGTGCACACCGGCGACGGCAAGCTGCACCAGCAAGGCGGCAAGCCAGACCGAGATCAGCATCTGACGCCAGCGCGCAAACCACGGTGACGGCACGGACTGGCTGGGTGACGGGATGGCATGCGTGGCAGCCAACCGTTGCGGCACGACCGTGGCTGGCAACGCGGCGTCGGCAGGCATGACGACGGCGACTTGCGGCGCCGGCGGCAACACGCGCAGCGACAGCGGACTGCTCCAGCACAGTCCAAGGATCAGCTGCAGGCCCACCAGCCACCACAATGTGCAGCGCAGCGCCGCCGGCAGTTGCGGCAGCAGCCGGCCGATCAGCCACACGGCGGCGATCAGCAACACGGCCTGGCCGGACGTCCAGGCCAGTCGGACCAGCAAGACATCGAGCAGGGCAGGCAGCGATTCCATCTCAGGACTCCTTGCGCCGCGTCTGCAACTGCGCCACCAGCGCCTCGAGTTCGGCCAGTTCGGTTTCGCTCACTTCGGCGTGCTCTGACATCCACGCCACCAGAGGCGACACCGAGCCGCTCAGCGTCTTCTCGACGAAGCTGCCCACCGCACTGCGCATCGCCTCGCCGGGGCCGGTGGCAATGCTGTAGCGGAACATGCCCCTGAGCTGCCTGCGCTTGAGATAACCCTTGCCGCGCAGGCGTTCCATCATGGTCAGCACGGTGGAACGGGCCAGTCCGCGCGGCTCGCCGAAAGTCGCGGCGACCTCGCCCACCGAGGCGGCGCCGCTTTCGTCGATGTGCTGCAGCAGCGCCAGTTCCTGGTCGCCGATGGTGGGCTTGCGCATGGCGGGTAATCCGTTTGACTACAGTTGTAGGCAAGCTACGCCGTGCCTACACGTGTAGTCAAGTGCCTCTCGGCATACGCTCTCTCGAGTCCGACCCCATGAACAACTCGTCATCCCGGCTTTCGCTGGAATGACGGGCAAAGCGCGTTCCGAGCGCCCTAGAACGCCATGTCGAACGCCACCTCGCCCTGCACGCCGACCTGGTAGGCCGACACGCGGCGTTCGAAGAAGTTGGCCACTTCCTGCACGTCCTGCAGGTCCATGAAGTCGAACGGGTTCTTCGCGCCGTATTTCTTCGGCATGTCGAGCTGGGCGAAGCGCTGGTCGGCGCAGTATTCGAGGTACTGGCGCATGTCCTTCACCGACATGCCGGCAACTCCGCCGGAAAGCACGTCTTCGGCGAACTGGGTCTCGCAGGCGATGGCGTCCTCCATCATTTCCTCGACCTGCGCGCGCATCGCGTCGTCGAACAGCTCTGGTTCCTGTTCGCGCACGGTACGCACCACCTCGAACGCGAACGCCATGTGTCCGCTCTCGTCGCGGAACACCCAGTTGGTGCCGGCGGCGAGGCCGTGCAGCAGGCCGCGCGAGCGCAAGTAGTAGACGTAGGCGAACGCGGCGTAGAAGAACAGCCCTTCGATGCAGGCGGCAAAGCAGATCAGGTTGAGCAGGAACTGGCGACGGTGCGCGCGCGTTTCCAGCCGGCGCAGATCCTGGATCGAGTCGATCCACTTGAAGCAGAACGCAGCCTTTTGCCGGATCGATGGGATCGTCTCGATCGCCGCGAACGCGCCGTTGCGTTCGGTCGGGTCGGGGATATAGGTGTCGAGCAGGGTGAGGTAGAACTGCACGTGCAGCGCCTCTTCGTACAACTGGCGCGACAGATACATGCGTGCTTCCGGCGCGTTGATGTGCTGGTACAGGTTCAGCACCAGGTTGTTCGAGACGATGGTGTCGCCGGTGGCGAAGAACGCCACCAGGCGCCGGATCAGGTGACGATCGGCGGCGGACATCTTGGTGTCGAGGTCACGCGTATCCATCGAGAAATCCACCTCCTCGACGGTCCAGGTGTTCTTGATCGCGTTGCGGTACCTCTCGTAGAAGCCGGGGTAGCGCATCGGGCGCAGGGTGAGTTCGAAGCCGGGGTCGAGGATATGGGCGTTGCGGCTGGGTCGGGCGGACATGGGTGTTTCCTTGGATTCAAAGCTTGCGCGCATAGGCGTCATGCACGAAGCGGCTGACATAGGTGGCGAGGCCGCGACCGGCACGCGCGAGTTGCTGCATTTTCGCGATGTGTTCGCGGCCGGTGGCTCCGTCGGTGTATTCGTAAACTTCGCCGTTGACGAAGCGGATGCGGATGAAGCCGTCGCCGCATTCGTAGGCGGTGACGCCGGAGGTCCCGTCGAGGTTCGGGTAGCGTTTCATCGCGACACCTCATGCGTTATTGGCAGGCCTCGCAATACTCCGGGTTCTCGAGTGAACAAAACACCGCGGCAGCGGCTTCGGATTGGTTGGGCACAGCCGACACCGTGGTCTTGGCGATTCTCGTCGCCGGCCGTGAGCGCAAGTAGTACGTGGTCTTGATGCCGGCTTTCCACGCGTACATGTACATCGAGCTCAGCTGGCCGATGTTCGGGTTTTCCATGAACAGGTTCAGTGACTGGCTCTGGTCGATGTACGCGCCGCGGGCGGCGGCCAGGTCGATCAGCGTCTTCTGCGGCAGCTCCCACACGGTGCGGTAGATCTCGCGCAGGCGTTCGGGAATCGCGGCGATGCCCTGGATCGAGCCTTCCGCCAGCTTGATCGCGTCGCGTACTTCGGATGTCCACAGCCCCAGTGATTTCAGCTCGTCGGCGAGGTAACGGTTCACCTGCAGGAAGTCGCCGGACAGCGTCTCGCGCTTGAACAGGTTGCTGACCTGCGGCTCGATGCATTCGTAGCAACCGGCGATCGAGGCAATCGTGGCGGTGGGCGCGATCGCGATCAGCAGCGAGTTGCGCAGGCCGTGCTGCCTGATCTTCTCGCGCAGGCTGTCCCAGCGGGCGCCGTCGTGCGGCGCGGCATCCGGCCAGTGATCGAACTGCAGTTCGCCGTTGGTGGCGCGGCCTTCGGCGAAGCCGGGATGGGCACCTTCGACTTGGGCCAGTTCGCACGACTGCGACAGCGCGTAGAAGTAGATTTCTTCGGCGATGCGCGTGGACAGCGCCAGCGCCTCGGCCGAATCGAACGGCAGCCTCAGCTTGAAGAACACGTCCTGCAGGCCCATCACGCCCAGCCCCACCGGCCGCCATTTCATGTTGGCGCTGCGCGCGGTCTCGATCGGGTAATAGTTGAGGTCGATCACCCGGTTGAGCTGGCGCACCGCGATGCGCACGGTCGAGGCGAGCTGGTCGAAATCGAACGCGCCATCCGCGACATGCCGCGCCAGGTTCACCGAGCCCAGGTTGCACACCGCGGTCTCGTTGGCTGAACTTACTTCGAGGATCTCGGTGCACAGGTTGGACAGATGGATCACGTTCTCGGGTTTGGCCGTCTGGTTGGAGGTGGCGTTGCAGCGGTCCTTGAACGTCATCCAGCCGTTGCCGGTCTGCGCCAGCGTGCGCATCATGCGGGCGTAAAGTTCGCGCGCCTTCACCGTTTTCACGGCCAGGCCGTCGGTCTCGGCTTGCCGGTACGCGGCGTCGAACGCTTCGCCCCAGCAGTCGACGAAATGCGGCACCACCTTCGGATCGAACAGCGACCAGTCGCCATCGATCTCGACCCGGCGCATGAATTCGTCGGGAATCCAGTTGGCGATGTTGAGGTTGTGCGCGCGACGGGCGTCGTCGCCGGTGTTGTCGCGCAGTTCGAGGAAATCCTCGATGTCGGCATGCCACGATTCGAGATACACGCAGGCCGCACCTTTGCGCTTGCCGCCCTGGTTCACCGCGGCGACCGAGGCGTCCAGCGTCTTCAGCCACGGCAGCAGGCCGTTCGAATGGCCGTTGGTGCCGCGGATCAACGAGCCGCGCGAACGCACGCGCGAATACGCCAGACCGATGCCGCCGGCGAACTTGCTGAGTTTCGCCACGTCGGCGTACTTGTCGTAGATCGATTCCAGCGAATCGACCGGCGAGTCGAGCAGGTAGCACGAGCTGAGCTGCTCGTGCGCGGTGCCGGCATTGAACAGGGTGGGCGAGCTGGCGATGTATTCCAGCGACGACAGCAGCCGGTAGAGTTCGAGCGTCTCGCCGATCTCGCTGCCGCCCAACGCGCAGGCAATGCGCATGAAGAAATGCTGCGGCGTCTCGATCACCAGGCGCTGCTGCGGATGGCGCAGCAGGTAGCGGTCGTACACCGTGCGCAGGCCGAAGTATTCGAAGCGGCGGGTAGCCTGCGGATCGATCGCGTCGTTGAGCTTGCGCGCGTTGGCGGCGACGAAATCGCGGAGGCGCTCGTTGAGAATGCCCAGCTCGCCGCCGCGTGCGATCGACTGCGAGAAGCTCTGGATCTCCTGGCCGCTGACTTCCTTGTCGATGTAGGCGCCGAGCAGGCGTGCGGCGAGCTGGCCGTATTCCGGCTCCTCCGCGGTCAGCGCGGCCGCGGTGCGGATCGAGAGCTGGTCGAGCTCCCGGGTAGTGGCGCCGTCGTACAGGCCGCCGATGGTCTTCAGGGCGACCCGCAGCGGATCGACGCCGTGCAGGCCCTCGGCACTGCGCGTCACCGCACGCACGATCTTGTTGACGTCGACGGTTTCGTGGCCGCCGTTGCGCTTGGTCACGTGCATCGTTGCCGGGTTGTGCGGCGGGGTCAGCGTGAATGAGTTTTCGGTTTCGCTGCGGGGTCGGGGGTTTCGGCGCGCGCGATGGCGCGCTCGCTTACGGCGGTATCGAGGGGTTGCATGGCAGGTGACTCCGGTAAGGACATCAAACGCCTGCTCCCGCGCGCAGGGCCTGATAGCGATGGATTCCGGAGGCGGCGCGCAAGCCGGGCGCTGGATAGCGACCGGCTTCACGACGCACTTCCCCGCGGAAGCCGTCACTAAGCATCGGGACACGTTCGCCCCGATGTGTCGGCAGGTCTTCGGACTTGCGGACGAGGATCGAAGCGATCCGCCTACTTGCCCTCGCTTCCCGGTCGTGGACGACCAGTGCTTGTGAGGGCGTTCGTTTCCGCTTTACCGCTGCGGGGCAGTTCCGGAGTCACACCGGATTCCCTTTTAAGCCCGACCGATGTCGTATCTGGTCGGGCACCGACGCACACAACATATCGGGTGGCTCGGGCAGGGTCAACCCAACAAGTTGTGTATAAGTGGCGCCGAAGGCCGTCTCGGGCGGGTGCCGGCGCGGGTTGCCGCAAATTACAGCGCGTCGTGATCCAGCTCGCCGGTGCGGATGCGGATCACCTGTTCCAGCGTGCTGACGAAGATCTTGCCGTCGCCGATCTTGCCGGTGCGGGCGGAGGCCTGGATCGCTTCCAGCACGCGGTCAAGCTGGTCGTCGGCTACGGCCACTTCCAACTTGATCTTGGGCAGGAAGTCGACCACGTACTCCGCGCCGCGGTACAGCTCGGTGTGACCCTTCTGGCGGCCGAAACCCTTCACTTCGGTGACCGTGATGCCCTGCACGCCGACCTCGGCCAGCGCTTCGCGCACGTCGTCCAGCTTGAAAGGCTTGATGATTGCCACGACGAGCTTCATGGTTCTTTCCTTGTACGCCGACGACTATCGGACGAGGGCATCCATTTTGCCTGCGCTGCCAGGCATTGTCGCCTGACGGGCTGCCCGTGTAGGACAATCCTTACAAACTCTGACGGAGCCTGCCGATGGCACAGCCGCTTTCCATTCACCTAGTATTTACCTCGACGAGTGCGAGGCGCTGTCCATGATGGATAGGCAGGATATCGATAAGATTGCCCTGCGACTTGTGTCGTTGGTACCGCCAGGACTGGCACAGGCGCAGCAGGATTTGCGAGCCAACTTCCAGGATGTTCTGGTGCATGGACTGCGCCGCCTCGACCTGGTCACCCGCGAAGAGTTCGAAGTCCAGTCCCAGGTGCTTGCGCGTACCCGCGCCAAGGTCGATGAGCTGGAGCGACGCGTGGCCGAACTGGAGGCCACCGTGGCAACCCGCGGGAACTAGTACCAGCCAACTCCCGGGAGCCGCCTCCGATCAGTCACCTCACCCCGAGAACGATCGGGGGCGGTTATTTATCCAGCGTTGATGGAGTCGCTCGATGTTCGTGTCTCTCAGCGATCCATTCTTCGTGCGTCAGCGGCCCCTGATTGCATGAGCCTTGCGGTCACTCTCACCCGCGCCCAGGAAGGGATCGCGGCACCGCAGGTCATGGTCGAGGTGCATCTCTCCGGCGGCCTCCCGTGCACGAACATCGTCGGTCTGCCCGAAGCGGCAGTACGCGAGGCGCGTGACCGTGTTCGGGTGGCGATCCAGAACACAGCCTTCGAATATCCCAACCGCCGGGTCACTGTGAACCTGGCGCCGGCTGAGCTGCCCAAGGACGGTGGACGCTTCGACCTAGCGATCGCGCTGGGCATCCTCGCCGCCAGCGGCCAGGTGCCACGCGAAAAGCTGGACGACTGCGAATTCCTGGGCGAGCTTGCCCTGACCGGCAGTCTGCGCAGCGTTTCCGGTGTGCTTCCCGCGCTGTTGCGCGCGCGCTCGCGTGGCCGGCGGGTGGTGGTGCCGCGCGAGAACGCGGGGGAAGCCGCGCTGGTGCCTGACGTGGATGTGCGCGTGGCCGACACGCTGGCCGAAGTGTGCGGCTGGTTGCGCGGTGCGCATGAGTTGTCCATGCCGGTCGGCATTCCCAGTGATGGTGGCGCGGAAAGTGGTCCGGATCTGGCCGACGTGCGCGGCCAGTTGCAGGCGCGACGCGCGCTCGAGATCACCGCCGTCGGCGGCCATCATTTGTTGCTGATCGGCCCGCCGGGTACCGGCAAGACCATGCTGGCCGAACGCCTGCCCGGCATCCTGCCATCGATGACGGAATCGGAAGCGCTGGAAACCTGCGCCGTGCTGTCGGTGGCCGGCCAGGCCACCGACCTGGCGCGCTGGCGGCGGCGCCCGTTCCGATCGCCGCATCACACGGCTTCCGCGGTGGCGCTGGTGGGAGGCGGCTCGTATCCGCGCCCGGGCGAGATCTCGCTGGCGCACAACGGCGTGCTGTTTCTGGACGAACTGCCGGAGTTCAGCCGGCACGTGCTGGAAGTGCTGCGTGAGCCGATGGAGTCCGGCCACATCATGATTTCACGCGCGGCGCGGCAGTCGACATTCCCCGCGCAATTCCAGCTCGTCGGTGCGATGAACCCTTGCCCTTGCGGTTACGCCGGCGATGCTGGCCAGCGTTGTCAGTGCACGCCCGACCAGATCCAGCGCTATCGCTCGCGCATTTCCGGGCCGCTGCTCGATCGCATCGACCTTTGCGTGCAAGTGCCGCCGGTGCCGCTGGCCGAGCTCGGCACGCCTGCCAGCGCACGCGATGAAACGTCAGCAACGGTGCGCGAGCGAGTGCTCAAGGCACGCCGGCAATCCTTGATGCGTGCGGGCCGGCCGAACGCGGAAATCAGCACGCGTGAGCTGGAACGCGATTGTGCGCTCGGTCCGGCGGAGCGGCGCTGGTTCGAGACGGCGCTGGAGCGGCTGGGACTTTCCGCGCGCGCCTATCACCGCGTGCTGCGCGTCGCGCGCACGATCGCCGACCTCGACGGCGGCGCAGCCCTGCTCGAACGTGAGCACCTTGCCGAGGCGCTGCAATACCGGCGTCTGTAACCGTCTCGCGATGCGGTGGGTGCCATGGTGGCGGCTGGACGTACTTGCTCCTGCATGTTTCGATAGCGGGAGATTTTTGCCAGGGGTCGCGATGACTATCGAGCTCGGTCTGATGCTCGCCGGTATGTTGATGATCGGCTTCCTGGCGCAGTGGCTGGCGTGGCGTGTCAGGTTGCCGGCGATCCTGTTTCTGCTGCTCGCCGGCATCGTGCTGGGTCCGGTCAGCGGCGTGCTCGATCCGGACAGGCTGCTCGGCAATCTGCTGTTTCCCACTGTCTCGCTGGCGGTGGCGCTGATCCTGTTCGAGGGCAGTCTGACCTTGCGCTTCCACGAATTGCCCGGCATCGGCAAGGCGGTGCGCGGACTGGTCAGCTACGGCGCGGTGGCCTCCTTGCTGTTGCTGGCGCTGGCCGCGCATCTGGTCGCTAACCTCGCCTGGCCGATCGCGCTGTTGTTCGGTGCGCTGGCCTGCGTCACCGGGCCGACGGTGATCGCGCCGATGCTGCGCACGCTGCGCCCGAACGCGCGCATCGCCAACACGCTGCGCTGGGAAGGCATCGTGATCGATCCGCTGGGTGCGCTGTTCGCCGTGCTGATCTACGAGGCGATCGTGTCGCACCAGGAAGGCCACACCATCGGAATTTTTGTGGCCACGGTGGCCTGCGGAGTCGTGATCGGTGCGATCACGGCATGGCTGATGGCGTTTTTCCTGCGCCGTCAGATGATCCCGGAATACCTGCAGAACTACGCCGTGCTGTCGTCGGTGCTGCTGGCCTTCAGCGTTTCCAACGCGCTCACCCACGAATCGGGCCTGCTGGCGGTCACCATCATGGGCATCGCGCTGGGCAATATCCGTGGCGTGCATATCGACGACATCCTCGACTTCAAGGAGAACGTCACCACGATGCTGGTCTCGCTGCTGTTCATCCTGTTGGCCGCGCGCCTGCATTGGCCGCTGCCCGACGGGATGCTGGGTGCAGGACTTGCATTGTTCCTTATCGCGCAGTTGCTGGTGCGGCCGGTCACAGTGGCGATATCGAGCTTCCGCAGCGGACTGAACTGGCGCGAGCGCGTATTGATCGGCTGGGTGGCGCCGCGAGGCATCGTGGCGGCCTCGGTGTCGGCGTTGTTCGCGCTGCGGCTGGATGCGCTTGGCGTGGCCGGCGCCGAGGCGCTGGTGCCACTGGTGTTCACCCTGATCATCGGCACGGTGATCCTGCAAAGCGCCACCGCACGGCCGCTGGCGATCTGGCTGAAGGTGGCAGAACCGGAGCCGCGCGGCGTACTGGTCTTCGGCTCCGACGGCGTGGCCCGCGCCATCGGCAAGGTACTGGCGGAAGCCGGCTTCCGCGTGGTGCTGGCCGACGACGACTGGGACGGTATCCGCCAGGCGCGCATGGACGGTCTGGCCACGTTCTTCGGCAATCCGGCCTCGCCGCATGCCGAACGGCATCTGGATCTGACCGGCATCGGGCGGCTGTTGGCGGTGTCCACCCATCGCGAACGCAACTCGCTGGCCTGCGTGCACTACCGGCAGGAGTTCGGTCGCGACAAGGTGTATCGCCTGCGCAATCTGACGCCGCAGGAAAACACCGACCGCGCAGCGTTGTCCGGCAGCCTGCTGGCGCCGCCATTGTTCGACGAGGAGATGACGCACCGGCGTTTCGCCGACATGCTCGAGAGCGGCTGGCGGATCAAGTCGACCCGGCTCAGCGCCACCTTCGACTGGCCGCATTTCATCGAACAGTACGGCTCCAACAGCGTGCTGATGTTCGGCGTGGAGGAAAAGGGCACCCTGCGCGTGGCCTCCACCAAGCGCGAACTCGAACCGAGGCCGGGCTGGCTGGTGATCGCGCTGGTGCCAGCGCAACGACTCGATATCTGATCGAGCACAGGCTGTCCGCAAGCGTACTTGTCAGGCCCTGGGCGGCAGTCTGAAAAATGCCTCCGCGGTTGCCGTGCTGTTGGCGGCGGTGACTTCGGCCGTCTCGCCACGGTCGCGGGCAATCTCCTCGCAGATATGTCTCAGGTACATCGGTTCGTTGCGCCGGTGTGCCGGCGCCGGACGCGCCGTGCGCGGCAGCAGGTACGGGGCGTCGGTCTCGATCATCAGGCGGTTCGCCGGAATCTCGCGGACCAGTTCGCGCAGATGCGTCCCGCGACGTTCGTCGCAGATCCAGCCAGTGATGCCGATGTGGCAATCGAGCGCCAGGTAATCACGCAGCGCTTCAGCGGTATCGGTGAAGCAATGCACCACGACCCCAGGCACGCGCTCGCGATAGCGCCGCAGCAAGGCGACGAAATCCGCATGCGCGTCGCGCTGATGCAGGAACAGCGGCTTCTGCACATCCACCGCGATCTGCAGCTGGCGCTCGAACACCTGCAGTTGCACGTCGCGCGGCGAATAGTTGCGGTTGTAGTCCAGCCCGGTTTCGCCGATCGCGTAGACCGAAACATCCCCGGACAGCACGCGCAACAACGAGTCCGTGGCGTCGTCATAGTCGATCGCATGATGTGGATGCACACCGGCCGTAGCGAACAACTGGTCCGGACGGGATCTGGCTAACGCCAGCGCCTGCCTGCTGCTGTCGCGCGAGGCGCCTGTGACGATCATTCGCTCAACGCCGTGCGTATGCGCACGTTGCAATACGGCATCGAGGTCATGCTGGAACGATTCGTGGCAGAGGTTCGCGCCGATATCAAGTAGCTGCATGGTCTTGGCCGTGACAGGACTCGGGATTCTGGCAGATGCGGATTGACGCACAAGGCCCGGCGTATCGGCAGTGCAGCATTTTGAGCACTCATCGCATCGGAAAATTACGTTGACGGTCGCAAGAGCTTGCTGCTAGTTTTCGGTGACGGGGTTCGCAGATTTGTAAGATGCGGATGTAATAGACGGGGGTGATCGTCATGTGGGAAATGACGACCGCGACGATACGAAAATACAGGGGCAAAACGGGGACCGTCGGTGTCTTGAGTTGTTCGGACTCGCGGGAGCAAGGGGCAGGATAGGAACGTGGTTGGGCGATTTCGCATGGTCGAAATCGAGCTGGGGTGCATGCGCAGGCGGTAGTCGCACGTTTCCCTTTCGTCCTCTTCCTCCTTCCATTTCCTGCAGTACCAATGGTTGATCGAGCTCAGGCGTGCGACTCGCGCGCCATGGAAGAGTGCGCGCCATTTTTTTCGGCGCCGGCCAACGGCGCTTTTTTTCAACGGGAGGGTTTTCATTGATGAAGAACGTAATGACTCAGGCGGCGGCCGTGATGCTCACGGGCCTGTTCGCCAGTGCAGCATTCGCAGCGGACCAGAAAATGGCGCAGCCGGCGCAGCCGGCGGCGGTTTCCAGTGGCTCCATGCAGGTTGCCATCTACGACCCGATCACCAAGAGGCTGCGCGCACCGACGCCCGAAGAGGCTGCCAAGTTCGCAAAATCGCTCGACGCCAAACGCGCACTCCAGGCTCAGCTGCCCAACACAAGCGGCCGCCCGCGTACCGAGGCCGAGTCGCAGAAGACCGCGCGCACCGTGCGCGTCAACGGCTACACCATGGTCGTTGTCGACACTCCCGAGACCGAGTTCAACCAGTTGATCGGGCTGGTCGATGCCGACGGCAAGCTGGTGATCGCGCATTCCGCTGGTGATGCGGTGCATGCCGCGGCGACGGAGGTGACCCAATGATCCGCCGTAGCAAGCTCTTCTCTGCCCTGATGTTCGCAGGCGTACTTGGCCTGGCTGGCAATGCCGCGGCCGCCGAGATCAAGATCATCAACAAGGACGCCGCCGCGCAGGGCCTGAACGATCTCACCCCTGCAACCCCGGTCGGCGGCAACGCCGGCACCACCCGTGGTGAGCAGGCGCGCATCGTGTTCGAGTTCGCCGCCAACATGTGGGGCGCCGTCCTGAAGAGCGACGGCCCGGTCGCGGTCGACGCCAAGTTCTCCGCCCTGCAGTGCGACGCCGGCGGCGTCGTTCTCGGTTCCACCGGCACCAACGGCTACGCTCGATTCACTACCGCCGGTGGTGTGCCGCCGGGTGCCAAGCCGGACCTCTGGTATTCCGGCGCGTTGACCAACGCCCTCATCGGCGGCGACAACTCGCCGACCGCATCCGAGATGACCATGTCATTCAACGGTGCGCTGGGTACGGCAGCGTGCCTGCCCGATAGCGGTTGGTACTTCGGTCTGGATGGCAATACGCCAACCGGCCAGAGCAATCTGCTGAACGTCATGCTGCACGAGATGGGTCACGGCCTCGGCTTTGCCGGCCGTACCAGCCTCACCAGCGGCGCACTGAGCGGCGGTTTCGACGATATCTACTCGTCGTTCGTGTACGACAACTCCAACGCCAAGAAGTGGGCTGAGCTGACCAATGCCCAGCGCGTGGCTTCGGCGAAGAAAGACGGCATGCTGGTGTTCCGCGGTCCCAACGTCGTGGCCGAGGCGCCTCTGGCGCTGGGCAATCCGCCGGTCCTCAAGGTGACGGCTCCTGCCGCTGCAGCGGGCGACTACGAGTACGCAGCGGCTGCATTCGGTCCCGTGCCGACCGCGGCGAATTTCAACGGTTCAGCCGTTGTTGCTGCCGACTCCACCGGGCTGGCTTGCGACACGTTGACCAATGCGGCCGATATCGCGGGACATATCGCGATCGTTACGCGTGGCACCTGCGGTTTCGCGGTCAAGGCCCGCTTTGCCGAGGCGGCCGGTGCCTCTGCGGTGATCATCGCCAACAACGCGCCGGGCGTGCTCACCGCCGCGGGCGACGGTCTGCCGAACAACATACCGACGATCCTGGTCAGTGATACCGCGGGTGCCACGCTCAAGGCAAATGCCGCGGGTTCCAGCATGACATTGGGTTTTGGTGCGGGACTTGCCGGTGCCGATTCGGCGGGCAACGTGCAGATCTATGCGCCGACCACGCTGGCCCAGGGCTCGTCGTTCTCGCATTACGACACCCGGCTGTCGCCGAACGCCCTGATGGAATACGCCGAGAGCGCGGATCTGCAAGGCCACATCGATCTGGATCTGACCCCCGCCCTGTTCAAGGACGAGGGCTGGGGCATCAATGACGGCGGCCAGATGTTGCTGACCTGCAATACCGGCGTGCCAACCTGGATCCCCGGTGGCATCGTGATTGGCGCCAATGTGCTGGCCAACGCAAAACTGATTGCCAGCCGATCGGTCACGGTGGGTGACTATCGTGCGGCCATCAACACCTATGCCGCCAATCTGGCCAACCGTGAACTGATCACCGCAGGGCAGGCCAGCAGCCTGAATGCCTGCCTCAGCAATGCGGAAACGCTGAAGCAGTTCAACGCCTGGAGCGCGTTTGCTCCGGTCACCCTGCAGAACGGAGTGATGGCTACCGCGCAGGCCGGCAAGGCCGGTACCAGCAAGTCGTACCAGATCGATGTGCCGGCCGGCGCGCTCGGCCTGAGCCTGCGTACCTCGGGTGGTACCGGCGACGTGTCGATCTACGTGAAGGCGGGTGAGGTGGCCGGTCCGGCGAACTACACCTACAAGTCCGTGCATGCAGGCACCAACAGCGAGTCCGTGATGATTGCGCGGCCGGCTGCAGGTACCTACTACATGACCGTCGTGGGCGAAAAGGATTACAGCGCCGTGGGCGTGTTGAGCACCTTCACCAACACCGTGCAGTAAGCGAGAAAGGCGTCAGGAACGGATCCGCTCACACCGCATCCGTTCCTGACGTTCAACCGGATTGCGCGTGTCTGCGGCACAAGCGCTGCATTCAGCCTCCGGGCGGCAAACGGAATCCCTGGCGAGCCGGGGATTGCGAATGAAATAAGGACGGCGGTGCAGATCACCCGTCCACTACGAATACAGGTAACTGCGCCATCGCGTGAATCGTGCCCGACGTGTTCGAGGCACTTCAGGTTGGCGCAACGAGGCGCGGAAGAAAGTTGTCCGGCGCCAAAACAATTGACTGTCGTTATTACAGGGGAAGTCATGAACAAGATTTACAGCAAGGTCTGGAACAAGTCGTTGGGCATGCTCGTGGTGGCCTCGGAACTGGCTCATGCGAACGGCAAAGGCAGCAGCGTCAGACGCGCGCGCGCCGCCGTCGCGACGCTGGCTGTGGGTCTGGCCCTGGCGACCGGATCGGCGCATGCAGGCGAAGGCTGCTACACCTGGGACGGCGTCGGTGACACCGATGCGAGCTATTCGTTCGGTACGATCTCCCCGGCCGAGAACTCGTTGGTGTGCGGTACCGGTGCCAGCGCTACCGAGGTCTCCAGCACCGCGATGGGGGCCTTTGCACAAGCGACGGGTGTGCAAAGTACCGCATTCGGAATGCAGGCTTATGCGAGTGGTTTTGGAAGCGTGGCGCTGGGCATGGCAAGCGCCGCATCTGCCGATAATTCCGTGGCGTTGGGCCAGTTTTCCCTGGCCGATCGTGCAAACACCGTTTCGGTAGGCGCGGGGGCCAACGATATCGGTGCCGTTGCTCAGCGCCAGATCACCAACGTGGCGAACGGCACCGAAGCTTTCGATGCGGTGAACAAGAGCCAGCTGGATGCGGTGGCCGCTGCTGCCGCTGCAGGTGGTTCGGTTGTTGGCACCGGCACGGATAGCGTGGCCATCGGCGCCGGCGCGGTCGCCAGCGCCACGAACAGCATCTCGATCGGCGCCGGCAACACGGTAAGCGGGATCGGTTCGGGCGCCATCGGCGACCCGACCACGATCACCGGCGCGGGGTCATATTCGCTGGGCAACGACAACATCATCGACGCGGATAATGCTTTCGTGGTGGGCAACAACGTCACCATCGCGGCCGGCATGGACGGTGCCGTGGCGCTGGGTAACAACTCGACGGTCGATCGCGCCAATACGGTGTCGGTGGGCAGTGCGGGCAGCGAGCGCCAGATCACCAATGTGGCGGACGGTACCCAGGCGACGGATGCGGTGAACAAGGCTCAACTCGATGCGCTGGCAGGCGCGACGGCAACGACGACGCATCTGTTTGCGGCGAACGGCTTGACCGACAGCAGCGAAGACGCGATGGCGGCGGGTGATCATGCGGTGGCATCGGGAGCGCTGAGCACGGCAATCGGCAGCGAGAGCGTGGCGAACGGCTACAACGCGCTGGCGCTGGGCGAGTTTGCGGTGGCAACGGGTTCGAGCAGCTTCGCGGCGGGTGAGGAGAGTGCGTCGTATGGCACCCAGTCCAATGCGCAAGGCGACTTCAGCATGGCGTTGGGTGCGCACAGCGTGGCGAGCACCGGTGCGTCGGCGATGGGCTGGGGTGCGCAAGCGTCCGGCGACTACAGCACGGCGTCGGGCTACAGCAGCGAAGCCAGTGGTGCCGGCAGCGTGGCGACCGGCAATGGCGCGCGGGCGGTTGCCGATAACGCGACGGCCACCGGCTCCGGCTCGGTCGCGACAGGCAGCAACAGCTCGGCCTACGGTGCCGGCGCGACGGCCAGTGGCGCGGACAGCGTGGCGATCGGCGGTACGGCATCGACCGTGTTGATCGATGGGAACGGCGATCCGGTAGCGTTCTCGGCGACGAGCGCCGGCGACGGTGGCACGGCAGTAGGTGCAAGTGCCATCGCCGGCGGCGTGATCTCTTCGGCAGTGGGCATTGGTGCCGAGGCCGATGGCGTCGAATCAACGGCGCTGGGTGCACTGGCCTATGCCAGTGGCGATGGCGCGACCGCGCTGGGCGCGGAGAGCGCAGCCACTGGCCTGCTGTCACTGTCCGCAGGCTACCTCTCCAGTGCCACGGGTAGCGGGGCCTTGGCATTGGGCAGTCAAAGCCAGGCAACGGCGACCAACGCCGTGGCGCTGGGTGCCGGATCGGTGGCCAACGTGGCCAACACGGTGTCGGTGGGAACTGCGGCGAGTCAGCGCAAGATCGTGAACATGGCGGCGGGTACGTTGAGCGCGACCAGCAAGGAGGCGGTGAACGGCACCCAGCTGTTCACCACCAACGCGAACGTGGCGGCGAACACGACCAACATCGCGACCAACACGGCGTCGATCAACACGATCAACAACACGGCGGTGTTCTACACCGATGCAACACGCACGGCGGTCTCGCTGGGTGATGGCGTGACGCCGGTGACCGTGGGCAACGTGGCCGATGGCGTGGCGGCGACAGACGCGGTGAACAAGGGCCAGCTCGATGCGCTGGCAAGCGCAGCGGCAACGACCACGCATCTGTTTGCGGCGAACGGCTTGACCGACGGCAGCGAAGACGCGATGGCGGCGGGCGATCACGCGGTGGCGTCGGGAGCACTGAGCACGGCGGTCGGCAGCGAGAGCGTGGCGAACGGCTACAACGCGCTGGCGCTGGGCGAGTTTGCGGTGGCGACCGGTTCGACCAGCTTCGCGATCGGCGAGGAGAGCGCGGCGTACGGCTACAACGCCGATGCGGAAGGCGATTTCAGCATGGCGCTGGGTGCACACAGCGTGGCGTTTGGTGCCGGCGCGTCGGCGATCGGCTGGGGTGCGCAAGCGACAGCGGACTACAGCATGGCGTCCGGCTACAGCAGCACGGCCAGCGGTGACAGCAGCGTGGCGACCGGCAGCTTTGCGCAGGCCAGTGGTGACAGCAGCGTGGCGTCGGGCAGCTATGCGCAGGCCAGCGGTGCCGGCAGCGTGGCGACGGGCAGCTCCAGCAACGCCAGCGGCCAAGAGGCGCTGGCTTCGGGCTATCGGGCGAACGCTTCGGGTGACGTGGCAACAGCGGTGGGTAGCGAGAGTGTCGCCAGCGGCGTCGAGTCGACAGCCCTGGGCAGTTTCAGTGCGGCCACCGAGGTGGGCGCGACGGCGCTCGGTGCAGAGAGCGTTTCCAGCGGGTTCGCGTCGCTCGCCGTGGGTGCCGTATCCCAAGCCAGCAACGACTATGCGACCGCCGTGGGCAGCTTCTCCGCCGCCAGCGGCGCCAGCAGCGTGGCGGTGGGCGAAAGCAGCCTGGCCAGTGGCGACGAAAGCGTGGCGCTCGGCGGCAGTGCGGCCGGCGGCATGTTTGTCAGCGAGGCTTCGGGTTATGGCGCGACCGCGTTGGGTGCCGGCAGCTACGCGACGGCTGATTTCTCGTCGGCGCTGGGTTGGCTGGCGGGATCGGATGCGGTCAACGGCACTGCATTGGGTTCGGGCGCGTGGGTGCAGGCAGTGGCCAGCAACTCGGTGGCCCTGGGTGCGCAGTCGCTGGCTGACCGTGCCAATACGGTGTCGGTGGGCAGCGCGGGCAGCGAGCGTCAGATCACCAATGTGGCAGACGGTACCCAGGCGACGGATGCGGTGAACAAGGGCCAGCTCGATGCGCTGGCGGCGCAGGCCGTGCAGACCGATGCCTCGGCCGTGAAATATGACGATGCCAGCAAGGACCAGGTCACTCTTGGCGGCGCCAGCGGTACCCGGCTGAGCAACCTGCAGGCCAGCAACGTGGCGACCGATGCCGCTACCGTCGGGCAGATCGACGACATGCTCACCGCCTTCGGCGGGGGTGCGATGCTGCAGGCCGGCGGTGCGATCACCATGCCCAGCTACGCCATCCAGGGCGGCCTGTATGCCAACGTCGGAGGCGCCCTGGGCGCACTCGACTCCGCGCTGAGTGGCGCCCTGTTCGACATCAGCAGCCTGGACAGCCGGGTGACTTCGCTGGAACAGGGGTTTGCCAGCGGCGGAACCACCAACTCGCACGTGGCGACGGATGGTGCAATCGGTGGCGGCGATGCGGCGAGCGTGGCGGCCGGTTCCAAGGGTGTGGCGGTCGGCTCCAACGCCACCGCGGGCGGCGATCACGGTACGGCGGTAGGCGGCGATAGCTACGCCGCCGGCCCGAACGACACGGCGATCGGCGGCAACGCCAAGGTGAACGCCGATGGCAGCACGGCAGTGGGCGCCAACACCGCCATCTCGGCCGCCGCGACCAACGCGGTCGCGGTGGGCGAGAGCGCGTCGGTGACGGCAGCCTCCGGCACGGCGATCGGCCAGGGCAGCTCGGTCACCGCGGCCGGTGCGGTCGCGCTGGGTCAGGGTTCGGTGGCCGATCGTGCCAATACCGTGTCGGTGGGTACGGCCGCGAACAACCGTCAGGTCACCAACGTGGCCGCCGGTACGCAGACCACCGACGCCGCCAACCTCGGCCAGGTGCAGCAGGCGCTGGTAACGGCCAAGAGCTATACCGACGCAAGTTCGCAGCAGACGCTGCAAACCGCCAACGCGTATACCGACCAGAAGCTCAGCGGTTTTGCCAGCACCAGCGACGTCAACTCGTTGCGCAACCAGGTCAACGACCAGTTCCACACGATGGACAGGCGTGTGAACCAGGTCGGCGCCATGGGCGCGGCGATGGCACAGATGGCGTTCAGCACGCAGGGCATCAACACGGCGAACCGGCTTGGCGTGGGTGTGGGCGGCTATCACGGCCAGGCGGCGCTTTCGGTCGGCTACTCCCGGCAGGTCTCGCCCCGCGCGAACGTGACCTTCGGTGCCGCCGTCAGCGGCAATGAAGCCACCGGCGGCGTGGGTGTGGGCATCGGCTGGTAAGCCCTCCCGAAGAGCTGTGAAATGGAGGCCGGCGCCCTGGGGCGCCGGCCTCTTCTTTACAGAGGGGGCGGTCGGGCTGCGCTCGCATGTTGCCGGCCGGATGTGATACCTATGGTCTTTTCCGTTTCGCTGCAGGGGGTGGCGTCGACGGGTTTCTTCGAGGTAGTCAAGCGAGGTGGTGGAGGATGTCAGCAGCGATCGAACCGGCGATCGGCGAAGCAGGCATGGTGGCGGATCACCGCGAGGCGGACGTCTGTGCATGGCTGGTCGCGCGCGGTCGCCTGAAAGACAGCGACCTGGGACGCGCGCGCCGTCTGCACGAGGAGTCGGCCGAAGGCACGCTGACCACCCTGATGGCGCGGCTCGGGCTGGTGTCCGAGCGCGATCTGGCCGAAGCGTGGGCCGAGCTATTGCACGTGCCCCTGCTGTCCGCGCGTGACGCGCCGGAGCTGCCGCCGGCAGATCTCGACCTGTCGTTGCGCTTTCTCAAGCAGCAGCACGTGGTGCCTGTGCAGGACGACGAACACGGGCTGGCCCTGATCGTGGCCGATCCGGCCGACCCGTATCCCTTGCAGGCGGTCGAGCTCGCCGCCGGACGTCCGGTCGCCTTGCGCGTGGGCCTGCGCTCGGAAATCGACGGTCTGATCGAGCGCTATTACGGCAGCGGGCGCTCGGCGATGGGCACCATCGTGGAGAACCTCGATGGCAACGCCGCCGAGGAGGATGACGTCGAGCACCTGCGCGACCTGGCGTCCGAGGCCCCGGTCATCAGGCTGGTCAACCTGATCCTGCAGCGCGCGGTCGAGCAGCGCGCGTCCGACGTGCACATCGAGCCGTTCGAGAACCGGCTGAAGGTGCGCTACCGCATCGACGGTGTATTGCATGAAGTGGAAGCGCCGCCGTCGTCATCCACCGCGGCGGTGATCTCGCGCGTGAAGATCATGGCGCGGCTGAACATCGCCGAACGCCGCCTGCCGCAGGACGGCCGCATCCAGCTGCGCGTGCAGGGCAAGGAGCTCGACCTGCGCGTGTCGACCGTACCCACCAGCTTCGGAGAGTCGGTGGTGATGCGTATCCTGGATCGCGAATCGGTGGTGTTCGATTTCGCCTCGCTGGGCTTCACCGACAGCTTCCAGCAACGTTTCGTCGACGTGCTGGAAAAACCGCACGGCATCCTGCTCGTGACCGGCCCCACCGGTTCGGGCAAGACCACCACGTTGTACACCGCGCTGTCGCAGATCAACACCAACGACGTCAAGATCATCACCGTCGAGGACCCGGTCGAGTACCAGCTCGAAGGCATCAACCAGATCCAGGTGAAGCCGCAGATCGGGCTGGATTTCTCCGGCGCGCTGCGTTCGATCATGCGGCAGGATCCGGACGTGATCATGATCGGCGAGATGCGCGATCTGGAAACCTGCCGCATCGCGATCCAGTCCGCGCTCACCGGTCATCTGGTGCTGTCGACGCTGCACACCAACTCGGCCGCCGGTGGCATCACGCGCCTGCTCGACATGGGCGTGGAGGATTACCTGCTCGGCTCCACCATCAACGGCATCCTGGCGCAGCGGCTGGTGCGCCGGCTCGATCCGGAAACGGCGATCGCGTATGAAGCTTTGCCGGAGGTGGTCGAACAGTTCGAGCTGGAAAAATACACCGACGAACGGCCGATCCGCCTGTGGAAACCCGGCAGCAGCGCAGCCAACCCGACCGGCTATCGCGGCCGGCGCGCAATCATGGAATTCCTCACCATGAGCGACCCGCTGCGCCGCCTGGTGATGCGCCGCGCCGACGCCGGCGAGATCGAGAAACAGGCGCGCACCGAAGGCATGCGCACGATGTACGAGGACGGCATCGCCAAGGCCGTCGCCGGCGTGACCACGCTGGAAGAAGTGCTGCGCGTGACGCAGGAAGGCTGACGTGGCGCAGTTCCGCTACAAGGCGATCAGCGACGCCGGCGAGATGCTGCAGGGCCAGATGGAGGCTGCCAGCGTCGAGGAGGTGATCGGCCGCCTGCAGGACCAGGGCCATACGCCGCTGGAAGCGCAACCGGCCGACGGCGCCGGCGGCGGCAGCGGGCTGGCGGCGCTGTTCAAGCGCGGCCCGTTCAGTGGCGACCAGTTGGCCCAGTTCACCCACCAACTGGCGACGTTGCTGGGCGCCGGCCAGCCGCTGGACCGCGCGCTCGGCATCCTGCTGGATCTGCCCGAAAGCGAGAGCGCGAAGAAGTTGATCGAACGCGTGCGCGACCGCGTGCGCGGCGGCAATACGCTCTCGTCCGCGCTGGACGAGGAACACGGCGTATTTCCCAAGCTGTACGTCAGCCTGGTGCGCGCCGGCGAGGCGGGTGGATCGCTGGAGGAAACGTTGCGCCGGCTCGCCGATTATCTGGAGCGTGCGCAGGCGATGCGCGGCAGCATCGTCAATGCGCTGATCTATCCGGCGTTCCTGCTGGTCGGCGTGCTCGGTTCGCTGGTGCTGCTGCTGGCTTACGTGGTGCCGCAGTTCGTGCCGATCTTCGAGGACATGCAGGTGCCGATCCCGTGGATCACGCAGGCAGTGCTGGTGCTCGGCAATGCATTGCAGGCGTGGTGGTGGCTGATCCTGCTGCTGCTCGGTGGCGGCGTGTTCGGCTGGCGCGCGCATCTGCGCGAACCGGCGGCGCGACTGGCCTGGCATACCCGGCTGTTGCAGTTGCGCCTGATCGGTCCGCTGCTGCTGAAAGTGGAAACCGCGAGGATCGCGCGCACGCTGGGCACCTTGCTCAAGAACGGCGTGCCGCTGCTGAGCGCGCTGACCATCGCGCGACAAGTCACCAGCAACCTGGCGCTGGATACCGCGTTGAGCGCGGCGCACGAACAGGTCAAGGGCGGCGCCGGGCTGAGCCTGGCGCTCGGCCAGTCGAAGCTGTTCCCGCGGCTGGCGATGCAGATGGTGCAGGTCGGCGAAGAGGCCGGTCAGCTCGACACCATGCTGCTGAAAGTGGCCGATACGTTTGAACTTGAGTCCAAGCGAGCGATCGACCGTCTGCTGGCTGCGCTGGTGCCCGCGCTGACCATCGTGATGACGGTGATGGTAGCCATCATCATGGCGGCGATCCTGCTGCCGCTGCTCAGCCTCACCAGCAATATCCAGTAATCCATTCCAATCGCACATCCGAGGTAATCCCATGCAGCACAGGCAACCACGACGTATCGGTTCGAACGCCGGTTTCACCCTGCTCGAAATGCTCGCGGTGATCGTGCTGATCGGCATCATCGGCGCGGTGGTGGTGACCCAGGTCGGCAAGAACGTCGACAAGGGCAAGTACGGCGCCGGCAAGGCGCAGTTGATGACGCTGAGCCAGAAGATCGAGAACTACTCGCTCGACAACGGTTCGCCGCCGCAGCAGCTCGAGAATCTTGCGGTCAAGCCCGCCAACGCGGCGAACTGGCAGGGCCCGTACGCCAAGCAGTCCGACCTGAAGGATCCGTGGGGCCATCCGTTTGGCTACCAGTATCCCGGCCAGCACGGCAACTTCGATCTCATCTTCTACGGCCAGGACGGCAGGCCGGGCGGCGACGGATACAGCAAGGATGTCGGCAGCTGGCAGTGAACCGGCAGGAGCAGTAGCGAAGTGGTCACCGTGGAAACCGGCAGTGGCGAATCGGGAATCGGCGGCCGTCGAGGCCTCCGGTTGCCACGCTCGGGCCGCCTGCCAGCGAGCGCTCGCGGTTTCACCCTGCTGGAAATGCTGGCGGTGATTCTGTTGATCGGCATCGCGGCGGCGGCGGTGTCCATCTCGGTGACGCAAGGCCTGGCCAGCGCGCGGGTGCGCGCGGCCAGCAGCGAACTGGCCGGCGCGCTGCGGGCCACCCGGGCGCAGGCGATCGTGCGGGCGCAGGAACAGCATTTCGACGTGGACACCCGCGCCAACAGCTACGACGACGCGAAGCGCCAGGGCGTGCGCCTGCCGAAAGGGTTGCGCGTGAGCATCACCAGCGCCAAGGAAGACCAGCCGAACGATCACACCGGACGCATCCGCTTCTTCCCCGACGGCAGCTCCACCGGCGGGCGCATCACCTTGCGCAGCGGCAAGCGCGAGTGGCACGTCAACGTGTCGTGGCTGACCGGCGAGGTGCGCGTGGTCGACACGGTGGCGCAGCGATGAAGGCATCCCGCCATCACCGCGGCTTCAGCCTGCTCGAGGTGATCGCCGCGATCATGCTGCTGTCGATCGCGTTCGCCGCCTTGATGAAAGTGGCCGGCGCGTCGATCAGTCTCAGCCAGAACGCGGCCGAGCACAGCCAGGCCGCGATGTATGCGCGCAGCCTGCTCGACAGTGCGTTCGTGGGCGAGGCGGTCACCGCGGGCAACCGTTCCGGCCGGTTCGACTCGAACTACCGCTGGCAGCTCGACGTCGCGCCATGGAGCGGCGCTGGCAGCGTGATGCCGGACGCGCCGCTGCGCCTTTATCAACTCGATCTGACCGTGTCGTGGGGGCCGCTGGCGCATCCGCGTTCGGCGCATTTCCGCACCTTGCGGCTGGTCGGTCCGGCGGCGGCCGATGCCGCGCAGGCTTCGCCATGAAACGCGCGGCGGGGTTTACCCTGCTGGAGGTGCTCGCCTCGCTGGTACTGCTGGCGCTGCTGCTGGTGGGCGTGTATTCGGGCATCCGGACCGCAACGCACAGCGTGCGCTCGGGCACGCTGGCGATCGAGCGGATCGACCAGATCCGCTCCGCCCAGCAGTTTCTTCGGCGCGAACTGGCGCAGAGCCTGACCCAGCCGATCAGCCAGACCGACCACGGCGAGCCGATCTATTTCATCGGCGATGCACACGAGATGCGCTATGTGGCACCGCTGCCGGGCTATCTCGGCAAACGCGGCCCGCAACTGCAGCGGCTCCAGCTGGTTGATGACGGACACGATGGTTTCCGGCTGGAAGTGAGTCTGGCCACGCTGCCGCCGGACGGCAAACCGCCCCAGCCGCTGGGAGAACCGCAGGTGCTGCTCGATCACATCAAAGCCGGCAGCTTCAGCTATCGCGGTGTCGACGGCAAAGGCGGCGTGGTGCCGTGGTCTCCGACCTGGGCCGATGGCCGGCTGTTGCCGCAACTGGTGCGCATCAGCCTGCAGACGCAAGGCCAGGCGGGCTGGCCGTCGATGGACGTGCCGCTGCGGGTCAATCCCGCGCAAAGCCTGTTGCAGCGCTCGCTCATTCGCGGCGGGAACACGCCGTGAGGCACCGTCCCGCGCCAGCCGGCGTAAACCAGCGCGGCGTCGCCCTGCTGCTGGTGTTGTGGGCGTGCACGCTGCTGGCGATCCTGCTCGGCGGCTATGCCACGCTGGCGCGTACCGAAGGGCTGCAGGCGCGTTATCAATTCGCCCAGACGCAGGCGCACTACGCGGCGGAGGCAGGCTTGATGCGGGCACTGTACGGCCTGCAGAACCCGCAGGCCAAACAGCGCTGGGTCGGCGACGGGCGGCCGTACACGTTCCATTACGACCAGGCCACGGTCACGCTGACGGCGATCGACGAGAGCGGCAAGGTCGACCTCAACGCCGCTTCGCCGGACGTGTTGCGGGGGCTGTTTCAGGCGGCCGGCGTGGACTCGGTGCAGGCGCAGAAGCTGACCGATCATGTGCTGGACTGGCGCAATCCGGTGGGTCTGGAAGGCGACGCCGACAGTCAGCTTGCCGCCTACACGGCGGCCGGGCGCAGCTACGGCCCGCGCCACAACCCGTTCGCCAGCGTGGAGGAGTTGCAGATGGTGCTGGGCATGACGCCGGCGATCTACCGCACGGTGGCGCCGGTGCTCACCATCTGGTCGGGCATCCTGAGCCCCGATCCGAACATCGCCCCGCCGCTGGCGCTGGCGGCGATCCCCGGCATGACGCCGGAGCAGCAACAGGTGATCCAGGCCACGCGGCTGAAGAACGCGAACGACCCGAGTCTGGTCGTCAACAACGGAACAACGCATAGTATCCGGTCCGAGGCCAGGCTGGCCGACGGCACGCGCGCGGTGGTGCGCGTCACGGTTCGCATGCAGGCGGCGCAATCCGGCGCGCAACCCTATACGGTGCTGCGCTGGCAGGAGGGGGACGAGGAATGAGCACGGCGATGCAATCACTGCGGCCGTTGGCCGAGCGCATGCGTCGCGGCTGGCGTGTTTCGCCACTGCCGGGTTTCCTGCACTGGTGGGGCGGCGAGTTGCGCGAGCTTCTGCCGGTGCGCTGGCGGGGATGGTTCAGCAGCGGCGCCGACTGGCACCTGCTGCAGCACAGCGATGCGCAATGGACGCTGCGCCGCAGTGGCCAGCGCGAGCCGCTGGCGAGCTGGAGCGATGCCGATGACGCCGCGGCTGGCGACGTGCGTGCGCCGCCAGCCGCGCTGGTTGCCGCATTGCGCGGTGTCGACCCGGAAGACCGCCGGCTGGCCTTGTTGCTGCCACAGGCCGCGGTGCTGCGTCGGCCGCTGACGTTGCCGCTCGCCGCACGCGACAACCTGCTGCAGGTTGTCGGCTTCGAGATGGACCGGCAGACTCCCTTCAGCGTGGCGCAGGTGTATTACGCGGTGCGCGAGCTCGACACCCCGGCCGGGCCCGGCCGCTTCAACGCGGAGCTGGTCGCCGTCACGCGGGGCACGGTGGACCCGCTGCTGGCCCGGCTGCGCGAGCAGGGCGTTTCGATCGATGCGGTGGATCTGGCGCAGGCGGATGGTCGCCTCGGTATCAACCTGCTGCCGTCCGAACAAACGCCGCGCCATGTGCGGCCGCGGCGGCGGCTCAACCTGATGCTGGCGGCCGCCTGCGTGCTGTTGCTGGGGCTGCTGCTCGGCATATGGCTGCACAACCGGCAGGCCGCGCTGGAGCAGATGCAGGCCGACGTCGAAAGCATGCGCGGCGACGCGCAGCGGGTGGCGTCGCTGCGCCAGCAACTGCAGGACAACGCCGGGGCCGCCGGTTTCCTGGCCCAGCGCAAGAAGAACACGATCAGCATGCTCAGCCTGTTGCAGGAGGTCACCGTGCGACTGCCCGCAACGACCTGGCTGGAGCGACTGAGCGTGGACAACACCGGCCAGATCGGCTTTCAGGGACAAAGCCAGCAGGCGGCCAAGCTGCTCGATGCCTTGAAAGATTCGCGCCTGATCACCGACGCCAGTTTCCAGGGCAGCATCCAGCCCGACCCCACCACCGGCAAGGAGCGTTTCTACCTGACCGCGCGGGTGAATCAGCCGGCCGGCGGCGCGCCGAAATCGCGGGCCGCCGAGCCAGCGGCCGAGCCCGCCAGTGACGGGAGCGCGCCATGAAGCTGACCGCGCTCAGTCCCCGCGACAGCCGCCTCGCCGCGCTCGGCCTGCTGCTGCTGGCCTTGCTGCTGGCTTATGTCTTGTTGCTGCACTGGTGGTTCGTGGCGCCGCTGTTGCGCATCCACGGCGAGATGGCCGATCTGCGCGACACGCACAGCCGCTACGCCGCCGTGATCGCCGAGAAGCCGGCGCTGCAGGAACGCATCGCCGCGCTCGGTGCCGGTCAGGCCGCCAGCAGCGCATTCCTCGCCGCGGACGATCCGAACACCGCCGCCGCCGATCTCATGCAACGCGTGGTCGACGTGGTGGGCAGCACCAGCGGCGGCGGCAGCTGCGTGGTAAGCCAGAAAATGCCGTTGCCGAGCCCGCCGCCCAGTGCCGGCGAGCCGTACCGGAAAGCGGCGGTCAGCATCAGCCTGAGCTGCGACATCGAGCCGCTGGCGGCGGTGCTGCAATCGCTGGAGCAGGGCACCCCGTACCTGTTCATCGACGACCTCAGCATCTATCGCAACCCGGTGGCGGCGCAGCAGGATGGCGCGGCGCCGCTGGAGGTGCAGTTCACCCTGTCCGGCTATGTGCGGCCAGCCCGCAGTGCGACGGCGCCGGCCAGCGCCGCGGCCGAAAGTACGGGAGACACGCCATGAACGCTTCCGACCAGCGGCAGCTGACGCCATGGCTGGCCGCGATCGCCGTGCTGCTGGGTGCCGCGTCGTTGCTGCTGCTCAGCGGCGTCGGCCGCAATGTTCGCTGGGATCCGCCGCGAACGCTGGCGCCGCTGCCGCCCGCCGGCAATCCAGCCAATCTTCCGCAGCCGGTGCCGCTGCAGCAGTTCGCCCTGGTCTGGCAGAAACCGCTGTTCAGTCCCGACCGCAAACCGGTGGCGCACGCCGCCGACGGCGGCAGCAGCCTCGGCGATCTCGATCTTACCGGCATCATTCTCACCCCCAACCTGCGCATGGCCTTGCTGCACGACAAGAATGGTGACAAGCAGGTCCGCCTGCACGAGGGTGAGGCGCTGCCCGATGGCAGCGTGACCCTGGTGGAAGTGCGCCCGCGTTCGGCCCTGTTCGATTCGTCGGCGGGGCGTACCGAACTGAAGCTCCCGGCCGGCGCGCCGATCGACAGCAAGCCGGCTGCGGGCGCCAGCACGGAGTCGCCGCATGACGACATCGAGCCGATGCGTTCTTCGGCCGAAGGCGACGCGCCGGGGGTGATCCGTTCCGGCAGCGGGGAGATCATCCAGTCGCCCGCCTCGGCGCCAGAGCAACAACGGCCGGCGCCCGTCAATGCACCAGAATCGGCAGCCGACCGGCTGCGCAAAGCCATCCAGAAACGTCGGGCCGCCCGTGCCGCCGCGGCCAGCTCAGGAGTACGTTGACATGTTCCGCACGCTCACCCAGCACGCTCTGCGCAGCGCCGTCCTCGCCCTTGCCGTGGGCATGGCCGGTTGCGCCAGCCTGCCGCAGCCACACGACGACGGCGCATTGCAGCGCGAGGCCATGGCCGGCACCCGCAACCCGGTGCCGGCGCCGCTACCGCTGAACAACGACATCAACGGCGCCGGCGAAACCGCGGCAACGGCGGAGGTCAGCCGCGGCAGCGGCCAGTTCATCCGGCCCGGCGCTCTGCGTACACCACGGCCGGCGGCGACGGGCGATGGCGCGGTGACGTTCAACTTCGAGAACCAGCCGGTGCAGGCGGTGGTCAAGGCGATCCTCGGCGACCTGCTCAAGCAGAACTACACGATCGTGCCGGGCGTGCAGGGCAACATATCGTTCTCCACCGCCGCGCCGGTCGATTCGAGCCAGGCGCTGCCGATTTTGGAAACGCTGCTGTCGTGGACGCACAACGCGCTGGTCCAGCGCAACGGCGGTTATGTGGTGATGCCGGATAAGGACGCGGTCGCCGGCAACCTGGTGCCCAGCCTGGGCGCCGCCTCGCCCAGGGGCGGCCTGCAGGCACGGCTGTTTCCGCTGCGCTACATCTCGGCCACCGAGATGCAGAAGCTGATCAAGCCGTTCGCGCGACCGGACTCGACCCTGCTGGTGGATCCGGCACGCAACCTGCTGGTGATGTCCGGCACGCCGGACGAACTGGCCAACTACCAGAGCATGGTGCGCACCTTCGACGTCGACTGGCTGCGCGGCATGTCGGTGGGCGTGTTCAACCTGCAATACGCGAAAGTCGGCGAGCTGATGCCGAAGCTGGACGGCATGTTCGGCCAGCACGGCGACACCCCACTGGCCGGCATGCTGCGCTTCATCCCGATCGAGCGCACCAACGCCATCGTGGTGATCAGCACGCAGCCGGCCTACCTGCAGGAGGTGGGCGACTGGATCGCCAAGATCGATCGCGGCGGCGGCAACGAGCCGCAGCTGTTCGTGTACGACGTGCGCAACATCAAGGCCTCCGATCTGGCCAAGTACCTGGCGCAGATCTACGCCAGCGGCGCCGGCAACGGCGCCGACAACGGCGGCCAGGTCGGACCGGGCCTCAACAGCGGCACGCTCGGCAGCGCGGACAACGCCAACGGTGCCGGCAACATGGGCAGCACCGCCGGCAGCTTCGGCAGTTCGGGCGACCTCGGCAACAGCGGCATGAATGGCACCGGCAATTCCGGGTTGAACAGCTCCGCCATCAACGGCGGCGCCGAGAGCCGGGACAACAGCGGCGCCAATGGCAATGGAACCGCCGGTGGCCTCGGCACCTCGACCGGTTTTGGCAACGGCAATACCGTCGGCAGCAACGCGGGTGCGAACGAACAGCAGTACAGCTCCAGCGACGGCAGCGTGCGGATCAGTTCGGTCGACGGCAGCAATCAGCTGCTGGTGCGTGCGCGGCCGTCGCAGTGGGACGAGATCAAGGAGGCGATCCGCAAGCTCGACAACGTGCCGCTGCAGGTGCAGATCGAGACGCGCATCCTGGAAGTCAGCCTTACCGGCCAGTTCCAGTTCGGCGTGCAGTGGTACCTGGAGGGACTGACCGGCAGCACCACCACCACCGACAGCAGCGGCAACAGCGTGATCGTGCCCGGCGAGCCGTACCGGCACCGGCAGGTCGGCCTGGGCCAGGGCGGCAACGCGTTCGGTGGCGAGCCGTTCTTCTATTCGTTCCTCAACAGCAACCTGCAGGTTGCCGTGCGCGCGATGGAAACCAGCGGCAACACCAAGACGCTGTCGTCGCCGTCGATGGTGGTGATGAACAACCAGCTGGCGCACATCCAGGTCGGCGACCGCATCCCGGTCAACCAGACCAGCGTCAACACCGGTATCGGCAACACCACCAGCTTCAGCCAGGTCGAGTACATCGACACCGGCGTGATCCTCAACGTGCAGCCGCGGATCAATCCAGGCGGCCTGGTCTACATGAACATCAGCCAGCAGGTCAGCCAGCCGAACAACTCGATACCGCTGGTCAACGGCAACCGGACGATTTCCAAGCGCGAGTTGGCCACGCAGGTGGCGGTGCAGAGCGGCCAGACGGTGCTGCTGGGCGGCCTGATCCAGCAGGCCGAGGGCAATACCGACACCGGCATTCCCGGGCTCAACCGGGTGCCGATCCTCGGCCGGCTGTTCGGCAGCACCAACCACAACCGCAACCGCACCGAGCTGATCGTGCTGATCACGCCGCGGGTGATCCGCGGCGGCGAGGATGCCAGGCAGATCACCGACGACTACCAGAGCAAGTTCGAATCGCTGGAGCCGCTGCGTGCGTCGGCCGGCAGCGGCAACAGCAGCGCCGACCACACTGGCCCCGGCAACCGTGGCGGCGCCGGCCGCAACGCCGAGCTGGCCCGACCAGTTGCATCAGCACGCCGAGATCGCACTGGCCAGGGCCGATTACGCGACGGCAGAGGATCTGGCGATGCAATCATGGCAGCAGGGTGCGCGGCGCGGCAGCATGTGCGAACGCAACTGGCAGGTCATCATCGAGGTGCGCAAACACGCGAAGGACCGGATGGGTGTTGATGAGGCGCACAAGCGGCAGGTCGAATGTCGCCTGCCGGCAAAGTCACCTTAGCGAACGTTGGAACGGCCGGCCACGGACGGCCGGGCGCAGCCGTTATCATTCGTGCGAATGATTTCAGCCACGCCGATTTTCCCGATCACGCCGCTGCTGCCGCAGATCCGCGAGTCGCTCGCCGCCCATCCGCGGCTGGTGCTCGAGGCGCCACCGGGCGCCGGCAAAACCACCCAGGTACCGCTGGCCCTGCTCGACGCCGGCTGGCTGGCGGGGCAGAAGATCGTGATGCTGGAACCGCGCCGGATCGCCGCGCGCGCCGCCGCGCAATTCATGGCGCAACAGCTGGGCGAGGGCGTTGGCGAGACGGTCGGTTACCGCATCCGCTTTGAATCGAAGGTCGGTACTTCGACCCGCATCGAGGTGGTCACCGAGGGCATCCTGACCCGGCTGATCCAGCACGATCCCGAGCTGACCGGTATCGGTGCGATCGTGTTCGACGAATTCCACGAGCGCCATCTCGCCGGCGACCTCGGCGCCGTCCTGGCGCTCGACGTGCAGACTACCTTGCGACCCGATCTGCGATTGCTGGTGATGTCGGCGACGCTGGATGGCGCGTCCATCGCGCAGTGGCTGGATGCGCCGCGCATCTCCAGTCCCGGCCGCAGCTTTCCGGTGCGCATCGAGCATCCGCCGGCGCGCGCGCAGGAAGGCATCGAGCATCACGTGGCGCGCATCACGCGGCAGGCGCTGGAAGAAAACGACGGCGACGTGCTGGCGTTCCTGCCCGGCCGCCGCGAGATCGCGCGCACGCAGATGGTGCTGGCGCAGACGCTTTCTTCTTCTCTTGAAGGAGGACGAAACGTCGAGGTGCTCGCCCTGCATGGCGAACTCTCGCTGGCCGAACAGCAGGCTGCATTGGCGCCGGCCGAGACAGGTACGCGAAGAGTCGTACTCGCGACCAACGTGGCCGAATCCAGCATCACCTTGCCGGGCATCCGTGCCGTGATCGACGCGGGTCTCGCGCGCGAGCCGCGGTTCGATCCGAACTCCGGCTTCACCCGGCTGGAGACGGTCGGCATCTCGCAGGCGTCCGCCGATCAGCGCGCCGGTCGTGCCGGCCGCGTGGCACCCGGCACGGCGTATCGGCTGTGGCCGCAAAGCAGGCGGCTGGAGCCGGCACGCAAGGCCGAGATCGCGCAGGCCGAGTTGTCCGCGCTGGCGCTGGAACTGGCCGCCTGGGGCGTGACCGCCGACGGTGCCGCTGCGCTGCGCTGGCTGGATCCGCCACCAGCGGGTGCGCTGGCGCAAGCGCGCGATCTGCTGGTGCGGTTGGCGGCACTGGACGCCGATGGCCGCATCACGGTGCTGGGCCGCCGCATGCTGGAACTGGGCGCCAGCCCGCGCTTAGCTGCAGCTGCGTTGCGCGCCCCCGCGCCGTTGCGCGCCCTGATGGCCGATCTGCTGGCGCTGACGGAAGCGCGCTCGCCGTTGCGCGGCGAACAGGCGCGCAACGACGATTTCCGCGCACGCCTGGCTGCGCTGCATGCCTGGCGCGACCGCCGCGGGGCGCCGGTACGGAGCGATGCTGACACCGGCGCACTGGCCGCGATCGAACAGGCGAGCAAAGGGTGGCGCAGACGTCTGGACGTCCATACCGCCGCCAGCGGCGTGCCGGACAGCCACAGCGTGGGTGAGCTGCTGCTGCACGCCTTTCCCGATCGCGTGGCGCGTCGCGACGACGGCAACCCGCAGCGATATACGCTGGCCAACGGGCGCGGCGCACGCCTGCACGAAAACACCGCGCTGCATGGCGAAGCGTGGCTGGTTGCGCTTGACCTGCGCCACGACCAGCGCGACAGCTTGATCCTGGCGGCGGCGCCGTTCGATCCGCGCGTGCTGGAGCGCGACTACCCTGCCCAGTTCACGTGCGAACGCACGCTGCGATGGAACGACGAGCGCGCCGCCGCCGAGGCGTTCGAGGAACGACGTTTCGGCGCGATCGTGCTGGATCGCCGCAGCGTGCCGGTGCAGGCGCAAGATGCCTTGCCCGCGCTGCTTGGTGCCGTGCGCGCCAAAGGCATCGATGTCCTGCCCTGGAGCGAATCCGCGCGGCGGTTGCGCGCGCGCATGCTGGCCTTGCGCGCATGGATGCCGGAGCTTGGCCTGGTTGACGTGTCCGACGCGGCGCTGCTGGCCCGCCTGGAGGATTGGCTGGCGCCATTTCTGGAAGGCAAGCACCGGCTCGACGCGCTGAAGCCTGACGAACTGTCGCAGGCGCTGGTGGCCGGGCTCGATCACGAACAGCGCCGCATGCTGGATGTGCAGGCGCCGGAAAGCCTCATCGTGCCGAGCGGCCAGTCGCGCCGGCTCGACTACGCCGAGGGCGAACCGCCGGTGCTGGCCGTCAAGCTGCAGGAACTGTTCGGCCTGGCCGATACGCCGCGCGTCGGCGGCGGTCGCATCCCGGTCACCCTGCACCTGCTTTCGCCGGCGGGCCGGCCGATCCAGGTGACCCAGGATCTGAAAGGATTCTGGGAGCGCACCTATCCGGAAGTGAAAAAGGAACTGAAAGGGCGCTACCCACGCCATCCCTGGCCGGACGATCCGTGGACCGCCACGCCCACGCACCGGGCCAAGCCGCGTCCGCGCTGATCGGCCCGGGGCGCCTGATCACAAATCGTCACCTGAAGCACGCCATCTGCACCGGTGCTTTGTGTACGCTTGACGGCAATGCGATCGCACGGTGATTTTCCTTGTCCGACAACCAGGACGTTCAGCATTCTTCCGCGGCGGCGGAGCGCGAAGGCGAGATCGATTTTGCGCTTCCTGCCGCTGCGACGCGCCGACTGGCGACGTACCTGTGGAGCCTGCTCGCGTTGTTGGCCGGCCTGGCCATGACGCTGGCCGTGCACGATCAGCAGGTCAAGCGCCAGGAGGCGGAAACGACCTTCATGCGCAACGAGCTGGCTGGCAAGGGCTACGCCGCGCTGCAGGCAAAACTGCATTCGGCCGAGGCGTTGCTGCGTGCCGTGCAAACCCTTTTCCTCGCCTCGGACGAAGTCACCGCCGCGGAGTTCGGCAGCTTCTATTTCAACATGCACCCGCGCGAGCAAATCGCCGGGTTTGCTGGCACTGGCGTATGCGCAACGCGAGAGCCGGGCCGATGGCGACCACTACGTCACGCGCTGGGTCGATCCGCTGCCCGGCAACGAGGCGGTAGCCGGCCTGGACGTGGGTGCGCAGCCGCAAAACCTGGCCGGTCTGCTGGCCTCGCGCGACAGCGACCGGGTCACCTTGTCGGCGCCGTTCCGCCCGGTGCAGCAGGCGCCATCCAGTGCACCGGACGACGGCATCACCATGCGGCTGCCGATCTTCAGCGCAGGCCGCCCGCCGATGACGGTGGCCGAGCGACGCGAGCGCATGCGTGGTTCGATCGCGATGTCCTTTCGGGTGAGCAGCCTGATCCGCGATGCGCTGTCCGACCAGCTGAACCGGGAAATGCATTTGCGCATCACCGATGTCACCGGGCCAGCCACGCTGGCGCTGTTCGATTCGCAACCGGGCGTGACCATGTCGACGCATGGCTACCGCTTCGAACGCCGGCTGGTATACGGAGGTCGCGTGTGGGACATCGTGATGGTGCCGCAGGACGCGGGCGCGGCGCCCATCGTCTGGAGTGAATCCGTGCTGCCGGCCGGTCTGCTGGTGAGTGTGCTGCTTGCCATGCTGGTCTTTTCGGTAGTCAGCACACGCCAGCGGGCGCTCGACCTGGGCTGGCAGATGAGCCGTCGCTACCGCGAGAGCGAGGAGCGCTTCCGCGCGTTGAACGATCTGCTGCCGGTGCTGGTGCTGCTGGCCGAAGTGGATGGGGGAAATATCACTTACGCGAACCAGGCGGCGCGCGATCGCCTTGGCGTGCAAGTCGGCGAACGCGACATGCCAGACCTGTTCGAAGATCGGCAACTGCGCGCACGCCTGCGCGGCCCGGACACCCGCGGTTGCGGCCGGCTCGAAGCGCTGTTGCGCGTTCGTGGGGGCGCCAGCTTCTGGGCCAGCGTGGCGATTTCGCGAATCGTGCTGAGCGGCCACGACAAGTTGCTCATGGTGGCCAACGACATCAGCGAACAACGCCAGCTCACCGAGCTGCTGAGCCACCAGGCGAGCCACGATGCATTGACCGAGCTGTACAACCGGCGCGAGTTCGAGCGCCGCCTGCAGGCCGCGCTGGCACTGACCGACCATGACACGCCGCCGGCGGTCCTGCTGTACCTCGACCTCGACCAGTTCAAGCTGATCAACGACACCTCCGGTCATCTGGCCGGCGACCAGTTGCTGGCCCAGCTGGCCATCGTCATGCGCAATCAGCTGGCCCCCACCGACGTGCTGGCGCGGCTGGGCGGCGACGAGTTCGGCATGCTGATTGCCGACTTGGCCGACCTTGCCGCTGCCGAGCACGTCGCCGAACGCGTGCGCCGCTGCATCGACGGCTATGTGTTCATCTGGGAGCATCGCAGCTACACCGTCAGCGCCAGCATCGGCGGCGTGATGATCGACCGACCGGACATCCTGGTGAAGGACTTGCTCACCCAGGCCGATACCGCCTGCTACATGGCCAAGGAACTGGGCCGCAACCGCGTGCATTTCTACTCCGAGCGCGACGACGACACCGTGCGCCGGCATGGCGAGATGGAATGGGCCAACCGGCTGCGCTGGGCAGTCGACGAGCAGCGCCTGGTGCTGATGTACCAGGAGATCTGGCCGCTGCCGCTGGGAGCCGGTGGCGCCCCCGGCATCGAGGTGTTGCTGCGTTTTCGTGACGAGGCCGGCCAGCTGGTGGTGCCGGGCGTATTCATGCCGGCGGCCGAGCGCTACGGCCTGATGCCGGCGGTCGACCGCTGGGTGGTCGAGACCACCTTGGCCCATTTCAACCATCTGCATCCATCCGGCGCGGGCGTGAGCATGGTGGCGATCAACCTGTCCGGTGCCAGTGTCGATGACGAATTGCTGGCCGGGCTGATCCTCGGCTGGCTGCGGCAATACAAGGTGAAACCTTCGAAGGTCTGCTTCGAGATCACCGAGACGGTGGCGGTGCGCAACCTGTCCCACGTCGTGCGTTTCATGGAGCCCTTGCGTGCAGCAGGTTGCCGGATTGCCCTGGATGACTTCGGCGCGGGCATGTCATCGTTCACCTATTTGAAGAATTTTCCGCTGGACGTCATCAAGATCGACGGCAGCTTCGTGCGCGACATGCTCACCGATCCGGTCAGTCATCTGATGGTGCGGGCGGTGACCGACATCGGCCACCGGCTGGGGCTGGAGGTGGTCGCCGAATGGGTGACCGACCTGGAAACCGTGGAAGCGCTGATGCTGCTCGGCGTCAATCACGCGCAGGGCTTCAGCCTGCACCATCCTGAGCTCGCTGTGTTCCAGCGCGATTGAAAGCCCTGTGTATGGACGTCCAGACGTCCAAAGGAAAAGACCCGGCCGTTGCCGGCCGGGTCCCGTTGTCCGTTCCTTCCAACGGCGCGCTTCCGGGCGCGCCGGTAATGACGGCTTGGCTTACGGCGTGTAGCTGCCGGTCAGCGTGACGCCGGTGTAACCGCTGTAAGCACGAACCATGACGTAGTAGGTGCCGGCGGTGGACGGCGAGATGTTGCAGGTTTCGCTGTTCCCGGCCACGTACGGACGGCAGTCGTAGCTGCTGGTGGTCGGCGCCGAACCGCGCTTCACATACATGTCGGCGTCACCGGTACCGCCGGAGATCGTGAACTTGAGGCCGGATGCGCCGGAAGGCACGACCATGGTGTAGTTCACGGCGTTGCCGGTGGTGGCGTGCAGGCCGGTGACCGGCGTGCCGTTCTGCAGCACGCTGCCGCCGCCCGTGCCGCCGGTGCTCCAGGTTGCCTTGACGCTGACACCCGAGAACGCGGCGTAGCCGTTCAACATCACGTAGTAAGTGCCCGCCTGCGGTGCGGCAACGCTGCAGCTTTCGTTGTTGCCGGTGACGTACGGACGGCAGTCATAGCTGGTCAGGGTCGGTGCGGAACCGAACTTGGTGTAGAGATCCGCATCACCGGTGCCGCCGGACTCGGAGATCACCAGATTGGTGGCGCCGGCCGGGATTACCACGGTATAGGCCAGCTGTGCGCCAGTCGCCGCTGCCTGGCCGGTCAGGGCCACGCCGTTCTGCAGCACGTTGCCGCCACCGCCGCCACCGCCGGAAACCGTCACCGATGCCGTCTTGGTGTTGGTCGCGCCGCTGTTGTCGGTGACCTGCAGCGAGACGGTGTAGGTGCCGGCAGCGGCGTAGGTGTGGCTGGGGCTGGTGGCGGTCGAGGTGCTGCCATCGCCGAAGTTCCACGAGCGCGAGGCGATCGTGCCGTCGCTGTCGCTGGAGCTGTCGGTGAAGGACACCGCCAGGCCGTTGACGGTATCGCTGAAGTTAGCGACCGGCGGGACGTTGCCGCCGCCACCACCGCCGCCGATGTGGGCAGCCACCTGGTCGAGCTTGAAGCTGCCGAAGCCAGTAGCGAGATCCCAGCCGACGGTGGCGCTCTCGCCGCCGTTGTTGCCGGAAGTGACGTCGTGGTAGTCCGCGGCGGTCAGCGTCTGGTAAAGATACGGCGCGGCGAAGCCCAGGGTCGGGTGGGTCGCCAGCAGGCGTGCCCAGGCACCGGCAAACAACGGTGCGGACAGGCTGGTGCCGCCGACCTGCGTGGAAGAGCCGTTGACGATGATCTTCGCACCGCTGTTCGGATCGCCATCGAAGGCGATATCGGGCAGGCCGCGGAAGTTTCCGGAAAGCACGCCGGCCTGCCAGGTCGGCTTCGCCTCGTACTTGCTGATACTGCCGCCGCCACTGCTCCACACCGTCTCGCTGCTGTAGGTGGTGGTCGATGCGTTCAGCGTGGTGCCGCCCACGGCCACCACGTAGGGAGAGCTGGCCGGATCGCTCGGGGTGACGCCGCCATCGCCGCACTCGTCGGCACCGGAGTCGCCGGTCGAGATCGAGAAGGTCTGGCCCTGCGCCACGGCCTGCTGGAAGATCTGGTCGTCCGCGGCCTGCGAGCCATCCGAGTGGGCGTCGGTTTCGCATTCGCCCAGCGAAACGTTGATGATCTTGGTCGCGTTGGCCGACACGATCGTGTTGAAGTCGGCGGTCAGGTTGGCGTTGGACAGGGTCGGGATGTTGTAGAAGATGATCTTGCCGACCTGGCCACCGGCCATGCCGACGACGTCCTGGCTGTCCAGGTTCCACTCGTCGACGCCGCTGGTATCGGTACTGGTGCCGTTGGTGTTGACCGTCTGCGTGGTGACCGTAGCCAGGCCGTTCTGCGAGGTGAACGTATTGAGGTCGGTGATGGTCTGGGTGATCTTGCCCTGGGTGACGATACCCACGGTGACGCCAGCCGCGGTAGGCAGGCCGCTGCCGCCGTAGATCGACGAGAACTCGGTCGGCGTGTGACCCGTCACCGCCTGGGTGGTGTAGCCAGCTTGCACGCGCTTGGCAAAGGTGTGCGGCCGATGCACGTTCTGCAGGCCAATGACCGACAGCACGCTGTCTTGCAGCGAGGCCGGAATCTGCACGCCGCCGTTGTTCATGAAGGCGGAGCGGCCGTCGTGGGTCCTGACCTTCGAGAACGTGGTCTTGAAGGCGGCCTGCGCAATATCGGCACGGCCGTCTGCCGAAATCATCAGGCGGTTGGGCGCGATCACCACATTGGTGAAGCCTGCCGACCTCAGATAGGCGGCCACCTTGTTGGCCTGGTCCGCCGTCGGCGAATAGCTGGCGGTGAATTCCTGACTGGAAAGCTTGTGCTGAACCATGGACAGCGTCGACGACTTGGCCGTGGCCAGGAAGGTGTGCAGCTGTTCCGGGTTGCGCAGCTTCAGCGCGACCTCGATATGGATCGGTTGCGAGGTTTCCAGCGCACCGTTGACGACGTCGCCCTGGCGCAGTGACACGGCGTGCTGGGTCAACGCAACAAACGCGTTGCTGGCGGCACTGGTAGTGGCACTGGCGGAGGCGGCAGCGGCCATACCGAGGGCCGCAACCAGCAACTTGAGACGAAAATGACTTGGCATTTAAAACTCCCGAAGTTTTTTTGAGGCGAACGAAGCCACTGAGACCACGTGGACCTCATGAATAAATGCCGCGGACAGACACGGCACCGTTAGTTTTTGTGGATTGCCCGGCGATCCCGCATGTGCTGCCGCAACCTTCCCGTGAATCCTGAAAGCGTGGCGTGCAGGGTGTCTCGCATTTCAAACAGGCATCGAATAAATCGCGGGACGTCTTACAGGATCATTCGTCAAGTTTCCCATCGACGAACGGGTTGACGGTAGGCGTCGTGGATGAATACGGTCAATAGGATTTTTTCAGGTGCGAAGTGATTTTCATCACATGCAGCGTGGATTATCTGGAACGCGATATTTCGCAATTACTTTCGCCCCGATGCGTGCTTGGAGTGCTGAAAATAATGCTTGCAAATGGCTCCAAGGCTCGATTGTGGCGCGCTTCAACAGCAGGCGAATCGGCAAAACGCGTTTCCAAGGTAGCCCGTCCATTAGGTTATGTTCCGCGCTCTTCAAGGTCGCCTTGGCCGACTGTGTGGGTGCGCAATGAAAATCCATCTGCGTAAATATTTGCGTTTTCGGCCCATTATGGAATTTGCGTCGCAAGGTCTTCCTTGAACAGAAGACATGGAATGATTGCCGCGTCTTCCCAAAGTAGGCTCACCGGTTATCGAAAATTCATTATTGTGTACCGTATTTTCACCCTTCCCGTCTTTTTATATCCAGGAAGCGCGCGTTCGGAGTCACGTTCCCAACAAAAGGGATCGCACTACTGTCACCCGACTCGCTCGGATCCCCGCCGGTGGGTTGGCCGCTCGACGAGGCGTGCGACCATGTGCGGATGACTCAAGCAGCTCATCCCCGGTTGGCGATCGTTGGCGGCGGCCCGGCAGGATTGATGGCCGCCGAGGCGGCATGCGCCGCCGGCGTGGCCGTCGATCTGTACGATGCCATGGGATCGGTCGGCCGGAAATTCCTGCTGGCCGGCAAGGGCGGCCTCAATCTGACGCACGCCGAACCGCAGGCGCGTTTTGCCGAACGCTACGGCACGCGCCAGCGGGAGGTCCAGCACTGGCTCGACATGTTCGACGCCGGCGCGTTGCGCGAATGGGCGCGCCAGCTGGGAGTGGAGACCTTCGTCGGCAGCTCCGGCCGGGTGTTTCCCACCGATCTCAAGGCGGCGCCGCTGCTGCGCGGCTGGCTGCGGCGGCTGCGCGGATCGGGCGTCACCTTCCACATGCACCACCGCTGGCTGGGCTGGCAGGCACACGATGCCCTGCATTTCGCCACACCGCAGGGCGACCGCGCCGTGCCGGCGAGCGCGGTGATCCTGGCGCTCGGTGGCGCCAGCTGGCCGCAGCTTGGCTCCGATGGCGCCTGGATAAAACCCTTGCAGGAGGCCGGGGTCGACATCGCCCCGCTGCAACCCGCGAATTGCGGCTTCGAGATTGCGTGGAGCGAGCATCTGTCCGGCCACTTCGCCGGCGCGCCGCTCAAACCGGTGACGGCGCACTGGATCGATCGACACGGCGCCGCGCATTCGCGCCGGGGCGAATTCGTGCTCAGCGAATACGGCATCGAAGGCAGCCTGATCTATGCCATCGGCGCCGAACTGCGCGAGCAGATTGCCGAACGCGGCGAAGCGTTGCTGATGCTCGATCTGGTGCCCGGCTACAACCTGGAAGCGCTCGCCGGACGTCTTGCGGCACCGCGCGGCAAGCACAGCATCGGCGACTGGCTGCGTCGTCGCGCCGGGCTGGATCACGCCAAGTGCGCGCTGGTATTCGAGCTTACCGACAAGTCCACACTGGCCGACCCGCACGCGCTGGCGACACAGCTCAAGGCGCTGCCGCTGAGGCTGCGTGCACCACGCCCGGTGGCCGAGGCAATCAGCACGGCCGGCGGCATACGGTTGGAGGTGCTGGACGAAAACCTGATGCTGCGCCAGCGACCCGGCGTGTTCTGCGCCGGCGAAATGCTGGATTGGGAGGCGCCAACCGGCGGCTATCTGCTGACCGCCTGCTTCGCCAGTGGTCTGATCGCCGGGCGTGGCGCGGCGCGTTGGCTGCGTGCGTAGAAGCCGCGCGTCAGCCTGCGAGCTGGCTCGTCGGCACCGCCGGTTTCACGTTCTCGGCCAGCACGCCCAACTGCGTCCGGCGCAGTACTTGCGGCATGTGTTGCGCCACGAACTCGATGAAGCTGCGTAGTGCCGGCGTGTGTCCGTGGCGGGATGGATACACCGCATGCACGTTGCCCGCCGGCAGGGACCATGCCGGCAGCAGCGGCACCAGCCGCCCTTCGGCGATCGGCGCACGGCAGATGAACTGCGGCAGCTGGGCCATGCCGACGCCGCCGATCACCGCCTGATACAGCACCTGCAAGTCATCGCTGACCAGGCTCGGACGATGTTCGATCTGCTGGCTGCGGCCATCGTTCGCCTGCAGATGCCAGAAGTGCCGACCCTCGGGGTTCATCACGTCGACGCTGGCCAACCGCCTGAGCTCCAGCGGCTGGGTCGGATGGCTCTGGCGCTGCAGCAACTCGGGGCTGGCGACCAGCACCTGCGGGTCCATGCCGTAGCTGCGAATGACCAGACTGGAATCCTTGATCGAATCGCGCACCCGGAAGGCGATGTCGTAACCGCCGGCAATCACGTCGGTGTGGTGGTGGCAGATGTCCAGGTCGACCTGCACGTCGGGGTGCCGCTTCAGGAAATCGACCAGGATCGGCGCCAGCAGCAACTGGGCGAACAGCACCGGACAGGCCACGTGGATGCGCCCGCGCGGCGTGGCCTGGGCGTCGTCGATGACGCGCTGGGTCTGCTCGGCCGCCGCCAGCAGCAGTCGGCACTGCTCGTAGTAGCGCCGGCCGATTTCGCTCACGTGCGAGCGCCGCGTGGTGCGCTGGATCAGCCTTACGCCCAGGCCAGCTTCCAGCCGGGCTACCCGGAAACTCAGCTGCGACTTCGCCACGCCAAGCGCCTTGCTGGCTTCGGTGAAGGAGCCCAGCTCCACCACCTGCACGAAATAATAGATGTCGGTGAGATCCTGCACGCCATCTCCTTGCGCGGCTCGGCTCAGGCTAGCGCGATGCGCCGCAATGTCTTGCTGCAGCGCGCAATCGGCCGCAATTGTTCGCTGATCATGGACATTCAACGCAATGCCGAGGGGTTATCAAGTTTCCGCGACCGGGTGAATACTCCGGGAGAAGAGAAATGGATGCGCCGAGGGAGCGCGTACCGAACGGGCCGAGGCCGGTCGATCGCGATTGATGGTTCCACGCTAGCCATAGGGCGCCAAGCCAATGCGCGTGATTTCGTTGCTTTCTGCGGCTTTGCTGAGCATCGCGCTGGGCGTCGGCGGCGTGTTGCTGGGTTCGCCCGTTGCACACGGCCAGCAAACTGACCCCTCCAGCTCGGCGGACGCGGCGCACAGCCCGTCCAGTGGACTCAGCCAAAGCGACATCGCCAGGATGTTGCCGCCCACCGATATGGGCGCGAACGCGGCACGTGCCCGCAACCCGCATCTGCCACCGGTCAGCGACAGCCCGGCCACGCCATTCGACGCCGCATCCATCCCGGTCAATCCGCTGGCACCAAATGCCGACGCAGTCGGCGCGAAGACCTGCGTGGCCTGTCATGCACAGGAAAACATCCAGGCCTCGCACAGCCTGCACGTCGCCTCGTTCCGCGCCGGCGCGGCGAACAGTGGTCCGCAGGCCGCCTGCGAAAGCTGCCACGGGCCGGGCTCCGAGCATGCCAAGGACCCGACGGCGCCGGGCTCGATCATCGCCTTCACCCACGATGCGAAAACCTCGCCGCAAGTCCAGGCCGGGGTGTGCCTGAGTTGTCATGCCGGCGGTGCGCGCCAGCACTGGATCGGCTCGATCCACCAAAATCGCGGGCTGTCCTGCACCGATTGCCACAACCCGATGGCCAAGCTGTCGCCCGAAGGCGTGCTGGCGAAATCGTCGATCAACGAGGTCTGCGCGACCTGTCATCAGGACATCCGCGCCAAGTTCAACCGCCGCTCGCACATGCCGCTGCCGGAAGGGCAAATGGCCTGCACCGACTGCCACAACCCGCACGGCTCGATCACCAAGCCGCTACTGAAAACCGACACGGTCAACGAGACCTGCTACACCTGCCACGCCGAAAAACGCGGGCCGTTCCTGTTCGAGCACGCGCCGGTGCGCGCGAACTGCCTCAACTGCCACGACGTGCACGGCTCCAACCAGCAGACCCTGCTGGTCGCACCGATCCCGATGCTGTGCCAGCAGTGCCACACCATGACGCTGCATCCGAACGATCTGCAGAGCGCGGCCGGACTCGGCAATGGCCCGCACCCGGACGAGCGGCTCATCGGGCGCGGCTGCCTCAGCTGCCACACCAATATCCATGGCTCGAACAATCCTTCCGGACCGAAGTTCCACAAGTGACGGAGGCGGACGATGCTTGCGCTGAAAGGAAATCGCACGACGCCTACGGCTTTGGCGCTGGCTCTGCTATGCGGGCTGTTCAGCGCGCAAGGAGTCCGGGCCGGTGATACCAGCGGCACCATGCGCGTGGGCGACATGCAGTTCGGCAATGCGCTCGACCCGCGCGGCTGGACACCAATGCTGCAGCCGGCCGATCCGGACGGCATGTCGTACCTGCATGCGGGCATGCTGCGCACGCCGACCGGCGCGCTGTATCCGTATCCGCCGATGGTCGACGCCGGCAAACCGGTAGGCCAGGGCGACTGGACCTACGTCGGGGTGCTCGACTTTGGTTACCTGCACGTCGGCGGCGACCGCAACGCGGAATATTTCCGCCAATACGCCGACTGGAAAAGCGGCGCCGTGCTGGGTCTGTTCGCGCTCAACTTCGACAACCGCAAGACCGGCAACTACGTCGAAGTCCGCGGCAGCCGCCTGAGCGGCGACGACCAGTTCTATCGACTGCGCGGCGGACGCTATGGAAGTTACCGGATAGAGGCGTTCTACCGCGACATGCCGCATACAGTGTCGACCAACGCCTACCCGATCTGGAATGGCGTCGGCAGCACCGACCTGACCCTGCCCGCGCCGCTGGTGGCCGGTGCCAGCACGCCGGCGGAGGTGGCCGCCGTATCGGCCGCCACGCCACGCCGCAGCATCGGGCTCACCCGCACCCGCGAAGGGCTCAGCTACGAAGGCGTGCTATATCGCAACTGGATCGGCTCCGCCGCGATCACCAACGAGAAGCGCACGGGGACCCGCCTGTGGGGCGGCTCGATGTTCTTCAACTTCCCGTTCCCGGACAACGGCGGCATCCTGGAAACAGTGCGGCCGATCGACTTCCGCACCACCGACATCAACCTCAGCGTGCGCAACGTCGGCAAGCTGTGGCACTTCCTCGCGACCTACAACGGCTCGTTCTTCCGCAACCACAAGGATCACCTGAATTTCGAAAGTCCGTTTGCCCTGTACAACGTGGTTGGCACGCCACAGGTGGCCGATATCAAGGACGGCCAGTTCTCGCTGGAGCCGGACAACGACTACCACAACATCCGCCTGGACCTGTCGCGCGAGCTGAAGTGGAACGGCCAGTTCAGCGTGGCCGGTGCGTGGGGCACGATGCGCCAGAACGATGCGCTGCTGCCACCAACCACCTGCACTGGCGTTGGCGGCATCTTCATCGCGCCGCCGGCTGACTACACCTTCCAGTGCGCGAACTGGAACACCACCGCGGCGCTGTCGCAGAAGAGCGCGAATGCGCGCATCGACACCGGGCTGCTCGATGCACGGATCACCTTCCGTCCCACGCCTGCGTTCGGCTGGCATGCCGGTTTGCGCTGGTATCGCGAGGACAACAAGACCCGCTACCTCGCCTACAACCCGCTCACCGGCCAGTACGGCTACATCTCCGAGAACGGTTCGCAGGGCAGCGTGGTACCGGGCGAGACCGGCATCTTCGATCCGACCAACCCGCTGTATCAGTCGGTCAACGTCACCGTGCGCAACGTGCCGTTCGGCTATACCGACACGATCCTCGAGCTGGGCGCGGACTGGCAGCTCGGCCGCAAGAGCTCGCTCGGCGTCACCTACACCTACGATCACAACCAGCCGAAATATCGCGAGCGCAAGCGCGTCGACGAGCAGCGCATCAGGTTCGACTGGGTCAGCCGCGACGTCATCGGTGCCACCGTGCGGCTGAGCTGGGAATATGCGAAGCGCGACGGCGACAAGTACAACTACGATCCGTACGTGCAGTTCTTCTCCGAGTCGCTGCCAGGTTTCGTCGATCCGGCCAACGGCTTGCCGGCGCACACCGTCGCCGACATGCGCAAGTACGACCTGTCCGACCGCACCGAGAGCAAGGCACGCGCGATCGTCACTTATCCGTGGGGCGACTCGGCCACGCTGTCGGCCACGTTCTACGGCAACCGCGATCAGTACGACGCCTTGATCGGCCGGCAGAACACCCGCACCACCGGCGCCACCCTGCAGTGGGACTGGCAACCGACCCCGGCCACCACGATGAATGCCTACCTCGGCGCGGAAACCTCGCGCATGGGCATCTCCAACGTCAACGATGCCGACGGCCCGGACAACGGCGCCGTGTTCGGCACGCCCGAGCAGGTCAACCCCAACCTTGGCGGGCCGCTGTATCCGTACGCGAACCAGTGGTGGGAGTTCGACCGCGAGAGCAACCGCAATGCGGGCTTGAGCTTCAGTCACGATTTCGGTCGCGCGCGTGCCGATGTCAGTTACAACTACACCGGTTCGTTCGGTCACGTCGGCTACAACTACGCCACCATCGGCGCGCTGGCCTATCGCGATCCTGCCGGCGTGGCCGCGGCCAACGCCGGTTTTCCCGACAACAAGTACCGCACCAACACGCTCGACCTGGGCCTCAGCTTCCGCGTCAACCGCAACGTCGGCGTGCGCCTGTACGGCCGCTACGAAACCGGTGCCTTCAGCGACTGGCACTACGCCGGGCTCGACAACACGCTCAGCTACGACCACCGCATCTACACCGACAAGGGCGGCCAGCTGCACTACAGCGTGAGCCTGGTCGGCGTCATGTTGAACCTGAAGTTGTAGGAGCCGTGATGACGTATCGCACCAGTCTCCTGTTGGCTTGCGTGCTGCTGGTGGCCGGCGCGCTTGACGTCGCCGCCCAGCAGCCCGCCGCTTCATCAACGTCCACCGCGCCGGCCGGCGTGCTGGACCAGCGCCGCATGCAGCCGGTCAACGGTGACGCCCAAGCTGGTGCCGGCAAGGCGGCGGTCTGCGCGGCCTGCCATGGTGCGCGGGGCGTGGCGATCGCGCCGAACTTTCCGAACCTGGCGGGACAGTCAGCCACCTATCTCTACGCGCAGTTGAAGGAGTTCCACGACGGCCAGCGCACCGATCCGGTGATGACCGGCCAGGCCGCCGCGCTGAGCGATGCCGACATGCGCGATCTGGCCGTCCATTTCGCCTCGCTGGCGCCGAAGCCGGCGGGGCAGGCGGACGCACATTCGCGCGGCGCACAGCTGTTTTTGGCGGGCGATCCTGCGCAGGGCGTGCCGCCGTGCCAGGCCTGCCATGGTCCGCTCGCGTCGGGCCCGCTGCCGCATCCCAGCAGCGCGCCGCAACCGCCATGGGCCACGTTCCCGCACCTGCGCGGCCAATCCGCGCTGTACCTGACCAAGCAGCTGGGCGATTTCAAGAGTGGCGCACGCGGCGGCAGCAGCAACGCGAAGGTGATGCATGGCGTGGCGCAGACGCTGGGCGATGACGACATACAGGCGCTGTCGGCTTACCTCAGCAACTTGTGAGATCTGGCGCTAAGGCGCGGCTTGTTTTACCAGCGTGATCTCGAACAGTTTCGGCCAGCACTTGCCGGTGACGAACAGGCGATCGTGCGCGGCGTCGTACGCGATGCCATTGAGCACGTCGTTGCCGGGATCGGGCAACTGGTTGATGTCGAGCAGACCATCGAGATCGATCCATCCCACGACATGGCCGCTCGCCGGATCGATTCGCGCAATGCGGTTGGTCAGCCACACGTTGGCGTAGATTTCGCCCTTGATCCATTCCAGCTCGTTGAGGTTGGTGACCGGCACGCCATCGGCCGTCACCAGGATGCTGCCGGTGGTGGCCAGCGAATCGGGATCCAGCACGCGCAGCACCGCCGAGCCGTCGCTCATGTAGAGATGATGCTCGTCGCGGGTCAGCGCCCAGCCTTCGCCCGGATAAGTGAACGTGCGCTGCGGGGTGAAGCTGGCCAGGTCGTAGACGAAGCCGGTCTGCGTTTGCCAGGTCAGCTGCACCAGCCTGTCTTTCCAGTCCACGATGCCTTCGCCGAAATACTGCGAGGGCAGGTTGTAGCGCTGCACCGTCTCGCCGCTGTGCAGCTCGACCTTGCGCACCGTCGAACTGCCGGCCTGGCCGGTGCTTTCGTAGAGATAGCCATCCTTGTAGAACAGGCCTTCGGTATACGCGCCGGTGTCGTGCGGATAGCTGTGCACGACCTTGTAGCCATAGGTCGGGATCGACGTGGCCGCTTGCGCGAAGCCACCGAGCAGGGCGAGGGAAAAAAACGTCAGGAACAGCCCGTGAGATCGGATCATCGGTCAGCTTCTTTCAGCGGAATGGGGTCAGGCCAGCGGGCGCACGCGGAAATTGCGGCCCTTGATCTTGCCTGCGCGCAGGCGCTCCAGCGCCTTGTTCGCCAGTGCGCGGCTGATCGCCACGTAGGCACGGGTGGCGAACACGTCGATCTTGCCGATGTCCTTGGCGTCGAGCCCGGCGTCGCCGGTGAGCGCGCCGAGGATGTCGCCGGGGCGCAGCTTGTCCTGCCGGCCGGCGTCGATCACCAGCGTCTTCATCGGTGCCAGATGCAGCGTCTTGCCGCGCGATGGATTGACCTTCAGCGGGCGCCACGGTAGCGGCGTGCCGTTCAGTTCTTCGATATTCGCCGCCTTGGGCCGCTCGCGCGGCGTGCACAGCGTGATCGCCAGGCCAGTCTGGCCGGCGCGACCGGTGCGGCCGATGCGATGCGTGTGGGTCTCCGGATCGTGGGCGATGTCGTAACTCACCACCAGCGGCAGCGCGACGATGTCGAGCCCGCGCGCGGCGACGTCGGTGGCGACCAGCACGGTGCAGCTGTGATTCTTGAAACGCACCAGTACCTCGTCGCGGTCGCGCTGTTCCATGTCGCCGTGCAGCGCAAGTGCGGAGAAGCCGCGGCGGTCGAGTTCCTGCGCCACCGCATCCACTTCGCGGCGCATGTTGCAGAACACCAGCGCCTGATTCTGTCTAGCGTCCGCGGTGCGATCCCCGCTCAGCAGCTGCGCCAGTGCGTCGGGCTTCTGCGCCGGCTCCACTTCGTGGAAGCGCTGCTCGATCGCCGGCTGTTCTTGCGCTGGCGCATCCACGGTCACCTCGACCGGATTCTTCTGCACGCGCTGGCTTACCGCGCGGATCTCGTCGGGATACGTCGCCGAAAACAGCAGCGTCTGATGGTGCTTGGCGATGCGCCCGATGATGTCGTCGATCGCCTCGGTGAAACCCATGTCGAGCATGCGGTCGGCCTCGTCCAGCACCAGCACCTTGATGCCGCCGCCGTGCAGGCTTTCGCGCTTCAGGTGTTCCTGCACGCGGCCGGGCGTGCCGACCACGATATGCGGGTCATGCGTCAGCGACGCCAATTGCGGCCCCAGCGGCATGCCACCGCACAGCGTCAGCAGCTTCACGTTCGGGATGTTGGCGGCCAGCTTGCGGATCGCCTTGCTGACCTGGTCGGCCAGCTCGCGGGTCGGGCACAGCACCAGCGCCTGCAGCCGGATGGCGTCCACGTCGATCGACTGCAGCAGGCTCAGCCCGAACGCCGCAGTCTTGCCGCTGCCAGTCTGCGCCTGCGCGATCACGTCACGGCCTTCCAGCATCGGCGGCAGGCTCTGCGCCTGCACCGGCGTCATCGTGGTGTAGCCGAGCGTTTCGACACTGGCGAGCAGGGCGGGTTTGAGCGGGAGCGTGCTGAACGTGGTCATCCGCACATGATCGCATCTCTGCCGGGCGTGTGTTGCCGGCGGCTCGGGGAGCCAAGCGCGTCGGGCGCCCGTCAGCCGGAGTGACCGTAGCGGGGAAGCAGGTCGCGGGCCGGGCTGCGGGCCGGTTCGTTCATCGGGAACGCATGCTCGGCCGCCATCCGCAGCATCGTCGGCGCGATATAGGTGCGATGCACGCGGTGGATCGCCGCCATGTAGAAGCGACCGAACAGGTTCTTGCAATGCACGCGGGTGCCCAGCGTGATGTCCACGCGGTTGCCATCCCGCACATGTACGCCGACGCAGGAGCGGAAAACCAGATGCCTGTCGTCGGCGCCCAGGATGACCTGGGCGCGGCGGTCCGCGTGGTCGACGCACTTGTCCAGCACCGGGTAGCGCCGATCGAACAGCTCGCCGCCGGGTGGCGACAACAGCGACGACACCGGGCAACCCAGCGCCGACGTGCGCAGGCCGACCGGCTTCACCAAAAAATTGCGCAGCGCCATCAGGCGCGAGACGCCGGCCGGCGGGTTGCTCAGAAAGCCATCCAGCAACCGGCTCAGCACGATCGTGGCGCTGTTGCTGGCGACGTCGCTGGCGTTCAGCGTGAGCAGAACCACGTCATGGTGCTGGCATGGCTTGCCGGCCATCTGCTGCGCCAGCAGCGAACCGGCCGGCAGCGTGTCGAGCTCGGTGACGGCGAATCGGCCGCCGTGCTCACTGAGGAAGCCGCGCGTGCGTCGCCACGCGGCCCAGGCCCCGCGAATCAGCCCGGCAGCGCAGCGTACCGATTTGCAAAGCAGTGCCTGCAGCGTGCCGGGCAGGGCGTCCAGCGAAAGATGGGTGGTCGGCACATGCAGATGATCGGCTGGCATGGCGCGCAGCAGGTCGGTGACCGCCGTTGGCAGCAGTACGGTCAGCGTGGAGATGCTTCCCGCATTCGCCTGCACTTGCGCGCGCAATGCATCGGGTAGATCGCCGCCCAGTTCGTTGGTGTGGCACGACAGCGCGAAGAACGCAGGATGCAGCGAGTTGTTCGCCAGCGGCGCGAACTGGTGCCAGGTATCGCCACCGAAGCGCACGGTGAACAGGCAGTCCGGTGGAATATTGATATGGCGCAATGCGCGGATGAAGCTCTGCGGGTCCTGCTCGATCTGCGCCGGTGTGGCCGTGGAAAAGCGCAACTGCGCACCGCCGCTGCCGGATATGGCGGTGAACACGCGATGTCCCGCGTGCCGATGGAAAGAGTGTCCCTTCGCGCCCACCGCAAACGAATACAGCGAGGTGGCATCGCCTTTCGGAAGATCCGTACCGCCGAGTCGGGCGGATGGCTCGTCCAGTTCGTCGATGAACTCGGCGTGCGTCTTCTGGCGCGCCAGCGCCCCGGCAAACAGGTGGTCGCCGGCGCCATGTCCGAGCTGTGCGATCAGGACGACTTCCACTGGCAGGCCGCCCGATGCGGAAGGAATGCGCGTGGAGGGAAAACTGCTGACCCGCTTCGTGTGTATTGCCATCGACGTCCCCTTTACCCGGATTCGGTTTTTCTCAGGCGCCCTGCTTTTTCGTGGCCAGCTTGCGCGACTCGCGCTTCAGTGGGCCGGCCGTCGGGCAGATCTCGAAGGCGAAGCCGGTAAGCGTGTTCACCAGGCTGTCCTTGTTGAGCTTGTAGACGATGAACTGGCCGCGGCGCTCGCTGGTGACGAGCCCGGCGGCATCCAGCACCGACAGGTGCCGCGAGATCGCGGGCGCGCTCATCGCGAAACGGCTGGCGATCTCACCCGCGCTCAGCTCCTGAGCCGACAGGTAAGCCAGGATTTCGCGGCGCGGACGGGAGGCGAGGGCTTCGAAGATGCGGTCGGCGGCCATGGATGTTTAATCATTTAAAATATTAGTTAAATATATACGCCACGAAACTCGTCGGCCGTCAAGCTCCGACTCCGCATTTATGGCGGCGACTTGCATCCGCGCGCCGGCTCGTCGACCCTGTACGGCTACCGCCTCCGTGATCACCGCCATGGATATCGTTTTCATCGAAGACCTGCGCATCGACGCCGTCATCGGCATCTACGACTGGGAGCGCCGCGTGCGGCAGACATTGGCGTTCGACATCGAGATGGCATTCGACAACACCGTGCCGGCGGGCAGCGACGACATCGCAAAGACGCTGAACTACAAGGACGTGTCGAAGCGGCTGATCGGCTACGTGGGAGAGTCCAGCTTCGGCCTGGTGGAGACGCTGGCCGAACGCTGCGCGGCGATCATCCGGGAGGAGTTCGGAGTCAGCTGGGTGCGTCTGAAACTGTCCAAGCCCGGCGCGGTGCGCGGGGCTAAGGCGGTCGGCGTGCGGATCGAACGCGGCACGCGCCCGCACTGATGGCCCGGGTCTATCTGAGCCTGGGTTCCAACGTGGAACCGCAGCGGTACCTGCGGGCGGCCATCGCCGCGTTGCGCGAGCGTTTTGGCGACATCGCGGTGTCGCCGGCCTACCGCAGCAAGTCGGTGGGTTTCGATGGCGCGGACTTCGTCAATCTCGCGGTCGGGCTGGATACCGAGCTGTCGCCCGAGGCACTGAACGACTGGCTGCATGCGCTGGAGGATCGGCACGGCCGTCGTCGCGATGTGCCGCGCTATGCCGACCGCACGCTGGATATCGACATCGTGCTCTACGACGCGCTGGCAATCGACGGGCCAGGCCATCTGCAGATTCCGCGCAACGAATTGCAGCACGCGTTCGTGCTGCGGCCGCTCGCCGATATAGCACCCGAGGTACGGCACCCGCGCAGCGGCTTGAGCATGGCCGAACTGTGGGCGGCGTTTCCGGTGCAGCGCGAGCCGCTGGTGGTCGAGCCGCTGGCGGATTGAGCGGGCGCACTGTCGCGCGCTGGCGGCGGGTGCTAGAAAGAGACTTCGACAATCCACGGGTGAAGGGGAATCACGCATGGCCGGGAAGTTTGCACGCAGTTGGGCTTTGATGAAGGCGAGCGCCACGGTGTTGCGCTCGGACAAGTCGTTGTTGCTGTTCCCGCTGTTGTCGGGATTGTGCACGCTGCTGGTGGCGGCCAGTTTCCTGATTCCGGTCGGCGTGATGATGGTCGGCGGCGAGCATGCCGGACAGGATTTCCATCAACGCATGTCGGCAGGCACCTATCTGCTGATGTTCGCGTTCTATCTGGTGCAGTACTTCGTGATCATCTTCTTCCAGACCGCGTTGACCGGTGTGGCGCTGATGCACTTGCGCGGCGAGCCCACCAGCGTGGGCGCCGGCTTCGCGCTGGCCCGCGCGAAGTTGCCGCAGATACTCGGCTACGCGCTGATCGCCGCTACCGTTGGCCTGCTGCTGCGGATGATCCAGGAGCGCCTCGGCCTGATCGGCCGGGTGGTGGTCGGCTTTGTCGGCCTGGCCTGGACCGTGGCCACTTTTCTGGTGGTGCCGGTGCTGGCGAGCAAGGACGTGGGACCGGTCGACGCGGTGAAGGAAAGCGTCGAGCTGCTCAAGCGCAGCTGGGGCGAAAACCTGATCGGCAGCGGCGGCATCGGTGTCGTGTTCGGCTTGCTGATGGTGCTGGCGGTGCTGGTCGGCGCGTTGCTGATCGGTGGCGCGATGGCGATGCAGTCGATCGTCGCGATCGTGGTCGCGGCCGTCGTGGTGGTGCTGGGCTTCGTCCTGCTCGGCCTGATCCAGTCGTCGCTGCAGGGCATCTATGCCGCGGCGCTGTACCGTTACGCCGAAGCAGGCGAGGCCAGTGTGGGTTTCGACCAGGCCCTGCTGCAGCAGGCTTTCGTTCCGAAGAACAAATAGCGGCGGCGCGAAGCACGCAACCGCATGGTCGGCCATGCCGTAATTCCCTTGCCCGCATCGCAGGGGAGATGAGTGTCCGTGGCGAACCTCACACCGACAGCGTGCGCCCGCCATCGACCCGGATGATCTGGCCGGTGACGAATGGTGCATCCCGCACCAACCACAGCACGGCGCCGGCCACATCGTCAGGTGTGCCTGCGCGCTGCAGCGGCGTGCGCGCCAGCAGCGCCTGCTGATCGTCGTAGGGCTTGCCGTCGGCGGGCCACATCACGGCACCGGGGGCCACACCGTTGACGCGGATCTCCGGGCCCAGTTCCAGCGCCAGCGAGCGCGTCATCGCCGCCAGCGCCGCTTTCGCCATGCAGTACAGCGCATGGCCGGCCAGCGGCCGCTCGGCGTAGATGTCGATCATGTTGACGATGCTGCCGTGCGCTTCACGCAACGCCGGGATCGCTGCCTGACTGAGGAAGAACGGGGCCTGCGCATTGGAGGCGAACAACTCGTTCCATTGCTGCGCCGTCGCCGCACCGAGCGGTGTGGGATAGAACGCCGAGGCATTGTTGACCAGCGCGTCGAGCCGCCCGTAATGCACCAGCAACTGCTCGATCATTCGCGACAACGCGGGCAGCTCGGCGAGCTCGGCCTGCAGCAGCAAGGTACTGCCGGGGCGCTGCTGTTCCAGTTCATCGGCGAGTGCCTGCGCGTCATCGGCGGAGCGCCGATAGTGCAGCGCCAGGTCGTAGCCCGCCGCATGCAGCGCACGCGCGGTCACCGCGCCGACACGACGGCCGGCACCGGTGATCAGTGCAACGGGTCGGTCATGGCGAGGCGGCATGCGGTGACTCCAGCGGATGTCCAGCGGGCAGCTTGCCGCAAAGCGGCGGCGGCGTCATCCGCAGGAACCGCGGCTACTTGGCAGGCGGCTTGCGCGGCTTCTTGCCGACGGCCTTGCGTGCGCTGCTGGCCACCTTGCGCGCGGCACTGCTCACCGCCTTGTCGAGCAGCTTGTCGACGACGCGGCGTGTTGCCCGGGCTTTCGGCTTCGGTGTGATCGCTTCGGTTTCGGCGCCCTCGCCGATCGCCACCTCGCCTTCGAGCATCTCGATCGCCGTGCCGGCGACTTGCCCGGTGTCGTAGTACGCATAAGCGCCCACCCCCAGGGCGCCGATCACGGGAAGCCAGCGCGAGAGGCCCTTGCCGAGCGTGCGCCGGGTCAGCTTGACGCCGACCTGTTTCGCCACGCGCTCGGCCACGCCGTAGGACATGCGGCGAAAAACCAGCCGGTCGCCCATGCGCACCACCAGGTCGCGAAACGCCTGTGCCGCGGTGTGGCGGAACAGGCACCACATCATCTGCTCGCGTCCCAGCGTGGCGTGGCGGCCGTAGGCGGCGGCGATGTCGCTGACCATCTGACCCTGGATTTTCCAGATCGCGATCAGCTCCGGCAGCAGGGTCAGCCACCCCAGCGGCCCCGGCGGCAGCGCAAGCGAACCCGCGGTGAGCGCGGCGCGCTGGGCCGCGCGATTGGCCAGCCGGCGCGCCTCGGCGGCGGGCTCCTTGCTGCTGCCGACCTTGCTGTCAGGCACCTGGCTGACGAAATCCAGGATTGCCTCGGCGATGCGGCCGTGCTCGTGCGACGCGATGACGGCGGGTACCTGCTGGCTGGGCTTTGTCATGCGTGACTCCGTGAGGCGCATGGCGCCGGTGCGGCATGCGTTCCATGCAGTGTAGGGAACCCCCGTGAAGCGGGACTCAATGGCTGACGCGGCGAACGCCCATTGCCTGGCATGACGTCTGGCGCAGGCCGCTCGGCGCGATGCTTGGTGATGTTATAACATTACATAACTACCACCCATCGATCCGCCTGGAAATCCCTGATGAGACCTTCCTTGCTCGCCTTGAGCCTGGCTACCGCCCTTGCCCCGGCCGCCGTCCATGCCACCAAAACGCCTCTGGCGCTGAATCCCGCCGCTCCCGCCGTTGCCGATGGCGGCGGACCGACTGACGGCAGCAGCCGCAACGAGCTGCCGCAGGTGCAGGAACTGGGTGCTGTCTCGGTCTCTGCCGCGCTGGACCAGGCACGTAATGCACTGTCGCCGGATACCGGCAGCAGCCAGTACGTGATCGACCACAAGGCGATCGCGCAGTTGCCGCTGGGCGCGTCCACACCGATGAACCAGGTGCTGCTGCAGGCGCCCGGCGTGGTGCAGGATTCCTACGGCGGCCTGCACGTGCGCGGCGACCATGCGAACCTGCAATACCGCATCAATGGCGTGATCATTCCCGAGTCAATCGGCGGCTTCGGCCAGACCCTCGATGCGCGCGCGATCGACAACGTGAAGCTGCTCGACGGCGCGCTGCCGGCGCAGTATGGCCTGCGCACGGCGGCGGTGGTCGACATCACCACCCGGAGCGGCCATGACCTCGGCAACGGCGGCAGCGTGGGCATCACCGGCGGCAGCAATGGCACGCTGAACCCGAATGCGTCGGTGTGGGGCAGCCGCGATCGCTGGAGCTGGTTCCTCACCGGCAACTACATGGAGAACGATGCCGGCATCGAGAACCCCACGCCGAGCAGGAAACCGATCCACGACCACACCAACCAGATGAAGGGCTTCGGCGACATCAGCTATCTGATCGACAACGATACCCGCCTGAGCCTCCTGTTCGGCGTCGCCAACAATCGCTTCCAGATTCCGAACAACCCGAACCAGACGCCGCAGTTCGCCTATCTTGGACCGGATGGTCTGGATAGGGTCGACTTCAACTCCGCCGACCTCGACGAGCGCCAGCGCGAGAACACCCGTTTCGGCGTACTGGCTTTGCAGGGCAAGCTCGGTTCGACCGACTACCAGGTGTCGGTGGGCCAGCGCTACAGCAGCCTGGTCTACACGCCGGACCGGATTGGCGAGCTGATGTTCAACGGCGTCGCCTCCGGCATCGGCCGCAGCAATCGCGCCAGCACGCTGCAGGCGGATTTCGCCATGCCGATGGGCAGCCGCCACACGCTGCGCTATGGCGTCTACGGCAGCTTCGAGCGCGCCGCCAGCGGCAACGACGCATGGGTGTTCCGGGCCGACGCCGACGGCAACCAGGTCGGCACCACGCCGATCAACATCCTCGACGACAGCCGCCTGGTCGCGAAGACTGGGTCGGCCTACGTGCAGGACGAATGGAGCCTCGCCGAAAACTGGACGCTGAACTACGGCCTGCGCGGCGACCGGTACCAGCTGGTGCGCAGCGAGAGCCAGCTGAGCCCGCGCCTGGGCCTGGTCTGGCAGGCCACCGGCAGCACCATCGTGCACGCCGGCTACTCGCGCTACTTCACCCCGCCGGCCACCGAAATGATTGCGAGCAGCAACATCGCCAAATTCGACGGCACCACCAACGCGGTGGCGGACACCGGCAACAACACGCCGCTGGCCGAGCGTTCGGACTACTTCGATGCAGGCATCTCGCAAAACCTCGGCCAGGCCTGGACGCTCGGCGTGGACGCCTACTACCGCAAGGTGCAGCGCCTGCAGGACGAAGGTCAGTTCGGCTCCGCCCTGGTGTACTCCACCTTCAACTACGCGGCAGGCCAAGTGAAGGGCGTGGAGTTCACCGCCAACTACGAGCAGGGGCCGCTGTCGGCGTACTTCAACGCCTCGCTCGGCAAGGCCATCGGCAAACGCATCATCACCAGCCAGTACAACTTCGCGCCGGACGACCTGGCCTGGGTCAACGATCACTGGATCTTCCTCGACCACGACCAGAAGCTCACCTCGTCCGGCGGCATCAGCTATGCGCTGGACAGCAGCGCCCGCATCAGCGCCGACTACCTGTTCGGCAGCGGCCTGCGCAAGGACGGCGAGGTGCCGAACGGCGCTTCGTTACCGGCGTATTTCCAGCTGAATCTCAACTTGTCGCGCGACTTCGCCTTCGAACGCTTCGGCAAGCTGCACACCCAGCTGGCCGTGCTCAACGTGCTCGATCGCACATACGAACTGCGCGACGGCAGCGGCATCGGCGTCGGTGCGCCGCAGTTCGGGCCGCGTCGCGGCGTGTACCTGAGCGTGCAGACGGATTTCTGATTCATTGTGCGAGACCCATCTTCTTCGCGCCGGAAAGAAGATGGGCAGATGCTCGCCGCCGTGCCATGTCGATCTGCCGGCCCGGCCCCATCCGTTATGCTTGCGGCGATTTTTTCGCTACCGGCAACACCGATGCCTTCCCGCCTCCCCGAACCGACCGCCGACGAGCGCACGCACTCGGACCACCTGTTGCAACTACTGCGCGAGCAGATCGCCTCGCATGGGCCGATGCCGTTCTCGCAATACATGGAGCGCTGCCTCTACGCGCCCGGGCTGGGTTACTACAGCGCCGGCCGCACCAAGTTCGGCGCGGCCGGTGACTTCGTCACGGCGCCTGAGCTGGGCAGCCTTTTCGCTGGTTGCGTGGTGAAGGCGGTGCAGCCGGTGCTGGCGATGCTGGGCGACGAGGCGGATTTCCTGGAGCTGGGCGGCGGCAGCGGCGCCTTCGCCGAAGCGGCGCTGAAGGCCATGGCCGACAGCGGCACGCTGCCGCGGCAGTATCTGATCCTGGAACCCAGCGCCGACCTGCGCGAGCGCCAGCGCGAACGCCTGCGCTCGAACCTCCCCGCCGAACTCAACGCGCGCGTGCGGTGGCTGGATCGCCCGCCCGAACTGGACTGGCGCGGCGTGCTGTTCGCCAACGAGGTGATCGACGCGCTGCCCGCCACGCGCTTCGCGATGCGCCAGGGAGAGGTCTACGAGGAACACGTGGCGCTCGATGGCGAAGGCCGCCTGATGCGCATCGACCGCCCGGCCGATGCGCTGGTGTCCGCCGCCGTGCGCCATGTCGAGCGCGACCTCGGCGTGGAGTTCGTCGATGGCTACCGCTCGGAGCTGCTGCCGCAATTGCCGTACTGGATCCAGGCGGTGGCCGGATCGCTCACGGCGGGCCTGATGCTGTTCGTCGACTACGGTTACGTGCGCCGCGAGTTCTACCTGCCCGAGCGCGACGACGGCACCTTGATGGCGCATTACCGCCACCACGCGCACAACGATCCGCTGTACTTGCCGGGCATGAACGACCTCACCGCCTCGGTCGACTTCACCGCGCTGGCGGAGGCCGGCAACAGCGCCGGCTTCGGCGTGGCGGGGTACCTGCCGCAGGCGCAGTTCCTGATCGGCGCGGGCCTGCAGGACATCTTCGAAAGCGAGCAGGCGAAGATCACCGACGAGCACAGCCGCTATCGGCTGGCGCAGCAGGTGAAGAAGCTGATGCTGCCCGACCAGATGGGCGAACGCTTCCAGGCGATGCTGCTGGCGCGCGGCCTCGACGTATTGCCGCTGCCGGCCGAACTGCTGGCGGCCGACCAGGGCGGACGTCTTTGAAGAAGGATCGGTATCGATTCAGCCGTCTGGACGGCTGCGCTGGCATGGCGCCTGGGCGGCCGCGGGTGGCGCCATCATGCTCTGGGTACTGTGGATGGCATTGCGCCCGGACCCGGGCATCGCACTGGATTTTCCGTACGGCGACAAGCTGCTGCATGCGACCACGTTCACTTGCCTCACGGGCTGGTGGGGCAACGTCTACCGCGAACGTCGGTCGCGCGGCTGGGCGGCGCTGGGCTGCCTGGCATTCGGGGTCTTCATCGAATTCGCGCAGTGGCTGGATCCACCGCGTGATGCCGATGCATTCGACGTGCTCGCCGACGGCATCGGCATCCTGCTGGCGCTGCTGTTGTTGCGCACGCCGCTCGCCAACGTACTGGCGAGCGTTGAATCGTGGTCAATGCACCGGCGCAGGAACTGAGCCGCTCGACGTGGCGGTCGCTGGTGCCGAGCCGGCAGGCGCCGGTACCGAGGCGGCTGCGGCCGGCAGCGGTTCGACCGGCGTGGCGTCGCTCGCTCGCCGTACCAGTCCGCCGCGCCGGAACAGCTCGCTGGCCACCTGGTAGTAGGCAACCGCCTGATCGATCTGCTGCTGGTTCTGCGGAACGATCGGCGTGGCGTCGCCGCTGGCGTAGTCCGGCTTCATCTGCTCCAGCTTGCGCTGCGGCTCCAGCACGGTAAGCACGTCGTCGTGCAGGTAGCCGAGTTTCTCGTAGGTGGCCGGGAACGCGCGCTCGCGGCCGGGCTCGAGCTGGAACAGGTCGTAGCCGAAGAAGCGCGAGCGGTAGCTGAAGTTGAGCAGGCCGAGCAGGGTCGGCGCGATGTCGACCTGGCCCATCAGCCGCGGCACGCGCTGCGGCTTGATATGTGCCGGCGCGTAGATCCACAGCGGCACGTGGTAGCGGTTGACCGGCACGCTGGTCTTGCCGGCGCTGGCGGCGCAGTGGTCGGCCGTGATCACGAACACCGTGTTGTCGAAATAGGCTTTCGCACGCGCCCGCCTGATGAAATCGCCGATCGCCCAGTCGGTGTACGCCACCGCGCCCGCGCGGCTGAGCTGGGCCTGCTTCACGCGCCCTTCCGGGAACGTGTACGGGCGGTGGTTGGACGTGGTCATGATGTGCAGGAAGAACGGCTTGCCGGCGGCCTGCGCCTCATCCATCTGTTTCAGCGCCAGCGTGTACAGGTCCTCGTCGGCCACGCCCCACACGTTCTCGCTGTGGATCGTGGTGCCTTTCGGGATGTCGCGGCGGTCTACCGTGCGATAGCCGTTGTGGCCGAAGAAATAATTCATGTTGTCGAATTCGCCGTAGCCGCCGTAGACGAAATCCGACTGGTAGCCGCGATCGTTGAAGATGGTGGCCAGCGAAAACAGGCCCTCGTTGTTGTGCTCCTTGAGCAGCGAGTCGCCAGGCGTGGGCGGCACCGACAGCGACAGCGCTTCCAGCCCGCGCACGGTGCGCGTGCCGTTGGCGTAGAGGTTGTCGAAGAACAGGCTCTGGCCGACCAGCGAATCGAGATACGGGCGTGATGTTTTCCTTGTTGCCGAACGTGCCCAGGTAATCGCCGGAGAGGCTCTCCACGCTGATCAGCACCACGTTGAGGTGCTGTTCCGGACCGACGTGGCGGATCGCGCGGGTGAGATCCTTCGGGTCGTCGCTGAGATAGGTGGCGTCCGGCGTCTTGAGCCCTTCGCGCACCAGCTTGAACGCCTCGCTCGTCGGGCAGCGTGCGGTAGAACTTCGCGTAGTCGAGATGGCTGCTGCGGAAGGCGTTGAAGAACTGGTAGATGCCGTTACCGGCCAGCTCGTTGACGTAGTTGTTGCCGGTGCGGTCCTTCATGCCCCCATTGCGCGGCCAGCGAGACCACGGTCAGCACCAGCCACAGCAACACGATCTTGCCGCGCTGCCAGAAGCGGCTGCCGTCGTCGCGCGCGCGCAGGCCGCGCCGACCGATCGCAAACACCACCAGCGCGCCGGCGACCAGCAAGGCCAGCCAGCGGCCGATCGGATACGACTCGCGGATGTTGCCGATCACCTCGTTGGTGTAGACCAGATAGTCCACCGCGATGAAATTGAAGCGCACGCTGAACTCGTTCCAGAACACCAGCTCCGACGCGGCCACGAACAGCAGTCCGTACAGCAGCAGCAGGGCAAAGCCGTACAGCACCCACTGGCCGACGCGCGAGGTATAGGTGAATGCCGTCAACGGCAGCACGAAAAGAAACGGCAGGATCGCCGGCCAGGTGGTCTTGAGCGTGGCGTGGTACATCAGGTGCAGCGCGATCAGGCAGAGTGCGCAGGCCAGCGCCGTGGCGGCGGCGGAAAACAGCCAGCGCCACAGACCCGGCACGCGCCCGGAACGCGTCGGCACGAACCAGAGAAACAACACCAGCGGCCACGCCACGTAGATGAAAGTGATCAGGTCGTAGCCGAAGCCCCACGCCGAACGCGTACAGCAGGTTCAGCGGCGTATGCGGCACTTCGTGGCCGGACATGACCAGCAGCACCACGCGGGTGACGAACGAGATCGCCACGAAGGTGATTGCCAGCCACCACAGCGGGCGAAATCGCTGACGCAGCGGGGAGGTCGGGGTGAACGCGCTCGACACGGGCAACTCCAGCAGAAATGAAATCATCAGACGTCCAGCACGGACGCCACCTATCCGGGCTTTATACCGCGGATCAGCTTGGCGGTTGGTTAGTTTTCAGCCGCCGATGGCGTTCACGCGGGCGACCGTCATCGCCGCGCCGATCGCCGGGCCGGTCAAACCGCGTGCCACGAAGGTCGGACGCATCGACGGTCGCGGCCGCGGCACGTGCCGCGCGCAAATACGCTGCCTGCGGATAATCGTCGTGCTCGTGATGCAGCCGGCCACGCTTGTCCGCCTCGCAGGCGGCAAGAAAAGCATCCAGTCGCGCGGGCCGGCGCAACGCGTCCAGCGCGTTCAGCAGTTTCAGCACGGTCGCTGGTTTCAGCTCGAAGGCGCGATGCGCGTTCAGATGCTCGCGACATACCAGTTCGGCCAACGCCGCATGTTCGGTCGGCACCTTCAGGCGCGCGGCCAGCGCGCGCAGTGGCGCCACGCCGCGATGTTCGTGGCCCACGTGCCGCGGCAGTTCGTCGGTCGGGGTCAGCGCCTTGCCGAGGTCGTGCACCAGCGCGCAGAAGCCGACCAGGTCGTCGCCGGGGGCCAGCTTTGCCGCCGCATCCAGCACCATTTCCACATGCACGCCGGTATCGATTTCCGGATGGAACTCCGCGCGCTGCGGCACGCCATACAGCGCGTCGATTTCCGGAAACAGCACGCGCAGCGCACCGGCCTCGCGCAGCACGCGCAGGAATGCCGACGGCTGTGGTTCGCCCAGCGCCTTGCGCGTTTCCGCCCACACCCGCTCGGACACCAGATGATCAACCTCGCCCTCGCGCACCATCTGCTGCATCAGCGCCATGGTTTCCGCGGCCACGGTGAAGCCTAGCGGCGCGAAGCGTGCGGCAAAGCGCGCCACGCGCAGCACGCGCACCGGATCCTCGACGAACGCCGGCGACACATGCCGCAGCACGCGCGCCTCGATGTCGCGCACGCCGTGGTACGGATCGGTCAGCGCGCCGTGTTCGTCCCGCGCGATCGCGTTGATGGTGAGGTCGCGCCGTGCCAGATCCTGCTCCAGCGTCACCGTCGCGTCGGCCTTGACGACGAAGCCGTGATAACCCCGCCCGGATTTGCGCTCAGTGCGCGCCAGCGCGTGTTCCTCGCCGGTCTGCGGATGCAGGAACACCGGGAAATCCTTGCCCACCGGCTTGTAACCCAGCGCCAGCATCTCCTCCGGTGCGGCGCCGACCACCACGTGGTCGTGATCGACTACCGGCCGCCCCAACAAATTGTCACGGACCGCGCCGCCGACCAGATAGATGTGCATGAGCCGGATTCTGCCATGCGCCGTCGGCACGCGGCTGGATTCGATGGTCCAGAATCCTTGAAACCGCTCCGAAACATTGATTGACGTTCGAGAGCAGATGGCTTTCCGTCGCGATTCGAAGCGTCAACGCAAGGAAAGGTGCAAAAGGTACGGCGCCTTCGTGCTCGAGCGGTGTGCATGCAGATCGGGACTGCCTGCGGTCCTTCCTCGCCCAGACGAAGTTGTCCCCGTTCAGGTGTCGTGACCGACTTGGCCCTGATCAAAGCCCCGTGTCTTGCGCAATGCAAGCTGATTGGTGGTGCCGAGCAATTCGTAGTAACCGGCGAGCGTCGCCAGCATGCCGTCCACACCGAGCTTCGGAGTATCGAGTGCCACGCCGGCAATCTGTTTGACCAGGGCTTCATGCATCCAGTTGCGACCACGCCATCTGTACCACTTGCGCATCAGGCGTGTTGGTCGTCGCGGCGGGCCGAGTTTCGGCGGTGCCCACAGATAGTCGTCGAAGATCATCACGCCACCGGCTTTCAGCAGAGGCCAGCTCATCACGCCATCGGCGAGTGCGCCGAATGCAGAGTGCCAACCATCGATGTAAACGATGTCGTAGGGTCCATCGACTTGACGCAGCGTGTCGAAGCTTGGCCCGGCATATTCGTGGATCTTGTCCCGCCACCGCGACGTGTTTTTGCGAAATCTACCGTGGTAGTCGCCGTACACCGGATCATGCTGGAAGAAGTCTGCGCAGTCGATGCTGCTGGTCGATGCGGTGAGGATGTTGTCGCACAGCCAGATGGTCGAGCGGCCTTCGAAACTGCCGATTTCCAGTGCCCGCACCCCGGGCTTCCCGCGCAGATGAGAGAGCCAGCGTTCCCAATGCGGGATGTTGTGGTGGAACCAGTCCGTGGAGAACTCGCCCTGTTCTTGGCTATTCATCATGTTTCCAATGCACAAACCGGGAAGGATAAACCAACGAGGAAATTCCGCGAGTTGATTTGCCTCAGTCGCACTGCCTTCCGCACCCGACGACTCGAAAAACCGGCGGAAGAAACCGGAACCCGCTTTATGCCGCCATCGCCGTCACGTAAGCTGCCAGCAGACAGGGGCAGGGGAGTTTCGACGATGACGGCGAGGCGTGCGCATCCGTTGATGCAGGATCGTGCCGTGGGGTTGTCGCCGGCAGCGGCTACGTTGCTGGAAGCGGCCGCTGCGGCGCTGGATCGTCAGGACCCGGTCACGGCCGACGCGGCACTCGGCCAGGTGCTCGCGCTGGAGCCTGACTGTGCGGAGGCCCTGCGCATGCGCGGGTTGCTGCAGCATGTGCATGGCGATTACCGAGCGGCGTCGACGCTGCTGCGCCGTGCGCATGAGCTGCGTCCAGACGATGCGTTGATCCGGATGAATCTGGCCACGGCGCTGTATGCCGGCGGCGAGGTCGAGGCCGCCGTGACGTGCCTGCGCCGGGCCTGCGCGCTGGCGCCGGACTTTGCGCCGGCATGGTTCAACCTCGGCAAGATGTACATGCTGCAGGGACGCCCGGCCGGGGCGATCACTGCCCTGCAACGCGCACTGGATACCGAGCCGGAACATGTGCCGGCGCGCGTGCTGCTGGCGCAGGCCCAGGCGGTCCTCGGCATGGCTGCGCCGGCGAGCGAAAACTATCGCGAGGTGCTGCGTCGCCAACCCGGTCAGTCGACGGCCTGGTTCGGCCTGTCGACGCTTGAGGTCGAGCGTTTCAGCGAAGACGACGTCGCGCAGCTGCAGCAGCAGTTGCGACTGCCGCAGGCGAGTGTCGCCGCGCGCGTGTCCCTGGGGTTCGCGCTGGTTCGGGCGCTGGAGGATCAGGCTGACCCGCGTTCGGCCCTGCGGGCGTTGCACAAGGCCAACCGCGTGCAACAGCGCCAGCTGAACTGGAACCCCGTGCTGGCGAGCGCCTGGGTGGACGAAATCATCAAGGCTTTTCCCGCGCCCGCGCCCGCGCCCGCGCCGGATTCCACGCTGGGTGATGGGGTGATCTTCATCGCCGCGTTGCCGCAGTCGGGTTCGTTGCTGACCGAGCAGATCCTTGCCGCGCATCCGCAGGCGGTGGCCGCCGACGACATCGACATCCTGCAGCGCATCCTCGATGCCGAGTCGGCGCGGCGGCAACAACCGTTTCCGCGGTGGGTGGGTTCAGCGTCGACGGCTGACTGGTCGCGCCTCGGGCAAGCCTATCTGGCACGCATCGAAGGCCGGCGTGGCAACGCGTCGCACTTTGTCGACCGCAGCATCGCCAACTGGCGCCTGGCAGGCGTGGCACTGGCCATGCTGCCCGGCGCGCGCGTGGTGAACAGCCGGCGCGATGCCTTCGAAAGCTGCTTCGCCTGTTACCGGCATTTGTTCGCCAGCGGCAACGAATACAGTTACGACCTCGACCACATGGTCAGCCACTGGCGCGATTACGATCGGCTCGGCCGGCACTGGCAGCGGTTGTTTCCCGCATGCTTTCTCGAGCACGACTACGAATCGTGGCTGGCCGACCCGGAAACGCGGGTGCGGCGATTGCTGGCGTTCTGCAAGTTGCCGTTCGAGGTGCGTTGCGTTCACCCGACGCAGGCAGCCCACGGCACCTCCACCCCAGGCGGCACGTCGACTGTGCAACTGCTGCGGCGGGACAGCACGCGCAGCGCATGGTACGGCGCCAACCTGCAGCGGCTGCGTGTCTTGCTGGGGTCGGCCGCAGCGCGCTGAGCGGCGTCGATCGGTTCAGCGCCGCAGCGATCGCGCCTGCGCCAGGCGGCGCTGCCGCGCGGGTTCGTCGAGCAGCACCGGCAGCCACGGCGTGAACGGCTGCGGCACGATGCCGAGCGCGGCGTAGCCGTCGACCTTGCCGACCGAGTCGGTGCGCAGCGAACGGAAGTTGTCCAGCGAGAAAGGTTTGCCGGGCAGCAGCTCGGCGAACTGCGCCTGCAGCCGGCCGAGGCTGTCGGGTAGCGCGATGATCGGCGTGCGCAGGCCGGCCGCGTCGCGGATCTTGCGCACGATTTCGCCCAGCGTGAGCACTTCCGGGCCGTACAGCTCGTAGCTGCGTCGAGCGGCACGGTCGCCGGCAACACAGCGCGCGATCGCTTCGGCCACGTCGCCGACGTGGGTGGGCGCCATGCGCGCTTTGGCGCGCGCCAGCGGCAACACGGGCATGCGTCGCAGCAAGGTCGCGAAGCGGCTGACCAGCCCGTCGCCAGCGCCGAAGATCACGCTGGGCTGGTAAATCGTCCAGTCCAGCGAGGACGCCCGTACCAGCGCCTCGGCTTCGCCACGGGTCTTCAGGTACTGCGACAGGCCCTGGCCCGCCTTCAGTGCGCTCATCTGATGCAGCCGCTGCACGCCGGTCGCCTGGCAGGCGACGATCAGCCGCTGCGTCATTTCCACGTGCGCGCGCCGGAACGTGTGCTTGCCGCTGGCGTTGAGGATGCCGATCAGGTTGATCACCGCGTCGGCGCCCACGAAGTGCCGCTGCAGGACATCGTCGTCGTAGACGTCGGCGCTGCGCACGCTCACGCCGGGCAACACGCCCAGTGCGCGATGCCGTTCGCGATTGCGCGAGAGCAGCACGATGCGGTGGCCGTCGGCGACCAGCCGCGGCACCAGGTGGCTGCCGACGAAACCGGTGCCGCCGAGAATGACGAGTTGCTGTGCGGCCATGGGATCCGTCCTCGGAAGGTCTCAGGGTGACGCGCTGAGCGAGCTCGAGCTGGCCGCCGGTGCGATGGATGGCGCGCTGGCAGGACAGTCGACCAGGCGTCGCTGCGTGGTTTCGTCTGGCCGTCCAGACGGCTGGCCGATGGTGCCCATGCGGGTGGCCAGTGGCACCGCCTTGCCATGCAGCCGCCAGTCGTAGATCACGCTGAAGGCCATCACGCGGGCCACGTATTCGCGGGTTTCCTTGAACGGAATGGTGGCCACGAACAGGTCCGGTGCCAACGAGCTGCGCGCGGCCAGCCATTGGTCGACGCGATTCGGGACCGGCGTTGTAGGCCGCGCTGGCCAGCCAGGCGGAGCCGTCGAAGCGCCCCGCCAGCTCGGCCAGGTAACGCGTGCCCAGCGCGATGTTGATGGCCGGGTCGTACAGCGTGTCGCCGCCGCCCCAGTCGAGCCCGTGGCGACGCGCGACCGCGCGCGCCGGTCTCGGGCAGCAGCTGCATCAGCCCGCGGGCATCGGCACCGGAATGGGCGTCGCTCATCCAGGCGCTTTCGGCGCGCAGGATGCCGTAGGCCCAGGCCGGGTCGACGCCGGCGCTGTTCGGCTTGCGGCACCAGGCCGTCCTGGCTGGCCAACGGAAAGCGCAGGTCATACAACCGCAGCGCGTCGCCGCTGCTGAGGGTGAACACCGCGCGGTCGTACCAGCCGCGCTGGCTGGCCAGGTCGGCGGCCACGCGCAGGGTCGACGGATCGGCACCCTGCAGCGCCCGCGACCATTCGCGCCGCGCAAGCTTGGGCAGGCCGACGGCGTAGAGCTCGAACGCGCGCAGCAGCCCGGGCCTGGCCAGCAATGCCTGTTCGCGTTGCGGGTCGTCGGCGAGGTTCAGCGGACAGATCGCATACGGCTGGTCGAGTCGGTCGGCGGCAAGGAAGCCGAAGAATGTGGGGGTGCCGGCCTGCGCCTCGAGTTGCCGGTGGGCTTCTTCATAGCGGCCCAGGGCGGTCAGCGCGCGGGCGCGGAAATACTGCCATTCGCCGTCCGTTGCTGGCTGGCGGGCATGGCGTTGATGCCCGTCCAGCACGGCCGTCCAGTTCTGCCGCGCCAGCGCCACGCGCACGCGCCATTCGCGGCTGGTGTCCGGTCTGCGCCGCGGCCGGCAAGGCGATCAGCCGGGCCAGTGCACCGTCATCGAAATCGGTGGCATGGAACAGCGCCAGCGCGTACAGCACCGGGTTGCGTTGCTGCTCGCTGAACCTGAAGTGCACCTGCAACTGCTGCCACGCGGTATCGGCGCTGGCCGACTGACGTCGCGCCAGCCGGGTCAGCGCGAGCGTGGCGGCCTGCCGCGCGCGCGGGGTGTCCGGCCAGCCGACCGCATCGGCCAGCGCAGCGGCCGGATCGCGCAGCGCCAGCACCAGTCGATGCGCGCGGCGCGGTCGTCCTCGGGCAGCCAGCCAGTCAGGCTGGCGATGGTGCCGGGCTGGCCGGCGTCGGCCGCGCGATCGATGCGCGTCCACAGGCGCGCGCTGGTCAGCAGGCCCTGGTCGTGCGCCGCGCCGAAGTACGGGTCGCAGGCGTCGGGCAGGCTCGGCTTGGCCCACAGCGCGGCCAGGTCAGTGTCGAAATTCAGCGTGGTGCCGCTGGCGAGCCGCGCCTGCAGGGCATCGCAGGTGAGCGTGTCGCCGAGGCCGGTCTGGTACAGCGCGAGGAAACTGGTCCAGTCCTGGCGGCGCGCCAGTTCGCGCAGAAAGATGCGGCGCAGGTCGGCGGCGGGAATCCAGTCCGGGTACTGCGTCAGATACGACTCCACCGTGGCGCGGTCGATTTGCTGGATGTCGTGCTCCAGCGCCGCCGCCTGCAGATACGGATACAGCGGATAGTCGCGCAGTCCGGTGCCAGCATCTGCCAGCCGTCGCCGCCTTGCCGCGCGGCGACATAGGCCTGCCGGAAGGCGGCGTGCTGGGCGGCGTCGGGTGCGGCGGCCTGCGCAATCGTGCCGATCAGCAACCCTGCGGTGGCCAGCAGCAGCCAGCTCAGCGGGATGCGCCGCGAAGGGAGGAAAGCAAACATGGAGCACTCCTGCGGTCGATCCACCGGTCAGTGTAGTCGATGGCTCGCGACGACTCGTCGCGAGGAAGTGGCGTCGACGCGCTGTTAAGCTGGCACGCTTCATCTCAACCCTCTGCGGATCGGCATGTCACCAGCAGCTTCGCCGGCTTTTCGTCGAAACGGATGGGCGTGGATTGTGCTGGTGCTGCTGGCACTGGCCGGGCTGTACTGGTGGTGGGCGATCGGGCGGCCGGTGGCTGTTGCCGGATGCGCCGTCGGCACGAATCGCCTGCGTGTCTTACGCGCCGTTCCGTCGTGCTGGCGAAACGCCGCTGGACGTGAACGCCTTCATCAGCCCCGAACGCATCGACGAGGATCTGCGCGCGCTGTCGCAACGCTTCGATTGCGTGCGCACCTATTCGCAGGGCCAGGGGCTTGAGCGCGGTGCCGCAGATCGCCGAACGCTATGGCATGAAGGTGTTGCTGGGGATCTGGCTCGGCGGCGACGCCAAGGGCGAATGCCGAACAGGTCCGCCTCGGCATCGCCACCGCGCAGGCCCATCCGCAGACGGTGCGCGGGGTGATCGTGGGAAACGAGGTGTTGCTGCGCGGCGACTTGTCGTCCGCGCAGCTGGCCGGCTATCTGCACGAGGTGCGCGCGGCGGTCGAGTGCCGGTGACGTATGCCGACGTGTGGGAGTTCTGGTTGCGTCATCCGGAACTGGCCGACTCGGTCGATTACCTCACCATCCACATCCTGCCGTACTGGGAAGACCGCCCGGTGTCGCCGGAACGCGCCGTGCAGCACGTGGCGACCGCGTATGCGAGGGTGCAGCAGGCGTTTCCCGGCGGAAATCGGTGATGATCGGCGAGACCGGCTGGCCCAGCGCCGGACGGCCACGCCAGGCGGCCAGCGCCAGCGTGGTCAACGAGGCGCGCTACCTGCGCGAATTCCTGCGCTACGCGGCCACCGTGCACATGCCGTACAACGTGATCGAGGCCTTCGATCAGCCGTGGAAGCGCGCGCAGGAAGGCACGGCTGGCGGCTACTGGGGCATCTTCGATGCGCAGGCGCGACCGAAGTTCACGATGCAGGGGCCGTGATCGAGGAGCCGTTTGGTGGACCGGCTGGCTCGCCGGCGCGGCGGGTGCCGGCGTGTTCGTGCTGATCGGCTCTGGCGGCCGCCGCTGGCGTGGCTGGCGCGGCTGGGCGGCGCTCGCGCTGGCCGGTCTCGCCAGCGGTTGTGCGCTTGCCTGGCAACACCGGCAGATGTGGTTCGCCTGCCGCGATGGCTGGGAGTGGACGGTGTCGTCGATCGCCTGCGTGCTGGCGCTGTCCACCGCGCTGGTGCTGGCGCGCGCGATCGCGGCACGACTGGCTGGCGCGACGCCCAGCGCGCCACCGGACTGGCTGCGCGCGGGCTGGCTGTTCGCGCTGGCGTTCTACGACTTGCTGCTGGTGTTCGATGGTCGCTATCGGGATTTTCCGCTCGGCCTGTTCCTGCTGCCGTGCATCGGCTATGCACTGCTCGCCGGGTTGTCCGGCCGCGGCGTGAAACCCTGGCTGGAGGAACGTTTCCTGGCGGCCTGGCTGCCGCTGCTGGCGGCGATCGTGTTGCTGCAGGAGAGCGGCCTCACGCCGGTGACGTGGCTATGGCTGGGACTGAACCTGCTGCTGGCCGTGCCGGTGCTGGTCCAGTGGCGCCGCACGCGACTGCAGCCGCAGCAGGCGCAGGCTGCCGATCAGTAGCGCCAGTGCGCCGGCTTCGACGTCGTACAACTCCAGCGCCAGCATGCCGAGTGCAGCGGCCAACCAGGCCAGCCACGGAGGCGCGACGCCACAGCGCCAGCGCCGCGACCGCCAGCGCGGCGATACCGTAGACGTGGTGCAGGAAACCCAGCACCAGCAGCTGCCGCCAGCGGCACCATGCGGGCACGTCGACAGCGCTGCAGCGCTGGCCGATCACACTGGATTCGATCAGGCCATAGCGCAGCCATGCCGCACGCCATCGCCACCGCGAGCAGCAGCAACCATGGCAGTGCGCGCCGCATCGGCCGCGAACTCATCGATGACGCCTCGGCGTCGCGCTTGCCACCGACATCCGCTGGAAGACGGATTTCCGCCGCCAGCGGCAGGTGATCGGAGAACGCCTGCGGCAGCGCCCACGTCTTGTCCAGCTGGATCGCCGACGAAGTCAGGATGTGATCGAGCGCCCGCCGCGGCTTCCAGCTCGGAAAGGTCGGCGTCGATTGCGCCGGCGGCTGCAGGCTGCATTTGGCGAACAGCTGCGCCATCTCGACGCTGTGCGGCTCGGTGTTCAGGTCGCCCATCAGCACCGCGTGCGGAAAATCGTGCAGCAGCTCGGCGATGAAGCCGAGCTGGCGCGCCCGCGCCGGCGCGCTCAGCGACAGGTGCGCGATCATCACCGCCAGCGCGTTGTCGCCCTCGCCGAACTGTGCCAGCAGCGCGCCGCGCCCGGGAATCCGGCTGGGCAGCGGATAGTCCAGTACCGAATGCGGTTTCAGCCGGCTGATCAGGCCGTTGGCCGAATGCGCCAGCCGCGCCATCGCCCGATTCGGCTGGTGGCTCCAGAACGGCATGCCCGCAGTTTCGGCGAGGTAGCGGGTCTGGTTGAGAAAGCCCGAGCGCAGGCTGCCGGCGTCGGCTTCCTGCAGGCCGATCACGTCGAACTGCGGCAGCACTTCGGCGAGCCGGTCGAGGTTGACCATCTTGCTGCGGCCGGGCAGCACGGCGTTGAGGCTGCGGGTGACGTATTCGCTGTAACGCGCCACGCTGGCGCCGGCCAGGATGTTGCAGCTGAGCAGGCGCAAATGGCGCTCGACGGGTGCGGATTCAGGAACGGCTGGCGCGGGTCATCGCAACACACTACACGGGAAAAGGAATGGCGACGCTCGCCGAAACATGTCGCGTCTTGCATCCAAGCATGGGCCTTCGCGTGTGAACGCCGTGCCTCGCACCACGCTGGCGCGGGATACGGCTTATTTGCCGCTCAGTTCGCGCTTGGCCAGCCACTGGGCCACTGCTGCCAGTTCATCCAGCGAATGGACGTTGGTGACGCGGTACTTGCCGTCGACCACGATGGACGGCGTGCCGTCGACCTGCCATTTCTGGATCAGCGCGAAATCGCTCTTGAGTTTGGCGGTCGTCTCCGCGGAGGTGGCGATGCGCATGAACTGCGCCCGGTCCACGCCTTGGCGTGCGTAGAAATCGGCCAATTCGTCCATCGAACTGATCGGATAGTGTTGGCCGAACTTTTCGGCGAACAATTCCAGGTGGGTGCGGTCGACCACGCCCAGCTGCTTGGCCGCGTAGTAGGCACGCGCGTACGGCAGCCACTCGGCGCTGAATGGCGCCGGCAACAGCTTGAACGTCACGCCTGCCGGCAGCTGCTTGCGCAGTTTCTCGGCGGTCGGCGCGAACTGCGCGCAGTGGATGCAGCCGTAGGAAAACACCTCGACCACTTCCACCTTGCCCTCGCTGCTGTAGCGCTGGGGCGGGCCGGGCAGCGTCACGTATTCGCTGCCTTCGGTGTAGGGCGGTGTGTCGGCCCGGGCGCTGCAGGCGCTGGCCAGCAGCAGCCCGGCGGACAGGACGATAACGTGCAGCGGAGCGAATCGTTTGAACATGGGCCTACTCTTCGCAGCGCGGCCGGGCGGCCGCTGATGAGAAATGGGACGGGTTACTTGCCGGCCGCTTCCTTTGCCACCAGCCACTGGGTCAGCTCGATCGACTGCGCGAAGCCACCGGCGGTGATCGGCGTGAAGCGATACTTGCCGTTGATGATCATGGTCGGCGTGCTGTCCACGCCATAGGCTTTCATCAGGTCGTCGGCGCGCTTCATGCGCGTGTTGACCGTGAATGAGTTCGCCACGCCGATGAACTCCTGCGCGGTCACGCCGTATTTGGCATAGAACTTCGCCGCGTCGTCGATGGTGGGCCACGCCGCCTTGGGTTTCAGATTGCTGGCCTTCAGGTCGTAGGTCGCCAGTTCGCCGCTTTTCCAGACGGCATCGAACATCGCATCATGCGTCTTGCCGACCAGGTCCAGCGCCTGAGCCGCATAGAACGCGCGCTGATACATCGGCCAGTTCTCGTCCGGGCGGAACGAGGCGGCCAGGTAATTCATGACCGCGTTCGACGGCAGGCTCCTGGCGATCTGATCGACAGTGGAATGGAAGCCGTTGCAGGCAGGGCAACCGTAAGAGAACACCTCGGTCACTTCGATCTTGCCCGGGTGGCTGGTCGGCTGTGCAGGCTCGATCAGGAAATACTGCTTGCCCTCGATCCACTTGCCATCATCCACGAATGGCGCCGCCGCAACCGCAGGTGCGCCGGACGGCCGCATCCGCCGAGCTATCTGCGGCGGTCGCTGCCGAACTGCCTGGCGGCTGCGGGCGTGGCCGCGGTGGTCGCGCTGGCCGGGGCCGCGCTGGCCGCTGCAGCCGGCGTGGTCGCGGTAGCGCTGGGCGCCGGCTGGGCCGGGCCGCTGCTGCCGCTGTCATGGCTGCAGGCGGCAAGCGCGAGCAGGGCGGCACACAGGAACGGCAGACGCTTCAACATGGCAAACCTCGCAGGTGGGCCGGATTCAATGGAGGCTGAAACCGACAGCGCCGACCTTTCGGTCGGCGCACGGTCGATCAGGGCGTGGCGGCCGGCTGGGCGCCGGCGCTGTGCAGGCCCTCGATGTAACTGGAAAGCGCGGCGATGTCGGCCGGCTCCAGCTTCTTCGCGATGGCCGGCATGATCTGCGACTGCGCATCGTCGCCCCAGGTGGTGCCGTCGTGCCAGGACTTTCAGCGTCGCTTCGACGTACTGCGCGTGCTGGCTGGTCAGCTGTGGGTACTCTCGCGCCCGGGTTGCCGCGGCCGTCGATGCTGTGACAGGCCATGCAGGCCGGAATGCCGCGCGTGGCGTCGCCCTGGCGGAACAGCGTCTCGCCGTGTTCGACCAGCGCCTGATCGGCGACGCCGGGCAACGGCGTCTTGCTGGCGAAATACGCGCCGAGGTCATGCATGTCCTGCGTCGACAGCGGCGCGGCCATGCCCATCATGATCGGGTTCTGCCGCTTGCCGGCTTTGAAATCGGTCAGCTGGCGCACGATGTACTGCTCGCTCTGCCCGGCCAGCTTCGGGTATTGCGCGTCACTGGAGTTGCCATCCATGCCGTGGCAGGCACCGCACACGGCAGCCTTGGCCTGGCCAGCGGTGGCGTCGCCCGGTTTGGCGGCAGCGGTGGCTTCGGCAGGCGCCGCGGCGGGTGCCGAGGTGGCGGCGGGCGCGGCTGCCGTCGCCGCAGCGGCAGGCGCGGCAGTTTTCGGCTGGGCGTCCTGTGCCATCAGCGCACTGGCGGACAGTGCAAACACGAGGGCTATGGCAGACCCGAGAACAGCGGGCCGAAAACCAGCGGACCGAAAACTCATACACTTGACTCCCGAGAGACTTGCGAACACTGCCCATGATTGCAGCCATGCGGCTTGCAACAGGCAGAAACCGCAGAATTATCCCTGCGCCACCATAGCTTGGTCAAACCATCCCCATGTCGAATCCCCTGCAAGGCGCGCAGTTCGTGCTCGCCGCCCATCGCATCAGCCAGCTTCCCGCCGACCAGGGTGCCGAGGTGGCGTTCGCCGGCCGCTCCAACGCGGGCAAGTCCAGCGCGCTGAATGCGTTGACCGGTCACAAGGGTCTGGCGCGCACCTCCAAGACGCCTGGCCGTACCCAGCAGATGGTGGCCTTCAGCCTGCCGCCGTAGGGGCCAGGGTCGCGGGCGCAGGCGCGCAGGAGCGAGCGCCGCAGCCGCCGATCGACAGCAGGCAGCCCGATCTGCGCCTCATCGATCTGCCCGGTTACGGCTACGCCAAGGTGCCGCTGGAAATGCGCGAGCACTGGAAGCTGGAGATCGACGCGTATCTTCATCAGCGGCGCAGCCTGCGCGGGCTGGTGCTGATCGTGGACATCCGCCATCCGCTGAAGGAGTTCGACCGGCTGATGCTGGAATTCTGTTTCGCCACCCAGTTGCCGTGCCATCTGCTGTTGACCAAGGCGGACAAGCTCTCGCGCGGCCAGGCTACCCAGGCGCTGGCGGCGTTGCGCAAGCAGTTTGCCGCCGAGGGCCTGCATGCCACCGCGCAGATTTTTTCGTCGTCCGCCGGTACCGGCGTGGAGGAGGCAAGGCAGGCGGTGGCGACCTGTTGCGGCAACCGCGCGAAGGTGCTCATCAGGGGCGCGAGCGCTGATCCGGCTCGGTCGTGGGAGCGACTTCAGTCGCGATGCTTCTGTGGTCACCGGCCAACAGCATCTCGACTGAATCGGTCCGCAAACCGGGCACGTCAGTCGCGCACCACTGCCATGAACACGGCACACAGCGCCTGCATGCCGGCGCGGTCGTCTTCGTCGAAGCGGTCGATCACCGGGCTGTCGACGTCCCACACGCCGAGCAGGCTGCCGTCGGCCTTGATCAGCGGCACCACGATTTCCGATTGCGAGGCGGCGTCGCAGGCGATGTGGCCATCGAACGCGTTCACGTCGCGCACCAGCTGGGTTTCGCGCGTCTGCGCGGCAGTGCCGCAGACGCCGCGCCCAATCGCGATGCGGATGCAGGCAGGCTTGCCCTGGAACGGGCCGACCACCAGTTCGTGGCCGTCGTACAGGTAGAAGCCGGCCCAGTTGAGGTCGGGCAGGCTGTGATAGATCAACGCGCCGAAGTTCGCCGCGTTGGCGATCAGGTCGCGTTCGCCGGGAGCATGCCGCGCGCCTGTTGCAGCAGGTCTTCGTAGTGCTCGCGCTTGCTGGCGTACGTGCGGGATATCGTTCGAACATGCGCGGCGTCCGGCGGCAAAGCCCGTATTATGCGCCGAGCCATCAGACGGGGATGCAGCATGAGCTTGACCGAGCAGCGCGAAGGGATCGAGGCGGGGCGGCTGGACATGTTCGTGGATGGCGCGTTCGCGTTCACCCTCACCTTGCTGCTGATCGGCGGCGAGTCGATCCCCGACAGTACCGACAAGCTGCTGCATGCGCTCGGTGGCATTCCCGCGTTCGCGGTGTGCTTCTTCCAGATCGCGTTTTTCTGGCATGGCCACGTGCGCTGGCGCAAGCGCTGCCACCAGCGCCGATGCGACCGGCCGCTGGCTGTCGCTGCTGCTGGTGTTTTTCGCGATGATCTTCGTCTACCCGTTGCACATGGTGTTCTCCGGCGTGTTTTCCTGGCTGAGCGGCGGCCGCCTGCCCAGCGATTTCCACCTGGTCGGCGGCCCGCTGGACATGCGCACGCTGTTCGCCTGCTACGGCCTGTCGTATGCGTGCATGGCGGGCACGCTGACGCTGCTGTTTCTGCACGCGGCGAAGAGTGCGGCCCGGCGCGGCTTCGGCAACCTGGATGCGCGCCGCGAGATGCGCATCTGGAGCGTGCCGGCCGCGATCGGCCTGGCGTCGGCGCTGACCGCGCTGCTGCTGCCGCTGTCGTCGCCGGCGTGGGCGTGGGCGATTCCCGGTTTCATGTATTCGCTGCTGTTCCTGATCGGGCCGGTGGTGAACCGCTTCAATCGTCGTTACGCACCGGCGTGATGCCGGCCGTCTTCATCGCCGGCACCGATACCGGCATCGGCAAGACGCATGCGGCGTGCACGCTGTTGCACGCGCTGCGGCTGCGCCGGGACACCGCGCCTGCGGCATGAAGCCGGTGGCCAGCGGTTGTGCGGAAACGGCCGACGGCCTGCGCAACGACGACGCGCTGGCGCTGCAGGCGGCGAGCAGCGGCGCGCCGGCGTATGCGTCGGTCAATCCGGTGGCCTTGCGCGATCCGCTGTCGCCGCATCTGGCGGCCGCGCACGATGGCGTGGAAATCTCGCTGGCGCCGCTGCGCGCGGCGTTCGACCAGCTGCTCGGCCGATCACCCGCAGGTGGTGGTCGAGGGCGTCGGCGGCTGGCTGGTGCCGCTGGCGCCGGGATTGTTCGCCGCGGACATCGCCAGGCAATGGCAGCTGCCGGTGATCCTGGTGGTCGGCTTGCGGCTGGGTTGTCTCAATCATGCCCTGCTCAGCGCGCGGGCGATCATCGCCGACGGCTGCCACCTGCTCGGCTGGATCGGCAACTGCGTCGATCCGGCGATGGATGCGCTCGAAGAAAACCTGGCCACGCTGGAGCGGCTGCTGCCGTCGCCGTGCCTGGGCGTGCTGCCGCATGGCGTGGCGCCGGAATTCGCGGCGGACCGATTGACCGCCGCGCTGACGGCCTTGGGCTGAGCTTCACATCCGCCGTGCTTGGATGGACGTCCGCCCAACGCCGGAGACACCATGGCCCGCAACCACTATTACCTTTCGATCGCCGACCTGGCCCATGCGCGCGGCGACGATCCGCGCTTCGCCTACGACGGTGCCGGACCGAACGACTTTGCCGCGACGCTGCAGCAGGCGCTGCGTGATGACGCGCTGTTCCAGCGCTGGCGCGCGGCGCAGCCCGATCCCGACGCGGTGGACAGCAGTCTGGGCAGCGTCGACTCAGCCGCGCAGGTCACCGCCCAGGTGGCCGATCTGCGCACCGATGTCGACCTGCTCACCGATTTGCCGATGAGCGTGGTGCGTCACCGGCTGTACTTGCTGATCGGCGCGGCGTGGCAGTTGCGCGACCTGCGCGCAGCCTGAGCGCGTCGGGCTTTTTCGATCCGGTTGCGCAGCAGCCGCCGGTTTGGAAAGTGGCGTCGGTGTCGGTACAGTCGGCGATCGCGACTTTCCGTGCCCAACCCAGGGCACACCACTCCGGGGACACCAGATGCTTCGTCTGCGCATGATTGCAATCGCTACCACGATGGCCCTCGCCGCCTGCTCGCCGCAGCCGGACGGCGCCGCCAAATCACCCGCGACCACCGCCTCGGCGGCTGTTGCCAGCAGCACCGCGACGGCCACCACCGCCATGACCAGCAACCCGTTCTACAGCGCCAGCACCCTGCCGTTCCAGGCGCCGCCGTTCGACAAGATCAAGGACGCCGATTACCAGCCGGCGCATCGAGGAGGGCATGCGCCAGCATATGGCCGAGATCGAGAAGATCGCGGCCAACCCGGAAGCGCCGACGTTCGAGAACACCTATCGTGGCGATGGAGAAATCCGGCGCCATGCTCAATCGCGTGATGGCCGCGTTCAACGCGGTGACCGGCGCCAATACCAACGACACCCTGCAGAAAGTGCAGGAAGACGAAGCGCCCAGGCTGGCCGCGCACGAAGACGCGATCCATCTCGACAGCCGAAGCTGTTCCAGCGCGTCGAGACGATCTACAACCAGCGCGACACGCTCAAGCTCGATCCGGAATCGGCGCGGCTGGTCGAGGTGGTCTACAAGGACTTCGTGCATGCCGGCGCGAAACTCTCCGACGCCGACAAGGCGAAGCTGAAGGACCTCAACAAGGAAGAGTCCACGCTGAGCACCGCGTTCACCAACAAATTGCTGGCCGCCACCAAGAACGCCGCGCCGGTGATCGCCGACAAGGCCAAGCTGGCCGGCCTGACCGAGGCCGAGCTTGCCGCCGCCGCGCAGGCCGCGAAGGATCGCAAGCTCGATGGCAAATACGTGCTGTCGCTGCAGAACACCACCCAGCAGCCCGAACTGCAGGACCTGAGCGACCGCGACACCCGCCAGGCGTTGTTCGAGGCCTCGTGGAATCGCGCCGAGAAGGGCGACGCCAACGACACCCGCAAGACCATCGAGCGGCTGGCGCAGATCCGCGCCGAGCAGGCCAAGCTGCTGGGCTTCCCGAACTACGCGGCGTGGAAACTCGACGACCAGATGGCGAAGACGCCGGAGGCGGCGCTGAAATTCATGCACGATCTGGTGCCGGCCGTCACCGCCCGCGCCAACGTCGAGGCGAAGGACATCCAGGCGGTGATCGACCAGCAGCACGGCGGCTTCAAGCTGGCGCCGTGGGACTGGAACTTCTATGCCGAGCAGGTGCGCAAGGCGAAGTTCGACCTCGACGAAAGCCAGATCAAGCCGTACTTCGAACTCGACAACGTGCTGCAGAACGGCGTGTTCTACGCCGCCAACCAGCTGTACGGGCTGACCTTCAAGGAGCGCCACGACATCCCGGTCTACCAGCCGGACGTGCGCGTGTTCGAGGTGTTCGACAAGGACGGCAGCTCGATGGCGCTGTTCTATTGCGACTACTTCAAGCGCGACAACAAGAACGGCGGCGCCTGGATGGACAACCTGGTCACCCAGTCGAAACTGCTGGGCACCAAGCCGGTGATCTTCAACGTGACCAACTTCAGCAAGCCGGCCGCCGGCCAGCCGGCACTGCTGTCGTTCGACGACGTCACCACCATGTTCCACGAGTTCGGCCATGCGCTGCACGGCCTGTTCGCCGACGAGCAGTACCCGACCCTGTCCGGCACCAACACCGCGCGCGACTTCGTCGAGTTCCCGTCGCAGTTCAACGAGCACTGGGCGACCGATCCGAAGGTCTTCGCCAACTACGCGAAGAACTACAAGACCGGCGAGCCGATGCCACAGGCGCTGGTCGACAAGATGAAGAAGGCCGGCAAGTTCAACTCCGGCTACGACATGACCGAGCTGGTCGCCGCCGCGTTGCTCGACATGAACTGGCACATGCTCGGCGCCGACGCGCCGCTGCAGGACGCCGACCAGTTCGAGGCTGCCGCGCTGAAGAAGGACAAGATCGATCTCGGCTACGTGCCGCCGCGCTACCGCTCCAGCTACTTCCAGCACATCTGGGGCAACGGCTACGCCGCCGGCTACTACGCCTACCTGTGGACGCAGATGCTGGCCGACGACGCCTTCGTGGGCTTCAAGGAACACGGCGGCCTGACCCGCGAGAACGGCGACCGCTTCCGCGCGATGGTGCTCTCGCGCGGCAACACCGAGGAGCTGGCGAAGATGTACAAGGACTGGCGCGGCCAGGCGCCGCAGATCGAGCCGATGCTGGAGAACCGCGGCTTGAAGGACGCGCCGAAGAAATGATCGGTACGCATCACCTCGCTTGAAGATCGGCCCGCCACATGCGGGCCGTTTTTTTGCTGTCGCCGCCGTGACCGGCGCGCCGCACGGATGCCGTAGCGTGGAATAATCGAGTCTCCCCGAACGGAGCCGCGCACGCGTGGACAACCACCACTATCTGCAGACGGCGCTGGTATTCCTGCTGGCCACGGTGATCGCGGTGCCTTTGACCAAGCGATTCCGGCTGGGCTCGGTGCTCGGCTACCTGCTGGCCGGCGTGGTGATCGGGCCGCGGCTGCTGGGGCTGGTCGGCGATACGGCGGGGGTGAGCACGATCTCCGAATTCGGCATCGTGCTGATGCTGTTCGTGATCGGCCTGGAATTGTCGCCGCAGCGGTTGTGGGTGATGCGCCGCGCGGTGTTCGGCACCGGTTTGCTGCAAGTGTTGGCGAGCAGCGTGGCGATTGCGCTGCCGGCGTATTTCCTCTTCGGCCTCACCGGCAAGGCGGCCGCTATCGTCGGCGGCAGCCTGGCGCTTTCCTCGACGGCATTCGGCTTGCAGATACTTGCCGAGCGCAAGGAGGCCGGCTCGGCGTATGGCCGGCAGGCTTTCGCCATCCTGCTGTTCCAGGATCTGGCGGCGATCCCGCTGATCGCGATGGTGCCGTTGCTGGCCAGCTCGTCGCTCCAGCATGGTCCGGATCTGCTCGGCATCCTGCGCACGGTCGGGGTGATCGTGGCTGTAGTGGTCGGCGGGCGTTACCTGTTGCGCCCGGTGTTCCGCTTCGTGGCGAAGGCCGATGCGGTGGAAGTGTCCACTGCCACCGCCCTGATGGTGGTGATGGGCACCGCCTGGCTGATGGAGCTGGCCGGGGTGTCCTCCACGCTCGGCGCCTTTCTCGCCGGCGTGCTGCTGGCCGATTCGGAATACCGGCACGACCTGGAATCGCATCTCGAACCGTTCAAGGGCCTGCTGCTGGGCCTGTTCTTCATCAGTGTCGGCATGACCATGGATCTGTCGTTGCTGGTGCACCAACCCGCGTATGTGCTGGGCGTGGTGGGCGCCTTGCTGCTGCTGAAAGGCCTGTTGCTGTGGCCGCTGGGACGCATCGTCGGCGGGCTCGATCGCACCGAGGCGTTACGCCTGGCGGTGCTGCTGGCCTGCGGCGGCGAGTTTGCGTTTGTGGTGCTGAAGATGGCTGGCGAGCAGCGCATCCTGAGCGCACCGCAGCACAACCTGCTGGTGCTGGCGATTTCGCTGTCGATGGCGCTGACGCCGTTGCTGGTGGCGTTGCTGGGTCGCGTGCTGGGCAACAAGGCGAAGAAGCCGACGCGTGCCTACGACGTCATCGACACGCACGTGCCGCGGGTGATCATCGCCGGCTACGGGCGCATGGGCCAGATCATCGCGCGCGTGCTGCGCGCGCAGGGCATTCCGTTCGTGGCGCTCGATCACTCGGTCGAGCAACTCGATCTCGTGCAGCGCTTCGGCAACGTCACCGACATCTTCTACGGCGACCCGGCGCGGCCGGAACTGCTGCGCGCGGCGCAGGCCGACAAGGCCGAGGTATTCGTGCTGGCCAGCGACGATCCCGAATCGAGCCTGCGCGTGGCTCGCGTGGTACGCCGGCAATACCCGCATCTGAAGATTGTTGCGCGCGCGCGCAACCGCCAGCACGTGTGGCGATTGATGGACCTGGGCGTGGACGAACCCGTGCGCGAGACGCTGTATTCCAGCCTGAAGATGACGCGCAAGGCGCTGGAAGGGCTGGGACTCACGGCGGAGCAGGCGGCCGATCAGGTCGAGCGTTTCCGCCGCCAGGACGCGGAGCTGCTCAAGGCGCAATACCTGGTCTACGACGACGAGACCAAGCTGGTGCAGACCACCCGCGAGGCGCTGTCCGACCTGGAGAAACTGTTCGAGGCCGACGCGACCCCGCAGGCCGAGCGCGAGCGGCGGCGCGACGCCGGTGTTCCCTTGAGCGGCGAGAGCTGAGAGCTGCGAGCTAGTTTTAGCGGACTGCCTTCAAACGCGACGCGGACCGCGCTCAGTCCGCTGGCTGGGACGGTTGCCGCAAGGTTTGCCGCACGCTGGGAATCGCGCTGCTGCGCGCGGCCAGCTCATGCGCGATGTCGACGTAGCCGACTTGCCGCGCCACGTCCGCGGCAGTGCGGCCGAACGCGTCGGCGGCGTTGCGGTCGGCTCCGCGCGACAGCAGCACGCGCGCCGGCGGCAGCAGGGCATGCATCGCGCAGGCGTGCAGCGCGGTGACGCCGCGCTGATCGGCGTGTTGCACCTTGGCGCCGGCATCCAGCAGCACCGGCACCAGTGCACCGATGTGGGTGGCGTCGCACTCGCTGCCCGGACGCAGTTGTGCGCCGAGCAGCAGCAGCAGCGGCGTCTTGCCTTCGTTGTCCGCATGGTTGATGTCGGCGCCGTGCTTGAGCAGCACGTCGAACAGGCGCCGCGCGCGCAAGCTGTCGTTGTGCTCGAAACCGAACTGGGCCGCGGCGTGCAGCGCGCTGCGCCCGCCAGCGTCGACGGCGTTGACGTCGGCGCCGGCGGCGAGCAGCAGCTCGATGATGTCGGGGTAGCCCATGGCCGCGGCCACCATCACGGCGGTGGCTTCATTCGGCAGCCGCTGGTCGACGGCGACGTCGTGTTGCAGCAACAGCGCGACCAGCGGCTCGCGTCGCGCGGCGACGGCAGCGGCCAGTGCGGTCACGCCACTGCGCGCGGCCAGCGAGGGGTCGGCGCCCGCATCGAGCAGGCAGGCGGCGATGTCGCGGTGTCCGGCGCCGCAGGCGCGCAGCAGGGCGGTGGCGCCCTGCTCGTCGCGGGTATCGACCGCAAAGCCCAGTTCCAGCAGGCGCTGCACGGACTGGCCAGCGCGCCGGCGGCCGCGGCGGCGGGCAGGTCTTCGGGACGCAGCGCGCGATGCGGCCGTTGCCAGTCGCGCCAGTCCAGCCAGCGTTCGACGGCCGGATGTTCGAGCGCCAGGCCCAGCGGAGTTTCACCGTTGGCGTCGGCCGCTTCCGGATCGGCGCCGTAGGCGATCAGCGCGCGCACCAGTGGCAGCGCCTGTGCGCCATGTTCAAGCGCGGCGAACAGCGGCGTGCGGCCGTCGCGGTCGCGTGTGTTCGGGTCGCAGCCGCGGCTCAACAGCGCCTGCAGCAGATCGGCATGGGCATTGATGACGGCCAGGTGCAGCGGCGTGCGTTCGCGCGCGTCCGGCCCGAACGGGTCGGCGCCGCGCTCGAGCAGATCGAGCGGAAGCGCGGCACTTTGCGCGGCACCGTTCAAGCGCTCCAGCGCCTGTGCCAGCAGGCCCGCACCCGCCGGGCTCGCACCGGCCTGCAGCAGGTCGTCCAGCGCTTCGGTCGAATCCGGCAGCTGCTGCAGCAAGGCGTCGAACAGGCGTCGGCCCAACGGCGGCAGGGTCGGATGGCCGGCGGTGTCGGCATCGTCGGTGCGCGGCACGTCCAGCCGCGCCTCGGCATCGAGGCCGTGATCGAGCAGCCAGCGGCGGGCGGCGGCAAGACCCGGCGTGGCCAGGTCCAGGTACATCTGCGCCAGTTGCGCGCGGCGGCCATTCGCGCACGCGTTCGGCAAAGCCCGAGACGATCGCCCAGTGGCCGAAGCGCAATGCGTCGAGCAGGTGCGCCGGTGTATCGGCGCCGTCGGCGAGGAGATCCTGGCTGAGGCTGGTGGGCAACGGCGTGTCCGGATCGAGCAGGGCGACGAGGTCCCAGCGGCCGGCCGCGGCGGCGTGATCGAGAGCGCTGCGACCATCGCTGCCGGGCGTCTTCGGTTCGGCGCCCAATGCCAGCAGCGCACGCACGGTCTCGCCGTGGGCGTGCGGCGACTGGCACGCCAGGGTCAGCGCGTCGCGGCCGTGCTGGTCGCGCACCCGCACATCCGGTTGCGCTTCGGCCAGCAGTTGCACGATGCCGCAGGCGCCGGCGCGCGCGGCTTCCATCAAGGCGGTGCTGCCGTGCTGGTCGGCCAGCTTGACGTCGGCACCGGCGGCGCACAGTGCACGGGCGATTTGCTCGTGGCCCTCGGCGGCGGCGCTGAGCAAGGCGTGCCGGTGGCGTGCGTCGACGGCGTTGACCGGAGCGCGATGCTTGAGCAGCAGCTTGATCCCTTCGGCGTCGTCGTCGGCGATTCCCGCGGCAGCGACCAGGGCCGGTTCGCCGTCGGCCGGCGCGGGCTTGGCGCCATGCTCCAGCAGGAACTTCGCCAGCGGCCAGTTCGCGGCGCGGCAGGCCGTGGCCAGCGGGCTGACGCCGGCCTTGTTCAACGCGTTGATCGGCGCGGCGGCATCCAGCAGCATCGCCGCCACGCCGGGCTCGCCGCTGAGCACCGCGCCATGCAGGGCGGTGTTGCCTTCGGCATCGGTGACCAGCGGGCTGGCACCGTTGGCGAGCAGGGTCAGCACGGCTTCGGCGCGGCCGTGCCAGCTGTCGCGGGTGGCCGCCAGCAACGGCGTGATGCCGCCGCTGCCGCGATTGACATCGGCGCCCTTCGCGATCAGCGCGCGCAGCAGGCGGGTATCGGGCAGCAGCGCGGCGAGCATCAGTACCGGACGCTGGTCGCGGTCGTCGGCGGCCGGAGCGGTGTCCGGATCCGCGCCGGCCTCGACCAGCGCCAGCGCACGCTCGATGTCGCCGTCGCGGGTGGCCGCCAGCAGCGCATCGGCCTGCTCGGGCGTGCCGGCGGTGCGCTCCTGCTCGGTCAGTACCGGACGCGGTGCCGGTGCACGATTGGCGGACGCCGAATGATCGCCACGACGACGCGGCTGATGGCGCTCGCACAGCAGCGCGCGCAGCGTGCGGTTGGCGATCACCAGGCAGCCCAGCGGCAGCAGCACCACGCCATAGATCGCCAGCGCGGCGATGCGTGGCTCCGGCGGCAGCACGCCATACAGTCCGGTCAGCGCGATCGCGCCGAAGGCCAGCACCAGCAGGGACAACGCCGCCGGCAGGAAGTGGCTGAAGAAACGCTCCTCGTGCGACAGGTGGCGACCGAACGCGATGCTGCGCAAGGTGGCGGTGAAGATCCACGAGCCATCGCGCTGGCTCGGATACGCGTCATCCCAGACGAACACCAGCCCGAACGCAGGCCACAGCCGCCACAGAGCACGGTCAACGCCAGCACGAGCGCCGCGGCCAGGATCAACGCCGCACTGAGGCTGGGCGTCTGGCTCAGTTGCAACATCGGCCACGCGACCAGCACGAACACCAGCACGGTGTACCCGGTGAACATCACCAGATGCGCCGCGCCGCGGCGCAGTACGGTGCGGCCGAAACGCGGCTCGGGGTCGAAACCGATCGCATGACAGATCGCCGCCATGGTCAACGCGTTGGCCAGCAGCAGCGGGATCAGCGTCAGGGGATGGGTGGCCAGTCCGGCGATCGCGACTGCAATCAGACCCGGTATGAACCAGACGAGAGCTTGCATGAAAGGAGGGCGGCGTCGCGATTTGGGCTGGGTCATGGACGGCAGTATAGAAATCGTTGGAGGTGCAGACGGTAACCAAGTGTTAACGCGTCGGCGACAACTGCCGCGCGGATCGGCGATCAATCGTCCCGGCGGTCGCGCGGAGCATGCGTGTAATCGGGGTGATTGGACGCGGCCAGGGTTTCCTGCGGCGGCAGCTGCAGGTGCCAGCCTTGTCCGCGCAGATGGGCAAGCACCTGCTCGGTGTCCTCGACCGGCAGCTTGCGCTGTTCGTCCAGTTGAACCTCCATCACGAAACGCAGATCGCCCAGCAGCAACAGCAACGGTTCGGGCAGTTGTCCGAACGCGTCGCGCTGCGCCAGCCACAGATAACTGTCGGCCTTGCGCAGGCTGGCGTAGACAAAGCACTGCATGACAACTCCGGCGAGCAAGCGATCGGACTGCTCAGGGTAGCAGCGCAAGCCGTTGCCGGTTCGCCGCCGGGCCGCTGATCGTCCACGCCGCGTACATCATTCGTTAGTTAAATGTTGCGACCGCACTTGCAACACCTTGTGCGAGCGGGCAAAGTGCGGCACAGCGGCTTCAAACGTCCGTATGAATTTGCATGGAACGCTGTCACCGCCATCCATCCGAGCACCACCACGACAAGCAGGAGCAAGCGATGCACATTTCTCACCGTTCCCTCAAGGGCGCCACCCGCCCGCTCGCACTCGCTGCATTGAGTGTGGCCATTGTCGGAGCTTTCGCGCCGGGCAGCGCCAGCGCCAGCGCCTTCCAGTTGAAGGAAAACAGCGCCAAGGGCCTGGGCCGCGCCTATGCCGGTTCAGCCACGGCCGGCGGCGATGTCTCGGTGGTGGTCAACAATCCGGCCGCGATGACCGACCTCAAGGGCACCTACCTGCAGGCCGACGTCACCGGCATCAATTTCAGCACCAAGTTCAGCGGTTCCGCGCACGACGCGCTGGGCCGGCCGATCAGCGGTAGCAATGGCGGCGACGGCGGCACCACCTTGCCGGTGCCGGCCCTGTTCTTCGCCACCCAAGGTCAGCGACCGCGTGCACGTGGGCTGGCGGCTTCTCCGTGCCGTTCGGTTTCCAGACCGAGTACGACAAGAACTGGGTGGGCCGTTACAACGGCGTCAAGTCCAAATTCGAGTCGCTCGATGCGACGCTTTCGGCCTCGTTCGACGTCACCGACACCTTCAGCGTCGGCGCCAGCGTGATCGCGCAGAAGACCAGCGCCGAGCTGACCAGTGCGATCAACTACAACGCGGTGGGCCTGAGCATCCAGCAGGGCATCGGCGCGCAGACCGCGGCCGGCGTGGCGCAGATCCAGGCCGCCGCCGCCGCTGGACAGATTCCTCCGGCCACCGCTGCCGCAATGATCCAGGCGGCCGTGCAGCAGGGCCAGGCCGCCGCGGCCGGCGTGGCTGCGTTGACGCCGGTGGGCGGCGACGGCATGGCCCGCATCAAGGGCGACGACTGGGGCTACGGCTGGCAGTTGGGCGGCTACTGGAAGCTGACGCCGAACGACAAGCTGGCGCTCAACTACCGTTCCAAGATCAGTCACCGCCTGGAAGGCACCGGCAACTTCACCACCACGCCGGGCTACGACGTGCTGTTGTCGAATCCTGCGCTGGCCAGCTCGATTCCGCCGTTCAGCCACACCACCGGCACCGCCGACTTCACCACGCCGGCCGTGATCAGTGCGAGCTACTGGCACCAAGCGGAGAAGTTCGGCCTGGGCATCGACGTGTCGTACACCAAGTGGGACGTGTTCAAGAACCTGACGGTGAACTACGGCAATTCGCAGCCGCCGACCACCGAAGTGTTCGACTGGCGCAATACCGTCTATGCGTCGTTCGGCGGCGACTACTACCTCACCGACAAGCTCACCCTGCGCGCAGGTGTCGCGGTCGACAGCACGCCCACCCACTCCTCCACCCGCGACCCGCGCGTGCCGGACTCGACCCGTCAGCTGGCCACGTTCGGCATCGGCTACAAGGCCAGCGAGCACTTCGAGATCAATGCGTCGTACGCGCACATCTTCGTCAACCAGGCGCACGTCAACTCCACCAGCGGGACCGGCGACACGATCACCGGTAACTTCAACGACTACGGCAACCTGCTGAGCTTCTCGGCGCAATACAAGTTCTGATAGCGCCAAGCGAAACGGACGTCCAAACGAAAACCTCCCCGTGCAAGCGGGGAGGTTTTTTTTCATGGGTTCCAGTCATCGCCCGCCAATGCGTGCAGCTCAACCGCGCTTCAGCAGCAGATCCAGCACGCGTTGGAAGCGGGCGCCATACGGCGGATTGAGCAGCCCGGCCCCGTTGAAGCGGGCCTGCCGGAAGACCGGCTTCATGTGCGAAAACGTGCGGAAACCGGCTTCCCCGTGGTAGCCGCCCATGCCCGATGCGCCCACGCCGCCAAACGGCAGTCCATGCTGGGCGATGTGGTACAGCGTGTCGTTGACGCTGACGCCGCCGGCCTGGGTGCGCGCTAGCACCGCGTCGATGCGGCCCTGGTCGTGCTCGAACAGATACAGCGCCAACGGATGGGCGCGAGCGCGGACATAGGCGATCGCTTCGTCCAGCGTGTCATACGGCACCAGTGGCAGCAGCGGACCGAAGATCTCCTCGCGCATCACCGCCATGTCGTCGCCGACTTCCGTCAGCAGTTGCGGCGGCAGCAGGCGGCGCGCCGGATCCTCCGCCGCTTCGCCGAGCGTGTGCAGCTGGGCGCCTGCGGCCAGGGCGCTCTCACGCAACCCGACGAGGCGCTCGTACTGGCGATCGGAAACGATGCTGGCGTATTGCGCTTGGTGGGCCGCTGGCGGATACATCCGTGCCGTGGTGCGTCCGGCGATGTCGATGAAATCCGTCAAGCGCGCGCGCGGCAGCAACACATAGTCCGGCGCGATGCAGGTTTGCCCGGCATTCACCAGCTTGCCGAAGATGATGCGCTCCACCGCATGTTCGAAACGCGCGCCGGGGCCGATGATCGCCGGCGATTTGCCGCCCAGTTCGAGCGTCACCGGAGTCAGGTTGGCGGCCGCGGCGCGCATCACGTGCCGGCCTACCGCCGTGGAGCCGGTGAACAACAGGTGGTCGAACGGTAACGCGGAGAACGCCTGGGCCACGTCCGCGTCGCCGGTCACCACCACCACCTCGTCGGGCTGGAAATACTTCGCCACCTGCTCGGCGAACAGGGCCGAGAAGCGCGGAGTGAACTCGCTCATCTTCAGCATCGCGCGGTTGCCGGCGGCCAGCGCGTCGACCAGCGGACCGACGGCCAGGTACAACGGGTAGTTCCACGGCACGATGATGCCCACCACACCGCGCGGCTGCGGGATCAGCACGTTGCGCGCAGGCAGGAACGCCAACCCGGCGAACGAGCGTCGCGGACGCATCCAGCGCCGGCCGTGGCGCAATGCATGACGAATCGCGGACAGGCTGGGAAACACTTCCAGCAGATCGGTTTCCTCGACCGGGCGCTGGCCGAAGTCGGCACTGATTGCCGCAGCGAAGGCAGCGCGCTGTTCGCGCAGCATGGCTTCGAGCGCGTGCAGCCGCCCGGCGCGCGTGGCCCAGGTCGGCATCGGATCCGCTGACTGACGGGTACGCAAGCGCGAAAGCGCAGAAGTCAATTCGGTGATCGTCGATTCAGACATGCTGATGCGTACTCACTGTTCGCGGCGGATCATCGAAGAACGCGTGATCGATCTCCCAGATAGTCCTTGGCTTCACGCCGATGCCCGCACCTTGAAAAGAGCTCGACCTGCTGCTCTCCATCGCTCTTTCGAATTCCGATCTATTCGCCAATCGTCAGCAGGGATGCGTTGCCACCGGCGGCGGTGGTGTTGATGGTGAGTGTGCGTTCGCCGGCGAAGCGCAGCAGGTAGTGCGGGCCGCCGGCCTTGGGTCCGGTGCCGGACAGGTTCTCGCCGCCGAACGGCTGCACGCCGACCACCGCACCGATCTGGTTGCGGTTGACGTAGCAGTTGCCGACGCGGGCGTGGCTGGCGATGTACTCGACGGTGTCGTTGATGCGGCTGTGGATGCCGAGCGTGAGGCCGTAGCCGGTGGCGTTGATCTGCTCGACCACCTGCTTCAGCTCGCTGCCTTTCCAGCGGATCACATGCAGCACCGGGCCGAAGATTTCCCGCTGCAGCACATCAAGCGAGCCGATTTCGTAGGCGCGCGGCGCAAAGAAGCTGCCGTGGGCGGTGCTCGCCGGATCGAGCGCGACCTCGGCGATTTTCTTCGCCTCGCGATCCATGCGCGCGGCGTGGTCGACCAGGATTCTCAGCGCGTCCGCGTCGATCACCGGGCCGACGTCGGTCGACAGCTGCCCCGGATCGCCGACCTTCAGCTCGGCCATCGCCCCGGTGAGCATCGCGCAGACCTTGTCGGCGATGTCTTCCTGCACGAACAGCACGCGGGCGGCCGAGCAGCGCTGGCCGGCGGACTGGAACGCCGAAGCGATCACGTCCTTGACGATCTGCTCGGGCAGGGCGGAGGAGTCGGCGATCATCGCGTTCTGGCCACCGGTCTCGGCGATCAGCGCAGCGATCGGCGCGTTGCGCGCGGCCAGCGCGCGGTTGATCGCCCATGCGGTATCGGTGGAACCGGTGAAGGCCACGCCGGCGACGCGCGGGTCCCTCGTCAGCGCCGCGCCGACGGTGGCGCCGTCGCCCGGCAGATACTGCAGGACGTCGGTGGGCACACCGGCGGCATGCAGCAACTGGATGGCCAGATGGCCAATCAGCGAAGTCTGTTCGGCCGGTTTGGCGATCACCGCGTTGCCGGCGGCCAGCGCCGCGCTGACCTGGCCGAGGAAGATCGCCAGCGGGAAGTTCCACGGGCTGATGCAGACGAACACGCCGCGGCCGTTGAGGAACAGTTGATTGCTCTCGCCGGTGGGGCCGGGCAGCTGTTCGGGCTGGCCGAACAGGCGCCGCGCCATGGCCGCGTAGTAACGCAGGAAGTCGGCCGCCTCGCGGATCTCGGCGATCGCGTCGGGCAGGCCTTTGCCGGCCTCGCGCACGCACAGCGCGATGAATTCGCCGCGGCGCGCCTCGAGCTGTTCCGCCGCATGTTCAAGAATCGCGGCGCGGCTGGCCGCGGGCAGGCGATCCCAACCGGCCTGGGCGACAACCGCATTGCTCAGGGCCTTGTCGACGGTGGCGCTGTCGGCGGGAACATAGCTGCCAACAGTCTGGCGGCGGTCGGCCGGGTTGGTGACCGCGATTGCGGCTGCAGCCCCGCCCGCCGTGGCACCGGGCACCAGTGGGCCGGCGCTCCACGGGCCCGCGTTGGCGTTGATCGCGTCGGCCATCGCGTTCAGTTCGTTGTCGTTGGAAAAGTTGGCGCCCATGGAATTCTTCCTGGATACAAAATTCGAATGCTGCGCAAGCGCAGCATTCTCACTGTAGATATTGACCGGCAGCGGAATGCGCGGGTGCGGGATCGAAACGAATGCGCGCACCGTTTCGCACGGATCGGCCACCAGTTCGCGCACCGCTACGCTCTCGTCCACCACGCGGTTGACGAAGCTGGTGTTGGCGCCGTTCTCCAGCAGGCGCCGCACCAGGTACGGCAGCAGATCCTCGTGCGTGCCGACCGGCGCATAGACGCGGCAGGGCACGTTGAGGTTTTGCGGGCCGATCACTTCGGCGTACAGATCCGTGCCCATGCCGTGCAGGCGCTGGTACTCGTACGGGCGGCCCTGCGCGAGGTGGTGCACGGCGGCGATCGAGTGCGCGTTGTGGGTGGCGAATTGCGGATAGATCAGTTCGCTGCCCGCGCTGAACAGGCGCCGCGCACAGGCCAGGTACGACACGTCGGTGTTCGGCTTGCGCGTATACACCGGGTAGCCAGCCAGACCCTGCTCCTGCGCACGCTTGATCTCCGCATCCCAATAGGCGCCCTTGACCAGGCGCACGTACCAGCGGCGGTTGGTGGCGCGCGCGGTCTCGATCAGCCAGTCGATCACGAACGGCGTGCGCTTGGCGTAGGCCTGCACCACGATGCCGAGGCCGTTCCAGCCTTCCAGCGACGGGTGCGCGAACACGTCGCCGATGATGTCCAGCGACAGTTCGAGGCGCTCGGCTTCTTCGGCGTCCACCGACAGCGCGATGCCGTGCTTCATCGCCAGCTGCGACAGTTCCAGCAGTTTCTCGCCGAGCTGGCGGCGGGCCAGTTCGCGCTGGGCGACTTCGTAGCGGGGATGCAACGCGGACAGCTTTACCGAGATCGACGGCGCGTCGGCATGGTTCGCGAACGGACCGCGCGCGCCGATGGCGGCGATCGCGTTGCGGTAGTCCTGCTGGTAGCGCTCCGCCGTTTCGGCGGTGAGCGCGGATTCGCCCAGCATGTCGTAGGAATAGCGGTACATCGCATATTCCTTCTTCGCGCACCGGTCCAGCGCCTCGTCGATGCTGCGGCCCATGACGAACTGGTGGCCCATGATGCGCATCGCCTGCCGCACCGCGAGACGGATCGCCGGCTCGCCGGCGCGACCGACCAGTCGCTTCAGCGAGCCGGTGAAATCATGCCGCGTGTTCTCGCTCAGGTTGACCAGATGGCCGGTCAGCATCAGGCCCCAGGTGGAGGCATTCACGAACAGCGACTCGCTCTGGCCGAGGTGCTTTTTCCAGTCCGCCTCGCCGAGCTTGTCGCGGATCAGCTTGTCCGCGGTGCCCTTGTCGGGAATGCGCAGCAGCGCCTCGGCCACGCACATCAGCAGCACGCCCTCCTCGCTGGACAGGTCGTACTGGCGCATGAAGGACTCCACCGCGCTCTGGTCCTTTGCACGCGCACGCACGCGTGTGACCAGCCCGGCGGCGAGGTCGATCACCTGCTCGCGTTCGGCGGGTGGCAAGGTGGCCTGGGCCAGCAGGTCGTTGACCGCTTCGGTTTCATCGCGCAGCCACGCTGCCGTGATGCGCGCGCGCGCCGGGGTGCTGTCGATCGGAAGTTCGGGGCTGAGTATGGGCTGGGTCACGGGCTTGTCGGGGGATGCGCTGCTGCGCCGGGAGCGCGGGATTGTACGCTGCGCAGGCGAATTCGGGCAGGATCCGGCTGCGCTTGCGCGGGTCCGGAGCGATGTGCGGGCAAGGCCTGCGGCGGTTCGCGGCGGCCCTGATCCAGGTCAGGCAGGTGCGACATTCTTGCCCGCTGCCTCGCCGCGGCCTATCATTCCGCTGTTCCAGGCACGCCGGATCATCATGATCGTGCTTCGACCAGCTACCGCCGGCTTGCCGTGCGTGACGATGTGGCTCAAGCCCAATCGCGCGCTCAGCCGGCGCGGTTTGCGTCGACTGATCGTGGTACTGGCGGCGCTGGCGCTGATAACGGCTGCACTGGGTGCGTGGCAGGGGAATGTCTTTGCTCCGCTGTTTGCCCTGGTGGAATCCGCCGCCGTGGCCGTCGCCTTGAGCGTGGCCTGGCGGGCCGGCGATCGCAGCGAGCGCATCACTCTCGACGCATCGTCGCTGGAGGTGCGGTCGCTGCCGGGCCGGCGGCGCATGCGTTTCCAGGTTTACTGGGTTCGCGTGTTGCTGGAGCCGGGCAACGGGCGTCAGCGCCTGCTGCTGTCATCGCATGGTCGCGAGCTGGAAATTGGTGCTTTCCTGGCGGAACCGGAACGCGTCGAGCTGTCGAAGAAACTCATGGCGTTGCTGGCCGATTTCCATAGCCCGCCGCGCTAGGCAAGTTCAACAAAGGTGCAAGACATGACATCTGGCGGCATCAGGCGATCATTCACGGCAGCGGCGGCCCTCGCCCTTGCGTCGTTCGGCAGCGTGGTTCAGGCCGCCCCCGGCCCGTGGCAGCTCAACATGGAGCGCGGCGCGAGCACCTGGTCGCAGGTGCCGTACCACCTGAACAATATTTCGCTCGCCGTCTGCACGGTGATCGGCGTGCTGGTGTTCGGCGCGATGTTCATTGCGATGTTCCGCTTCCGCAAATCCCGTGGCGCGGTGGCCGAGAAGTGGTCGCACAACACCATGGTCGAGGTGGTCTGGACCACCATTCCGGTACTGATCCTGATCACGCTGGCCTGGCTGGCCACCGGCGGCCTCACTTCGTGGGCGGATACCACCGGCTCGCAGATGACAGTGAAGGTCACCGGCTTCCAGTGGAAATGGCGCTACGACTACGTCGAGTACCTGGGCAAGCCGATCAGCAAGGTCGGTTTCATGTCCAAGCTGGATACGCAGAGCAACCAGACCCGTCAGCTCAATTCAGGCATGGACCCGTTCGCGGTCAAGGTGAACGGTGAAAGCACCTACCTGCTGGATGTCGACAAGCCGCTGGTGGTGCCGGTCGATACCAAGATCCGCTTCGTGATCACCAGCGGCGACGTGATCCACTCCTGGTGGGTGCCGGCGACGGGCTGGAAGATCGACGCGATCCCCGGGATCATCAACGCCGCCTGGACCAACTTCCACACGCCGGGCACCTATCGCGGCCAGTGCGCCGAACTGTGCGGCCAGGACCACGGCTTCATGCCGATCGTGGTGGTGGTCAAGTCCAAGGCGGATTTCGCCACGTGGCTGGCCGGCCAGGAAGCCGCCGCAGCGGCTCCGGCGGCACCTGCTGACGCTCCCGCTGCCACGCCGCAATCCGCCCAGGTTGTCGCCGCTCCGGTCAGCGCCAAACAGGGCTGAAGACGCACACGCGGTTTCGCACACGTTTCTACGCAGTCGCATTCAAAAAATTACAGGTTAGAGGTGCACGGCCATGTCCTACGCAGCCACCCATGATCAGCACGACGATCACCACGGCGCGCCAAAAGGTTTCTTCCAGCGCTGGTTCATGTCGACCAACCACAAGGACATCGGCACGCTGTACCTCGTTTTCGCGCTGACGATGTTCTTCATCGGCGGCAGCTTCGCGATGCTGATCCGCGCCGAGCTGTTCAAGCCCGGCCTGCAGCTGATGCAGCCGTATTTCTTCAACCAGCTGACCACCATGCATGCGCTGGTGATGATCTTCGGCGCGATCATGCCGGCCTTCGTCGGCCTCGGTAACTGGATGATCCCGCTGATGGTCGGCGCGCCGGACATGGCGTTGCCGCGCATGAACAACCTGTCGTTCTGGATCCTGCCGTTTGCGTTTCTACTGATGCTGTCGACGCTGTTCCTGCCAGGCGGTGGCCCGGCCGGCGGCTGGACGATGTACCCGCCACTGTCGCTGCAGAGCGATTCGCTGGCCTACGTCGTGTTCGCGGTTCACCTGATGGGCATCAGCTCGATCATGGGCGCAATCAACATCATCGCCACCATCCTCAACATGCGCGCGCCCGGCATGGACTTGCTGAAGATGCCGGTGTTCGTGTGGAGCTGGCTGATCACCGCGTTCCTGCTGATCGCGGTGATGCCGGTGCTGGCCGGTGCAGTCACGATGCTGCTCACCGACAAGTATTTCGGCACCAACTTCTTCAATCCGGGCGGCGGCGGCGATCCCGTGCTGTACCAGCACATCTTCTGGTTCTTTGGCCATCCCGAGGTGTACATCATGATCCTGCCGGCATTCGGGATCATCTCGGAGATCGTGCCGACCTTCGCGCGCAAGCCGATCTTCGGCTACAAGGCGATGGTGTTCGCGATCGCCTGCATCGCGTTCCTGTCGTTCATCGTGTGGGCGCACCACATGTTCGCGGTGGGCCTGCCGTTGGGCGCCGAGATCTTCTTCATGTACGCCACCATGCTGATTTCGGTGCCGACTGGCGTGAAGGTGTTCAACTGGGTCGCCACGATGTGGGGCGGCTCGATGACGTTCGAGACGCCGATGCTGTTCGCGATCGCGTTCATCATCCTGTTCACCATCGGCGGCTTCTCCGGACTGATGCTGGCATTGGTGCCGGCCGACTTCCAGTATCACGATACCTATTTCGTGGTGGCGCATTTCCATTACGTGCTGGTGACCGGCGCGCTGTTCGCGATCATCGGTGCCGCGTATTACTGGCTGCCGAAGTGGACCGGCAACATGTACAGCGAGTTCTGGGGCAAGGTGCATTTCTGGAACAGCGTGATCTGGGTCAACGTGCTGTTCTTCCCGCAGCACTTCCTGGGCCTGGCCGGCATGCCGCGCCGCATCCCCGATTACAACGTCGCGTTCGCCAACTTCAACATGATCAGCTCGATTGGCGGCTTCCTGTTCGGCGCCTCGCAGCTGATCTTCCTGGGCGTGCTGATCCATTGCGCGTTCTTCTCGAAGAAGAAAGCCACCGATCGCGTGTGGGAAGGCGCCAAGGGTCTGGAATGGACGGTGCCGTCGCCGGCGCCGCACCATACCTTCGAATTGCCGCCGGTGATCCACGACGACGAACTGGCGCATGGCCACGTCAACGATTGATCCCGACGTGACCAGGCCCATGACGCAGCGGAAAGTGGATCGAACCAGCGACGACCGGCGCAAGGGCGTGCGACGCACCGTGACGATCCTCGTGCTGATCGTGGCGGCGTTCTTCCTGGTCTCGTTCGTGCAGATCGTGTTGATGAAATAGCGGTAGCGCGGCGATACGTTTTTCCTTCAACCGGTCGGGTTTGGACGATCGGCATGCAGTTCCCCGGCCGGCGCGGCGGGGCAGAAATCAAGAGAAATCCACGGGGTCTCACCATGGGTCATCAGCACGACGCTTATTTTGTTCCGGCCAAGAGCTACTGGCCGTTCGTGGCCGCAGTGGTCATGTTCACCACCGTGTTCGGTGCCGCGCACTGGCTCAATGCCGAGCCTGGCGACGCCGGTTTCGGCAAGACCGTGCTGACCGTCGGCGTGGTCGGCGTGCTGGGCATGTTCTTCGGCTGGTTCCGCTCGGTGATCAACGAGTCGCTGGCCGGCGACTACAACCACCAGGTCGACACCTCGTTCCGCATGGGCATGATGTGGTTCATCTTCTCCGAGGTGATGTTCTTCGGTGCGTTCTTCGGCGCGCTGTTCTACATCCGCCTGTACTCGGTGCCATGGCTGGGCGGTCATGGGCATGGCGCACTGACCCATCAATTTTTGTGGAGCGACTATGCCGCCTCGTGGGGCGCCAGCGCCGGCAACGGCCCGGAACATATCGGTGGCGCGTTCAGCACCGTGCCCGCATGGGGCCTGCCGCTGCTGAACACGCTGATCCTGCTGACTTCCAGCGTCACGGTGACGATTGCGCACCACGCGCTGCGCGCGGGTCATCGCGGCAAGATCCTGTTGTTCCTCGGCCTCACCGTGCTGCTTGGCGCCACCTTCCTGTACTTCCAGGCGCACGAGTACATAGAGGCGTACAAGGAGCTCAACCTGACCCTGCACAGCGGCGTCTACGGCTCAACCTTCTTCCTGCTGACCGGCTTCCACGGCCTGCACGTGACGCTGGGAACGATCATGCTGGCGGTGATCTGGCTGCGCGTGTTGAAGGGCCACTTCAACAAGGATCACCACTTCGGTTTCGAGGCGGTGGCCTGGTACTGGCATTTCGTCGACGTGGTCTGGCTCGGCCTGTTCATGTTCGTCTATATCCTCTGACGGATGGTTCGCGAAGAGCGGGCTCGGGTCGAGCGCTTCGGAAAATCGGCGATACCGATAAACAAAAAACCCGCCGATGGCGGGTTTTTTGTTTGATCAGGGCAGTTCAACCGTTGTGACAGCTAGGAGCTACGCGGTGCCCTTTGTCGCAACCGGCGCGCACGGAAGGCGCAGCCGTTACAATCACTGGCCGACATCGTGCGGATGCAGCCAACCCATCCAGATGCCGAGCGCGACCATGCCGATCAGCAGCAATGACAGTCCGATGCGACGGGTCAATGCCCACACGGTGCGCTTGTCGTCGTCCTTGTCGGTCATCATGAAATACAGCGCCTGGCCGAGGCTGAAGATCACCACCAGCAGCAACACCACCAGCGCGATTTTGTAGACGGTTTCCACGTGATTGATCCGATCCAGTTCGACCAGGGCAGTATAGCGACCACCGGCGGGCACGCCGCGTGATCCCGTTTCGGCGGCCACCGTGGTGGGCGTTGCTGCTGACGGCGGCTGGCGCCTTGCTGTTCATACGTTTGGGCGTCTGGCAGCTGCATCGCGCCGACTTCAAGGAAGCACTTCTGCGGCGGTATGCCGCATCCGCGTCGGCGCCGTTGCGGGACTTTGCCGAGGTAGCTGCAAAGCCGCCCGCCGATGGCTTTCCCCGGGTGCGTGTGAGTGGCCGTTATCTCGCCGACCGCGTCTACCTGCTGGACAATCCGCGGCACGATGGCCGCGGCGGCGTGGAGGTGTTCGCGCCGTTCGTGGTGCGCGATCAGCCGCGCACGCTGCTGCTGGTCGACCTCGGTTTCCTGACCGGCAACGGCAGCCGTCAGCAGCCCTACCTGCCGCCGCTGCCGGATACCGAGGTCACCCTGCAAGGGCTGTACGTACCGCCGCCGCCGACTGGCTTCGAGATGGGCGGCGATGCATTGGTGCGGCAATCCCGGTGGCCGAAGGAAAGCATCTTTCTGGACCCGGCGGAAATCGCCCGTGACCTTGGCCAGCCTTTGTATCCGCGGGTGCTGGCGCTGGACGCGGATCCTGCGTCGGTCTACGTGCGCGTGCACACGCTCGATCTTTCATCGATGCCGCCGGCACGGCATCGGGCGTATGCGTTCCAGTGGTTCTCCTTCGCGCTGGCGGCGGTGGTGATCCTGCTCGTGCTCAATCGCCGCAAGCGGCGCGAACCCCGCCATCCGAATGACGATGATGAAGCCTGATGAATAATGTTGATCCGAAATCGCTGCGCCGCAGCCGCCTGTTCCTGCTGCTGATCGCGCTGGTGTTCGCCGCGCCGATGATCGTCGCAGGACTGCTCAACTGGAGCGGCTGGCAACCGGGCGTGAAGGGCACCGGTCAGCCGATCCAGCCGCAGCGAAATTTCGTCGACGAGAAACTGCCAGTGCAACTGGCCGATGGCCATTTGTATGCGTGGCGCGACAGCGAACCGCGGCTGACCCTGGTGGCGCTGGCGGGGCCGGATTGCGCCGCGCATTGTTTCGAGGTGCTGACCGGGCTGGCCAAGGCGCGCCTCATGCTCAACCGCAGCCAGGACCGGCTGCGCCTGCTTTACCTCGGCCCGCCGCCGGCGGATGCCTCCCGCCGCGACGCCATGCAGACCTACTGGTCGCTGGGCAGCGACATCGAAGGCAAGCTGGCCGCGTATCGGCCGAGCACGCCGGACAGTGTCAGCGCGCTGCTGGTGGAATCCAATGGCACCGCCCTGGCCTTCTACCCGGCCGGCTTCGATGGCCCGGGCCTGCTGCGCGACATGAAAAAGGTGATCAAGTGATGACGCCGCGCACGTTGAAGATCCTGCGTGGGTTGTCGTTGCTGGCCGCGGTGTTTGCGTTCGGGCTGGTGATGTTCGGTGCGTTCGTGCGTTTGTCCAACGCGGGCCTGTCCTGCCCGGACTGGCCCACCTGCTACGGCCAGGTCACCTGGCCGCAGCATGCGCAGGCCGTGGCACACGCCGATGCGGCGTTTCCGGATCGTCCCTACGAAGCCCACAAGGCCTGGCGCGAACAGGTGCACCGCTTCCTTGCCGGCACGCTCGGCGTGATGGTGCTGTTGCTGGCGCTGATGGCCAGCGCGCGCAAGCGCAGCGCGCTGCTGGCAGTGCTCGTGGGCGCGGTTTTCGCCGCGGTGGGCGTCGGGCTGTACATACGTGGTGAACACCAGTGGTCGTCGCTTCTGGCGGCGTGCGCGATCGCCTTGCCGCTGCTTGCCGCGATGCGGCTGTCGCGGCCGGGTGCTTGGAAGATCAGCGTGCTGGCGCTGGCGGTGATCATCTTCCAGGCGATGCTCGGCATGTGGACGGTGACCCTGCTGCTGAAACCGATCGTGGTGATGGGCCACCTGCTTGGCGGCATGACCACGTTCGCGCTGCTGGCCTACGCCGCGCTGCGCTTTGCCGGCGTGGCGGCACCGGACGAGCGCATGGCGGATCTGCGCCGCCTGGTGACGATCGGCATCGTGCTGCTGTTCTGCCAGATCGCGCTGGGCGGGTGGACCTCGGCCAATTACGCCGCGCTGGCGTGCGGCTATGGTCCCGGCTCGTTCCCCCAGTGCCTCGGTCAATGGGCGCCGCCGACCGATTTCCGCGAAGGCTTCGTGCTGTGGCGGGGCATCGGCGTGAACTACGAAGGCGGCGTGCTCGACATGGCCGCGCGCAGTGCGATCCAGATCGTGCATCGGCTTGGCGCGCTGGTGGTGTTCTGCTACCTCGGCTGGCTGGTGATCAGGCTGATGCGGCGCGGCCTGCGCCTGTGCGGCATCGCCATCGCGCTGGCCCTGGTAAGCCAGGTGCTGCTCGGCATCAGCAACGTTTATTTCGGACTGCCGCTGGCCATCGCCACTGCGCACAATGGCGTCGCCGCACTGCTGCTGTTCACCTTGCTGGCCACGCTGGCGCGCACGCAGCGGGGGAACCATCGCTAGCGACAGGATCGGCGTGCGTGTCCATCCGTCCGGATCTTGCCGAAGGGCCCGTTTTGTTGGATGGTTGCATCACCGTTGGGCGGTCGCGTCGTCGGTTATCCGGTTGCAGACGATTGGGAGAGGACACTCCATATGGGCACTCGTTGGAACACTGCTCTTTCTGGATTCCTGGTGATCGGCCTGGTCTGGGCCGGCAACGTGATTGCTCAGGAGCGTGCACAAAAGGGTCAGTCTGCCGGCCGATTGGAGATGACCCAGCAAGTTCGTGCCGCGAACAGCGATTCGTTCGAGGACAAGGCAACCGAATCGCTGCGACACGCACGCAAAAAGCCATTGCTGACCCCGCTGCAGTCGACGGATGCATTCCTTGGGCTGGATCGGAACCATGACATGCTGCTGACGCGCTCGGAGCTGCCAGAGAGAATGTCCATTCTGCGGGCACAATTCGACAGGTACGATCTGGACCACGATCATCGGTTGAATTATTCGGAATTCGCGAACTACACCGACGTGGTGCCGAGCGAACTGGCTGACTCGAAGTGAACCCCATGTCGGCAAACTAGGCAGGTCCTTCGAGGAGGGGACGTGCATTACACTGCGCAGTCGCCCGTTTGTTGAATACTGCCGTGAACCCGTACTTTTCCCGATACCTGCAGCTGACCAAGCCGCGCATCGTTGCGCTGCTGGTGTTCTGTGCCGTCATAGGCATGTTTCTCGCCGTGCCTGGCGTCCCGCCGTGGCGGGCACTGGTGTTCGGCACTCTGGGGATATGGCTGGCGTCGTCGTCGGCTGCCGCGTTCAACCAGTTGATCGACCAGCGCATCGACAAGGTGATGGTGCGTACTTCGCACCGGCCGCTGGCGACCGGCGAACTCAACGCGAAACAGGTTTTCGTGTTCGCGCTGGGCCTGGCCATCGCGTCGATGCTCGTCCTGGTATGGCTGGTCAACACGCTGACCGCGTTGTTGACGTTTGCCGGCCTGATCGGTTACGCGGTGATCTACACGGCGTTCCTCAAGCGCGCCACTCCGCAGAACATCGTGATCGGTGGTCTCGCCGGCGCCATTCCCCCGGTGCTGGGCTGGACCGCAGTGACCGGGTCGCTGCACCCGTACGCGCTACAACTGTGCCTGATCATCTTCGTGTGGACGCCGCCGCATTTCTGGGCGTTGGCGATCTTCCGTCGCGACGATTATTCGCGCGCCCAGGTACCGATGCTGCCGGTGACCCACGGCGTCGTGTTCACGCGTTGGCACATCCTGTTTTACACCGTGCTGCTGGTCCTGGTAACCCTGTTGCCCGCATTGACCGGCATGAGTGGCCTGATCTACCTGGGCGGTGCCGCGGTACTCGGTGCGGCGTTCCTGTATTACGCGGTGCGGCTGTTGAATCCACCCGACGAGTTGTACGCGATGAAGGTATTCAACTACTCCATTGTCTACCTGATGGCGTTGTTCGCCTTCCTGCTTGCCGATCACTGGCTGGTCGAGCCGATGATGCAACAGGGTCTGGTGTTGCAGTAGCTGGGCTGATCGCGCTCAGCCCGGCGGTCAACGATGTAGCTCATCCGCCCGTTAACGAGGCGGAGACGCCAATTTCAGCGGATCCCCTGTCGCCGGGCGCAAGCATCTCAGACAGCTCCCCGATCGCAATCGATCCCGGCACTCGTCAGCAGCTCGCGCAACCCGGACAGTTGTGCTTCGTATTTTTTCCATCGGTGCATGGCGGAGCGATATAGCGGTGCACGGACTTGCACTGAACTGGCCGTGCTCACCGGTGCCTGGTTGCGTTCGAAATGCAGGCAGGCGTCGTTCCACGGCAGGCCGCAGTGTTCTAACAGACGCCGGGTGCTGGCTTCCTGATCGCTCACGAGCTCCTCGTAATCCACTTCCAGGATGCGGCCAGGCAGAACGCGCCTCCAGTGTGCCATCAGCTGATCGAACAGCACGTAGTAGCGACCCGTATCGAGCAGGTCGAACGAGTAGCCATGGAGCGGAGACGTTTCCGCAAAGGGTTCGCGAAAATTGCTGAGACAGGTATCCAGCGGGTTGCGCCGCAGGCACAGGATCCGGGCGTTCGGCAGCGCGTTCGCTATGAAGCCTGCGTAGAGAAAATTGTGCGGCAATTTGTCGATGAAGCGGGGTTTGAGGCAGGTCGCCGGTCGCGTGCTGGAAAGATAGAGATCCCCCAACTGCTCCCAGTTCACGTGGCGCGCACGTTCGATCACCCCCGGATCCAGCATCACCGGAGAGCGACCGCCGGACAGCCGCTCCAGCATGACGCCGAAATTCTGCAGCTCCCCGGCAGCGTAGACCTCCGGATGGCTCGACAGGATTCGTTCCAGCAAGGTGGTGCCGGAGCGTGGCATGCCGATGATGAAGATGGGTTCTTCGGTCTGGCAGCCAGCCGGCTGCGGCTGTGGTTCGGGAAAAGCACGGATCATGGCGCGCACGATGGCTTCGTCTCGATCCGTCGTGTAATTGCGCGCCTTGCGATTCACCGATTTGCCAATGCTCAAGTGCTCGAAGGCTTCCGCGTAATCGCCGAGATCCTCGTACTCCTTGGCCAGTGCCAAATGCAGCTGCATCTGTGCGACAGGATCGTCGACAGTCTGTCGCGCGAGCGCGAGCAGACGTTCGATATGGTTGCTGCTCTGCGACTGTCGGCGCAGGCGCGACAGCACGCCGTGGGCGGGCCAGTAGTGCGGCGCCAGTGCCAGGCAGGCCTCGAGCTCGCTTTCGGCCTGATCGACGTTCCCGCTGAACACCAGCGACGTCGCCCAATTGAAATGGCAAATCGGATTGGAAGGAACCAGCGCGACAGCGCGACGGAATACCGAGGCGGCGCGTTCATGCGCATGGCACTGCGTATATACCGTACCAAGCGTGTCCAGCATCAATCCATGGCTTGGTGACAAAGTGAGCGCGACGTTGGCGACCTGCAGCGCTTCTCCGGTTCGGTGGGCGCGGGCGAGCGCCTTCGCGAACTGGACGGCGTAATCGGGTTGACGCGGCTGCATGCTGGCAGCCCGATGCAGGTGCTCGAGCGCCTTCGGCATCTGCCGCAGATCCATGGCAGCGACCCCCACCAGGTAATGCGCGTGCGCGTGGTTCGGTTCAACCTGTAGCAGACGTGCAGCAAACTCGCCGGCCTGCTGTGTGTCGCCCCGGCCCAGCGCAGCCTCCGCTTGGGCGAGAAGTTCATGGGAGCTGGGCGGTGGCTGCGTACGACTCGTCATGGCGTTCCATATGGGGGTAGGCGGGCTGCATCACGGATGGTCGCGGTGATTCAGCCTTTGGCCTTGTTGAGCTTGCGCGCGTCAGTCGTGGTGGACAGATCGGTAAGCGGAGCCCGAGGCGCATTTCAATGGCTGAATATAACAAGACAAGCGCCGTAGGGCCGCCAGCGAATTCACCTGCTCCGGCACAAGCCGCACCCCGACGACGGCCGTCGTGTCCCCGCTCAATCGCCGACTTCGATTCCCGAGGCCATCAACAGTTGCCGCAACGGCGTCATCTCCTGTTGGTAGTGATGCCACCGCTTGACGGCCGTGCTGTAGATCGGCGAACGAACCTGGGTCGAACTCGCCGTGGCGGAGGCCGCTGCATTGCGTTCGAAGTGCAGGCAGCGATCGTTCCAGTCCAGGCCGCAATACTCCAGCAACTGATGGGAGCTTCGCTCCTGGTCGGCGACGATGGCCTCGTAGTCGATCTCGAAAATCCTTCCTGGCAGCGCCGTTTTCCAGTGCGCCATGAGGCGCTCGAACTGCACGTAGTAATGGCCGATGTCCCGAAGGTCAAACGCATAACGGTGAAACGGCGACTGCGGATTGAACGGCTCGCGGAAGTTGCTGAGGCATGTATCCATGGGATTGCGTCGCAGGCAGATGATTCTCGCCTTCGGCAGCGCCTTGGCGATGAATCCCAGATACAGGAAATTGTGCGGCCGCTTGTCGATGAATCGCGGCTTCATCGCCGTCATCGGGCGCGTGCTCGCAAGATAGCGTTCGCCCAGTAGCGCCGGACTCACGGCCAAACCGGCTTGAACGAGGCTGGCGTCCAGACGCGCATCGGGTGCGGCGCCGGCGAGTTGCGCCAGGGCGATCGCGAAATGCTCGAGCTCCCCCGCCGAATGCACCTCCGGGTGGCTCGAAATGATGCGCTCCACTAGCGTGGTCCCCGTTCGAGGCATGCCGATGATGAAGATCGGTTCATCGGTCATGTAGCCGGGGGCTTCCGTCGCGCTGGGAAACGCCCCGATCAACGCGTCCACCAGGAGCGCATCGTTACGTCGATCGTAGTTGCTGGCGCGCCTGATTCCGGATTTCGCCTGGCTGAAATGCGCGAAGGCTCTCGGATACTGGCCAAGGTCCTCGTGCTCCTTGCCGAGCGCACTGTGCAGGTAGAGCGTTGCTTCCGGGTCGCTCGGGGCAGACGTGGCCAGCGCCTCCAGCCGCGCGATGTGGTTGTTTTCGGGCGTCTGCCTCCGGATCTGCGCAAGCATCGCATGGGCATGCCAAAACCCGGGGCGACGAGCAATGCACGTTTCCAGTTCAGTCTCGGCGGCTGCGACGTCGCCAGTGAACATCAACGACATGGCGAGATTGAACCGGCAGAAAAGATTTGCCGGTCCCAGCTGCACCGCGCGACGGAAGGTCCAAAGCGCTCGTTCGTGCGCGTTCGCCTCGACGTAGACACAGCCAAGATTGCCCAGCATGACGGGATCGGCGGGGTCGAGTCCGAGCGCGTGGTTGGCCGCGGCGAGCGCTTCGCCCAACTGGCGATTGGCGCAGAGCGCCCGGGCCAGCTGAACCGCGTAATCGGCGCGTTTGGCGTCGAGGCTGGCGGCCTTCCCAAAATGAGCCACCGCGACAGAAGCCCGCGACGAAGCGATCGCGGCCAGTCCTGCGAGGTAGTGGCCCTCCGCATTCTCCGGTTCCATGCGGACCAACGCGCTGGCCAGTTCATAGGCACGTATCAGTTCGCCGGCGTTGTAGGCATGGCCGGCGTCGCGAATCAGCCATTGGCCCTGGGTGGAGGATGTCGGCGTATTCATTTGGCTTTGATCGGATGAGTCGGTTTGGCGCCCGGGTCTTCGGCCGTTGATCTGGCGCCCGCGGGCATTGGATAAAAAAATGTGCCACAAGATCGCGCGGCCCGTTCGTCGCGTTCATCTTTTGTCCGTTGACGGCACATCATCCCACGGCGACAATGCGCGCGCCCCGGTGCGCTGCGTCGGTCGCTCCCAGTCCTGACAAATCAAGGCATATGGACGTTTACCCTAGTCGCAACGTCGACATCCGCTCGCTTCGGGTGCCGGCGCCGCATAACAAGTTGAACACCTGCGGCGACCGCCTGCGGTCGGCTGGTGCTTTCCACTAGGGAAAGCCTGGCCCACCCCTGACGACGCCGTTGGCGTCGTTACGAGGAGATGGGCCGATGAAGCTCCTTCGCAATTTCCAGCGCCTGTGTGCTGCAGGCTTTCGTACCGTATCCGGTCGCCGCGTGGCTGCGGCGCGTGGGTTCTCCGTGACCGTGCCCGCCGCCATGGATCAGCCGGCTACCCGGCCGGCCGTGGTGGTCGAGCTGAGCCGCGTCGCGCATTCGCCGGGTGCGCGGCGTGAGCCGGCGTCATTCCTGAAGGCGCCGCGGCATCGCCGCCTCGGTGCCGGCCGCGGATGAACACCGTGCATCGCAAAGGCTGGCCTCCCCCACGCCAGGACTGACCACGAGGTCCGCGCTCGCGGCCAGCATCGTGGCGTGATGGCGTACCGACGCCGCCCACGCCACGCGACACATTCCGATACCGGTAGCGAACCATGAACTGGATTTCGACCCCGGCCGCCACGCGGCCGGCGAGCAAGGGTGCAGCCCGGCCGCCGGCGGCGGCAGAGCAGGCTTTCCGCGACACCGATGCCTTGCTGCTGTGGCTGAACACCACGCCGGCGGGCCTCGATGCGGAGCAGATAGGCGCGCGGCTGCACCGTGATGGCCTCAACGAGGTCGCGCACGAAAAGCCACCGCACTGGTCGCTGCAATTGCTGCGCGCGTTCAAGAATCCGTTCATCGTGGTGCTGCTGGTGCTTGGCGGCGTGCAGCTGTTCACCGACGGCAACGACTTGACCGGGCCGGTGATCATCGCGGTGATGGTCGGCATCAGCGTGCTGCTGAGTTTCACGCAGGAATACCGTTCTTCGCGCGCCGCCGAGAAACTGAAGGCGATGGTGCGCAATACCGCCACCGTGACTCGGCGTGCCTCCGACGGCCACAGCGAGCAGATCGAAGTGCCCGTGGTCGAACTGGTGGCCGGCGACATCGTGCACCTCGCCGCCGGCGACATGGTGCCGGCCGATCTGCGTCTGCTGGCTGCGAAAGACTTGTTCGTCAGCCAGGCGATCCTCACCGGTGAATCATTGCCCGTGGAGAAATCCGCGCCCGCGCTCGTGTGTGCCGACGAAGGTCACGGCGGCATTCCGCAGGATCTCAACCCGCTCGATCTGGCCAGCGTTTGCTACATGGGCACCAACGTGGTCAGCGGCACCGCCAGTGCGGTGGTGGTGGCGACCGGCGCACGCAGCTACCTCGGTTCGCTGGCGCACAGCATGAGCGGCCAGCGCGTGCAAACCAGCTTCGATCGCGGCGTGAGCAGCGTGAGCTGGCTGCTGCTGCGTTTCATGGCGGTGATGGTGCCGGTGGTGTTCCTGATCAACGGACTGGACAAGCACAACTGGACCGAGGCGTTCCTGTTCGCGCTGTCGATCGCGGTCGGGCTGACTCCGGAGATGTTGCCGCTGATCGTCACCGCGAATCTGGCCAAGGGTGCGCTGGCGATGTCGCGGCGCAAGGTAGTGGTGAAGCGGCTCAACGCGATCCAGAACTTCGGCGCGATGGATGTGCTGTGCACCGACAAGACCGGCACGCTCACGCTGGACAAGATCGTGCTGGAACGCCACCTCGACCTCGATGGCGAGGAGTCTGACGAGGCACTGGAGTACGGCTATCTCAACAGCCGCTTCCAGACCGGCCTGAAGAATCTGATGGACAAGGCCGTGCTGGCGCATCGTGATCTCGAAGCAGCGGCCATGCGTTATCGGGTGGTGGACGAGATCCCGTTCGACTTCCAGCGCCGGCGCATGTCGGTGGTGGTGGCCGATGGCGGCGGCGAGCACCTGCTGATCTGCAAGGGTGCGGTTGAGGAGATGCTGTCGATCTGCGCATTCGCAAAGGTCGGCGATGTCACCGAGCCGATGACCGAGGAGCGTCGCCGCGAGATCAAGGCGATGACGCACCGTCTCAACGAGGATGGCCTGCGCGTGCTGGTCGTCGCGGCACGCCGCCAGCCGGCGCACGAAAGCCCGTACAGCGTGGCCGACGAAAGCGACCTGGTCGCCGTCGGGTGCCTGGCGTTTCTCGACCCGCCGAAGGACTCCGCCGCCACCGCGATTCGCGCGCTGCACAGCCATGGCGTGGCGGTGAAGGTGGTCACCGGCGACAACGAGGCGGTGACCCGCAAGATCTGCCGCGAGGTGGGCCTGGATGTAAGCCACTCCGTACAGGGTCGCGACATCGAGGCGCTGGATGATGCCGCGCTGGACGCGCTGGCCGCGCGCGTCACCGTGTTCGCCAAGATGTCGCCGCTGCAGAAGGCACGCGTGGTGCGTTCGCTGCAGCGGCTCGGCCACACCGTCGGCTTCCTCGGCGACGGCATCAACGATGCGCCGGCGCTGCACGATGCCGACGTCGGCATCTCGGTGGATACCGCGACCGACATCGCGAAGGAATCGGCCGACATCATCCTGCTGGAAAAAAACCTGATGGTGCTGGAGGAGGGCGTGATCGAAGGGCGCATCACCTTCGGCAACATCATGAAGTACATCAAGATGACCGCCAGCTCGAATTTCGGCAACGTGTTCAGCGTGCTGGTGGCCAGTGCGTTCCTGCCATTCCTGCCGATGCTGCCGCTGCAGATCCTGGTGCAGAACCTGCTGTACGACATCTCGCAGCTGTCGATCCCGTTCGACCGCATGGACGAGGAATACCTGAGCAAACCGCGTCGCTGGGATGCCGGCGATATCGGCCGTTTCATGGCGTGGGTGGGTCCGGTCAGCTCGATCTTCGACATCACCACGTTCTGGCTGATGTGGCACTACTTCGGCGCGAACACGCCGGCGCGACAGTCGCTGTTCCAGTCCGGCTGGTTCATCGAGGGCCTGCTGTCGCAGACGCTGATCGTGCACATGATCCGCACTCGGCGCATTCCCTTCGTGCAGAGTGTGGCGGCGGCGCCGGTGCTCGGGTTGACCGTCGCGGTCATCGTGATCGGCATGCTGATTCCGTTCAGCACGCTGGGCGCGAAGATCGGGATGGTGCCACTGCCGCCACTGTATTTCGCGTGGCTGGCGCTGACCCTGGTGAGCTATTGCGTGTTGACCCAGCTGATGAAGGTGCTCTACATCCGCCGCTACGGGCGCTGGTTGTAGCGGCCACTTCCGTCATCGACTCTTGTGGGAGCGGCTTCAGCCACGATGTCTTTGCCTCAGGCCTTCACTGCTTCAACCGGCCCTCGCTCCAGGCCATCGCGACTGAAGTCGCTCCCACATTCAATCGGCCTCGTGGCGATCGTCAGCATCCGTGTCATTGCCGCCCGCCGCATAGCGCCGCGCCACCACCGCACACACCATCAGTTGCAGCTGGTGAAAGATCATCAGCGGCAGCACCAGCGCGCCGAGCCCACCGAGCTGGCCGGCGAACAGGATCTTGGCCATCGGGATGCCGCTGGCCATGCTCTTCTTGGAGCCGCAGAAGACCATCGTGATTTCGTCCGCGCGTGAAAAGCCGAGCCGGCGCGCGGCCCAGGTCAGCGTCGGCATCACCAGCGCCAGCAGCAGCGCGCACATCGCGAGAGTGGAGAGCAGGGCGGAGATCGGCGTGTCGCGCCACAGTCCTTCGACCACGGCCGTGCTGAAGGCGGTATAGACCACCAGCAGGATCGTGCCCTGATCGGAGTAGCCGAGCAGCGGCTTGTGCCGGTCGACGAAGCCGCCGATCCAGCGCCGCGCGACGTGCCCGAGCACGAACGGCAGCAACAGTTGCAGCACGATGTCCAGCGCGCCGTGCCATGACGTGCCACCGCCGTGGCTGGCCAGCAGCAGACCGACCAGCACCGGTGTCAGCACGATGCCGAGCAGGTTCGACATCGAGGCGCTAACCACGGCGGCCGGCACGTTTCCGCCGGCGATCGAGGTGAAGGCGATCGAGGACTGCACGGTGGAGGGCAGCGTGCACACGAACAGCACGCCCAGGTATAGCTGGGGCGTCAGCAGCGCATGCCCGAATGGTTGCAGCGCCAGCCCGAGCAGCGGAAACAGCACGAACGTGCTGGCGAACACGGTCAGATGCAGCCGCCAGTGCGTCAGCCCCTGCAGGATCGCCGCCCGCGGCAATTTCGCGCCGTGCAGGAAAAACAGCAGCGCGATAGCGGCGTTGGTGGTTACATCGGCGACACGCGCCGCTTGCCCTCGGCACGGCAGCAAGGAAGCGAGCAGCACGGTGGCGAGCAGGGCGAGAGTGAAGTTGTCGGGGCGAACACGGCGCAACGACATGCGGGCGACTCAGTCCAGCCCGCAGCGAACGCGCCGTCGATGCCGCCACCACAGCACCAACCCGATCAAGAGCACGATGCCGACCAGCACCCACAAGCTGCTCTGGCCGCGGTGCATCCACTTCACCAGCCACTCGTGGTTGTCCGCGCCGAAGAAACCCAGGTACACCCAGAACGGCACGCTGATCAGCGCGGCGAGCGTGTCGATCAGCAGGAAGCGCACGAACGACACGCGGTGCGTGGTGCCGGCGGTGAGGTAAACCGTGGTGCGCATGCCGGGCAGGAAACGTGCGAAGAACAGCATGCGGTTGCCGTAGCGATCGAACTTTTCCTGCACCTTGATGTAGCGCTCCGGCGTCAGCACGCGTGCCACGAAACGCCATTGCAGGATGCGCGCGCCGTAATGATGGCCGAGCATGAAGATCGCCGCGTCGCCCAGCAGCACGCCGAACATGGCCAGCGCGAACATCGCATGCACGTTGGCATAGCCCAGCCCGGCGATCACGCCGCCGGCCACCAGGGTGATGTCCTCAGGCAACGGCAGGCCGGCACCACAGATCATCAACGCGATGAAGACCGCGGTGTAGCCGTTCTCGGCGAAAATCCTGATCAGCTGTTGCAGCAGATCCATCTAATTCCATGCCTCCTGCGAACCGTGAAAACCCTCGACGACGTCATTCCCGCGAAAGCGGGACAAGCGAGCAGCGCGCAGAACGCCCGGAGGGCGGCCCCGAAGGGGCGAGTGCAGCGAGTAATCCGGGTTGCTGTTCCGAAAGGTCAAAATGGATGACCAGCTTTGCTGTTGTAGAGGCGCCTCCCGCTTTCGCGGGAATGACGAGCAAAGGCAACTCACGACCCGGAGCTCATCTGTTCGCGCAGCGGCAGCAGCGCGCGCAACTCTGCTTTCTCGTCGTCGCTGAGTTCACCGCGGCGCGCGCTGAGGAAGTCACGCCGCTGGATCAGCGACTGGTGTTCCATGCGCTCCAGCGCCGAGATGAACTCCGCGCGCTGGCTGTCCGGCTCGCCTACCGACACCGATGCCATCAGTTTCTGCAGGGAGCCGTATTCCGGCCGTTCGGCGAAATGCTCCACCAGCATCGCGGAGTTGATGCCGGGACGCGAGCGTGCGATATCGAGCAGCTCGGCGAGGAGATCCACGCCGGGCTTGTCCAGGCGCAGGAAGCGGTACGGCTTCTCCACCTGATCGGCCAGACCCGGTTGCGCCAGCAGCAACGAGATCGCGCTGCGCACCAGGCTGCGCTGCACCGCGACCGGCCGCTGCACGGCACGGTGCGCGGCGGGGTCGGCCTGCAGCATGGCGCGCACGCCACTGCGCTTCTCCAGCTCCTGCGCCATCAGGTCGCGGAACGCACCATCGGGAAGCTTGGCGATCAATGGACGGGCACGCTCGGCCAGCCGCGCGCGACCGTCCAGGCTGCCCATCTCGACATCGTGCGAGAGTTCGTTGAAGAAATAATCCGACAGCGGCATCGCCTCCTTGATGCGCTTCTCGAAGCCGTCCTTGCCCTCCTTGCGCACCAGCGAATCCGGATCCTCGCCATCGGGAAGGAACAGGAAGTAGGCCTGGCGGCCGTCGCGCAAACGCGGCAGCGCCGATTCCAGCGCCTTCCACGCCGCGGCGCGGCCGGCGCGATCGCCGTCGAAGCAGAACACCACGTCGGGCGCGGCGCGGAACAGCACCTCGGTGTGCTCCGGGGTGGTGGCCGTGCCCAGCGTGGCCACCGCAATGGGCAACCCGGCCTGGTGCAGCGCGATGACGTCCATGTACCCCTCGACCACCATGATCCGCAGCAGATTCGCGTTGGCCTGCTTCACCTGCCACAGCGCGAACAGCTCGCGCCCCTTGTGGAACAGCGAGGTCTCGGGGGAATTCAGATACTTCGGCGACTGCTCCGAACTCAGCACCCGCCCGCCGAAGGCGATCACGCGGCCCCGGCGGTCGAGGATCGGAAACATCAGCCGTTCGCGGAAACGGTCGTACTTGCTGCCCTTCTCGTTGCTGGCCACCATGCCGGCCTGGGTCAGCAGTTCCATTCGCGGTGGGGTGTTGCCGAGCGTCTTGATCACGCCGTCGTAGCCGGCCGGCGCCCAGCCGATGCGGAAGCGCTTGATCGTTTCCGCGTCCAGCCCGCGCTTCTTGCAGTACGCCTGTGCGTCCGCGTTGCGCGGCAGCTCGCCCTCGTACCAGCTGGCGGCCGCATCGAGCAGGGCGTAGAGATCGGTCTTGTCCTCACGCGGCGCGGCTTCGCGGCCACCTTCGCGCGGCACGGTCAAGCCGACCGTCTGCGCCAGTTCCTCGACCGCGTCGGGAAACTCGAGGCGCTCGTAATCCATCAGGAACTTCACCGCGCTGCCGTGCGCGCCGCAACCGAAGCAATGAAAGAACTGCTTGGCCGGGCTGACGTAGAACGACGGCGAGCGTTCGTTGTGGAACGGACAGCAGGCGGTCCACTCGCGCCCGGCCTTTTTCAGCGGCACCCGCCGCTCGATCACGTCGACGATGTCGACGCGGGCGAGCAGTTCATCGATGAAGCTGTCGGGGATCAGGCCACGCATAAGCGGCCTAGTTTAGTCGGTTGCCAGCGGGGTGGTTCGGCCGGATTGGGTTAACCTCGGGCGAAATGTCGCAGGTAGAGTCCGGGATGGCGATGGCTGGTCTGATCCTCCGCCCGGCGTCGGCAGCGGATGTTGCGGTCGCCGTGGCGCTCATCCACAGCACCGGACCGTCGGCGTTCGACTTTGTGTTCGCGATGCGCCGGGGTTGGCGACGCGCGGGCTTTCTGTGGCGGGCATGCACCAGCGGCCGCATTTCACAGTGGTGGGGGAGCGCCGCTCGACCCTGGCCAACGCCCGAAGCGTGTACCGGATCACTGGCGCAGGCGATGGCAGGCTGCGACCTGAATCCGGATCAGAAGAGGTGGAAGACGCCGATCACGGCCAGCACGGCCAGCAGGAACAGGATCACGAAGCAGGCAAACAGCACCTTGGCGATCGTTGCGGTGGCGCCGGCGACGCCACCGAAGCCGAGCCAGCCGGTGACCAGCGAGATGACGGCGAAAATGATGGCCCACTTCAGCATGCGTTACTCCTGCAACGACAGTCGCCCGCACAGCGCGGCGCCGCCGGGTCAGCGCACGTTGTAACGGGGGGCGCGTGAAAGCGATGCATCGCGGCGGTTGCGATTGGCCATGTCGGGCGGCAAGCTGCCGGACCGGCCTATGGAGCGACCTGTCGTGGTGATCAGCGCGGTGATGATGTTGAAACAACAGGCGATCGTGCGCGCGTTCGAGCGGGCGGCGGCGACCACGGCGGCGACCGCCTGCAGCGCGGAGCAGCTTGGACTGAAACAGGGCATGGCCTGGTTCCAGCTGGTGCACCACGCAGTGCTGCGTTGCCCGGGCGAGAACCGCTATTTTGTCGACATCGGAAAGTGGCAACGATTGCGCCGGCTGCGCCGGCGCATCGGGCTGGTCGCGGTTGCCGCCTTGCTGGTGCTGTTGGCGCTGTTTTTCATGCTGCGACCGGGCTGATCCGGCCGCTCAGCCGGCCAGGCGGCTCTTGATCCGACCTGACACCACGCCCATGTCGGCGCGCCCGGCGGCTTTCTCCTTCACCGCGGCGACCACCTTGCCCATGTCGCGCGGCGAGGCGGCGCCGGTCTCGGCGATCGCTGCAGTGATCAATGCGTCGATCTCCTCGTCACCGAGCTTGGCTGGCAAGTAGGTCTCGATCACGACCATTTCGGCGCGCTCGATCGCCGACAGATCCCCGCGGCCGGCGGCATCGAACTGGCTGACCGAGTCCTTGCGCTGCTTCAGCATCTTTTCCAGCGTGGCCAGCGCCTGCACGTCATCCAGCTCGATGCGCTCGTCCACCTCGCGCTGCTTGATCGCCGCCAGCATCAGCCGGATCACGCCCAGCCGGTGTTTATCGCCGGCACGCATGGCGTTCTTCATGTCTTCGGTGAGCTGCTGCTTGAGCGTCATGGCGATGGTCTCGGCAAGTGGGATTTCGATTCTACGGAAACGACAAAGCCGGCGTTGCCCCTTGGGCAACACCGGCCAGTTCGAATCTGCCGTGCTTGCGGTGGCTGCGAGAACCCGCGCCGACCGTGCTTCCTTCGATGCGTGGTGCCGGGGCACCACATGACCCGCCGCGAAGGGCAGGTCGCGGAAACTCAGTACAGGCGGACCTTGCGCGAGACGTCGCGCGACAGGCGGCGCAGGTGACGCTTCACGGCGGCAGCGCGCTTGCGCTTGCGCTCCTGGGTCGGCTTCTCATAGAACTCACGCTTGCGCGTTTCAGCCAGGACGCCGGCCTTCTCGCAGGTACGCTTGAAACGACGCAGTGCAATCTCGAACGGCTCGTTCTCGCGAACTTTTACGTTGGGCATGGAAACTCCGAGTGGTAATCTGCCCGCTGGTACGGGACTGTCAAATAGGGCGAGCCGCGAATTATACCGTGGATATCACAGAATTTTCAAAGCCGGCGAACAAGCCGGTAACCGGCCCGGTACTCGGCATCGAAAGCTCGTGCGACGAGACCGGGGTGGCGCTGCTGCGCTGGGAGCCGGATGCGCCAGGCCACGGCCTGCTGGCGCATACCCTGTACAGCCAGATCAAGCTGCATGCCGACTATGGCGGCGTGGTGCCGGAACTGGCCAGCCGCGACCATGTGCGCAAGCTGCTGCCGCTGATCCGCGAGGCGCTGGCCGAGGCCGGGATGACCGTACGCGACCTGGGCGGGGTGGCCTATACGGCCGGTCCCGGGCTGGTCGGTGCCCTGCTCGTGGGGGCCTCCGTCGGCCGCGCGCTGGCCTGGGCGCTGGGCGTGCCGGCGATCGGCGTGCACCACATGGAAGGTCACCTACTGGCGCCATTGCTGGAGGAAAACCCGCCCGCGCCACCTTTCGTGGCACTGCTGGTTTCCGGTGGCCATTCGATGCTGGTCGAGGTGAAGGCGATCGGCCAGTACACGATACTGGGCGACACTCTGGACGACGCCGCTGGCGAGGCCTTCGACAAGACCGCCAAGCTGATGGGCCTGCCGTACCCCGGCGGCCCGGCGCTGGCCAGGCTGGCCGAACAGGGCCGCGCCGGTGCGTTCCGCTTTTCGCGCCCGATGACCGACCGGCCCGGATTGGACTTCAGCTTTTCCGGCCTGAAGACCCAAGTGCTGCTGGCGTGGCAGAAGTCGGATCAGAGCGACCAGACGCGCGCCGACATTGCCCGAGCGTTCGAGGAAGCGATCGTCGACACGCTGATCATCAAGTGCCGACGTGCCCTTGAAGCCAGCGGCGCGCAGCGGCTGGTGATCGCAGGCGGCGTCGGTGCCAATCGAAGATTGCGCAGCGAGCTGGCCAGGGTCGGGGCGAAGGACGGTTTCCAGGTGTATTTCCCGCGGCTGGATTTCTGCACCGACAACGGCGCGATGATCGCGCTGGCCGGCGCGATCCGGCTGGCCAGCGGCCAGCAGCAGGACGAAACTGTGCAGGTGCGGCCACGTTGGGATCTGCAGACGCTGCCCGCCGCGTAGCGGATCGTTGTTGTGGGAGCGGCTTCAGCCGCGATGCTTTTCCGGTTGGCCCAAGAACATCGCGGCTGAAGCCGCTCCTACAGAAAAGCGGGGCATCACCACTGTGTGCGGCCGGGCAGCAGGCCTTTCAGTTCCGCTTCGGTCAGGTTGCGCCACTGGCCGACCTTCAGGTGAGCCAGTTTGACGTTGTCGATGCGCACCCGGCGCAGCTGGCTCACGCGATAACCGAACGCCGCGGCCATCAGGCGGATCTGCCGGTTCAGGCCCTGGGTCAGCACGATCGAGAAGCCGAACTTGGCGATGCGTCGCACCCTGCACGGCTGGGTCATCTGGTTGTGGATGCGCACGCCCCTGGCCATGCCGGCGAGAAATTCGTCGGTGACCGCCTTGTTCACGCCGACCAGGTATTCCTTCTCGTGGTTGTTCTCCGCGCGCAGGATCTCGTTGACGATGTCACCGTTGCTGGTCAGCAGGATCAGCCCTTCGGAATCCTTGTCCAGCCGTCCGATCGGAAAGATCCGCTGCGGGTGGTCGATGAAGTCGACGATGTTGCCGTCCACGCTCTGGTCGGTGGTGCAGGTGATGCCGACCGGCTTGTTCAGCGCGATGTAGATGGCCTTTTTCGCCGCCGGCGTGGCGGCGAGCACGCGCGCGCGCACGACGTCGCCGTCGACACGTACCTGGTCGCCGTCCAGTGCCTTGGCGCCAGTCGTGACCACTTCGCCATTGATCGTGACGCGCCCGGCCAGCAGCAGTTCATCCGCCTCGCGGCGCGAGCACAGGCCGGCTTCGCTGATGTATTTGTTGACGCGCATGCCCGAATCTTGAGCCCTGTTGCAGGAGCGACTTCAGTCGCTACGGTCTCGCGTGGATGGTCAAAAAGCATCGCGGCTGAAGCCGCTCCCACAAAGGATCAGGAACGCAAGCCGACGCCGCGCTTGAGCAGCTGCAGCGCCACGATCGACAACGCCACCACGAAGCCGATCATCACCACGAACGCCACGCCGACATGCACGTCGCTGATGCCGAGCACGCCGAAACGGAACGCGTTCACCATGTACAGGATCGGGTTGGCACGTGAGATGGCCTGCCACGGCTCGCCCAGCATGTTTACCGAATAGAACACGCCGCCAAGGTAGGTCAGCGGAGTGAGGATGAAGGTCGGCACCAGCGCGATGTCGTCGAACTTCTTCGCGTACACCGCGTTGACGAAGCCAGCCAGCGAGAAGATCGTGGCCCCCAGCAGCACCGAGGCAAACGTGATCAGCGGGTGCAGTACGTGCAGGTCGGTGAAGAACAGCGCGATCAGCAACACCAGGATGCCCACGACGAGCCCGCGCGCCACCGCGCCGGCGACGTAGCCGAGCAGGATCACCCAGTTAGGCATCGGCGACACCAGCATCTCCTCCACCGCACGGCTGAACTTGGCGCCGAAGAACGAGCTGGAAATGTTGCCGTAGCTGTTGGTGATGATGCTCATCATCACCAGGCCCGGCACGATGTACTGCATGTACGTGAAGCCGCCCTCGATGTTGCCGATGCGGCTGCCGATCAGCTTGCCGAAGATCACGAAGTACAGCGTCATGGTGATCGCGGGCGGGATCAGCGTCTGCGTCCAGATGCGCATGATGCGCACGATCTCGCGGCGCACCAGGGTGTTGAGGGCGACCAGGTTGGCGGCGGTGTTGCTCATGCGGCCTGCTCCTTGATATCGCCGTTGCGCCCGCCTTCCACCAGCCGCACGAACAATTCCTCCAGCCGGTTGGTCTTGTTGCGCATCGACGTCACCATGATGCCGTGGCCGGACAGCGCCGCGAACAGCGAATTGAGGTCGTGCGAGCGGGCCATTTCGGCCTCCAGCGTGTGCTCGTCGCGGCGGCGCAGGCTGACGTTGGGCAGGTTCGGCAGTTCGACCGGCATCGACGCCACGTCCAGCACGAAGGTTTCCACGTCCAGCGTCGCCAGCAGGCGTTTCATGCTGGTGTTCTCGATGATCGTGCCGTGGTCGATGATCGCGATATTGCGGCACAACGACTCGGCCTCCTCCAGATAATGCGTCGTCAGGATCACCGTTGTGCCGGCTGCGTTGATGGCACTGACGAACTGCCACATCGAGCGACGGATCTCGATATCGACGCCCGCCGTGGGCTCGTCCAGGATCAGCAGCTTCGGCTCGTTCATCATCGCGCGGGCGATCATCAGCCGCCGCTTCATGCCGCCGGACAGCGTACGCGCCTGCATCTGCGCCTTGTCCCACAGGCGCAGTTCCTTCAGGTATTTCTCCGCGCGTTTCGCCGCTTCCTTGCGCGGGATGCCGTAGAAGCCGGCCTCGTTGACACAGATGTCGAACGGCTTCTCGAACTGGTTGAAGTTGATCTCCTGCGGCACCAGCCCGATCAACCGCATCGCCGCGCTGCGATCCTTGTTGACCGACACGCCGAATACCTGCGCGTCGCCGGAGCTGGAGTTCACCAGCGAGGAAAGAATGCCGATCAGCGTCGACTTGCCGGCACCGTTGGGGCCGAGCAGGGCGAAGAAGTCGCCGGGCTGCACGGTCAGGCTGATGCCTTTCAGCGCTTCGACGCCATTGCCGTAGGTTTTGCGCAGGTTTTCGACGACAAGCGCGGGGGCCGTATCTGGATACTGCGGGGACATGGGCTGCACCAAGGGGGTTAGCCTTTATTATAGCGGGCTACGCTCCGCCGCCTGGTCTGCCAGGCCGCACACACCGTTTCCGGAAATATTCATGGCCGACCACTTCCAGCTCCGTCTCGTCGACAGCTTCATGCTTGCCTCTTCGGTGCGTCACCTCATCTTCGAGCGCGTCGACGGCCAGCCGCTGGCGTTCCAGCCCGGCCAGTTCCTGCAGGTGCATTTTCATTATGACGACGGCACCGCAACCAAACGCAGCTATTCGGTGGCCACGGTCGGCGATGGCGGCTCGCCGGTGCAGCGCATCGAGATCGCGGTGAGCTACGTCGAAGGTGGCGCCGCCACCAAGCTGCTCGGCGAACTGCCCGTCGGTGGTGTGATCGACGCCAGCGGTCCGTACGGCCGCTTCTGCCTGCAGGCCAGCGACACCCACCCGCGCTATCTGCTGCTGGCCACCGGCACCGGCGTCACTCCGTATCGGGCGATGCTGCCGCAGATCGAAAAGCTGCTGGCCAAGGGCGATCGCGAGGTGGTGCTGCTGTACGGCGCACGCACCGAAGCCGAGCTGCTCTATGGCGAAGAGTTCGAGGCGTTCGCGCAATCCCACCCCGGCTTCCTCTTCCACGCTTGCCTCAGCCGCGAAGCGCGCACCACGCCGCGCCCCGGCGACCGCAGCGGTCACGTGCAACACGTGCTGGCCGAACTCGGCCCGCACGCCGACCGTGACATCGCCTATCTCTGCGGCAATCCGAACATGGTCGATGCGGCCTTCGCGACGCTCAAGGAATTCGGATTGCCGGTGCCGCAGATCCGGCGCGAAAAGTACATTTCGTCGCGCTGATAAAGGTTGGCGCCGTAGCGCCGATATGACATCAGGTCCGGCACAAGCCATTGGAACGGACCTGGCATTTTCCGTGCGGTTCGCCTCACGCGTGACTCACGGATGCAGGGGTAAATCAGGCTGGCAAGAGAAGTGGCCGCAGTGAAATCTGGTCAGAATGCGCCCCTAGTGTGATGTGCATCACGCTTTGCGGCATGGACTGGTTCAAACAGGTAAAGCCCGGACGGAGCAAGCCGAAAGCCACTTAAGGAACCCCGTAATGGCCGGGGTCACCTCAAGAGGTGAACGGTATGGCAGGTCCGCTTTTCAGTTGTACTTTGGTGGGATGCGTGCTCGCCATGAGTTTCGTTGCCCAGAGTGTTAAAGCAGCAGATGGTCGGGTGATATTTTCCGGAGCCATTGTTGAACCCACCTGCCAGGTCGGCCAGCTGGATCCCGATATCGGGCACCCGCTTGTCGCGGAGACCCAGGTATCTGCGCACGTTGCCTGCGCTGGCCGTTCGGGCGCCACGTCTGCCACGCCACAGGCCTACACCATGACCGTTGCTCGGCTTTCCACCGAAGCGCCAGATCGTCTGTTGCGGTATTTCGCTGGCTATTTGAAGGCGGGCAGCACCGACATGGCGGCTGCGCGGCTGGTCACCCAGATCTACGACTAGCGCGATCGGCCAGGTTTCGCGTTGGTCGGCGCGACCTACTGGTACGACAACGTGAAGGTCGCGCTGGCCTGGACCGTCCCGGCACCCACCGGCGTGCCCGTCTGGAAGTAGCGGGCAAAATAGTTCACGGAGAGGTTGCCATTCGGAGTCGCGCCGACAATCTGTGCGCTGCCGAAGTTAACCGCCGTGCCAGTTCCATCCAACAGCTGCACACCGACCCTTTTGGCCATTCCGGCGGATGGGGCGATGACGCCCGGTCTGCCGGCCACAGGCGCGGAGGTATCCAGCTGGATCCGCAATGTCGTGCCGGATGAACAGGTCAGTCCGATTGCAAATGGTGTCGTGCCGGCGACCGAACCCACGCCGTTGAAGGTGGCGCTCGAGACGGGCGGTAACGCGACGGTGATGCTTTTCGTGGTCACCGTGCAGGCCGGCGCCACGAAGACCGTGGTGTTGACGATCTGTATGACGGCGTCAGTGATCTGGCCGGTGCTGCTACCAGCTAGGAACTGGGCGAGCTGACCAGTCTGCAGAAGACTGCCGTTGCCGATGGGGCCGGTCTTGACCAGCTCGATCGTGACCGCGTCAGACTCTTGCCACGAATTGCTGCTACCCAGGCTGAAATAAGGATAGGGGTAGATGTAGCTGCCTTTCTGCGAGACCCGGTAGCCCACGCCGGTCACGCCGCTATCAAACAGGTTCACGTTTTGAGCCGGGGTGCCGGCGGCGATATTCTTCAGCCCCCATCCGTTGCCGCTGCCGCTGCAGGTGAAATAGATGGTCGGGCTGATGCCAACGGGCGCGGATGTGTAAATCGTGTCGCCAACGACGGCATTGGGATCGACGGTGATCGTTGCAGGCAGGGTGACCAGATAGGTACCGGTGCTGCTGCCGTTGCTGAAACTGCAGTTGGCGCGGGCCTTTCCGCTCATGCCCAACATGAGTACCAGCACCAAAGCGGCGGTGTACGCGTATCCAACAAGCTGGTGTCTACCGGTATTTCCACCGGCTGCCTTTAGTACTGGACTCCATTGGCTCGTATGGATCATGGCTGCTCTCGGTCGGTCTTCGCGATGGTGGGACTTGTCATCCGACAGGTGGCCTTGACCGTTGCGTAGCCGCTCGATGCCCGTGCAGCCGTCGCGGGAGCTGCCCGATACTCGAAGGTGCACGCGCGTGCATCACCGGCATCGTCTCGCCAGCGCACGGTCAATGCGCCTGCGTCGCCGACACCCCGCAGCAGGATATGTCCGGCCTGCCCCACCACGCCGAGCACCTGCCCGGTGGCATCGACCACTTCGGAACCAAAAGGCACCGCTTGGTCATCGGCCATGTGCGCTTGCACGATCAGCATGCGCCCGGCCTTGGTCTTGAATCGCAACATCACCACGGATCCGGCGTAGGGAGCCACTTGGGTGCTGGTTGCCTCCAGTTGCACATTGAGCGGCATACCCTTGGGGTCCAGCTCCACGGTGTTGAAGTTGTAAGGCGTGAGGTACGGCACCAGCGCATGGCCGGAGTGATCGACCCGCAGTCCCACCGTATTGTTTACCCGCGCACCGGCGGCATCAGGTGCCACCACGATGCCAACCGTATCGCCGATCGACTGGCCGAAACTGATGCCACCCGGATAGGCCACGATGCCGCCGGATGCACCGAACGACGCCTGCGAGTAGCCGCTGCCGCTGCCGTAGCTGGCATTGAGCTGGGCGAATGACCCACGGTAACCACCGTAGACGCTGCCCGCGTTGCCGGCGCCGTCGCCATGCGAAGCAGTGGCGCCATAGTTGTATTGGTTATCGACGCCTGCGCTGCCGTTGACGGTCAACTGTTCCAGCGCACGGCCGCTGTCGTCGCGATTGAGATTGCCGGTAAGGTTCGGCGTGTTGGGACGCTCGCCCAGCGGCAGCGAAAAGCTGAGGAAATACTGGTTCCGGTAGTGCTGATCAAGGCCGCGCACACGGGTCGCCGAGATGCTGTAGCTCAGCCGGTGGAAGCGATTGTTGTAGCCCAGCTGAAACTGCAGGTCGGTGCCGGTACGGTTCCAATAATCGCGTGCCGAACCGGTGGCGTACAGCGCGCCACCGGCGTTGCCCAGCTGCTGGTTGAGGGTGAGGTCGAAGCGGCTGCGCTGGCGATCGAACTGCCCGGTGACCGGGTCGATCCCGCTGCTTCCCAGTAGCAGACGGCGCTGAGCCGGAGTCAACACACCGGGAAGGTTGGCCTGATCGACCCCGTTGAGTTGCGACAACAGCAAAGGATCGGTACCCGCCGGATAGCGGCCGCCGCGCGCGTAGTCGCGCGCCAGCATGGCGTCGCGTAGTCCCAGGTAGCCGCTGGTGGAATAGCGGTAGGTCGCCACCGTCAGTGACGTATTGGTCTCCGGCAAGATCTTGCTGTAGCTCAATCGCAGACTCTGGCCGGTCCGGCTCGACCGACCGGGGATGACCGTATGCGCTGTGGTCAGATCCATCGCGAGTGCACCGTAGCGAGTGTTCAGCGCGGTTCCGATTTGTGCCGCGGAATAACCACTCGTGCCGACGAGGCCGGCGTAGCCAGTCAGTAAATTGGTGAAGCCATGTTGGACGGTGGCCTCCGCCAGCAGCGGCGTATGCAGCATGGATGTATCGCGCAGTTGACCGAGGGCGACGTTGAAGCGGGAGACGCCTGGGCGCAAGAGTTGGGGAACCGAGGCAAACGGTACGGAGAAGGTATTCACCCGCCCGTTGGCCTCGCTCACGCTGACCTGCAAGTCGCCACCGTAACCCGTGGGGTAGAGGTCGTCGATGACGAACGGCCCTGGCGAGACGGTGGTTTCGTAGATCACCACTCCATTCTGCCGCACGCTGACTTTGGCGTTGCTCTCCGCCACGCCGCGCACGGTAGGCGCATAGCCACGCAGCGAGTTCGGCAGCATGCGGTCGTCAGTGGCGATGTTCAGGCCACGCAGGCGCACGCTGTCGAACAGGTCTCCGCTGGTATAGGCATCGCCCAGCGTAAGCGCGGCGTGCCAGGTGGGGCAGGTCACGGCGCACGTAGGTGTCGATGTTCTGCCATTGACGACGTGAAGGCTGGCCTCCCAAGCCCGACTGCCAGTTAAGCGCCGAATCCTGACGCAGGTGCCACAGACCCAGATTCACGCCGGTCCGCAGCCCCAGATAGGCGGAGGTCTGGGCGAAGCCGGCATTGCTGCTGCGATAGCTGTTGAAGTTGTAGTTGAACAGCATGGCCGGTACGCCGGCGTCCCAGTTTTCGGGGCTCACGTAACCGCGTGGGCGATGTCCCAGCCAGGCCTGTGGCACGCTGGCATCGAGCCGCAGGCCGGGCTGATCGAACGTCAGGCTGGCTCCAGCAATCAGGCTTTCAAAGTCTAGGCACGAGTCCGCATTGGCGAGCGCGGCCCGCTGCTTGGCGGACAGCTTGTCCAACGGTAGACCGAGCTGCTCCAGCAATGCGTTGCCGACACATGCAGTGGCACCGCTGTCGGGCTTGCTGGCGGCAAAGCGCACATCGCTGCGGCCGACCCAGACGTCGTTGAGGTAGATATCCACCCGGTACGTGCCCGGCAAGACCGGGTTGCCACGCTCGAAGCGTGACAGGTCGGTAGTGTTCTGCCCCGCCCCGGACAACATACTGCGATCGAATTCGGCTTCAACCGGACCGCTACCACTGCCGCCAGCGACGGTAGCGGTAGCCGAGGCGGCTGCCCGGCAATTCGGGATCCAGCCGAGAAGTGCGCAGGCAATGGCCATGCCCAGCACACGGCGCTTGCAGGCGGCACAGCCGCTATATGCAAACAGAGCGTGGGCGCTGGCATGCCTTGAGGTCACGGCGTGACCGTGGCCGTGAGCGGCGCGAGGGCACCATAGTCATTGATCGTGTTGAAATGGATCGGAGTGCCTGCAACCGGTGCCTGTTTGAGCTTTGGCACAGGCAGGCGCAAGTCGGCCATCGGCGCGACCATGCCAGTGTCCGCCGCGTATGACGTTCCGGCCATGTCCACCGTCAAATCGGCGAAGGTGAGGTAATAAGGTGTGGGGTTGTGCACCACCAGCGCGGCACCCTTGTCATCGGCAACAGCCTTGAAAGTCAGCAGGGCCGGGGCCTTCGTCGGATCGCCTTGCAGATTGCCGGGGCGATAGAACAGCTTCAGCCGCGATCTGATCGCCAGCTGCAGGAAATTCATGTCCGCGGCCTGCGGGCCACTGGGCTTGGGTGGCACTTCCAGCACGTTGAGCCAGAACAGCGACTCCCGATCGGCGGGCAGTTGCCCGTGCATGTAGATGATGCGCAGGCTCTGATCCTTGTGCGCCTCCATGCGGAACAGCGGCGGCGTGATCAGGAACGGCGTGTCGACCTTGTCCGGCGTGGAGTGTTCATCGCCGCGATCGATCCAGGCCTCTACCAGTGCGGGCTTGGTGTTGTCGTTGGTCAGTCGTACCGTGACCTCACCATCCTTGGCCGGAAAGACTACCCGGGTGCCGGCGATCAGGACGCTGGCATGCGCAGCGGAGATGCAGAGGCACAACGCGAGGAAAGCCGCGCCCATGGCGCAGACTGAATTCTTCATCGGAGCACCCTCAATGGAATCTGTTGATCAAAACGGACGGACACCATCCAGATCGCTGGATGGTGTCCGCGGTGCGGCTTAGTTGTAAACCATCGAGAACGTAACGCTGGTGGCTACGGCGCCGGCAGTAGCGGCACCAGTGGCGTAGTAGCGGGCGAAATAGTTCAGCGTGGCGCTGCCGGACGCGACCGGGAAGGAGCCGATGCCGGTAGTCGGCGCAGCCGAACCGATGACGATCGGCGTGGTGCCGTTGCTGTTGACGAGCTCCACGTTGACGTTGGCGGCGCCAACAGGGTTGTTCAGACGACCGGCGGCGTTCACGTTCGGACCGGCCTCGAAATAAGTCGCTGCCTTGGTCACGCCGGCGCTGCAGCCGGTCAGGCCGATGCTGAATGCCGTTTGCCCGGCCGTGTTGCCAGCGGCCGCGAGCACGGTGGTCGCAACCGTCGGCAAGGTCACGGTCGAACCCGAGGTGCCCGTGACGGCAACGGTGCAGGTCGCCGCATTGACCTGGCCGTTGATGGTGATGGTGCCGTCGGAGGCGTGAGCGGCCGTCGGAGCGAAGGCGATAAATCCGAGGCCGGCGATGAGGGCGGCAGAGAGCAGCGTCTTGTTCATGCGTTCTTTCCTTTTGAAGATGATTTCTGGTTGGAGGGTTGAAAGTGCTTGAGGGCTGTCTCGACAGCAGCCCGGTACGAGGCGGGCTTGGCGAGACACAAAGCAAGCCGTATGCCAAAACGTCATAAACCGATTCCTTGACCGTTCCGGCGGCTTTCTGTAAATCCGGGAACACCCCTTTGAAGCAGCAAACCAAGCGTTGTAGGGCGAACCTGACAAAAACTGTCATTTTAAAAGTGCGAACCACGTCACTTTAATTAACAGAATCGTCACCTTTTCTCCACCTAAACGTGCAGGTCGTCACACTTTATCGGCAAAATGTAAAGTGTGCTTGACATATCTCCGTCGGCTGCTTAGGCTACCTTTGTCAAGGTCGCTTGACATTTTAATGGGGATAGCCATGACTCGTTGTATGACTGGGATGATTTGCCGTGTACTGATCCTGTTTCTCGCCTTTGCCAGCACCAGCGTGGCCTTGGCGCAGCGGTTTGCGCCACCCATCGCCGTCGGTACGCTGAAAGTGCAAGGGTATGGCGACCACGGCCGCGCCGTAATCCTGATTCCCGGCCTGCAAGGTGGTCCATGGGTCTGGCAGCAGACCATCGCGCAGCTGCAGAAGAACCACGTGGTCTACGCGGTCACGCTGGCCGGCTTCGACGGCATGCCGGCGCCGGCCGATGGCGGCAATCTGTTCGATCGCGCCGATGCGTCGCTGCTGCAGCTCATCGAGCAGCACAAGATCGACAAGCCGGTGCTGGTGGGTCACAGCCTCGGCGGCACGCTGGCGCTGCGCTTTGCCGGCCAGCACCCGAATCTGGTTTCGGGCGTGGTCGCGGTGGACGGGTTGCCGATTTTTCCCGGCATGGAGCGGGTGAGTGCGGAGCAGCGCCGGGCGATGGCGGCGCAGATGCGCAGCACGATGGCGGCATCGACGCCGGAACAGTTCCAGGCGCAGTCGCTCGGCTACATGCAGAAGATCGGCGTGATCGATCCGCAGCTGGCGGCGCGCTATGCGCCGATGAATGCGCGCAGCGACATCAAGGCCAGCGCCCAGTACATGGCTGAGGATCTCGCTTTCGACGGTCGAGCGGGGCTGAAGAATGCGCATGTCCCGATTCTCGAAATCTCGCCGTACAACGCGGCGGATTTCAGCACGCCGCCGATGGTGATGAGCGAAGCGCAGAAGGTCGCGTACTACCAGAGCCTGCTGGCGAACGCGCCGAGCGCGAAGGTGCTGTCGATCTCGCCGTCGCGGCATTTCGTGATGCTCGACCAGCCGGCAAAATTCCAGCAGGCGCTGGATGATTTTCTGAAATCGCTCTGAAGGAGCACGCGATGCCTCGTCTATCCGACAAGCAGTACCAGCGACAGTCGATGCTGGCGATGGCCGCCTACGTCGCCGTCATGCTGGGGGTGTGGCCCCTGGTGCGCACGGTGACCGGGCTGCCGCTGAAGGTGCTGCTGGCGCTGGCGCCGGTGTTGCCGATGCTCTACATGATCGGGCTGATGGCGCGGCGCATCCGCGACAGCGACGAGCTGGAGCAGCGCACGCACCTGATCGCGCTGGGTGCCGCAACGGGCCTGGTCGGCGCGCTCAGCATCATCGGCGGATTCCTCGCCTCGGCCCAGGTCTGGCACGTGGACGGCACGATCCTGATCTGGGTTTTTCCGGCCTTGATGGCCGGCTATGGCATCACGCGCTGGTGGGTGGCGAGCCGCTACGGCATGAGCCTGTCCTGCGATGACGAGAGCCGCGTGCGGCGTTCCCAGCGATTCCTGCTGCTGGCGCTTACGCTTGGCGTGGTCGCGTGGTGGTTTCGACGGTCGCTGGACGACCTCAGCCTCGGTGTCTTGTGCGGCATGGCCGCAGGCTTCGCCGTGCTCGGCCTGGTTATCGGCATCGCGCGCTGGCGTCGTCGGCAGCATCGCCACGAGGAGGATCGGTCGTGACGAGGAACCCGTTGACCACGCGCTATCTGCGCGAGTTCATTCCCGCCATGGGTGGCTACATCATCGTGTTGCCGATCTCGATCACGCTGCTTCTGGCGGTCGACATGCCGCCTGCGCTGCAGAGCGTGGTGGCGCTGCTCCCGGTGCTGCCCATGTTGTTCGTGATGCGCGCAATCGTCCGCCACATGCTGCGCCAGGACGAGATGCAGCAGCGCATCGAACTGCAGGCGGTGGCGGTCACCTGCGCGGTGGTTGGCATCTCCACCTTCAGCATCGGCTTCCTGCAGAACGTGAAGCTGCTGCCGTCGCCGCCGTGGCTGATGCTGTGGATCCTGCCGGTGATGATCGGCACCTATGGCGTGGCGCGGGCGCTGATCACGCGGCGCTATCGATGAACAACCACGTCCGCGAGTTGCGCGGCGAACAAGGCTGGTCGCAGGCCGACCTGGGCGAGCGGCTGGACGTTTCGCGGCAAACCATCAATGCGATCGAGACCGGGAAATACGATCCCAGCTTGCCGCTCGCATTCAAGATATCCAGGCTGTTTGGACGTCCGATTGAAACCATATTTGTACCGGGTGAGGAGTAGGGCATGGCATTGAAAGGACGTACCGCGATGCGTATTGGCGCGGTGATGGTGGGGCTGGGCGCGCTGGCCTGGAACCAGTACCGCCACCGCGAGGCTGCGGCACCGCCGGCGCCCGTCGCCGCGCCGGCGGTCGCGGCAAAAGCACTGCCGCCGGCGAAGCCGGAAACGTGGATCCGCGGTTCGCTCACGCTGACCTCGTGCAACCTGTCCCAGCCCAACAGCGGGCTCAGCACGGCGGCCTGGTGCGCGGATTTCCCGGTGCCGGAAAATCGCGCCGATCCGCACAGCCGCACCATTACGCTGAAGCTGGCGGTGTTGCGCTCCCGCGCACAGGTGGCGAGCAAGGACATGCTGGCATTTCTGGTCGGTGGCCCGGGCCAGGCGGCAACCGATTCGGCCAGCCAGATAGCGGCCATGCTGAAGCCGTTGCTGGCCCATCGCGACGTGTTGCTGCTGGACCAGCGCGGCACCGGCGGTTCGAATGCGCTGACCTGCAAGAACACCGATGACGCGGTCACGCTGGAAGGCGAGGTGGCGTTCGATGCGGGCAAGATGCGCAGCGCGGCCGCCGAGTGCGTGAAGCAGTTGGCCGGGCGTGCCGACCCGCGCTACTACACCACCACCATCGCCGCGCAGGATCTGGAGGACGTGCGCAAGGCGCTCGGCGGTCCGCAGTTCGACTTGCTTGGCGTGTCCTACGGTACCCGGATGGCGCAGCAATACCTGATGCGTTATCCGGACGCCGTGCGCAGCATGGTGCTGGACAGTGTCGTGCCGAACCCGCTGGCGCTGGGGCAGGATTTCGCGCGCAACCTGGACGACGCGCTGAAAGCACAGTTCGCCCGCTGCACGGCCGAGCCGGCGTGCAAGCAGCAGTTCGGCGATCCGGACCAGACGCTCTACCAGCTGCGCGATGCGCTGCGTGCGAACCCGCACGAGGTCAGCTTTCGCGATCCGCAGAGCTATCGCACCGTCAAGCGCGTCTTGAACGAGGACTCGCTCGCCAGCGTGGTGCGCATGTTCGCCTACACGCCCGCCACTGCCGCGCTGTTGCCGCTGTCGATCGACGCCGCCGCGCATGGCGATGTCGGGCCGCTGCTCGGGCAGGCGAAGATCCTGTCCGGCGAGCTGGCCGAGCTGATGGGCAGCGGCATGCAGTATTCGGTGATCTGTAGCGAGGACGCCGACCTGCTCGCGCCACGCGCGCAGGACGCCGGCACCATCCTGGGCACGCGCATGGTCGATACGCTCAAGGCCGTCTGCTCGGTATGGCCTAAGGGCGCCCGGCCGGCCGATTTTCATGATCCGCTGAAAACCGCCAAGCCCGTCCTGTTGCTGGCGGGGCAGTACGATCCCGTGACGCCGCCGCGGTATGCCGAAGACGTGGCCAAGGGGCTGTCGAACGCCCGCGTGCTGGTGCTCAAGGGCCAGGCCCACTCGGTGATGGAGGTGGGCTGCGTGCCGCAGCTGGTACAGCATTTTGTCGACCAGCTCGATCCGAAGACGCTGGATGCCAGTTGCCTTGACCGCCTGCAACCCACCCCGATCTTCATCGACTTCAACGGTTCAACCCCTTAAGGAGCCGCGCCATGAAAAAACGCTACGTGCTGGCGAACGCCATGCTGTGGGCCGCGGCCATTCTCGCCGCTGCCGTGCTCAAGGCGCCGGATTTCCTTCCTCTCCTCCTGCTCCCGACCCTGGCCACGCTGTCGCTGCTCACGGTCGCCGCGGACGCATGCCTCAACCGGAGCACCATCTCGTGATCGAAGTCAGGGATCTGCACAAGGCCTTCGGCGCGGTGAAAGCCGTCGATGGCGTCAGCTTCACCGCCCGCGACGGCGAGATCACCGGCCTGCTCGGCCCCAACGGCGCCGGCAAGACCACCACGCTGCGCATGCTGTACACGCTGATGGCGCCGGATCGGGGGCAAGTACTGGTGGACGGCATCGACGCGGCCGTCGACCCGCTCGGCGTGCGCCGCCAGCTCGGCGTGCTGCCGGATGCGCGCGGCCTGTACAAGCGGCTTACCGCGCGCGAGAACATCGACTACTTCGGACGCCTGCACGGGCTGCCGGAGGAGCCTGCTGAAAAGTCGCCGCGAGGCCCTGGTCGAAGCGCTCGAAATGGCCGACATCGCCGATCGCCGCACCGAGGGTTTCTCGCAGGGCCAGCGCGTGAAAACCGCCATCGCCCGCGCGCTGGTGCACGACCCGCGCAACGTGATCCTCGACGAGCCGACCAATGGCCTCGACGTGATGGCCACGCGCGCGCTGCGCCAGTTCATGGCCAGGTTGAAAGCCGAGGGGCGTTGCGTGCTGTTTTCCAGCCACATCATGCAGGAGGTCGCCGCGCTGTGTGACCGCATCGTGGTGATCGCGCATGGCCGCGTGGTGGCCGACGAATCGCCCGACGCGCTGCGCGCGCAGACCGGCGAGAACAACCTGGAGGATGCGTTCGTGAAAATCATCGGCAGCGACGAGGGCCTGGCCGCATGAACACCGTGCCCACGAAACTGCAGCGCAGCCGCGCCTTCCTCACCGTGTTCCTCAAGGAGGTGAAGGAGAACCTGCGTGATCGACGCACCCTGATCAGCGCCTTTCTCACCGGCCCGCTGCTGGGGCCATTGATGTTCGTGATGCTGATCAACATCACCCTCAACCGCGAACTGGACAAGGCCGAGAAGCCGTTGCCGGTGCCGGTGATCGGCGCCGAATACGCGCCCAACCTGGTCGATGCGCTGAAGGCCGGTGGCGTGGTGCCGGGTGCGGCCGTGGCCGATCCCGAGCAGGCCGTGCGCAAGCAGGAAGCAGACGTGGTGCTGCGCATCGCTTCCAACTATGGCAAGGCCTGGCGCAAGGGTGAGCCGGTGCAGGTGGAGTTGTTCTACGACTCCTCGCAACGCGATGCGAACACCTCGGTGGAGCGGGTGACCCAACTGGTTGAAGGTTACGCCCGCCAGCAGGGGGCATTGCGGCTGGTTGCGCGCGGGTTGTCGCCAAGCACGGCGTGGCCGCTGCAGGTGGCCCGCCGTGATCAGGCCACCCCGCAATCGCGCGCGGTGCTGATGTTCGCGATGCTGCCGTACTTTTTCGTGATCACCATCTTCATGGGCGGCATGTATCTGGCGATCGATCTCACCGCCGGCGAACGCGAGCGGCAATCGCTGGAGCCGCTGTTCGCCAACCCGGTACCGCGCTGGAAGATCCTGTGCGGCAAGCTCGCGGCGATCTGCATCTTCTCCACGGCGAGCCTGTTGATCACCTTGCTGGCGTTCGCCGTGGTGGGGCATTTCATTCCCACCGAGAAGATCGGCATGGAACTGGATCTCGGCCTGCACTTCGCCATGAATGTGCTGCTGCTGATGCTGCCGCTGGTGCTGCTGCTGTCCGCGCTGCAGTCGATGGTGGCGGCGTTCGCCAAGAGCTACCGCGAGGCGCAAACCTATCTTTCGCTGCTGATGCTGGTGCCGATCATTCCCAGCGCCGTGCTGTCGTTCATGCCGATCAAGGCGCAGGCGTGGATGTACGCGGTGCCGCTGCTGGGGCAGAATCTCGGCATCATGCAATTGCTGCGCGGCGATGGCGTCAGCGTCGAACAGATCGGCCTGTGCCTGGCCGGCAGCCTGGTCGCCGCCGTGGTCGCGGTGCTGGCGACGATCCAGTTGTACCGTTCGGAGCGGCTGGCGATTTCGGTGTGAGGTGCGGGATGCTCCCCGCCCTTTCTGCGAGCAGGAAAGAGCGGGCGTGAAGCTCAGCGCGGCGGCGCGGTCAGTTCCCGCGCGTTGAGATAGCCGTCGCGGTTGCGGTCGAGCTTGCGGAACTGGCTGCGCAGGTTGTCCTGGAAATCGGTCAGCGTGATCGGCCGGCCGCGGTTGCCGGGGAGTTCGTCGGCTTCGAGGACGCCGTCGCCATTGCTGTCCATGCTGCGGAAGCTGCGATCCATGTAGCCGAGGTATTCGGCCTCGCTGACCCGGCCGTCGCCATTGCTGTCGAACAACTGCAGGTATTGCGCCCGCGTGTCCTGTGCCAGCGCAGCAGACGACGCCAGCAGCGTTGCAAGCGTCACGCCATACAGTCGCGCGTTCAGCGACTGCCGCCGTGGATGCCGATGAACTGCAGGAACTCGGCGCGGGTGCGCGCGTCGTCGCGGAACGTGCCGAGCATCTGGCTGGTCACCATCGACACGCCACGCTTGTGCACGCCGCGGGTGGTCATGCATTCGTGGCTGGCGTCGATCACCACGGCCACGCCGGCCGGCTGCAGGGTTTCCTGGATGCACTGGGCGATCTGCGCGGTGAGCTTTTCCTGCACCTGGAAACGGCGCGCGAAGCCGTCCACCACGCGTGCCAGCTTGCTGATGCCGACCACGCGGTTGGTCGGCAGGTAGCCGACGTGGGCGCGGCCGATGATCGGCGCCATGTGGTGTTCGCAGTGGCTCTCGAACTCGATGTCGCGCAACACCACCATCTCGTCGTAGCCGTTCACCTCCTTGAAGGTGCGGCGCAGGTAGTCACCCGGATCGGACTCGTAGCCGGAGAACCAGTCGCGGTACGCCTTGACCACCCGCTTGGGCGTGTCGAGCAGGCCTTCGCGCGCCGGATCCTCGCCGGCCCAGCGCAACAGCGTGCGCACCGCGTCCTCGGCCTGGTCCTGGGTCACATCGGTGGGGTTGTGCGGAGCGCTCATGCGGATGCCTTTGGCGTGCGGATGATGCAGTTTAGCGGTCGCGCCCGACGCCTGCACCGGAGCACGGAATGTCTCCCGACGCAGGCCCCTGTGCGGCCATGTCTTGCGCCGCCCTTGCTGCAGCGGAAAGTGTCGCGGCACCATGCGGTGCCCGTCGCGTCGCCGCGCTCACGACTAGCCTGGACGCCCGGGGCGGCTGCTTTGTAGCTCTTCGGATGGATACACGCGAACGGCACCGCGGCGTGGCGCGGCGGACTGGTGCCGGCCTCAGGACCTACTCGCCGGTTTCGCCAGCCTGGTCATCGTCGGCTTCCTCTTTCTCGACCATCAATGGCACATCGGCCAGCAATTGCTGGGTGACCTCGCCAGACAAGACCTCCACTCCGCGGAGCTTGCGTTCGATCGCGCGCGTACGGATGCCGGTGGCGTCGATGTGCTTGCCGGCTTCGTCAAGCTTCTTCTTCACCTTGTCCAGCACGTCGCCGAACTTGCTGAATTCGGTTTTCACCGCGCCAAGAATGCTCCACACCTCCGAGCTGCGCTTGGCGATGGCCAGCGTGCGGAAACCCATCTGCAGGCTGTTGAGCAAGGCGCTGAGCGTGGTCGGCCCGGCGACGGTGACGCGGTGTTCGCGCTGCAGTTTCTCGAACAGGCCCGGGCGGCGGATCACCTCGGCATACAGGCCTTCCGTGGGCAGGAACAGCACGGCGAAATCGGTGGTGTGCGGCGGGGCGACGTACTTGCTGGCGATCCGCTTCGCTTCCTCACGCACGCGCGCTTCCAGCGCGTTGCCCGCGCGGATGGCGGCATCGAGGTCGGCGTTCTCCTGGGCGTCGAGCAGGCGTTGGTAATCCTCCACCGGGAATTTCGCGTCGATGGGCAGGTAGACGTGTTCTCCCTCGGCCTGGCCGGGCATGCGAATGGCAAACTCGACGCGGTCGTTGCTGCCAGGCACGGTGATCACGTTGGCGCCGTACTGCTCGATGGTGAGCATGTCTTCCAGCAGCGCACCGAGCTGAACCTCGCCGAAGATGCCACGCTTCTTCACGTTGCCGAGCACGCGCTTGAGGTCGCCTACGCCGGTGGCCAGCGTCTGCATCTCGCCGAGCCCGCGCTGCACGGCTTCCAGCCGCTCGGACACCAGCTGGAACGACTGCCCCAGTCGCGTCTCCAGCGTGCTCTGCAGCTTCTCGTCGACGGTGGCGCGCATCTGCTCGAGCTTGGCGGCGTTGTCCTGCTGGATCGCGCCGAGCTTGGCCTCCAGCGTGGCGCGCACTTCGCCCATGCGCTTCTCGTGCTCGGCACCGAGCGCCGCCAGGCGTTGCTGCTGCTGCTCGCCGAAATGGTTGAGGGCGAGTGTGGTTTCCTCGCGGCTCTTGCGCGCGTCCTCGGCCAGGCGTTGAGCCAGCGCCTGCAGGCCGGTGTCGGTGCGTTCGGTAAGCAGCTGCAGGCGTTGGCCGAAGCCGTCGATGCGCTCGGCCTGCTGCTGGGACATGCCGCCGAGTTGCTCGCCGAGGTGGCCGCGAAAGCGGTCAAAGCCTTGCTGCAGTTCTTCGCGACCGGCACGCTGCTCTTCGCGCAGGGTGCGTTCGACGCGTGCGCCGTCGTCCTTCAGCGCGTCAAGCTTGGCGCTCGTACCCGCATCGCCGCGGCCGCGCAACAGCACGGCGATCTGCAGCAGGAGGATCAGCGCGACGCCGATGAGGAGGATGGACAACAGGGTGTCGGTGGAAGGCATGGAACGTTTTCCGCTGTGAATGCATCCAGTGTACGTCGGGCCGTCTCATCCGTTGCGCCTCGACGCTGTCGTGCAGCGAGGCCCGCCGGGCCGGCGCATGATGTAACGCATTCTTGCCACGAGGTGACGCACATGGAACACATTCACGACTACCTGATCGTCGGGGCGGGCATGGCCGCCGCTGCAGCGGCCAAGGCCCTTCGTGAAACCGACGCGGCGGCGAATATCGGCATCGTCGGCGCCGAGATGCAGCCACCGTATCAGCGTCCGCCGTTGAGCAAGGCGTTGTGGAAGGGCGACAAATCGCTGGACGACATCGACCTCGGCACGTCGGCAACGGGGGCGCAGTTGCACCTGGGGCGCCGCATCGAATCGCTGGACCGGGTCGCGCACACGGCGCGCGACGATCACGGCGACAGCTATCGCTACCGCCGCCTGCTGTTGGCCACCGGCGCCACGCCGCGGAGGCTGTCGTTCGATGGCGGCGAGCGGGTGATCCATTTCCGCACGCAGGACGATTACCGGGCGCTGCGTCGTTTCGCCGTGGCTGGCGCGCATGTCGCGGTGATCGGCGGCGGCTTCATCGGCAGCGAACTGGCCGCGTCGCTGTGCGGCATCGGCTGCAAGGTGACGCTGCTGTTTCCCGGCGCGGCGATCGGCGCCGGGCGCTATCCCGACGCGCTGTCGCGCTACCTCGACGAGTATTACCGCAGCCACGGCGTGGATGTGCGCAGCGGGGTGCGGGTGGTCGGTGGCTCGGCGGCCGAAGGCGGCGTGAACCTGGTGCTGTCCGACGGTACGGCGATGCGGGTGGATGTGGCGGTCGCCGGCCTCGGCGTGACGCCGGACGTCGCGCTGGCCGAGCAGGCAGGGCTCATGGTCGACGACGGCATCGTGGTCGACGCGCAATTGCGCAGCAGCGATGCGGACATCTGGGCGGCCGGCGACGTGGCGAATTTCCGCAGTGCCGCGCTGGACCGCCGGCTGCGCGTGGAGCATGAAGACGCCGCGCTGGGCATGGGCCGACTGGCTGGTCGCGCGATGGTCGGTGGCGCAGACGAATACGCCACGCTGCCGTTCTTCTATTCCGACCTGTTCGATCTGGGCTACGAGGCCGTCGGCCTGCTCGATACGCGGTTGCAGGTGTTCGAGGACTGGCGCGAGCCTTATCGCGAAGGCGTGGTGTACTACCTCGACGGCGGCCGCGTGCGCGGCGTGCTGTTGTGGAACGTGTGGGATCAGGTCGACGCCGCGCGCGAGCTGATTGCCGAAGCCGGCCCGTTCGATGCTGCCTCGCTGCGCGGGCGGCTGCCGCGCAAGACGTGAGACGGGATGGCTGAGCGGCAGCGGGCGCGACATGCTGCTGCGCACGGCAAGCCCGGTGCGCTTTCTACACGGTCCTGGAATCTTTGCGCAGCATTGCCCGCAGGCGCCGCCGCAGGAACCGCAGCGTGCGCTGTTCGAGCTGACGCGGATGGGCGGCGGTGCCGGCGGGAATCGCCTGCGCCAGGCTGCCGTCCAGCCAGCCTTCGATGATCTGCGGGTGGATGTACGAGGCGCGGCATACCGCCGGCGTGTTGCCGAGAATGGCAGCGACCTGCTTGATCGCCGCAGTGAGCACGGCGCGCGTGGCGCGTTCGCCCCCTTTCTCCGGCAGGGGCGTGCGTGCCAACACGCCAGCGGCCTGCACGGTGCCGCCCCAGGTGCGGAAGTCCTTGGCGCTGAAGTCGGCGCCGCAGGCCTCGCGCAGGTAGTCGTTGACTTCACCGGAGTCGACCGGCTGGCGCTGGCCGTCGTCGTCCAGGTACTGGAACAGGCGCTGGCCCGGCAGCTGCTGCACGCGGCGCACGATGCGGGCGAGGCGTTTGTCGCTCAATTCCACTTCGTGTTCCTGCCCGCTCTTGCCGCGGAACGCGAAGCGCAGACGGCCGCGCTCGGCGCGCACGTGACGCGTGCGCAACGTGGTAAGGCCGTAGCTGCGGTTGTCGCGCGTGTAACACTCGTTGCCGATGCGGATCAGCGTGTCGTCGAGCAACCGCACGATCAGCGCCAGCACCTTTTCACGGGGCAGCCCCGGCAACGCCAGGTCGCGGCGCACCCGCCGCCGCAGCGACGGCAGCGCGGCGCCAAACGCCATGACCCGATCGAACTTGCCGTGATCGCGTAGCTGGCGCCAGTGTTCGTGGTAGCGGTACTGCTTGCGGCCGCGCGCATCGCGCCCGGTGGCCTGCAGATGGCCGCGCGGGTTGGCGCAGATCCACACTTCGGCATACGCCGGCGGCACCGCCAGCGCGCGGATGCGTTGCAGCGCATCGCGGTCGCTGACCGCCTTGCCGTCGGCGCTGCGATAGGCGAAGCCCTTGCCGCAGCGTTGTCGGCGGATGCCGGGCTGCGCATCGGTGACATACACCAGGCCCACGGCGCGCACTTCGCGCCGCAGTTCGGGGTCGATCTCGCTCGGCGTGCTGACCATGCCGCGCAGTGTGCGTAACGCCGGTCAATTCGGCGTGAGCCGCAAGGCGACCGAGGCGGAGCGGATCATTCCACGCGGCAGAACACCGCTTTCAGGTAACGGCCTTCCGGCACGTCGGTGCGGAACGGGTGGTCGGCGCCGGCGCCACGCACTTCCAGTACCTGGATTTCGCGGCCGGCGTTGAGCGCGACCCGGCGCAGCATCTCCAGGAATTCGCTTTCGCCGACCAGGCCGGTGCACGAGCAGGTCAGCAGCAGGCCGCCGGGCGGGATGATGTCCAGCGCCATGCGGTTCATCGCGAAGTATTTCTTCAGCGCGTCCATCACCTTGCTGCGGTCGCGAGTGAGCTTGGCCGGGTCGAGGATCACCGCGTCGTAGCGCTCGCCGCGCGCCACTGCGGCGCGTACCCAGTCGAAGATGTCGGATTGTTCGAACGTCACCGCGACGTTGTTGGCCGCGGCATTGGCGCGGGCAACTTCGAGGATGCCCGCGTCCAGATCAACGCCGACCGCCTCACGCGCGCCGGCCGCCATCGCATGCACGGCAAAGCCACCGGCGTTGCAGCACAGGTCGAGCACGCGGCGGCCTTTGGCCAGTTCGGCGAAGCGCTTGCGGTTGTCGCGCTGGTCGGCGAAGAAGCCGGTCTTGTGGCCCGAGCCGGGGGCGGCGTGGAAGCGCAAGCCGTGTTCGTGCACCTCGAAGGCGGCCGGCACGTCGGGGCTGCGGCAGTCGAACGATTCCTGTTTCTGCACGTGCGATTCGGCGAACCAGTACAACTGCATGCCGGGAAAATGCGTCAGCAGGGCGGCATGGATCGCCTCGCGGAAACGCCACATGCCGGCGGCGAAGTATTCGATGACGAGGATGTCGGCATAGCGATCGACGATCAGGCCGGACAGGCCATCGCCTTCGCTGTGCACCACGCGCCAGGCGTCGCTGACGTTGTCCAGTTGCAGCCACTCACGGCGCAGCTGCACCGCACCGGCGATGCGTGCGGCGATCCACTGCGCGTCGATCGCCTGGTCCGGGCGACTGTCGAGCAGGCGCAGGGCGATCCGCGCATGGCCGTTCCAGAAAGCGCGACCGACAAAACGCCCCTTCGCGTCCTGCACCTCGACCACGCTGCCCGGTGGCAACTTCGATTCAGGCTTGTAGATCTGTGCCGACCACACCCACGGATGGCCGGGGTTGCGGTCGGATTTGAGGCGGATGACAGGCAGGGCAGCGGGAGTATTCATCCCGCCATGATACCCGGTGCCCATCGCTCTCCCCTGCCGGGCGGAGCGCGATTGAAGCGGTCAGCGCAGGCGCAGCACCAGCCACGACAGCAGCGCCAGCAGATTGATGCCGAGACGCGAGACCGACGGGCCGGCCACCGCCAGCACGAAGCCCTGGCTGCCGAAATGCCAGTCGATGCCCAGCCGCGGCGCGGACTGCAGCGTGGCAAAGACATTCACGAAGGCGCCGCAATGCAGCGCGTAGCTGAAGACCGGCAGCGCGATCAGCGGCAGCTGCAGCAGCTGCGCCCAGCTCGACATGCGCACGCCGCGCTCGCTGCCGTCGATCAATTGCACGCCGGCGGCGAGCACGAAGCCGTACAGCACCAGGCCGATCAACGCGAACACGCTGTCGTGGGCCGAACCGAACGGCAGCAGCCGATGCAGCATCGCCGCCACGCCATACAGGCCGCCGGCGATTTCAAGGATGCCGATCAGGCGAAAGAGAATGTTGCGCACGGTGGCCTCGCTCAAAAAAACGCAAGCTTAGCTGAGCGGGACGGGGGCGCGTTGCGCGGGACGTCGCGATCTTTCGTGCCGCTGACGTTGGCGAAACGGCGCTCAGGCGATCAGCACGCCACGCGCTTCCTCGACGATCGCATGCGGCACGAAGCGGGCGCTGTCCTGGGTGACCAGCGAAGCGTCCTCGCGAATGCCGATGCCGCAAGCGCGGTCGCCGACGATCCAGCTGCCGATCAGCGGATAGTGGCCATCGAAACCGGTCAGTGGATGGCAGGCCTGGCGGATGCACGCGCCATCGTAAGGTCCGTCGGTGCGCAGCTCGCTACCATCGTCCAGATGCATCGCGATGTTGGCGCCCTCGCGCGAATGCAGCGGCTTGCGCACCCAGCCGCGCGGCAGTTCGCCGCCATGGTCGAACTCGGCCGGAAGCAGGTTCGGGTGGCCGCGGTGTGCATCCCACAGCAACGGCAGGATGCCCTTGTTGCTGAGCAACGCCTTCCACGGCGGCTCGATCAGCTGCAGGCGCGATTGCGGCAGATACGGCCCGAACGCTTCGCGGAACATGTCTTCCAGCGGATACAGCTTGAACAGGCAGCCGATCACCTGGTCGTCGAGGTCGGTGAAGCGGCCGTCGCCGGAGATGCCGATGTCCTCGATCGCCAGCGTGCCGCAGTCGATGCCGGCCTGCACGGCGCAGTCGCGCAGGTAGGCGATGGTGCCCTGGTCTTCTGCCGAATCGCGCACCGCGGCGAAGTGGAACGGTCGCGCGATGCCGCGCGCGATCGTTCCGAATGCTTCGACCAGCGATTCCTGGATCGAGTTGAACTGGTCGCTGCCGGCCGGCAATTGGCCGCGCGCGAGCTGGTCTTCCAGCCACTGCCACTGGAAGAACGCGGCTTCGAACAGCGAAGTGGGCGTGTCGTAGTTCAGCTCGTAGAGTTTCGCCGGGCCGCGGCCGTCGTAGGCAAAATCCATGCGACCGTACAGGTGCGGCTGGCGCTCGCGCCAGCTCTGCGCGATCCAGTCGCGGTACGGCTCCGGGATCGCCAGCTGCTGCATGTGCTGTTCGCTGCCGACGATGCGATCGACCATGTCCAGCGCCATCGCGTGCAACTCTTCGCTGGGCGCTTCCAGATCCTGTTCGATCTGGCGCAGGCTGAAGGCGTAGTACGCCGACTCGTCCCAGTACGGCGCGTCGTCGATGGTATGGAAGCCGAAGCCGCACGCGGCGGCCTTGGTGCGCCAGTCGGGGCGCTCGGCCAGCGCGATGCGGCGCATCAGCTGCCGAAACCGCGACTGCTGCCGAATCTTCCAAAGCCGGAGCGGCTGCTGGTGACCGCACGGTTCGGCGTGGTGTTGACCGGCACCATCGCGGTGGCCGCACCGCTGCGATAGACGCCACCTGCGCCGCTGGCCGGCCGCTGCCAGCCGCCGTTGCCGTCGCGAAACGCCGGCGCGCTGTTGAAGCCGTTCATCGGCGAGCCGTTGCGCAGCATCTGCGACAGGAAGAAGCCGGTCATCAGCGGGCCGAAGAACGAATGGCTGGCGCCGTCAGTGCGCTCGGCGCACTGCTCCTTGCCGTAGCTGGCCTCGCAGGCCTCGCGGTTGGCGAAACGCGGCGCGGTAGTCACGGCATCCTGCTGCGCCTTGGCAAACGCCTGCTGGCAGGTGCTGCTGTCGTTGGTCTGCGCCACGCAGGCCTCGACCGAGGTGTACAAGCCTTCGCGCGCTGCGCTCTCGCTGTCGCAGGCGGTCAGCAGCAACGGGGCGGTGCTCATCAGGAGCAGGGCGGCGGTCTTGGATCGCTTCATGGGCTTGCTCACGCGGATACAGGCCCAAGCATGCCTGCTTGCCCGCGCGGATGAAAGTTCCTGCGAATCGGGTGTGCGCAAACGCCACGGTCGTGACGCCAACGGTCATTCGAGCCCGTCGGCCAGCTCATGCAGGTCGGCGACGTGCTGTTCCCACCAGCGCGATTCGGCCGCGAAAGGGAACGCGGCGGGAAACGCCGGGTCATGCCAGCGTGCGGCGATCCAGCCCGCGTAGTGCAGCTGTCGCATGGCGCGCAGGGCCGGGATCAGCGTCAGTTCGCCGTCGTCGAAATCGCGGAATTGCCGATAGCCTTCGAGCACCGCGCCCATCGCGCGCTCGTCGCCGGCGAGCATCCACAGGTCCTGCACGGCCGGCCCGGTGCGGGCATCGTCGAAGTCGACGAAGTGCGGCCCGGCATCCGTCCACAGCACGTTGCCGGGGTGGCAGTCGCCGTGCAGGCGCAGCTGCCGCGCCGGCCCGACTGCTTGGAGCCGTGCGGCGATGGCGGCATCGAGCCGCATCGCCGCGGCGCGGTAATTCGTCTGCAGCGAAGCCGGCAGCAGCGACGAGTCGATCACGGCCTGCATCGGCTGTTGCACCATCGTCTCGCGATCGAGCCGGCCGCGGTGGACGAATGGCGCACGTGCACCGACCACATGCATGCGCGCGATCAGCCGGCCCAGCCACTGCAGCTGATCGAGCGCTTCCAGTTCCGGTGCGCGCCCGCCGCGGCGTGGCGTCAGCGCGTAGCGGAAACCGTCGTGCCGCAGCAGCGTATGACCATCGAATGCCAGCGGTGCGACCACCGGCAGTTCGGCGTCGGCCAGCTCCTGCGCAAAGGCGTGTTCCTCGACAATCGCGGCGTCGCTCCAGCGACCGGGTCGGTAGAACTTCGCGATCACCGGCGCAGCTTCCTCGAGCCCGATCTGCCACACGCGGTTCTCGTAGCTGTTCAGCGCCAGCAGGCGGCCGTCCGGCCACAGGCCGCAGGCGCTGGCGGCGTCGAGCACCACATCCGGTGTGAGGCTGGCGTAGGGCGCATCCGCTGTCATGAAGAAATGGCTCTTTGCGTTCGTCTCCTCGCCCCTTCGGGAAGAGGATTGAGGAGTAGGGGCCGGTTCGCGGAGGAGCCATGCTCAACGCAAGCCCACGGTGCGCGCCGCGATCACCGCCATGGTGATGCGCGAGATGCATACCAGCGCGCCCTCTTCATTCTCGATGCGGATCTCCCATACCTGGGTGGTGCGCCCGACGTGCAGCGCACGCGCGGTACCGGTGACGGTGCCACTGCGCACGCCGCGAACGTGGTTGGCATTGATGTCCAGGCCCACGGCCAGTTCCTTCTCCGGATCCAGCGTGAGCATCGCGGCGGTGCTGCCCAGGGTCTCGGCCAGCACCACCGAGGCGCCGCCGTGCAGCAGGCCGTACGGCTGGTGGGTGCGGTGGTCGACCGGCATGGTGCCCTGCAGCCAGTCGTCACCGATCGCAGTGATGCGTATGCCCAGCGTCTCCATCATGGTGTTGGCGCTCCATGCGTTGATGCGGGCGAGATCGGCGGGCTGTTTCCAGAGACTCATCGTTGATTCCTTCGAAGCGAGCCCGCATTGTTGTCCGCTCCGATCACCGCGACAATGTGCCTGGTGCATACCGTCACTCTCAAATCCTCCGGCCGCCAGTTTTCGGTGGCGGACGGTGAAACCGTGCTGGAGGCGGCGCAACGGGCGGGTGTGGCTTTGCCGTATTCGTGCCGCGCCGGTGTCTGTGGCAGCTGCAAGGCGACCTTGCTGCAGGGGCGTTGCGACTATCCGCGCAACCCGCCGCTGGCGCTGAGCGCCAGCGCGCTGGCGCACCATGCGGTGCTGCTGTGCCAGGCGGTGCCGTGCAGCGACCTGTTGCTCGAAGCGCGCGAAGTGACTTCGGTGGAGGACATCGCGCGGCGTCAGCTCGGCATGGTGGTGACCGAGAAGTGGCCGCTGGCGTCGGACGTGACCGGCCTGCGCCTGTTGCCCGCCCACGGCGAACGCCGGCTCAACCGGCTGCCCGGCCAGTACCTCGACGTGCTGCTGGAGGACGGCAAGCGGCGACCGTTCTCGATCGCCAATGGCCCGCAGGCCGATGGCATGATCGAGCTGCACGTGCGGCATGTCGCCGGGGGTGGCTTCACTTCCTGGGTCAGCGACGGCCTCAAGGTGGGCGATCACCTGCGCGTCGAAGGGCCGCTGGGTACCTTCGTGCCGCGCGAGGACTCCGAGCGCCCGATGCTGTTCATGGCCGGCGGCACCGGCTTCGCCCCGATCAAGGCAATCGTCGAGCATTTCATCGCGCTGGGCACGCGCCGGCCGATGCAGTTGTACTGGGGCGCACGCACGGCGGCGGATCTATACCTGCGTCCGCTGGCCGAACGCTGGGACGCCGAATTGCCCAACCTGCAGTTCCACGCCGTGGTGTCCGAGCCGGCACCTGGAGAGCCGGCGGCGCGCCTGCGCACGGGGCTGGTGCATGAGGCCGTACTGGAAGATCAGCCCGATCTATCCGGCCACGACGTGTACATGGGCGGGCCGCCGGCGATGATCGACGCGGCGCATCCGCTGTTCCTGGACGCCGGACTGCCGGAAGAGCGGCTGTACTACGACTCGTTCGAGTACGCGCCCGATGTACTGGCGCAGATCATCGCGGGGCGTGCGGGCATCCACGACCTCTGACTGCGCTGTTCTTGCGCGAGCGGCTTCAGCCGCGATGTTTTTCAGACAGCGCGAAGAGCTGTCGCGCTGAAGCCGCTCCTACCGGCGCGGGTTTATTTGTTGCCTTTGGCAACAGGCAACTGCGCCGCATGCCAGGCCAGCACGCCACCGTCCAGCGTATGCACCTTGGTGAAGCCGGCCTTGACCAGCCGCTGCGCAGCCTTGACCGAATTGCCGCGGCCGTCCTTGTCCATCACCACCACCGGCAGCTCCTTCGCCTTGGCCAGATCCTTTTTCTCCGGATCGAACTGGCTCATCGCCACGTGCCTTGCGCCGGGCACATGCATCTTCTCGAACTCGGCGAGCGAAGACAGGTCGATCAGCAGCGGATTGTCGCGGTTGATCAGGCCGGTCAGCCCGGCCGGGCTCAGCTCGCGCGTCTTGCTGAAAAGCGTGGCGACCTGCATGACGATCAACGCCACCAGCAACACCACGAACAGGGCCGCCAGGGCCACATGATTGCCGATAAATTCGGGCAGCTTGTGCAGGAAATCGTTCATCGTCGGTCCACAGGCGCTTTGACCGCGCCGATCGGGTAAACCGCCGATTATACGGGTAGTGCGAGCGCGCCGCGGTCAGTTCTGCGTGATGTCCGGCAGCCCGCTGGTCAGCCACCAGTGCTTGGTCTTCTCGTCGTAATGCCAGGTCTGGTGATCGATGATGGTGCGCTCGGACTGGGTGTGGATGTTGACCAGGCTGATCTGCGCCGTCTGCTGCACATCGAAATCGCCGGTGGGTACCGGACCGGCGCCGTTGTCGTATTCGGTCACGCGCACCTGCTGGTAGCGCGCCAGGTCCAGCGCGTTCACCGGATGGGCGGCGCGCAATGCGGGCTCGATGAATTGCGCCGCGCTCTGGAAATCGCCCCAGCGCAGCGTGCTGCCGTAGGCGTTGATGGTGGTGGTCAGTGCATCGCTGCGGGTCTTGGTGGCGCAGCCGGCCAGCAACAGCACGGACAGCACGGCGAGAATGCTCGGAAGGCGGCGCATGGGTGGATTCTCCCCGGTGGATACCGGCCCATTCTGCCTCAAGCGACTCAGTCGCGCCGTTTGGCCACGAAACGCGCGCTCAAGGTGGCAGCGGCCTTGCCGTCATCGCCAGGCACCACGCAGGCGACCTCGATGCGCGCGCGGCCGCGCGTGGTCAGCGTGTTGAAGAACGTGGACCAGCTCGCGCCCGTGCCCAGCCGTGCCTCGCTGCGGAAGTCCTGCCACAACGGTGACAGGTAACGCACGCTGGATTCGGCCACGAACACGTCGCAGTCGTGGCCATACCGGCGCAACGCCATCTCCACCAGCGCCCAGCCGCTCAGCGTCATCAGGCTGACCAGGCTGCCACCGAATGCGCATCCCTTGTCGTTGACGTTCGGCGCGAGCGGCGCCAGCAGGCTGAGCATGTCGTCGTCGCTGTGGAGCAGTTGCAGATCCATCGCGTGGGCCAGCGGGATTTCGTCGCGGATGAACCGGATCAGGTCCTGCGCCTGCTCGGTGGTGTCGTCGGTCGTGCTCACGTTGATCGGGGTCCAGGGGAGGGAGACCGCCCAGTGTAGGGCGGCCGGTACACTGCGGCCATGGCAGCGATCGGAGCGGTGCGCGGATGCGGCGACAATCGGCGGTGTGCGATACCGGCCTGAGCGGCCGGATCATGGTGATTACCCGGCCTGCCGGCACCGCCACGGCATTGGCGCGACGGGTGCGCGCGCTCGGCGGCGTGCCTCTGCTGCTGCCAGGCCTGGCCTTGCGCGGTCCGGCTGATCCGGTCATGGCCAGCAACGATCTGCGCGCTGCGCTGGCCGACCAATTGCTGATCTTCACCAGCCCCGCCGCCGTGCGTCATGCCGCCGCGCTGCTGCCCCTGGCGACCACGGCCAGCGTGCTCGCGGTGGGGCAGGGCACGGCGCGGGCCTTGCGGCGGCATGGCGTCGCAAAACCGCTGACGCCGACGCGGCAGGACAGCGAAGGTGTGCTCGAGCATGTTGTCCTGCACGACCTGAAGGATCGCCGCGTTGCGCTGATCGGCGCGCCAGGTGGCCGCGGCGTGCTGCGCGAACAACTTGCCGCGCGCGGTGCGCAACTGCGCGAGGTGCACGTCTATCGCCGGGCCAAGCCGCGGCTCGATCGTCGGCACGTGAACGCCGTGTTGCAATTGCCCGCCTCGGCGATGGTGCTGCTTTCCAGCGCCGAGGCACTGCAGAATCTGCGCGACCTGCTGCCGCTACCGGCGTGGACACAGCTGTGCACGGCGACCGCCGTGGCCAGCAGCGAACGCCTTGCCGTGGCCGCACGTGCGGCGGGCTTCACGCGCACGGTGCTCGCCGCTTCGGCGTTGTCGGCCGACCTGCTGGACGCGGCCATGCGCGCGCGCTGAGCTCTTCACGTGGCCGTGCTACGGGCACGGGCGCGGTGGCTGCTAGCATGCGCGAATGAGCAACGTAGACAAGCCGAACGAGCCCGCCGCGCCCGAGGGCGCCCGTCCCGACCCGCTGCGGGTCGATCCGCTGCATACGCGGCCGATGCGCGATGTCAGGCCAACTGCATCGCGCCCGCGCAACGGCGGCAGCCTGGCGCTGGCGGTGCTGCTGTCGCTGATCGCGGTGGGTGCCTGCGGTTACGTCGGCTGGCGCCAGTGGCAACAGGAGCAGGGCATCAGCGCCACGGTTCGGGAAGCGACCGATCTGCGCACGCGGGTGGGTTCGCTGGAAGCCACGCTCGGCACGCTCAACGGCGAGCGCAGCAGCCTCGATCAACGGCTTGCCGATGCGGCCGCGGTCAACCGCTCGCTGCGCGAGGAATTGCTGGGCCAGGCCGAGCGCACGCGCAATCTCGAGGATGCGGTGGCCAAGCTGGCCGAGAAAAGCCTGTCCGGCCACGATGCGATGCTGCTGGACGAAACCGAATCGCTGCTGCGCATGGCCAGCGAACGTTACACGTTGTTTCATGACGCGCAGGGCGCGGCCGCCGCCTATGCGCTGGCCGACCAGACGCTGGCCGCGGTGAACGATGGTGCGTTCGGCGCCCTGCGCCAGAGCATCGGCGCCGAACGCGAGGCGCTGGCGAAAAGCCAGCCGGCCAGCCAGGCCAGCGCGCTGCAGCAGCTCACCGAACTGCGCGGCAGCCTCGAGCGCCTGCCGCTGAAACCGCTCGACGCGGCGACCGGCACGCCAGCCACGGATGCGTGGTCGCGCATCGGCCGCGCCCTGGGCCATGTGATCACCGTGCAGCGCGACAACGGCGCGCCTCTGGCCGTGGCCGACGCGCGCTTCGCGCGTGAGCTGGCCGCGCTCGATCTGGCACAGGCACAGGCCGCGTTGCTGGCCTACGACAGCGCCGGCTATGCCGCCGCGCTGCAACGTGTGGATGCCAGCCTCGCCAGCCAGTTCGACGGCAATGCGCCGGCCGTGCGGACAGCGCGCGACACGCTCAGGCAACTCGCCAGCCAACTGCCGGCCAGCGCGCCGGTGCAACTCGGCGCGGCCCTGACCGAACTGCGCAACCTGCGCAGCGTGCATGCACTCAGCCCGGCGGCCGACAACGCCGCCCCGGCCGCCACCACCACGGCTGCGTCGCCCGGCGGAGCGCGGCGATGAAGCTATGGCGCGCGATCCTGCTGCTGGTGGTTGTCGCCGCGCTGGCCGCGTTCGGCTGGCATTGGGTGGCGGACGATCCCGGTTATGTCTTGTTGCGCCTGCGTGGCTGGCGCATCGAAACCACGGTGGTCGCGGCGGTCGCCCTCCTGCTGGTGACGTGGGCCGTGGTCGGCGTGCTGTGGCGGCTGTTGCGCTGGCCGTTCGGCATGTTCTCGCGCCGGCATCGTCGGGTCAGCCAGCAGCGCCTGGGCGAGGGACTGGTGGCGTTGATCGAAGGCCGCCACGGCGACGCCGAGCGCGATCTCAACCGCGCGGCGCGGCTGGACAGCCTGCGCGGCCCGGCCCTGCTCGCTTCGGCCGAAGCCGCCTCGCGCCGCGGCGAACACGGCCGTGCGCTGGAAGCACTTGACCAGGCCGCGCAATCCTCACCGCAAGCCGCGCGCGTATTGCGCGCCCGCGTGCTGCGCCGTGACGGCAAGTCGGCCGAGGCGCTGGCCTTGCTGACGCCCGAATCGGACAAGGGCACGCTGAGCCCGGGCGGCTGGCGCGAACTGGTGCTGGCAGCCCTGACCAATGGCGACCTGCGCCGCGCGCGGGCCGCGCTCGAACCGCTGCAAAAGAGCGGCGCACTCGGCAGCCGCGCGTACGCGGCGCTGGAAACGCAGGTGCTGATCGCCACCATCCATGCGGCCGCCGATGGCGCCGCGCTCAATGCGCTGTGGTCGCAACTGCCCAAGGCGCAGCGTCGCGTGCCCGCGGTGATCGATGCCTACGCCCGCCGCGCGGCGTCGTTCGGCCTGACCCTGCCGGCGATGGACGAAGTCGAGTCCGCGCTGCGCCGCGAGTGGTCACCGCTGCTCATCGAAACCTACGGTACGCTGGCCGGCGACGATATCGAGGCCCGTTTGCGCCGCGCCGAAAGCTGGCTCGACGCGCATCCGAACGACGCCAACCTGCTGCTCACGCTCGGCCGCATGTGCGTGCGGCTGAAGCTGTGGGGCAAGGCACGTCAGCATCTCGAGCGCTCGCTCGCGCTGGCGCCGAGTCCGGCAGCATGGGAAGCACTCGGCGACAGCTTTGCCGGATCAGGCGATGCGCAACAGGCGCAACGTTGCTACCGCAACGCGCTGGCGCTGGGCTCGCGGCGAAGCGGTCACCCCACTGATGCAGGCCGCTCGCCACGGCCAGCCGGACACGCATCCAGTCGCGATCGAGGAACGTGACGCGCACGGCGTCCCCAGGTTGCGCGAATAGACCGTCTCATGAGGGGATCAGGCCGCTGACGCCGGCTGCGGTTTTTTGCTGCGCAGAAGACTGGTCGGCTGACCAGCGAACGTTATCGGGCGGTCGGAAGATCGAACAACTTCGGATCGCAGGTTGCCGTGACGTCGTAGCCGAACGCGTAGTAAAGCTGTGATCGCAGCTTGCCATCGCCGATCAGGAACAGGTTGCTGCCTTCGCTGCCAAGGCAGGTTTGCAGCTGCCGCGGATGACCTGCCGATGTGGTGGCGATCTGCAGGATCGTTTCGGCAGATGCGGTTTCGGCGCTCACCGCTGCGCTGCCGATCACCGCAGCTCCGACGAACGGCTCACCCTTCAACGCAGCGGGCGTCTGTTTCAGCCGATAGCGGAACACCGGCTGGCCGAACAGTGCGTCGGTGACCGGCTCGGTCGATCCGCCGGGCGCATCGAGGGCGCTGCCCTGCAGGCGCAGGCAGCACTGCGCGGCACCCTTGCCGACGGGGTACTGCAGCTGGATCGGCGTCGCCGCTGACAGGTGGCCATCGGTGGTGTACAGATACGCCGTGCCGTTGGCGGCGGCCACGAAACCGGCCTCGGCCTCTTTCGCCTGGCCGGTGGCGCACGCTGCGGCGTTGGCGCAGACCAGCACGATGAAGATTCGATGCATCAGCTTCATCGTTCAGTGCCCGTCATCCGACCAGTGCGGAGGGTCGCTGACCAGCTTCACCACGCCGTAGCTCTTGCCCACGGCGTTCAGATCCTTGAGCGACTTGATCGCCGTGGCCTTGCCACTCGCGTCGTTCACCGACTTGCCCACGACGCCGCTGATCGTCATGTCGATCGCGCGCTTCTGCGTGTGCCGCGAAACGAGCACGGCGGAGTGGGCCATGCCATAGCCGTTGACCATGTCGGCAGCCGCCTTCAGCGCGGCTTCCTGGTCGCTCTTGCCGCTGGCATCGAGGTGTGCCCAGTCGATGTCGACGCCCGCCATGGCCGGGATACTGCCGGGCGCCGCGCCGTCTTTCGCGATGGCCCATGCGTAGTGCATCAGATAGGCGCGCTCGGGCGGCCGGTAGGTGGCCGAGATGGTCACCGAGCCTCCGGCGGCCGTGATGGCGGCGATGAAGGAGGTCACGGCACTGGAAAATGTCGGTGTCAGATCGCTCAGGCTCCGGCTGGTGGGAAACCTGGCGACCCACGCCGCACCGCTGATCTGAAGCGCGGAACGTGGCAGCGGAGCCGTGCCTGTGGCGACGGGAACCGCAACGGCTGCATGGCCAGCGAAGCTGAGCGGCGGCAGGAAGGACGGGTTCGCGCCAGGCAGCGGAGTGTTCCATGCCGGATGAGGCAGTGGCCTGTTTTCATCCGGCCACGCTGGCATGGCGCGGGGACTGATTGGCCATGGATGGCGAAAACTTGCCATGGAATGATGCCCCCGCTGATAGTCGGGCCAAGCTATACCGGGCGAGAGGGTGAATCAAGCGAGTTCGCGCGACCCTCTACAACGCGGTCAGGTTCGCGTACGCCGCCACCAGCCATTTGCTGCCGGCGCCTTCAAAGTTCACCTGCAGTCGCGTATGCGCGCCGCTGCCTTCGGCGCTGATCACCACGCCCTCGCCAAAGCTGGGATGGCTGACGCGCTGGCCGAGTCTGACCGGCAGCGATTCCTCCAGCGATGGCGAGATCTCCTGTGGCCGGCCGGCGTACAGTGGGCGGGTGACATGCACGCGCGGACGTACCTCGTCGATCAGCTCGGCCGGCATTTCGCCAAGGAAGCGCGAGGGACGGGCCAGCATTTCGGTGCCGTGCATGCGGCGCGATTCGGCGTGGCTGACGACGAGTTTTTCGCGGGCGCGGGTGATGCCGACATAGGCGAGCCGGCGTTCTTCCTCCAGCCGCCCTTCGTCGTCGACCGAACGCTGGCTGGGGAACAGCCCTTCCTCCATGCCGACCAGGAACACCACCGGAAATTCCAGGCCCTTGGCCGAGTGCAGCGTCATCAGCTGCACGCAGTCGTCGCCCGCCTCGCCCTGGCCTTCGCCGGATTCCAGCGTGGCGTGCGAAAGGAAGGCCGACAGTTCGCTCAAGCCCGCATCGATGTCTTCGGCGGTGCGTTCGAAGCGGCTGGCGACATTGACGAGTTCGTCCAGATTCTCGACCCGCGATTCGGCATTGCCGCGCGAATCCCTTTCGTAGAAATCGCGCAAGCCGGTGTGGGTGATCGCGTGGTCGATCTGTTCGGCGAGGGTAAGGTTCTTGCCGCTCTTTTCGTCTTCGCTGCTTCCCGGCCCGATTCCGTCGAGCGGGAAGGCGTTGAAAGCGCGTGCCATGCCTTCGATCAGCGTGAGGAATGCCTTGACTGCATTTTTCGCCCGTCCTGCCAGTTCGCTGCCACTGCTCAATTCGGAGAGCACGGCTTCCCACATCGAGGTGTTTTCAGCGCGTGCGCGTCGGCGCAGCGCATCGAGCGTACGGTCGCCGATGCCGCGCGGCGGGGTGTTCACCGCACGCTCGAAGGCGGCGTCGTCGTGGCGGTTCGCGGTAAGTCGCAGATACGCCAGCGCGTCCTTGACCTCGGCGCGCTCGAAGAAGCGCTGGCCCCCGTAGACGCGGTACTTGATGTTGCGCTGGACCAGCTGCTCCTCGAAGTTGCGTGATTGCGCGTTCGAGCGATACAGGATCGCGCAATCCTTCGCCGCGCCGTGCTCGTCGATGTACTCGCGGATGCGCTCGATCACGAAACGCGCCTCGTCCTGCTCGTTGTAGGCGGCGTACAGCGCGATGCGTTCGCCGTCGTCGCCGGCCGTCCACAATTGCTTGCCGAGGCGGCTGCCGTTGCGCTCGATCACGCTGTTGGCGGCTTTCAGGATGGTCGAGGTGGAGCGGTAGTTCTGCTCCAGCTTGATCGTGCGCGCGCCGGGGAAATCACGCAGGAACTGCGCCATGTTCTCCACCTTGGCGCCACGCCAGCCGTAGATCGACTGGTCGTCGTCGCCCACCGCAAACACCTTGCCGCTGGCACCGGCGAGCACGCGGATCCAGGCGTACTGCAGCGTGTTGGTGTCCTGGAATTCGTCGATCAGCAGATGCCGCCAGCGTTGCTGGTAGTGATCGAGCACGGCGGGGTCTTTCAGCCACAGCTCATGCGCGCGCAGCAGCAGTTCGCCGAAATCGACCAGGCCGGCGCGGCGGCAGGCATCTTCGTAGGCCTGGTAAATCCTGACGAAGGTATGCGTGACCGGATGGTCGCGATGCTCGATGCCGTCCGGACGCTTGCCCTCGTCCTTCCAGTGGTTGATCTGCCAGGCGGCCTGGCGATGCGGATACTTCGCATCGTCCAGGCCCAGCCCGGCGATCACGCGCTTGACCAGTCGCAGCTGGTCGTCCGAATCGAGAATCTGGAAACCTTCGGGCAGCCCTGCCTCGCGCCAGTGCCGTCGCAACAGCCGATGGGCGATGCCGTGGAATGTACCTACGGTGAGCCCCTGGGTCCCGCCGGGTATCAACGCTTCCAGCCGCGCACGCATTTCGCCCGCGGCCTTGTTGGTGAAGGTGACGGCGAGAATCGCCCACGGCGGCACGCGCTCGGCCTGGGTCAGCCAGCCGATGCGGTGGGTCAATACACGGGTCTTGCCGGAGCCGGCGCCTGCCAGCACCAGATAATGGCCGGGTGGCGCGCAGACCGCTTCGCGCTGTGCTTCGTTGAGCGGGTCGATCAGGTACGAGACATCCATCCGGCCCATTGTAGTGGGCACAAAAGAAAACCGCCGCTGACGGGTGGGCCGTCAGCGGCGGTTTTCGTGCGGATGCTGCTCAGCGATTCTTGCTGGCGATGCCGCCGACGACCAGCAGGCCGCCAAGCACGATGCCGGCGATGCCGAGCCACTGCGGGACGGACTTGGTGTGGGTCGCCTCGATCTTCGCCGGGCCAAGTTGCGCCACCGTGTCGGTCTGCTTGTAGCTGCCGTTGCCGACGGTGACCCAGATGCCGGCGATCAGCAGGATGATGCCGGCGATAAGAAGTCCTGCGCGCATGGTGTTTCCCCTTGGTGAATGTGCGCCGAGTATGCCCGGGCCTGTTGTAAACGAAATGTACAGGCTGCCGGACCAGACAAAAAAAGCCCCGGAGGCTAGGGGGAGCCTCCGGGGCGGGACGGACACGAAGACCCAGGGGAGAGGTTCGTGTCCGTGGCGGGTTCAGGGAGGTGAGCCCGCCATGGATGCCGTTGCGTGCATCCAGAGTGTTAGTGCGTGATTCGCCCGGAAAGTTGCAGGTTTCGGGAAGAAATTTAAAAAGAATTCATTCTCATGGAAAATTAACCGGCAAGTCGCTGTTATGGATGGCTATTGCTGGTCAATGTGCCTCGTCCCAATTTGCGCCCACGCCCACGTCGACCAGCAGCGGCACGGCCAGTTCCGCCGCGCCGGACATCCGTGCGACTACCGCCGCGCGCACCTCGTCGACGGCATCGGCGCGCACCTCGAACACCAGTTCATCGTGCACCTGCATCAGCATGTGTGCATCGTCGCGCTCCTTCAGCCATGCCGCTACGGCAATCATCGCGCGCTTGATGATATCGGCCGCGCTGCCCTGCATCGGCGCGTTCACCGCGGCGCGTTCGGCGCCCTGGCGCAGACCCTGGTTGCGCGAGGTGAGATTTTCCAGATACAGCCGACGGCCGAAGATGGTCTCCACGTAGCCATCGCGATGCGCCTGCTCGCGCGTGGCATCCATGAAGGCGCGCACGCCCGGATAGCGCGAGAAATAACGCCCCATGTAATCGCTGGCTTCGCCGCGATCGACGCTCAGCTGGCGCGCCAGCCCGAATGCGCTCATGCCGTACATCAGGCCGAAGTTGATCGCCTTGGCGGCGCGGCGCTGGTTGATGGTGATGTCTTCCGGCGCCACGCCGAACACTTCCGCCGCGGTGGCGCGGTGCACGTCGCCGCCGGCATGAAACGCGCGCAACAGGCCTTCGTCGCCAGACAGGTGGGCCATGATGCGCAGCTCGATCTGCGAGTAGTCGGCCGCCATGACCTGCCAGCCCGGCGGTGCGATGAACGCCTGCCGGATGCGCCGGCCTTCCTCGGTGCGAATCGGAATGTTCTGCAGGTTCGGATCCGACGAAGAGACCCTGCCGGTCGCCACCGAGCCCTGGTGGTAGCTGGTGTGCACGCGACCGGTGCGCGGATTGACGATGCTGGACAGCTTGTCGGTATAGGTGGAGCGCAGTTTGGCCAAGCTGCGGTAATCCAGGATCAGCCGCGGCAGTTCATGGGTTTCGGCGATCGCTTCCAGCGCTTCCTCGTTGGTGGACGGCTGGCCGGTAGGCGTTTTCAGTTTCGCCTGCAGGCCGAGCTCGTCGAACAGCACGGCCTGCAGCTGCTTGGGCGAATCGAGGTTGAACTCGTGCGCGGCTACCGCGTGGGCCTGCTGCTGCAGTTCCAGCATGCGCTTGCCCAGCTGCTGGCTTTGCCGGCGCAGCACGTCGCCGTCGATCAGCACGCCGCGCTGCTCCATCGCGGCCAGCACCGGTACCAGCGGAATCTCGATTTCCTCGTAGACCTTGCGCAGCGCCGGCACGCTGTCGAGCCTGGGCCACAGCGCACGGTGCAGGCGCAAGGTGACGTCGGCATCCTCGGCGGCGTAGCGGCAGGCGGTGTCGAGATCGACTTGCGAGAACGAGATCTGCTTGGCGCCCTTGCCGGCGACCTGTTCGTACTTGATCGTCTCGTAGCCGAGATACTTCTTCGCCAGCGAATCCATGTCGTGGCGCGTCGCCGTGGCATTCCACACATAGGATTCGAGCATCGAATCATGCTTCAGCCCCTGCACCACGATGCCGTAGTTCGACAGGATGTTGATGTCGTACTTCGCGTGCTGGCCGAGCTTGGGCCGCGTCGGGTCCTCGAAGATAGGCTTCAGCGCGCGCAGCACTTCATCGCGATCGAGCTGCTGCGGCGCGCCCGGATAATCGTGGCCTAGCGGGATGTAGCATGCCTTGTCCGCCTCCACCGCAAGGCTGATGCCGACGATGTCCGCGCGCATCGCGTCGATGCTGGTGGTCTCGGTGTCGAACGCGATCAGTTCGGCGAGCCGCAGTTTTCCCAGCCACGCATCGAGCTGCGCCTGCGTGGTGACCAGCTCGTAGTCGCCGGGCGCGGATAGCGCGGCATCGATGACCGCGGCGGGCCCGGCCAGAACGACCGGTTCGGCAGCCTTGGTTGCCCCGGGTGGCTGTTCGACGATGCCCGTCGCCTGTTCCGCGGCGTCCAGGTCCTTCAGCGCCGCCTTGAATTCGTAGCGCATATACAGCTCGCGCAGGCGCTCCGTGTCCGCGACGCGCTGGGCGAGGTCGGTGGGGCCGAACTCCAGCGGCACGTCGGTCTTGATCGTCACCAGCTCGCGCGACAGCGGCAGCAACGGCAGCGCCTCGCGCAGGCATTCGCCGATCTTGCCGCCGACCTTGGCGGCGTTGGCGATCACCCCGTCCAGCGTGCCGTATTCGGCCAGCCACTTGGCGGCGGTCTTGGGCCCGCATTTGGACACGCCGGGCACGTTGTCGACGGTGTCGCCGGTAAGCGTGAGAAAGTCGATGATCTGACCCGGCCGCACCCCGAACTTCGCCACCACGCCGTCGCTGTCCATCACCGTGTTGGTCATGGTATTGATCAGCGTGACGTGCGGGCTCACCAGTTGCGCCATGTCCTTGTCGCTGGTGGAAACCAGCACCTCGATGCCCAATGCCTGCGCCTGCACGGCCAGCGTACCGATCACGTCATCGGCCTCGACGCCCGGAACACGCAGGATCGGAAAACCGAGTGCGCCGACGATGGCCAGCATGGGCTCGACCTGTGCGCTCAGGTCATCCGGCATGGGCGGACGATTCGCCTTGTACTGGGCGTACAGCGTGTCGCGAAAGGTCGGGCCGGGCGCGTCGCTGACGAAGGCCAGGTAATCGGGTTTCGACTTCAGCGTGGCGCGCAGCATGTTGACCACGCCGAACAGCGCGCCGGTCGGTTCGCCGTGGGCGTTGCTGAGCGGCGGCAGCGCGTGGAACGCGCGGTAGAGGTAGGAGGAGCCATCGATGAGGATGAGTTTGGCCATCCCCCATTCTCGCATGCAAGCGAAATGTCGCGCTTCACGGAAGCGCCGGGAAGGCGCTGCTATGCTCGGCTCCCCGATCGAGGTGCCCTCATGAAAACTGCTGCCTTGCTGGTTTTCGCCAGCGTCCTGTTCGCTTCAGGCCTGCTGGTATCGAACGCGTCCGCGCAGTCGCCGCCCTCGACGAACGTACCGCCGCCGCCGGGGATCAACGATCCGGGCGTGCATGCGGCGACGCCGGCAAAGACCACGTCGGCAGCGGCCTCGCGCCGGCTGGACCTCAAGCCGCAGGCGCTCCCCGCGATGCATGACGACGGAGCAGCCGCTCCACGCGACAAGTCGTTGCCGGAGATCAAGGTGCGCCAGGAAGGCGACACCAACATCCAGGAATACAGCCGCAATGGCCGGGTCTACATGGTGGTGGTGACTCCGAAGAACGGCATCGAGCAGACCTACATGGTCGATCCTCAAGGCCGCCTGGTCGACGAGCACGGCAAGAAGCCCGTGGGGCCTGTGATGTACAAGGTGCTGGAGTGGGGCAAGAGCCCACCGCCTGCCGAAGAGTCGACGGCGCCGGCGCAGGACGGCGGCGGCAACTGAATCGTTCACCGGTCCGTCGGCGGCGCGCGCCTTGACGGTTCCGGATCGATAGCGAGAGAGCGGAGACCACGCCGATGCAACTGCGGGAAAGCTGGTTGTTGTTTGCGCTGGGCTCGGCACTGTTCGCGGCGTTGACGGCGCTGTTCGGCAAGCTCGGCGTGGTCGGTATCAATTCCAATCTCGCCACCTTCATCCGCACCATCGTGATCCTGCTGGTCACCGCAGGCATTCTCAGTCTGCGCCAGGAATGGGCCAGGCCGACCGGCTTGCCGCTGCACAGCTGGCTGTTCCTGGTGCTATCCGGCATTGCCACAGGCTTGTCATGGCTGTGCTACTACCGCGCACTGCAACTGGGGCCGGTGAGCAAAGTGGCGCCGATCGACAAGCTCAGCGTGGCGCTGGCGATCGTGCTGGGACTGGTGTTTCTGGGTGAGCGACCGAGCTGGCCGTTGCTGATCGGCGGCGTGCTGATCGTCGCCGGCGCCATGGTGATCGCACTATTCTGAGCGACACCGTCAGCGTGGATCGTCGAGTTCGGGATAGTGGCGGAAGATGCCATTTTCGTTGAACGGGAGGCGCCGCGACGAAGCCAGGTACGCAGCGATCCGGGGCCGTTCGGAAACATGTTGTTTCAGAGCATGCAGCAACGGCAGTTCGCGCGCCATTCGATGCATCGCGCGGGGAAACGCGTAGTCCAGGCCGGCCATGAGCTGGAACAGCGACAGGTCGACATAGGAATGTTCGCGCAAGGCATGGCGCCCGCCACCGCGTTCCAGCACCTGCTCGAAGTAATCCAGGAACTTCGGTAGCCGCGTCTGGCGCAGATCCGCCGCGCGCCGTTGCGCTTCGGCGCGTTGGCCCTCGTAGTACAGGCTGCTGGCGACCGGATGGTGCGCATCATGTACCTCGGCCACCAGGTCGCTGATGGTCAGCTGCAACTGATGTGCATACAACCGCCGGCTTTCGCTTTCCGGCACCAGTCCGAGCGGTGGGCCCAGATATTGCAGGATGTTCGCGGTCTGCGCGATCACCAGCCGGCCCGCCTTGAGAAACGGCGGCGCGAAAGGCAACGCGCCTTCATGGGCGCCGTCGAGAAAACGCACGATGGCGTCGTCGCCCTTCATGCGGGCCACGTCGTCGTAGGTGGCGCCGGCATCCTCCAGCGCCAGGCGCACGAACTCGCCGCGACCCTGGATGCCAGTCCAGTAATACAGCTCGTAGTGCATGGCGGCCTCCGCAGCGAAGACGCCGATGCTGGAACGCGCGGCTTCTACGCGGCGTGTAGGAGCCGCTGGTCTGATTTGATGCGCAAAGCAATTACGCTGCCAGCCGGCTCCGGCCGGAGAAGCGCCAACTCAATGCCGGAAGTGGCGCATCCCGGTGAACACCATCGCCATGTCGTGTTCGTCGGCCGCGGCGATCACCTCGGCGTCGCGCATCGAGCCGCCCGGCTGGATCACCGCGCTGATGCCCGCTTCGGCGGCCGCATCGATGCCATCGCGGAACGGGAAGAAGGCGTCGGATGCCATCACCGACCCACGCACATCGAGCTTCTCGTCCGCTGCCTTGATGCCGGCGATCCTGGCGCTGTAGACGCGGCTCATCTGGCCGGCGCCGATGCCGATGGTCTGGCGGTCGCGGGCGTAGACGATGGCGTTGCTCTTGACGAACTTGGCCACCTTCCAGGCGAAGATCAGGTCGTGGATCTGCGCTTCGGTGGGCGCGCGGCGGGTGACGATCTTGAGGTCCCCGGCACCGATCATGCCGGTGTCTGCGCTCTGCAGCAGCAGGCCCGAACCCACGCGTCTGGAGTTCATGCCCGGGTGTGCGGCGCGCAGGTCGCCGTCCGCCGGCAGCGGGATCACCAGCACGCGCACGTTGCCCTTCTTTTTGAACGCGGCCAGCGCGTCCTCCGTATAAGCCGGTGCCAGCACCACCTCGACGAACTGGCGCTCGACGATGGCGCGCGCGGTGGCGCCGTCGACTTCGCGGTTGAACGCGATGATGCCGCCGAACGCCGAGGTTGGGTCGGTCTGGAAGGCCAGGTCGTACGCCTTGCCGATGCCCTCCAGGCTCACCGCCACACCGCACGGGTTGGCGTGCTTGACGATCACGCAGGCGGGCTTCACGAAGTTGCGCACGCACTCCCACGCGGCGTCGGCGTCGGCGATGTTGTTGAACGAAAGCTCCTTGCCCTGCAGCTGGCGAAAGCAGGCCAGCGTGCCGGGTGCCGGATACAGGTCGCGGTAGAAGGCCGCCTGCTGGTGCGGATTCTCGCCGTAACGCAGATCCATCAGCTTGACGAAGCGGCTGTTGATCTGGCCAGGGAAGGTCTCGTGGCCGGCGATGGTTTCGTGCGCATCGTCGAGCTTGAGGCCGGACAGGTAATCGCTGATCGCGCCGTCGTAGCTGGCCACGTTGTTGAACGCGGCCACGGCAAGCTTGAAGCGCGTGGTGCGGCCGAGCCCGCCGTCGCGTTCGATCTCCGCCAGCGCATCGGCGTATTGATCGGGCGAAGTGAGCACGCCCACATCGTTCCAGTTCTTCGCCGCCGAGCGCAGCATCGCCGGGCCGCCGATGTCGATGTTCTCGATCGCGTCTTCGAGCGTGCAGCCGGGCCTGGCCACGGTGCTTTCAAACGGATACAGGTTCAGCACCAGCAGGTCGATCGGTGCGATGCCGAGCTCGCTCATCACGGCATCGTCGGTGCCGCGACGACCGAGCAGGGCGCCATGCACCTTGGGGTGCAGCGTCTTCACGCGGCCGTCCATGATTTCGGGAAAACCGGTGAGTTCGCTGACGTCGGTGACCGCGATGCCGGCCTCGCGCAGGACCTTGGCGCTGCCACCGGTGGAGAGCAGTTCGATGCCCCTCGCGGCGAGGCGGCGACCCAGGTCGATCAGGCCGGTCTTGTCGGAAACGCTGAGCAGGGCGCGACGGACCGTGACGAGCTGGGGAGCGGGCATGAGCGGGTTTCCAGGTAACGAAAGCCGCTCATTATAGCCGTCCGGATGAACGGCGCTTGGTCCGGGAGTTACAGCAGGCCGTGCGCGGCCAGCTTCTTGCGCAAGGTGGCGCGATTGATGCCGAGTGCGCTGGCGGCGCGGCTCTGGTTACCGTCGTGGAACGCCAGCACCTCACGCAGCAAGGGGATCTCGACCTCGCGCAACACCAGCGCATGCAGGCCTTCCACGCAAGGGGTGTCGCCGATGTCTGCGAGGTAGCGACGTACCGTGCGCGTGACGCATTCGCTCAACGCGCTGGCGCCGTTCGCGCTGGCGGCCTGAGGGCTGGAAGCTTGCGCGCCCGCGCTATGTGCCGAGGTCGGTTTTGCGGCCTCGGCAACAGGCAGTCTTACGGCGTTCACGGACATCTTCCCTCACGTGCGAAGCGGCGGCTGCATGGGCCGCTGCCTATGGTTTATGGCTGGTCTGCAATCGCGGCATGTATCGAATGCCACCCGGCAATCTGCGCGAGGGACCGAGTCTACCCGCGCGCGACAATAATTTTAAGTACCGGCTCTGCTATTCGAACGTGAATTCGAACGCCACTGCTTCGTCACCGGGGTCCTCGATCTCCAGCAACAGCACGGCGCTGGCTCCGGGCGCGAGGCCACGCTGGCGGATCGCGGCGTCGTCGAGGTATTCGCGCGGTTGCAGCCGGCGCATCGCGAGCCGTTGGCCTTGCGCGTTCGACAGCGCGATGGTCAACACCGGATACGGCTGGGCGAACGCCGCATCGTTGCGCACGCTGGCGCTGATCATCAGGGCGTTGGCTACGCTGGGATGGGCCTGCACATTGCTAGCAAGCAGTTGCAGTTGCTGCGGCGCGGCGACCAGCGGCAGCTCGCAACCCAGCATGGCGCAGCTCCCGCGCAGCCAGCGGCCGACGGTCGGATTGCGGATCAACGGATCGCGCTGGGCCCAGGCCAACTGGATCGCAAGCAACAGCAGCAACACGACGCATGCGATCACCCAGGGCCAGCGCCGGTCGCCGGAAGATCGCGTGCGTGGCTGATGCTTCTTCCGGCGCGATCGTGCCGGCTGGTTGGCGTGCGCCGCGCGCGCAAAGCGCGGCGCGAACACCAGCTGCGAAAAATCCTCCGCGGATTTCGCGACGGCCTCGTCCTCGACCACCGCCGGTGGATCAGGTCGCGGCCGGTACACCACGAGGTCCAGGCAGGGCGGTTCGAACGCGGGCTCGTTCACCGGCAGTTCGACGAAGGGTTCGGGTACCAGCTGTTCGGTAAGCGTGGCGAGGCTGTCGAAACCGGCGCTGCAATGTCCGCAGACGACATGCCCGTGGGCTTTCGCGAGCGTTGCCGCATCCAGCGAAAACACGGACAGGCATTCAGGGCATTGTGTATACATGCAGGCCGCTTTGTCTCGGTGTCGGGCAAGCTTAGCAGGCTGGTCGCGGCGAACTTTCCGCGGGCCGGGTCAGGCGCGGCGGCGACCGCTGATACGTACCCATTCCTCGCGCGTGTCCATGCGCAATTCATCGAACCATTCGGCGTAGCGAAGCAGCAGTTCATCCTGCTGGCCGAGGAGGATGCCGGAGATCGCAAACGGTGCGCTTGGCTTCGCGGCCGCAGCGAAAGTCGGCGCCAGCTCGGCGAGCGGACCGGCGAGGATGTTGGCGATGAACACGTCGGCCGCCACGCCGGCATGATCCCCAGGCAGGAACACTGCGAGACGATCGGCGACGCCATTGCGTTCGGCATTGTCGGCCGAGGCGATCAGCGCCTGCGGATCATTGTCGATGCCGATGGCACTGGCCGCGCCCAGCTTCAGCGCGGCAATCGCCAGGATGCCCGAGCCACAGCCGAAATCGGTGACCGTCTTGCCGGCGAGGTCGAGGCCGTCCAGCCATTCCAGGCATAGCGCCGTAGTCGGATGCGTGCCGCTGCCGAAGGCCAGCCCGGGATCGAGCCGCACGATCACCAGGTCGTTGCCATCAGCCGGTGGCTCGATGTTCCACGGATAGATCCACAGCCGTCGCCCGAACGACATCGGCTTGAACTGGTCCATCCATGCGCGTTCCCAGTTCTGGTCGGCGATCTCGCGAAAGGTCAGTTGATCCGGTTCCAGCCACGGCAGCAATTCGCCAAGCGCTTCGGCGAGCCCGCGACGATCGGCGTGTTCGTCGAACAGCGCGTTCAGCGTGATCGTCGGCCACAGCGGCAACTCGCCCACGCCGGGCTCGAAGATCGCCTGCTCGTCCGGCGTCTCCGCATCAGCATCCTGCAGGGTGATCGACAAGGCGCCGAGATCGTCCAGCGCTTCTTCCGCGCCGGGTTGCTGTTCGATGCGTACGATCAGGGAGAGCTCGAGAAAGGGCATGAGTGCATTCGATGCTGGCAGGAACGCACGGTGCGCGATGTTCTCCTGCCGGCGAGAGCATCGCGCACGCTGTGTTCCGGCGGGTTTCAGGCGCCGGTGGCGGCTTTTTCCTTCTGCTCCGCCATCCGCTTTTCCAGATAGTGGATGTTCTGGCCGCCATGCTGGAAGCCGACGTCGGCCATGATCCGCTGCTGCAGCGGGACATTGCACTTGACGCCTTCGATCACCGTTTCGGCCAGCGCCAGGCGCATGCGCGCGATCGCGGTCTCCCGATCCGGACCGTGCACGATCAGCTTGCCGATCATCGAATCGTAGTTCGGCGGAATCCTGTAGCCGTCGTAGAGATGCGTGTCGACGCGCACGCCGGGGCCGCCGGGCGCCTCGAAGCGCTTCACCGTGCCGGGACTGGGCATGAAGGTGTCCGGATCCTCGGCGTTGATGCGGCATTCGATCGCGTGGCCGCGGATGACGATGTCTTCCTGGGTGATCGAGAGTTTCTCGCCACCGGCGATCAGCAGCTGCTCGCGCACCAGATCGACGCCGGTGATCAGCTCGGTCACCGGATGTTCCACCTGGATGCGCGTGTTCATCTCGATGAAGTAGAAGCGGCCGTTCTCGTACAGGAACTCGAACGTGCCGGCGCCGCGATAATTGATGCGCAGGCAGGCGTCGACGCAAACCTTGCCGATCGCCGCGCGCTGCTCGGGCGTGATGCCCGGCGCCGGCGCCTCCTCGACCACCTTCTGGTGGCGGCGCTGCATCGAACAGTCGCGCTCGCCAAGGTGGATCGCGTTGCCCTGGCCGTCGGCAAGTACCTGGATTTCCACGTGGCGCGGATTCTCCAGGAACTTCTCCATGTACACCTGTTCGTTGCCAAACGCGGCCTTGGCCTCGGCCTTGGTCATGGTGACCGCATTGCCCAGGTGCGCCTCGGTGCGCACCACGCGCATGCCGCGGCCGCCGCCGCCGCCGGCGGCCTTGATGATCACCGGGTAGCCGATCTCGCGCGCAATCTTGATGTTGGTGTCGACGTCTTCGCCGAGCGGGCCACCGGAGCCGGGCACGCACGGCACGCCGGCTGCCTTCATCGCGCGGATCGCCTCGACCTTGTCACCCATCAGGCGGATCACGTCGGCGGTGGGGCCGATGAAGATGAAGCCGGACTGCTCCACCTGTTCGGCGAAATCCGCGCGCTCGGACAGGAAGCCGTAGCCCGGATGGATCGCCTGGGCGTCGGTGATCTCGGCCGCCGCGATGATGCGCGGGATGTTCAGGTAGCTGTCGACCGACGGCCCGGGGCCGATGCAGATCGACTCGTCGGCGAGGCCGACGTGTTTCAGGTTGCGGTCCACGGTGGAATGCACCGCCACGGTCTTGATGCCCAGACTGTGGCAGGCGCGCAGCACGCGCAGCGCGATTTCGCCGCGGTTGGCGATGACGACCTTCTCGAGCATCCGGGCGGCCTCAGGCGATCACGAACATGGGTTCGTCGAATTCGACCGGCTGGCCGTTCTCGATCAGGATGGCCTGCACGGTGCCGGCCACGTCGGCCTCGATCTGGTTGAACATCTTCATCGCCTCGATGATGCCGAGCGTCTCGCCGGCCTTCACCTGCTGGCCGACCTTGACGAAGGCCGGCGTACCCGGCGTGGCCGAGGCGTAGAACGTGCCGACCATCGGCGCCTTCACCACGTGACCGGCGGGCAGGGCATCGGCTGCCGGCGTCTCGACGGTCGCGGCCGCGGCTACAGGTGCGGCGACGACGGGGGCTGGCGCGGCAGCTGCGGCAACCGGAGCGGCGACGGGCGCCGTGCTCTTCGGCACGCGCGACAGGCGGACGACTTCCTCGCCCTCCTTGATCTCCAGTTCGGCGAGGTTGGATTCCTCGAGCAAGTCGATCAGTTTCTTGATTTTGCGCAAATCCATAGGATCAGCCTTTTGTCAGTCATGCCACGAGGTGGCCGGAGTGGATGGGTTGGCCAGGCGGCCGGATGTCAAAGCGTGCCGGGGGACGGCGCCTGCAACCGCCGGAGCGCCGCATCCAGCGCAAGCCGGTAGCTGTCGCCGCCGAAGCCGCAGATCACGCCGACGGCGAGATCGGAGAGGTACGAGTGATGGCGGAACGTTTCGCGCGCGAACAGGTTCGACAAGTGCACCTCGATGAACGGGATCGCCACCGAAGCAAAGGCGTCACGCAGGGCGATGCTGGTGTGGGTGTACGCGCCGGCGTTGCACAGGATCATCGCCGTGCCGTCGTCGCGGCCCTGGTGGATGCGCCCGATCAGTTCGTGCTCGGCGTTGGACTGGAACCAGACCAGCTCGTGCCCGGCAGCCTGCGCGCGCTCGGCCAGGCCGTGATTGATGTCGGCCAGGCTTTCGCGGCCGTAGATCTGCGGCTCGCGCGCACCCAGCAAATTGAGATTGGGTCCGTGCAGGACCAAGATCTTTGCCACGGAATGTCCCGTTCGCGTCCGGTCTTCCCGGAATCCGCCGCAGTGTGCGCGCCGAGGCGATTATTGTCCAGTTAACGGCAGATCGGCGATGTTCAGCGGAGAAGCGTCACGTTCCGTGCGGAACCGTATGTCGGTGGCGCTCAGGGCCCGCGGCGGTCCGGCTCGAACCACTGCGTCAGCTGCGCAGGTGGGATCGGTCCGGAGCGAACGGCCAGGACGCGCCCGGTGGCGTCGATCAGGACGCTGTAAGGCAGCGTCTCTGCTGCGTTGCCCAGCATCGATGAGGTGCTTGGCGGATCCAGCCGGCCCAGTAAAACCGGGTAATTCACCGGATGGGCGCCGAGGAAGGCGCGTGCACGAACGGGGTCATCCATGGCGATGCCGACCACGATGGGAACGCGATCGCCGAACTCCGCCTGGGTCCTGGCCAGCGCCGGCATTTCCTCCAGGCAAGGTTTGCACCAGCTCGCCCAGAGGTTCAGCAGCACGCGGTGACCGCGGTAGTCGCTCAGCCGGTGCGATTTGCCGTCGAGGTCCGGCAATGCCAGATCGGGCAGCTGCTGGCCAATCATGGCCGAATCGATCGCGGGTCGCTCGCTGCGGTGCTGGATATAGCCACCCGCGCCGGCGGCCAGCACGGCTAGCCCCAGGATCAGCCAGTTGCTGCGGCTCAACATCAGCGCGCCGCCTCGCTCAGCGCCTGCTCGACCAGCGAGCCGGTCAGTACGGTCGAGAGCTGTTTGCCCGGACCGCCATTTTTGGGAAAGACCACGTACAGCGGCACGCCGGGCGAGTGGTACTGCTGCAGGAACGCACTGATGGTCGGGTTGACGTCGGTCCAGTCGCCTTTCATGTAGACCGCACCAGTGCGCTGCAATAACGCGCGGAACGCTTCGGTGTTCAGCACGGTGTGCTCGTTCGCCTTGCAGGTAACGCACCAGTCGGCGGTCATGTCGACGAAGACGGGCGTGCCGGCCGCGCGCAGTTCGGCCAGTTTCTCCGGGCTGTAGGCGACCACGCCGTCCTCCGTGCGGGCGGCGCCGGACGGCGGCGGTACATGGGCGAGCAGGTACATCGGCGCCACAGTGGCGACGGCCAGCACAATGACCAGCGCCTTGCTGACCGCGCCGCGCGAGCGGCTGCGCTCGAACCACCACAACGTCATCGCCAGCAGCACCATTGCCACCAGCACCAGGCCGACTGCATCGGCACCACGCTGGTTGGCCAGCACCCACACCAGCCATGCCGCGGTGAGATACATCGGGAACGCCAGCACCTGCTTCAGGGTTTCCATCCAGCGCCCGGGTTTCGGCAACAGGCGCGCCAGCGCCGGCACGAAACCGATAAGCAGGAACGGCAGCGCCAATCCCACGCCCAGCGCTAGGAACACCAGCAGGGCGGACAGCATCGGCGCGGCGAATGCATACGCCAGCGCGCCACCCATGAATGGCGCCGTGCACGGGCTGGCCACCACCACCGCCAGCACGCCGGTGAAGAAATCGCCGGCGGGGCCGGAGCGTGCGGCCAGACCGGCGCCGGTATTGCCCAGCGAAGCGCCGAACTGCACCACGCCGGACATCGATAACCCGACCGCCAGCATCACGCAGGCCAGCGCACCCACCAGCAGCGGCTGCTGCAGCTGCGAGCCCCAGCCCAGCACATGGCCCGCGCCGCGCAGGGCTAGGATGCCCAGTCCCAGCGCGGCAAAACTGCACAGTACGCCGGCGGTATAGAACAAGGCATGGCGGCGCGCCGTGGCCCGGTTCTCGCCGCTTTCGAGCACGCTCACCGCCTTGATCGACAGCACCGGCAGCACGCACGGCATCAGGTTCAACACCAGTCCGCCGCCCAACGCCAGTAGCAGCGCGGCGATCAGGCTGGTCTGCAGCGGCAGCGAAGCGGGCGCCGCTTCCTGTGTGGCCCCGATGGCGTTGCCGGGCGAGGCGGCGCCCCCGGCCAGATCGACGCTCGCCGAGCGCGTCATCAGCGGATAGCACAGGCCGCCGTCCTGGCAACCCTGGAAACTCGCCTGGAGCGTCAGCGTCGTCCGGTCACCCAGGTCGCCTTCCACGGCTACCGGCAGTTCCACCTGGCCGAAGTACACGGTGACGTCGCCGTAGTGCGCATCGTGATGGGCGGTGCCGGCCGGCCACGCGGGTTTCAGGCTGAGCCCGGCGGCGTCGTCGAGCCTCAGCGTGGTCTGGTCGCGATACAGGTAATAGCCTTTCGGCATCGTCCAGCGCAGCAGCAACCGATGCCGGCCCTGCGCCAACGCCTCGAAGTGGAACGCCTGCTCGGCCGGCAGTGGCGCGGTATCCATGCCGGCAGTGGCAGTGCTCGTGGCGCCGAGCTGGCTGAGCGCCGCGCCCAGCGTGTTGCGGTTGGCGGACGGGGTTGCGCCGGCGGCCGGCAGCGGCAGATCGAGCTGCTCGGTATGCGGCGGGTAGCAGATCTTCGGATCGACCTCATGGCAACCCTGGTACTGCACGCCGAGCTTCAACCGCGTGGTACCGGCCGCCACGGTGTACGGGATGCTGGCATCGATGCCGTGGTGATACGTCTCCACGTCGCCGAGGTATTCGTCGTGATGCTTCTCGCCGTCGGGCAGTTGCGCCTCACCGAGGGTGACGCCATCGCCGCCCTTGAACTTCATGCGGCCGCGATAGAGGTAATAGTCCGGCGCGATGGTCCAATGCAGCTTCAGAACACCCGGGGTCGAGGCGTCGGCACTCAATTTGTACGCTTCGGTGACCGGCAGCAGATCCTCCGTGCCCTGCGCGAACAGCGGCAGCGAAACCAGCAGCAGACTCAGCCAGGCAACCAGACGGAGGGCCATTCGGCCGGCGGGCAGCAGGGGCATCGGAACTCCAGAAACAGTAAGGCCCGCGCGCAGCGCGGACAGGCGCTCATTATGGCCCAGTCGTCGCGGTTCACCCTGCGGCGTTGGCCCGCACCCAGTCGAGGTAGGCATCGTGGCCGCGGACCACCGGCACGGCGACCAGTTCCGGCAACTCGTATGGATGCAGTTGCAACAGCCGGGCCTTCAACATCTCGAAGCGCCCTGCGGTGGTCTTGATCAGCAGCAGCTCCTCGGTGTCGGTGGTCACTTCGCCCTGCCAGCGATAGGTGGACCGGACACCAGGCAGGCGATTGACGCACGCGGCAAGGCGCTCGCCGACCAGCGCCTCGGCAATGGCCTGGGCGCTCGCAGCCTCCGGACAGCTGCAATAGCAGAGCAGAATGGTATCGGGCATGGCGGAAGCCTAACGCAGCGCTCCGGCGCGTGGCCTTGCCAACACGTGCGGCGGATTGTGATCGCCTGTCTTAGGCCAATTCGCGGGCGACGATTGGTCCCGCTCAATCGGCACTGTCGATCGTCGGCGGCCCTTGAAACCTTGCCGCATCCACCCAATTAGCTGTTCGTTCCCGGTTCAAAAGCTCTTGCAGCGGCGTTCTGTACCGCTAAAATTGGCACTCATGTACCCTGAGTGCTAACAAGATGGCCGACCCGGGTCTTGAAGCCTTTGTCCCACCTCAATAGTCAGATGGAGCTATCCCATGAGCAAACTGCGTCCGTTGCACGACCGCGTCATCGTCAAGCGTCTGGAAGAGGAGCGCGTCTCCGCCGGCGGCATCGTCATCCCCGACAGCGCCACCGAGAAGCCGACCCGCGGCAAGGTCGTCGCTGCCGGCACAGGCCTGATCATGGCTGACGGCAAGGTTCGCCCGATGTCGCTGAAGGAAGGCGACACCGTGCTGTTCGGCAAGTACGCGGGCCAGGAAATCAAGATCGACGGCGAAGAGCTGGTGTTCCTGAAGGAAGACGACATCGTGGCGGTGATCGAGGGCTGAGTGGCCGGAGCCTTTGGTTGATGGGTTGAGCGCGAATCGAAAGCGCGCACGCCAGTCGCCTTTGGCTCCTTCTGGTTGTTTTTTCTCGACGACAAACCGTTTCCCAACAATTTTTTTGAGGCAAAAAAATCATGGCAGCTAAAGAAGTCCGATTCGGCGAAGACGCCCGTGCCCGCATGCTCAAGGGCGTGAACACCCTGGCCAATGCGGTCAAGGTCACCCTGGGCCCGAAGGGCCGCAACGTCGTGCTCGAGAAGAGCTTCGGCGCGCCGACGATCACCAAGGACGGCGTGTCCGTCGCCAAGGAGATCGAACTGGCCGACAAGTACGAGAACCTCGGCGCGCAGATCGTCAAGGAAGCCGCTTCCAAGACCTCCGACGTGGCCGGCGACGGCACCACCACCGCGACCGTGCTGGCGCAGGCGTTCATCCAGGAAGGCCTCAAGGCCGTGGCCGCCGGCATTAATCCGATGGACCTGAAGCGCGGCATCGACAAGGCCGTCGCGGCCGCCGTCGGCGAGCTGAAGAAGCTCTCCAACCCGACCGCGAACGACAAGGAAATCGCCCAGGTCGGCACCATCTCGGCCAACTCCGACACCAACATCGGCGACATCATCGCCACCGCGATGAAGAAAGTCGGCAAGGAAGGCGTGATCACGGTCGAGGAAGGTTCGGGCCTTGAGAACGAGCTCGACGTGGTCGAGGGCATGCAGTTCGATCGCGGCTACCTGTCGCCGTACTTCATCAACAACCAGGCTTCGCAGCAGGTTGAGCTGGACGACCCGTACATCCTGATCCACGACAAGAAAGTGTCGAACGTGCGCGAGCTGCTGCCGGTGCTGGAAGCCGTCGCCAAGGCCGGCAAGCCGCTGCTGATCGTCGCCGAGGAAGTCGAAGGCGAGGCGCTGGCCACGCTGGTCGTCAACACCATCCGCGGCATCGTCAAGGTCGCCGCCGTCAAGGCGCCGGGCTTCGGTGACCGTCGCAAGGCGATCCTGGAAGACATCGCCGTGCTGACCAACGGCCAGGTCGTGTCCGAGGAAGTCGGCTTGTCGCTGGAGAAGACCACGATCGCCGATCTGGGTCGCGCCAAGCGCGTCGTCATCACCAAGGAAAACACCACCATCATCGACGGTGCCGGTGAAGCCGAGAAGATCCAGGCGCGCATCGCCCAGGTCAAGGCGCAGATCGAGGAGACCTCGTCGGATTACGACAAGGAGAAGCTGCAGGAGCGCGTGGCCAAGCTGGCCGGCGGCGTTGCGGTCATCAAGGTCGGTGCCGGCACCGAGATCGAAATGAAGGAAAAGAAGGCCCGTGTGGAAGACGCCTTGCACGCTACCCGTGCAGCCGTCGAAGAAGGCGTGGTCCCGGGCGGCGGCGTTGCGCTGATCCGCGCACTGAAGGCGGTCGAAGGCCTGAAGGGCGACAACACCGACCAGGACCTGGGCATCGCGATCACCCGCCGCGCGCTGGAAGCGCCGCTGCGTGCGATCGTCGCCAACGCCGGTGAAGAGCCGAGCGTGGTGCTGAACAAGGTCAAGGAAGGCAAGGGCAACTTCGGTTACAACGCGCAGACCGGCGAGTTCGGCGACATGATCGAGATGGGCATCCTGGATCCGACCAAGGTGACGCGCACGGCCTTGCAGCACGCCGCGTCGGTCGCCGGCCTGGCGATCACCACCGAAGCGATCATTGCCGAGCTGCCGAAGAAGGATGAAGGCCACAGCCACGGCGGCGGTGGCATGGGCGGCGGCATGGGTGGCATGGGCGGCATGGACTTCTAAGTCCAGAACCCCAAGCAGCAATACAAAACCCCGCTTCGGCGGGGTTTTCTTTTCATGTATCGCCAGCTGCGCACGCTGAGCCGGCCGGCGGGAGCCAATGTGCAACGCCAGAGATCGCATGCGGGTGATGGGCCCCATACCACGGGCTCTGCGTTGGATCGCTATCGCACCTGTGGTCGCTGGGCTAGCCTGGTGCGGTTGACCAGGGCCCAAACATGGCGAATGCAGGAGGCGGTCGCCCCGAAGTACAGGCTGCCCACATTCGGCCCGTCGAGCACGATGGACCGGAGTCGGTGCGCAATGGGCTGGCTCTGACCGGCACCGTCTACTGGCTGTTCGATCGTGGACTCATGTCGCTGGACGATTCGTTCAACGTGGTCGTCGCGCGGCGTCCCTGAGGATATCGTCAGGTTGATGCCCGCTGATCGAAAGCTGATCCTTCGAGCACGTGGACAAGAACGCCCACACCCGTCTATCTGGCATGGCATCGGGAAATGTGTTCAAGGGCTGAGGTGGGCTAAGAAAAAAGCCCCGGGAGTTGCCGCCCGGGGCCTTGCTTGTCATGTCGTGGAACTTAGTGTCCGTGCGCAGCCGCGCTGGCATCCACCTTGGCATCAGCGCCTACCGATTGCCCGGTGGTGGTCTGGTTGACGGCATCGCCGACCGAACCCGCCGTGCGGTCGGTGGCCTGGATCGTCGAATGGGCCGCATCGCTGGCCTGATCGCCCATGCGCTGACCCGTCTGACCCGTCTGGTTCGCCGCAGCGCCGGGATGCATATGGGCATCGACGCGCGCCCCGGTAGTCGCGGACGCATGCGTATTACTCCTGCCGGCGTCAATCGAGCTACCGGTACGCAGGCTGGCATCCGCATTGCCGCTGTGATCCATCGCGGAACGGGTGTGGTCGGCTGCCCTGTGCGTCATGCGCTTCGCGTTGCGATCGGCACGATGCAGACGCTGCGTGGTCTGCGCGCCGGTCTGGTCGACCGAATGCATCGTGTTGGGCACGACCGCGCCGGTGTTCACCCCGGCACCGACTTGTGCGGCAGCGCCGAGATTGACCTGGGCAAACGCAGGGATGCTGAGCGTACTGGCTCCAACGATGAGGGCAGCAAGCATGGTCTTGTGCATGGGGTGGATCTCCTGAAGTTTCGGGGTGCGCTGAAGCGTCAGCTCCAGCGCTTCGTCGACGCTAAGTGTCGCCAACCCACTGTCGCGTGAACGCACCTTTCAGCACTTCAGCCGGCAGCCAGCTCGCTGAACTGCGACATCGCGTGGCGTGCAGCAATGACGGCGCGTTCACAAGCACACCGATCGGAGCCCGCGCTGTTCATCACGGCAGCTTGTTGGCTGCCGGTGCGGTTACGGATTCGCTGCCGCTGTGGGCGATGCCGCTGGGCAGCGGCGTCGGGCTCGGCAGCAACTTGTCCAGCTTGCCGGTGATGCGCAGCTGATTGACGCTGGCCATGGCCTGGTCGAGCTTCTGGATGTCGCTGCCTTCAGGCGGCGGCGGCGCGCCGGGCGCTTCGGTCAGCGCGGCCAGTTGGGGGCCGACCAGCTCGGTCAGGGCGAAATAGGGATCGTCGTGAATGCCGATCTGCGCCAGCAGTTTGCCGGGCAATAGCCAGGCAGCCGTGTCCATTTTCACCGGCGGGCGCGGATGCTGCGGATCGATCAGCAGCCAGGTGCCGGCCTGACTCAGCATGTCGCCGCCATCGACGAAACCGGTGATCTGGTAGCTGTTGCTCAGCGCGGGCAGGTGGTCGCCATAGAACAGCACCAGGCTGGGACGCTTGCGTTGCGCCAGCAGCTTCACCAGCCGGCCCAGTTCGGCGTCCGCGTGCTGCAGATGGTAGAGATAGGTCTGCAGTTCGCGCTTGTCCTTGCCGGTGATGCCGTCGGGCACCGGGATGGCGTCGCGTTCGGCAGCATGGGCGGGCTCGACGTCGTACGGCCCGTGCGCCTCGATGCTGATCGCGAACAGGAACTGCGGCGGCCCGCTGTCTTTCAGCTGCACCATGATCTCGTCGGTCATGGCGCTGTCGGCCATGTACTTGCCGTCCATCGCCGCGCCCGCGGGGAACGCGGACTGCGAGACGAAGCGGCCGAAGCCGAGCGACTTGAACGCGGTGACGCGGTTCCAGAACGCCGGGTCGTTGCCGTGCAGCGCCGTCGTCGCATAGCCGTGCGCGGCCAGCGTGCGCACCAGGCTCGGCAGGGCCTTGTGGCTCATCTGCAGGTACGGAAACTGCAGGTTGTCGAAGTAGCGCAGGGACAGCCCGGTGAGCACCTCGAACTCGGTGCGGATGGTGCCGCCGCCGAAGGTCGGCACATGCAGTTTTCCGCTGATGCCCTGCGTGGCGAGCCGGCGCAGGTTGGGAGCGAAATTGCTGTGCTCGTAACCACGCATGATGGACGGGTCGAACAGCGACTCGCTCTGCACCACCACGATGTCCGGCAGTTCGCCGCCCAGCTTGGGCAGGCTCATGGCCTGCAGCAGCGCCGGCGTCGACTGCTCGATCAGCTGTCTGGCGGCGGCTCGGTCGGGCGCGCGCTGGCTGCTGCCGTACTGCAGATGAAACAGCATCAGGGAGCTGATCAGGCCTGAATGTTCCCTCGTGGTGGAGGCCGACCACGGTTCCAGCCAGAGCACCTTGGCGTTGTAGATCCTGCCCCACGCGGGCAGGCCGAGCAGCATGCTTAGCAGCGCGGCCATCAGCACGCCGCCGGTCAGCAGCCGTGGTCGGCGCGGGCGTTGCGCGAAGATCGGCGGCTCCAGGCGCCAGGCCGCCACGAACAGCGCCACCGCTGCGAGCAGGCCCAGATACGGCCAGGGGCTGTGCGGCAGGTATCCGGCCAGCAGATGCATGCCACCTTTGCGCAACTGGCCGACCATGCGGAAATCGTCCGGCAGCAGCGGCGTGCCGAGGTTCGCCGCCTTCAGAAGATTGACCCCGTAGAGCAGGCCCTGCAGCAGGAACGCGAGCCCGAACGAGAGCAGGGCGCGCCGCGTCAGGGTCAGCATGATGGCCGCCAGCAACAAGCCCGGCCACGCGTTGGCCAGCGGATAGCGCGGCTGGTCGAGCAGGCGCAGCGGCATCACGCCGATGCCGCCATCGAGCCACCCGGTCAACAGCACGAAGGCCAGCGCCAGCGCCAGCAGCAGCACGATGCGTGAAGCCAGCGAGCGCCAGTGGCCCGGCGGAGTTGCGGAGTTCAGGGGCATGGCAGTCCTGCAGCTGTCATGGTGTGGACATTCCAATGTAATGGTCGGCAGATGAACAGCGGGTGGGCGCAAGGCACGCCGATCGGGCTGCCGTTGCGATCGATCTAACGCGCGTCCCGCGCACCGGTGCACCGATGCCGCGAAGCCATGTCGGCAGTTTGCCCGTGCTGCGGCACAATGGGGCGATGTCTGCCCACGAATCCGCCGCGCTGCGAGCACTGATCGACGATCGCTACGCTGACCTTGCCGCCCGATGCCGCGCTGCAGGCGTACCGCTGCACGACGATGCCGGCGTTGCCGAACGCATTCGCTGCACCCTGCTGGCCAGCGATTTCGCGTTCGACGTGTGGTGCCGCCAGCCGCAATTGCTGGCGCCGGCGGGGCTGGACCGGATGCGCTCCGGCAGCGACGCCAGCGCGCGCATCGAGGCGCTCAAACTGCCGGACGACGAAGCCGCCTGCATGGTCGCGCTGCGTCGCTTCCGTCACGCCGAGGCATTGCGACTGGTGTTCCGCGACGTCAACGGACTGGATGATCTGCCGGAGACGCTGTCCGCCACCAGCGTGCTCTACGAGGCCCTGCTTGGCGTCGCTCTGACCTGGTCCGAGCGCGCGCTGGCCGCGCGCTACGGTCACAGCCGCGACCACGATGGCGCGCTGCAGCGGCTGCTGGTGGTCGGCTTCGGCAAGCTCGGCGGCAGCGAGCTGAACTTCTCCTCCGACATCGACCTGGTACTGGCCTACCCGCACGCCGGCCAGACCGACGGCGCGCGTCCGCTCGACAACAGCGAGTACTTCATCCGGCTCGGTCGCCAACTGGTGCGCCTGCTCAACGAGCCGACCATGGACGGCATCTGCGCACGGGTCGACCTGCGCCTGCGTCCGTTCGGCAATGCGGGCCGGCTGGCGCTGTCGTTCGCCGCGATGGAGCAGTACTACCAGAGCGAGGGCCGCGACTGGGAGCGCTATGCCTGGATCAAGGCGCGCCCGGTCGCCGGCGACCGCGCGGCCGGCAAGCAGCTGCAGGAGCTGCTGCGCCCGTTCGTCTATCGCAAGTATCTCGACTACACCGCGTTCGCCGGATTGCGCGAGATGAAGGCCCTGATCGACGCGGAGGTGGCGCGCAAGGACCTGGCCGACAACCTCAAGCTCGGCCCTGGCGGCATCCGCGAAATCGAGTTCATCGTGCAGCTGACCCAGCTGATCCGCGGCGGCCGCGAACCGAGCCTGCGCGTGCGCGGCCTGCTGCCTGCGCTCACCGCGTGCGAGGCGCGGGGCCACATCGCTGCCGCGCGAGCGCGCATGCTGCGCGAGGCCTACGTGCTGCTGCGCCGGGTCGAAAATCGCGTGCAGATGTTGCGCGACGCGCAGACGCACGACATCCCCGACGATGCCTTGAGCCGCGAACGCATCGCGTTGAGCCTGGGTTATCCGGACTGGGCCGCGCTCGAATCGGCCCTGGCCGGACATCGGGCCATTGTCAGCGAGGAATTCGCCGCCGTGCTGATGCCGCAGGGCGGCCGCGCCGCCAGCGTGCCGGCGGCGGACATGGTGCTGTGGCAGCGTGCCTGCGATGAGTCGCTCGATGCCGGCACACTGGAGGCCTCGGGCTTCGTGCCCGGCATCGAACTGGCCGACACGCTGCTGAAGCTGCCGCAGGCGGCCGCGGTGCGCGCGATGTCGGCGCGTTCGCGCGAGCGGCTCGACCATCTGATGCCGCAGTTGTTCAGCGCCGCCCGCGCCACCAGCGCACCGGTCGCCAGCCTGCTGCGCCTGTGCCGGCTGATGCAGGCGGTGGCGCGGCGCTCGTCGTACCTGGCCTTGCTGGAGGAGCAACCGGCCGCGCGCAAGCGGCTGGTGCAACTGTTCGCCGACCGTGCGTTTCTGGCCGAACGCGTGATCGCGCAGCCGTTGCTGCTGGACGACGTGCTCGATCCGCGCATCGACCAATTGCCGTTCAGGCGCGCCGACATTACCGCCGAACTTGCCCGCGTGCTGGGTACGCTTGACGAGCGCGAAGCCGAAGCCGAGCTGGAACGCATCAACGAATTCCGCGCCTCCACCGCGTTCCGGCTGGGGCTGGCATTCAACGATGGCCGCGCCGATGCCGTGGCCACCGCGCGCCGCCTCGCGGCGCTGGCCGAGTCGATCGTGGCGGCCGTACTGGCACTGGCCGAGCGCGAGCTGGTCGCGCAGCACGGCCGGCTGCCCGGCGAAAGCTCCGGCTTTTCCGTGCTGGGCTACGGCAGCCTCGGCGGCGGCGAGCTCGGCTTCGCTTCCGATCTGGACCTGGTGTTCGTCTATGACGGCCGGCGCGCGCAGGCGATGAGCGATGGGGCGCGTCCGCTGGAAGGCGCGCGCTGGTATCAGCGCCTGGCCCAGCGCGTGATGAACTGGCTCACCGTGCTGACCCGCGCCGGACGCATGTACGAGGTCGATACGCGGCTGCGTCCGGATGGCTCCAAGGGCCTGCTGGTCAGCAGCCTGGATGCGTTTGCCGCGTACCAGAAAAGCCGCGCGTGGACGTGGGAGCATCAGGCCTTGCTGCGTGCACGTCCGGTGGCAGGCGATGCAGCGCTCAACCGCGAACTGGCCGAGGTGCGCCGCGATATTCTCGCGGTCCCGCGCGACCCCGCGGCGGTGCTGGCCGAGGTCGGCAGCATGCGCCAGCGCTGGCGCGCCGAACGCGATCGTTCCGACGAGCATCAGCTCGATCTCAAGCAGGGCCATGGAGGCCTGCTCGACATCGAGTTCGCGCTGCAGGGACTGGTGCTGGCGCACGCCGCGCAGCGGCCGGAGTTGCTGGACATCACCGCCAACGCGGGCCTGATCGAAGCGTGCCGCGTCGCCGGCCTGCTCAACAGCGATCAGGCCGCGATCCTGACCGTCGCCCACGCCGATCTGCTGCAGCGGGCGCTGTCCTGCACGCTCGACCTGCGTTCGCGCATCGCACCGCGCGATGCGGGCCTGGAGCCATTGTGCGGCAGCGTGCGCGAGGTTACCGATGCGCTGGGGTTTGCGTTTTGACGATGGATGCGGGCACCGCAGCCATCGACTGATGGGTCGTGTTTTCGACTGGCCCGTTCAGTGCCGCGTCGTTCCGTCAGTGCTTTCCGGCGGTTCGGGCTCGTTCGATTGCCGCCGCTGGATACGCGCGCGCAATTCGGCCGCAATGCTCGCGGTCTCGCGCAACGGCGAAGGCGAAGGCGAAGGCGTTGCCATGGCGTCCAGATCGTGCAGCCGGTTCGCATCGCGCAGCGCCTGATGGAACCGCGCGATCTTCGCCGGCAGCGGCGCGGTGACGAAGGTTTGTACCGGGCAGCCGACGGCGCAGGCTTCGCTTAGCATGTTGACCGAATCGGGCGTGACCACCAGCCGGTCGGCCCAGCCGAGTACGCCGGGATATGGGTTGCGGCCGTCATCCGGCCCGGCCCAGACCAGGCCGGGCACGTCGCGCAATGTCTCGCGAAAGACCTCGATCACTGCCGGCGACGTGCGGCGTGATCCCAGCACCAGCAGGCTGCCACCTTCAAGGCGCTGGCGTTGCAGCAGGCGGGCGGACAACTGGCGGGCGTACTCTGCGTTCAGCTCGATGCCCCGTCGCGTACCGCCCAGCAGCACGCCGACACGAGGCTGCGGCAGTTCGCCGAAAGCGGGACAGGCTTCGCGTCCATCGGCCAGCCATGCGTCGTCCACCGTGTTCAACGAGCCGAGCGGTCGCAGCACATTGGCGCCGGAAAGCTGGTCGTGCTGCGGGGCGATCACCGTATCCCACTGCGAGGGCTGGATGCGCGGGTCGAGGATCTGCACGGTATAGCAGCGTCCGCCGGACAGGCCACGCAGCACGCGCGTGTACAGCGCGGCCGCACGGCCACAACCGATGGCGACGCGCGGCCATGGCGGCGCGAACAGCTCGCGCTGGCTCGCGGCCAGGGCGAACCGGCTGCCGGCGGTGAGCCGCGGTGCCAGCCATGACCAAGGTGCCCGGGGCTGCAGCACCAAGTGGCGCATCGGCAGCTGCAGATGCCCCGCCAGCGCCAGCGCCTGCCGCTGGTTGCCGGCGGCAGCGTCGGTGACGACCCAGCATTCGTCCCGCAGCGTCAACACGGCGGCTGCCGCCGCATTGTTTCCCGTATCAGCACAGTACGTTCTCCGCAGCTTGGGCCTGTTGGCGTTCGCCCGCCTATACACTGGCGGATCACGGCGCCACCGTCGGCGCGTCTTTCAAGAGGATACCCATGAGCGAGTTGCTTTCCGAGGCCACCCTGGACCAGCTGTTTCGCAATGCCCGCACGCTCAACGCGTGGCTGCCGAAAGAAGTCAGCGACGAGCAGTTGCACCAGCTGTACGACCTGGCCAAGTTCGGTCCGACCAGCGCGAATTCCTCGCCGATGCGGGTGGTGTTCGTGAAATCGCCCGAAGCGAAAGCGAAGCTCGCGCCGCTGATGTCCGACGGCAACCGCGCGAAGACGCTGGAAGCCCCGGTGACCGCCATCATCGGCACCGACCACGAGTTCTACGAACAATTGCCCAGGCTGTTTCCGCACGCCGACGCACGCAGCTGGTTTGTCGGCAACCAGCCCCTGATCGATACCACCGCATTCCGCAATGCCACCCTGCAAGGCGCCTACGTGCTGATGGCCGCGCGCGCGCTCGGGCTCGATTGCGGCCCGATGTCCGGCTTCGACAATGCCGGCGTGGACGCCGCGTTCTTTGCCGGTACCGCGATCAAGTCGAATTTCGTGATCAGCCTCGGTTACGGCGACACCAGCCGTAACCTGTTTCCGCGCAGCCCCCGCCTGGCGTTCGACGAAGCCTGCAAGATCGCCTGACCCCCACTTTCCACAGGAGCACTCCCATGCGTGCAATGAAGTATCTCGTTCTGGCCGGCCTGCTCGGCGCCGCTGTCACGGTGCAAGCCGCACCGGTCACGTACAAGCTCGATCCGCACCACACCATGGTGCTGTTCAGCTGGAACCACTTCGGCTACTCCAACCCCACCGCCAATTTCGGTCTCGGCGAAGGCACTTTGGTGTTCGACGAGCAGCATCCGGCGCAGTCCAGCGTCGTGGTGACCCTGCCGCTGGCCGATCTGGACACCCACGTGCCCGCATTGGACGAGCATCTGAAGAAGCCGGACTTCCTCGATGCCGACAAATACCCCGTCGTGACGTTCAAGAGCACCAAGGTGCAGCCGCTGGGCGGACACAAGTTCAAGGTCACCGGTGACCTGACCGTGCACGGCGTGACCAGGCCGGTGGTGCTGGCCGCCACGCTGAACAAGATCGGCCCGCATCCGATGAGCAAGGCGCAGTCGATCGGCTTCGACGCCACCGCCAGCATCAAGCGTTCGGACTTCGGCGTCGGCGCCTATGTGCCCAACGTCGGCGACGCGCTCACCATCCGCATCACCACCGAAGGCTCGGTGCCGAAGAACGACGTCGCCAAGTAAGCATCGCCAGCACAAAAAGGCCGCGCCCTGAGGCGCGGCCTTTTTGTGCGCATGACAATGGCTCAGTCGGACTTCACGCCGGTGTCCTTCAGCGATTCCAGCTTGCTCATGTCGACGCTGGTCACGGCTTGCTTCAGCTGGTCGATGCTGTCGACGCTGCCGTTCGCCTTCACCGTGAAACGCTTGCCGAGCACTACGCTGTACTCGCCGGACTTCGACTGGGTGTCCCACGCCTCGTGGACCATGTTGCCGCCAGCGGTGTAGGTCTTCTCGTAGCCGTGGTCGGTTTCCTTCTCTTCCTCGGGCGCCATGGCGGCGGCCATCGCCATGAAACCCCTGGCGCCGCCGGTGTCGGTGACCTCCAGCGTGACATGCTGGTTGTTGTCGCCCGAATATTCGGCCGTGGCCTCGGAAATCTGCATGCCCATCGCGTTGTTGCGCTGGGCCGAGGTGCTGGTGCGCTTGAGGTTGCCCAGGCTCTCCGGCAGGAACGCCTTGATCTGATCCGGTGCCAGCGCCTCGACCGGGCCATTGCTGCCGGACACCGCGCCCATCATCTTGCCCATCGCTGCCGACTGCGCGGCGCTGTCGCCGGACTTCTGCGCGGCGTCAAGCTCCTTGCCTGCCTGTTCGGCGCGCTGACCCATCGCGGCGAGCTTGCCGAGCGCGCTGCTCTCATCGACGGTGACGCTGTCGCCATGGCTACCGGTCACGTGGAGGCCGCCCATCGCCGCGCCGCTCATGGCGGCCGTGCCGATCACGCCGCCGACGATCAACGCCACGATCCAGCTCAGCACGATCGCGATGATGATGCTGACCGCGGTGTAGCCCGCGGCCTTCTCCGGCGGGCACTTCATGGTGTACGGCAGGCCCAGGTACAACAGGTAGATCGCGTAAACGGCGCCGGCGATCGCGATCAGCCAGCCCAGCCACGGCACGATCACCGCGATGCCGGCGATCCAGCTGGCGGTCCACGCGTAGGCAACCGCCTTGAGCGCCTGCACCATGTCTTTCTGGCCGCCGAAGGACGGTGCCAGCGCGTTGACGATCAACGCCATCACGTAGACCAGCGCCAGGGTCAGCGCGTAATGCACCAGCATGCCGACGATGCCCATGCCGACGGGCGTGCGCACCGTGATGCCGAACATGCTGGTGCCGATCAGGCTGCTCTTGATGAAGCCCGCGATGGTTGGCAGCGCAACGATGATGGCGATGTAGCCGGTGTAAAGGCTGTTGACCGTGGCCGGCTCGGCGGCGGCTATCGGCCATTCGGTTCGCGGTGTCGTCAGGATGCCCTTGACGCGTTCAATGATTTTTCCGGAATCCATGGTCTGCTCCTGAAGCGTTTGCCGTGGGTCCGGTGCCAGGCACCGGGACACTGAGACGTGTTCGTTTCATGACCGGCCTGCGGCAAGCTGCCGAGCCGGTTCGCGACGGATGCTTTCCTGCTCCCCTTCTGTCCCCCGACAGAAGGCTGCAGCCTGCTACCATTTGCGGCCTGATGTCCAGTCTGGAGTTCGCTGATGTCACCCCCCTTGTCCGCGACGGTGCCAGCGGTGCCGGCAAATGCCGAAAATCGTTATGAAGTGACGCGCGTCGACCTGCCGTTGTCCTGCCCGATGCCCGGCATGGAGCTGTGGAATTCGCATCCGAAGGTGTACCTGCCGATCGTCGATGACGGCGGCGAATCAACCTGTGCCTATTGCGGCGCGCATTACGTATTGCGCGACTGATCCAGCGGCGCCGGCGCATTCATGGCGGCACCGTTTTTGCTTGTCTTTCCAGAATGAAAGCCGCCAGTCCCGAGCTCATGTCCAGCGTCGCCGTTCCCGCCAAGCTGCTGACCGTGGTCCAGCTGATACCCGCCCTGCACTCCGGCGGTGCGGAGCGGTCGGCGCTGGAAATTGCCCGGGCACTGGTGCAGGCCGGCCACCGTTCGGTAGTGATTTCCGCCGGCGGTCGGCTGACCGCGCAGCTGCAGGCCGAGGGCAGCGAACACGTCACCCTCGACCTGGGCCGCAAATCGCTCTCGACCCTGAGCCGGCTCGGCGCGCTGCGCCGGGTACTGCGCGAGCTCAAGCCGGACATCGTCCACGCCCGGTCGCGGCTGCCCGCCTGGATGGGCTGGTGGGCGCTGAAGGGCATGACGCCTCGGCCCCGTTTCATCACCACCGTGCACGGACTCAATTCGCCGGGCCATTACAGCGCGATCCTGCTGCGCGGCGAACGCGTGATCGCGGTCTCGCAGACGATGCGCGATTACGTGCTCAGCCATTACCGCTGGCTCGAGCCGGCTCGTGTGCGGGTGATCCCGCGCGGCATCGATCCCGTCGCGTTCCCGTATGGACACCGGCCCGACGATGCGTGGCAGAAGGCGTTCTTTGCCGAGTATCCGGCGCTGGCCGGCGCGCCCTTGCTGACCCTGCCCGGACGTGGCACGCGACTCAAGGGCCATCACGACGCCATCGAGCTTCTGGCTGATCTGAAACGTCGCGGCATCGAGGCGCGCCTGCTGCTGCTGGGCGTGATCGAGCCCGGCCGCGAAGCGTACGTGGCGGAGCTGCGCAATCTGATCCGCCTGCGCGGAGTCACTTCGCAAGTGGTGTTGACGCCGCCGCGCCACGACATCCGCGACATCTACGCGATATCTGCGCTGGTGCTGCAGTTGTCAAACAAACCGGAGTCGTTCGGCCGTACGGTGATCGAGGGCTTGTCGCTGTGCAGGCCCGTGCTGGGCTATGCGCATGGCGGCGTCGGCGAACTGCTGGCCGAACTGTATCCGGCCGGCCGCGTGCCGCCGGGCGATCGCGAGCGGCTGGTGGAACGCGCCGCCGAGTTGCTGCGGGTGGCACCGCCCATCTCGCCGCTGCAGAGCTACCGCCTCACCGACATGCAGGACGCCACCCTGGCGTTGTACGACGAAGTGACGTCCGGCTGAGCGCGCCGCGCGGGCGTTCGCGCTCGCCTACAATGCGGGACCGCCACCGCTTCGATCCGCGCATGACTTCCTTCGGCACCTCCCTCAAGGCCGCGTTGCGTTCCCCGCTGCTGCCGTTCTGGCTGGTGATCGCCTTGCTGCCGTTCGGTCGCAGTGCGGAACTCGGCACCGCGCTGTGCCTGCTCGGCGTGATCATGCTGTTTGCACGCGAGCCGCAGGCGTGGCGGCAACATCCCGGTGCACGATTGCTGCTGTGGCTGCTGGCGGCGTACGTGGGTGCCGCGCTGTTTTCCGCCGTGGATGCGATCAGGCCGGGCAAGAGCTGGGGCACCGTGGTCGCCTTGCTGCGTTACGCCCCGCTCGGTCTGTACGCCTGTTTCGCGATCCGGCGCGAGCGCAAGCTCGAGGCGCTGTACATCGCCGTGGCGCTCGTGCTGGCGGCGTGGTGCCTGGATGCATGGATACAGGCGCTAACCGGCTGGAGCCTGGGCGGCCACGCCGAGGCGGAGCGCGTCTCCGGCATTTTCGGCGCCGACAATCTCAAGCTGGGGCCGACGCTGGCCGTGCTGTCGCCGTTCGCCTTGTGGGCGGCGCGGCGTCGGTGGGGCCTGCCGGGTCTGCTGCTCTCGTTCTTGCTGGTGCTGGGCCCGGTGTTGCTTGCCGGCTCGCGCGCGGCGTGGGTCTGTTATGCGCTGGTCGCGCTGGGCTTCGCCTGGCGCGAGGCCAGGTCGGCGTGGCGCTTTGCCGGCTTGTGCGTGGTCGCCGTCGCCTTGCTCGTGCTGGCCGGCGGCGTCGCCTGGAAAACTTCCAGCCGCTTTCAGGACCGGATGCAGCGCAGCTTGCTGGTATTGCACGGCACCGACCAGTCCATCGATACCGCGCTCAGCGGCCGCCTCGACATCTGGCACACCAGCGTGGCGATGATGGCGGCGCATCCGGTCAACGGCGTGGGCGTGCGTGGCTTCCGCTATGCCTACCCTCACTACGCGCCGGCGAACGACTGGTTCGTCGTTTCCGGGGAGGCCTGTGGCGTGGGCGAGGGCGCCTGCCATGCCCACCAGCTGGTCCTGGAGGTGCTCACCGAAACCGGTGTGATCGGTCTGTTGCTGTGGCTCGCCGCCCTGGCGCTGGCGCTGCGCACATGGCGGCGGTTGGGGGCGGCAGCGCGCGCGCGCGCGTTCCCTGTCACGCTGGCGCTGGCCGTGATGCTGTTTCCGTTGAACACCCATATGGCCTTCTATTCGGCATGGTGGGGGCTGCTGTTCGCCTGGCTGCTCGGGCTGTGGTGCGCGGCGCTGTACGTGGAGGGCGACGATGGACGGGCGTGAACCGCTTTCGGTAGTGGTGACCACGTTCAACAGCGCCGACACGCTCGACGCCTGCCTGCGCGGGGTGAGCTGGGCCGACGAGATCGTGGTGCTGGACTCGGGCTCGACCGATGCCACGGCGGCGATCGCCGCGCACTACGGCGCGCACGTCCACACCCAGCCGTTCGCCGGCTACAGCGCGCAGAAGCAGGCGGCGATCGACCTGGCCAGCCATCGCTGGGTGCTGTTGCTGGATTCCGACGAGTCGCTGGACGCGGGCGCCGCCGCGCGGCTGCGGCAGGCGCTGCTGGCACCGGCCCATGCCGGCTACCGGTTGTGGCGGCGCGAGTGGCAGTTCTGGCGCTGGCAATCGCCCCGCGGCCGTCTCAACCAGTACGTGCGCCTGTTCGATCGGCAGCACGCGCGCATGAGTGGCCACGAGGTGCATGAGGAAGTGCAGGTGGAAGGAGCGGTGGGCGTGCTCGACGTGGTCATCGACCATCACGGCGAACCGGACATTGCCGGGCGCGTGGGCAAGGCGAACCGCTACTCCAGCCTGCAACTGGCCGACCTGGCCAAACGTCGGGTTGGCTGGCTGCGGCTGCGCATGGTGGCGTATCCGGCGGTGGCGTTCCTGCGCTACTACGTGCTGCGCGGACACTGGCGTTCCGGCTGGGCCGGCTTCATCGCGGCGCGCATCCACGCGTTCTACGCGTTCCTGAAATACGCCAAGCTGTACGAGCAGCGGCGGCCGCGGGATTGAACGGGCTCTCCCAGATCAACCGTTGGTCAGTATCTTCAGGAACTGATCGGCGATCACCAACGTACTGAAGTGCTGTTGCACGAATTCATGCGCGGCCGCGCCCATCGACGCCTGCAGGGCCGGATCGCACAGCCTCAGGATCGCGTCGCGCCACGCCATCACGTCGCCCGGCGGCAGCAGCAGGCCGGTCACGCCCGCCTGCAGTGTTTCGGGGATGCCGCCGATGTCACTGCCCAGCACGGGGACGCCGGCAGCCTGCGCTTCGACCGAGACCCGGCCGAACGTTTCCGTGGCAATCGACGGAAGGGCCAGCATGGAGAACGCGCTGTAATAGGGGTGGACATCGTGAATCCAGCCGAGGAAGTGATGCCGGCCAGCACTCGGATCCGCCGCGGCACGCTCGCGCAGCGTCCGCGCCTCCGGGCCGTCGCCCAGCCACAGGCAATGCAGCCGCGGCTGTTCCGTCATGGCCGCGGTGACGGCTTCGAACAGGGGGAAGATGCCCTTGCCGTGCTGCATGCGGCCGCTGTAGCCAAGCACGATCGCATCCTCGTCCAGGTCAAGCGAGCGGAGGATCTCGCTGCGCCGGTGCGGGTCGGGCCGGCACAGTTCCATGTTGACCGGGTTGTACAGCACCCGCACCAGATGCCCCGGGACGCCTCGGTCCAGGTAGGCCTGGCGGGCATGCTTGGAGACGGCCATGAATCGTTGCGCGAGGCGGGGGATCAGATAGGCGGAAAGGCGCTTCATGGGCGGCGCGCGGTGCCGGAACAGCGCGACCGGGATGCGCAGCAGTCGTCCGACCACGATCAATGGCCAGTATTCCTTGCCGAAATTTCCCACCAGCCAGTCCGGTTTCAGCCGTCGCGCCGCCTTGATGACGGCGACATAGCCGCGCAGGTCAAACGCATTGCGGAATTTCGCCTTGCTCAGGCGGACATCGGAGTGGGCCAGCCTCTGCCAGATCAGGCCATCGGGATAGACCACCGCGCTGACCTGATGCCCGGCCTCGGCCATGGCTTGCGCCAAGGCGACAAAGTGACTGGCGGCCCCGGTGTTCTCGGGGTTGGTACCGACAAAGAGGAGTTTCACGCGCGGCTATCCTCATAGCCGGTCAGGGTCCGCATGGCGAACTGCGGCAGGAAGTGGTGACGCGCGATCTGGATACGCGGCAGTTGCCAAAGGTCCAGGCCGGCGCTGGCCCTGCCGCGCCGGGTGGTGGTCGCGGCGGCGAAGCCGGCGGCGCGCACCACGCCGGCCACGCGGTCGTCGGCATCGCCATACGGGTAGCAGAACTGGGTGACCGGCGCGTCGAGGTGATCCTGCAGCGTCGCCTTGCTGCCGTGGATCTCCTCGTGCAGTTGCGCGTCGTCGCACTGCGTCAGGCGGGGGTGGCTGCGGGTATGTGCACCGATTTCCATCCCGCCGCGGTGCCAGTCGCGCAATTGCTCCACCGACATCAGCGGCTTGCGCACGCCCAGCCGCTCGGCATCCCACTGGTTGTATCGCCCGATGCTGCCGCTGACGACATAGCAGGTGGCGCTGAAACCGTACCGTTGCAGGACGGGCAGGGCGGAGTCCAGGTTGTCCACGTAGCCGTCGTCCAGCGTGATGATGACGATGCGGCCTGTCCGTTCCCCGCGCAGGTAGGGCATCGCCGCCGTCATGGACAGGCCGGTGTAACCGAGCGTGCGCAGCAGCCACATCTGCCGCGCGAACGCCTCCGGGCTCACGAACAGGCTGCGATACACGCGCAGATCGCGCGGCGCGCGCGCGATGTTGTGGTACATCAGGATGGGCAGGGCACGGGTGCCCTGCGGGGTGGCTCGGTTCACTTTTCCAACTCCTTGGGCAGTGCCGTGCGGTGGAGTGGCGAAACATCGCGCGATCGTCGCCGGCCGATCGGGCGGCAAGCCCGCGGGGGCGCCGACTCGTGGTGGCGGGTGATTGAGCGAAGTCTTCGCCCGGGCGCAAGACAAGCCGGGGTGATCGGTTCTGGTCGCGAAAGCGCCGCAATTTCAACGGACCAGGCTTTCACCCGGCTGTCGCCGGAATCAGTAGATCTCGGGCATGCCGGGCGGGCGCGACTTGAAGCGCTTGTGTACCCACAGGTACTGCTCGGGCGCCTCACGCACCATCTGTTCGATGCAGTCGTTGACGCGGGCGGTGTCGACCAGCACGTCGGTGCCGGGGAATCCTTCCAGCGGCGCACCGAGCCGCAACGCGTAGCTCCGGCCATCCGCCAGCCGACGATGGAAGAACGGGATGACCACGGCGCCGGACAGCCGCGCCAGGTGATGGGTGGCGGTGATGGTGGACGCAGGGACGCCGAAGAACGGCACGAACACGGTGTCCTTGCTGCGCATGTCCTGGTCCGGCGCGTACCACAGCGTGCCGCCGCCGCGCAGGTACTTCACGGTGCCGCGGATGTCGTCCTTGTCGAACATCGCCGCGGCGTAATGCAGCCGTGCACGCAGCACGATCCATTCGAACACGGTCGAGTCCATCTTGCGGTACATGCCTGCGATGCGGATGCGTTGGGAAACCAGCCGTGCGCACAGTTCCAGATGGGAAAAGTGTCCGCCGACCAGCAGTACGCCACGGCCTTGCGCGCGCGCCGCCTGCAGATGTTCCAGCCCTTCGATCCTGGTCGGGATGTCCGCGATACGTTTATCGCTGCCCATCCATCCCAGGGCAAACTCCACCAGCATCATGCCGATGTCGCGCAGGTTGGCATCCACCAGCGCGGCTCGCGCCGCTGTATCGAGGGCGGGAAAACACAGTGCGATATTGGTTTGCGCGATGTGCCGCCGCGCCGAAGGCATGCGCGTCACCAGCGCGCCAAGCCGTCGCCCCAGCCAGGCCAGCGCACGCGGCGGCAGCCTCGCGATCAGCCAGATCGCGGCCACGCCCAGCCAGGCCGGCCAATGGCGCGGCGCAAGCAGTGAGCGGGTGAACGCGGGACGGGACATGCCGGGCATCGTGCGCATTGTAGAGGAGGCGGCAGGGCGGAACGACCGCACGCGTCCGTGCGTGCGCTCCGCTCTCGTATACTGCCGCGTTGGACGCCGGGCACCGGACTTTGCTGCGCTATATCTACACTCTCGCGATGTTTCTGGTCACGCCGCTGCTGGTGCTGCGGCTGCTGGCGCGCGGCGTGCGTTCGCGGCCGTACCATCGGCGCTGGCCGGAGCGGTTCGGGTTCTTCGATGCGCCGGGCTTCAGCGGCAGCCTGTGGGTGCACGCGGTATCGGTGGGCGAAGTGAATGCCGCCGAGCCGATGATCAAGGCGCTGCGCCGCGATTACCCGAACGCGCCGCTGGTGATCACCACGGTCACGCCCACCGGCACCGCGCGCGTGCATCAGTTGTTCGGCGACAGCGTGTTCCACGTCTACCTGCCGTACGACCTGCCGTATTCGGTAAGCCGTTTCCTGAAAAAGATCCGGCCGCGGCTGGCGCTGATCGTGGAAACGGAGATCTGGCCGAACCTGTATTTCGCCTGCCGTCGGCGCGGCATTCCGTTGATGATCGTCAACGCGCGCTTGTCCGAACGCTCGCTGCGCGGCTACAAGCCGCTGCGTGCGCTGCTGCGCTCGGCGTTGCGTTGCGTGAGCCTGATCGCGGCGCAGTCGCGCACCGACGCCGCGCGCTACCGCCTGCTCGGCGCCGATCCGCAACAGATCCTGGTCATCGGCAACATGAAGTTCGACATGCCGATACCGGACGGTGCGGTGGCCGAAGGCGCCGCCATGCGCGAACACTGGGGCCCGCGACGGCCGGTGTGGATCGCAGCGAGCACGCACGAGGGCGAGGAGCTGGCCGTGCTGGAAGCGCACCTGCAGGTATTGAAGCGGTTGCCCGACGCATTGCTGCTGCTGGCGCCGCGCCATCCCGAACGGTTCCGGGCGGTCGAGCATGCGGTGCGTAGCCTGGGCTTCACGGTCGCCACGCGCAGCGTTGATGGAATGCCGTCGTCGTCACACCAGGTGTGCGTGATCGACGCGATGGGTCAGCTGATGCCGTTCTTCTCGGCCAGCGATGTGGCTTTCGTCGGCGGCAGCCTGGTGCCGATCGGCGGCCACAACGTGCTCGAGCCGGCGGCGCTGTCGGTGCCGGTGCTGGTGGGGCCGCACACGTTCAACTTCGAGGAAATCACCACCAGCCTGATCCATCAAGGCGGTGCCGCACGGGTGCCCGGTGCCGACCGGCTTGGCCCGGAAATGCTGCAGCTGCTGCTCGATACCGGCAGGCGCGAGCGGATGGGGCAGGCGGCGCAGCAGGTTTTCGAACGCGAGCGCGGCGCGGTGCAGCGCATCATGCAGCTGATCGACGCACAGTTGCAGGAATAGGCGCACTTCCACGGCTCACAGCAAAACGGCCGGGTAAACCCGGCCGTCTGTTTTTCACGCCTGCACGCTTTACTGCAGCAGGGTGTTGATCGACTCGATGTCCTTCAGATCGGCGGTGCCGGCCGTCTGCTTGAGCAGCAACTTGTTGAGGATGAACTGGTGCCGGGCCTGCGAATAGCTGCTCTCCGACGAGGTCAGCGTCTGGATCGCCAGCAGCACGTTGGTCATCGTCTGCGTGCCCACCTCGAAACCGGCGCGGGTGGCTTCGAGCGCCTTCTGACCCGAATCCACCGAAGCCTTGGCCGACTCCACCTGGGCAATGCCGGCGATCACCGAGCGGTAGTAATTGAGCGTGTCGCGCACCACCTGGCGACGCTGCGATTCCATTGCGTCGGTGGCGGCGTCGCGCTGGTAGATCTGCTGGCGCACCTGCGACTGGGTGAGGCCACCGGAAAAGATCGGCACGTTCAAGGTGAGGCCGACCGTGGTCGAGGCGCGACCGTTCTGCGAGCTGCCGAAACCCGCCTGCGGGTTCTGGTACCAGCTGGCATTCTTGCCATAGGTGACACCCGCGGTGATGGTGGGCAGATGGCCCGCGCGCGCGGCGCTGATGTTGTGTTCCGCCGTCTCCACGTTGTTTTTCTGGGCCAGCAGGTTGGGGTTGGTCTGCATCGCCTGCTTGACCCACACGTCCTGATCGGCCGGTGCGGGGGGATCCATCGGCAGGTCGTCACGCAGCTTCTTCAGGTCGCCGGTCGGCTTGCCGGTGATCTGCGTGAGCGCTTCGCGCGCGTCGTTGAGCGTGTTCTGCGCGGCGATGGTCTGCGACTTGGCCGCCTCGTAATAAGCCTTCGCCTGATAGACGTCGGTGATCGCCGAAAGACCGACCTTGAAGCGCTGGTCGGACTGCTCGTACTGCTGCCGGAACGCATCTTCGTTGGCCTTGGCGTAGGTCAACTCGTCCTCACTGGTCAGCACGCCGAAATAGGCCGTGGCCACGCGTACGTACAGTTCTTGCGAGGCTGCCTCGTACAATTCGTCCTGGGCGTCCGATGCCGAGTGCGCCGCCTTGAGGTTGGCGTACTTGCTGAAGTCGAGCACGGTCTGGCTGAGCTGGCCGTTGATGCTGCGCGTGCGGGTATGCCCGAACTGGCTGGTGTTGATGAGGTTGCCGGGGTTGTTCGGATCCTGGAAATTGGTGCCGCCGCCGCCATTGGTCTGGCTCAGGCTCAAGGTTCCGTTGATCTGTGGCAACAACAGCGCACGTGCTTGGTCGACACCTTCGCCAGTCGCCAGCCGCGTGGCGTCGGCCTGCGACAGCACCGGGTCGTTGGCGCGGGCGTCACGGTAGGCATCGAGCAGATCCTCGCCGTGGCTGGGCAGCGAAATGGCGGCCAGTGCCAAGGCCAGGGTGAGCAGCTTCAAACGCATGGGTTGCCTCGTGGGGAATCGGTTGGGCGCAATCAGAAGACGAACCGCGCTGGCGGTTCGGCGTGGATCAGGTAGGGCAGATCGGTTTCGAACAGGATCTCTTCGCGATAGCGGCCGGCACCTTCGTGGGTCAGCAAGGTGGCGTGCTGCACCGGCGATTGGCCGCGCACCACCAGTGCGCGGGCACCGGGCTTGAGCCAACCCAGCCAGCGCGACGGCATGTCGGATACCGCGCCAGTGACCACCAGTGCGTCGAACAGATCATCGGGCTGCCATGCATGGACGGCTTCGGCGGTGAGCACGGTCGCGTTGACGATGCTGGCGGCCTGCAAACGCTGCGCGGCGGCGGCGGTGAAGTCAGCATGGATGTCCACGCTGGTCACGTGTGCCGCCAGGCTGGCCAGGCAGGCGGTGAGAAAGCCGGAGCCGGTGCCGATTTCCAGCACGCGATCGGTCGGCTGCAATTCCAGCGCCTGCAGCACGCGGCCTTCGACGACCGGTTTCATCATGACCTCGCCATGGCCCAGCGGCAGGCACAGGTCGGCGAAAGCGAGCTGGCGATGTTCGGGTGCGACAAAATCCTCGCGGCGCACGCGCGCGATGACGTCGAGCACGCGACCGTCCAGCACTTCCCACGGGCGCACCTGGTTCTCCACCATGTTCAGTCGCGCCTGCTCGATATTCATCGCCATCTGCTCGTGTCCCGTGCGGATAAAAAAGGTCAAAGAGGATAAGCGCTGAAGCCCGGCCCCACAATGACATGTCCGACGGTGCAAGCCTGCCGGTTGCGTCGCAAGCCTCGAAGTGCCGGAAGTCATCGCGAGCGGTTGACGGAAGTCACCCGCCGCCGCGCGCAAACAGGCCGCGGAAACCGGCTGCCCTCGTCATTCTGGAAAATAATTGAACCGCTGCGTATAATAAAGCCCGGATTTCCGTTTGTGAAGGTGGAGGCATGAATACCAGCGTGCAGATCAAGGCCCAAGGCCCCGGTCGCCCGAAGGACATGGAGAAGCGTGCAGCGATCCTGGCCGCGGCCAAGGCGCTGTTCATCCGCAACGCGTTTGCCGGCACCAGTATGGATGCGATCGCGGCCGATGCCGGTGTATCCAAGCTCACCGTCTACAGCCATTTCGGCGACAAGGACAACCTGTTCCGCGAGGTGATCCGTTCGCGCATCCAGGACCTTCTGCCGGAAGAAACCTACCTGTTCGATCCCGCCGTGGATATTCGCCAAACCCTTTTGCGCGTGGCGCTGACCCATGCGCACCTGGATTGCAACGCCGAAACCGTGGGAACTTTCCGCGCCATCCTGAGCGACTGCCGCCAGGGCAACCCGCGCTACGGCAAGCTCATCTGGGAAGAGGGCGCCACGCGCACGCACGGCCTGATGGAACGCCTGCTGCAGCAGGCGGTTGACGCCGGCCAGCTCGCCATCGACGACGTGCCGCGCAGCACGGTGCAATTCCTTACCCTGATCAAGGGCAACCTGATGATGCGCCAGATGTTCGGTTGCACCGAATGCCCCGAGAGCTATATCGAGGAAATCGAGAGCACCGCGCGCGCCGGCGTCGAGATGTTCCTGCGCGCCTACCTGCCGCGTTAGCGCGTCGTCCGCACCGGCAACGCGCATGACGTGCGCCGGTGCTGCCAGCCTTCACCTGGCTTTTCCACGTGCGTTCCTACGCTGGGCGGAGTTTTGCTGGCGGCGGTGGGGTTTTGCCGTCGCAGCCGTCCCCCGCATGCAGGAGCACACCATGGCCACCACCAAACCGTTCGTCAGCGATATCGAGAACATCCGCAAACGCGCGCGCCAGGACATCGACAAGGGTGCGATGACCGCTGGCTACAGCGCCGATCGGGAGACGGTCGTCAAGCTGCTCAATCACGCGCTGGCCACCGAACTGGTATGCGTGCTGCGTTACAAGTACCACTACTACATGGCCTCGGGCATCAACTCGCAGGCGATCAAGGCCGAGTTCCTCGAACACGCCAACGAAGAGCAGGGTCACGCCGACCAGATCGCCGAGCGCATCACCCAGCTCGACGGCAAGCCGAACCTGTCGCCGGAAGGCCTGCTCAGCCGCAGCCACTCCGATTACGTCGAGGGTGAGGATCTGGTCGACATGATCAAGGAGGATCTGGTCGCAGAGCGCATCGCCATCGACAGCTACCGCGAGATGATCACCTACATCGGCGCCGACGACCCGACCACCCGCCGCGTGCTGGAAGGCATCCTGGCGGTGGAGGAGGAACACGCCGAGGACATGAACACTTTGCTCGAGCAACTCGGCAAGAAAGGCGAGCCCGCCAAGCCGGCACCGGCCGCGGCGATACCGGGCAAGCCCGCCTGAACGCCGATGGGTGACCCACTCACATCATCGGGTTGCCTCACCAGCCGGCGAGCACCAGCTTGCCGATCGTGGTGCCCGACTCCAGTCGTCGATGCGCCTCGCGCAGGTTCGCGGCGTTGATCGGCGCCAGCGTTTCGGTGTGCGTGCTGCGCAATTCGCCGGCATCGATCAGCGCCGCCACGCGGTCGAGGATGCGACCCTGCTCGGCCTGGTCGGCCGTTTTGAAGCGTGGTCGCGCAAACATCATTTCCCAATGGATGCCGATGGCCTTCGCCTTGTAGGGATCGCCGATCTTCAACGCGCCGGTCGGTTCCACGATCAGGCCGACGTGGCCTTGCGGGGCGAGGAGCTCGCCGATGGTGTCCCAGTAACGATCGGTATCGGCGAGATTGAGCACTGCATCGACCTCGGCGAAGCCCAGCGCCTGCAACGGCGGCGCCAGTGGATCGCGATGATTGATGACGTGGTGCGCGCCCATCGATCTGCACCAATCGGCGGTTTCCTCGCGCGAGGCCGTGGCGATCACCGTGAAGGCGGCGCGTCGCGCCAGCTGGATCGCGATCGAACCAACGCCGCCGGCACCGCCGATGATCAGCAGCGATTTGCCTTCGCCGCCGTGCTCGCTGTCGAACGGCATGCGCTGGAACAGCAGCTCCCACGCCGTGAGCGTGGTCAGCGGCAGGGCTGCCGCTGACGCGGCGTCGATGGACCGCGGCGCGTGACCGACCAGCCGCGCGTCGACCAGATGGAACTGCGCATTGCTGCCGGCGCGGGTCACGTCGCCGGCGTAATACACGCGATCGCCTGGCTCGAAGCCACTGACGGATTCGCCGACTGCCTCGACCGTGCCGGCCGCGTCGTAGCCGAGCACTCTGGGCTGCGCTTCGACCTGCGGCTTCGGCGAGCGGATCTTGGTATCGACCGGGTTCACCGACACCGCCTCGATGCGCACCAGCAGGTCATGTTCGCCGGGTGCGGGTTGCGGCAGCTCGACATCGAGCAGGGACTGCGGATCATCGATCGGCAGGTAACGGTGGAGTGCGACGGCTTTCATGCTTGCGGCTCCGTGGCGATGTTGAACGGCACCGGCGGGGGATTGCGCTCGGCGAACATGCCGTTCCAGTAGGGGTAGTAAGGATACGGCGGCATCACGGCACTGGCGGCATCCAGGCGCGCGATCTGCGCCGCATCGAGCGTCCAGCCGATCGCGCCCAGGTTGTGCGCGCAGCTGCGCCTCGTTGCGCGCACCGATCAGCACGCTCGATACCGTGGGGCGCTGCAGAAGCCAGTTGAGCGCGACTCTGCGGAATCGTCCTGCCGGTTTCCGCGGCCACCGCGTCCAGCGCATCGACCACGCGATATAGCCGCTCTTCGTCCACCGGTGGCGCGAAGCCGGCCGTGTCGTGCAAACGGCTGCCCGCAGGCAGCGGCTGGCCGCGGCGGATCTTGCCGGTGAGGCGGCCCCAGCCCAGCGGACTCCAGACGATCGCGCCGAGCGCCCTGGTCAAGGCCGAGCGGCATCAGTTCCCACTCGTAGTCGCGGCCGATCAGCGAGTAGTAGGTCTGGTTCGCCACGAAGCGAGAGTAGCCCTGTCGGTCGGCGACAGCCTGCGACTTCATCAGCTGCCAGCCCGAGAAATTCGACGCGCCGAGATAGCGCACCTTGCCGGCGCGTACCAGGTCGTCCAGTGTCGACATCACCTGTTCCACCGGCGTCATCGCGTCGAAGTGATGCAGCTGCAGCAGGTCGATGTAGTCGGTACCGAGCCGCTTCAGTGCGCGCTCCACGCCGGCAACCAGATGATGGCGCGAAGCGCCCACGTCGTTCGGACCTTCGCCCGCGCGCAGCGAGATCTTGGTCGAGATGATCGCCTGCTCGCGCCGCCCTTTCAGCGCCGCCCCGAGGATCGATTCCGAGGCGCCGTCCGAATAGACGTCCGCGCTGTCGAACAGGTTGACGCCGGCGTCGAGGCAGATGTCGATCAGCCGCTTCGCCTCGGCGACATCGGTGTTGCCCCAGGCGCTGAACAGCGGCCCCTTGCCGCCGAACGTGCCGGCACCGAAACCGAGCGCGGGCACCTTGAAACCGGAACGGCCGAGATAACGGTATTCCATGAGGATTGTCCTTTCGTCAGAGGGTGGTTTCCGTGCAGGCCATGAGCGGCGCGCGGCGCGTCCGGCCGGAATCCAGCCTGATGCTCCACAGCGCCACGGCAAGACCGAGCACGGGCAGCAGCGCCGCCACCCAGGTCACCGCGCCAAGGCCCGGTCCGCGGCTGATCACCACGCCGCCCAGCCATGCGCCAATGGCGTTGCCCAGGTTGAACGCAGCGATGTTGAAGCTCGATGCCAGGCACGCGGCCGCCGGTGGCCTTCTGCAGCACGCGCAACTGCAGCGGAGCGACCGTGGCGAACGCGGCGATGCCGAACACGGCGGCGAACGCGATCATTGCCGGCTTGCTGTGCAGCGCGAATGTCATCGCGCCCAGCACGATCGCCAGTGCGGCCAGCGAGCCCACCAGAGTCGCTGCCAGTCGCCTGTCGGCCAGCCGGCCGCCGAGCAGGTTGCCGATCACCATGCCGCTGCCGAATACCAGCAGGATCGGCGACACCGCGTCGTCGGCGAAGCCGGTGATGCGGGTCAGGATCGGCTGGATATAGGTGAACACCGCGAACACGCCGGCGAAGCCGAGCACGGTGATCAGCAGGCCGAGCAGCACCTGCGGATGCGCGATGCCCTTCAGCTCCTCGATGAACTTCATCGGTGCATGCTCACCGCGGTCGGCGGGCACCAGCGTGGCGATGATCACGGTGGCGAGCACGCCGATCACGCTGACCGCCCAGAACGTTGCGCGCCAGCCGAAGTGCAGGCCCAGCCACGCGCCGGCCGGCACGCCGAGCAAGGTGGCGACGGTCAGGCCGGTGAACATGATCGAGATCGCCGACGCCTTGCGGTCCTCCGCCACCAGGCCGGTGGCCACCACCGCGCCCACACCGAAGAAGGTGCCGTGGGCCAGCGAGGTGAGCACCCGCGCAATCATCAGCACGGTGTAACTCGGCGCCAGCGCGCTGGCCAGGTTGCCGATAGTGAAGACGATCATCAGCGCGACCAGCGCGGTCTTGTGCGGCAAACGGCTGGTCGCCGCGGTCAGCAGCGGTGCGCCGACGAACACGCCCAGCGCATAGCCTGAAATCAGCAGGCCGGCGGCGGCGATGCCGACGTGCAGATCGGCGGATACCTGCAGCAGCAGGCCCATGATCACGAACTCGGTGGTGCCGATGCCGAACGCGCCGGCGGTGAGCGCGTAGAGAGCGAGGGGCGTGCGTATCCGAGTGGTGGAGGTGGAGTGCATGACGACAGTCCGGACAGAAACAATGCGCAGCTTAGGCAGTTGCCTTTTCGCCAAAAACCACCAGGATGGCTAATCATTCTCAACGTATGGTTGATAATCCATGGATCGTGTCGGTGACCTCAGCCTGTTCCTGCGTGTACTCGATCTCGGCTCGATCAGCGCGGCCGCGCGCAGCCTCGATCTTTCCGTGGCGGTGGCCAGCCAGCGCCTGAAGCGGCTGGAACGCGACCTCGGCGTCCGCCTGCTGCACCGGACCACGCGGCAACTGCACGCCACGCCGGAAGGCGCCGCTCTGGCGGAACAGGGCCGTGCGCTGGTGGAGGACCTGGAAGCGCTGACCGGCGGCCTGCGCCAGAACGCCACCGAAGTCAGCGGCACGTTGCGGGTGACCATGTCGGCCGCATTCGGGAGCCAGTACATTTCGCCGCTGCTGCCGGAGTTCCTCGCCGTGCATCCGCGGGTCAAGCTCAGCGTGAACCTCAACGACCAGATCCTGGATCTGGTCGGCTCCGGCTTCGACCTCGGCATCCGCGTCGGCGCACTGGGCGACTCCGGCCTGGTGGCGCGCCAGTTGGCGACCAATCGACGCGTGCTGTGCGCGGCCCCGGATTATCTGCGGCGGCGCGGCACGCCGCGCACGCCGGCGGATCTGGCCGCGCACGACTGTCTGCTGCTGGTCGGTAGCCAGGGCCGGCAGGAGGCATGGCATTTCACCGACCGCAAGGGGCGCGAGATCACGCAGCGCGTGCAGGGCCGCTTCGAAAGCAACCAGGGCGCGCTGCTGCGCGACGCGGTGATGGCCGGGCTCGGCATCGCGATGCATTCGGTCTGGCACGTGCATGAGCAACTGCGCAGCGGCCAGCTGCAGGTGCTGTTGCCGGACTATCCCATCGCCACCACCGGCATCCACGCGGTGATGCCGCAGCGCCGGCTGGTGCCGCCGCGTGTGCGCGCGTTCGTCGATTTCCTGGCCGAGCGACTGGGCGGGCATCCGCCATGGGAGCAGTGAGCCGCGTTGTAAGCTTGGCCATCCCCCGCAGGAGCTGCCCCATGCAGACCCAGGACACCTCGATTTCCTCGCGCCGTGGCATCAGCCGCGCCATCCTGGGGCTGGTCGCCCTGGTGGTGCTGCTCGTGGCCGCGCTGATGTGGTGGTGGGATGCCGAGCCGCCACTGTTCGATCCGGCAGCGGTAACGCGCACGCAGCTGCAGGAGCTGAAGCATCCCGCGAGCGTGGGCGCGACCACCACGGCCACCTTGATCGCCTCGGTGCACACCCTGCTCGACAAGCGCGGCGGCTACCTCAGCAACGACCGGCTGCCGCCGGGCGTGTTCATGGACAATGTGCCCAACTGGGAATTCGGCTCGCTGACCGCCTCGCGCGACCTGGTGCGCGCGCTGCGCAACGACTTCAGCCGCTCGCAGACGCAGTCGACCGAAGACAAGGATCTGGCCGAGGCCGATCCTTTGCTGTCCAGCCCGAACGACCGCTGGCTGCTACCCAGCTCGGAAGGCCAGTATGCCAAGGCGATTGGCCATCTGGACGGCTATCTGAACCGGCTCAGCGACAGCGACGAGGGTAACGCGCATTTCTATGCGCGCGCCGACAACCTGGCTGATTACCTGCAGGTGGTGTCCGCACGGCTGGGCTCGCTTTCGCAGCGCTTGTCCGCCAGCGTGGGCCAGATCCGCATCGGCGACGTAGCCGACGAGCCTGCCGGCGCCAGCACGGTGGCGGTGCCTGGCGGCGGCCGTCTCGTGAAAACGCCATGGACGAAGATCGACGACAACTTCTACGAGGCGCGCGGCTACACCTGGACGCTGCTGGAGCAGCTGAAGGCATTCCAGCAGGACTTCGGCCCGATCCTGCGCAGCAAGCACGCCGACGTCAGCCTGCAACAGGTGATCCGCGAGCTGGAGGAAGCGCAGCGCCCGCTGCACAGTCCGATGGTGTTGAACGGCTCGCCGTTCGGTTTTTTCGCCAACCACTCGCTGGTGATGGCGAACTACGTGTCGCGCGCCAATGCCGCGATCATCGACTTGCGCGAACTGCTCAAGCGCGGCTGAGCGTGTTTCCCGCCACTGGAGAAAGTAACGCAGCCGGGACGTTTAAGGATCTCTCCACGCCGGTCCGGCTGCGGTTATCCCACGGCGCCAGTTTCTACTGGATCGTCAGGCGATAGATGAAAGTGAGGTCGGTGCCGTTGCTGTCGTGATTGTGCCGCACGATGGTGTGCCTGCCCGGCGACATCGGACGGAACATCATGAAGTAACCGTAGATCACGCTCGGCTGGAAGGCGCCGGTGATGCAGGGGTCGAACTGCGCTTCGCTGGGATCGCCCTTGAGCGCGAACAGGTTTTCCGAGGTGTAGATGTAGCGCTTCGGGTTGAAGATCGGCCGGCCATCCAGTTTCAGGTCCAGCTCGGTGACCATGTTGTAGGGCAAGGCGTCGGCGACCAGAAAGTCGTACATCGATTGTCCCGGTTTGGGGCCGAAGGTCGGGTCGGGGCAAGGCCAGTCGTCCGCGACACTGCCGATTTGCAGGAATATCGCTTTGCCGCGCGGAATCGTGCAGGTGCGCGTGTAGGTGCCGGACATCATCGAGGCGATTGGCGCCAGCTGCCACACCGGCCCACTCTGGCCGACCGCGCAATCGGCGCCGGTGGGATCGATATAAGGGTTGTGCTCGAACGGCTGTGCGTAAATCCATTGCCAGTTGAGCTCGGCCCAACTGGTAATGCTTTTGCCGAACGGCTGCGAGTCCTTCGGGTACAGCATTGGATTGAACCAGTCGTCGATGGCCGCTGGCTCCGCGGCCTGGGCGGCGCTGATGACGCAACAGGTGGCAAGCAAGGTGCAGAGTGTCTTGTTCATGGGACTCTCCATGCGTGTTGGCTGAAGTGCGGGCAATGCAGGCGTGGGGACGGGTGACGTTTCGTCTTGCGGCGGACTTCCCGCGGGATAGGCGTATTCAGCTTCGCGCATGCGTCGCATGGGCGCTTTCATAAACATGCGCTATCCGCAGGATGCCGATACGCAGGCTCACTCGTCGGAGGTCTCGCCGCCTTCCACAAAACAGCTGCGGCCGCTTTCAAAATCCTGCGCATGCCGGCCTCTGCTGGCGCGTCCGGTCTGCAAAATCCGGGCGTATGATCGGTCGCGGGTGTGTGCGTTCCGGAGCCACGCAGATGTCGATCATGCAGACCGTGCTGCAGTCATCGCATTTCATGGTCATCAACCATGTCTGCAAGCGTCCGCGTGTCGACTGTGGCGGCCCGCAAGCCGGCGAGCCGGCGCGTTTCATCTTCACCCGACGCGGCTCGTTCGCAATGCACGTGGGCAGCAGGACGTTTTTCGCACGGCCTGGCCAGGCGATCCTGTTGCAGAAGAACGTCGAGTACCGCGTCACCCACCCGGACCTCGACGGCTGCGACTGCTGCACCGATGTGTGGATCGACGAGGCCATGCTGGATACGCTCGGCATCACTGGCGCCGCAACGCCATGCCGCGAATTCGGGCACGACCTGCAGTTCCAGAAAACCCATGTCGAGATGCTGCTCGGCCTGCGACATGGTGGCGACGACATGCCGGAGGAAGCCGACGAGGTATTGCTTGAAACGCTTGCCTGCCTGCTGCAATCCCATGTGCCGATTCGCGTGCACGCGCCGCATGGCGGGGTGGCTCGTCAGGTGGCAAGAGTCGAGGAGGCGATCATCGGCCACGTCGGGGAAAACCTTGACGTGCATGCGCTGGCGGAACTTGCCGGCTGCTCGCCGTTCCATCTGTGCCGGATCTTTCGCGGGCGCACCGGGCAGTCGCTGCGGCAATTCCGGGTGCAGCAACGGCTGGGTACCGCGCTGGGACGCCTGGGTGACGGTGAGGAGGACCTGGCCGCGCTCGCCTGCGACGTCGGCTTCAGCAGCCACAGCCACATGACCGAGGCATTCCGCCAATCGCTGGGCGCTTCGCCCAGCGAACTGCGCGAGGATCTGCGGCACAGCGAGCTGTCGCGCTTGAGGGACCGGCTGCGCGCGCCGTCCGGATCACGCAGCCAGTGGGTCTAGCCCTCGTCGCCTCGCAGCAGGGCTCAACTCAACCTTTCTTGTCGGCCTTGTAGCGCTCGATGCCGGCTACGATCTCGGCCTTTGCTTCATCGGCGCCGACCCAGCCTTCGACCTTCACCCACTTGCCCTTCTCCAGGTCCTTGTAGTGCTCGAAGAAGTGGCCGATGCGCTCCAGCCAGTGCGGCGAGACGCCTTTCATGTCGGTGATGTGCGCGTAGCCGGGGAACACTTTCGGTGACGGAATCACGATCAGCTTCTCGTCGCTGCCAGCTTCGTCGCTCATCTTCAGCATGCCGACTGGATGGCAGCGGATCACCGAGCCGGGAATCAGTGACAGCGGCAGGATCACCAGCGCGTCCAGCGGATCGCCGTCGCCACCGAGGGTGCCCGGCACGTAACCGTAGTTGCACGGGTAGCGCATCGGCGTGGACAGGATACGGTCGACGAAGATCGCGCCGCTTTCCTTTTCCACTTCGTACTTGACCGGCTCGGCATCCTTCGGGATTTCGATGATGACGTTGATTTCGTGCGGCACGTCGCGGCCGGCGGAGACGAGATGCAGACCCATGGGGTGTCCTTGCAGAGGGAGAGGAAAGTGGCCCGCAAGGATACGCCAAACGCTGCTGCATCGCAGCAACAGGGGGCGGGGATTCGCTACGGCGCCAATGGCCCATGCATGCATGCACCGCCTGCAGGACGCTCGATGGCGGTGACTGCGTGGGTTGGCCGGGAACTCGCTGCGGCGTTTCCGGCGTGCGTACGATTCAGCGCGATTTGTTCCCCTGCATGTCGACCGCCGACAGCACGACGAAGCTGCCACCCCACCCGTGTCCGTAATCCCCGCTGAGAATGAAGTTCTGGCGGCTGCCGCGGTAGTCGTTCTGGCCAGGCAAAATCTGGATCATCACCAATCCGCCGTGCTGCGCGACGATCGTTCCGGCGTGCACGGCGGCGGCACAGATTGAGGAGGCGTCGGTATACACGCCGCTGCCGGTGACCGAGGCCGGTGCGGGTTTGCCGGCCGGGCAGCGGAACACGTAGCTGTTGCCGTTCATGCCGCGCAGGTTCAAATCGAGTGGGCTGGTGTCCCAATCGATCGGCGCCGCCTCCGCGGTATGCGCGTGGTGGCAGGCAACCAGTGGCATGAGCAGCACGAGCGCGATCACGCGGCGGATACGAGACAGGTTCATGGTTGCTCCAAGGGCGGGATCGGTTCGCGTTCCATGCGACAAGCCGCCGTGAGCTGCAGCGTCCGGCAACCCGCCCGGTCAACGGGTTGCTGCGCGACAGCACGCGCTACGTCATGTGGCAGGTTTCCTCGTCGGTCTTGACCCACCTCTTCGTCTTGTCCTGAATCGTTCCGGTGTGCATCACTTCTTTCGGGCCGCTTCTGGTGAAACTGTCGCGCAAGGTCATGCCGCTCGTCGCCGACGTCTCGTCGAAGGTGCTGGTGTCTCCCTCCCAGCCTGTGCTGGTTCCCGTGGTGTAGCCAGGATCGGCATTGTCGAAATTCACCGCCACGTACTGCTTTTTCATGGGGTCATAACCAAAATATTGCACGATGTGAAACGGCTTCGGGTTGGCTGCCGTCCTGCTCTCGTCGTAATGGATCACGACCCAGCTGCCGTCCAGGATCTTCTCGCCGTGCAGGCGAGCGTTGGTGGCATGTGCGGGCCTGTCCCCCATCGCCATGACATTGCCAGTGCACGTGCCATCTCCCAGAAAGCTGCTGAACTGGTCGATGCGCGATGGTGCGCTGGTGGTCTGGGCTGACACATGGGGAATTGCGAGCGAGACGGACGCGCAAACCAGTACGGCAAGAATGGCGGGTTCGATGCGTTTCATGGTCATGTTCTCCGTGTGAAGGAATGCAGCGTGCTTGACGTGGGATCGGGGGCTGGACGTATCCATCGCGTTCGGCCCTCGAGTCATCGCAGCGATGGGACGGTTTGCCGTCGCACAACGATGCGGTAGGCAAGGTGGCGGAATTTTCAGGCCCCGTCCTGTCCATTTCGCCGGTATTTTTCTGGCAGAATTACTGCCTTGTTCCAGCCATGGGCCGGGGCCGTGTCGGTGCAGCCGAATCGGGTCTACCGCTTCGCCGGTTGCGAGCTCGACGTGCACGAGCGACGGCTGCTCGCGCATGGCCAGCCGGTGAGCCTGACACCCAAGGTGTTCGATACCCTGGCGTTGCTGGTCGAGCGGGCCGGGCATGCGGTCAGCAAGGACGAACTGATGTCCGCCTTGTGGCCGCGCGGTTTCGTGCACGAATCCAACCTGACCAAGCACATCTGGCTGATCCGTCGCGCGCTGGGCGACGACGGCGGGGAAAGTCGTTTCATCGAGACCGTGTCCAAGCTGGGCTACCGCTTCATCGCGCCAGTGGACAGTTCAGTCGCGCCTGCACCGTCGGATGTCGAGTCGGCGTCGCGTGAAGCATCAGCCGTCGCGTCGACGGCTTCCCCGAATCATCGCGGCATGTCTCGCCGTGGCTGGGCAACAGCGGGACTGATCGCGGTAGCTGTGGTGATCGTCGCGCTGGCGGCCTATCGGAACCTGCTGCCCCATGTCGCGAAGCACCGTGCCCGAGGCCACGCTTGATCCGGACGCCGTGGCGATTGCCGACTTCAGCAACCTCTCGCGCAACGCCAAGGATGCGTGGCTTGGTCCCGCGCTGTCGGAAATGCTCGCCACCGAGATCGCGGTGGGCGGCCGGTTGCACGCGCTGCCGGATGAACTGGTGCGTCCGGCGCGTGCGAATATCCCGGCCCCGAACGCGGGTGGCTACGCGCCGGCCAGCCTGCTCACTCTGCAACGGCGCCTCGGTGCGCATTACGTACTGAGCGGCGCATACCTGGTGTCGGGCACGGGCGACGCACCGCAATTGCGCATCGATCTGGCGGTACAGGACAGCCGCGATGGCGCGGCGGTGGCCATTTTGTCGCGCAGCGGCGCGGTGGCGGATCTGCCGGAACTGATTGCGCAGACCGGGGCCGCCCTGCGCCACAGCTTCGGGGAACAGGTCGCTGCGCCGGAGGAGCTGAGACGGGTCGCCAACGCGCAGCCCCCCAGCGCCGAGGTGGCGCGCCGTGTCGGCTTCGCGCTGGACGCGCTGCATCAGTACGACCCGGCACGCGCGCGCGACGAGTTGTTGCAGGCGATCGCGCAGGCGCCCGGTTACGCGCCGGCCTATATGTATCTGGCGCAGGCATGGTCGTCGCTGGGCTACCGCGCGAAGGCGCTGGCAGCATCCAGGCAGGCATTGGCGAACGCGCAGGATCTGCCCCGGGAAACCCATCTGCAGATCGAGGCCCAGCAATTTGCGTTGCAGGCGGATTATGTGCATGCGCTCGCCACCTGGCAGAAACTGACCGCCTTGCGCCCGCAGAATCCCGACTACCGGTTGCACGAGATCGACGCACAGGTCAATGCCGGCAAGCCGGGTGACGCCGTAGCCTCGTTGAAAACCTTGCGCAGGTTATCCATCGACGCGGGCGATCCGCGACTCGAACTGGCGGCGGCCCGGATCGCCTCGGCGCTGGACGACACGGCGGGGGTAGTGGCGCATGGGCGCCTCGCCTTGCAGCAGGCGCAGGCGCGCGGTGAAACGGGATTGATCACCCAAGCGCAACTGCAGCTGGGCATCGCGCTCTGGCAGGACGCGCAAGCCGAGCCGCTGCTGCGCAAGGCTGCCGCGGGCTTCCGCCGTGATGGCAATCCGCACGGCGAGGCGCTGGCCTGGCAGAACCTCGGCAATCTGCAGTTCGGCAGCAACCGGATTGCCGCAGCGCGCGAAACCTACCAGCGCGCGATGGCGATCTACCAGGACATCGGCGATCTCGGCGGCGTTGCGGCGGTCTACGACGATCTGGCGCGGATGTTGTGGTCCGCGGGCGATCGCGACGGTGCGGAAACCGCGGCCAGGCAATCGCTGCAGATCGCGCGCGAGACCGCGAACCTCGTGCGGCAAGCGTGGAACCTCACTGCGCTGGCAACGATGTTGTCCGACGAATCGGCGAGCGACGCGGCGGCGGCCATGGATGAGCAGGCGATCGCGTTGGACCGGCAGGCGGGCGAGCGCGGCCATCTGATATTTGCGCTATCGAGTTACGCCGATCTCTTGCGCATGCGCGGTGAACTGGATCGCGCGGGCGCTACCTGCGCACAAGCCGTGGCAGTGGCCGCGACCCTGCACGATCGCGGGCAATCCACGAGCGCGGACTTCGAATGCGCGCAGATCGCGCTCGATCGCGGCGAGGTCGATGTAGCGACCGCGAGCTTGAGTTCGATCGCGCTGGACGCGACCGCCGCGCACGACAGCTTCGATGCGGCGAATGCGCATCTCGTGCTCGGCCAGATTGCGATGGGACGTGGGGACTGGGCCCGGGCACGCGGCTTCCTGAACCAGTCCCTGCAAGGCTGGACCGTAAGCGACGAACCAGCCGGGCAGGCGGTAAGCGAAGCGTTGCTGGCGCTGTGCGATGTCGCGCTGGGCGACCGGGCGGCGAGCGACCGCGCGGCGACACGCGCACGCGAGCTGCGCAGCCGCACCAATCAACGCGGCGAAGTGCTGTTGCTTGATATCGCGCTCACCGAGTTGCAAGGGGAAACCGGCAACTGGCATGTCGCCGTGACGGCCTTGCAGGCGCTGGCCGACGACGCCCGAAAACGGCAGTGGCCTGGCATGGAGCTGGAGACACGCCTGGCGGTGCTGCGGATACAGGAGCGCGAGGATCCGGTGGCGACGAAGGCCGCCTACGATGCTCTGGCGGTCAGCGCCCGCAACCGTGGCTTCGGCTGGGTGTTGCAGAGAATGGCGGGGCTGCGATGAACGTCAGTGCCGGTGGATTACGCCACGATCATGCCGTGGTCGCCGGGGGGCGCGCGCGCGAACCGCCAGACCGCCGGTCTATCGCCGGTACGGGCGCTCGCGCAGCCATTTGGTGGCGATCCATTTTTCGCCGCGCTGCACCGGCAAGCCGGCGTGCAGCGAGCTGCGGTCGCCGCCTTCGTAAGCGAAATAGACGGCTGAACCACGGCGGGCGGTAACGGTGAGACCGATCTCCGGGAACGCCGTGCCGCCACCCAGCGCCGGTGTGTTCAGATACATCACCACGCTGGCGATGCGTTGCCCTCCGGCGGCGGTGACCGCGGCGAAACCGGGTTGCTCCGGATCGAACCAGTCGTAGTGCGGCTCGTAGGCCTGGCCCGGCAGGTAGTGCAGGATCTGCAGCCCTTCGCCGTGATCGACCGGCACGCCGAGCAGCTCGGCCAGGCGCTGTTCGATACGGCCGATCAGCGGAACCTCGTTCAAGCCGAAGAACATGCCTTCGCTGGTGCGCCGCTGGTCGACCTGCTGGCCGCCTTCGCTGTCCACCGTGAGTGCGCGCTGCAGCCGCGGGCGTGCCAGCTCGATCAATTCGTCGCATTCTGCGTCGGTGAGGACGCCGTCGAGCACGCGCACCAGGGGTGCGTCCACGCTGAGGCGCACCTCGATGGCATGCCCGGCGATGGACACGCCCGGCGCCTCGGGATGGGTCGTGCGCAGGCTGGGCAGCCGGCCGTCGGCACTCGCGAGCAAGGTTGCGAGCGGCAGTTTCAGCACTTCGGCCAGCATGCTGCGGCTCTGCCGAGGATCGTAGCCGCTGTCCTTCATCAGCTGCAGCACGTCGGCCACGCTGTGACCGGCGCGGGTCGTCGCGAGGATCCATTCGCGTAACGCGGGACTGATGGTGGTTCGTGGCTGCATGGCGGTGCGGACGGGATGGAGAAGCGGAAATCTTACTTCACGCCCACGCATCGGCGAGGTCTCGCCGGTTCGGCCGCGATCCGCTGGTCGATGTCATCCAGGCAGCGACCGAACAACTGCATCGCCTCCTGCAGCTCCTGGGTGGAGAGGCCGCAATAGCCGAGCAGCAGACCAGGCCGTTGCGGCGCGTCGATGTAGTGAGGCGCCATGGAATAAATCCCCAGGCCGCGCTCATGCGCCAGGTCGACCAGCTCCTGCACCTGCGCCTGATCGTAGCGGGGCAGCCAGGCGGCCACATGCATGCCGGCCTTTTGCGAATCGACGATTTCCACCCTGTCCGCGCCGCATTGCTGCAGTCCGCGGATCAATTCTTCGCGGCGCGCCTTGAGCTCCTTGCGTGCCAGCCGCAGGTGCCGCTCGAATCCGCCGTTCTCCATGAAATGCGCCAGTGCAGCCTGTTCGATGGCCGGGCTGGCGAAGTCGCTGAGGAACTTGGCGTTGATGAAATCTTCCCGCAGCGCCACCGGCAGCACCATGTAGGCAAGCCGCAGGGATCCGAACATCACCTTGGAGAAGGTACCGACATAAATCACGCGATCGTCCTGGTCGAGCGATCGCAGTGCGGAAAGCGGTTGCGCGTCGTAGCGGAATTCGCCGTCGTAGTCGTCCTCGAGAATCCAGCAGCGGTGCTTCTCCGCGTGGCGCAGCAATGCCAGGCGCCGCGGCAGCGACATGACCGCGCCGGTGGGGAACTGATGCGATGGCGTCACGCAGATCAGTGGCGGAGATGGCGTGGGCAGCGCAGCGCAGCACAGGCCTTCCTCGTCGACGGGCACCGCGCAGACGCGTGCGCCGTGGGCGACCAGCGCCTGGTAGATACCGAAATAGTGAGGTTCCTCGATCGCCACCGGATCGCCTTCGTTCAACAGCACGCGGGCAGCGAGCGATACGGCCTGCTGGGCCCCGTTGACGATCAGCACGTTCTCCGGCAGGGCCTGCACGCCGCGGCGGCGGGCGAGGTAGTCGCAAACCTGCTCACGCAACGGCAGCGAACCCTGCGGGGTGATGGCGCCGGCTTGCGTATAGGTGGCTGCGCGCGCCAGCTCGCGGCCCCAGGCGTCGCTCAGCGACGGATTGAGCAAAGGGTCGTGATATTGCAGGTCGTAGCGCAAGCCCTGATGCGCGCGGGCGATCTTCCGGTCCTGTATGGCGCGCGCGCGGCGGGCGTAGCGCGAGGGTGGAGTGATCGAACGTTCGGTGGGCCGCGGCACGTGGCTGGTCTGCAGCGCTGCCACATAACTGCCTGAACCGACCCGTGCCTCGATGAAGCCTTCGGCGCGCAACTGCTCGTAGGCGGCCAGTGCGGTGGTGCGCGAGAGTTCCATTTGTTGCGCCAGCTCCCGCGTGGCAGGCAAGCGCGAGCCGACACCGATACGGCCATCGAGGATCGCGGCCTTCATGGCGCGTACGAGCTGGGCGTATTGCGGCCCATTGCCGTCAAGAATCAGAAACATGCCAGATCTCCGAGGGGTTTCAGAAATGCTGTCGTTGGATTCCATCGCGCCGCGGGGGATGCGCTGCGATGGCAAGCGAGCTTAGGTGCTGCGGCGGGCCGGTGCGTGCGGCAGAAGTCATGCCGCCGACAGGTGAATCGGGCGGGAAAGTGGCAGTGAAGGAGAGGCCGCCGGATGAATGCGCCGGCGCCGCAGCGCATCGCTCCTCATCCCTGTCGACCAGGCGACTCGCACGTGTACACCGTGGTGGTATGGATTTTCCATATCGGTCAAAAACAGGGACACCGCCGACATGCCGGCGGTGTCCCTGGTGCAACGCTTCCGGATGGATCAGAAGTCGTAGTTCACGCCAAAGCGCACATAGCGTGGCGTCTGCGCCGTGAACGGACGCAGGTAGTTGACGCCCTGACGCGCGTAGGTCTGCGTCGTCTCCTGCTGGTCAAGCACGTTGTAGACCATCACGTTGAAACCCAGTCGGCGCTGTGCCCACTCCGGCCGGTACTCCGCGCTCAGGCTCAGCAGGTAGGTCCACGGGTTGTGCGACTCGCCCGGCGACGACGGCTGGCCGTTGCAGAAGTGGTAGTACGTGCCGTAGCCCAAGCCCGGGTTGGTGTTGTTGGCATACAGGCCGAGGCAGCTCCTGGGCGCGCCCGACATCACTGTCAGGTTGCCGGAGAGCATCCACGCAGGGTTCAACTGATACGAACCGTACGCCTTGATCTGGTGCCGCCGGCTGTTGGCCAGCTCGCCGTTGGCGTAGTCCATGATCTGCGCGTAGTCCCAGTCGGATGTGGCCGACACGTCGGTCTGGCCGACGTCAGTCTTCACCTGGCCCTCGCTGTTGCCATAGCTGCGCGACCACAGGTAGTCGACCTTGCCCTGCCACTTGCCGTCGAACGGATGCTCCAGGTACAGATCCAGGCCGTAGTACTTGCGCTTCATCGTGGTGTTGAAGTGGAAGTCGTTCTTCCAGTCCATCTGCACGGTGTAGTAGCCGCCGGCCAGCTTCGGGATGTTGAAGATCGAGGTGGCACCCGGATTGATCAGGATGCTGCCCGGCACCTGGGTGGCGTCATAGCTGTTCGGGTCGATGCCCATCGCATTCATCTTGGCGATGATCGACACGTTGTCGGCGATGTCGTCAATCGCGTTGCGCAGGTTGCGATAGGTCGCCTTGGCGCCGTAGACCCACGAGTCGCCCAGCTTCTTGTCGAAGCCGAGGATGTACTCGTCCTGGTACTCCGACTTCAGGTTGGTCGACGCCGCGGTGCGCGGGTCACGGCCCTGGCCGTATTCGCCATTGTTCGACAGCGGCTGCCCGGCACCGACACTGGTATCGATCGGGGTCAGGCCGGTGGGCACGCCGTTGGCGTCGATACCCGTGTACGTGTAGTAGGTGCTGGTGTACAGCGAGGTGCCTGCCGAGCGCTGCGCCACGCTGCTCGGCAGCGCGAGGTAGTAGCGGCCGGCGTTGCCGTAGACCTTCATGCTGGAGTCGCCGTTGACGTCCCAGCTGAAGCCCACGCGTGGCGCCCACTGCGGCGAGGTCAGGCGCAGGTAGGGCTGGCCGTCGCCACCGTAGTTGGTGAACTGGTCGTTACGCAGGCCCAGCTTGACCAGCCAGCGGTCGTTCACCTGCCAGCTGTCCTCGATGTACTGCGCGCGTTGGGTGACGCGGAACGAGCCGTTGTCGTGGTAGCGGTACTGGTAGACGTAGTAACCATTGCTGCCCGGGCCGGCGGCGGCGACCCACGGCGAGTTGCGCCAGTCGGCGCCCGCGGCCGCGGTTCCCGGGCCACCCAGAATGTACTGGTTCGGCAGCGGGTTGCCGTCGCCATCGGTCATCCGGTCGTAGTACCAGGCATAGCCGAGGCCGCTGGGCGGGAAATACGTGCCGGCATCGACGTTGGACGAGTTCTGGTTGTCGATACCCGCGGTCAGCGTGTGATCGCCCAGCTTGTAGCTGACGTCGAGGCGCAGGTTGGTGTTGGTCGAGCGATGTCCCGGCAGGTTGATCGTCGACACCGTCTGGTTGTTGGTGATGATGTTGCCGCCGGTGACGTCCGGGTTCTGGTTTTCCGGATGGAAAAGGTACGGGTTGGTCGGATCGAACCCGGGCGTGTCGCTGTAGTACGTACCCTTCATCTTGCCGTACAGCGCGCTCACCGTGAGGTCGTCGGTGATGTAGCTGGTGAACTTCGCCGAGTAGAGATCGGCGCCGTTCTTGGTTGAAGTCGCGCCACCGACGTAATCGGTCTGCTTGTCGCTGGCGTAGTCGTAGTTGTACGTGGTGCCCTGGTACGAATCCTTGCTGGACGCACCGGTCAACTCGAGCACGTTGCTGTCGTTGATGTTCCAGTCCAGCTTGCCGTACCACTTCGGGCGGTCTTCGCGCGTGTGCGTGATGAACGGCGCCGTCACCGGGCCCACGCCGCGGTCATTGGCGCTGCCCGCGCTGCCGAGACCCTGCTCGCGCTCGGCTTCGACGGCGGCGAAGAAGAACAGCTTGTCCTTGATCAGCGGGCCGCCGACGTAGGCATCGACCGTGGTCGTCCACGACTTGTTGTCGTTGCGACGGCGATAGATGCTGCCGCGCGAACCGTCACTTTTGACGTAGTAGAAGTTCTTCGGGTCGCCCTGCAGGTCGGTGGGCGTCCACTGCACCTGGCCACCGAAATGCCATTCGTTGGTACCGCGTTTGCCGACCTGGCTGATCACGCCGCCGTCGGAGCGGCCATAGGCGGCGCCGTAGCCGCCGCTGAGCACTTCCTGCTGGTCGATCGCGCCGTAGGGAAGGGTCAGGCCGCCGAAGCCGCTCAGCGGATCGGTCGTGTTGAAACCGTTGATGTAGTACGCGTTCTCGACGACCGAAGAACCGCCCAGCGACACCACCGAGCCGCCGGTCGTGCTCAGGCCGTTGAACAGGCCGCTGCCTTCGACCACGCCTGGAGCGAGCAACGCGATCGCCTCGGCGCTGCGTGCCAGCGGCAACCGGGCGAGTTGCTGCGAGGTGATGACGGTGCGGGAATCGACGCCGGTCACGTCGATGGTCGGCAGCGCATTGGCCTGCACGGTGACGGCGCTCAAGGTCTGCGCGCCCGTCGCGTTCGGCGTGGCGAAGGAAACCTCGGTGCCGGCGCCCACGCGCATGGTGATATGCGAGCGCGTGTCGATGGCTTGACCATCACGCTGCAAGGTCACCGTGTAGTCGCCCAACGGCAGCGAGTCCACGGTGTAACGACCGTTCGCATCCACCGCGACCTGGCGCGAGACACCCGAGTTGCCGCGCACGAGCACGGTTTCACCGCTGCCGGCGGGCGCCTGCCCGAAAATGCTGCCCGTGGTGGCCTGCGCGTGGACCGGCGCAGACGCGAGGGTGCCGTACAAGCCCAGGGTAGCCGCGATGGCGAGGCTCAGCGCCCGGCTGGCCACGCGGTATGTGCGGGGCTTGTGGTCAAAGCTGTTGCGATTGTTCATGTAGCTCCTCGTCTCAGTGGTAAAGCGGGATTTGCAGGCTCGAATACGCTTCGATCCTGACGTGGGATCGGGCTGGATACGCGGTCATGTTCGAATCGAAGGCCGCAGCCCGTCGTGCAGACTTGCAGTGACGCTGCGTGAAACGACTCAGGCAATCAGCGCGCGATTGCGTCGCAAATGGGCGCTGAGCGTGTGGTGGAAATCGATGAGGCGGCCCGCATGCGAGGCGTCCCCCGAATGCTTGAGGATGTCGTAGAGCTCCGCCACCCGATCGGCGCGCGCATTGGAATCGAGCGATCCGCCGACAAGGCCTATGTACGACTGCAACAGGCGCAGCGCAGAGCCCAGCAGTTTCGAATCGAGCCCGGGCGCGCGCGCACTGGAGGACGGTTCGGGTTGCGTCGGAGCGCTCGCGTCCACACCCGGCCGCGCCGGACGTCCGGCATCGGCCTTCATGGGGCCCTCGCCCGCCACCAGCCAGACGAGCGACACGCCCAGGACCTGGGCCATCGTGACGCAGCGCTCGCGCGAGGGATCGCTGCGTCCATCGCGCCAGTTGCGCACGGCGCCCTCCGAGAAGCCGCAGCGTTCCGCGATGGCGCAGGCGCCGCCTTCGAGTTCGATCAGCAGCTGTATGCGGGCGGGCAAGCCGCCCGGGTCCGCCACGGGTGCCGTCGGTAACGGTGCTTCCGTGGCGTTTGGCGTTATGGCGTGCATCGTGGGTGCTTGTTTCAGCACGGCCAGGCGCGCGACTAGGTCGTCGCGCATCAGGGCGGCAGCGTGGGCGTGGTCCGCGTCCACGCGTGTTGGGTCGAAGCGAGGTGCAATCGCCGGCATTGCTGTGATCTCCGTAATGGGGAATGCAGCCTGTTTCCAGACCGCAAAACGAAGTTCTGTGTTTTGGGTGGGGGAACGCTTCGTACCGGTGTCAACATTTCGTTACAAAAGCGTCTGTTTTGTAGCGTAGGTATCAGCGCTCTTCGGATACATAGCCAATTCTTCCGAATTCGGCGAAGCCAATTGGTTGCCGGGTTACGCATGCGCCGCGCGCAAGGATGCATTCGCGCGGTCGGCGTGGCCGCACGCAGGCGCATCGAACAAACTTGAAGAGAGACACTTGCGTGCCAAGCGCCGTCAGCGCGTTTCGTCGGACGTATGGCGGACACGGCTGTGCGTGCCCGGGCGGACGTTCAGTTCAATATCGGGCGGGTGCGCAGCAGTTCTATTTTTGTTGTGGCAACAAGTGTCGGCGATCATGCGGACGATGGTCGAACGGCATATGCGCACGGAACAGACTGACCGCGGCGCCGCTTCGAGGCGACCCGGCGAATCGCGCATCGGGAAGTTGCGCCCCGCGGGTTTCCGCTACCAGGCGGGACTGCCGCGACCACGCAGGCCATCGCCGATTGCACGGCCGGGGATGCTGCGGCGATGCGCTCCGCTGCGGAGCGCATCGCCAATCTCGCGACGCGTGGTCGCGGCATGGAAATCCATCTGGAAGCGAGCTGCACGTTCCGCGGTTGAGCTATCTCGCCGCGACGCGGAACGGGCACGTTACTTCAGCTGATCCCACAGGAAGTCGTACGCCATCGCGTGCATGTGCGCCGATTGCTGGTTGTCCGCGCCGGCGCCGTGACCGCCTTCGAGATTCTCGTAGAACCACACATTGCGGTGGCCTTGCGCCTGCATCTCCGCAGCCATCTTGCGCGCCTGCACGGGGCCGACGCGGTCATCGCTGGTGGCGGTGTAGAACAGCACCGGCGGGTAGTGTGCGTCCTTGCGCACGTTCTGGTACGGCGAGAACGTCTTGATGAAATTCCAGTCGGCGCTGTCCGGATTGCCGTACTCGGCCATCCACGACGCACCGGCGGAAAGGTGGATGTAGCGCTTCATGTCGAGCAGCGGCACTTCGCAGGCGATCGCGCCGAACAACTGCGGATACATCGTCAGCATGTTGCCCATCAGCAGGCCGCCATTGCTCCCGCCCTCGGCGCCGAGATGCCTGGCGGTGGTGACGCCGCGCCTGACCAGATCCTGGGCGACGGCGGCGAAGTCCTCGTACGCACGCGGGCGGTTGGCTTTCAGTGCGGCCTGGTGCCACTGCGGACCGTATTCGCCGCCGCCGCGAATGTTCGCGATCACGTAGACGCCGCCACGCTTCAGCCAGGCGCGCCCGATGCTGCCGCTGTAGTGCGGTTGCAGGGAGACCTCGAAACCGCCGTAGCCGTACAGCAAGGTGCGGTTGGAGCCGTCCAGCTTCATGCCTTTCGGCGCGATTTCGAAATACGGTACGCGGGTGCCGTCCTTCGAGTGGACGAAATGCTGGCTCACGGTGAAGTCGGCCGCGTCGAAGAAGGCCGGCTCCTGCTTGACCGTCTCGGCCGCCACGCCGCCAAACACGCCGCGCTCGAGTGACGACGGCGTCAGGAAGCTTGTGACGTCGAGCCAGTACTCGTCGCTGTGGTCGGGGTCGGTATCGACCACGCTGATCGTGCTCATCGCCGGCACGCCGGGCATGGCCTGGCGCGCCCAGTCGCCGTCGGGCGTGGCGATCTGCGGTGGCGTCAACACCTCCAGCCGGCTCTTGACGTCGTCCATCAGGTTGAGGATCAGGTGGTTCTTGGTCCAGGCGTACGAGTCCAGCGAGGTGTGCTCATCGGGCCGGAACAGCACGCTGAAATGCGTCTTGCCGGCGACGAAGTCGTCGAACGGCGTGGCCAGCAGCGCGCCGGCGGGATAGGTACTGCCGCCGATGGTCCACGGCGAGCGGATACGCACGATCAACCATTCGCGGTGCGCGTCGGCATCCGCGTCGGTGGGAACGTCGAGCCTGGTCAGCGTGCCGCCATGGCGCAGGTACAACTCGCTGTGGAAGAAATCCTTGGCGACCGAAACGAAATCACGTTCATAGCCCGGCGTGCGGTCGTGGTAGGCGCTCACCGCCAGATCCTTGGGCTTGCCTTCGTACACGGTGGCGGCGGCCGCCAGCGGCGTGCCGCGCTTCCACTGCTTGACGATGCGCGGGTAGCTCGACTCGGTCATCGAGCCGGGACCGAAGTCGGTGCCGACATAGATATTGTCTTCGTCGATCCAGCCGACCTGGCTTTTCGCCACCGGCAGCTCGAAGCCGCCCTTCACGAAGGCCTTGTGCGGGACGCTGAATTCGCGCACCGCGGTGGCGTCGCCGCCATCGGGCGAGAGCGAGATCAGGCAACGCTCGAAGTCCGGCTTGAGGCACTGCGCACCTTTGTAGACCCAGCGCTTGCCTTCGACCTTGTTCAGCGCGTCGATGTCCAGCAGCACCTCCCACGCAGGCTCGGCCTTGCGGTATTCCTCCAGCGTGGTGCGTCGCCATACGCCGCGCGGATGCGTCTTGTCGCGCCAGAAGTTGTACAGGTGGCTGCCCATGCGGGTGACGTACGGGATGCGCGCGTCCGAATCGAGCACTTCGAGAATGCTGTCGCGGGTCTGGACGAACGCGGCGTTGTCGACGAACTGCTTCGTCGTCACGGCGTTCTGCTGCTTCACCCAGTCCATCGAGCGGGTGCCGCGAATGTCCTCCAGCCACAGGAACGGATCGTCGCTAGAACCGGTGTCCGCGGACGCCGCGGCGGGGGGAGTGTGCTGGGCATGGGTATCGTTCATGCCCGCCAGTGTGACGCCGAGTGCCAGCATCAGCCAGACCGATTTCATCGTGTGCCCCCGTGTGCGATTGGATGCGGCAAGCACCGCTTGCCATCGGCCCAGCGTACCTGCGTGATGAAGCGGCCGCCCGTGACTAAAGTCAGGCCCGCCCGTGCTGCCCGGAAACAGAAATCCCGCCTTGCGGGCGGGATTTCTGCTGCAGCGGGGCTGGTGGTTACAACAACGGAATCAGCGGCAACGCCACGATGTTGATGATCTTGATCCGCGCCTGCGGCGCCCCTCACCCCGTCCCCCTCTCCCGCGTTGCGGGAGAGGGGCGAAGGTGCCGTGCGGGGGTCGCTTCGGCTACAGCAGCGGAATCAGCAGCAGTGCAACAATGTTGATGATCTTGATCAAGGGGTTCACGGCCGGGCCGGCGGTGTCCTTGTACGGATCGCCCACGGTGTCGCCGGTGACCGCGGCCTTGTGCGCCTCCGAACCCTTGCCGCCGTGATGGCCGTCCTCGATGTACTTCTTCGCGTTGTCCCACGCGCCACCGCCGGTGGTCATCGAGATCGCCACGAAAAGGCCGGTGACGATGGTGCCGATCAGCACGCCGCCCAGCGCCTTCGGGCCCAGCAGCAGGCCGACCACGATCGGTACTGCGACGGGAAGCAGCGACGGAACGATCATTTCGCGGATCGCCGACTTGGTCAGCATATCCACCGCGCGCGAGTATTCCGGCTTGGCGGTACCGGCCATGATGCCCGGGATGTCGCGGAACTGGCGGCGCACTTCCACCACCACCGCACCCGCCGCGCGGCCCACGGCTTCCATCGCCATGGCGCCGAACAGGTAGGGAATCAGGCCGCCGATCAGCAGGCCGATGATCACCATGTGGTCGGACAGGTCGAACGTCATCGCCTGTGCTGCGACGCCGCTGAGCGCGGCCTTGGCCTGGGTGGCCACTTCAAGGTTGTGCGTGTAGTCGGCGAACAGCACCAGGGCGGCCAGCGCTGCCGAGCCGATGGCGTAACCCTTGGTCACTGCCTTGGTGGTGTTGCCCACCGCGTCCAGCGGGTCGGTGACGCCGCGTACTTCCGGCGGCAGGTCGGCCATCTCCGCGATGCCGCCGGCGTTGTCGGTGATCGGGCCGTAGGCGTCCAGCGCCACGATCATGCCCGCCATCGACAGCATCGCGGTCGCCGCGATCGCGATGCCGTACAGGCCGCCCAGCGCGAACGCGGCCCAGATCGCCACGCATACCGCGATTACCGGCCACGCGGTGGACTTCATCGACACGCCGAGCCCGGCGATGATGTTGGTGCCATGCCCGGTGGTGGACGCGGCGGCAATGTGCTGCACCGGCTTGTACTGCGTGCCGGTGTAGTACTCGGTGATCCACACGATCGCGCCGGTCAGCGCCAGCCCGATCAAGGCTGCAGCCCCAGAGATTCATCGAGCCGTGGCTGAAGTCGGGCATCAGGCGCGTGGTGATCGGATAAAACGCCGCCGCAGCGAGCACCGCCGAGACGATCACGCCCTTGTACAGCGCGCCCATGATGGAACCGCCTTCCTTCACCTTGACGAACAGCGTGCCGATGATCGAGGCGATGATCGACACCGCGCCCAGCAGCAGCGGATACAGCACCGCGTTGGCGCCGACTTCGCTGACCATCAGGCTGCCCAGCAGCATGGTGGCGATCACCGTCACCGCGTAGGTCTCGAACAGGTCAGCCGCCATGCCGGCGCAGTCGCCCACGTTGTCGCCCACGTTGTCGGCGATCACCGCCGGGTTGCGCGGGTCATCCTCCGGGATACCGGCCTCCACCTTGCCGACCAGGTCGGCACCCACGTCGGCGCCCTTGGTGAAGATGCCGCCGCCGAGACGCGCGAAGATCGAGATCAGCGAGCTGCCGAACGCAAAGCCCACCAACGCGTGCAGCGCCGCTTCGCCGGTGATGCCCATGTGGTTGAGCACCAACCAGTAGCCGGCGACGCCGAGAAGGGCCAGGCCGACCACCAGCATCCCGGTGATCGCGCCCCCGCGGAACGCCACGTCCATCGCCTTGCTCAAGCCGCCGCGGGCCGCCTCGGCGGTGCGCACGTTGGCGCGCACCGACACGTTCATGCCGATGTATCCGGCCGCGCCCGACAGAACCGCACCGAGCAGGAAACCGATCGCGGTGGGCCAGCTCAGGAAGAATCCGATCAACAGCAGCAACACCAGGCCGACCATGCCGATGGTGGTGTATTGCCGGTTGAGGTAAGCGCGCGCGCCTTCCTGGATAGCCGCCGCGATTTCCTGCATCCGTTCGTTGCCGGGCGATTGCGCCAGGATCCAGCGCGCGGAAAACGCGCCGTACAAAACCGCCACCACCGCACACGCCAGAACGATCCACCAGCCATACTGCTGCAGCATCGGAGCCTCCCCATGGGTTGTAAGTGGCCGTCCGGATTGGGCGGTCCCGGGGAGTATAGGCAGACGTTGACGTGCAGGCCGTTGTGCGGCGCAGCGCATGGGGCGGCGCGTTTCGCCCAAAGAAAAGGGCCATGCACGAATGCATGGCCCTTGAACATTCATGCTGGCGCGAACTCAATGCAGTGCGACGTCCAGGATGATGCCGGTGGCGATGGCGACCAGCAGATAGTCGTTGTCCGCGCGCACCCAGTGGTAGCCGCGCGGTGGCGGGCGCAGGCGGTAATAGCCGTAGTTGCGCACGACGTAGGTCGGGCCGTAGTAGCGATGACCGCGCTCCCACCGATGCGGGTGACCGTAGTAGCGAGGGCCGCCATGGTAATAGCGCGGGCCACGATGGTCGTAGCCATAGCGGCGGTGATCGTCACCGTGCCAGCGGTGGTCGCCGCGGCGCTGGCGGTGATCGTCGTGGCCGCGATCGTGCCCGTGGCGGCCACGATCATGGTCACCGTGGTCGTGATCCGGGGCGGCCAGTGCCACGCTGCCGGTAGTGAGCAGGGCGGCGGCAATGAGCAGGCGGCTGATGAGTTTCATCATGGTCTCCTCCGTGGTCGTCGCGGCCGCAACAGCACGGCTATCGACTTCGGGTGAACGGATCGTAGGAATGTGCGGCTGAACGCAGGCAGATGATTGGTGCACCGTTTCAGGTTCCGCTCAGCCCTGCGAACTGCTTCACAAACCGCCGGCTCAGCGCTGGAAGGCCGCCAGCTTTCTGGCCACGGCGACGTTCTTCAGGCGTACGTAACGCGGCAGGCCATCCTTGCCATACGGCAGCGGCGCCTCGCCGTGGATGAGCGGCGACAGGTAACGCCGGGCAGCGGCGGTGATGCCGAAACCGTCGCGCGTCATGAAGTTCTTCGGCATCTTTTTTTCGCGGTTGGCGATCTTCACCAGCGCAGCCGGTTCGATTTTCCAGCGATATGGTGCGTCGGACGTGCGCACAATCACCGGCATCACCGCGTTCATGCCGGCCAGCGCGTAGTCGACCGCGGCCTTGCCCACGGCGTACGCCTGGTCGGCATCCACCTTCGATGCGGCGTGCCGTGCCGAACGTTGCAGATAGTCCGGCAGCGCCCAGTGGTATTTGTAGCCGAGCTTGTCCTTCACCAGCGCCGCCAGCACCGGCGCTACGCCGCCGAGCTGCGCGTGGCCGAACGCGTCGCGCGTGCCGGCCTCGGCGAGGAACTGGCCGGCCGCGTTGCGCACACCTTCGGACGCCACCACGGTGCACCAGCCCACGCGCTCGACGGTGGTTTTCACTTTCGCCAGGAATGCGGCCTCGTCGAACGCGTTCTCCGGGAACAGGATGATGTGCGGCGGCGCATCGGCGCCCTCGCCAGCCAGACCGGCGGCAGCGGCGATCCAGCCGGCGTGGCGGCCCATCACTTCGAGGATGAACACCTTGGTCGACGTCTCGGCCATCGACGCTACATCGAGGCTCGCTTCCAGCGTGGAGATCGCGGTGTATTTGGCGACCGAGCCGAAACCGGGGCAGCAGTCGGTGACGGCGAGGTCGTTGTCCACCGTCTTAGGCACGCCGATGCAGCGGATGTCGTAGTTCATCGCCTTGCCCAGCTGCGAGATCTTCAGCGCGGTGTCGGCCGAATCGTTGCCGCCGTTGTAGAGGAACCAGCGGATGTCGTGGGCACGGAACACGTCGATCAGTCGGGCGTATTCGGCGCGGTTCTCCTCCAGCGATTTGAGTTTGTAGCGGCATGAGCCGAACGCGCCGCCGGGCGTATGGCGCAGTGCGGCGATGGCCGCGACCGATTCCTTCGATGTGTCGATCAGCTCTTCGCGCAGCGCGCCGAGGATGCCGTGGCGCGCTGCGTATACCTTCACGCCCTTGCGGCGGGCTGCGTCGATCACGCCCGCGGCGGTGGCGTTGATTACCGCGGTGACGCCGCCGGACTGGGCGTACAGCAGGTTGCCGGTGCTGGTCGAACGACGGTTCGGGCTCATGGGAATCCTCTCGAAGGGTGGGCGGGGACGCCGGTGGTCGGCAACAAATCTTTTTGGCAACAGATACTTGCCTGAAGCAGGAGGGCGCCTGTGTTTGACGGCACCGGGTGCAGCCGCTAATTTGACAGCCATTATGGGAATCTGGCGGGCGGCTGCAGTGTGCGGCAGCCGGTCAAACTTGTGGAGCATTATGCGACTCGTCCTACTTGGTGCGCCCGGCTCGGGCAAAGGCACGCAGGCTGCACGGCTGAAGGCGGAATTCGCCGTGCCGCACATCTCCACGGGCGACATGTTGCGTGCTGCCGTTGCCGCGGGCACGCCGATGGGTCTGAAAGCCAAGGCGGTGATGGACGCCGGCCAGCTGGTTTCCGACGACATTCTGCTCGGCATGCTGGAAGACCGGCTGACCCAGGCTGACGCGAAAGCCGGCTTCATCCTCGACGGTTATCCGCGCAACCTGGCCCAGGCCGACGCGCTCGACCAACTGCTCGCGAAAATCGGCCAGCCGCTGGATGCCGTGGTGAAGCTCAAGGTGCCCAGCGAAGTGATCATCGGCCGCTGCGAAATCCGCTTCGAGGCCGAAGGCCGTGCCGACGACAACCCCGACACCGTGCGCAAACGCCTGGCGATCTACGCCGAGCAGACGGCCCCGGTGGCGGACTTCTACGCGCGGCGCGGCAAGCTGCAGATCGTCGACGGCGTCGGCGAACTGGGCGAAGTCACTGCGCGGGTCAAGCAGGCGCTGCGCAACGAATCGGCCGCAGCGAACAGCTAGGCAAGTATGTCCCGCTCCCGCGGAGCGGGCTCAAGGAACCGCGTCTTACCATGCGCCTGCACATCCTCGGCATCTGCGGCACCTTCATGGGCGGTGTCGCCGCGCTGGCTCGCGAACTCGGCCACGCGGTCGAGGGCTCCGATGCCAACGTCTATCCACCGATGAGCCACCAGCTCGAAGCGCTCGGCATCGCATTGATGAGCGGTTACACGGCCGAGCACCTGCAGGCCGGCCCCGGTCGCGCGCCGCCGGATCTGGTCGTCGTCGGCAACGCGATGACGCGTGGCAATCCCGCCATCGAATACATGCTCGACCAGCGGCTGCGCTACATCTCCGGTCCGCAATGGCTGGGCGAGACGGTGCTGGCCGATCGCGACGTACTGGCCGTGGCCGGCACGCATGGCAAGACCACCACCACCAGCCTGCTGGCCCACTTGCTCGAAAACGCGGACATGGCGCCGGGCTTCCTGATCGGCGGGGTGCCGGGCAATTTCGGCGTGTCGGCCAGGTTGGGGGGAGGGAACGGTCAGCGCAAGGGTGAACCTCCATCCGGTGCGAGCGCGCCTTTTGTCATCGAGGCGGACGAATACGACACGGCCTTCTTCGACAAGCGCTCGAAGTTCGTGCACTACCGGCCGCGCATCGCGATCCTCAACAACCTCGAATACGACCACGCGGACATCTTTCCGGACGTGGCCGCGATCCAGCGCCAGTTCCATCACCTGGTGCGCACGGTGCCGGGCAATGGCCGGCTCATCGTCAACGCGCACGACCAGCGGCTGGCCGAAGTGCTGGCGATGGGTTGCTGGACGCCGGTGGAAACCTTCGGCATCGGTTGCGGCGACTGGCAAGCGACCCTGCTCGACGCGGATGGATCGAGGTTCACCGTGCACCGCGGTGCCGAACTGATCGGCGAGGTGAACTGGCCCTTGCTGGGCAACCACAGCGTGATGAATGCGCTTGCCGCGCTGGCCGCCGCCACGGCCGCCGGGGCCGATCCGCAGGCACTGCTGCCGGCGTTCGCCACCTTTGAAAGCGTCAAGCGACGGATGGAGCTGGTTGGCGAAGTGAACGGCGTGCGCGTCTACGACGATTTCGCCCATCACCCCACCGCCATTGCGACCACCCTGGCCGGGCTGCGCGCGAAAGTGGGCGCGGCGCGCATCCTGGTGGCATTGGAACCACGCTCCAACTCGATGCGCCAGGGCGCGCATGCCGATGCGCTGGCGCCGTCGCTGGTCGACGCCGATGCGGTGGTGTTTCTGCAACGGGCGGCCTTGCCGTGGGACGCGCATCGGGTCACCGATGCCCTGGCCGGGCGCGGCAGCACCGAGCCGGATGTCGACGCCCTGATCGCCGCGCTGCATGCGCTGGCGCGACCCGGCGACCAGGTGGTGTTCATGTCCAACGGTGGTTTCGAAAACGCGCCACGACGCTTCGTCGAGGCCTTGCGCACAGACGCCTGAACGCGAGGCCCGCGCGGCGCCGCGCGCCGTATCGCGTGGCGAGGTGGACGCGATCCCCGTCGACGGCTGCGTGGCACCGAGCCCTCTGGTTACACTCATGGCATGGTCACCCAATCGCCGCTGATCGACATGCCGCTGTTCCCGCTGTCCTCCGTGCTGTTTCCCGGCGGTCAGCTGCAACTGCGGATCTTCGAACCGCGCTATCTCGACCTGGTGCGCGAGTGCACCCGCCAGGGGACCGGCTTCGGCGTATGCCTGATCCTGGAAGGGCACGAAGTCGGCACGCCGGCCGTACCTGCCGCGATCGGCACGATTGCACGGATCAATGATTTCCATCGCGATGAAGACGGCCTGCTGGGCATCGTGGCAGTCGGCGACCAGCGTTTCCGGGTCGCGCGCAGCCGCGTTCGCGCCGACGGCCTGCTGCGCGGCGACGTGGAAGTGTGGCCGGCCGAGCCGGAGCAGCAGGTGCCGGTGGAATTTGCCTTGCTGCAAAGCATTCTCGAACGGCTGATCGACACCATGGCGCCGCATTGGCGGCTCGCGCCACCGGCTGTGTACGAGGACGCCCGCTGGGTGGGCTTCCGGCTGGCCGAGCTGCTGCCGCTGGACGCGACCGAACAACAGCACATGCTGGAGCTGAGCGATCCGCTGCAGCGGCTGGCCGAGCTGCGCGATATCCTGCCGCGCTTCCAGAAGGCTTGACTGATCCGGTCCGGCGCTGGCCGGAACCTTCACCGACACCTGCAACGGAACCGACGCTCATGGGCATCTTGGCCGGCAAAACCCTGTTCATCACCGGCGCCTCGCGCGGCATCGGCCTGGCGATCGCGCTGCGCGCGGCCCGCGATGGCGCGAATATCGTGATTGCGGCCAAGAGCAACGTGGCGAACCCGAAACTGCCGGGCACCATCCACACCGCCGCGGCCGCGGTCGAGGCCGCCGGCGGCAAGGCGCTGGCGTTGCAGGTGGACATCCGCGAAGAAGAACAGGTGCGCGCGGCGGCAGCGCGGGCGGCCGAACACTTCGGCGGCATCGACATCGTCGTCAACAACGCCAGCGCCATCTGGCTCGCCGGTACCGCCGACACGCCGATGAAGCGTTTTGACCTGATGCATCAGGTCAATACCCGCGGCACTTTCCTGGTGACCCACAGCTGCCTGCCGTATCTCAGGCAAGCGGCCAACCCGCATGTGCTGATGCTGTCGCCGCCGCCGAACCTCGATCCGAAATGGTTCGCGCCGCATACGGCCTACACGATTGCCAAGTACGGCATGAGCCTCTGTGTGCTGGGCATGAGCGCGGAGTTCGCACCGCTCGGCATCGCGGTGAACGCGTTGTGGCCGCGTACGGTGATTGCCACGGCGGCGATCGGCATGATCGAAGGCGTCAAGGTCGAACATTGCCGCACACCCGAGATCGTGGCCGATGCCGCGCACGCCATCCTCATCCGGCCGGCTCGCGATTACACCGGTCATTTCGCCATCGACGAGGCGGTGCTGCGCGAGGCCGGCGTCAGCGACTTCGACACCTATGCGGTACAGCCTGGTTCGCCCCTGCTGCCGGATCTGTTTCTGGACTGAGGCGCCCCGGTGCCACCGCTTCTCCGCCGCGGCGCGAGCCACAAACTCTTGTGGCTGCGCGGGGTTGGGCACGGCTGCAATATGTTCAATTTTTCACGCGATCCTCGCGCGTGGTGAGTATCGTGTGAACCGTTTCGCATTTGGTAGCACGGTGGTGCAGGGTCCGGCTCGGGGGAGAGCCGGGTTGTCACCTGCCAAATGTTTGGACCCGAACCCGATCGGTAGGACGAGGGGGCCGTCATGATCAGCGAGCAGGGATCCGGGCGCTGTGTCGTCTGGTTCGGCCACCCCACCGCCGAGGAGTGCGCCTCGCTGGCACAGGCCGGCTGGCACACGCGGGTGAGCGATGCAGTGGCGCCGGAACGCGTCGGCATGCGCCGTGACGACGTCGTGGTCGCCATGGCGGATCTGCGGTCCGGCAATGCCGACACGGCGCGGGCCCTCGCTCGTCTGGTGGACGGATACCCGTGGTTGCCATGGCTGGCCATCGTGCTGCAGGGAAGCTCCACCCGTACGCCCGAAGTGGAGCGGATCTTGCGGGCCAGCGCGGACTTCTTCACCGCTCCTTTTGACGTGAAGCGCCTGATCGAAAGGCTCGAGAAGATCGGCCATGGCTGGTCGCCGGTCGCCGGAGAGGGGGATATTCCCGGCGTCGTCGGCGCGATCAGCCCAGTGATGCGCGCCGCCATGGCGAGCCTGCGCAAATACGCCCCGGTGGAGTTGCCGGTGCTGATCACCGGCGAAACGGGCAGTGGGAAGGAGGTGGCTGCACTTGCGCTGCATGGTCTGTCGAGACGTCGCGAGCAGCCCTTTGTCGCGATCAATTGCGGGGCGTTACCCCTGAATCTGGTGCAGTCTGAGTTGTTCGGGCATGAGCGTGGTGCGTTCACCGGTGCAAATGCACGGCGCATGGGGCATTTCGAAGCGGCCGACCGCGGCACGGTGTTTCTCGACGAGGTCGGCGACCTGCCGCTCGATGCGCAGACCAGCCTGCTGCGCCTGCTGCAGGAGGGCATATTGCTGCGGGTGGGGTCCAGCCAGCCTGTCAAGCTGAATGTGCGCGTATTGGCAGCCACCCATCTGGACTTGGAGTTGGCCGTTGCCCAGGGGCGCTTCCGCGAGGATTTGTACTACCGCCTCAACGTCCTGCGCCTGCATATGCCGGCTTTGCGCGACCGCAACGGCGACGTCGAGTTGCTCGCGCAACATTTCCTCGATGCATTCCGCCTGCAGCATCAGAGTCGCGCCCGTGCCTTCAGCAGTGGCGCGCGGCAGGCGATGCGTGAATTTGCCTGGCCGGGCAACGTGCGCGAACTGCTCAACCGTGTGCAGCGGGCCGCTGTTGTTGCGGAGAGGACGCTGATCAGCGCCGCCGATCTGGATCTGCAGGAAATGCCGTCCGCCATCGGGCGCCCGAATCTCGATCTGCCGCGTGTATTGGCCGAACGCGAAGTAGTTCTCAAGTGCCTGCATGAAAGCCATTTCAACATCAGCGAGTGTGGCCGACGGCTCAAGGTCTCGCGGATCACCGTCTACCGTCTTTGCAAAAAGCACCACATCGTGCTGGACGCCTTGCGTGGAGACGCTCCGTTCGGGATGGCGCGGCCACTGCGCCGGGCAAAGGGCGGCCAACGGCCGGCGGTTCTTGGCATCAGCTGATCAGCGACGGGATGTGCAAAGCCTGCGCGCAACACTTACGATGGCGTCTTTTCGAAGTCCCGATGCCCACATCAGCTGGACATCGCGACCCTCACGCCTCACGGACCCCGCATGCAAGCGCACGACGCCTCCCTGATCGACCTCGGCAGACGTTACTGGCTGCCGGTGTACAGACCGCGCGAACTGGTTCTCGATCATGGCAAGGGGGCCCGGTTATGGGATACGCAAGGCCGCGATTACGTCGACTTCGGTGCGGGCATCGCGGTGAATGCGCTCGGCCATCGTGATCCGGATCTGCTCGACGCTCTGACCACGCAGGCGCAGAAGTTGTGGCATGCGAGCAATGTCTTCTACACCGAGCCGCCGCTGCGGCTCGCCGAAGAACTGGTGAAGGCTTCCGGATTTGCCGAACGCGTATTCCTGTGCAACTCGGGCGCCGAGGCGAACGAGGCGGCGATCAAGCTGGTGCGCAAATGGGCGGCAGCGAAAGGGCGCACTCCCGAGCAGCGCAACATCATCACGTTCCGGGGATCGTTTCATGGCCGCACGCTGGCCACGGTCACCGCCACCGCGCAGCCAAAATACCAGGAGGGTTACGAGCCGCTGCCGGCGGGCTTCCGTTATCTGGATTTCAATGACGAGGCTGCGCTGGAGGCCGCTTTCGCCGTGGGCGGCATCGCCGCGGTCATGCTGGAGCCGGTGCAGGGGGAGGGCGGCGTATTGCCGGCCGCAGCGGGCTTCCTGCAGCGCATCCGCGAACTCTGCGACCAGCACGATGCCCTGCTGGTGCTGGACGAGATCCAGTGCGGCATGGGCCGCACCGGCACGCTGTTCGCGCACACCCACGATCACGTCACGCCGGACGTCGTGACCCTGGCCAAAGCGCTCGGCGGCGGCTTTCCGATCGGTGCGATGCTTGCCGGTCCCAAGGTGGCCGAGGTGATGCAGTACGGCGCGCACGGCACTACGTTCGGCGGCAATCCGATGGCGGCCGCCGTGGCGCGCGTCGCGCTGGCCAAGCTGGCTTCGCCTGCGGTGCTGATGAACGTGGAACGCCAGGCAAACGACCTTCGTGCCGGGCTGGATCGCATCAATCACGCGTTGAAGTTGTTCGGCGAAATACGCGGGCGTGGATTGATGATCGGAGCGGTGCTGGCCGATGCGCACGCCGGCAAGGCGGGAGCGATTCTCGATTACGCCGCGGCGCGCGGTCTGCTGTTGCTCCAAGCCGGGCCGGACGTGCTGCGCTTCGTGCCGCCGCTTACCATTACCGACGAGGAACTGGCCGAAGGCCTCTCCCGCCTGCACGTGGCGTTGAACGACTTCGCGGCAGGCTGAGCGCCGCCGATCAGGAGCATTCCAGTGAAATACCTGCACAGCATGGTTCGGGTACGCGATCTCGACGCCTCGTTGCGTTTTTATTGCGAGGGTCTGGGTCTGCGCGAGGCGCGGCGCATGGAGGTGCCCGAAGGCAAGTACACGCTGGTGTTCCTGTCGGCACCGCTAAGTCCGCAGGCCGAGATCGAACTGACGTACAACTGGGGCTCGCACGAGGATTACGGCTCGGCGCGCAACTTCGGCCATCTGGCGTTTCGCGTGGATGACATCTACGCCACCTGCGAGCGTCTGCAGGCCATGGGCTACACCATCCATCGACCACCGCGTGACGGTCACATGGCCTTCGTGCGTTCGCCTGATCTGATCTCGATCGAGCTGTTGCAGGAAGGCCATTTGCCGCCGCGCGAACCGTGGGCGTCGATGCCGAACACCGGCAGCTGGTGAATCAGCCCTTTGCGTCGCGCAAGGCACCGCGGGCTGCGTCCAGCGTGTCGGCGATGTCCTGGTCGGTATGCGCGCTGGACATGAAACCGGCCTCGAATGCCGATGGCGCCAGGTAAACGCCGCGCTTGAGCATGCCGTGGAAGAAGCGGTTGAACAGGGCGACATCGGTCGCGGTCGCCTGCGCATAGCTGGTCACCTCCTTTTCGGCGCTGAAGAACAGGCCGAACATGCCGCCGACGCGGTTGGTGGTGAACGCGATGCCCTCGCCGTCCGCGACCGACTGGAAGCCGTCGGTGAGCAGACACGTACGGGCGGCGAGCTGGTCGTGGAAATCGGGCGCCTGGATCAGCCCTAGCATGGCCAACCCCGCGGCCATCGCCACCGGATTGCCACTGAGCGTGCCGGCCTGGTAGATCGGGCCGCTCGGCGCGATCTGCTCCATCAGATCGCGGCGGCCGCCATAGGCACCGACCGGCATGCCACCGCCGATGATCTTGCCGAACGTGGTGAGGTCCGGCATCACGCCGTAGTGCGCCTGTGCACCGCCGAGTGCGACGCGGAAGCCGGTCATCACTTCGTCGAAGATCAGCAGCACGCCATGCCGCGTGCACAGCTCGCGCAGCGCCTGCAGGTAACCCGCCACCGGCGGGATGCAATTCATGTTGCCGGCGACCGGCTCGATGATGAGGCCGGCGATCTCGTTGCCGTGCTCGGCGAACAGAGCTTTCGCTGCGCCGATATCGTTGTATGGCAAGGTCAGCGTGAGATCCGCGTTGGCCTTGGGCACGCCCGGCGAGGTGGGCACGCCGAAGGTCAGCGCGCCGGAGCCGGCCTTGACCAGAAAACTGTCGCCGTGGCCGTGATAGCAACCTTCGAATTTTACGATACGGGAGCGGCCGGTGGCGCCACGCGCGAGCCGGATCGCCGACATCGTCGCCTCGGTGCCGGAGTTGACCATGCGCACCATTTCCACCGACGGGATCAACCGTGTGATGGTCTCGGCCATGGCGACTTCCGCGGCACAAGGCGTGCCGAACGACAGTCCGTCCTTGACGGCGCGCTCGACCGCTTCGCGCACCGCCGGATGATTGTGACCGACGATCATCGGTCCCCACGATCCAACGTAATCGATATAACGGGTGCCTTCGACATCCCACAGATACGCTCCATCCGCCCGCGCCGTGAAGAATGGTTCGCCACCCACCGAGCGGAAAGCGCGCACCGGCGAATTCACGCCACCGGGCATCAATTGCAGGGCGCGCTGGAAAAGGTCGTGGTTGGTCATCGTGTGAATGCTCGATCGGTGGAAAACAGGTGGGTAAAGCGTTGCGCTTCAGCGCGCACATTGGAAGCGCCGAAGACAGCCGAGACTGCGGCCAGAAAGTCCGCGCCGGCTTCAATCAGCGGTGCGCCATTGTCCGGCGTGATTCCGCCGATCGCCACCCGCGGTACGCCGAGCGCGGCGCTTTGCCTCAGCAGATCGATAGAAGCACGCGGCGCCAACGGTTTGGTCGGTGAGGGAAAGAACGCGCCGAACGACACGTAACTCGCGCCGGCGCGGGCAGACGACATCGCCGTTTCCAGCGAATCGCGACAGGCGACGCCGATGATCGCGTCGCCGCCGAGCTCGCTGCGGGCGGCAGCGATGTCGTAGCCCGCATTGCCCAGATGAACGCCATCCGCACCCACGGCCTTGGCCAGCGCGATGTCGTCGTCAATGATCAAGGGCGCGCCGTGCTCATGGCACAGCTGCCTGAGCACAGTGGCCTCGGCATGGCGGCGCGCGGCGTCAGCAGTCGAATCGCGGTACTGCACTGCATGCGCGCCGCCGGCGAGCGCGTGCGAGACGACCTCGGGCAGGTCATCGCGAGGCCCGTCGGTGAGGATATAGAGACCGCGCACCGGCCATGGCACAAAGCTGTTCAATTCGATACCTCACGCGTGCGGTTGAGTGACCCGCGGCGTCGCGATGCTTTCGCATTGCCGGGCGAGTTGCGAGAATGTGCCATTCCATGACGATCCAAAGAAGTCCGACCATGAGCCAGAGTTCCACCGAAGCCGTTGTCTTGCGCAAATGGATGTGCGTTGTCTGCGGCTATATCTACGATGAAGCCGTGGGCGTCCCCGACGAAGGGATAGCGCCAGGCACGCGCTGGGAAGATGTGCCCGACACGTGGACATGCCCGGATTGCGGCACTACCAAGGACGATTTCGAGATGATCGAACTCGACTGAGGCCGAGTTCGCCTGCAAACGGCCCGAACTTGCCAGCGCATTGGCCGGGCCGTCTGTTTTGATGCTCCTGCGCGGGACAGCAGCGCGATACCGGAGGAGCAACGATGCAAAGGTTCATTCCTTTTGAAGACGACTGGGACGCTTTGGCGAGCCTTCGCCCGGAAGATCTGATTCCCTATCGCGTCGGCATGTTGAACGATGCGGGCAAGGGCGCTCAGCGGACTGGCCCGATATCGCCGTCTATCCTCAGCTCGTCGCCGGTTTCCACGCCCGTCCGTCGCGCCGTGCCGGCGGGCAATTCGAGCACGTAGCGTGCGGGTGCGCTGCTCGGGTATATGGGGCACGGATCGGCCTTGCACGGTGGCACGTTCAGCTGCATCGAGACCAGCCGCCGATCTGAATCGAAGTAGAGGATGTCGAGCGGGATAAGCGTGTTCTTCATCCAGAATCCCTGCGGCGAGCTGACGGGGAATACGAACAGCATGCTGTGATCGGCTGCCAGCGTCGTGCGCATCATCAGGCCATGCACGCGGCTGGGCTGGTCAGTGGCCAGTTCCGTCGAGTACCTCTGGCCGTGAAGCTCAAGGGTGACAGCCTTGTAACCGCTGGCAGCGCCGGCACAACCGCCAAGCAAGAGAAACATCGGCACTAGCCATCGCTTCATCAGGAGCATCCGCTACGGGTGAGACGTGAAGTGTAGCGACGTGGTCGAGGACGACTTCATGAAGAAATATCGTCGCGCCCTCTTCACAGGCGCCCGACGTGGCGCTATGATTCTCGCCCCTTCGACGAGACGCCCTCGAGCGAAGGCTTCCGCAATAATCTCCGCTGAAAATTCTTCTCAACGAAGATGTTGACGGTCAAGAAAAGCGATGTAGAATGGGCGGCTCACCTAGGACGAAACGTTCTGGGGCGGTACCGGAAAAGTCGGTGCCAAGCGAACGATCTTTGACAGTGTGCGCAGGTGAATTGTGTGGACGTCTTGTGTTGAATGGGTCATGACCTGTCCAAGCAATGCAAGCGTCCCACCAAGTAAAAAGTCAGTAATGAGTTTTGATTGGTTGGGAACCAACGCTTCAGAAAGATAGATTGTCATGATGGTCTGCAAAGGCGATGTGACGATCGAAAACTTAAGTGAAGAGTTTGATCCTGGCTCAGATTGAACGCTGGCGGCATGCCTAACACATGCAAGTCGAACGGCAGCACAGAGGAGCTTGCTCCTTGGGTGGCGAGTGGCGGACGGGTGAGTAATGCATCGGGACCTACCCAGACGTGGGGGATAACGTAGGGAAACTTACGCTAATACCGCATACGTCCTACGGGAGAAAGCGGGGGACCTTCGGGCCTCGCGCGGTTGGACGGACCGATGTGCGATTAGCTAGTTGGTAGGGTAATGGCCTACCAAGGCGACGATCGCTAGCTGGTCTGAGAGGATGATCAGCCACACTGGGACTGAGACACGGCCCAGACTCCTACGGGAGGCAGCAGTGGGGAATATTGGACAATGGGCGCAAGCCTGATCCAGCAATGCCGCGTGTGTGAAGAAGGCCTTCGGGTTGTAAAGCACTTTTATCAGGAACGAAATACCACGGGTTAATAACCTATGGGGCTGACGGTACCTGAGGAATAAGCACCGGCTAACTTCGTGCCAGCAGCCGCGGTAATACGAAGGGTGCAAGCGTTAATCGGAATTACTGGGCGTAAAGGGTGCGTAGGCGGTTGTTTAAGTCTGTCGTGAAATCCCCGGGCTCAACCTGGGAATGGCGATGGATACTGGACAGCTAGAGTGTGTCAGAGGATGGTGGAATTCCCGGTGTAGCGGTGAAATGCGTAGAGATCGGGAGGAACATCAGTGGCGAAGGCGGCCATCTGGGACAACACTGACGCTGAAGCACGAAAGCGTGGGGAGCAAACAGGATTAGATACCCTGGTAGTCCACGCCCTAAACGATGCGAACTGGATGTTGGTCTCAACTCGGAGATCAGTGTCGAAGCTAACGCGTTAAGTTCGCCGCCTGGGGAGTACGGTCGCAAGACTGAAACTCAAAGGAATTGACGGGGGCCCGCACAAGCGGTGGAGTATGTGGTTTAATTCGATGCAACGCGAAGAACCTTACCTGGCCTTGACATGTCCGGAATCCTGCAGAGATGCGGGAGTGCCTTCGGGAATCGGAACACAGGTGCTGCATGGCTGTCGTCAGCTCGTGTCGTGAGATGTTGGGTTAAGTCCCGCAACGAGCGCAACCCTTGTCCTTAGTTGCCAGCACGTAATGGTGGGAACTCTAAGGAGACTGCCGGTGACAAACCGGAGGAAGGTGGGGATGACGTCAAGTCATCATGGCCCTTACGGCCAGGGCTACACACGTACTACAATGGTCGGTACAGAGGGTTGCAATACCGCGAGGTGGAGCCAATCCCAGAAAGCCGATCCCAGTCCGGATCGGAGTCTGCAACTCGACTCCGTGAAGTCGGAATCGCTAGTAATCGCGGATCAGCTATGCCGCGGTGAATACGTTCCCGGGCCTTGTACACACCGCCCGTCACACCATGGGAGTGGGTTGCTCCAGAAGGCGTTAGTCTAACCGCAAGGAGGACGACGCCCACGGAGTGGTCCATGACTGGGGTGAAGTCGTAACAAGGTAGCCGTATCGGAAGGTGCGGCTGGATCACCTCCTTTCAAGAAATGACGGCGTGAGTCATCACGCAAGACGTCCACACAAGACACCTGCACATCCGCATGCAACCAACATGCTGGCCTGACGGCCCAAGTTTTATGGGTCTGTAGCTCAGGTGGTTAGAGCGCACCCCTGATAAGGGTGAGGCCGGTGGTTCGAGTCCACCCAGACCCACCACCATGGGGCCTTAGCTCAGCTGGGAGAGCACCTGCTTTGCAAGCAGGGGGTCATCGGTTCGATCCCGATAGGCTCCACCACCCTTGGGTACAGCATTGAAACGCGGATGTGTTTGCACACAAAAGATTTTTGAAATCATCCGGCATTGAGGCCGGCGTGATGTTCTTTGAAAACAAGTAAACGAGTGACAAGCGTCTTGGTTCGAACCGAACCGAGACAAGTGTTAAGGCACGAAAACGAAGTAACTTGGCTGCACCTGAGGAGGGTGCATGCCCCGAGGCGACTTGGGGTTATATGGTCAAGCGACTAAGCGTATACGGTGGATGCCTTGGCAGTCAGAGGCGATGAAGGACGTGGCAGCCTGCGAAAAGTGTCGGGGAGCTGGCAACAAGCTTTGATCCGGCAATGTCCGAATGGGGAAACCCACTCCGCAAGGAGTACTGCATGGTGAATACATAGCCATGCAGGGCGAACCCGGGGAACTGAAATATCTAAGTACCCGGAGGAAAAGAAATCAACCGAGATTCCCTGAGTAGCGACGAGCGAACGGGGACTAGCCCAAAAGCACATTATGTTTTAGTCAAACGGGATGGAAAGCCCGGCCATAGATGGTGATAGCCCAGTCGACGAAAAGGCATTTTGTGTGAAATTGAGTAAGGCGGGGCACGTGAAACCTTGTCTGAACATGGGGGGACCATCCTCCAAGGCTAAATACTACTGACTGACCGATAGCGAACTAGTACCGTGAGGGAAAGGCGAAAAGAACCCCGGAGAGGGGAGTGAAATAGACCCTGAAACCGTATACGTACAAGCAGTGGAAGCCCGCAAGGGTAACTGCGTACCTTTTGTATAATGGGTCAGCGACTTACTGTCAGTGGCAAGCTTAACCGTATAGGGGAGGCGAAGAGAAATCGAGTCTGAATAGGGCGCATAGTCTCTGGCAGTAGACCCGAAACCGAGTGATCTATCCTTGGCCAGGTTGAAGGTGCGGTAACACGCACTGGAGGACCGAACCCACATCTGTTGCAATAGATGGGGATGAGCTGAGGATAGGAGTGAAAGGCTAAACAAACTCGGAGATAGCTGGTTCTCCTCGAAAGCTATTTAGGTAGCGCCTCGGACGAATCTTCCTGGGGGTAGAGCACTGTTATGGCTAGGGGGTCATCGCGACTTACCAAACCATGGCAAACTCCGAATACCAGGACAGACTATCCGGGAGACACACGGCGGGTGCTAACGTCCGTCGTGAAAAGGGAAACAACCCAGACCCGCAGCTAAGGTCCCAAAGTCATCGCTAAGTGGAAAACGATGTGGAAAGGCATAGACAGCCAGGAGGTTGGCTTAGAAGCAGCCATCCTTTAAAGAAAGCGTAATAGCTCACTGGTCGAGTCGGTCTGCGCGGAAGATTTAACGGGGCTAAGCGATGCACCGAAGCTCGGGGTGTGCCCATTTATGGGCACGCGGTAGAGGAGCGTTCCGTAAGCCTGTGAAGGTGGATTGTAAAGTCTGCTGGAGGTATCGGAAGTGCGAATGCTGACATGAGTAACGATAATGGGGGTGAAAAGCCCCCACGCCGAAAGCCCAAGGTTTCCTCGCGCAACGTTCATCGGCGCAGGGTGAGTCGGCCCCTAAGGCGAGGCAGAAATGCGTAGTCGATGGGAAGCAGGTTAATATTCCTGCACTTTTCTTAAGTGCGATGTGGGGACGGAGAAGGTTAGGTCTACCGGGCGTTGGTTGTCCCGGGGAAAGGCGGTAGGCATGGGTCTTAGGCAAATCCGGGACCCTTTATGCCGAGCACCGAGACGAGCCCTATTGGGCGAAGTGACTGACACCACGCTTCCAGGAAAAGCCACTAAGCTTCAGCTTAAGAAAAACCGTACCGCAAACCGACACTGGTAGGCAGGGTGAGAATCCCAAGGCGCTTGAGAGAACTCGGGTGAAGGAACTAGGCAAAATGGCACCGTAACTTCGGGAGAAGGTGCGCCCATTGACGTGGTCACGTGCGTGACTGAGCGTCGATGGGTCGCAGTAACCTGGCCGCTGCGACTGTTTATCAAAAACACAGCACTCTGCAAACACGAAAGTGGACGTATAGGGTGTGACGCCTGCCCGGTGCTGGAAGGTTAATTGATGGGGTCAGCCGCAAGGCGAAGCTCTTGATCGAAGCCCCAGTAAACGGCGGCCGTAACTATAACGGTCCTAAGGTAGCGAAATTCCTTGTCGGGTAAGTTCCGACCTGCACGAATGGCGTAACGACAGCGGCGCTGTCTCCACCCGAGACTCAGTGAAATTGAATTCGCTGTGAAGATGCAGCGTTCCCGCGGCAAGACGGAAAGACCCCGTGAACCTTTACTATAGCTTTACACTGAACGTTGAGTTCTTCTGTGTAGGATAGGTGGGAGGCTTTGAAGCGCAGACGCCAGTTTGCGTGGAGCCATCCTTGAAATACCACCCTGAAGTGCTTGACGTTCTAACCTCGGCCCGTAATCCGGGTCAGGGACCGTGTATGGTGGGTAGTTTGACTGGGGCGGTCTCCTCCCAAAGAGTAACGGAGGAGCACGAAGGTACGCTCAGCGCGGTCGGACATCGCGCACTGTGTGCAATGGCATAAGCGTGCTTGACTGCGAGATCGACGGATCAAGCAGGTACGAAAGTAGGTCATAGTGATCCGGTGGTTCTGTATGGAAGGGCCATCGCTCAACGGATAAAAGGTACTCCGGGGATAACAGGCTGATACCGCCCAAGAGTTCATATCGACGGCGGTGTTTGGCACCTCGATGTCGGCTCATCACATCCTGGGGCTGTAGCCGGTCCCAAGGGTATGGCTGTTCGCCATTTAAAGTGGTACGCGAGCTGGGTTCAGAACGTCGTGAGACAGTTCGGTCCCTATCTGTCGTGGGCGTTGGAGATTTGAGGGGGGCTGCTCCTAGTACGAGAGGACCGGAGTGGACGTTCCGCTGGTGTTCGGGTTGTCATGCCCATGGCATTGCCCGGTAGCTACGAACGGAAGTGATAACCGCTGAAAGCATCTAAGCGGGAAGCACGCCCCAAGATGAGATCTCCCGAGAGCTTGACTCTCCTTAAGGCACCATCAAGACCAGGTGGTTGATAGGTCAGGTGTGGACGCGCAGCAATGCGTTGAGCTAACTGATACTAATGAGCCGTGCGGCTTGACCATATAACCCCAAGACGCTTCGTTGGTTCCCCGAAGCTTGTCTGATTCGAATTCACCTCGACGCTTGTCACTCGTTTACGATTTATCCACGTGAGAGTCCCTCTCACGGAAGCGTTCGGTCGGCGGCATCAAGACCGAACCCTTCAGAAGAATGCGGAGCCGGCGCGTCAGCGCTGCTCCCACCCCTTCCCTGGCGGCCATAGCGGCGTGGTACCACCTGATCCCATCCCGAACTCAGAAGTGAAACGCGCATGCGCCGATGGTAGTGTGGCTCGCCCATGCAAGAGTAGGTCACCGCCAGGGGCTTTATCCAAGAAGGCCTCCCCATCCGGGGAGGCCTTCGTCTTTATGGCCTTTCAAAATCTTGCCAGGCACGTGGTTCTTCTGGGTTCCATCCCGTTAACGCAGACACTTCCAGGAAGACCGATCTTGGTCAAAAAGGAGTGTCATGTCCAAGCGAAAAAAGTTCATCGACGAGTTCAAGCGTGAGGCGGGTGATCATACGTGCGCGTATCCGTCGTCAGCGCTCCTTGACCCTGGCTGATGCACGAACGGACGTCTTCGATTACATCGAACGCTTCCACAATCCCGAATGCAACGCAGAACCAATGCTCAGGACCAGGCCTTTACGGCCTTAACTCAATTGTCCGCGAAAACGGGGTAACCCAGCAAAAGCCCGCAGCATGGACGGCGAAACCATCATGTGGCAAATCTGCAGCACCTGACCTTCGTGGTTTCGGTAGTGGAATTGGCCCATATCGACAGGCTGACCCAATCCGCGGGCAAGCACAGCGCATTGATTGCAGACGCGTAGCGCGCGGCAGTCTCCAACTCGTCGGGCTGTTGCTACTCTCACGGCAGTAAAAGTGCGAGGAAGTGCCGTGGCGCAGCGATACATATTGGCCATCGACCAGGGCACGACCAGTTCCCGTTCGATGCTGTTCGACCAGAAGGGTACCCCCGTTGGCTCGGCGCAGCGCGAGTTCCGCCAGATATTCCCGCAGTCGGGCTGGGTCGAGCACGATCCGCAGGAGATCCTGACGGGCGTGCTGGCAACGATCGGCGAGGTACTGTCCTCGACACGCATCGAAGCCGGCCAGCTGGCCGGTATCGGCATCGCCAATCAACGCGAGACCACAGTCGTATGGGACCGACACACCGGCAAGCCGGTCTACAACGCTATCGTGTGGCAGTCGCGACAAAGCCTGGGGATCTGCGAACGCCTGGAAGCGGAGGGCTACGCTTCACTGGTGCGCGAGAAGACCGGCTTGCTGATCGACGCGTACTTCTCCGGCAGCAAGGTTCGCTGGATCCTCGACAACGTCGACGGCGTTCGAGCAAGGGCAGAGCGCGGCGACCTGCTGTTTGGAACGGTCGACAGCTGGTTGATCTGGAATCTGAGCGGAGGCAAGTTGCACGTCACCGACGTCAGCAATGCCGCGCGCACCTTGTTGTTCGACATCCGTGCATGCCGCTGGGATGACGAATTGCTACGCATGCTGGACGTCCCGCGCGCCTTGCTGCCGGAGGTGCGTTCGTGCAGCGAGATCTACGGGCATACCGTCGCCCTGCCAGGACTGCCAGCCGGAGTTCCGATCAGCGGTGTCGCTGGCGATCAGCAGGCCGCGTTGTTCGGCCAGGCCTGTTTCGAGCCCGGCATGGCCAAGAACACTTACGGGACGGGCTGTTTCATGCTGATGAACACCGGGGCCCATGCCGTAGCCTCGCGACACGGCCTGCTGACCACCATCGCATGGGAAATCGATGGAACCGTCGAATACGCGCTGGAAGGCAGCATTTTTGTCGCCGGCTCGGTGGTGCAGTGGTTGCGCGATGGCCTGCAGATGCTGCTGCAGGCAAGCGATTCACAGGCATGCGCGCAAAGCGTGGCGTCCAGCGAAGGTGTCTATCTCGTGCCGGCATTCGTGGGATTGGGCGCGCCGTACTGGCGCAGCGATGTCCGCGGCGCGATGTTCGGTTTGTCGCGCGGAACCCGCAAGGAACACGTGGTGCGCGCGGCGCTGGAGTCGATGGCCTATCAGTCGCGCGACGTGCTGGCCGCGATGGAAGCTGATGCCGGCATACCGTTGAAGGAATTGCGTGCCGACGGTGGCGCGATCGCCAACGACTTCATGGCGCAATTCCAGGCGGACATGCTCGGCGTGCCGGTGCTGCGTCCGCAAATTGTCGAAACCACCGCTTTGGGCGCAGCTTATCTGGCGGGCCTGGCGGTGGGTTTCTGGGAAAGCCGCGCGCAAATCGCGCAGTTGTGGCAGGTGCAACATCGCTTCCAGCCCACGATGGAGACCGGCACGCGTGAGCGGCTCTACCGAGGATGGCGGGATGCAGTGAACGCGACCATGGGCTTTCGCGTTGAGTGACGGATGCGCAGCCTGGTCAGCAATCGCCGCTACCCATCAGTCCAGTGCGTAGCCGAACTGGTCGAGAAATTCGGCAGCGAATCCGGCGTAGCTGAAATGCTGGTTCTGCGTACCGGGATGCTCCACCTTCAGTGCGCCCATCAACGAAGCCATGCGACCCACCGTCGGCCAGTCCTTGTTGGCCATGATGCCGAAGATCAGGCCTGCGCGATAAGCATCGCCGCAACCGGTCGGGTCCACGATCTGGCGCTCACGCGCTGGAGGAATGTCGTGAGTCTGCCCACCCACGTGGATGGTCGAGCCGCGCGGACCCTGGGTCACGATGTACGCCGTCACCTGTTCCGCGATTTCCGCGGCGCTCCAGCCGGTGCGCGCCTGCAGCAGCTGCGACTCGTAATCGTTGACGATCACGTAAGTGGACTTGGCGATCATTGCGCGGAATTCTTCGCCGCTGAACAGCGGCATCGCCTGGCCCGGATCGAAGATGAAGGGAACTCCGCGCGCAGCGAATTCATCGACATGCTGCAGCATCGCCTCGCGACCATCCGGAGCGACGATCGCAAAGTCGATCTGCGGAATGTCGCGCACGTGATTTTCCTGGGCGCTGGACATCGCGCCCGGATGGAAGGCCGTGATCTGGTTGTTGTCCAGGTCGGTGGTGATGAAGCACTGCGGTGTGAACTGGTCGTCGAATTCGCGCACGCAATCGAGCCGGATGCCGCACTGTTCCATATGCTTGCGATACGGCGCGAAATCCTGACCTACGGCCGCTACAGGCAACGGATCGCCGCCGAGCAGCTTGAGGTTGTAGGCAATATTCCCGGCGCAGCCACCGAACTCGCGGCGCATCCGCGGCACCAGAAACGACACATTCAGAATGTGCATCTGGTCGGGCAGGATGTGATTCTTGAACTGGTCCTGGAACACCATGATGGTGTCGTAGGCCAGCGATCCGCAGATGACGGCAGGCATGATGTGCGGGAACCCCCGGGCAAAGTGAGAGGCCGAGAATGCCGCGGCCGGCCGATGGCCGAACCTGACGCTCCGGTCAAAAGGTGGAATCCTACCGCCATCTGCCCGTGTTGGCGATCCTCGCGCGTGGCGCGCAGCTCATTTTCCGGCGAAGGAAACGCGCATATCACGGTGTTGTAGAAGGGTTTCTTAACGTTATTGTCCTTGCGCATGCAGACCACGCTGACTAGACTGGCGAGCTTACTTTTTAGCCAAGCCGACCGACGGCGGACCCATGTTCAAGAAGTTCCGCGGCATTTTTTCCAACGACATCTCCATCGACCTCGGCACGGCCAATACGCTGATTTACGTGCGTGGCCAGGGCATCGTGTTGAACGAGCCTTCGGTCGTGGCGATTCGCCAGGATCGCGGCCCGGGCGGCCCGCGCACGATTGCGGCGGTGGGTGGCGACGCCAAGCGCATGCTCGGCCGCACGCCGGGCAACATCGCTACCGTGCGGCCGATGAAGGACGGCGTGATCGCCGACTTCACCATGACCGAGGCGATGCTGCAGCACTTCATCAAGCAGGTGCACAAGTCGCGCTTCCTGCGCCCGAGCCCGCGCGTGCTGGTGTGCGTGCCGTGCGGCTCGACCCAGGTCGAGCGTCGTGCGATCAAGGAATCGGCCGAAGGCGCCGGCGCGCGCGACGTGTTCCTGATCGAGGAGCCGATGGCGGCGGCGATCGGTGCCGGCATTCCGGTGCACGAGGCGCGCGGCGCCATGGTGCTGGACATCGGCGGCGGCACCTCCGAAGTGGCGGTGATCTCGCTCAACGGCATCGTCTACTCGCAGTCGGTGCGCGTGGGCGGCGACCGTTTCGACGAGGCGATCATCAACTACGTGCGGCGCAATCACGGCACGCTGATTGGTGAGTCCACCGCCGAAAAGATCAAGCTGCAGATCGGTTGCGCGTTCCCGCAGAGCGAGGTCAAGGAAATCGAGATCTCCGGCCGCAACCTGGCCGAGGGTGTGCCGCGCATGTTCACGATCAACTCCAACGAAATTCTCGAAGCGCTGCACGAGCCGCTCGCCGGCATCGTGGCGGCGGTGAAGTCGGCGCTGGAACAGACTCCGCCGGAGCTGTGTTCCGACGTTGCCGAACGCGGCATCGTCCTCACCGGCGGCGGCGCATTGTTGCGCGATCTGGATCGGCTGATTTCCGAGGAAACCGGCCTGCACGTGCAGGTCGCGGACGACCCGCTGACCTGTGTGGCGCGTGGCGGCGGCAAGGCGCTGGAGCTGATCGATCAGCACGGCAGCGATTTCTTCGCCCCCGAATAACGCACGCTAGGCAGGGGCGGCCATGGCGCGCACGCGCGACGAATCCTCGCCTCTGTTTGCCGGCAATGCGGCCGGTACGCTGAGGTTGATTGTCTATCTTGCATTGGCCGTGGTGCTGATGGTGCTTGACCATCGCAACGGCTGGCTGTGGCGATTGCGCTATACCGCTTCGGCCGTGGTCGAGCCGGTGTATCGGCTGGCGGGGCTGCCCGCGGTGGGCGTGCGCACGATGAGCGTGGCCTTTGCCGATCGCCAGCGATTGACCGAGCTGAACCAGCGCCTGCGCGAGGATCTGCTGCTGGCCAATGCCAAGTTGAATCGCATGGCCGCCGTCGCCGAGCAGAACCAGCGCCTGAAGGAACTGCTGGATACCCAGCACAGCCTGGAGCTCAACGTGCAGCTGGCACGCGTGATCGGCGTGGACCTGGGCGCCTATCGTTACGAGCTGACGCTGAACATGGGCGCCCGCGATGGCGTCCATCCGGGTCAGCCGGTGATCGATGCTCATGGCGTGATGGGCCAGGTGAAGGAAGTGCTGCCGACCACTTCGGTGGTCATGTTGATCACCGATCCGTCGCATGCGATTCCGGTGGTCATCGAGCGGACTGGCCTGCGCACCGTCGCCTATGGTTCGCGAGACGGCGGTCAGCTCAGCTTGCCCAATATTCCGCTGGCGGCGGATGTGCACGCCGGCGACAAGCTGCTCACCTCCGGCCTGGGCGGGCGCTTTCCGCCCGGCTTTCCGGTAGGCGACGTCGTGTCGGTGGCGCCGGCGGCCACCGGCATGTTTCAGGTGGCGCAGGCCGCACCGGCGGCAGATCTCGATCGCAGCGAGGACGTGCTGCTGCTGCACGATCAGGCCGAGCCCGACGGGCCGCCTTCACCCGTGACGCCGATGGGGCCGCCTGGCAACCTGGCACCCGGCGCCGCCTCCGCTGCGCCGGCGTCGTCGTCTGGAAACAGCGGAGCGGTGCGATGAACAAGCAGCGGCTGAGCCTCTGGTGGTTCATCGGCACGCTGGTGTTCGCGCTGTTGTCGATGCTGGTCCCGCTGCCCGGCGTGCTGGAGCCGTTCAAGCCGTACTGGCCGGCGTTGTTCCTGCTGTACTGGTCGCTGGAATCGGAGGATCGCGTCACCCTGGGGCTCGCGTTCACGGTCGGCCTGGCGGCGGATCTGCTCAACGGCGTGGTGCTGGGCGAACAAGCCTTGCGTCTTTGCGCGCTGGTGTTCATCGCGCTGCGTTTTCGCTCGCGGCTGCGTTTTTTTCCGATGTGGCAGCAGGCGCTGGCGGTACTGGCGCTGCTGCTGAACGATCGCATCCTGCTGCTGATCGTGCGTGTGCTGGCCGGCGCCTCGATGCCGCCGGCCAGCTGGTGGATCTCGCCGTTCGTCGGTGCGGCACTGTGGCCGTTCCTGTTCCTGTTGCTCGACGACCTGCGCGCGCGCCTGCGGATTCAATGACCCATGAACCAGTGAGATGAAGAAGCGGCGATCGATCAAGGACCCGCGCGGCGAAAGCCTGCTGTTCCAGCGCCGCGCGCTGGCGGGATTCGTGCTCATCGTGCTGAGCCTGTGCCTGCTGGTCAGCCGCTTCGTGTTCCTGCAGGTGATGCGCCACGACGAGTTCGTTACCCGTTCGCAGGCCAACCGGGTCAAGCCGCGCGCGATTCCGCCAGCACGCGGGCTGATCTACGACCGCAACGGCGTGCTGCTGGCCGACAACGTGCCGGCATTCCGTCTCGAGGTGGTGCCCGAGCAGGTCAAGGACATGCCGGCGCTGCTGACGGCGCTGGGCAAGGTGGTGCCGTTGGGGCAGGATGATCTCGACGCGTTCCGCAAGCAGCTCACGCAGAGCCGGCGCTTCGACAGCGTACCGCTGAAGATGCATCTGACCGAAGACGAGATCGATCGCTTCGCGGTGAATCGCTGGCGCTTCCCCGGCGTGGATGTGGTGCCATACCTGACCCGCCGTTATCCGTTCGGTGAATTGCTCGCGCACGTGGTGGGTTATGTCGGGCGCATCGATGCGTCCGACGTGGAGCGGCTCGACCCGAAGCGTTACCAGGGCACCAGCCACGTCGGCCGCAGCGGCATCGAGCGCTCCTACGAGGACGTGCTGCACGGCACGCCCGGCTACGAACTGCTCGAAGTGAATGCCGACGGGCGCACCCAGCGCGTGCTGGAAACGCATCCGCCGATCCCGGGCAAGAACCTGTACCTGAGTATCGACGTGCGGCTGCAGCGAGCCGCAGAGAACGCGTTCGCCGGCCGGCCCGGCGCATCCGTCACGATCGATCCGCGCAACGGCCAGGTGCTGGCGATGGTCAGCGTGCCGACGTTCGATCCCAACCTGTTCGTCAACGGCATCAGCCAGGCGGACTACAGCGCGCTGACCAACGACCCGGACAAGCCGCTGTACAACCGCGCGCTGCGTGGCGTGTATCCGCCCGGCTCCACGGTGAAAGCCGTTTCTTGCGCTGGGCGGGCTCGAATACGGCGTGCGCCGGCCCGAGGACACCGTGTTGTCGACGGGCCAGTTCTGCCTGCCCGGCCAGAAGCGCTGCTATCGCGACGACACCCGCGGCGGCGACGGCACGGTGAACATGGTGCGCGCGATCGAGAAGTCGACCAACACCTATTTCTACAAGCTGGCGCTGGATCTCGGCATCGACCGGTTGAGCGAGTGGATGAGCCGCTTCGGCTTCGGCAGCAAGACCGGCATCGACCTGGTCGGCGAGTCCGAAGGCATCCTGCCCTCGCGCGAGTGGAAAGCGGCGCACAGCAAGTTCGGCTGGTTCCCCGGCGAAACCGTCATCGCCGGCATCGGCCAGGGTTACTGGGCGGTGACTCCGCTGCAGCTCGGTCATGCCATTGCTACGTTCGCCGGGCATGGCGTGCCCTACGCGCCGCGACTGGTGATGGCCACGGCGGCGGTGGCGGATGAGCAGCGGCGGCCGTTGCCGAATCCGCCGAGTGGCCCCACGCTGATCCGCAAGGCTTCCGAATGGGACGTAGTCAACGAAGGCATGCGTGCGGTGATCGTCAGCGGCACCGGCCGGCTTGCCCGGCTGAACGACGGGTTTCCCTATCTGATCGCGGGCAAGAGCGGCACCGCCGAGCGCTTCTCGCGCACCTCCGAAGCGTATGACACCAACAGGAACACCGCCTATCTGGCCACGCGCCATCGCGCCTGGTTCATGGGCTATACGCCATCGGACGATCCGCAGATCGCCACCGCCGTGGTGCTGGAAGCCGGCGCGTGGGGCGGCACGGACGCCGGACCGATCATGCGCAAGATCTTCGATGCCTGGGCTCTCGCCAAGGGCGTGAAGCTGCCTGCCGAAACGCCGCCGCGACATCGGCGCCTGCCGACGACGAAGACAGTCCGGTGGAGGACGTGCCGGCGCAGGCATCCAGCGTCGACGGAGCGAACCCATGATCGGGACACTGCAAGTTCGCCTGCGGCGTTTTTTGCGCCGCATCCTGACCCGGCCGCGGATCGACCTGCCGTTGGCGGCCGGCCTGTTCGTGCTGGCGTCGATCGGCCTGATCACGCTCTACAGCGCCGGCGACGGCAGCCTGGCCCTGGTCGGTGGCCAGGCTGGCCGCTTCGTGCTGGGTGGCGCCTTGCTGCTGGTGGTATCGCGCATCCCGCCGTCGGTGCTGCGTGGTTGGACACCGTGGCTTTACGCCGGCAGCACTGCGTTGCTGGTGGTGGTGGCGATCCTGGGCGAGGGACGCGGTTCGGTGCGCTGGCTGGACCTGGGCGTGATGCGCTTCCAGCCGTCCGAACTGCTGAAGCTGACCATGCCCATGATGGTTGCGTGGTACCTGCATTCGCGCCAGTTGCCGCCGGGCTGGAAGGACATCGCCGTGGTCGGCGCGCTGATTGCGATACCCGCCGGGCTGATTGCCGAGCAGCCGGATCTGGGCACCGCGGTGCTGGTGGCCGCGGCCGGTGCGTTTGCGCTGTTCCTGTCCGGCATGGCGTGGTGGCGCATCGGCCTGCTGATCGGTGCGGTGGCCGGCATGGTTCCGGTGGGCTGGCATTTCCTGCACCAGTACCAGCGCGACCGCGTGCTGACCCTGCTCAATCCGGAATCCGATCCGCTCGGCAATGGCTGGCACATCATCCAGTCGCAGATTGCGGTGGGTTCCGGCGGCATCTTCGGCAAGGGCTGGCAGCACAGCACGCAGTCGCGGCTGGATTTCCTGCCCGAGCACACCACCGATTTCATCTTCGCGGTGTTCTCCGAAGAGTTCGGCCTGGTCGGCGTATGCGCCCTGATCGCGCTGTACGCGTTCATCATCGGCCGCTGCCTGTGGATCGCGATGGACGCACGCGACACCTACTCGCGCCTGCTGGCCGGCGCCATCGGCATGAGCTTCTTCGTCTACGTGTTCGTCAACGGCGGCATGGTCGCCGGCATGCTGCCGGTGGTCGGCGTGCCGCTGCCGATGATCAGTTACGGCGGCACCTCGGCGGTGTCGCTGCTGACCGGTTTCGGTGTGCTGATGTCGATCCACGCCCATCGCAAGACGCACCTGTGAGCGGCGCCTGCGGAAGGGCCTGCCGCACGGCCCGGAGTTGTCCGGTGTGCGTGTTAGGCTTCTGATGACATCGTTTTTTTGCGAGCAAAATCTGCAATGACAGCCACACCCGCCTTGCGCCCGGCCCGCTTCCTGGCTGCCCTTGGCCTGCTTTGCATGGCCACGCTGATCCCGGTACAGGCGGCGACGCATCCCGGTCAGGCCGAACTGGTGCGCGAGGTCGCGCGCGATACCGGCAAGAGCCCGCAGGTGCTCAACGCGCTGCTCGACGGCGCCACGATGCAGCAGAGCATTCTCGATGCGATCAGCCGTCCGGCCGAGGCCAAGCCGTGGAAGGATTACCGGCCGATCTTCCTCACCGACAAGCGCATCAATGACGGCATCGCGTTCTACCGCGAACATCGCGCGCTGCTGGAGCAGGTCGGCAAACAATATGGCGTGGCGCCGCAATACATCGTGGCGATCGTTGGCGTGGAAACCAGCTACGGACGCAACACCGGCAAGTACAAGGTGCTCGACGCGCTGGTGACGCTGGGTCTGTACTATCCGCCGCGCGCCAGATTTTTCCGCGAACAGCTGAAGGAATTGCTGGAGATGCCGGACAACCATCTGGCCGGCCCCATCGACACGCTCACCGGCTCGTATGCCGGCGCGCAAGGCTGGGGCCAGTTCATGCCCACCAGCATCCGCGATTTCGCGGTGGACGCCGACCGGGACGGCCGCATCGACCTGAAGAAATCGCTGCCGGACATCTTCGCCAGCGTCGCCAACTACTTTGCGAAGCACGGCTGGGTCGACGGCGATCCGGTCGCCGCGCGCGCGCAGCCCGACGCGGCGGCGCAGCCGATCACGGTGACGGACGCCACACCGCAATGGCCGCTGGAGCAATTCGAGGCGTGGGGCTACGCGCCGCTGCAGGCGTTGCCGCCCGCGCAGCCGACCAGCCTGCAGACCCTGCAGGGGCCGAATGGGCCGGAGTACTGGTTCACCTTCCAGAATTTCTATGTGATCACGCGCTACAACCGCAGCCCGCTCTACGCGATGGCGGTCGACCAGCTGGCCGGTGCCATCGCGGCCGGCGTGGGCCAGGTGGAAACGTCGCGATGAGAGCGGCTGGCCTGGCGATGCTGGTGCTGTCCCTGTCGTTGCTGGCCGCATGCGGCGGCAAGCGGACGCGACCGAACCACGCGGGTGATTCAGTCCGGCACCAGCAGGGCCGCGCCGGCGCAGGCAGCGTGCCGAATGCCGATGGCTTTCGCGATGACCTCAGCAAATCGCAAGGCAGCCGCTATCGCGACGGCAACGACAGCGTGCCGGGCGACGTGCCCGACGTCAGCAAGCTGGTCGAGCCGGTGCCCAAGGTCGAGCCGCGCTCGCTGTACGGCAACAAATCGCCCTACACGGTGCTCGGGCGCTCCTATCGCGTACTGCCCAGCGCGCGCGGTTACGACGAGCGAGGCATCGCCTCGTTCTACGGCAACAAGTTTCATGGCTACAAGACGTCCAGCCTGGAAACCTACGACATGTACGCGTTCAGCGCGGCCAGCACCACGCTGCCGCTGCCCAGTTATGCGCGCGTCACCAATCTCGAGAACGGCAAGAGCGTGATCGTGCGGATCAACGATCGCGGGCCGTTTCACGAGAACCGTCTGATCGATCTGTCCTATGCGGCCGCGGTGAAGATCGGCATCTGGCCCAAGGGCACCGGTCTGGTCGAGGTGCGCGGCATCGATCCGGGCAACCCCGCGCAGGAACTGCCGCCGCCTGCGGTGGTCACAGGCGGACACATCTACTTGCAGGTGGGCGCGTTTTCCGACGCGGACAATGCGCAGCGGCTGGCCGAACGCCTGCGTCAGGCCAATCTCGGCGCCGTGCAGGTGATGGATGCCGAGGTCAACGGTCGTCGCGTGCGGCGGGTGCGGGTCGGGCCGCTGGCGGACGTGGATCGTGCCGATCAGGTCAGCGCCCGAATCGAGGGCATGGGTCTGCCCCGGCCCCAGGTCGCGGTAGACTGAGCAGGATTTGCGTTTTCTTTTTCAATCATGCCCGCATCGCCGGCGCGGCATCCCCGAGACTGGACTGAACCACACGATGAATTTTTTTCGCCGCACCCTGATCCCCTTCGCTGCCGTCCTGTTGGTTGGTGTTGCCGTCGCACAGACGCCGCCGCGTCCTTCGCCGGTGCCGCGCCCGGTGGTGCCCGACGCGCCGGTGCCGCCGCCGCCGGATGTCGATGGCAAGAGCTGGGTACTGATGGACTACGCCACCGGCCAGATCCTGGCCAGCAAGGAGCCGGACCTGCGCGTGGAACCGGCCTCGATCACCAAGATCATGACTGACTACGTGGTCTCCGCCGAGGTCGCCAACGGCAAGATCCACATGACCGATCCGGTGACCATCAGCGAGAACGCCTGGCGCGGCGGCGGCGCCGGCACCGACGGTTCCACCAGTTTCATGAAACTCAACAGCCAGGTGCCGCTGAAGGATCTGCTGTACGGCATGATCATCCAGTCCGGCAACGATGCCGCGATCGCGCTGGCCGAGCACACTGCCGGCTCCGAGCAGGCTTTCGCCGGGTTGATGAATGCCTATGCCAAGCAGCTCGGCATGATCAATTCGAACTTCCAGAACGCGTCCGGTTATCCGATCGAGAACCACTACACGACGGCGCATGACATCGCGCTGCTGTCGCGCGCGCTGATCCACGATTTTCCCGAGGACTATGCGATCTCGGCGATCAAGGAGTTCGAGTGGAACGGCATCAAGCAGCACAATCGCAACACCCTGCTGTGGCGCGACCCGACCGTGGACGGCATCAAGACCGGCCACACCGCCGCTGCAGGTTATTGCCTGGCCGCCTCGGCGAAGCAGGGCGACTCGCGCATGATCGCGATCGTGATGGGTGCCAGCAGCGAAAAGGCGCGCGCCGATTCGGCGATGGCGCTGCTCAACTACGGCTTCCGCTTCTACGAGACGCACAAGTTGTACGACGGCAACAAGCAGCTGGTGACGCCGCGGCTGTGGAAGGGCGCGACGAACCAGTTGCCGCTGGGCGTGGCCGACAACGTGCTGGTCACGGTCAAGCGTGGTCAATACGACCAGCTCAAGGCCACCATGGACATTCCCGCCACTCTGATCGCTCCGTTCAAGAAAGGTCAGCAAGTCGGCACGCTGCGCATCACGCTGGCCGGCCAGCCGGTTCAGAGCGTACCGCTGATCGCGTTGAACGATGCGCCGCAGGGCGGCTTCTTTTCGCGGCTGTGGGACAGCATCCTGTTGTGGTTCCACAGCAGCAAGGACAAGCCCGAACAGGCGTCCGGTACCAAGTGATGCAACCGATCGACTTCAGCAAGGCGAAGCAGGACGGCAAGGGTTTCCAGTTCCCCGGCGAGTTCGAGATCACCGCGGTCGGCAATGCCAGCGCCAACCTGCCGACCCACGTACCGCAATTGCTGGAGCGCGCCGGTCTGCGCGTGCTGCACGAAAGCGTGCGGCACCGGCATTCCGGCGCCGGCAATTTCGTTTCGGTCACGGTGAGTTTTTATTGCGATACGCGCGAACATTACGAGGCGGCGCACGCTGCGCTGCGCGCGAGCCCGGATATCCGGTACACGCTGTAAGGGCGTGGAGAAGCGCAGGGCTCCCGTCGATCACTGCAGGTAACCCGAAGGCCAGGCTGCATGTCGTTGCCACTGAAAATCCGCCGCCTCGGTCGTCAGCCCTATGCCGCGACGTGGCAGGCGATGAGCGCGTTCACCGACAACCGCACGGCCGACACGGCCGACGAGCTGTGGTTGCTCGAACATGATCCGGTGTTCACCCTGGGCCAGGCCGGCAAGATGGAACACGTGCTGGCGCCGGGCGACATCCCGGTGCTGCCGGTCGACCGCGGTGGCCAGGTGACGTATCACGGCCCGGGCCAGATCGTCGGTTATCCGCTGATCGACCTGCGCCGCAGCGGCGTGGGCGTGCGCGAGCTGGTCAACCGGATCGAACAATCGCTCATCGACACGCTGGCGCACTGGAACGTCACCGCGGCGCGGCGTGACGGCGCGCCCGGCGTGTACGTGGGCGAGGCCAAGGTCGCGGCATTGGGTTTGCGCGTGCGGCGCGGCTGCAGCTTCCACGGGCTGGCTTTCAACGTGGCCATGGACCTGGAGCCGTTTCATCGCATCAACCCTTGCGGCTACAAGGGCTTGGAGGTCACGCAACTGCTAGACTTGGGCGGTCCGTCGCAGCTGGCCACAGTCGAGGACGTGCTGGTGGAAGAGTTCTGCCGCCAGTTCGATTTCGTCGCCGAGCCCGCAGCCCCCATCTTGACCGAACTCCCCTCCCGCGCAGCGGTCCGAACTGTCTAATGAGCGAAATTCCCACCTCTCCCAGGATCATCCCGATCACCGTCGTCAGCGGTGCGCCAGCGGGTGAAAAGCAGGTCGGCAACGACAAGATCGCCTTGAACCGTGCCGGCTTCGATACCGCCGTGCCGATCCTGCGCAAGCCGTCGTGGATCCGCGTGCGCCTGCCGCAGGGCAACGCGGTGCAGCAGTTGAAGGCGCGCCTGCGCGAGAACGCGCTGGTCACCGTGTGCGAGGAAGCCTCCTGCCCGAACATCCACGAATGTTTCAGCAAGGGCACCGCCACCTTCATGATCCTGGGCGAGGTGTGCACCCGCCGCTGTTCGTTCTGCGACGTGGCGCATGGTCGCCCGGTCGCGCCCGATCCGCTGGAGCCGGCGCGGCTGGCCGACACCATCCGCGACATGCGCCTGAAGTACGTGGTGATCACCTCGGTCGACCGCGACGACCTGCGCGACGGCGGCGCCGGGCATTTCGCCGCCTGCATCCGCGCCACCCGCCACGCCAGCCCGAACATCAGGATCGAGATCCTCACGCCGGATTTCCGCGGCAAGGGCCGCATGGAGCGCGCGCTGGAGGTGCTGAAGGATTTCCCGCCGGACGTGTTCAACCACAACCTGGAAACCGTGCCGCACCTTTATCGGGAGGTGCGTCCGGGCGCGGACTATCAATGGTCGCTGGACCTGCTCAAGCGCTTCAAGGCGCAGCATCCGGACGTACCGACCAAGTCCGGCATCATGCTCGGCCTGGGTGAAACGCGCGAGCAGGTGATCGAGACGATGCGCGATCTACGCGCCCATGACGTCGAGATGATCACCATCGGCCAGTACCTGCAGCCCACGCCGCACCATCATCCGGTGGTGCGCTACTGGACTCCCGAAGAATTCGACGCGCTGCGCGTGGCCGGTGAGGCGATGGGTTTCCATCACGTCGCTTCCGGCCCACTGGTGCGTTCGTCCTACCATGCCGACCTGCAGGCCCATGCAGCCGGCGTCACCGAATCAGCCTGAGAAACTCCATGAAATTTCGTCCCGCGCTGGTCCTGCTGTTTGCCTTCACTGCGACCTGCGCGATTGCGCAGTCGGCCGCCGATCTCGGCGCCGGCAAGGTCCGCAAGGCAGCCACCTGGCCGCTCACCTCCACGCCTGAAGAGGCGCAGGCAGCGCAGCTGTCCGCGCGCTTCCTGACCCGATTCCACTACGACGCGCAGCCGCTCGACGATGCGATGTCGGCACGCATCTACAACGCCTACTTCAAGCTGCTCGACAGCGAGAAGGTGTTCTTCACCCAGGCCGACATGGCCAAGTTCGCGCCGCTGAAGACCAAGCTCGACGACGCGATCTGGAACCAGGACCTCTCCGCGCCGTTCTCGGTGTTCAATCTTTACGTGCAGCGTGCCGTCGAACGCATGACGTACGCGCGCGGGCTGCTCAAGCAGGGTTTCGATTTCTCGGCGGACGAGAGCTACACGTTCGACCGCGAGCATGCCGACTGGCCGAAGGACCAGGCCGAGCTGGACGACCTGTGGCGCAAGCGCACCATGAACGACTGGCTGCGCCTCAAGCTGGCCGGCAAGCCCGACGCGGAAATCCGCAAGACGCTGGACAAGCGCTATGCCGGCTATATCGAGCGGGTCAAGCAGCTCGATGGCGAGGATGCGTTCCAGACCTTCATGACCTCCTACGCCGAGACCACCGATCCGCATACCGACTACCTCGGACCGCGCGCGGCGGAGAACTTCGACATCGCGATGAAGCTGTCGCTGGAAGGCATCGGCGCGGTGCTGCAGGCGCGCGACGATTACACCCAGATCCGCGAGCTGGTGCCGGCCGGCCCGGCCAACAAGTCGGGCAAGATCCAGGTCGGCGATCGCATCGTCGGCGTCGGTCAGGGCGACAACGGCCCGATCACCGACGTGATCGGCTGGCGCCTGGACGACGTGGTCAACCTGATCCGCGGCAAGAAGGACACCACCGTGCGGCTGGAGATCCTGCCGGCTGACACGGGCGTGGACGGCAAGCACGAAGTCGTCAGCCTGGTGCGCAAGAAGGTCAGCATCGAGGAGCAGGCGGCCAAGAAGAAGATCGTCGAGATCAAGGACGGCGACGTCACCCGCAAGATCGGCGTGATCGAATTGCCCACGTTCTATTCCGATTTCGGTGCGCGCAGCGCCGGCGACAAGAACTTCAAGAGCGCCACCCGTGACGTCGCCCGGCTGCTTGGCGAACTCAAGGCCGACGGCGTGCAGGGCGTGGTGGTGGACCTGCGCAACAACGGCGGCGGTTCGCTGGCCGAGGCCAACTCGCTGACCGGCCTGTTCATCGACAAGGGCCCGGTGGTGCAGGTGCGCGACTCCAAGGGCGAGGTCGAGCAGCAAGGCGACGATGAGCCCGGCATGGCCTGGAGCGGCCCGCTCGCGGTGCTGGTCAACCGCGGCACGGCGTCGGCTTCGGAAATCTTTTCCGCGGCGATCCAGGACTACCACCGCGGCCTGATCGTGGGCGAGCCCACCTTCGGCAAGGGCACGGTGCAGAATCTGGTCGACCTGGACCGTTTCTCGCAAAGCGACAGCGAGAAGCCGCAGCTGGGCGAGCTGAAGATGACCATCCAGGAATTCTTCCGCATCAACGGCGGCTCCACCCAGCTGAAGGGCGTGACGCCGGACATCGCGTTCCCGAAGAACGGCGACGACAAGGACTTCGGCGAGTCGACCTACGACAACGCGCTGAAGTGGACGCAGATCGCGCCGGCCGACTATCAGGTGGTGGCCAACCTCAACGCCTACCTGCCGCAACTGCTGCAGCTGCATGACGACCGCGTGGCGAAGTCGCCGGCGTGGAAGCTGATGCTCGACGAACTCGCCCAATACAAGGCCATGCGCGCCAAGACCACGATCTCGCTGAACTTCGCTGCCCGCGAGACCGAGCGCAAGCAGCAGGATGCGATCCAGTCCGACTTCCGCGCCCGGCACAAGGCCATCGACGGCAGCGATGCCTCGCTTGCCGACGACGCCAGCCGCCTCGACGACGGCCTCAACGCGAACGAGCGCAGCCTCAAGAGCGAGCTGAAGCAGGAGAAGGAGGCGAAGAAGGCGAAGGACGTGCAGCTCAACGAAACCGCGCACATCCTGTTCGATGCGATCGGCATGATCAAGAACGACCCGAAGCTGGCCAGCGAAGTGCTGCCGTACGGCGGGAAGTTCGCCAGCACGGCGGCGGTCGCGCCCAAGGCCGAGCACGCCGTGGTGCCGACGACGCAACCCTGAGTTCGATCTGCTTGAAAGGAAAACCGGCGCCTGGCGCCGGTTTTTTTATGGCGCGTGCGACCGATTTTTCTATTGCGTGCCGTGCTTGGCCTGCTTCTGGTCGCGTTGCTGCTTCATCCAGCGCTGGTAGGCGTCGATATACGGCATGTCGCGCAGCACCTTGGCGCGCGGATCGACGATCAGCAGGCTGCCGGCCGGTACTTTCAGCTGGCCCTCGCCATGGGTCATCGACAGCGTATGCAGCGTATCGCCCACCTGCACCTCCACCGGCATCGGGAACGGCTTGCCGTGCTCGGTCACCCAGCGCAGCGTGAGCGTATCGCCATCATGCTGCTCGTCGAGGCGCGGCAGCGCGGCATCGCGCAAGTAGACGTCGAAGAACCAGCGCAGGTCACGCCCGGTGACCTTGTCGACGATCGCGACGTACTCGTCGGTGCTCGCGTAGCGTGGACGGAAATTGCCCGGCTTCGGATCGGCGCGGCCATACACCAGCAGGCGGATGCTGTCGAAGAAGTCCTTGTCGCCGATCAGCTGGCGCAGCGAGTGCAGCATCACCGCGCCCTTGTTGTAGATGTCCTGACCGGGGCCGGTACTTTCATCGTAGACCTGCTCTTCGGTCTTGCTGCTGCCGGAGACGATCGGGCGCCGGTTGCGCAGCATCAGCCGCAGATCGCGTAGCCAGCTGTAGTAGTCCGTGTCGCCATGCAGGTACTGGCTGTACAGCGGCTGCATGTAGGTGCCGAAGCCTTCGTGCAGCCACATGTCGTCCCAGTCGGCATTGGTCATCTGGTTGCCGAACCATTCGTGCGCAAATTCGTGCTGCAGCAACTGGTCGTAACCGTAGCCGTTCAGGCGGTAGTTGTTGCCGTAGGCATTGATCGTCTGGTGCTCCATGCCCAGGTGCGGGGTTTCCACCACGCCCATCTTCTCGTCGCCGAACGGATACGGGCCGATCTCCTGCTCGAAGAAATCCAGCATGCGCGGGAAGCTGGCGAACAGCTCCTTCGCCTGCGCCTCCTGTCCGCGCAGGTACCAGAACTGCATCGGGATGGTGTTGCCGTAGCGGCTCTTGTAATCGCCCTTCAGTTCGTCGAACGGCCCGACGTTGATCGAGATCGCATACGTGTCGGGGTGCTTGGCGCGCCAGTGGTACGTGTGGCGGTCGCCCTCGTCGGTGATGCCCACGAGCACGCCGTTGCCGGGCGCGGCCAGGTTCTTCGGCACGGTAATGAAGGTGTCCACCAGGTCGGGCTCGCCCTGCGGCTGGTCGATGCACGGCCAGAACAGGTCGCAGCCTTCGCCCTCGACCGCGCTGGCCACCCAGGGCTGGCCGTCGGCGGTGTGGCTCCAGACGAAGCCGCCATCCCACGGCGCCTTCTTCGCCACGTGCGGCTTGCCGCCGTAGCGAATGGTCACGCGCGTCTTGCCGCCGGCGGCAAGCAACGCGGGCAGCTGGATGCGCAGGCGTCCGTCCGGGTTGTTCCAGGCGCTGGCAGCGAGCGTATGGCCGTCCAGATCGATGCCACTGATCGGCAGGTTGCGGTCCAGATCCAGCAGCAGCACGTCGGTGGCCGATTTCGCGGTGAAGCTCAGCGTGGCGACGCCATCGATGCGCTGCTGCGCCGCGTCCACGCTGAAGTGCAACTCGGCATGATCGAAATGCAGCCGCGCCTGTTCGGCCGGCATCACGCCCCCGGAGTTCAGCGTCTGCGTCGTCAGTGCCGGCTGCGCCGGCGCCGCCGTTCTGGCGACCGGCACGCTGGTGCAGGCAGCGAGGGCGAGCGCCACGCCGGTGGCGAGCAGGTGCTGGCGAAAATGCATGGCGGCGTCCGGTGGGGGGCGAAACGCACAGGATGCAATGTTCCAGGCTGCCGCGACAACGCCAGAAGTCATGCTGGCCGGTCGAAAGCGCCGGACAGCCTGCGCGGGGGAAGCCCACTATTCGGCGTAGCCGAGGCGCTCGATCCAAGGCCGCAGCAGCGGCAGTACCGGCTCGAACTGCTCGCGATAGTTCTGCCAGCGGCCCACCGCCTTGCGGTGAACGCCTTCGGTGACTTGCGCGTAGCTGGGCGTGCTGATGAAGCGCTTGTCGCGAGCGTGTTCGGCGAAGCGCGTCATGGGCGCGGCGTCGGCCGTCCCGAGGAACCGCCCCAGGCGCGCAACCTGCTCGTCGAACTGGCCGACGACGGATTCGTAGCGCCACTCCAGCACCTGCGGTGCGAACGCATCGACGTCGCGATGCCACTGCTCGAACGCCCGCACATAACCCTGCGCCAGGCGTTGCAGCGACGAACAAAGGACCATGAAGGCTGGCGAGCGGAAGGGCTGCATGCTGCAGCTGAGCAGCACGTCGCAGGGATGGCGCAGGCACAGGATGATGCGGGCGTTCGGAAACAACCGCATGATCATCGGCAGGCACAGCATGTTGAGCGGATTCTTGTCCACCAGGCGGCGCTTGCCTAGGTCAGGCAATACGTGGCCAACCCTGCGGGCGTACACCGCGCGCAACTGGTCGGCCTCCCGCTGGGTGAGGTTCGCCAGATCGGCGGGGTAGTGCTGGCCGATCAGCTCCATGCCCTCGATCAGCTCATGGATGTACGCGCGCTCATCCATGGATCGAAAATCCGGATGGGCATCGAGCATCTGTTCCAGCAAGGTGGTGCCCGAGCGGGGAAAGCCGACCACGAAGACCGGGCTCTCGCGGCTGCCGGGCGAGGACAGCGCTTTCCAGCCTGCATAGGCGCCGGGCTCGGCGAGGCCGCCCATCATCTGCAGAGGTTGACTGTCGGCGGCCAGCAGTTCCGGTATCACGTCGCGGGCCATGTCGAGCTGGATCGCGTGCGCCTTCTGCAGGGCTTGCCATGCCTCGGGATACTGTCCCTGGCGGTCGCGCGCGGCGGCCAGGCCAAAGGCGGCGCTGGCCTGGCTTTCGCAGTCGATGGCGCAGGCGAGCACGCGCTGGTACAGCGCCTGCGCATCGGCATGGTCGCCCTTGCGCATGGCCATGGCTGCGTGTGCGCGCCAGCCGTCCGCCCGGGCCTGTTGCGCACGCGCCGGCAGGGCTTCGATCGCGTCCGGCGGCAGTTGCTGCAGTTCGTCCTGCGCCGCACCGACGCGGTTGTTTCTTTCGTACAGCAGGACACGCTGCGCCGCGATGCGCAAACGCATGACATCGGCCTCCGGTTCGGCGGGCAACACTGCGTGCGCCAGCGAGCGCAGCGCTGCGTCCAGGTCGCCCTGGGCCGACAACATGGCCGACAGCACCAGGGCCTGCTCGGCCGGTTGCGCCGGCCAGTCGCCTGCGCCGCCCAGCATCGCTTCCTGGTGGGTGTTGTCGCCGCATACGTAGCAGGCGTACGCCGCCTGCAGCCGGGCTTCGACGAAGCGTGGATCCAGCTGCGCCGCATCCAGCAGACTTTGCCTGGCCTGCAGCCAGCGCCGTTGCTGCATATGGAGCAGGCCGAGGTTGTAGTGAACTTCAGCGTCATTCGGTGCCAATGACAGGGCCGTCAGCAACGCCTGCTCGGATCCCGCCAGGTCGCCCGCCTGCCGGCACGCGACGGCCAGGTTGTTCCAGTAAGCCGACACGTCAGGCCGCTTCTGCGCGAGCCGGCGGAACGTCGCGGCGGCCTGTGGCTGGCGAGCAGTCGCCTGTTGCGCCAGACCGAGCAACAGCAGCACGCGTTCGTCGTCGTGCTGCGACGGCGCGGCCTGCGCGGCGAGCGCGATGACGCGCTCCGGTTCGCCGGCATTCCAAGCGCCGGCCATGGCTTGGGCCAGATCCGTGGTCGCGGTGGACATGGCTTCTCCATCAATCGTCTTCCGACCCTCATTATGCAAGAGGGCCGCGAACGTTCGCGGCCCTCTTGCATGCTCCGGGCATTCCGGATGGTGCCATCGATCAGACGGTCAGAACTTGATCGTCGCCCGCGCCCAGTAATAACGCCCGAGCACGTCGTACGTGGCGGTGTCCACGTTGTAGTTCTGGCCATTCTGGTAGACCAGCGGTGGCAGCTTGTTGCTGAGGTTGTCCACGCCGACGTCGAAACGGGTATGGATCGACGGCACCGCGTAGCCCAGCTGGATCGAGTGGTAGATCACCGAAGCCATCGGGATGTTCACACCGGCGAAGACGGCGTCGGCATTGAGGGCGGTCAGCTTGTTGATGTAGCGCGACTGCCATTGGGCGTTCCAGTTGCCCTTGTCCCAGTTGAGCGTGACCGTGCCGCGCCAGCGCGAGATGTTGCCGAATTGCGGGGTGAAGGTGCCGGCGTAGTTGATCGTCTTGGTGCCCGGTTCGCCCGGTGTGGCGTTGATCTTGTACGTCGACGTATAGCTGGTGCTGAGGCCGGCCCGGAAGTTGCCCGGATCCACGCTGCCCAGGTCGAAATGCGGGATCTTGTAGCGCAGCGTGTAGTCGATGCCGCTGGTGCTCAGATTGCCCAGATTGACCACCGGGGTATTGATCAGGAAGACCTGACCCGGGGTCCTGCTGGTGTTGTCCTGGCGGTGGATGAACGAACAGTACGGGCTGCTGGCATTGTTGTAGCAGGAGTTGACGACGGTATCCGCCTGGATCGCCGTCAGGGTATCGGACAGATAGATGTGCCAGAAATCGACGCTGGTGGACAAGCCCGGCAGCCAGTCCGGATCGTAGACCAGCCCGATGTTGATGGACTTGCCCTTTTCGGGCTTGAGCGTCGCACCGACCGTGGTCGCGCCGGAGTAGAACGTGTTGACCTGCGCGGGCGAGTTGCCGGCCCAGTTCACGGGAACGAACTGGCAGGCCGTCGGATGCGCCGCAAGCTCTGCCGCCGTGCGTCCCACGCAAGGGTCGTTCAAGTTCGGCTGCACCAGCGTGCGGCCATCGTAGAGTTCATTGAGGTTGGGAGCGCGGAACACCTGGGAGACGGTGCCGCGTACAAGCAGATCGGCCGTGGGACGCCATTCGATCGCGATCTTGCCGTTGGTGGTCGTGCCGGTGGTGCTGTAGCGCGATGTGCGGATGCCGAGGTCGAGGTTCAGCGACTGGGCCCACGGCTGCTCGGAGAGCAACGGTACGAGCGTTTCGGCATACAGCTCCTTGACGTCGAAGCTGCCGCGCCCGGGTGAGCCGCAGGCTTCCTGCAGGATCTGGCACGTGGTGCTCACCGGGTCGAGCACGGCAAAGTCGCTCACCGTGTAGTTCATGGACTGCTTGCGATACAAGGCACCTGCGGACAGCTGCATCGTGCCGGCGGGCAAGTCCCACAACTCGCCGCTGGCGTTGAACTGCGCCTGCTTGGTGGACTGGGTGAAGATGTATATCGGCGTTTTCACGCCGTTCTTCAGCTGATCGCCCACGCTCGCTTGGTCGAAGATGTTCGCACCGGCATCGACCGCTGCCTGCAGTGCCGGTATGTCCACTTCGTTGGTATCGCGTTGGTCGCGTTTGGTATGGCTGTAGTTGACCGAGGCGTCCCAGATCCAGCTGTTGTCCTGGCCGAAATTGCCGCGCAGCCCCGTGTTGATCTGGGCGGTGTTGGTGACGTAGCTGTGCACGCGCGTACCGGCGCCGGTGAGGCGGGTCTGGAAGCTGTAACCGCTGTTCGGATCACCGGGCACCGGGTTCTGGCTGAAGGTGACGCCAAACGGATTGATCGGATTGCTGGAGGAGATGATCAGGCCGTCGCCGGTACCAACCGGTGACGGTGCATCCTGGCCGCTGGACGAGGTGTGGTTGTAGAACGCGTCCACGAAGGCGGTGAGGTTGTCGGTGAGGTTGTAGCTGCCAAGGATGAAACCGTTGGTGCGTTTCTGTGCGGTCTGGATGTAATTGAGCGCGGCGTAGTTGTAGGTATCCGAAGCGAGGCGGCAACGGTAGTCACCCAACGACGAGCCATCACCCTGCGCCAGCGTCACATTGGCAGTACCGCTCGTATTGATCGGACAGCCGTACTGGCTGGCGATCGAGGCGGGCAGCTGGATTCTGCCGGTCGGGATCGAGCTGGAGCCCGCCGCCACGACGGAACCGCTGGACAGGTACAACTGCTGTTTGGAGAACTTGCGCCTGGCACCGAGCACCGCGTCGTATTTGTTGTAATCAATGCCGCCGGCAATGCTGTAGTTCTCACCCGTACTGCCCGCGGTCAGGTTGAAGCCGCGGCGCTGGGCGTCGCCGTGGCTGGAGATGCCATCGTTCAAGCTGAACTGGGCACCCTTGAAATCCTTGCGCAGGATGAAGTTGACGACGCCGCCGATAGCGTCGGAGCCGTATACCGTGGAAGCACCTTCCGCCAGCACGTCGACCCGTTCGATCATCTCCGGCGGAATCAGGTTGAGGTCCGGATTGGCCATGCGCTGGCCGTTGACCAGCACCAGCGTGCGGGTGATGCCGAGGCCGCGCAGCGAGACGCGCGACGCGCCGTCGCCGGCTTCCAGCAAGGGGCTGGCCACGCCGCCACCGTTGCTGTTGTTCGACGGGTTGGTGGCATTGCCGGAGATGCTCGGCAGTTGCTGCAGCACATCGCCCAGCACGGGTTTGCCGGAGTTGCTGAGGGTGGCGCGATCCAGCGTCACGACCGGGCTGGCTGTCTCGGCGTCCACACGCCGGATCAGCGAGCCGGTGACGACGACCGCTTCCAGGGTCTTGGCCTTGGTCTTGGTTGGTGGGGTGGTGGTCTGATCGGTTTGCTGTGAATTGGTGGTGGGCGCGTCCTGTGCCTGGACCATGCCTGCCGCCGCGAAAATACCCGCTGTCAACGCCAGACGCACTGCCAACGACAGGTGATTCATGCCGTAATTCATACGTTCTCCCCGCTAGTTATTAAGTGATGGCCCTTTGTTCTAGGACGTCCCCCAACGCCACAGGCGCTTCCCCGATAACGCCGTAACGGCGGCTCGTGCCTGATGGCTGAAGATTACTCTCAGGAGCGATCCGCGTGCAGTGGCGCCGCGTATCGATATTACGCAGGCGGCGTTGGCCACCGGAACATGATGCGGCGATCTCAGGCGGGCGGCATCGCTGGATCACCGGACCGGTTGAAATCGCCGATGGCGGCGACCAGGTCGGCGACCGCCGCACGCTCCACTTCGCTGAGGTCGGGATTCCAGCTGTCCATGATCAGCACCACGCGGGTCTGCGCGCTGCGGTTCCACGCCTCGTGCTCGAACGTGTCGTCGAAGGTGACGCAGCGGCCTTCTTCCCACACATGGGTTTCGCCGCCCACGCGCAACGCGCATTCCGGCGGCACGATGAGCGGCAGATGCGTGACCAGGCGGGTATTGGTGACGCCATGGTGCGGCAGGATGTGCGTACCGGGCCGCAACACCGAGTACAGCGTCTCCGGCGCATGGTCGCGAACGCGGACCAGTGGCTGGGAGTCGAGCAGCGCGATGCTGCGCGGGCAGCGCGCGCAGTTGGCGTCGTGGCGCACGCCGTGCCGATAGAAGAAGAACGCATCCCAGGCCGCCTCTTGCGTGCCGGACGAATCCAGCAGGCGCGCCGCCACAGCTTCCGCCGAGGGGGCGCCAAGGAAGGGCACGAGGTCATCCCCGGCCAGCACGGCGTGAAGCTCCTCGCGGATCACATCGACGGCAGCCTCCAGTCGTGCGTGCTCGGGAAAGCGCTCCCGCGGGTAGAAGGCTCGACTGGGCAGGCCCGGAAAATACAGAAACTTCGGGCGTTGCCGCGGATCGGGCAGGGCTGCGGGCTGCTCATGCAGATAGATGGCCAGGCACTGGTCGACGCGGGTCAGTTCCGAGCGTCCGTAGCGTTGCCGCAGCGGCTCGATCACCGCGTCGAACAGCTCGCGCCGATGTGCCGCCACGTAGTGCGTGGCGTGCTTTACCGCGTCGCGCACGCCCGGCGCGGTGGTGTCGTCGCTGAGCCAGCGTCCGCGCGCCTGCGCCGCGTCGATCGCGCCCAGATAGGCCAGCATGGCTTCATGCCGGTGTCCCTGCTGCTCGTGCACGACACCAAGGCGCAACCGCGCCACGAACATGCCGGGCGCCAGCGCCAGGCCCTTGCGCAGGCTTTCCGCGGCGGCCGGCAGGTCCCCGGCGACCATCTGCGCCGAACCCAGCTGGTGCAGGATCGCCGCGTCCTGCGGCTGGCTGCGCTGCGCCGCTTGCAGCAACTCGATAGCGCGCACCGCGTTGCCGCGGTCGAGCTGGCGGGTCGCCAGAAACTGCAGCGCTTCGGCGTCACCGGGCTGCAGGTCGAGCAGGCGCGAAAAGGCCTGCTCGGCAAGCGTGATGTCGCCGCGCTGTGCCGACGCGAGCGCTTGTGCGCGACAGGCCGCAATGTCCGGCGAGCTTTCCATCGATGGGTCCACTCCGGGAACGTACCGTCAAGTATAAGAACGCGATCATGCAACGGCGCCGTTGCGCTGGCGGCCGGACAGCTCAGCGTGCGTAGCGCTCCTGCAGCAGCGCAAACATCGCGCGCAGGCCCATCGCTTCGCCGCCGCGCGGCCGGCCGGGGCGATCGGCGTCGTTCCAGGCGTAGGTGTCCAGGTGCAGCCACGCAATGTCCGCGGGCACGAAGCGCTCGAGGTAGAGCGCGGCGGTGATGGCGCCGGCATGGCGCGACGGGCCGGCGTTGGCGAAATCGGCGAGATACGAATCGAGCATGCGTCGGTACGGCCGCCACAGCGGCAACGGCCACAGCGGGTCGGCGACCTTGCGGCTGGCGGCCAACGCGGCCTGCGCCAGCGTGTCGTCGTTGGAGAAAATCGCAGGCAGGTCCGGTCCCAGCGCCACGCGCGCGGCGCCGGTCAGGGTGGCGAAGTCGACGATCAGGCCGGGTTGCTGCTCGGCTGCGTAGGCCAGCGCATCGCACAGCACCAGCCGGCCTTCGGCATCGGTGTTGTCGACCTCGACCGTCAGCCCGGCGCGGGTGGTGATCACGTCACCGGGCCGTATCGCGTTGCCGGCGACGGCGTTCTCCACGGCCGGGATCAGCAAGGTCAGCTGCACCGGCAGCTTCGCCTGCATGATCAACCCGGCCAGCGCGATCGCGTGCGCGGCGCCGCCCATGTCCTTCTTCATCCAGCGCATGCCGTCGGACGATTTCAGGTCGAGCCCGCCGGTGTCGAAGCACACGCCCTTGCCGACCACCACCAGTTTCGGATCACCGGCCTTGCCCCAGCGCAGCTCCACCAGCCGGGGCGCGCGATGGCTGGCGCGACCTACCGCATGGATGGTCGGGAAGTTGGACTTGAGCAGTTCGTCGCCTTTCCACTCGCGCACTTTCGCGTTGTGGGTTTTGCCGAGCTGCCGGATCGCCTCGCTCAGTTGCGCCGGGCCCATGTCTTCGGTGGGCGTGTTGACCAGATCGCGCACCTGCGCGGTGGCCTGCACCAGCGGCGCCAGCTGCTGCAGTTCGGCTGCGCTCACTGCGAGCCGGGCCGGCGCGCGTTTCGGCTGGCGATAACGGCTGAACTGATACGCGCCCAGCGCCCAACCCAGCGCCGCCAGCGCGTTATCGCCGAGCACGCCTTCGGCGGCAAGGTGATAACTGGCTTCCGGCAGGGCGCATGGCAGCGCCGCGAGTGCGGCCAGCGGATCGGAGGCATCGACCCCTGCCAATACCCGCACCAGTTTGCCTGCGGCATCCGGCACCAGCGCAAACGTGCCCGCCGCCGCCGCGAAACCGCTGTCGCCCAGCCAGCGCCGTTGCGCCGCGCTGAGCCGGCGCCGGGTCGCTGCGTAATGTGCGGCGTCGGTGGTTTCGATGGCGATGTGACGGCCACCGGGCTGGCGTTCGATCAGGGCGGACATGCGGGTTCCTTCTGTCTGTCGTGGACCTGGCTCGTGTTGAAGCCGCACAGGCCAATCAATGATGCGCGTTTTGTATGGTGCTTGCCGAGCCGTCCGCAGCCTGTGCATCCAGCCAATCGGCCAGCGCGGCCATGTCGGGCAGGTCCAGTTCCGGCGGCGGTCCGAGTCCGCCAGGCCAGGGTTGCGCCTCGCGATTGATCCACGCGGTGCGCAGGCCGGCATCGCGCGCGCCGGCCATGTCCATCGCCGGGTCGTCGCCGACGTGCAGGATCTGCCCTGGCGCCACGCCCAGGCATTCGGCGGCAGCATGGAAAATCCGCGCATCGGGCTTGGCGATGCCGCTGTCGCGGGCGCAGACGTGGTGGGCGAAATGCGTGTGGAGGCCGATGCGCTGCAGGTCGGCGTTGCCGTTGGTCAGGCTGACCAGCGGCACGCGCGCGGCAATGCGCTGCAGGGCCGGCAGGCTGTCCGGGTACAGCTCCACGCTGTTGCGCGCGGCGAAGTAGATCTCCCACAACGCCTCGATCGGCGCGACGTCGATGCCGCAGGCGGCAAACGCCTGCTGCATCGTGAGCTGGCGCTGGGTGGTGAAGTCATGCGCCAGGTCCAGCCGCTCGGCCGCGACGCGCGCGCGCAGTTCGCGCATGGCCGTGATCGGCCAGGCGCGCGCGACCTCGGGGTGATGCTGTCGCAACCACGCATCGACCGCCTGGTCGGCGCGTTCCAGCGCCGGCAGCACCGGCCACAAGGTGTCGTCCAGATCCAGCGTGACGGCGAGTATCTGCACGCCGGCCGCGGCTCAGCGCTTGCTGACGAGCAGCACCTGGCCGAGCTTGAGCTGGTCGTTCTTGAGGCGGTTCCACTCGCGCAGCTTGGCCACCTCGACGGCGTGCCGCTTGGCGATCGACGACAGCGTGTCACCCTTGACCACCTTGTACGTTGTCGCGGTCTGGCTGGCGCCGGCGCTGACCTTGCCGAAATCCTTGCCGTGGGTTTCGCTGACCGTGGTCGCCGAGCCGCTGGCGTGAGCGACGCCACTGACGGTGACGTCGCTCACGCTGCCGCTGATGCGGGTGAGCCGGGCCGTGTCAGCGGCATCCGCGCGGCGGTTTTCCAGCGCC
>CAVOOK010000003.1:0-159814 GCA_963697555.1 uncultured Gammaproteobacteria bacterium
CAAACCATCGGCAACTTCAACCCCTGCTCCTTCGCACACTCCACCGCAATCTCATACCCCGCATCCGCATGCCGCATCACGCCCAGTCCCCGGATCGTTCCACAACACCCGCGCAATCCGCTTGTCCGCCTCAGCCGTGCCGTCGCACACGATCACGATGCCCGAGTGCTGCGAGTACCCCATCCCCACCCCGCCGCCATGATGCAGCGACACCCACGTCGCGCCACCGGCCACATTCAACATCGCGTTGAGCAGCGGCCAGTCGGAGACGGCGTCGCTGCCGTCCTTCATCGCTTCGGTCTCGCGGTTCGGTGACGCGACCGACTGCCGGAATCGAGATGATCGCGCCCAATCACCACCGGCGCCTTCAACTCCCCGTTGCGCACCATCTCGTTGAACGCCAGCCCCAGCTTGTCGCGCAACCCCAGCCCCACCCAGCAGATGCGCGCCGGCAACCCCTGGAAGCTGATGCGCTCCTTCGCCATGTCGAGCCAGTTGTGCAGGTGGGCGTCGTCGGGGATCAGCTCCTTCACTTTCTGGTCGGTCTTGTAGATGTCTTCCGGGTCGCCGGACAGCGCGACCCAGCGGAACGGGCCGATGCCGCGGCAGAACAGCGGGCGCACGTAGGCGGGCACGAAGCCGGGGAACGCGAACGCGTTTTCGCAGCCGACGTCCTGCGCCATCTGGCGGATGTTGTTGCCGTAGTCGAAGGTGGGGATGCCTTGCGCGTGGAACGCGAGCATCGCCTCGACGTGGGTGCGCATGGAGTGCTTGGCGGCGTCGCGGGTGCCTTCGGGATCGCTCTTGCGGCGCTCGAACCACTGCTCCACCGTCCAGCCCTGCGGCAGGTAGCCGTTGACCGGATCGTGCGCGCTGGTCTGGTCGGTGACGGCGTCGGGGCGCACGCCGCGCTTGACCAGTTCCGGCAGGATGTCGGCGGCGTTGCCGAGCAGCGCGATGGATTTCGCTTCGCCGGCCTTCGTGTATTTCTCGATGCGCGCCAGCGCGTCGTCGAGGTTGCTGGCCTGCTCGTCGACGTAGCGGGTCTTCAGGCGGAAGTCGATGCGGCTCTGCTGGCATTCGATGTTGAGGCTGCACATGCCGGCCAGCGAGGCGGCCAGCGGCTGCGCCGCGCCCATGCCGCCGAGGCCGGCGGTGAGCAGCCACTTCCCTTTCAGGTTGCCGCCGTAGTGCTGGCGGCCCATCTCGACGAAGGTTTCGTAGGTGCCCTGGATGATGCCCTGCGAGCCGATGTAGATCCACGAGCCGGCGGTCATCTGGCCGTACATCATCAGGCCTTTCTTATCGAGCTCGTTGAAGTGCTCCCAGGTGGCCCAGTGCGGCACCAGGTTGGAGTTGGCGATCAGCACGCGCGGCGCGTCGGCATGCGTGCGGAACACGCCGACCGGCTTGCCGGACTGCACCAGCAGGGTCTCGTCGTCCTCCAGTTCGCGCAGCGATTTCAGGATCGCGTCGAAGCACTCCCAGTTGCGCGCCGCCCGCCCGATGCCGCCGTACACCACCAGCTCGGCCGGGTTCTCCGCCACCTCCGGATCGAGGTTGTTCTGCAGCATGCGGAACGGCGCCTCGCGTGAGCCAGCTCTTGCAGGTGAGCTCGGTGCCGCGCGGCGCGCGGATGGTGCGGGTGGTGTCGATGCGGGTGGGTGCGTTCATGGCGAGCTCCGGTGAGGCAATTCCCGATTATAGCCACGGCCACGCGTCGGCCCGGAGCACCTCGAAAGCGCCAAATTCCCCGGGGAGCGGCCCGAGTTTCGGTCAGCGCGGCAACGTTACCTTGGTGCTGCCGTGATCCTCGGGACCAGCCTGCAGCGCAAGCTTGTCGCGCATTTCCGCCAGCGTGGCCTGTTGCTCAGGATCATTCCCGAAGCGCGCAAGCAACTCGTCGTAAGTGTCTTTCAACCCGGCTCGCGGTTGTTTCATCTGGATCGTGCCGCGCAGAACCCAACCGTCGGGTTCTTGCGGAAATTTCTGGATGTCCTGGCTGGCGATCTCCCAGGCCTTGTCCCACTCTCGGGTCTTGTATACGTAGACATTGCCCAGTTCGGTCAACGGCCAGGAGTCGCTCTCATCGAGCGCAATGGCTGCTTTCAGTGCCTCTATCGCCTCCGCATAGTCCTGCAGCGCCTCGTCCGCATAGGCGCGCGCCTTTAAGCCGCCAACCTCATGCGGATCGGTAGCGATCACTTCGTCGGCTTCGGCGAGCGCCCAAAGGGGTGCGCCGAGATCCGTCAGGCGGAAGGCACGCTCCGCGCGAGCCGCCGGCGCGAATGGGCTGAACGGGTCGAACCGCAGGGTTTCCGACAAATAGATGAAGGCCGTTCCCGGGTGGCCATGCGCTGACGCTACATATCCAGCACCCGACATATCGGTGACGGGAGACACTTGATCGAATATCGCGGGATAGGCGGACAGCTGAGCCTGCGCATCGCAATCACAGTTCTCCGCTTCGTAGTAGGACCGCGCCGACAACAGCAACTTCATCATGGGATACGTTTGCGCGTGTGTCTGTGCCTGCGCCGCGAAACGGTCCATTGCGCTCAGCGAGCCGCCCCATTTGGGTTCCAGCGTCCACATCGCCATGCTGCGGATCGAGTAATCGTCCGGTGCCGCGGCAAGTGCGCTGCTGATCGCCTCCTGGGTGTACGCGCGGCCCAAGCCGAGGCCACCGGCGTTGATCAAGCCGAAATAAGCCGGCGTGACCTCGGGGTTCAGCGCAATCGCCTGGCGTAAATCGCTGTCGGCCTGGGCCAGCAATCCGTTCATGGACTCGATGTTGTCCTGCGGCGTGTCTTTCATGTACTTGGCACCCCGCGCATCGGCGGCCATGGCAACGTACGCCACGCCGCTGGCCGCCCATGCGAACGCGCTTTTCGGCGACTCGCGTTTCCACGCGTCCAGGGTGGGGCGGATGTCGAATGAGCCGTTCCGGAAATTCTCCATATAGGTGCGATCGAGCAGGCCGCGCGAATCCGGCTGGGTCTGCTGTGCGCGCAGCGCCGCGGCGAGGCGGCGATCGAGCTCGGCCGCCTGCCCCTGCTGGATCAAGGTCTTTGCGTCGGCAAACGACATGACCGGCTGCAGGCGATAGTGGCAATACGCAGCCACCGCGTCGCGCGACCAGTGGCTATCGGGTGGATCGGGATACGCAAGGCAACGCTGCAGCGGATCCTTGATCGCCTCGGCGCGTTTCACGGCATCGAGAAACGCAAATGCCTCCTCGCGCGTGAACGTGCGGCCGACCGGCAGCGGAGTGGATGGCGACCGCCGCGTCGCCAGGAATTCCTGCTCGCGGCTGATCTGCGCACGTATGGAGTGGGTGATCCAGGCAGCTTCACCGATGCCCAGCAGCACGATGGCGCCGATCAGCAAACCGCGTTGCAACGAGTTCATGCTTGCCTCCCCCAAGGCGATCCCGAGCGTGACGATAGCACCGCGCGCGGCATGCGGCGGGCGCGCTCCCTGCGCGAACGTCGAAGGAACGGGTTGAGGCATGTAACCCATCGCTCGCGCAGGGCGAAGGCATGACAGGCACGGCGAGCAGGCCAGTGCCGTCTCCACTCCTCAAGATCAAACGACGCCAGGAACCCACCATGCACGATGCCGCCCCGCCCGATTCGCCGCTACGCCGATTCGGATCATGGACGCTGATCGCCGCCGCGGTCGCGATCACTGCCGGCGCGTTCGGCTACGTCGGCGGCTGGCTGGCGCCGCAGCGGCTTACGCCGGACAAGTTGGTCGACCAGTTCCAGCACAACGCCGGCACGTTCGCGGGCTATCGGCGCAACCATGCGAAGGGCGTGTGCGTGAGCGGGTATTTCGACAGCAACGGGCAGGCCGTGCCGTACTCCGCCGCGCAGGTGTTCGCGGCCGGCCGCACGCCGGTGGTGGGGCGCTTTGCGCTGCCCGGCAGCAACCCGTATGCGCCGGACTCCAGCGTGCCGATCCGCAGCATGGCGCTGCGTTTCACCCAGGCGAACGGCCAGCAGTGGCGCACCGGCATGAACAGCATGCCGGTGTTTCCGGTGGCGACGCCGCAGGCGTTCTTCGCGCAGTTGCAGGCGCAGCAGCCGGACCCGGCCACCGGCAAGCCGGACCCGGCGAAGGTCGCCGCGTTCTTCGCGGCGCATCCGGAAACCGCCGCGTTCCGCGCGTGGGCGAAGACGGCCAAACCGTCGGCCAGCTTCGCGACCGAAAGCTACTGGAGCCTCAACGCGTTCGTGTTCGTCGATGCGCACGGCAAACGCCAGCCGGTGCGCTGGCGCATGGTGGCCGAAGCCGACGACGCGGGCGCAGGCGCAGGCAAGGCCGGCGAAGCGAACTATCTGGCGGCCGACCTCAGCCAGCGCCTGGCGCGCGGGCCGCTGCGCTGGCACCTGCTGGTGACGCTGGCCAACGCGGGCGACCCGACGAACGACGCCACGAAAACATGGCCGGGCGACCGCCGCACCATCGACGCCGGCACGCTGGTGCTCGACGCGACCACGCCGCAGCAGAGCGGCGAATGCCGCGACATCAACTACGACCCGCTGGTATTGCCGGCGGGCATCGAGGCCTCCGACGATCCGCTGCTGCCGGCACGTTCGGCCGCCTATGCCAAGCTCCTACCTGCGCCGCACCAGCGAGGAAGCCCACCTGCCCGGCACCGCCGCGCCGCAACCGGAGAAGCAGCCATGACGCAGCGCCACGTTCACCCTGCCCGCGCGCGTGCTGCACTGGCTGATGGCCGTGCTGATCGTGGCGATGCTGTTCATCGGCGTCGGCATGGTCGCGTCGGTGTCCGCGCGGCACGAATGGCTGCTCGCCATCCACAAGCCGCTGGGCATCGCGATCCTGATCCTGGCGATCGTGCGGCTGCGGTGCGGCTGCGCCATCCGCCACCGCCGTTGCCGGCCGACCTGCCCGCGTTGCAGAAACTCGCGGCGCTGGCGTCGCACTGGCTGCTGTATTTCCTGATGCTGGCGATGCCGCTGATCGGCTGGGCGATGCTGTCGGCGGGCGGTTATCCGGTGATGCTGGGTAGCTCGCTGCGGCTGCCGCCGATCTTCCCGACCAACGCCACGGCGTTCGCCGTGCTGCGTCATCTGCACGGCTGGTTCGCGGCGCTGCTGTTCCTGACGTTCCTCGCGCACATGGCCGCCGCGCTGTATCACGGCCTGATCCGACGCGATGACGTGCTGCCGAGCATGCTGCGCGGCCGACGGACAGCGGCGCCGATCCTGATCGGGTATGCCGGTGAGCCCGCAGCCACCGATCCGATCGAACCGGGCGTTGCGCGCGACGGCCTGGACGCGGCGGAACGTACCGACTAGCGCGTCACCTTCGCGGCTTTGTGCCGGGTGGCTTTCGCGGCGGCGGCATCGGCCGGGTCGGCGTTTCCATTGCACGACTCGATCAGCTGATGAAGCTGCCGGCAAGCCGCGGGGATCTGCCGCTCGGTCACCGTCGCGACCCCGAGCAGGAGGCCCGATACAGCGGCCGTGCCCGGACTGAACCATGGCGAGAGCGGCGTAAGGGCCAGGCCTCTGGCGACGGCGGCCTCGGCGACGTCGACATCCGACACGCCTTGCGGCAGATGCAGTACGGCGGCCAGGCCGCCTATGTGGACGCGATAGCCCTTGCGTTCCCATGCGGTCTTCAGCGCTTCGCTTCTCGCGGAATAGATGCGCTTCATGCGGCGCAGATGCCTCATGTAGTGGCCCTCGCGCATGAACTGCGCGATCGCCTGCTGCACGGCCGGGCCCGGTGCCGAGCCGAAACACAGGACCGCCTCGGCAAATCGCGTTGCCAGTGCGGCGGGGGCGACGATGAAACCGAGCCTGAGCGCCGGGCTGATGGTCTTGCTGAACGATCCGATGTGGATGACGCGGCCGCTGCGGTCGAGCGACGCGAGTGCGGGTGCGGCGCGGCGGTTGAGCTGCAGTTCGCCGAGGTAATCGTCCTCGATGATCCATGCTCCGGTGCGCGCGGCCCAGGCGATCAAGGTCGATCCTGCGCTTCGAGCGACAGCGTCGCGCCGAGCGGCGCCTGCTGGCCCGGCGTGACCAGGGCCAGGGCGGCGTCGGGCGCCTTCTGCCACGCCGCAGGAAACGTCGATGCCATCCTCGTCCACCGGGATCGGCACGGGGATGAGCCGGGCGAGCTCGAGCGCCGCGCGGCTCTGGAAGAAACCGGGGTTTTCCATCCACGCCTCGCGGCCTTCCACGCCCAGCACGCCCAGCGTCGTGCCGAGGGCGCCGGCGAAACCCGCCGTGATGAAGATCTGCGACGGGCGGCACTCGATGCCGCGCGCCAGCGCAAGATGCGCGGCGATCTCGCGGCGCAGTTCGATCTCGCCGCGCGGATCGGGATACACCGCCGGCGCGGCGACCTCGGCGCGCGCGGCCTGCGCACGCAAGCGGGCGAGCAGGCTCGTCGGAAAACCCTCGCGGGCAGGTACGCCCATCTGGAAGATGCCCGGAGCAGCGAGCAGGTGTTCGTACAGCGCCGGGGGCGCGTCGGCGTCGGCCGAAGGGATCGCCCGCGCCGCTCCTGCGGGATGCTCGGCCACCCTCGTGCCGCCCGGACGCGACGAGACGATGACCTGCTCGTCGGCCAATCGCTCGTAGGCGGATTTGACCGTGCCCCTGGCCACGCCAAGCTGGGCCGCCAGCGCGATCCACGAGGGAAGCTTCGCCCCCGGCGCGAGCGCGCCGCTGCCGATCGCCGCGAGGACACCCAGGCGGATCTGCTCCGCCAACGTGGTCCTGGCGGACCGGTCGAGACGGATGTGCACCGTGGCTGTCATGCCTTCATGGTACATCGCAAATTTTCGTTTCTGGTTCTTTTTTGTGAACTAGGCGGAGCGCAAGATGCGCCGATTCACCAGGAGTCCCCCATGAAAACCAAGGCCATCTTCGCCACCCTGCTCGCCACCGCCGCTCTCTCGTTCACGGTCGCGGCGAGCGCGCATGCGCCGGGCGAAACCGTCACGCCGAACTTCTCGCACGCGATCCCCAATATCCCGGGCAAGTCCCTCGTCGCCGTCGAAGTGCTCTACCCGCCGGGGCCGCCTCGCAACCGCATACCCACGCGAAGTCGGCTTTCATCTACGCGTACGTCGTATCGGGCGCGATCGAAAGCCAGGTCGACGATGGACCTGCTCGCGTCTACACGGCGGGCCAGTCGTTCTACGAAGCGCCTGGCGCCCATCACCGGGTGAGCCGCAATGCGAGCAAGTCCGCGCCCGCGAAGTTGCTCGCCGTGTTCGTCGTCGACACCGGCGACGCCCCTCTCACTACCCCACAGAAATAGGTCTTTCCATGTCACAACGCATCGATTACATGAAAGTTTCCGCGCCCGGCGTCAAGGCGCTTGGCGGCGTCTACGGCTACGTCTCGCAGTCCGGCCTGGAGACGCGACTGGTGAATCTGGTCTACCTGCGGGTAAGCCAGATCAACGGCTGCGCGTACTGCCTGGACATGCATACGCGGGACCTGATCAAGGAAGGGGTCGCCGTGGAGAAGCTCGCCCTGCTTCAGGCCTGGCGCGAGGCCGGCACCCTGTTCGACGCGAAGGAAAGAGCCGCCCTGGCCTGGGCAGAATCGGTAACGCAGGTGGCGCAAACGGGCGTGCCCGACGCCGACTTCCAGCTGGCGGCCGAGGTGTTCAGCGAGAAGGAACTGGTCGACCTGACCATCGCCATCGGTCTGATGAATACCTACAACCGGCTCGCCATCAGTTTTCGCAGGCCGCCGGAAGCCGCTCGTCTGGCGGGCGATTGATCGGGAACGAGATGAGCATGATTTCCCCCAACGTCTCCGGGGTACGCATCCCCGACAGCACGATCGCCCGCGAGGCGACGCAGCTTCTGCGCGATACGGGAAGCGAGCTGCTGTTCCAGCACTCGATGCGGGTCTATTGCTGGGCTGCCTTGATCGCAAGGCGCAAGCACCTCGCCTTCGACGCGGAACTGCTCTACGCGGGCGCGATGTTCCACGACCTCGGCCTCACCGCCGGCTTCCACGGCAGCGCGCTGCGTTTCGAAGTGGACGGCGCGAATGCCGCGCGCGACTTCCTGAAAAGCCGCGGCATCCCCGAGATGGACGTCCACAAGGTGTGGACCGCCATTGCACTGCACACGACGCCGGGCATCCCGGAGTTCCTGCATGCGGAGGCGGCGCTGCTACACGTCGGGGCTGGCATGGATGTGGCCGGGCGCTCGTACGACCAGGTCACGGAGGAGGAGCGTGCGGCGGTGGTGGCGGCCTATCCGCGTGAAGCGGCATTCAAGCAGCGCATCATCGACACCTTCTACGAGGCCTTGAAGGATCGTCCCGCCACGACCTTCGGCACGTTCAACGACGACTTCCTTGCCTGCAAGGACCCGCATTTCCAGCGGGTGGACATGTGCAGCATCATCGTGAACTCGCCCTGGGCGACGTGAGTTGCCGACAACGGTTCGTCAATGCAGCGACGGCAGCTTCAGGCGCGGGAATGCCAGGGTTACCGTGGAGCCCTGCCCCAGCGCCGACTCCACGTCGACGAAGCCGCCGGCCTGGCGCACCACGCCGTAGACCTGGGCCAGGCCCAGGCCGGTGCCGATGCCTTCGTCCTTGGTGGTGAAGTACGGTTCGAACAGGCGCTCGCGGATTTCCTCGCTCATGCCCGCGCCGTTGTCGGCCACCGAGACCGTCACGTAATCGCCGGCCGCGCGCAGCGTGCTGGCCTGCTCGCCATCGACGAGCATCTTGCCGAAGCGGACACGGATCGTGCCCTGGCCATTGCAGGCATCGCGCGCATTGATGCAGAGGTTCATGAACGCCTGCTCGATGGAGTGCTTGTCGCTCAGTGTCGGCCATTCGCCGCCCGGCTGGTCGATGCTGAAGTCGATGGTGGCGCCGAGGCTGTGCCGCACGAAATCGCCGATGCCGTCGATGATGGCGGTCAAGTCCACTGCCTCGGGGTTGTAGCGATGCACGCGGGCGAAGGCGAGCAGGCGCTTGGCCATCACCGAGGCATGGTTGACGCCGTCCATGCTGTAGCCGAGCAGCCGGCGCTGGGTCTCGGTGAGGTTGTCCGGATCGTCCTGGATGGTGCTCAGCGCCACGATGGCGATCTGCAGCATGTTGTTGAAGTCGTGCGAGATGCCCGCCACCAGCTGCCCGATCGCCTCGTTCTTCTGCGCCTGCTGCGCGGCATGCTCGGCCACCGCCTGAGCTGCGCTGGCGACACCAAGGCGCACCTTCAACGACAACTCGCGGTTGATCACCAGCTGTTGCGAGAGCCGCACGCTGGCGAGCTGGCGCGACAGCTTGTGGTTGCGGGCGGCGATGGTCTCGCCCTCCGACTGGCTGATGCTCAGCCGGTTCTGCAGGCGTTCGCGGATCGCATCCAGCGCTTCGCTGGCCTGCACGTCCTCGGTCACGTCGCGGCTGATCGCGGCGATGCCGTCGACCTGGCCGGCGGCATCGATGAACGGATGCACGTTGACCAGCCACCAGCACTCCTCGCCATCGGGCCCTGGGGCCATGCCCGTGAACTGCGTCGCTTGTCCGCTGCGTGCGCTATCCAGCGCCATCTCGATTTCAGCGCGCACGTCGATCGGCCAGAACGAGGTCCACGCCTTGCCCCTGGCCGCTTCGCTGTCGGTGACGCCCAGCGCTTGGCAGCCACTGCGGTTGATGTGAATGACCAGGCCCTGCGTATCGAGCTGCTGGATGCCGTCAAGCGAGAATTCCGCCAGTTGCCGGTGATGTTCGAGCTCGTTCATGGTCGCGCATTCGGCTGAGATATTCGCCAAGCATACGGAAACAAGCCTCACGATAGGTGCACGTTCATGCAATCATGCTCGAGTTCCCTCTCCCGGCCTTGCCCATGACAGTCCAGCAGAGCCGGCGCATCCTCCTCGCAGAGGACGATGCGCGAGCTCGAGAAATCAGCGCCCTTGTCCTCCAGATGGAGGGGTATCACGTCTGCATGGCGTCCAACGGCACCCAGGCACTGGAAATGCTGATGCTCGACCCCGAGGTCGAGATGCTGGTCAGCGACATCAACATGCCCGGCGGCATCGACGGTATCCAGCTGGCGCGACGCGCGCAGCAAAGCCTGGCGCCACTGCGCATCATCCTTCTTTCGGCCTATCCGCTGGACAGCTTCATGGATTTCCCGGACCACGTGGCGTTCCTGTCGAAGCCGTACGATCGGCGTGCCTTGCTGAACGCGGTGGGTGTTTCCTTCATGGATGAAAGCGGCTCGATCAACTAGGCCGGCTGGCCCATGCTGCATGCCGGCGGACGCCGCAGGGGCCCGCGCTGGATGCCCGATGCATGGCGGGGCCATTCACAGCCCACTTCAGCGAGACGCGCACTGCAGGGCGCGGCGTGGATCCAGCCATCGGATAATTGACCGGACCCGGGCCGCGGCAGACACTGGTCCCGGGGAACCCCGGAGCGACCATCGCAAGTCATTGTGGAGGTTGCCATGCAAACACCAGGACCGAAGTACCCGCTCACGATCGCCGCCGCGATACTCCTTGCCATCGGCAGCGCGCAGGCGGCAAACGCCAAGACACAAAGCGATGCGCAATTGATCGCGAGTGCAATGCATGCCGCGCCGGCGCGCGTCGCCAAAGGCGCCACGATCGTCGCGATGGGCGCGGATGGAAAGATGCGCACGCTGCGACAGGGCAGCAACGGGTTCACCTGCATGCCGGACAATCCGACCACGCCGGGGCCCGATTCCATGTGCATGGACAAGAACGCGATGGCGTGGGCGCAGGCGTGGATGGGGCACGAGCATCCGCCGGCCGGCAAGCTTGGCCTGATGTACATGCTGGAAGGCGGCACCGACGCCAGCAATACCGATCCGTATGCGCAGAAGCCGACCAGCGGCAACCACTGGGTCAAGACCGGGCCGCACGTGATGATCGTCGGCGCGGATACCGCGTTCTATGCGGGCTATCCGACAACGGCCGAGCCGGATGCCGCGGCGCCGTATGTGATGTGGTCCGGCACGCCGTACGAGCATCTGATGGTGCCGGTCAAATGACGTACCGGTTCACGCCGAATTTTCGCGCGAAGTGAGTTTGCGGACCGGTCGAAGCACCCCGACCGGTCCCTCTTTTCGGCACCGGTACCACCGCACGCCTTCCGGCATTGATGTCCGAAAACGGCGAGTGAGCCGGCCCGCGCGGTGCTAGCCTGCCGGCATGACCGAGTTTTCCACCCTGCCCGATCCACACATTTGCGAACAGGCCCGACTGAGCCGCGACGCGCGTTTCGACGGACTGTTTTTCACGGCCGTGAGCAGTACCGGCATCTACTGCCGGCCGGTGTGTCCGGCGCCACGGCCCAAGCGCGAGAACGTGCGCTACTACGCCAACGCGGCCGCGGCGGAAGCAGCCGGATATCGGCCGTGTCTGCGTTGCCGGCCGGAGCTGGCGCCGGGCAACGACCAGTGGCAGCGCGGCGGACACGTGGTGGCGCGTGCATTGAAGCTGATCGAGGGCGGCATGCTGGCGGAGCAATCGCTGGATCAACTCGCCGCGCGCGTCGGCATCGGCGCGCGCCAGTTGCGCCGGCTGTTCGTGGAGCGCGTCGGCGCGTCGCCGATCAGCGTGCACACGACGCGCCGCCTGCTGTTCGCGAAACAGTTGCTGACGGAAACGGCGTTGCCGGTGACCGAAGTCGCGCTGGCCTCGGGCTTTCGCAGCCTGCGCCGCTTCAACGCGGCGTTCGCCCAGGCCAACCGCATCGCACCGCGCGAACTGCGCCGGCACCCGCGCACCGCGGCGGGTGCCGCACTGGTGTTGCGGCTGGGCTATCGACCACCGTACGACTTCGAGGGCCTGCTCGCGTTCCTGCGCACGCGTGCGTTGCCGGGCGTGGAGCGGGTCGACGACCACAGCTATGCGCGCGTGTTCGGGCCGGCCGATGCCCCAGGCTGGCTGCGGCTCCGCGCGTGGCCCGGCGGCGAGCACGCGCTGCAACTGCAGCTGCATTGTCCGCAACCGACGCAGGTGCTCGGCGTGGTGACGACCTTGCGACGGATGTTCGACCTGGACGCGAACCCGCGGGTGATCGCGGATGCGTTTCGCGATGACCCGATCCTCGGCCGGTCGATCGCACGCCACCCCGGCCTGCGCCTGCCCGGCGGCTGGGACGGTTTCGAAATCGCGGTGCGCGCGATCCTCGGCCAGCAGATCAGCGTGGCGGCGGCGCGCACCCTGGCGACGCGCATCGTGCAGCGCTGGGGCGAGCCATTGCCGGCCGCGCCGATGCCGGGACTCGAACGTTTGTTTCCGACACCGGCCGCGCTGGCACACGCGGACCTGCGCGAGATCGGACTGACCACGGCGCGCGCCGCCACGATCAGCGGCATGGCGCAGGCGCTGCTGGATGGCCGCGTGGATTTCCTCGCGGAACGATCGCTGGACGAATTCGTGGCGCGCTGGACCGCGCTGCCCGGCATCGGCGAATGGACGGCGCACTACATGGCGATGCGCGCGCTGAGCGATCCGGATGCGTTCCCGGCGGCGGACCTGATCCTGCGCCGCGAGGCCACGAAGGACGCCGTGCCGCTCAGCACGAACGCATTGACCGAACGCGCGAACGCATGGCGGCCCTGGCGCGCGTACGCGGTGATCCATTTGTGGCGAGGCGCGTCGGATGCGCCATCACTGCGCAAGAAGAAGACGGAGGCCCCCGCATGAACCCCATGCCGGACATCATTCACTACGACGAGATGGACAGCCCGGTCGGCACGCTGCGCCTGGTGGCGGACAGCCAGGGCTTGCGCGAGATCTGGTTCGAACGCGAACGCCATCCGAAAAAGGCGCACGCGGGCTGGGTTCGCGCGGCGGAACCACTGGCCTTTGCGCGCGTGCAACTGGAGGAATATTTCGCCGGCGAACGCCAGGATTTCGAGCTGCCGCTGCATCCGGTGGGCACGCCGTTCCAGCTTGCGGTGTGGAACGAACTCGGCCGCATTCCCTACGGCGTCACGATCAGCTACGGCGAGCTGGCGCGCCGCATCGAGCAACCGCTGGCGGTGCGCGCGGTCGGTGCGGCGAACGGACGCAACCCGCTGCCGATCGTGTTGCCGTGCCATCGCGTGATCGGCGCCAACGGCAGCCTCACCGGCTTCGGTGGCGGCCTGCCCACGAAGCGCTATCTATTGGCGATGGAAGACCGCGTGATGCGCGGCGACCTGTTCGGCAACGCGATGCCCGGTTGAGCGGGAAATCGTGGGCCTGCCGCGCAAACGCATGACGCGCCGGCGGAAGATCAACCGCCGCTGCGCGTCGGTGCTGGCAGATCCTTCGGAATCACGCGCGGCAATGCCGCGGCGGCGCGCTCGCGGTCGAGCAGATCCTGCTGGTTCGCGCGATCGCGGTCGCGCTGTGCACGGTCGGCGTCATCGAGCTGCTGCTGGGTGCGCGCCTGCTTCGCGGTCGGCCGCTTGGCGTTGTCCGCCACGCCTTGGCGCAATTGCTGTGAGAGCTGGCTCTTCTGCAGCTGATCCCGCGTCTGCTGCTGCTGTGCGTTCTGCTGGTACTGCAGGCTCGACGCTTGAACGGCGGATTGCCATGCGCAGGCCGCACCGAGCGGCGCCAGCGCCAGCACGCCGGTCAAGCATGCGCGTGCGATCGGGCACAGCAACACTTTGCGTGTAATGGTCATGTCCATGGGCGATCATGAAGGGGTGACTTTCGCCATCGTAAGGCTGCATCCATGAAATTACTGTTTCGCCTGCTGCCGTTTTTCCTGGCAGCATTCAGCTTCGGCTGCACTACGCCGCCCACGCGGCCGACCACGTCCGCCGCCGTTTCGCAACCGGCGCCGCTGCTGCTGATCTCGATCGACGGCTATCGTCCCGATTACATCGGACGCGGGCTCAGCCCGACGCTGGAAATGCTGGCGAAGACCGGCGTGCAGGCTGCCTCGATGCAGCCCTCGTTTCCGTCACTGACCTTTCCCAACCACTACACGATCGTCACAGGCCTGCGCCCGGATCACCACGGCATCGTCAACAACACGATGTTCGATCCGAAGCTGGGCAAGTTCTCGCTGGGCAATCGCACGGCGGTGGCGGACGGCCGCTGGTGGGCCGCCGGCGTACCGCTTTGGGAAACCGCGCGGCAGCATGGCCTGCACGCGGCCACGATGTTCTGGCCCGGCTCGGAGGCGGCCATCCGCGGCCATCATCCGGATGAGTGGAAACCTTTCGACGCCACGGTGACGCCGGATCAACGGGTGGACCAGATCCTGGCATGGCTGGATCTGCCGGCCGCGCGGCGGCCCACGTTTCTGACCCTGTATTTCGATGCGGTCGACCACGCCGGCCACCTTTACGGGCCGGATACGCCGCAGGTCGACGACAAGCTGCGCGAGACCGACGCGGCGCTGACACGGCTGGTGCAGGGCTTGCGCGCGCGGGGATTGTTCAACCGGATCAACCTGATCGTGCTGGCCGATCACGGCATGGCGGCGGTGCCGGCAGGGAACAACGTGGTGATCGATCGGATGATCCCGCTCGACCAGGTACAGCTGGTCAGCATGGGCATCCTGGCCGGCATCAACCCGAAATCGGACACCGCGGCCGCGCTCGCCGATTTTGCGCGCATCGAGAAACAGCTGGAGCAGCCGCAGGCGCACATGCAGTGCTGGGACAAGACCCGCGTGCCGGCACGACTGGCGTATGGCAGCCATCCGCGGGTGCCGCGGTTGCTATGCCTGGCGAATATCCACTGGCGCATCACGACCACGGCCCACCTGGCCCGCCACGATGGCGACCTGAAGCTGGGCGACCATGGTTTCGACAACGCCGATCCGCTGATGCAGGCGCTGTTCGTGGCGCACGGTCCGGCGTTCCGGGTCGGCGCCAAGGTGCCGGCGTTTCCCAATGTGGACGTCTATCCGTTGATGGCCCACCTGCTCGGCCTGCCTGCAGTTCCGAACGACGGCGACTACGGCGCGGTGAAGGACATGTTGGAACCGGCCGATCGCTGAGCCTCGGGTCCCTCTTCCGCAACGATAAAAGCCGTCGGTGGAGAGGGCGTGCTTCACGGCATCGCGCCCTGGCTCATCGGCGTGGGCGGCGTCGCCACGTTCACCAGCGGCGGCAGGCGGAACAGTCGCAGCGCGATCAGCAGGCCGGCCAGCACCAGCGCACCGACGAACAGCGCCACGCCGTTCCAGCCGTGCGATGCATAGAACAACCCGCCGCTGGCGCCGGCGATGCTCGAGCCCATGTAGTAGCAGAACAGGTAGACCGACGAGGCCTGCGCCTTGGCCATGCCGGCGCGGCGACCGACCCAGCTGCTGACGATCGAGTGGCCGCCGAAGAAACCGAATGTCACCGCGACGATGCCGAGCATGATCAGCGGCAATGGCCGCATCATCGTCAGCGCCACGCCGGCCAGCATCAACGCGAACGCCGTCCACAGCACCTTGCGCCGTCCCAGCTTGCCGGCCAGGTGGCCCATCCATGCCGAACTGAAAGTACCGACGAGATAGATGCCGAAGATCAGCCCGACCACCGCCTGGCTGAGGTTGTACGGCGCCGCCAGCAAGCGGTAGCCGAGGTAGTTGTAGACGGTGACGAAGGCGCCGAGCAGCAGGAAGCCCTCGACGAAAAGCCACGGCAGTCCACGGTCGTGGAACATGCCGGCGAAGCGTCCGAGCACCACGCGCCAGCGCAACGGCTGCGCCACGAAATGCCGCGACGGCGGCAGCGAGCGCCAGAAGATGAGCCCCGCCAGCACACCGATCACACCCACCACGCCCACCCCGAAACGCCAGCCGAAGAAGTCGGTCAGCACCCCCGTGATCAACCGGCCGCCCATGCCGCCGACCGCGCTGCCGCTGATGTACAGGCCCATGCCCAGGCCGATCGACTCGACGTCCATTTCTTCGCCGAGGTAGGTCATTGCCACTGCCGGCAGGCCACTCAGGCTCAGTCCCATCAAGGTGCGCACCACGAGCAAGGCGGACCAGCTCGGCATCAGCGCCGTCAACAGCACCAACGCTGCCGACGACAGCAGCGACGCCACCATCACCACCTTGCGTCCCCACGCATCCGACAGTGCGCCGGCAAACAACATCGCGAATGCCAGCACACCGGTGGTCAGCGACAACGACATCGCCGCGCCCGCCTCGCTCACGCCGTAGTCGCGGCTGAACTCCGGCATCAGCGGTTGCACGCAGTACAGCAGCCCGAACGTGGCGAAGCCGGCGGCGAACAGCGCAAGGTTGGTGCGGCGGAAGGCGGCGGTGCCGTGGTGGATGTATGCCGCTGGCGCGGGATCGGCCAGGGATTCCGCGGTGCCCGATTTCGAACCGTCCGTCATTTCGCTTGCCCTGGTCGGAGTGCTTCAGCGTTGCGAACACGACGAATATATCCCACCTCGCACGAGGCCGGTCAGGCGCTGCGATCGCTGCGCAGTGCGCGCACTGCCTCGTCGTCGCCGGCGCGCCACGCCCGCTGATCCAGCCGAACAGCGCGATGCCGACGATGATCGCCAGCGCACCGAACAACGCATAGCCGTGCGGCCATGCCTCGCCGAGGAACAGCACGCCGAGCAGGGTCGCGAACAGCAACTCGGCCGCCTGCATCGCTTCGACCGCCGCCAACGCCGTCGGCTCGCGTCGCACGATGTCGGTGGCGCGGAAAGAACATCACCGTGGCGATGGTGCCCGACGACAGCGCCACGCCGCCGGCCAGCAGGGCTTCGCGCAACGTCGGCGGCCCGATGGTGCACCAGGCGATCGACGTGAACAGCAGCCACAACGGCCAGCTGCACAAGCGTCATGCCGAACACGCGCTGCACGGCGTTGAGGTGAGCTTCGCCGTGCTCCAGATGCAGCAGCAGGCCACGATTGCCCAGCGGATAGGCAAACGCCGCGAACGCCACCGCGCCGATGGCCAGCCAGTCACTCGCGCGCAGCCTGCCCTGCGCGTGGCCCCATTGCAGCGCGAACACGCCCGCCACGATCAGCACGCCGATCGCCAGCGTGCGCCACGCCAGCTTCGCGCGGTTCGTCGCGATAGATCAGCGGCGCCAGCAGCGGCCCGGCCAGCACGGTGATCTGGAAGCTGCCGGCGACCAGCCACGATGGCCCGCTGTTCGCCGCCCACGTCAGCGGAATGCCGAACAACACGAAAGCCCACGCGCTCCACGAGCAGCCATGCGCGCGGATGCCGGCGCAGCTCGCGCGGCAATGCGCCAAGCCCGCCCTGCAGCGGCAGCACCAGCGGCCAGCAGCGGCAGCGTGAACAGGTAACGCAGGATCACCGCCCATGCCCAATGTCCGCCGCCGGCGACCAGGCTGCGATTGAGCACGTAGGTGAGCGTGAAGAACAGCGCCGAGCACAGCGCCAGTCCGATGGCCGCAAGTGCATTGACGAGCGCATCGCGATACGTTCGGCGGGTCACGGCCAGTGTGGCAAATCCCTGCCCGATGCGAAGCTCGAACGGAAGCCATGGCCAGGCGACCGGCGCTGCGGTTTCAGCGATAACGCCAGCGTCCGCTCGACCCACACGTGCCGCGGCGTCCAGTAGCCCGGCATCCAGACGCGGACGTGTTCGGCAAGCACCGGCACCGACCACGCGAACGCGGTGGGCGAGACGCGGCACGATGCAGCCAGCGAGCGAAACGCTGCCAGCCAGCAGCAGTGCGGCAGGGTCATTCGGAAATCGTGCGGCGCATGGGACACTCCATGGGTGGATGTGGTCCATCGGAAACGCGCGCGACGCTACCGCGATGACACGAGCGCCGCCGGCGGCGGCGGTCGACGTTCATGTTCGTGACACGCGGCTCAGGGACGGTGTCGCTACCGCGCCGGGGCCCGCCAGCGGCAGACGCAGATGGACGTCCAGCCCGCCGCCGTCGCGATTGGCCGCGCGCAGTTCGCCGCCGTGTATTGTCGCCACGCGCTGCACGATCGCCAGGCCCAGACCATGGCCATCGGCGCGCACGGCGTTGCTGCCGCGGAAGAACGGCTGGAACAGCGATGCCAGTTCGGTCTCGGGCACGCCGGGGCCGCGGTCGCGCACGGAAAGCACCGCCAGCCGTCGCCCTCGCGCACTCACAGTTCGACCTCGCCACCCTCGGCACTGAACTTGATGGCGTTGCCGATCAGGTTGTCCAGCGCGCGCTCCAGCAACGGCGCACTGCCATGCACGATGACCGGCGCGGCAGGCACATCGAGCCGCAGCTCGACACGGCGCGCCTGCGCTTCGAGCCCGGCCTGCTCCACGCATTCGCGCGCCAGCTCGACCAGGTCCAGGTTCTCGCACTCATGCCGGGGATGCCGCCCTCCAGCCGCGACAGCGCGAGCATTTCGCCGGTCATGCGATCCAGCCGCGCGATCTCCGGTCTCGGCCTGCTGGAAATACGCCGCGGCCTGCGCCGGATCGGCGCTGTTCTGCGCGAGGTCGAGAATCAGGTGCAGCCGCGCCAGCGGCGAGCGCAGCTCGTGCGACAGGTCCTGCAGCACGCGACGGTCGTGCGCGACCAGCGCCTCGATGCGTTCGGCCATGGCGTCGAAATCGTGCGCGAGCTGGGCCAGCTCGTCGTGCGCGCCTGCCACCGTGGCGGCCGACCCGGGCGGAAAGCTCGCCGGCGGCCATGCGGCGCGTGGCATGGCGCAGCGCCTCGACCGGCTGCGCCACGCTGCGCGCCACCCACCAGCCGACCAGCCCGATGAACAGCAGCGACAGCGTCAGCTGCACGCCGAGCAGGATCGTCGCGCGGGTCTGCGGACGCAGGCGCGTATGCGTGCGGCTCAGTGCCACCAGCTGGCGGGCTTTGTCCATCGCTGCCGTGGATCTGCTGCACGGAAAGATAAAGGCCCGGCCGTGGCTGCAGCAGGATGTCGCGACCGGCGTCGAACCAGCCCGGCAGGGATGTCGCTGAAGCGATGGCGGCAGCCGCATCGGCGACAGAGGTTGTCCGTCTTCGTAGAGCGTGGCATCGAGGATGCCATCGTGCCGCTGCTGCGCCACCCAGCGGGCGAGCGCCGGCGCGCCGCCGCTCTTCGTAGCTTTGGTTGGCGTCCTGCGCCAGCGCGGTCCAGTTGATCTCCACCGCGGTGGTGTATTCGATGAAGCGCTGGGTGAGAAAGCTGCCCAGGAACAGCACCAGCAGGTTCGCCGCGCAGAACCAGATCAGCAGGCGCCAGTAGATCGAACTCTTGAACGGATTCACGGCGCACCCGCAATCATCAGATAGCCCGAACCGCGCACCGATTCGATCCGCGGCGATTGCGCCGATGCTTCGGCCAGCTTGTGGCGCAGGCGACTCACGTGCACGTCGATGCTGCGGTCGAAACGCTCCAGCTCACGGCCCAGCGCGAGGCGCGTCAGCGATGCCTTGTCGACCAGTTCGCCGGCGCGCTGCGCCAGCGCCAGCAGCAGCATGAACTCGGCGCCGGTGAGCAGCAGCTCCTGCTCGCCGATGAAGGCGCGCCGCTCGCCCGGCTGCAGGCGCAACGCGCCGACCTGCAGGTTGGCGGCGGTGGCCGGCGCATTGCGCCGCAGTTGCGCGCGCACGCGCGCCAGCAGTTCGCGCGGCAGGCAGGGTTTGGACAGGTAATCGTCGGCGCCCAGCTCCAGCCCGATCACCCGATCCACCGGCTCGCCCCTGGCGGACAGCATGATGACCGGCAGGCGATGCTGCATGCGCAGCTCGCGCAGGGTGTCCAGGCCATCGCGGCCAGGCATCATCACGTCCAGGATCAGCAGGTCCGGCCGCAGCATCGGGTTGCGCAGCTGGGTCAGCGCGGTTTCGGCATCGTGGGCGGTGTCCACCACGAAGCCTTCGCGCTGCAGGTACTCGGCCAGCAGCGTGCACAGGGCACGGTCGTCGTCGACGATCAGGATCGCGGGGCGTGACGGCGGGTTGCATGGGCTCCATTCAAGCGTTGCGGCGGAACGAACTCCACGGGCTTTACGCATCTTTACCCTTCGGCAAAGAACATACACGCGGCATTGTCGTCAAATGGGTTGCAAGTCCTCCACCCCCAACCACAGAGGTTCCGCCCATGCGCAAGAACATCACCCTCGGCCTGATCCTGGGCTCGTCCCTGGCGCTGGTCACGCTCGCCATGGCTGCTCCTGCGGACAGGACGCCGGCATGCATCACGGTCGGCACGCGCACGGCCAGGTCAGACATGGCCTTCAGGAAGCTCGATCTGACCGACGCCCAGCGCGCCAGCATCAGGCAGATCATGCACGCGAGCTTTGCGCAGAACAAAACGCAATGGACGGCACTTCGCCAGCAGCGCGGCGCGTTCGAGTCGATGACGCCCGATCAGGTCGGCTACCAGGCGGCCGCGGCGCGGTTGGCCCAGGCCGAAGGCGACGCCACCCGCGTGCGCGTGCAGCAGAAGGCCTCGGTGCGCGCGCAGATCTACGCGCTGCTGACGCCGGCGCAGAAGGCGAAGATGGCTACGCTGAAGGCGGAGAAGCAGGCACGCCGTGAGCAGTGGAAGCAGTTCCGCGCCGAGCACCCGGCGCCTTCGCCGTCGTCGCCTGACGCCCAGTGAGCGGCACCACGCCAGGGATGGCGCAACCGCGGCGCCGGCATTCGTGCCGGCGCCGCTATCGTTTGTGCCCGTTCACTGCGCGGCCAGCGTGCTCACCGTGGCCCGATAACCCGCGGCAATGCGTGCCTCGTCGCGGTGACGGAAATCGCGTACCACCCAGTCACCACCGCACATCACGTCGCGCACCAGCGGCGTGTTGCCGGCGAACAGGAAACTGTCCAGCGCGGAACGGGCATCCCGCGCGGCCAGCAGGGGCGAGTTTTCATCCAGCACGATCAGATCGGCGCGCGCGCCGTCGCGCACCTCGCCCAGCGGCAGGCCTGCAGCCTGCGCGCCGCCGCGCAGCGCGGCGCTCCATAACGTCTCGCCCACGCTGACGCCCTGCCCGCGCGCGGCGATGTTGCGGTGGCCGCTGCTCAGCCGCTGGCCGTATTCCAGCCAGCGCAGTTCCTCCACCGGTGAGATCGAGATATGCGAGTCCGAACCGATGCCAAGCCTGCCGCCGGCATCCTGATAGGCGGCCAGCGGAAACAGGCCGTCGCCGAGATTCGCCTCGGTGGTGGGACACAGCCCCGCCACCGCACCGCTGCGGGCAAGCCGCACGGTTTCCGCATCGGTGAGGTGCGTGGCATGCACGAGGCACCAGCGCGCATCGACATCGGCATGATCGAACAGCCATTCCACCGGGCGCGCACCGCGCGTGGCGAGGCAATCCTGCACTTCGCCGATCTGCTCGGCGATGTGGATGTGAATCGGGCAGGCGCTAGCCAACTCGCTGGCCAACACGTCGCGCAGCGACTGCTCCGGCACCGCACGCAGGGAGTGCAGCGCGATGCCGACGCGCAGATTGTCGTTCTCGTGCCGGCGCAGGGTGTCGAGCAGGCGCAGATAGCCATCCACATCGTGACCGAAGCGGCGCTGCCGTGGCGTGAGCGCGCGGCCGTCGAAGCCGCCGCTGATGTACAGCACCGGCAGCAGGGTTAGCGCGATGCCGGCCTCGCGCGCCGCCTCGATCAGCGCCAGCGACATCGCCTCCGGCTGCGCGTACGGCGTGCCGTCCGGCTGGTGATGCAGGTAATGGAATTCGCAGACCTGGGTGTAGCCGGCCTTGAGCATTTCCACGTAGAGCTGCGCGGCGATCGCCTTCAGCTCATGCGGGCCGATGGCCGCAGCGAACGCGTACATCGTTTCGCGCCAGCTCCAGAAGCTGTCGTCACTTTTGCCCTTGCGCTCGGCCAGGCCGGCCATCGCGCGCTGGAACGCATGCGAATGCAGATTCGGCATGCCGGGCAGACCCAGTGGCCAATCGTCTCGCCGGCGTGGTCCGCGCTCTCGCACAGACGACCGTCGGCACCCACCGCCAGCATCGCGTCGGTGTGCCAGCCATCGGCGCGCCACAGCTGGCCTGCGCGAAAGGACCGAACAGCGTGCGTTGTTCATGCAGGTGACTCCCGGAGACGATGCCGCGCAGTGTACCGGGTGCAGGAAAGCGCCTTCACCCTGGCGTCTTCCACGCCATGCATAATGGCTCGATGGCCAAGAAGACCCACGAAAACACCCCGAAGCTGTTGCTGCGACAGGCCGTCCTGGGCGACGTGCCCGCGGCTGGCCGACCTCACCGCCCGGATCTATTCGGACGAATGGGGCCACTCGGCGGAGATGCTGCGTTCGCAGCAGACGCATTTCCCCGAAGGCCAGTTCGTGGTCGAGTACGAAGGCGTGATCGTCGGCTACTGCGCCACGTTCCGCATCGACGAAGCCACTGCGCTGGCGCCGCATACCTGGATGCAGATCACCGGCGGCGGCATGGGCTCGCGGCACAAGCCGGACGGCAACTGGCTGTACGGCATGGAGGTGGTGGTGCATCCGGACTACCGCGGCATGCGCATCGGCCAGCGGCTGTACCAGGCACGCAAGCGGTTGTGCATGGATCTGAAGCTGCGCGGCATCGTGTTCGGCGGACGCATGCCGGGGCTGGCGAAGAACCTCGCGCGCTACGGCAGCGCCGAGGCTTACGTGCAGGCGGTGGTCGAAGGCAAGCGGCGCGATCTCACGCTGAGCTTCCAGCTGTCGAACGACTTCGAGGTGATCGGCCTGCTGCGCGGTTACGTGCCGTCCGATCACGAGTCGCTCGGCTACGCGGTGCATCTGGTCTGGCGCAATCCGCAGCTGCTCGACCAGCCGGACATCCCGCCGATCACCTCGGCGCGACTGCTGCCCGATTCGGTGCGGGTGGCCTCGGTGCAATACCAGCAGCGCCGCATCACGTCGTTCGAGGAGTTCGCCACCCAGGTCGAATACTTCACCGACATCGCCGCCGACTACAGCGCCGATTTCGTCACCTTCCCCGAACTGATGACGCTGCAGCTGCTGTCGATCGAGAACACCGAGCTGTCGCCGGTGGAGTCGATCCGCAAGCTCAGCCACTACACGCCGCAGGTGAAGGAGCTCTTCAGCCGGCTGGCGGTGCACTACAACATCAACATCATCGGCGGCACGCATCCGACCGAGCAGGCCAACGGCGACATCCACAACGTCTGCTACGTCTGCCTGCGCGACGGCTCGATCCACGAGCGCGAGAAACTGCACCCCACGCCGAGCGAGCGCAACGTGTGGAACATCAGCGGCGGCGACAGTGCGGCGACCGATACTCACCGACTGCGGCCCGATCGGCGTGATGATCTGCTACGACGCGGAGTTTCCCGAAGTGGCGCGGCACCTGGTCGACCAGGGCGCGCTGATCCTGTTCGTGCCGTTCTGCACCGACGTGCGCGAGGGTTACCTGCGCGTGCGCTACTGCTCGCAGGCGCGGGCGATCGAGAACCAGTGCTACGTGGTGCTGTCTGGCAACGTCGGCAACCTGCCCGGCGTCAACAACTTCGACATCCAGTACGGCCAGAGCTGCATCCTCACGCCGAGCGATTTCGGTTTCGCCCGCGATGGCGTGGCGGCCGATTCGACACCGAACATCGAGACCGTGCTGTTTGCCGACCTGCGGCTGGAAAGCCTGGCCCGCGCGCGCAACGCCGGCGCGGTGCACAACCTGAAGGATCGCCGCTTCGACCTGTACGAGACGCGCTGGCGGCCGCGCTGATTGGCGTTCTGTGGGAGCGACTTCAGTCACGATGCCGCTGGTTTTTGGCGCCCGAAGAAAGACATCGCGACTCGAAGTCGCTGCCACAATCGCAGTCCTGCCGGCGGGTCGGTGACGTCGATTGCGCCATGTCCAGATGCCGCTGAACCCGCATCGAACGCTCGCCGAACTTCGCGGCTGCAGTCGCCTGCTCGGCCATGAGTTGCTCGCGCCGCATCAGTGCGAACGCCTGCCTGCGTACTCGCAGACCGGGCGCGATGCTGCGTGAGCACTCGCCGACGATCCTGTTCGTCGCAATGCCAGCACCAGGTCCAACGGCATTCACGAACGCGCTGCAGCGCTGCTCGGCCATGATCTTCGCCCCACATGGAAACGCGCCTGGTGCTGTGGTTCGGCGCGGTGCTGGTCGCGCTGGCCGCGATCCTGTTCGCCAAGGCCAGCGTACTGGTCGTACCAGCTGTTCCTGCGCATCCTCAGCCACGGCAGCTGGATTCCGCTGATCCTCACGCCGGTCGTGTTCGGCCTGCTGGCCTGGGTGACCGAGGGACGCCTGCGCGCCACCCGCGGCAGCGGCATTCCGCAGGTGATCGGCACGCTTGCATATCGAGGACGAAGGTTTTCGCGCGCGCATGCTGTCGTTGCCGATCGCGGCCGGCAAGATGGCCCTGACCCTGATCGCGCTGGCGGTCGGCGCCTCGATCGGTCGCGAAGGGCCGACCGTGCATGTCGGCGCCGGCACTGTTCTATTCGCTGGGCCGGCGCTTCGGCTTCACCGATCCCAAGGCCGCCTCGCGCTTCATTCTCGCCGGCGGCGCGGCCGGCATCGCGGCGGCGTTCAACACGCCGCTGGCCGGCGTGGTCTTCGCGATCGAGGAGCTGGCCGGCACGTTCGAGCATCGCTTCAGCGGCCTGCTGCTGACGGCGGTGATCATCGGTGGCGTGGTGTCGCTCGGCATCATGGGCAACTACTCGTATTTCGGCCAGGTGCAGGCCAACCTGCCGCTGGGTCATGCGTGGCTGGCGGTGCTGCTCACCGGCGTCATCTGCGGCCTGCTCGGCGGCCTGTTCGCACGGCTGATCCTGCTCAGCCGGCGCGGCCCGCTGGCGTATGATCGGCGGCTGCGCGCGCAGGCACCGGTGCTGTTCGCCGCCGGCTGCGGACTGGTGCTGGCGCTGCATCGGGCCTGCTCTCGCACAACACCGTCTACGGCACCGGTTACGACCAGGCGCGCGCGTTCGTGCAGGAAGCCGCCAGCGACGCCCGGGCAGGGTTTCGGCATCGCGAAACTGCTGGCCAACGTGGTGTCGTACTGGGCCGGCATTCCTGGCGGCATCTTCTCGCCGGCGCTTGGCGGTCGGCGCGGGGCTCGGCCACAACATCGCGCATTTCCTGCCGGGCGCACCGGCCGCGGCGGTGGTGCTGCTGGGCATGAGCGCGTACCTGGCCGGCGTCACCGGCGCGCCGCTGACCTCGGCGGTGATCGCGATGGAGCTGACCGACAACCAGGACATGGTGATCCCGATCATGGCCGCCTGCCTGCTCGCCCGCGCTGCGGCATCGCTGTTCTGTCCCACGCCGGTGTACAAGGATTTCGCCGAGCGCATGGTGCAGGATTTCGAACGGCAGCAGGCCGCTCGCGGCGAACTGCCGGCGACAGGACGACGCGATGCCGAGATCCTGCCACTGCCGGGCAGCACCAGCGCATTCGACGAACCGGCCGCACCGCAGCCGATACTCGCCAACCACCCGACAGTCATGACCTCACCACGGAGTCAGCGCGAAGCCATGAGCGAACCACGCTGGGATCGACTGCTGCTGAACGCCACGCTGGCGACGTTTGCCGGCGACGCGCCATACGGCCTGATCGAGCACGGCGCGATCGCCCTGCATCACGGACGCATCGCCTGGATCGGTGGCATGGACGCGCTGCCGGCGGCGCCGGATGCGCTGGCCGGGTGGTCGAATCGCTCGACGGTGCGCTGGTCACGCCGGGCCTGATCGACTGCCACACGCATCTGGTGTTCGGCGGCGATCGCGCGCAGGAGTTCGACCTGCGTCTCAACGGCGCCAGCTACGAGGAGATCGCGCGCGCCGGCGGCGGCATCGTTTCCACCGTCAACGCCACCCGCGCCGCCAGCGAGGAACAGCTGCTGGCGCAATCGCTGCCGCGTGCACGGGCGCTGCTTGCCGACGGCGTGACCACGCTGGAGATCAAGTCCGGTTACGGGCTGGATCTCGACAGCGAGCGGCGCATGTTGCGCGTGGCGCGCCGACTCGGCCGCGAGCTCGGCGTCAGCGTGCGCACCAGTTTTCTCGGCCTGCATGCGCTGCCGCCGGAGTACGCCGATCGCCGCGCCGACTACGTGGCGCTGGTCTGCGACGAGATGCTGCCCGCGCTCGCCGCCGAAGGCCTGGTCGATGCGGTCGATGCGTTCTGCGAAGGCATCGGCTTCAGCCGCGAGGAAACCCGTCGCCTGTTCGAGCGCGCGAAGCAGCTCGGCCTGCCGGTGAAGCTGCATGCGGAGCAATTGTCCGATCTGGATGGCGCCGCGCTGGTCGCCGAGGTACGGCGGCCTGTCCGCCGATCATCTGGAACACCTCAGCGAGTCGGGCGTCGCGCGCGATGGCCAGCCGCCGGCACCGTGGCCGTGCTGCTGCCCGGTGCGTTCTACGCGCTGCGCGAAACGAGCCTGCCGCCGATCGCGACGCTGCGCGAACACCGCGGTGCCGATGGCGATCGCCACCGACTGCAATCCCGGCACCTCGCCGCTGCTGTCGCTGCGGCTGGCCGCCGGCATGGCCTGCACGCTGTTCCGGCTGACGCCGGAGGAAGCGCTGCGCGGCGTCACCGTCAACGCGGCGCGCGCGCTGGGGCTGCGCGATCGCGGCACGCTGGCGCTCGGCCAGCGCGCCGATCTGGTGGTATGGAACGCGCGACGGCCGGCCGAGCTGTGCTACTGGATCGGCGGCAGCCTGGCCCGCAAGGTCTATGTGGCCGGCGAACTTGTCTCGCGACGCAAGCCGGCCAGGCGCTCGGTCAGCGCGTCGTAAAACGCTGGCGGCAAGTCCGCCTGCACCGGCACACGCCACCAGTGCGGCCGGGCGAAGCGCCGGCATTTGACGGCGTCCTTGTCGGTCATCAGCAACGGCAGCTGGTCGCCGAAGTCCAGGTCGTCCGCGCGTAAAACCATGATGGTCGGCGAAGGCATGCTCGATCACCTCGATGCCCGCGGCGCGCAGGCTGGCGAAGAAGCGCGACGGGTTGCCGATCGCCGCGACGGCGTGAATCCGCTGGTCCGCGAAATCGGCGAGCGGCCGGCGGTGACCATCGCACAGGCTCACCACCTCGCCGCCGCTGCAACTGCATCAGGTATTCGCCATCGACCGGAACCCCGCCGTTGCAGACGCGAAGATCCACCCGCTCGCAACCGGCCCAGCGGCTCGCGCAACGGGCCGGCCGGCAACAACCGTCCGTTGCCGAAGCGGCGCACGCCGTCGATCACGCAGATCTCCACGTCGCGCACCAGCGCGTAGTGCTGCAGGCCGTCGTCCGCGATCACCACGTCGCAGCCGGCGTCGAGCAGCAAGCGCGCCGCTGCGGGTCGGTCGCGGCCGACGGCCACCGGCGCGCCGCTGGCGTGGATCAGGCAGGGTTCGTCGCCCACGTGCGCCGGATCCGGCGCGTCATCCAGCAACAGCGGTTCGCGCTGGCTGCCGCCGTAGCCGCGGCTGACCACTCCGGGCCGATAGCCGCGCGCGCGCAATGCCTCGACCACCGCGATCGTCAGCGGCGTCTTGCCGGTGCCACCCACACTGAGGTTGCCGATCACCACCACCGGCGCCGGCAGCCGCGTGCTGCGCAGCCAGCCGATCCGGTAGAGCCGGCGCGCAGGCGAATCACGCCGCCGTAGAGCGCTGCCAGCGGCCGCGTCCACCACGGCGGGCGGGCGTCGCCGTACCAGGCTGATTCGAGCGTGTCGATCAGCGCCATGGGATGATCCTCAGTCGCTGCCTGGTCGACCACGAGGTCATGGAACTGCATGCGATGCAGCGCCGCGTAGTGCCCGCCGAGTGCGAGCAGTTCGGCATGCGTGCCGCGCTCGACGATGCGGCCCTGCTCCATCACGGCGATCTGGCTCGGCGCCTTCGACGGTGGACAGGCGATGCGCGATCACCAGCGTGGTGCGGTCTTTCATCAGCCGCTGCAGCGCCTGCTGGATCAACCGCTCGGATTCGGTGTCCAGCGCGCTGGTCGCCTCGTCCAGCACCAGGATCGGCGCGTTCTTGAGGATCGCGCGGGCGATCGCGATGCGCTGGCGCTGGCCGCCGGAAAGCATGTTGCCGCTCTGGCCGATCGGGGTGTGGATGCCCTGGGGCATGCGCGCGATGAACTCCATCGCGTTGGCCGCCTCGGCGGCGGCGACGATGTCCGCTTCGGCGGAGCCGGCCAGTTCACCGTAGGCGATGTTGTTGGCCACGGTATCGTCGAACAGCACGACGCTCTGCCCGACCCAGGCGATCTGGCGGCGCAACGAGGACAGCGTGTAATCCTCGATAGTCCTCGCCATCGAGCACGATGCGGCCGGAGCTCGGCGCGTAGAAGCGCGGCAGCAGGCTGACCAGGCTGCTCTTGCCGCTGCCGGAACGGCCGACCAGCGCGGTCACCGTGCCGGGCGCGCAATGCAGGTCGACGCCACGCAAGGCCTCGAACTCGCCGCGCGGATACACCATGCGCACGTCTTCGAACCGGATGTCGCCGCGCGTCGCGGGCGATCTCCTGCACGGCCCGCATCGGTCTCCGCCGGCATGATCGATGATCTCGAACAGATCGGTGGCCGCCGACAGGCCACGCTGGATGTTCGCCTGCACGGTGGTGAGGCGTTTCAGCGACGGCATCATCGTGCCCATCGCCGTCAGCACGGCGACGAATACGCCGGGCGAGATGCTGTCGATCACCGATGGCCGCGTGCCCAGATAGACCAGGGCCGCCAGCGCGCAGGCAGCGACGGTCTGGATCGCGGTGCTCGACGACGCATTGGTGGCGGCGATCTTCAGATTCAGCCGCTTGGCGCGCTGGGTGATCTCGTTGAAGCGAGTGGATTCATGCGGCTGGCCGCCATAGATGCGCACCTCGCGATGCGCGCCGACCGACTCCTCGACCGTGCCGGTGACCGAACCCATCATGCCCTGGATGCGTCGGCTGATCTGCCGGTACCGCCGGCTGACCACGGTGGCGATCAGCGCGATCGCCGGCACCATGATCAGCAGCGCCATGGTCAGGTAGGCGCTGTAGTACAGCATCACGTACAGACTGCCGATCACGGTGACGCCCTCGGTCACCACGATCTTCACCGCGTCGGTGGAGGCCGAGGCGACCTGCTCGCTGGTGTAGGTGATGCGCGAGACCTGATGACCGGAAGCCTCGGCGCCGAAGAACGCCGCCGGCAATCGCAGGTAGGCGGCGAACACGTCGCGCTGCATCACCTGCACCACGTTGCGCCCGATGTAGGCGATGCCGTAGCTGCTGACGAAGGTGCCCACGCCGCGCACGACGAAGATCATGATGATCCAGATCGGCATCCAGAAAATCAGGTACGGGTCCTTCTTCGCGAACAGCTGGTCGATCATCGGCTGCAGCAGCTTGGTGAACAACACCAGGCCGCCGCCATCGACCGCCATGCCGACCAGCGTGATGAGTCCGACCGCCCAGTAGCGCCGGGTGTAGCCGAGCAGGCGGCGATAGATGCGCCAGCTCTCCGCATCCCAGACGCCGGTTTTCTGGCTGCTCACTGACGGCTGCCCGGCTGGGTCGGCGTGGTGGCGATCGACAGCCGGGTGAAGCCGAGCTGGCCCAGCGCGTCCATCGCGGTGACCACATCCTGGTGCGGCGTCATCGCGTCGGCGCGAATCGTCACCTGGCGCTCGCGGTCGGTGCCGGCGTTGCGCGCGATGGTCTGCTTGAGCGGCTCGATGCCCTCGCCCAGCACTTCGTCGCTGCCCACGTAGAAGCGACCGTCACGGTCGATCATGATGGTCAGCGCCGGTGCGTTCATGTCGCGGTCCTGCGTGCTTGCCTGCGGCAGGGTCACCTGCAGGCGCGAATGCTGCACGAACGTGCTGGTCAGCACGAAGAACATCAGCAGGGTCAGCAGCACGTCGATCAACGGAATCACGTTGATCTCGAAATCGTCCCCGCGGCGGTTGTTGCTGATACGCATGGTAGCGCGCTCAGCCGGCGCCCGGCGCGGTCGGCATCGGCGTACGTCGCGGCCGTACCGGTGCCGGCGCAGCGGTCGGCGCCAGGGTCAGGTCGTCCAGCAAGGCGGTCGCCTGCTTTTCCATCTCCACGCAATAGCCGGCCACGCGCGAGCGGAAATAGCGATGCAGCACATACGCCGGAATCGCCACGGTCAGGCCCGACGCGGTGCAGATCAGCGCCTCGCCGATGCCGCCGGCCATCTTGGCCGGGTCGCCGATGCCGCCGGCCATCACTTCCATGAACATGCGGATCAGGCCGATCACGGTGCCGAACAGGCCCAGCAGCGGGCCGATCAGGGCGATGGTGCCCAGCGTGTTGAGGTAGCGCTCCATCCGGTGGATGACGTGCCGGCCGGTGTCCTCGATGCGCTCCTTGATCAGCTCGCGCGGCTGCCTGCGCACGGCCAGTGCGGCGGCCAGCAATTCGCCCAGCGGCGAGCCGCTGGCCAGATTTTCAAGATGGCTCGGATCGAGCTGGCCGGCACGCGCCCATTGGCGCACTTCGTCACCGAGGCCCGGCGGCAGCACCGACTTGCGACGCAGGGTCCAGCAACGTTCCAGCACGATCGCCAGGGCGATCGCCGAACAGATCAGGATGGGCACCATCGCCCAGCCACCAGCCATCAGAATTTCCAGCACTTTTCGACCCACCGCACTACCCGACAAGGAGCGCGCATGATAGCAGTCCCGCCCGGCGTACTGCGGCAGGGCTGGCATTCCCCCGCTCACTCGCGCCAGTAACGCGGCTGCTGCGCGCGCCAGCCAGGTCGGCGCCGCGGCGCAGCCGTCCGCGGGGAAGTCCAGCGGAATCGCGCCCTGCTCGGCCGTGTTGAATACCGGCACATGCGCGCCGCGCATAACGCGCCAGCACTTCCGGCTTCGGATGGCCGAAGCGGTTGTGCCAGCCGGCCGATACCAGCGCCAGCGGGTGGCCGAACGGCGGCGATGAAAGCGACGCGCTGGACGAGGTCTTGCTGCCATGGTGCGGCACCAGCAGGACCGGCGGCGGCCCCGGCCCGAGCGCCGCCGCCACCTGCGGTTCGACCACGGAACTGATGTCGCCGGTCAGCAGGAGGCGTCCGCCGTGACCTTCGACCAGCAGCACGCAGGAGCTGTCGTTGTCACGATCGCCTGCACCGCGGCGCGGGACTGAGCACGCGAAAGCGCACGCCGTCCCATGACCACGACTGCCCGGCCACGCATTGGCTGCATCGGGATGCGCATGCGCGCGGGTTCGCCGGCATAGCGCGCCGCCTGCGGAAACTCCTGCCGCCACCGCCTTGGCGCTCCGCCGGCGTGATCGTTGTCGCCGTGGCTGATCATCAGCATGTCCAGCCGGGTGATGCCCAGCGCATGGATCGCCGGCAGCACCACCGCATCGCCCAGATCGAAACCCGATGGATAGCGCGCGCCGGCGTCGTACACCAGCGCGTGGTCGCGCGTGCGCAGCAGCACCGACAAGCCCTGCCCCACGTCCAGCACCCACACCTGGAACGCGCCGTCCGCCGGCAGCATGGAACGCGGCGGCCACAGCAACGGCAGGAACAGCAGCAGGCCCAGCCAGCGCAGCGGCACGCCGCGCGGCAGGAACAGCCACAGCGCACCAAGCAGGGCCAGCAACAGCGCAAGCGGCTGCAGCGTCGGCAGATACCAGTGCGCGCCGGGCCACGTCGCCATCTGCTCCAGCAACCACCATTGCGCATGCGCGATGTGCGCGGCCAGCCACAGCACCGGCGCGGCCAGCGGCGGGCACACGCCCAGCAACAGCATGCCGCACAAGGCGCACGGCACGATCACGAAACTGACCAGCGGCACCGCGATCAGGTTGGACAGCGCGCCCACCAGCGAGGCCTGCCCGAAAAACCACAGGCTCAGCGGCAGCAGCGCCACCGTCATCACCAGCTGTCCGGCCGTCAGCTCGTGCACGAAGGCACGCAGCCCGCGCCCGCGCGCCTGCAGGCACAGCATCAGGAACGCCACGCCGACGAACGACAACCAGAAACCGGCCGCCAGCACCGCCAGCGGATCGACCAGCAGGATCGCGATCATCGCCAGCGCCAGCGACTGCGCGCCGCTGCTGCCGCGCCGGCTGCAACGCGCCAGCGCCACCACCGCAATCATCAGCAGCGTGCGCACCGTGGGCAGGCCGAAGCCGGCCAGCGCGCTGTAGATGCCGGCCACGAGCAAGCGCGGCCGCCGCCTGCGATTGCGGCCGCGGCAGCCACAGTCCCAGCCGCGGCCACAGCGCGTGCAGCAGCATCGCCAGCCAGACTCCGAACACCGCAGCCACGCCGACGTGGAAGCCCGAGATCGCGATGAGATGGGAGACGCCGTTCGCGCGCGCCACTTCCCAATCCTGCGACGTCAGGCCGCGCGTGTCGCCGACCGAGAACGCCTGCAACAGGGCGGCATCATGCGGATCGCGCACACGGGCGGCGATGCCGCGCGCCACCGCGTCGCGCACGCCGTTGACACACCAGCGCGTCCCGCCAAGCAGGCGCGTTGTCGGCGGCGTCGCGCACGTAACCGGTGGCGACGATACCGCGTTCCAGCGCCGAGCGTTCGCTGTCGGTGCTGCCGGGATCGAGCAATCCACGTGGCCGCTTCAGGCGCAGCAGGAGATGCCAGCGCGCACACGGTTGCAGGGTGGGCGCGCCGTCGTACCAGGACACGGTGACGTCGCCACGCAAGGCAACCGGCTCGCCATCCAGCGACGCCTGCTCCACGCGCAGCGTGAAGCGACTGGCATCCGTGCGTGCCTGCGGCAGGTCGACCAGCGTGCCGACGACGACGAAATCGCGCCCTTCCAGCGATCGCGGCAGCCGCGCATCCATCGCCGCGCTGCCGTGCCACGCCGCCCAGGCCATGCCGAACAGGAAGCAGGCCAGCCAGCGGCAGCGCGGGCAACGCCAGGCGATCAAGGCCGCGCCCGGCATTATCAGGGTCGCGCACCAGGGCGGCGGCAAACGGCTCAGCCATTGCACCGACAACACGCCGCACAGCAACGCCAGCGCCGCCATCATTGCCGCAGGCGTTGTCGTTTTTGCCATCCCTCGCGCCCCATTCCTCCTGGAAGGTTCCGAGCCTAGCGCGGGCAATGCGGCAGCGTGGATGAAAGATGCGTAGGCCGGCACCTGCCAGCTCGATCCTTTTCACGCCGTTGCCGGCTTTCCCTTGCCTGGAGGACGCTTTGGCAAGCAGGTCTTCTCCCTGCCTGCCTCGGGAACGCCGACGATCAGGCTTTGGGCTGTTCCTGCAACATGCCGTTGTGCAGCACCAGGGTGCGGTCCATTCGCGCTGCCAGGCGGGTGTCGTGGGTGACCAGGATGAAGCTGGTGCCGATCTCGCGATTGAGCTCCAGCATCAGGGCGTATACCTGCGCGGCGTTGCCCTCGTCGAGATTGCCGGTGGGCTCGTCGCCCAGCACGCAGGCCGGCCGGGTCACCAGCGCGCGCGCCACCGCGCAGCGCTGGCGTTCGCCGCCGGAGAGCTCCGACGGCTTGTGATGCGCGCGGCCGCCCAGGCCGACGCGCTCGAGCAGGGCCGACGCGCGCTGCTGCGCTTCGGCGATCGCGGTGCCGCGGATCAGCAGCGGCATGCAAACGTTCTCCAGTGCGGTGAACTCGGGCAGCAGGTGGTGGAATTGATAGATGAAACCCAGCGAGCGGTTGCGCACGCGGCCGCGCTCGGCATCGGAGAGCTTGGATAGCACGCGGCCATCCACTTCCACTTCGCCTGCGGTAAGCGTATCCAGGCCGCCGATGATGTGCAGCAGCGTGCTCTTGCCCGAACCGGAGGCGCCGACGATCGCCATCGTCTCGCCACGCTTCAAGGTGAAGTTGACGTCGCTCAGCACGTCCGTGCGCAAGCCGCCCTCGTCGTAGGTCTTGGCGACGTGGCTGGCGCGCAGCACGTTTTCGTTCGACGGCATCGGGACGGTCTCGTTTCGGATGGTCTCATTCATAGCGCAGTGCCTGCGCCGGCTGCGTGCGCGAGGCGCGCCACGCGGGATAGAGGGTGGCCAGCAGCGAGAAGGTGAAGGTCAGCAGCGCGACCCAGCCGACGTCGTGCCAGTCCAGCCGGCTCGGCACCTCGCTGATGTAGTAGACGTCCGGCGACAGGAAAGTCACGTGGAAGGTGTGTTCGATCCACTTGATGATGCCGGGCAGCTTCCACGAGAGCAGCGAACCGAAGCCCACGCCGAAGCCGATGCCCACGAAACCCACCAGCACGCCCTGCACCATGAACATGCCCATGATGCTGCGCGGTGTGGCGCCGAGCGTGCGAAGAATCGCGATGTCGGCCTGCTTGTCGGTGACCAGCATCATCAGCATCGAGATCAGGTTGATCACCGCGACCAGGATGATCAGCGACAGGATGATGAACATCACCATCTTTTCCATCGACAGCGCGGCGAACAGGTTCGCGTTGGTATCCATCCAGGTCTGCACCCGATAGACCTGGCCGAGTTGGTCAGCCAGTTCCCGCGCAACCGGGCGGGCGTTGAACAGGTCGTCCAGCTTCAGGCGGATACCGCTGGGGCCGCTGAGGTCGTTGAGTTTCTCGGCGTCGCTCATGTTGACCAGGGCCAGGCCCGAGTCGAACTGTTCCATGCCCAGCTCGAACGTACCCACGACGTGGAAACTGCGCATCTTGGGGAAGCTGCCCATCGGCGTGGCGCGCAACTGCTGCACCGCCATCGTCACCCGGTCGCCGACGCCGACGCCGAGGGTCATCGCGAGCTCGCGGCCCAGCACGATGTTCCAGCTGCCCGGGGTCAGGTCGGCGAGCTTGCCGTCGATCATGTGCTTGTCGATGTCGACGACCTTCGGCTCCTGCGCCGGCTCGATGCCGCGCACAAGCGCGCCGCTGGAACGACGCGCCAGCAGCATCGCCTCGGACTCCACGTACGGTGCCGCGCCCAGCACATGCGGATTCGCCTCGGCGATCTGCAGCGCGCGCGGCCAGTCCTGCACGCTCTGGTCGACACCGGAAACGGTGGCATGCGAGATCGCGCCGAGAATGCGCGAACGCATCTGGTAGTCGAAGCCGTTCATCACCGACATCACCGTGATCAATGCGATCACGCTGATCGCGATGCACACGATCGACACGGTGGAGATGAAGGAGATGAACTGGTTGCGCCGCTTGGCGCGGGTGTAGCGCAGGCCGATGAAAAGTTCGAGCGGTCGGAACATGGGCAGGTCGCTTGTGGGATCGCAGGGCGGGCCGCCCGGTCATCCATTATCAGGTATTCGATGAGACCGCGCTGTGCCGGCGAAGTTGCCGCAAGTCACAGGCGCGGCAAGGCCTCATCGGGCTGCATCGTGGCCAGCCGCATGCGTACGCGGCGGCGGATATCGGCATCGCTGTTGTCCGGTGCGAGCAGCATGACCTGCGCGCCACGCTCCGCCGTCTGCAACCGCAACCATACGAAGCCGCCGAAAACGCGGAACGAGGCGAGCGTGGCGGGCACGTCCTCGTGGTCGAGCAGGCGCACGGTCCAGGCATTGTCTGCGCTCCATCCGGCCGCCACGATGGGGCTGGCGGCGAACTGCCGGATCGCACGCCATGTCGCCACCAGCACGACCGCAATCAGCAGAGGCTTCAACCAGAGATCCAGTGCGCTCAGCATCACAGCCAATGCCGCCAACGTCGCCACGACCACCAGAGCGCGCGGCAACCACCGCGACGGTCGGTATTCAAAGCCTATGGCGGGCGCGGATGTCATCGATGATCCCCTGCCAGTCCGCACGCTCGGGCCGGGCGTGGCCCATCACCCAGTCCCACAGATCCGGATCCTGCACGTCGAGCAACTCGTCAAAGGCCTGCCGCTGTGCTTCGCCGGCGCTGGCGAAACATTCGTCCAGCCAGCCACCGAACAACGCATCCAGCTCGCGCGTGCCGCGGCGGGTGCGCCAGCGAAGGCGCTTGATGCGTGATTCATCCATCGCTGGCCGATCGGTTTCCATGATCGTGAAGTGTAGCCGGTAGTCCAACATGCGACAGGCCGCACATGGCGGCCTGTCGTGGTCATGCGCTTGACGCTCGGGCCTCAGGGCGAACGCCGTTCCACCATCAGCTTCTTGATTTCGGCAATCGCCTTCGCCGGGTTCAAGCCCTTCGGGCAGGTGCGCGTGCAATTCATGATGGTGTGGCAGCGGTAGAGCTTGAACGGGTCTTCCAGATCGTCCAGCCGCTCCCCGGTCACTTCGTCGCGCGAGTCGACGATCCAGCGATAGGCCTGCAGCAGGATCGCCGGACCGAGATACTTGTCGCCGTTCCACCAGTAGCTCGGGCAGCTCGTGGAGCAGCAGGCGCACAGGATGCACTCGTACAGGCCATCGAGCTTCTTGCGCTCTTCAGGCGACTGCAGCCGCTCACGTGCCGGCGCCGGGCTCTGCGTGCGCAGCCACGGCTTGATCGAAGCGAACTGCGCGTAGAAATGCGTGAGATCGGGCACCAGATCCTTCACCACCGGCATGTGCGGCAGCGGATAGATTTTCACGTCACCCGAATCGCATTCGCTGATGGCCTTGGTGCACGCCAGCGTGTTGGTGCCGTCGATGTTCATCGCGCACGAACCGCAGATGCCTTCGCGGCACGAGCGGCGCAGCGTGAGCGTGGGATCGATCTCGTTCTTGATCTTCAGCAACGCGTCCAGAACCATCGGACCGCAGGCGGCCAGATCGACCTCGTAGGTGTCGATGCGCGGGTTCTGGCCATCATCCGGCGACCAGCGATAGATGCGGAAAGTGCGCGACTTCTTCGCATCCTTGGCCGGGTAATGCTTGCCCGGCTGGATCTTGGAATTCTTCGGTAGCGAAAACTCTGCCATGTGCTGAACCCTTCAACTTTCTGCAGGAGGGCTTGCGCCCCGACCGTACAACTCAATGATATGGTGCGAGGGAAGCGATCAGTAGACGCGTTTTGCCGGCGGCACAGCCTTGACCTCGTCGGTCATCGGATTCATGTGCACCGGGCGGGAATCGAAGCGCGGCTTGCCGTGCCTCGTCGACCCACGCCAGCGTGTGCTTCATCCAGTTGACGTCATCGCGCTCGGGGAAATCCTCGCGCGCATGACCGCCACGGCTCTCCTGGCGCTGCTCGGCGCCGTACATGGTGGCCACCGCCTGATCCAGCAGGTTGGCCAGCTCCAGCGTCTCGATCAGGTCGGAATTCCACACCAGCGAACGATCGCTGACACGCACGTCCTTGAACGATTCGCGCACGGCCGAGATTTTTTCGCAGCCTTCCTTCAGCGTCTTGCCGGTGCGGAACACGGCCGCATCGCTCTGCATGGTGCGCTGCATCTCCAGGCGGATCTGCGCGGTCGGCTTGCTGCCATTGGCGTTGCGCAGGCCATCGAAACGCGCCAGCGCCTTGTCCAGCACATTGGCCGGCAAGTCCTTGTGCGCCGTCTCCGGCTTGATCAGCTCGGCACAACGATGCGCTACGGCCCGGCCGAACACCACCAGGTCGAGCAGCGAGTTGGAGCCCAGGCGGTTGGCACCATGCACCGACACGCAAGCCGCCTCGCCGATCGCGAACAGGCCCGGCACGATCGGCGTCGACATCGTCGCCGCGCTTCTGCACGACTTCGCCGTGATAGTTGGTCGGAATGCCGCCCATGTTGTAGTGCACGGTCGGGATCACCGGGATCGGTTCCTTGGTGACGTCCACGCCCGCGAAGATGCGTGCCGACTCGGCGATGCCTGGCAGCCGCTCGTGGATCACCTCGGGGCCGAGGTGCATCAGGTTGATGAAGATGTGGTCCTTGTGCTCGCCTACGCCGCGGCCCTCGCGAATTTCCAGCGTCATCGCACGGCTGACCACGTCGCGCGAGGCCAGATCCTTCGCACTCGGCGCGTAGCGCTCCATGAAACGCTCGCCCTCGGAGTTGGTGAGGTAACCGCCTTCGCCGCGCACGCCTTCGGTGATCAGGCAACCGGCGCCGTAGATGCCGGTGGGATGGAACTGCACGAACTCCATGTCCTGCAGCGCCAGGCCCGCACGCAGCACCATGCCGCCACCGTCGCCGGTGCAGGTATGCGCCGAAGTGGCGCTGAAGTAGGCGCGACCGTAACCGCCGGTCGCCATCACCACGGCGTGGCCGCGGAAGAAATGCAGGGTGCCCTCGTTCATGTCGAGCGCGAGCACACCGCGGCAGACGCCTTGCGCGTCGAAGATCAGGTCGATCGCGAAGTATTCGATGAAGAAGGTGGCGTCATGCGCCAGCGCCTGCTGGTACAGCGTATGCAGGATCGCGTGGCCGGTGCGGTCGGCCGCGGCGCAGGTGCGCTGCGCGGTGCCCTTGCCGTAGTGCGTGGTCATGCCGCCGAACGGGCGCTGGTAGATCTTGCCTTCGTCGGTGCGCGAGAACGGCACGCCGTAGTGTTCCAGCTCGATGATCGAAGGGATCGCCTCGCGGCACATGTATTCGATCGCGTCCTGGTCGCCGAGCCAGTCGGAACCCTTGACGGTGTCGTAGAAGTGGAAGCGCCAGTCGTCCTCGCCCATGTTGCCGAGCGCGGCGGAGATGCCGCCCTGCGCCGCCACTGTGTGCGAGCGGGTCGGGAAAACCTTGGTGATGCAGGCGGCCTTGAGACCCTTCTCGGCCAGGCCGAACGTGGCGCGCAGACCCGGCACCGCCGGCGCCGACCACGATCACGTCGTACAGATGCTGCCGGACTTTGTAGGATTCCAACTTGGAGCTTTCCATGAAATCTCTTCCTCGCGTCTTATGGGGTCAGCGCAATGCGCAGCACGGCCAGCACGCTTGCCAGCGCGCCCAGCACCGCGAGGAACTTGATCGCCACCAGCAACGCGACCTCCTTCCAGCGGGTATGCACGTAATCCTCGATCACCACCTGCAGGCCGAGCACGGCATGCCAGAACATGGTGAGCACGAAGGCGATCAGCAGCAGCGCGTTCCACGGTTTGGCGACAGCGGCGCGCGCCGTGGTGTAGTCGGCATGCAGCAGGCACAACACGGTGGCGACGAACCATACGCCCAGCAGCACCAGCGCAGCAGCGGTCACACGCTGGCTCCACCAGTGACCCACGCCGGACTGGGACGAACCCAGACCGCGGGCGACCTTGAGCGGATTGCGACGATCTTTCACGAGGCTGCCTTTCGCACTCATGCCGCACCTCCAGCCATCAGCACCCACGCCCACACCAGCACCGTGAGCACGATGCTGGCCACCAGCGACAACCAGCTGGAACGCACGAATTGCGAAATGCCGTAACCGAGACCCGGCATCCTGCACCAGGTGGCGGATGCCGTTGCACAGGTGATAGAACAAGGCCCAGCTCCAGCCGACCAGCAAGATCATGCCGACCGGGCTGCCGATCGACGCTCTTGTAGTGGTTGAAGCTATCCTCGCCCGCGGCCAGCTGCAGCAAGCCGCACACCACCAGCACGCTGCCGACAGCCAGCGCGATGCCGGTGGCGCGATGCAGGATGGAACTCACCATCTGCACTTGCCACTTGTAGATCTGGAGATGCGGAGAGAGCGGTCGTTGCATGTCTGCCATGGCGGCTGTCCTGAGTGAAATCGCTGATCTCGTTGCCGCACCCGCCCCTGTATCGCATCGGCGACGAGCGCCGCGCGACCGTTCAGAAGTCGATGCAGCGTCCGTTCTTTTCCCAATCGCCGTAGCGCGTGGGATCAGGCGCCGGTGGTTCCACCGCCGTCTTGTCCGGCACCTTGCTCACCGGCACGCCAACAGTTTCCGGAGGAACGGAAGCAGGTGCGGATTCGGCTGAGGAGTAGGTATCGGACATGGTTTTGTTAGCCCGCGAAGGTTAATACTTGCGGCAAAGCAGCACAACCTTGACGGCGCCAGGCGACACGCGATGAGCCGGTCACGCACTTGCGCCGGCGCACCGCCGCCCCCAACTCCTTGGCGCCTATGCCGACATCCTGTTCCGCGGAAACCCTGTGATCGAAGGCGCCGACGCGATGGCGTTTGCGCATGCGCAATTCGCAGCAAGGTCAGCTCGCTCGCCATCGGCCAGTGGCAGTTCAGCGCATGGCTCGAATCCGCAAGGTCGCGTGCGCGCGCTGTTTCATCTGGTGCGGCTTGCGGACGATCGCGTCCTGCTGCTGCTGCGTGGCGGAGACGCGTCGACGATGGTCGGTGACGCTGCAGCGTTTCGTCTTCCGTTCCAAGCTTGCATTGACACGTTGCCGAAACGCGCTCTGCGACCGGCCCGGCAATGCCGATGCACGACGGTAGACGAAGAGGATGGAACGCTTCTCGCTTGGTTGCGGCACGCACAGTCTGCGCATCAGCGATGCGGAAATCGGCGACATCGAATGGCAACTGCTGCAACTGCATGCAGGCTGGCCGTGGCTGCCGACGCAGCTATTGAACGAGTTGCTGCCAGCGGCATTGTCGTTGCAGCGACTGCAGGCGGTCGCCATCGACAAAGGTTGCTATCCGGGACAGGAAATTGTCGCCCGACTGCATTTTCGCAGCGGACACAAGCGGCATCTGCATAGCGTCACATTGTCGCAACCGGCGCGTGCCGGCGATGTGCTGCGCGACGATGATCGCGACGTCGGTTGCGTACTCGACCGTGGTTATCGCTAATGATGGCGTCGAGGCATTGGTGGTGCTGAGCGATGACGTTGCTGCGCGTGCGGATGACGAACGGTCGCTTTCGCTCGATGGCAATCTTGCGCTGCATCTGCACTCGTCATGGCCAGCATGAACGATGCGTGCACGCATCATCACGCAACGGCGACATTTGCTTAGTGTGAGCAACAGATAAACTTCGCCACCCCGGCACTTGCCAGCGGCAGACTCCGCCACTAGGCTCCGCCGATCGAATATCGCGGCATCCGGAACACGGGGTGTCGAAATACGCGACGAACCGGAAGAATCCGAATCGGCGCGACCCGGCAGAACCAGCCGGATGGCATATCGCCTCGCATCCAACGAGTGCGCAGCAGCAGTTGCAGGCAACACGGCCGACACCGGCACGCGCAACGCCAGTGCAACACCCAGATCCCGATCGGCATCAAACCGCCGCTCGTACCGCCACAATCCCGTGGCAAAACGCCCGACCACAAGTTTCGGTCGGGGCGATAGATCCAGGTGGAACGGCCTGCCCGCCCGTCCACCGCAACGGCGCACAAAGCCTGCATCGCTTTGCGCGTACAGCACGTTGGAGGCAGAACCATGAAACTTTCCATGCTGTTGTGGTTGACATCGTTGATGCCACAACCCGTCGCAGATCAGGCTTGCCTGGCGACCACCGTCTACCTCGAGGCACGCAGCGAACCGGTCAACGGCCAACTCGCGGTCGCCGAAGTGGCATTGCGCCGACGTGACCGCGGGCGCTGGGGAAGCACCGTATGCAAGGTCGTTACGGCTCCGCACCAGTTCGCGACCACCACCACGCCGGGCTCGTTCGAGATCAACAACCTCGAAGCCTTCAACAAGGCCTGGCAAGTGGCGGGCCGGTCCATCCACAACTGGCAACTGCCGGTAGCGCAACGCCACATGCTTGTGCCGCGCGCGGATCACTTCGCAACGACCGCGATTTCCCCGGCCTGGTCGCACAACCGTCCCAGCGTGACCATCGGCGAACATGCGTTCTACGCAGTGAACTGATCTTCGCTCCATCCGAAAAAAAAGGCCCTCATGCGAGGGCCTTTTTTTGTTGCAAGTCGTCCTTTCGAATGGACGTCCATACGTCTAATCGAAATCAGCGTGCGTAAACGTGATCGCCGCGAACCTCGACATAGTCGCCGTTGCGAAGGTTGGGGTTCTCGCGCTGCGTGACGGTGGCGTACTGACCGTCGTCAAGGCGCACGACGACTCGCCATGCTGTGCCGTTGCCGCCGTTGCGCTTGCCGACCTGGTTGCCCACGACGCCGCCTGCGACCGCGCCGACCACGGTGGCCGCCTTGCGGCCGTCACCCTTGCCGACCTGATTGCCGAGTACGCCACCGGCAACCGCGCCGATGATCGCACCGAGCGTGCCGCCGTTCCCGTTGCCGCTGTCCGTATATACCTGCTGCACTTCCTGCACCACGCCGCAGGTCTGGCAACGTGCGCTCTGCCCCTGGTAACCACGATTGTAGTTGCCGTTGTTGTAGCCGCCATTGTTGCCGTACGGCCCGGTCGCACAACCGGCGAGGGCGAGTCCGGCCGTCATCGCGGCAGCCAGCGCGAACTTTCCATTCATTGCGTTCATGGTGTCACTCCGTTCAATGGGCGAGTCGATGGGCGAGCTCAGCGAGCGTCCGATACAGCCGTTACGCCTTCCTGCACCTGCACGCGGTCACCCGGATCGTGATCCATGCGCACCGTGCGGGTCACCCCGTTGTAGGTATAGCGCACGTCGTAGCCGACAATCTTGGTGGTCGGGTTGTTGACCGTGCTGCACTTGCGTTCCACCGATGAGGTCACCTCGCCATGCTGGCGGCTGGCCTGGATGCGGTTGCCCGCGTAGCCGCCGCCGACGGCGCCGGCCACGGTTGCGAGGGTCTTGCCCTTGCCGCCGCCGACTTGATTGCCGACCAGGCCACCGACCACGGCGCCAATGGCGGTGCCGGCGATGCGGTGCTGATCCTTCGGTGGCGCCGTCTGCGTCACCGTTTCGTCGTGGCACACCTGGCGCGGATTGCTCGACGTCGACCGCACCGGATCGACGCTGACGACCTTGGCGTACTTGGGCCCTGCATCCGCGCTGCTGCCCGCATTGAGCGCCGCGCTGTCACCGGAAGTGCCTGCGTCCGCGTTGCGGTTGCATGCGGCCAACCCCGTCGCCAATGCGGCGGCGATGGCGATATTGAGTACGTTGCTCATCAATCTGTTCATCACGATTCTCTCCTCTGTTTGTATGCTGGTGACGCTGCCTGACGCCAGATCGACGCGCGCAAGGATCTGCGTCGCCATTGAACCGTTATGCAACTGAATCGGAGCTAGCTCGCAGCCGTTACATTATCTTCACGCCCACGTCGCGGAACTCTCTTCCAGTGCACGAAAATCGCAGCGCGCCCGAATTGATCGATAGCCACGTCCACCTCGACGACGAAGCTTTCAGCGTCGACCGGGACGCCGTGATCGAACGCGCCAGCCGCGCGGGTGTCAGCAGCATGATCGTGCCTGGCGTTGATGCCGAAAGCTGGTCGCGCATAAAAGCGCTCTGCGCAGAAAGCGACCACTTGAGCCCCGCCTATGGATTGCATCCTGTGTACCTGCGCAAGCATGTACCTGAACATGTGGACGCTCTGTCTTCATGGCTCGGTGACGAGGACGTCGTGGCAGTCGGCGAGATCGGCCTGGACTTTCACCTGGAGGATCTCGACCGCGATGCGCAACGCCATTTCTTCCTGCGTCAGTTGCAGCTGGCGCGCGAGCACGAGCTGCCGGTGATCGTGCATGCGCGCGGTGCGCTGGAGGAAGTGAGCCTGACCTTGCGGCGCACGGGCGGCTTGCGCGGCGTGGTGCACAGTTTTTCGGGCAGCCAGCAGCAAGCACAGCATTTGTGGGACATCGGCTTTCATCTGGGCATCGGCGGGCCGGTGACATACCCGCGTGCACAACGGCTACGCCGGATCGTGGCGCAAATGCCGATCGAATTTCTGTTGCTAGAGAGCGACGCACCCGATCAACCCGGCGCCACGCACCGCGGCGAGCGCAACGAGCCGGCACACGTGGCCGATGTATTGCGATGTGTCGCGACGTTGCGTGGGGAAACGGAAGCACACATCGCCGCGGCCACCAGCGCCAACGCCCGGCGCCTGTTCGGGCTGGACCGACGCGGCAGCTGAGCCGGCTTCCCTGTTTACTACTTGCGCACAGCCACCCGTGCTTGCTATCGTTTTAATTCATTGATGAAATATGCCCTGATGAAATGCGTCTGACGAACTGCATTGGAATGATGGACGAAGGCATCAGCCGGGTAAGCCAGATCATCCCGCAGATGCCCGCAGCCGAAGCGCGGCTGTGCCGGCTGATGCTGATGGTTGGCGACAGCCTCGAAGGCGAGCTCGAGTTCAAGCTGAAGCCGCACAAGCTGAACCACAGCGAATTCCTGACGCTGATGATCCTGTACAGCCGCCCGGACGGAAGCTCGACGCCAGGCGAGCTGTGCGAATACGCCAGCCAGGGCGCCACCAACATGACCCGCATCGGCAACGCGCTGGTCAAACGCGGCCTGATTACGCGCGGTGCCAGCGAGGAGGACCGGCGGCGTGTGCTGATCAGGATCACGCCAGCAGGGCGGCGCTTTGTGCAGAAGATGCTGCCGCCGATGTTCCCCCGCGTGGCCGTCATGTTTGCGGGCTTCAGCGACGGCGACAAACGCCATCTCAGCCGCCTGCTGCGCAAGCTGGCCCAGAACCTCGACGCATTGAACGAAGCCACCCCGTCATGAAGGAAGTCCCGATGAAACATGCCCCGCTGCGCGGCCGCACGACGCTGGTCGTGGCGATCACGCTGGCGCTGGCCGCCTGCGCGGCCGCTCCGGCGAAACTCGGCTCTCCGGCGTTGCGCGACGATGTTCCGCTGGCCGGCCTGCAGGCTCCGGCGCGCGCGGGCTGGCCGGCACATTGAATGGTGGCGTCAATACGACGACCAGCAACTGGACGATCTGATGGGTCGCGCCATGCAGCAGTCGCCGGACCTCGCCGTGGCGCGCAGCCGCGTGCAAAATGCCGACCAGTCCGCCCGCCTCGCCGCCGCACAGCTAGGTCTGTCCATCAATGGCAGCGCGCAGGTTTCCCGCACGCGGATGAGCGAGCACGGATTGATCCCCAGCAGGTTCCTCGGCTTCACCTGGTACAACCAGGCCGACTTGGGCGTGCAGCTGCAGTACGACTTCGACTGGTGGGGCAAGAAGCGGGCGACGGTGGAAGCGGCGCTGGACCAGACCCATGCGGCCGAAGCGCAGCGCAGTGCCGCTGCGCTGGCAATCCAGTACGCCATCGCGGATACCTACTTCGGCTGGCAAGCCGATCAGGCGCGCATCCAAGTGGCCGATCAATTGCTGGCCGTGCAGCAGCAGCTGGCGCATATCGCCGACTTGCGCGTGCAGCAAGGCATCGACTTGCCGGACGAGGCCGAGAAGGCGCGCGCCCAGCTGGCGGGCATCCGCGAGATGCGCGCGGCGCTGGACGGCTCGGCAAAGATTCGCCGCGTTGCGCTCGCGTCGCTGCTGGGCGTGTCGCCGGCTGAGTTGCCGCAGCTTGAAGCACGTCCTCTGCCGGTCGTGCAACGTGGCGTGCCGCCGGGTATCGGGCTGGACCTGATCGCGCGCCGCCCCGACATAGCCGCCAGCCGCTGGCAGGTGGAGGCAGCGTTGAAACAGACCGATGCGGCGCGCGCAGAATTCTTCCCCGACATCAGCATCAGCGCGATGGCGGGTTTGTCCAGCATCGACATGGGCAAGCTGCTCACCGCAGGCAGCCGCACGTTTGCGCTGACGCCTGCGCTGCATTTGCCGATCTTCAACAGCGGCGCATTGCAAGCCAACTACGGCGTGAGCAGGGCGCAGCTCGATACGGCGGTGGCGCAATACAACAGCACGGTGCTGAGCGCAGCACGCGAGGTGGCCACCCAGGCCCTGAGCGCCGAACAGGTCGCCGCGCGTCAGCAGGAACAGCGCGCCCAGCTCGGAGCGGATCGCCAGCTGTTGGCCAATGCGCAGGCGCGTGCCCGTCAAGGCGTGCGCGATGCCCGCGAGAGCCTCGGCGCCAAGGCCGAATGGTTGCAGCAACGCGATGCCGCAACACAGTTGCAGGCGCTGGCGGTAAGCACCGACCTCGCCCTGATCAAGGCCCTCGGTGGCGGCTATCGCGCCGATGGGCCAACTGCCGCCACCGCACAAACCCCTTCCCCTTCTGTTACCGCCGGAGCCGCCGACAATGAGCGCCACTGAATCCGACAAGCCGCCAATCGCCAACGCTGCCGATGACAGCGGCATGGCCGCCAAGGATCCGGCCAAACGCCGTCGCGTACTGCTCATCGTGGCCGGCGCGTTCGTGCTTGCGGGCTTGACCTGGCTCCTGCTTTGGCTGTTCGTGTTTTCCACTCGCGAGAAGACCGACAACGCTTATGTCGGGGGCAACCAGGTGGCGATCTCGGCGCAGGTTCCGGGCACCGTGGTGGCGATCCTTGCCGATGACACGCAGCATGTCGAGGCCGGTCAGGTGCTGGTGAAGCTGGACAACACCGACGCCGAGACGCGCCTGCAGCAGGCACGCAGCGCGCTGGCCCAGGCCGTGCGCGGTGTGCGCCAGCAGACCAGCTCCGCCACCGGCGCCGATGCCCAGATCGTGGCCGCGAAACTCGACCTGAAAAAGGCCGAGGCCGATCTGAAACGCCGCCTGCCGCTGATCGCCGCCCAGGCCGAATCGCCCGAGATCGTGCAACACCTGCGTGACGGCGTGGAACAGGCCCGCGCCGCGGTGAACGCCGCGCAGGCGCAGTCGTCAGCCGCGCATGCGGCCATCGAAGGCACCGACGTGGCGCAGAACCCGGCCGTGCTGCAGGCGCGCGCCAACTTCCGTGCCGCATGGGTTGCTGCGCAGCGCAACGCGATCTACGCGCCGGTATCCGGCTACGTCGCCGAGCGCAGCGTGCAACTGGGCAACAGTGTCGCGGCCGGCCAGCAGTTGATGACGGTGGTGCCGCTGCACGACCTGTGGATCGACGCGAATTTCAAGGAAAGCCAGCTGCGCCATATCCGTATCGGCCAGCCGGCGAAAGTGGTGTCCGACGTCTACGGCAGCGATGCGGAATATCACGGCAAGGTGATCGGCCTGGGTGCCGGCACCGGCAGTGTGTTCTCGCTGCTGCCGGCGCAGAACGCCACCGGCAACTGGATCAAGGTAGTGCAGCGCGTGCCGGTGCGCATCGCGCTGGACAACCAGGAACTGGACAAGCATCCGCTGCGCATCGGCCTGTCCACCGACGTCACCGTCGACATCACCAATGACCAGGGCAGCGTGCTGGCCAGTACGTCGGCGCAGCAGCCGGTGGCGCAGACGGACGTCTACGACCAGATGGCCAGCAAGGCCGACGCGGAAGCCGACCGCATCATCCGCGCCAACCTGTCGCGCGCCACCGCCGCGAACTGAGCCGAATCATGGCCGCCACGCCGAATGACGCCGCACCCGACACGCCGCCGAAACCGCTGCATGGCGGTCCGCTCGCGCTGCTGACCATCGCTGTCGCGTTCAGTACCTTCATGGAAGTGCTGGACATGACGATCGTCAATGTCGCCGTCCCGCACATCGCCGGCAGCCTCGGCGTGAGCCCCAGCGAAGGCACCTGGACGATCAGTTCGTACGCCTTGGCCAGCGCGATCATGCAGCCGCTGACGGGCTGGCTGGCGCGACGCTTCGGCGAGGTGAAAACCTTCGTCGGCTCGGTGCTGATGTTCGTGATCTTCTCGATGTTGTGCGGCCTCGCCACCAGCATGCCGATGCTGGTGATCGGGCGCCTGTTGCAGGGCGCCGGCTCCGGCCCGATGGTGGCGCTGTCGCTGACCCTGCTGCTGTCGAACTACCCGAAGGAGAAACAGGGCATCGCGCTGGCGCTATGGGCAATGACCGTGGTGGTGGCGCCGATCTTCGGCCCGATCCTGGGCGGCTGGCTGACCGACAACTTCTCGTGGCCGTGGATCTTCTACATCAACCTGCCGGTCGGGCTGGCGGCGGCGGTGATCACCTGGGGCTTGTTGCGCAAACGCGAAACGAAAACCTACAAGGCGCCGATCGACGTGATCGGACTGATGTTGCTGGTGGTGGGCGTGGGCGCGCTGCAGTTCATGCTGGACAACGGCAACGACCATGACTGGTTCTCCTCGCCGATGATCCTGACCCTGGGCCTGGTAGCGCTGATATGCATAACCTTCCTGGTCGTTTGGGAACTGCATGCGAAACATCCGGTGGTCGACCTGTCCCTGTTCAAACAGCGCAATTTCACCGTAGGCGTGATCAGTCTCTCGCTGGGCATGTTCGCGTTCTTCGGCATCAACGTGGTCTTCCCCTTGTGGCTGCAGGTCACCCTTGGCTATACCGCGACGTGGGCCGGACTGGCCACCGCGCCGGTGGGCGTGCTGGCCTTCCTGATCGCGCCGATCCTCGGCAAGAACATGCACAAGCTGGATCTGCGCGCGGTCGTAACCTTCGCGTTTGTGGTGTTCGCCGTGACGGCGTACTGGTTCTCGACCTTCGACAGCTCCGCCTCGTTTTCCACCCTGGTCGTTCCGCGCTTCGTGATGGGCCTGGCGATTCCCTGCTTCTTCATCCCGCTGAACCAGGTCTACCTGTCCGGCCTGCCGGTCGACCAGATAGCCAGTGCGTCGGGGCTGTCGAATTTCTGCCGCACTATCGGTTCGAGCGTGTCGACCGCGATCATGGTGACGATGTGGCAACACCGCGGCGAAACCCACCACGCCGCGCTGACCGAGTACGTGAGCCCGGGCCATCCCGCGGCCACCCAGTTCATCGGGCAGCTCTCGCACAGCGGGCTGTCTCACACGCAAAGCCTGGGCCTGATCGACCAGTTGCTGACGCGTGAGGCGCTGACGCTGGCGGTGAACGACGTGTTCTGGGCCTGCGCAATCCTGTTCGTGCTGCTGATCCCGATCCTGTGGTTCGCCAAACCGCCGTTCGGCAGCGCCGGCGGCGCCGTCGGCCACTGATCGCCTGCGAAATTGCTGCAGGCGCAGGGCTGCAGCAATCCGTATGGTCGCGGCTGGTGCGGCGCAATATCTTCTGCTAGCGTTCGCCGCATGGCACAAACAAAGCGCACCATCAAGAAGTATCCGAACCGGCGTCTCTATGACACGGAAATCTCCAGCTATATCACGCTGGAGGAAGTCCGCCAGCTGGTGCTGGACAACGAGGATTTCGAGGTCCGCGACGCCAAGAGCGGCGAAGACCTGACCCGTTCGGTGCTGCTGCAGATCATCTCCGAGCACGAGGACAAGGGGCAGCCGATGTTGTCGCCGCAGTTGCTCAGCCAGATCATCCGTTTCTACGGCAATTCGCTGCAAGGCTTCATGGGGCCTTACCTGGAGCGCAGCCTCGAGGTGTTCCTGGATCAGCAGACGCAGTTCCGCAGCCAGCTCAACAACCTGATGGGGCAGACGCCCTGGAACACGCTGAACGACCTGACCGAGCGCAATCTGGCCGCCTTCCAGGCGATGCAGCGCGGCTTGATCGATACCGCCGCCCAGGTGATCCCGACCCCGGGCGCGGGCAACCGCAGCGGCAAGAAGTCCGGCTGATTCCAGCTGGCCGGCGACGCGCATCGAGGCGTCGTTCGTCTTGTTCCCCTGATCCAAGCGCTGCAGCACAGCACGTGTTGCCTTGCGGCATGATCGCGTCGACCGACCGAAACCCATGAACCACACCGCCGCGTCAAAAACTTCTGCAGAACAGCCCGCCGGTGGAAAAACCGGTATGAAGCGCGTTGCGCTGATCACCGGCGGCATCGGCGGACTGGGCACGGAAATCTGCCGGCAGCTGGCTCGATCCGGCCGCACCGTGATAGCGGTGGACTTGGCCGCGCGCAGCGAGCGTGTCGCCGCGTTTCGCGAAGAGGTCGCCGACTTCGATGGTGCCATCGCGTTCGAACCCGCCGACGTCAGCGATTTCGACAGCTGCCAGCAACTGGTCGCACGCGTCGAGCAGCAGCATGGCAGCGTCGACATCCTGGTCAATGCCGCCGGCATCACCCGCGATGCCAGCTTACGCAAGATGACGCCGCAGCAATGGCACGAGCTGATGCGGGTAAACCTGGACGGCGTGTTCAACATGTGCCGCAACGTGGTCGAAGGCATGGCCGCGCGAGGCTTCGGGCGCATCGTCAACATCAGCTCCGTCAACGGCCAGACCGGCCAGTTCGGGCAGACCAACTACTCCGCGGCGAAGGCCGGCGTGCACGCCTTCGGCATGGCGCTGGCACGCGAGACCGCGCGCAAGGGCGTCACCGTGAACACCGTCTCGCCCGGCTATTGCGATACCCCGATGGTCGCCGCCGTCTCCGCCGACATCCGCGCACAGATCACCGCCGGCATCCCTGTGGGCCGGCTCGGTTCGCCAGCGGACATCGCCCGCGCCGTGGTTTTCCTCGGCGCGGACGACGCCGGTTACATCACGGGTGCCAACCTGCCGGTCAACGGTGGCTATTTCATGAGCTTCTGAGCGGTTCGCTCCGTCCGGCATTGCAGTCGCGCGCCGCTTGCGGAACAGTGGCGGACTCATCTCCTGGATCCGGACCGCAGCATGGCGCAGCAAACCATCACCCTTATCGGCGGCGGCCTGGTCGGTGCGCTGCTGGCGCAGCAACTGGCGCAGCGCGGCTTCGCGGTCGAGGTGTTCGAGAAGCGCGCGGATCCGCGACGGGCCGGTTTCCTCGGAGGCCGATCGATCAACCTGGCCCTCGCCGAGCGCGGCCTGCAGGCATTGCGCGTGGCCGGCCTGGCCGATGACGTACTGCAGCGCGCGGTAATGATGCGCGGACGCATGGTGCACGATCTGGAAGGCCACAGCGCGCTGCAGCGCTACGGCGTCGACGACAGCGAAGTGATCTGGTCGGTATCGCGCGGCGCCTTGAACATGCTGCTGCTGGATGCTGCCGAGGCCGCCGGCGTGCGGTTCCACTTCGGACAGTCGCTGGTCAGCGCCGATTTCGGCGCGCAGCGCATTCGCATGGCTGACACGGCCGGCGTCGAACGCGACCTCGCGGTGGGCATGCTGATCGGCGCCGACGGCGCCGGTTCCGCCGTGCGCGCAGCCATGAACGCGTACAGCCCGCTGGGCGAACGCATCGAATCGCTCGGCCACGGCTACAAGGAGCTGGAAATTCCGCCGGCAGCGGAACTTCCCCCGGCCGTGCTGCGGCTCAGCGGTGGCCAGGACCAGTTCGCGCTTGAGCCGAACGCGCTGCACATCTGGCCGCGCGGTGGCTACATGTGCATCGCGTTGCCGAATACCGAAGGCAGCTTCACGGTGACGCTGTTCCTGCCGACGCAGGGCGCGGCACCCAGCTTTGCCACGCTGCCCGACGCCAGCGCCGCCGCGGCGTTCTTCAGCCAACAGTTTCCGGGACTGCTGCCGCTGATTCCGCGCTTCGACGAGGATTTCGAATCCCATCCGGTCGGCACGCTGTCCACGTTGTATCTCGATCGCTGGCATCTGGACGGCCGTGCGCTGCTGGTCGGCGACGCCGCCCACGCGATCGTGCCGTTCCACGGCCAGGGCATGAATTGCGGCTTCGAGGACACGGTGGTGCTGGCGAACCTGCTGGCCGCAGCGCCGAACGACAGCGCCGACGTGTTCGCCGAGTTCCAGCGCGTACGTCAACCCGATGCCAACGCGATCGCCTGCATGGCGCTCGAAAATTACATCGAGATGCGCGACTCGGTCGCCGATCCCCACTACCTCGCCAAGCGCGAGCTGGGCGCGCTGCTGGCAGCGCGCGCACCGCAGCACTACATGGCGCGCTACCGCATGGTCACCTTCACCCATCTTCCCTATGCCTACGCGCTGGAACGCGGTCGCGCGCAGGATCGGTTGCTGGAACAACTGCTGACGGAGAACCCGCAGGTGGCGACGATCGACATCGACGCCGCCGCGCATTGGTTCGTTTCCTCACTGCCTCCGCTGCCGGCGCTGCGTCATGGATGAAGCCTTGCTCGAAGCGTTCCGCTCCACCACGTATCACGTGTGCATCGACACCGTGAACTGGGCGACGATACGGATCGACCTGCCCTTGCCTGCCACGCTGACTGACCTGGTAGGCGCCCACTCATGGGGCTTCATCACCGCCTGGAATCCGCAGGCACGCCGACGCGTGCCGGCGGAAAACCTGGCCGCCCAGCGCACATTGCTGACTGCCCTGCAGGCACTGCCGGATACCGCAGTGCTGCCGGCGATCGGCGTGGGCAGCAGTGGCTGGAGCGAACCCAGCCTGTTCGCCATCGGCCCGACCACGGACACGCTCGACCGGCTGGCGAAAGCGCACGGGCAACTGGCCTATGTGCATGGCCTGGCCACCGGGGCCGCCTTGCTGCGCACGCTGGCCTGAGACTTCAGCGGCAGTGCGCCGCATGGACAGCATCCACGCCATTGCGGACAATCGTGGGAATGACTGCCGCCAGCACCACCGTGCCCCTGCTCGAAGCGCGGGCCCTGAGTTTCCATCGCCAGGACGAGCCGGTGTTCGCGCCGCTGGATTTCCGCCTGCACGCGGGCGAGCTGGCCCTGGTCGAAGGCGACAACGGCAGCGGCAAGACCACCTTGCTGCGCATGCTGGCCGGCCTGCTCCATCGCGGCGCTGGCGAACTGCTCTGGCGCGGCGAAGCGCTGCAGCGCGACCAGTGCGCGGGTGAGATCCTGTTCCTCGGTCATCAGCTCGGCCTGAAGGCGGACCTGAGTCCACGCGAAAACCTGCGCATCGCCGCCGGCCTGCACGGCGCACGAGAAGGCTTGAACGTGGCTTCGGTGCTGGCCGATATCGGCCTGCGCGGCTACGAGGACGAGCCGGTACGCCGCCTTTCGGCGGGCCAGAAGAAACGCGCGGCGCTCGCCCGGCTGGTCCTGCTGCCGGCCAGGCTGTGGCTGCTCGACGAACCGTACGCGAACCTGGATCGCACCGGCATCGCCCTCGTCAACGCACTGATCGAGAACCATACCGACGCCGGCGGCGCGGCGATGGTCACCAGCCACGGCACGGTGAGCTTTCATGGCGGCGAGCCGCGACGGATTCGCATGCATGGATAAGCATCCGGCCGGTCTTGCTGCCGCCTGCACCGCGGTGCTGCGACGCGACCTCACCCTGGCCTGGCGCCGGCGCGGCGACATCGCGATGCCGGTGCTGTACGCGCTGATCGTGACGATGCTGTTCCCGTTCGCGCTGGGGCCGGAAGACACCTTGCTGCAGCGGATCGCCGGCGGCGTGGTGCTGGTCACCGTGCTGCTGGCGATGCTGCTGGCGCTGGATGCGATGTTCTCCAGCGACATCGAGGATGGATCGCTGGAACAACTGGTGCTGGCGCCGCAGCCGCTGGCGCTGATGCTGGGCATGAAGATCCTCGCGCACTGGATCACCACCGCGCTGCCGCTGATCGTGATCGCGCCGCTGATGGCCGCGATGCTGCACCTGCCCGGCGCGGTGATTCCGGTGCTGCTGCTGGCGCTCTTGCTGGCCACGCCATTGCTCAGCCTGCTCGGCGCCGTGCTGGTGGCGCTGACGGCCGGCACCCGGCGCTCTGGTATGCTGCTCGCCTTGATGTTGCTGCCGTTGTGCGTGCCTGCGGTGATCTTTGCCGCCGGCGCCGTGGCAGCTGCCCAGCAGGGATTGCCGTGGCTCGCGCCGATCGCATGGCTCGCTGCCGCACTGGTGCTGGCCGTGGTATTGGCGCCACTGGCCTGCGCCGCCGCCCTTCGCATTGCCCTGGACGCCTGATCGTTATGGCTAACTGGATTCCGCTCTGGTTGCACAAGCTCGGCTCGCCGCCGACGTTCTACCGTTTCGCCGGCACGCTGCAGCCGTGGGCGATGACGCTGGCGCTGCTGCTCGGTGCAATCGCACTGTACGGCGGGCTGGTGCTGGCGCCGGCCGATTACCAGCAGGGCGACGCCTACCGGATCATCTTCATCCACGTGCCCAGCGCGTGGATGAGCATGTTCATCTACGCGGTGATGGGCGTGGCCGCGTTCATCGCGCTGGTGTGGCGGATCAAGCTGGCCGAGGTGGTGGCGATGGAATCGGCGCCGATCGGCGCGGCATTCACCTTCATCACCCTGGTCACCGGCTCCCTGTGGGGCAAGCCGATGTGGGGCACCTGGTGGACGTGGGATGCCCGGCTCACCTCCGAACTGGTGCTGCTGTTCCTCTATCTGGGCGTGATCGGCCTGTACCACGCGTTCGAGGATCGCCGCCAGGGCGCGCGCGCCGCGGCGTTCCTGGCGATCATCGGCATCATCAACGTGCCGATCGTGCATTTCTCGGTGAACTGGTGGAACACCTTGCATCAGGGCAGCACGGTGAACGTCTTCGGCCAGTCGAAGATGTCCGGCACCATGTTGTGGCCGCTGCTGACGATGACCCTGGCCACCAAGTTCTATTACATCGCCAGCCTGTTCCGCCGTGCGCGCACCGACCTGCTGGCACTGGAAGGTGGCAAGGACTGGGTGCGCAAGATCGCCGAAGACGAGGCCGGCCAATGACGGCGCTGCAGAGCTTTTTCGCGATGGGTGGCTACGCTGCCTACGTGTGGCCGGCGTACGCCGTCTTCTTCATCGTGCTGATCGCCGACGCGATCGCGCCGCGATTGCGCCGGCGCCGCGTGCTCGGTGAACTTCGCGCCCGCCTTGCGCGTCAGAGTGTCCGCCAGCAACGCGCCGGCGGCACGCCTCCCACTTCACCTTCGCCCTGAGCGGAGCGCACCGATACCATGCCCATGAATCCCACCCGCAAACGCCGGCTCACCATCGTGTTGTCGATTCTCGCCGCGGCGGCCATCGCAGCGGTGCTGGTCGTGCTGGCGCTGCAGAACAACATGAACTACCTGCTCACGCCGAGCCAGGTGCAGTCGGGCGAGGCGACCAGCTACAAGACGTTCCGTCTGGGCGGCATGGTCAAGGCGGGTTCGATCCAGCGCAGCAACGACTCGCTCAAGGTCACCTTCACCGTGGTCGATGCCGGCGGCGCGATGCCGGTCGAATACACCGGCATCCTGCCGGACCTGTTTCGCGACAACCAATCGGTCATCGCCACCGGGCACATGGACAACGCACACTTCGTCGCCACCGAAGTGCTGGCCAAGCATGACGAGACCTACATGCCGAAGGAGCTGAAGGACGCGATGGCCAAGGCGCATGCGAACAAGAAGATCGAAGAGTCCGCGGCGGGCGCAGGACACCATGCAGGGGACCCCGCAGCCATGACGCCCGAACTCGGCCAACTCGCGCTGATTCTCGCCCTGCTGCTGGCGCTGGCGCAGAGCATCCTGCCGCTGGTCGGCGCGTGGCGCGGCAATCGCGCGTTGATGGCAGTGGCGCGCCCGGCGGCGGCCGGTCAGGCGGTGTTCGTGGCGTTCGCGTTCGGCATCCTGGTCTGGGCGTTCCTGCGTTTCGACTTCTCGGTGCAGTACGTGGCCGACAACTCGAACCTGGCGTTGCCGTGGTACTACCGCATCGCCGCGGTATGGGGCGCGCATGAGGGTTCGCTGTTGCTGTGGATCCTGATCCTCAACGTGTGGACGGTGGCGCTGGCCGCGTTCAGCCAGAAACTGCCGGAGGTGTTCGCCTCGCGCGTGATCGCCGTGATGGGCCTGATCGCGGTCGGCTTCCTCGCCTTCATCATCTTCACTTCCGATCCGTTTGGACGGCTGTTGCCGATGCCCGGCGACGGCGCGGACCTGAACCCGGTGCTGCAGGATCCGGGCATGACGTTCCATCCGCCGATGCTGTACATGGGTTACGTGGGTTTCTCGGTGGCGTTCGCGTTCTCCATCGCCGCCCTGCTCGGCGGCGAGCTGGAGCAGGCCTGGGTGCGCTGGGCGCGGCCGTGGACGAATATCGCCTGGGCCTTCCTCACCTGCGGCATCGTCGCGGGCAGCTGGTGGGCGTATGCCGAACTGGGCTGGGGCGGCTGGTGGTTCTGGGATCCGGTGGAAAACGCCAGCTTCATGCCGTGGCTGGTCGGGTTGGCGCTGATCCATGCGCAGGCGGTGACCGAGAAGCGCGGCTCGTTGCGCGCTTGGACGATCCTGCTGTCGATCTTCGCGTTTTCGCTGAGCCTGCTCGGTACCTTTCTGGTGCGCTCGGGCGTCCTCACCTCGGTGCACGCTTTCGCTTCCGATCCGCGTCGCGGCATCTTCATCCTGGCATTCCTGACCATTGTGGTAGGTGGCTCGCTGCTGCTGTATGCGCTGCGCGCGCCGACCGTGGTGGGTGGCAAATCGTTCAAGGTGGTTTCGCGCGAGACGGTGTTGCTGATCGGCAACCTGATGTTCGCGGTGGCCGCGGCGATGGTGCTGCTGGGCACCTTGTTCCCGTTGATCGGCGACGCGTTGAACCTGGGCCGCGTTTCGGTCGGCCCGCCCTACTTCGGTTTCCTGTTTCCCCTGTTGATGTTGCCGGTGGTGCTGCTGTTGCCGTTCGGACCGTTCCTGCGCTGGGGCAAGGGCGACACGCCGGCCCTGAAGCAGGTGCTGCTGCGCGCGGGCATCGCCGCGGTGGCATGCGCGATCGTGGCGGCGTTCTTCGTCGATGGGCAGCCCAAGGCGATTGCCGGTGTGGCGTCGCTGATCTGGCTTACCGTCGGCGTGTTCCTGTACGCGCTGAAGCGCTGGCGTGAAGTACCACGTGGACGGCGCTACCCGGCCGAAATGGCCGGCATGCTGCTGGCGCATCTTGGCGTGGGTGTATTCGTTGCCGGCGTGCTGCTGTCCGAATCGCTCAGCGTCACCAGCGACGTGCGGATGGCGCCGGGCCAGACCCAGCATATCGGCAGCTACGACTTCCGCTTCGACGGCGCGCATCGTGCCACCGGACCGAACTGGCGCGCCGACCAAGGCGTGGTCACAGTCACCCGGAACGGCAGCGAAGTCGCCGTGATGCATCCGCAGAAGCGCACCTACCTGCGCGGCCAGGTGCAGACCGAATCCGCGGTGAATGCCGGCATCTTCCGCGACCTCTACGTGGCGCTGGGCGAACCGATGGACGCGAACGACATCGAAGGCGCCTGGTCGCTGCGGCTGTACTACAAGCCATTCATCCGCTGGATCTGGGGCGGTGGCCTGCTGATGATGCTGGGCGGCTTCGTCTGCGCCGCCGACAAGCGCTTCCGCATCAAGCGCGTCGCCGGAGCCGAGGAGGCGGCCGCCGGCGTGCTGCAGGTACAGGAATCCCGCGCATGAACCGGTTGCTGCCGTTCGTCGGTTTCATGCTGCTGGTGCTGCTGTTCGGCTTCGGCATCTGGTGGAACACGCAGCACGATCCCAACGCCATCCCCACGCCGCTGCTGAACAAGCCGGCGCCCGCGTTCAACCTGCCCAAGCTGTACGAGCCCGCGGAAAAAGTCAGCAAGGCGGACCTGCTTGGCAAGCCGTACCTGCTCAACGTGTTCGCCAGCTGGTGCGTCGAATGCGGCGTGGAGCATCCGGTGCTGCAAGCCGCTGGTCCCGACGCTGGGCGTGCAGCTGGTCGGTTACAACTACAAGGACACGCCGGACGACGCCAAACGCTGGCTGGCCGAACACGGCAATCCGTACAACCTGCTGATCGCCGACGAACCCGGCAACACGGCGATCGACTTCGGCGTGTACGGCGCGCCGGAAAGTTTCCTGATCGACGCGAAGGGCGTGATCCGCTACAAGCACATCGGTCCGATTACGCCCGACGTCTTGGCCAGCGAACTGAAACCGGCGATTGCGGCGATGCTGAAGGAGGCACCGTGATGCAGTCCGGCCTGCGCAAAATCCGCTCCTGCTGCTGGTCTTCATGACGCTGCTGCTGTGCGCCGGCTTCGCCCATGCCCAGGCGATCGAGCCGATGCCATTTGCCAACCACGCGCAGGAGCTGCGTTTCCAGCACCTTACGCGGGAGCTGCGCTGCCCGATGTGCCAGAACGAGACGCTGGCCGATTCGAATGCGCCCATCGCGCGCGACCTGCGCAACCAGATCTTCCGGATGATGCAGCAGGGCAGGAGCGACGAAGACATCAAGCAGTACCTGGTCGCGCGCTATTCCAGGTTCGTGCTGTACGACCCGCCATTGACGCCGGGCACATGGTTGCTCTGGTTCGGCCCGCTGCTGATTCTCGTTGGCGGCGCGGGAGCGGTGCTGGTAGCGATACGCAAACGCAGCCGCGGCGCTCCCGCGGCCGAAGCATTGGCCGGCAACGCCTTGCCCGGCAGCGGGCCGACCGATAATGGGGATGATTGGTGAAAACCGTTTTTTTGCTGGCCGCTGCCGCGATGATCGCCGTGGCGCTGACGGCGCTGTTGCTGCCGCTGATGCGGCAGGGTCGCCGGTCCGGTCGCAGCCGTGGCGTGTTCGTGCTGACCCTGGCGATCGCCTTTGTGCTGCCGCTTTCTGCAGCGGGCCTGTACTGGCTGGTAGGCACGCCGGCGGCGCTCAATGGCGTGTCCGCCGAAGCGGCGCCGCCCCTGACCATGCAGCAGGCGCTCACCGAACTGCGCGCCCATCTGACCCAGCAGCCCGACGATGTGCGGGGCTGGATGCTGCTGGCACAGACCAGCGCCATGCAGCACGACGCGGCTGCCGCGCGCGATGCCTACGACCATGTGCTTGCGCTGGACGCCAATAACGCCGAGGCGATGGTGGGTTGGGCCGAGAACGATTCGATCCTGCGCAGCGACCACCTCATCGATGGCCGCGCACTGGATCTGCTGAAGCGCGCGGTCCAGATGCATCCCGACAGCCAGCGCGGCTTGTGGCTGCTCGGCATCAGCGACTTCCAGCGCGGCCGGTACCAGGAGGCAGCCTCCACCTGGCGCCTGCTGCAGCCGCAGCTCGAACCTGGCTCGAACGTGGCCAAGGCCGTCGCCGAGCAGATCGCCGTGGCCGATGCGCGCACTGGAGGTGCGCCGGCCAGTGCATCCAGCAGCGGTGCGGGACAAAAACCGCAGGATGCGCAGTTGCAGGTGCGCGTGACGCTCGCCCCGGCCCTGAAAGACAAGCTGCTTCCAGGCGATACCCTGTTCGTCTACGCCCGCGCCGACCAGGGTCCACCCATGCCGCTGGCCGTAGCCCGGGTCGACGCTGGCCAACTGCCAGCCAGCGTCACCCTGACCGATGCGATGGCGATGACACCCGCGATGAGCCTGTCTTCGGTCACGCACGTGTTCGTCGGCGCCCGGATCAGCCACAGCGGTCAGGCGATGGCGCAGTCCGGCGACCTGGAAGGCGACGCCGGCGTCGTTGACGTCAGCCGCAAGACGCCGATCACGATCAGCATCGACAAGGTCCATTGACGATGGGTGACGCGCGCCGTTATTTCGAGCTGCCCTCCCCGTTCGCGATGAAGCGCGGCGGCGAGCTGCGTGGCGCGCACGTGGCCTACGAAACATGGGGCACGCTGAACGCGGCGCGTGACAACGCCGTGCTGGTGCTCACCGGCCTGTCGCCCAGCGCACACATGACCTCGTGCGACGAAGACCCCACGCCGGGCTGGTGGCAGGACATGGCCGGCCCCGGCAAGGCGATCGACACCACGCACTGGTTCGTGATCTGCGTGAATTCGCTGGGCAGCGACAAGGGCTCGACCTGCCCCGCCTCGACCGACCCGGCCACCGGCGAGCCGTACCGGCTGACGTTCCCCGAACTGGCGCTGGAAGATGTCGCCAACGCAGCACACGCGGTCGTCCGCAGCCTGGGCATCCGCCAACTGGCCTGCCTGATCGGCTGCTCAATGGGCGGCATGAGCGCGCTGGCCTACATGCTGCTGCACCCGCATAGCGTGCGCGCGCACATCAGCGTGGATACCGCCCCGCAGGCACAGCCGTTCGCGATTGCGATCCGCTCCCTGCAGCGCGAGGCGATCCGGCTCGACCCGCAGTTCAATGACGGTCACTACGATATCCATGCAACGGAAGGCGGCAGCTATCCCGACCTGGGCATGAGCATCGCGCGCAAGCTCGGCGTGATCACCTATCGCTCGGCGATGGAGTGGAACGGCCGCTTCGCACGGATCCGGCTGGATCCGGAACAGCGCGAAGACGAACCGTTCGGCCGCGAGTTCCAGGTCGAGTCGTACCTCGAAGGCCATGCACAACGTTTCGTGCGCAATTTCGACCCCAACAGCTACCTCTACCTGTCGCGCGCCAGCGACTGGTTCGACATTGCCGAATACGGCCATGGCAGCGTGCTGGAAGGCCTCAAGCGCATCCCCATCGAACGCGCGATGGTCATCGGCGTCAGCACTGACATCCTGTTCCCGCTGCAACAGCAGGAACAGATCGCCGAGGGCCTGGAAGCTGCCGGTGCCGTGGTCGAATTCGTGGCGCTGGATTCGCCGCAAGGCCACGATGCGTTCCTGGTCGACATTGAAAATTACAGCCGCGCGATCGGCGGTTTCCTGAACCGGTTGGCGACCGCGTAACCCGCGCGCTGGTAACATGCCCGCATCACGCATCACCCGAGACCACCATGCTCACCCTGGATTTTCCCGGCAGCCGCACCCTGATCGACGCGATCGACGCTGCCGTGGCCAAGCCGACCACCCACGAGCTCACCGACAGCCTGCGCAATAGCCTGTGCAAGCTGATCCGCGACAAGGCAGTGACGCTGCCGGCCTGTGTGTTCGAGGCGAACGCCGAACACTACGCCCGCCGCGAGCTGTATCGCAGTGAAGAGCACGGCTACTGCGTGGTGGCGATGACCTGGGGCCCAGGCCAGGGCACGCCGATCCACGATCATGACGGCATGTGGTGCGTCGAGGGCGTGTGGAACGGCGCGCTGGAAATCGTGCAGTACGAATTGCTGGAACACGACGCGCAACGCTACTGCTTCCAGCCGGTCGGCTCGATCCAGGCCGGTGCCGGCTCGGCCGGCAGCCTGATCCCGCCGCACGAGTACCACAGCATCCGCAATCCCAGCGACAACGCTGTCACCGTCAGCCTGCACATCTATTCCGGCCCGATGCTCCGCTGCGCCGTGTTCCAGCCGCTGCCGGAAGATCGCTGGTACGGCCGCGACGTGCGCCAGCTGGGGCTCGACCGCGTGCACTGAACCCGGCATAATGCGGCGGCTCACATGCCGGTGTGGCGGAATGGTAGACGCGGCGGACTCAAAATCCGCTGGCAGCGATGTCGTGTAGGTTCGAGTCCTATCACCGGTACCAATGAAAAAACAAAGGGTCAGGCGCGAGCCTGGCCCTTTGTTTTTGCCCGATGCCGGATCAGGCGCACCACAGATTTCTACAGCTCGCGCACCACGCGGAATCCCACCCTGCCGCTGCGCACATCGCCGTTGGCGCCCTGGCGGTAGGCCGAGTTCACCTGATCCGGCGAACTGCCCCATGAGCCGCCGCGCACCACGTGCGCGCGGCAGCCAGGGTTGAGCCAGCTGCTGCCGTCGGTCGGCGCACGGATGTAGTTATCGTGCCAGCAATCCTGAACCCATTCGGAGACGTTGCCGTTGATGTCGTACAGGCCGAACGGATTGGCGGCAAAACTCATGACGGGCGCGGGGCCCCAGTAGCCGTCGCGATACCCGCGAAACGCATTGCTCCAGCGCCTGCCCCTGTGCGAGCGATCGCCGGAACCGGTGAGGTTCTCCACAAGGCTTTTGGGCACGCCGTCGCCCCACCAGTAACGGCTGGTCGTACCGCCGCGCAGGGCGTACTCGAACTCGGCCTCGCTGGGCAACCGGTAGACCTTGCCAGTGCGCTGGCTGAGCCAGTCGGCGTACGCCTTGGCGTCGTTCCACGAGATATTGACCACGGGCAGCTTGTCGTCGGCCTTGCGGCCGGCGTAATCGTCCTGCCAGGTCGCGTCCGAGTCATCGCGCAGTGCGCCGCTGCGCTCGTCGTACACGCTGGAGCCACCGAGCTTCACCGAGTCGGGCACGTAGCCGCTGGCGCGCACGAACTCACGGAACTCGCCCACCGTCAATGCACTGCGCGCCATCGCAAAACCCTTGCCGATCGTGACCGCGTGTTGCGGCCGCTCGGCATCGATATGGCTGTCGTCGCTGTCTGCTGCACCCATCTGGAAACTGCCGGTGGGAATCACCACCATCGCGGGCGTCTTGCCCGGCAAATCGACGTAGCGGTCGCTGAAGACCTGGCCGGGTTTGTAGCTGGCGTAGAGGCGCGCGTTGGTCAGCTGCTCATCGAAGTCCTTCAGCCCCGCCACGGCGGGATCGATATCACGCGCCTGTGCCGCGAGCTTTCTGGCCAGCGCGATGTTGCCCGCGTCCAGCGCCGAACGGGCCTGCGCCAGCACACCGTTCGCACGTTGCGCGCGCATGTCGTCGACGCGCTTGTGCACGTCCAGCATCTGCTGCGAACCCGGGCGGATCGTCTGCGCTTCGGCCAGCTCGCGGTCAGCGCCGGCGAAATCGTTCTGCGCCACCGCCGCCAGCGCACGGTCGAGTACCGCACGCTGCACCTGGAATATCCCCTGCTCCGCCACGGCATTCTGCGGATCGAGTTTCTGCACCTCCCTGTACATGTCCAGCGCGCTCTCGCCGCTCGGCCTATCTACCTTGCCCTGCTGCAGCAGGCTGGCGGCGCGGGCGAGCATCGGGCGTACCTTCACCAGGGTTTTCAGGCTGGTCTCCAGTTGCGCGACGTCGCCAGCCGCATCCGGCAGCGTGCGCAAGGCGTCGATCAGGTCGGACGCCGCATCGGCATCGCCCAGCGCAATGTCCTGATCGATCTCAGCCACCAGCCGTGCCCGCACATCGAACAGGCCCTGCGCGGCATGCCGGCTGTCCGGCTTGTCCTTCAGCGCCTGCGCAAACAACGCGGCCGCACTGTTCGCGTCACCGGCCAGCTGGCCGGCGTGCAGCGCCTTGGTGGCGCGTACCAGCAAAGCCTGCACGGCTGGCGGATCCGCACTGAGCTGCCTGGGCAGGTCGGCGTTCCGGTTGCTGCGCGCGGCAATCACGGCGGCGGGCGCCAGGGTCAACGGCGGACCGGCATTGAGTTCGTTGATCGCCGAAGGCCGTTCCGGCTGCAAACCCCCGATGGGTGGCGCCGTACCCATCGACATCGACCGCCGCGGCGTCTGCGTCGGGATCGACATGGAACAGCCGTGGAAAAAAGTGATACAGCAAAGCGAACCCCAGCACGATCACGCCCAACGCTCCCCCAAGGGTGCGTTGACGGCGCAGGGTTGCATTGCTCGGCATGGATGGGCGTCCTTGGTACGGCCTGTTATCGTGCGCCGTCCACCATAGGCACAAACCGGCGACAGGGCAATCCGCGCTGGCGCCTTTCAAGGAGTACCGATGTCACTGCCCGAAACCGCTGCCGCCGAGTGGATCGAAAACCGCGATGCACTGCAGGCATGGCTCGCCGCGATACCCGCAGACGCGGCGGTCGGCCTGGATACGGAGTTCATGCGCCGCAACACCTTCTATCCGCAACTGGCGCTGCTGCAGCTCGGCTGGAACGGACGCCATGCGCTGGTCGATCCGCTCGCCTTCGACATCGCCGACACGCTGCAACCGCTGCTGGGCGCAGGCCCGGCGGCGACCATCATGCACAGCGCCAGCGAAGACCTGGAAACGCTGGCGCCGTTGCTGCCGGACGGGCCGCATGTCCTGTTCGACACGCAGATCGCCGCCGCCTTCGTCGGCATGGGCCTGGGCGTCAGCTACCGCGCGCTGGTGGCGGAGTTGACCGGGGTGGAACTGGACAAGGGCGAGACCCGCTCGGACTGGCTGCAACGCCCGCTCACCGCCTCGCAATGCAGCTATGCCGCACTGGACGTGGTGTATCTGAAAACGATCCATGAGCAATTCGACCGAACGCCTGCTGCAACGTGACCGCAGCGCCTGGCATGCCGAAGATTGCGAACGCCTGAAACGCCGCGCCAGCCATCGCGATGGCGACGCGCAGCCCCAGCGCACGATGCGCGCCGCCGCCGAATGGCCCCTCGCCCAGCAGGCGCTGCTGCGCCGGCTGCTGCTGTGGCGCGATCGCAGTGCGCGACGCCTCGACGTGCCGCGCCCGTGGCTGCTGGACGACACGCTGGCACTGAGCCTGGCGCAGCAGCCGCCGGCCAGCCTCGGCGATCTCGAACAGCGCAGCCGCGGCCAGCGCGCCTTGCGCTCGGCCCAACGCAGCGAACTGTTCGAGCTGCTCGCCCCCGCGCCCAGCGCCGAAGAAATCGCCGCCACCGCGCGCATCCCCGGCCATCCGCAGGGCGAGGCGAAGAAATCGCTCGCGGCGATGAAGCTGCTGGTCGACAGCCTGGCCGGCGAACTCGATCTGCCGCCCGGCCTGCTGTGTCCGCGCAAGGCGCTGGAGGAATACGTGGTCACCGCCGAGTGGCCGGAGTTCCTCGACGGCTGGCGGCGCGAGGTGCTGCACGATCGCCTGATTGACCTGCTTCCCGAGTGAGCGGTAACTCAGCAGGGCTTGGCGAACCCGTTCGCACGCTGCTAATATCCGCCGCTCACGTGGGGCGGTAGCTCAGCTGGGAGAGCGTCGCGTTCGCAATGCGAAGGTCGTGGGTTCGATCCCCATCCGCTCCACCATTTCATTTCACGATGCATCCAGAAGAACCGCGCTCCGGCGCGGTTTTTTTGTGCCCTCCATGCGGCATGCAGCGAACTGCTGCTGTGATCGCACGGGTCGTTTTCGCATTGATCCCAGGCGAAATCATCCCCGCCAAGTTCGAACCCACCGTCCGCGACTCCGGCCACCGCAGCGCAACGAGGCGAACGATCGCGCACCACCACCGCCGCGCAGCGGTTCCGCCATATCCGCGATCTCTTCAGCGCGTGTGGCCGGCGCCGGCCCCGCACAGCTGCTCCAGCAGCTCGGCCTGCACGTTGCGGGCCGCGTCACCATCGGCCGCGGGCAGACGCAGGTACTCGCCGTCGGACTGCAGCAGGGAGGCGCTGGTGTTGTCCGTCAGGTACAGCTCCAGCGCGTTGCGGATGCGCTGCTGCAGCTTACGCCCTTCGATCGGAAACGCGGCTTCGACGCGGCGGTCCAGGTTGCGTTCCATCAGGTCGGCACTGGACAGGTACAGCCGCGGATCGCCGTCGTTGGCGAACCAGTAGGCGCGGCTGTGTTCCAGGAAGCGGCCGATGATCGAACGCACGCGGATATTCCCGGAGACGCCTTCGATGCCCGGCCGCAGGCTGCAGATGCCACGCACGATCAGCTCCACCTGCACGCCGGCGATGCTGGCCTTGTACAGCGCGCGGATGATTCTCGGCTCGGTCAGCGCGTTGACCTTGAAGATGATCTGCGCCGCCTTGCCGGCCTCGGCATGTACGGTTTCCTGCGCGATCAGTTCCAGCAGGGTCTTCTTGAGCGTGAACGGCGCATGCAGCAGCTTCTTCATGCGCAGCACCTTGCCCATGCCGGTGAGCTGGCTGAACAACTTGTGCACGTCCTCGCACAGCGCCACGTCGGAGGTGAGCAGGCTGTAGTCCGTATAAAGCCGGGCGTTGCCGGTGTGGTAGTTGCCCGTTCCCAGATGCGCGTAACGCACCAGTTCGCTGCCTTCGCGCCGCTGGATCAGCATCAGCTTGGCGTGCGTCTTGATGCCGACCACGCCGTAGATCACCATCGCGCCGGCCTGCTGCAGACGCGAGGCGAGCGTGAGGTTGGATTCCTCGTCGAAGCGCGCGCGCAGTTCGACCACGGCGGTCACTTCCTTGCCGGCACGGGCGGCATCGACCAGTGCGTCGACGATCTCCGATTTCGCATTGGTGCGGTACAGCGTCTGCTTGATCGCCAGTACCTGCGGATCCTTCGCCGCCTGGCGCAGCATGTCGATCACCGGCGAAAACGATTCGTACGGATGCAGCAGCAGGATGTCCTGCTTGCGTATGACCTGGAATACGTCATCGACATGCTTCAACGCCTTGGGCAGGACCGGCGTGAACGGCGGGTACTGCAGTTGCGGATAGCTCACATGGCTGGCGATGCGGAACAGCCGCGCCAGGTTCACCGGCCCGTTCACCTCGTACAGTTCCGACTCGTTCAAGCCGAACTGCTTGAGCAGATAGTCGATCAGATCCTTCGGGCAGTTGTCCGCCACCTCCAGCCGAACCGCATCGCCGAAGCGGCGTGAATACAGCTCGCCGCGCAACACCAGCGCCAGGTCCTCGACATCTTCGGGGTCGATCGTCAGATCGGCGTTGCGGGTCAAGCGGAACTGGTAGCAGCCTAGTACCTGCATGCCGGGGAAAAGCTCCTCGGCATGCGCGTGGATGATCGAGGACAGCAGCACGTAGTTGTCGCCGCCCTCGCAGATTTCCAGCGGCATGCGTATCAGCCGCGGCAGCACGCGCGGCGCCGGCACGATCGCCAGGCCGGAGTCGCGGCCGAATGCATCGACGCCATCCAGCCGCATGATGAAGTTGAGGCTCTTGTTGACCAGCAAGGGAAACGGATGCGTCGGGTCCAACCCGATCGGGGTGATCAACGGCGCCACTTCCTCACGAAAATACCGGCGCACCCACAGCTTCTGCTTGTGCGTCCACTGCGTGCGGCGAACGATGCGAATGCCGTGCGCAACCAACTCCGGAAGGATGCGCTCATTGAGGATCGCGTACTGCCGTTCGATCTGCCGGTGCGCGATCTCGCTGATCTCGGCCAGTGCCCGCTTCGGCGCGATGCCGTCCGGCCCGATCATCTCGTGATCCAGCGCGATCTGGCCTTTCAGGCCCGCCACGCGGATCTCGAAGAACTCGTCCATGTTGCGCGAGAAGATCAGCAGGAACTTCAACCGTTCCAGCAGCGGAGTGCCCTCATCCAGCGCCTGGTCCAGCACGCGGATGTTGAACTGCAACTGGGACAGCTCGCGGTGGATGTACAACCGGCTGTCGGCTGAGATCCACCGCCGGTGCGTTCGGCGAAACATCGTTGGCGGCCGGCATGGACGCCTCGGTCACTGAAGTCTCGCGGATGATGCGGCTGTTCATGGGTACACCGGCTCAAGCAAGCGACGAGGACATTCAATCACGATGATGGACGGCGGTGATGGCCGGACTCAGCACTCCACTACCGTTGGCATTGGACCAGTATGCTGCAGTTTCCTGACGGCCAGATGACACGACTTCCCGGGTGCTTCACGAGTCGAAGGCGCCACTGCGCCACTGTTCGTCAGATGCCAGATAGCGACTGGGAGCAGCACCGAGGACCCTTCGGAACGCCGCAGTGAATGCGCTGGCGCTGCTGTAGCCAAGCTCGACGGCGACCTGGGTGATCGATTCGCCGCCACCCAGGCGCGTCAGCGCAACGAGCAGGCAGGCCTGCTGGCGCCACGCGCTGAAACTCATGCCGGTCTGCTGGCGGAACAGCCGGGTGAAACTGCGCCGGCTCATGCCGGCCTTGTGCGCCATGGCGTCGATGTCGATCTCCAGCGCCGGGGCGGCGATCAGCGCACGACACAGACGGGCCAGCCGCGCATCGCGCGGCAGCGGCGTGTTCAGCGCCAGCGACGGCATCGCGGCAATCTCCTCCAGCAGCAGCGCCATCACCCGACCATCGCGACCGTCCAGCGCGTACTCGGCTGGCAGATCCACGGCCTCCAGCAGCAGTGCGTGCAACAACAATGAAACGCCGATCACACGACAGTGCGCAGGCAGGGGCGCGGACACCTCGCTCCGCACATAGGCACTGCGGGTGGATACGGCACCGCTCATGCGCACTTCGTGCGCGACGCCGGCGGGAATCCACAGGGCGCGGCGTGGCGGCACCACCCAGCTGCCTTCGTCGGTAATCACCGTGACCACGCCGGTGGCGGCATACAGCAGCTGGCCACGCTTGTGCGCGTGCCGCGGCAGCACGTAGTGCGGCGGATAGTCGTTGCCGGTGATGACGACATCGCGCGGAGTGTCTTCGTAATGGATGACGCGTGCATTACGCATGTGCGCGGCCTTGGCCCGAATTCGACAACATTTGACCCACCGATGCGTGCGGGCCGAGGCCGGTCACTTTAGAGTGCCGTTTCCGGCCGTGCAAACGACACGGCCAAATTCCCGTCCCCGAGAGTTCCACATGAATACCCGCGTCGACGAAGCGAATTTGTCCGCTCCACCGCTGGCCCAGACCACCAAGAGCCCGGCTGAAGGCACCGCCTTCGGGGTGCTCGGCGGCATCAGCTTCGCGCACATGCTCAACGACATGATCCAGTCGCTGATCCTGGCGATCTACCCGATCCTGAAAGGCGATTTCCACCTCAACTTTGCGCAGGTCGGCCTGATCACGCTGACCTACCAGATCACCGCCTCGATGCTGCAGCCGCTGGTCGGCATGCTGACCGATCGCCGGCCCATGCCCTACTCGCTGCCGGTCGGCATGGGTTTCACCCTGTGCGGCTTGCTGCTGCTCGCAGTCGCGCCCACGTTCTCGGTGCTGTTGCTGGCGGCGGCGCTGGTCGGCACCGGTTCGGCGATCTTCCACCCGGAATCGTCGCGCGTAGCGCGGCTGGCATCGGGCGGACAGCACGGCCTGGCGCAATCGCTGTTCCAGGTCGGGGGCAACACAGGTTCCTCGCTGGGGCCACTGCTGGCGGCATGGATCATCGTGCCGCATGGGCGCGGCAGCGTGGCGTGGTTCTCGCTGGCGGCCCTGCTGGCCATCGTGGTGCTGCTCCAGGTCGGCCGCTGGTATCGCCGCCATCACGTCGCCCGCAGCAAGTCGGCCTCACGCCACATGCCACTCGTGTCGCTGTCGCGCAACCAGGTCATCGGCGCGCTGGGTATTCTCGGCCTGCTGATCTTCTCCAAGTATTTCTACCTGGCCAGCCTCAGCAGCTATTACACCTTCTACCTGATCCACAAGTTCGGCGTGTCGGTGCAGAGCGCGCAGGTGCACCTGTTCGCCTTCCTGTTCGCGGTGGCCGCCGGCTCATTGATCGGCGGCCCGGTCGGCGACCGCATCGGACGCAAATGGGTGATCTGGGTATCGATCCTTGGCGTTGCGCCGTTCACCCTGCTCCTGCCGCACGCGAACCTGATGTGGACCGGCGTGCTGACGGTGCTCATCGGACTGATCCTGGCGTCGGCGTTCTCGGCGATCCTGGTGTATGCGCAGGAACTGGTCCCCGGTCGGGTCGGCATGATCTCGGGCCTGTTCTTCGGCCTCGCCTTCGGCATGGGCGGCATCGGCGCCGCCGTGCTCGGCGGGATGGCGGACGCGCACGGCATCGAGTACGTCTACCGGTTGTGCGCGTATCTGCCGCTGATGGGATTGATCACGGTGTTCCTGCCGAATCTCGAAAGGCCGTGACACGCGGCTTGTACTGCCCGGGAACCCGCTGGAAGGCTTTGGTCATGCCGGCATCCACCTGCTAAGTTGCGCGCTTGCCCAACCGTTGCCGAAGGGGAATGCCATGCGTCGTCGTCACGTCATAGCCGCACTCGCGCTCAGCGCGTTACTGGCGCTGCCCGCCATCGCTGCCGAGCAGACGAAGCCCACGCCCACGGCGAAGGAGCTGCTGGCGAATTCCACGCCGGGTGAGTGGCGTACGCCCGATCCGCAGAACCTGATCTACATGCAGCTGCCGCAGGGTCGCGTGGTGATCGAACTGGCACCGGATTTTTCCCCGCTGCACGCGGCGAATATCCGCACCCTGGTGCGCGGGCACTACTTCGACGGGTTGGCGATCATCCGCGTGCAGGACAACTTCGTCACCCAGTGGGGTGATCCCAACGACGACGAGAGCGGCGACAAGAGCAAGATCCGTTCGCTCGGCAAGGCGCGCAAGACGCTGCCGCCGGAATATACCCGCGCGATCGATCCGACATTGCCGTGGACCGCGTTGCCGGACGGCGACGTGTACGCGCCCGAGGTCGGCTTTTCCGAGGGCTTTCCGGCAGCGCGCGACCCCGCCAGCGGACAGGAGTGGCTGACCCATTGCTACGGCGCGGTGGGCGTGGCGCGCGATGTCGATCCGCAAAGCGGCAGCGGCAGTTCGCTGTACGCCGTGATCGGCCAGGCGCCGCGCCGGCTGGATCGCAACCTCGCCATCGCCGGCCGGGTGATCGAGGGCATGCCTTTGCTGTCCGGACTGCCGCGCGGCGCCGAGCCGATGGGTTTCTACACGAAACCGGCGCAGCGCATCAGCATCGAATCGGTACGGCTCGCCGCCGATATGCCGGCGAAGGATCGGCCAGCACTCGAAGTGCTGCGCACCGACAGCCCCACCTTTGCCGCCCTGGTCGACGCCAAGCGCAATGGCCGCAATGCGTTCTACGCGCTGCCCGCCGGCAAGGTCGACCTGTGCAGCATCGACGTTCCCGTGCGCGAGGCAAAGGCCGCAACCGCGGCGAGACACTGATGGCCGTCTGCGGACGCTGCCACGCCCCTGCTTGACTGAGTCCGCTACCGCGCAGGCTGGCAGCGGGCCGTAGATGAACTGGTAGACAGGATCATCGCGGCAATGCCGCGGGAACCGCGCAAACAGTCGGTGAAAGCGCCACGGTATCGTTCGACGCACGCGAGACCCGCGATCGGCAAGCCGGCCACGCTGCTGAAGAATCGATCTGCATGCACAACGCATCGACGGCGTGCTGTTCAACCTGCCTCCGGTAGCGGGTGCCGTATCCGCCGATGCCGGACACACATCGGCAGCCGACTTGAGCGATATCCGATCCGGTTGGCGGGCCTTTCCGCGAAGCTCGGCATGAACGCTCCATGAAAGCAGCGGGGCATCACGACGTAACCTTTTCATGCCACCGGCTAAGACTGGACCGACACCCGCCACGCGGGCTTGCCCTCAAGGCGATGGCGGAGCAGCAGAATGAAACGCAGCCGAAAAATAATGAGCTGGATCGCAGGTGTCCTGCTCGTGCTGATCGCGCTGCTGCTGATCGTGATCGCCACGTTCGACTGGAATCGCCTGCGGCCTTTCATCAACGACAAGGTGAGCCTGGCGATTGGACGGCCATTTGCGATCAACGGCGATCTAACCTTGGCGTGGCAACGCGACCGCAGCGGCAGTTGGCTCGCCTCGCTGCTGCCGTGGCCCCAGTTCACCGCCAACGCGATCAGCATCGGCAACCCGGCGTGGGCGGCGCAGCCGCAATTTGCGCGACTGGACGCAGTGCGCTTCCGGCTGTCGCCGCTGGCCTTGCTGGTTCACCGCATCGACGTGCCGTCGCTGCAACTGGTGCACCCCACCGTCGACCTGGAGCGCGACAAGACATCGCGCGCCACATGGACGTTTGCCTTGCCCAAGAGCGGGCAACCATCCGCGTGGACGTTGAACCTTGGCACGATCGGCTTCGACCGCGGCTACATCACCCTCGACGACGCGGTCAGTCGGGTGAAGCTCAAGATCACGGTGGACCCGCTGCAGGAAGCGATCCCTTACGACCAGATCGTGGCGCAGCAATCCGCGGACGCACGCGGGCAGGTCGGCAAGACAGCGGGGGCGCCCGCGAAGAAGAGCTTGCCAGGCTCGGCCGCGGAAAGAGGCCGCACAGCCCAGGTCGGCCAGCCTCGCGCAACCACCGCCTACCAATTCCAGTGGCGCGCCGAGGGACGCTATCAGGGCAGTCCGCTCGAAGGCCAGGGCAAGACCGGCGCCGTACTCGCCCTGCAGGACGCAACCGCCCCCTTTCCCGTGCAGGCCGACGTGCACATCGGCGACAGCCACATCGCGCTGGTCGGTACGCTGACCGATCCGATGCATCTGGGGGCGCTCGACGTGCGGCTGTGGTTCTCCGGCTCCAGCATGGCCAAGCTGTACCCGATCACCGGCATCACCCTGCCCGACACGCCGCCTTACGCTACCGAAGGTCATCTGAAAGCCACACTGCATCGGCAGGGCAGCCGTTTCAGCTACGAGGATTTTCGCGGCCGTGTGGGTGGCAGCGACCTCGCCGGCAACGTGGTGTTCGTCACCGGCGGCGCGCGGCCGAAATTGAGCGGTGAACTGCATTCGGACCTGCTGCAGTTCGGCGACCTGGCACCGCTGATCGGCGCCGATTCGAACGCCGACAAACAGCAGCGCGGCGATGGCACGCCGCAACCTGCCGGCAAGCTGCTGCCGGTCGAACCGTTCCGCACGGATCGCTGGCAGGCGATGGACGCCGACATCAACTTCAGCGGGAAGCGCATCGTGCATGGCGAGGCACTGCCGATCGACTCGCTCAGCACGCATCTGGTCATGAACAACGGCGCGCTGTATCTCGACCCGCTGCGCTTCCGCCTGGCCGGCGGCTCGGTGAGCAGCCACCTCACCCTCGATGGCAGCCAGGCTCCCATGCACGGCCTGCTGAAACTCGATGCGCGGCATCTCAAGCTCAAGCAGCTGTTTCCCACCTTTGCCCCGATGCGCACCAGCTTCGGCGAGATCAACGGTGATGTGGCGCTCGATGCCCGCGGCAATTCGGTCGCTGCCCTGCTCGGCAGCGCAAACGGCGAGCTGAAACTGCTGATGAACGATGGCGCGATCAGCAAGACCTTGCTGGAGACCGCCGGGCTCAACGTGGGCAACATCGTCATCGGCAAGCTGTTCGGCGACAAGACGGTGAAGATCAACTGCGCGGCCACCGACATGGCCGCCGCCAACGGGCTGTTCGACATGCGCCTGTTCGTGTTCGACACCGACGATGCGGTGATCAACGTGACTGGCACGATCAACTTCGCCGGCGAGAAACTCGACCTCGACGTGAAGCCGCACACCAAGGGATTCCGCGTGTTCTCGTTGCGCTCGCCGCTATATGTCAGGGGAACGCTCAAGAACCCGAACGTCGGCGTACAGGCCGGTCCGCTGCTGGCGCGTGGCGCCGGTGCCATCGCGCTGGGCGCGGTCGCCGCACCGGTCGCCCTGCTCGCCCTGGTCGCACCCAGCCACGACGACGACGGCGACAACACCTGCCGCACCGTGCTGCAGCAGCTGCGCAGCTCCGGCAAGATGATGCCGCCGGCCAGAACCGGGCCCGCCAAACATCCCGCGAAATAGCGCTGCTGTGGGAGCGACTTCAGTCGCGACGTTCTGCCGAGCCGCGAAAGCATCGCGACTGAAGTCGCTCCCACCGGTCGTGGTGATGCTCGCGTCGCGCGAGGGCTCCGGCGCTAGAATGCCGGCATCCCTTTCGCGCGAATCCCCATGCAACCCGTCAACCAGGCCCGCCTGCAGATCCACTTCTGCGTGTTGCTGTGGGGCTTCACCGCGATCCTCGGCAAACTGATCACACTGCCGGCGCTGCCGCTGGTGTGGTGGCGCATGTTGCTGGTGGTGGCGGCGCTGCTGCTGATGCCGCGCGTGCTGGCGCGGCCTGCGCGCGATGCCGGCGCGGCTGATCGGGGCGTATGCCGGCATCGGCGTGCTGGTGTCGTTGCATTGGCTGACTTTCTACGCGGCGATCAAGTGGTCGAATGCGTCGGTCGGCGCGACGTGCATCGCGCTGGGGCCGGTGTTTCTGGCCTTCATCGAGCCGTGGATCGCCCGGCGCAGGTTCGATCCGCGCGAGCTGATGATCGGCGTGGCCGTGGTTCCGGGGGTGTTGCTGGTGGTCGGTGGCGTGCCGCACGACATGCGCCTCGGCATTGCGGTCGGCGTGTTGTCCGCGTTGTTCGTGGCGTTCTTCGGCTCGCTCAACAAGCGGTTGGTGGAACACGGCGATCCGCTGACGGTCACCTTCATCGAGCTGGGCACCGGCACGGTGTTTCTCACCGTGCTCGCGCCGTTCATTCCGCATGTCGGGCCCGGCGTTCGTGCTGCCGGGCACGCACGACGCGCTGTTGCTTGCTGGCGCTGTCATTCGGCTGCACCTTGCTGCCGTTCACGCTGGCACTGGTGGCGTTGCGCCACATGAGCGCGTTCGGCACGCAGATGGTGACCAACCTGGAGCCGGTCTACGCGATCGTGCTGGCGATCGTGCTGCTGGGCGAGCAACACGAACTGGACGGCTGGTTCTACGTCGGCGTGGCGGTGATCCTCGCCGCGGTGTTCATGCATCCGCTGCTGAATCGCCAACGGCGTCGGCCCGCGCAACCGGACCTGCTGGGTACGACGGAGAGCCACGGCATCATCGAATGACCCTCACCCATGTGACGGCAGTCTGTCATGGGTGTCGGCATCGCGGGAACCATCGGGCGCGGTCGCATCGCCATGGCCGGCGTCCTCGTCCATGTCCATGTCCATGTCGGGCGGCGCCCGGGCCACGATGTCCTGGTACTGCGCCGGCGTCAGCCCCGGCAGCTTCTGCAGGAACGCCACCATGCTCCAGATGGTGGCGTCGTCATGGCTGCCACCCCACGCCGGCATCGCGCTCATCTTGATGCCGTGCTTGATCACCCAGAACGCCTCGCGCGGCTCAATCCGCACGCGCGACAGGTTCGGTGGTTGCGGGTACAGACCCGGGCGGATTTCGGAATCGGCCATGCCCGGCTTCAAATGACAGCCGGTGCACATCGCCGCGTACTGCCCGGCACCCTTGAGGATGAGCTGCGGGTCGTCGAGGTTCGGCACCTTGATGCCTCGCGCGTGATGCTCGATCGAGCGCTCGCGCAGCGTCTGCATCAGCGCGTAGACGGGTTTCGTGTGGTGGTCGTCCGCGCCGATGTTGTAGACGCCAGACGTGACGAATGCGCCGACCACAGCGATGACAATGACGCAGAAAATCGCAAGACTGACAATGATTCGTTGCATGACATGTCCTCACAACCAGAGGCGTAAGCCGGCCACCCATCGCCGGTCGAAAACGGGCTGGGCTCCATCGCGGGCGAAGTCCGCCGTGGCACCAAAATGGCGCACCCAGACTACGCCGATATAGGGCGCGAATTCCCGCCGCATTTCATAACGCAGGCGCAATCCCAGCGTCGCATCCGTGAAACCGCTGCCGATGCCCCGCGCCCGATCGGCCCTGCCGTAGAAATTGGCTTCCAGCTCCGGCTGCAGGATCAGCCGCTGGGTGAACAGCAGTTCGTAATCCGCGCGCAGTCGCGCCGCGGTGCGCCCCGAGGAGCCGACATAGGCGGTCGCCTCGATGCCTAACCAGTACGGCGCCACTCCCTGCAGGCCAAACGCCGCCCACTGACGTTGCGGTCCGGCTCCCATAGCGTGACGCACACCGAGCTGGGTGCTCCAGAACGCCGTGACATTGCGGTTCCAGAACACTTCCAGATCGCCGTCGTTGAGCTTGCCTCCGCCATGCTCGCCTTCGCTGCGCACCCACAGCTTGTTCACGTCGCTGCCGTACCAACCCTCGACTTCCCAGCGCTGACCCGTGCCATCGCGCCCATGGGACGTCTCGAACTGGTCCATCCTCAGCATGTTCAACGGAGCGCTGCCATGCATATGCAAGCCGTGCGCAGGGCTGGCGGCAATGCCGTCGGAATAATCGCCACTGCGTGCGTCCGTCGGCGCCGGGTCGTCCTCCACAGGCTCCATGGTCATGCCGGGCATGCTGGCGTGATCCATCCCCGGCATGGCGCTCATCTCTGTCGTGCCCGTGCTGCTCGACGGAACGGGCGCGCTTTGGGCCGACGCCGCCATCGGCCATGCCAGCAGCGCGGCCAAGGCAAACCGCGGGACAACGAACGCTGCATCGCGGCGATGGGCTTTCACGCCACCACCACTTCGCGGAACATGCCCGCTTCCATGTGATAGAGCAGGTGGCAGTGGTAGGCCCAGCGGCCGGGCGCATCGGCGGTCACCGCGTAGGTGACGCGTTGCGCCGGCTGCACGATGACGGTGTGCTTGCGCACCAGGAAGTCGCCGTGCGCGATGCTCGAGCTCGCTCCACATGCCGTGCAGATGGATCGGGTGCTTCATCATGGTGTCGTTGACCAGCACGATGCGCAGGCGCTCGCCGCGCGTGAAACGCACCGGTTCGGCGTCGGAAAACTTCATGCCGTCGAACGACCAGATGAAGCGCTCCATGTGGCCGGTGAGATGCAGCTCGATCTCGCGGCCGGGTGCGCGCGCGTCGATCGGGCCGCCGATGCGTCGCAGGTCGGCATAGGTCAGCACGCGGCGGCCGTTGCTCGCGCAGGCCGATGCCCGGATCGTCGAGACCGCGTGCGCGGCACATCGACACGCATGTCGACGCCGGGGCCATATTCGGTGCGTGCGTGGCGCACGTCCGGCGTGGCGCGCGCCATGCCGGGCATCGCGCCGTGACTCATGCCAGCCATCGCCGTGAAGTCCATCCCCGGCGCCGCCCGCGATCTTTTGCAGGTCCGCCCAGTGCCATCGCACCCATCATGTCGGGCATGGCGCGCGCATTGGACGGGATCAGTCGCGGGCACTTCGCGCTGCATGCCCGCGCGCGGCGCCAGCGTGCCGCGCGCGTAACCCGAGCGGTCCATCGACTGCGCGAAGATCGTGTAGGCGCGCATCGCTGCGGCGTCACGATCACGTCGTAGGTTTCGGCCGTGCCGATGCGGAATTCGTCGACCGTGACCGGCTCGACGTCCTGGCCGTCGGCCGCGACCACCGTCAGTCTTCAGGCCCGGAATGCGCACGTCGAAGAATGCTCATCGACGAGCCGTTGATGAAGCGCAGCCGCACGCGTCTCGCCGGGCTTGAACAGGCCGGTCCAGTTGCCGGCCGGCGCCGCGCCGTTCATCAGATAGGTGTAGGTGTAGCCGGAGACGTCGGCGAAATCGGTGGGATTCATGCGCATCTCGCCCCACATGCGACGCGTCGGCGAGCGCGCGGCCGAGAAGCCCTTGCTCGCGCACGTCGCGCAACGAAGTCGCCGCAGCGTGCGCTGGCCGAAATTGTAGTAGTCGCTCTGCCGCTTGAGCGTGGCGTAGATGCGCTCGGGATCGTCGTCGGTCCAGTCGGAGAGCAGCACGACGTGCTCGCGATCGGTCGGCGTGGCGATCCGGCCCTGCGCGGCTCGATCACGATCGGGCCGTACAGCCCGGTCTGCTCCTGAAAGCGCGAATGCGAGTGGTACCAGTACGTGCCCGACTGGCTGCACCGGGAAGCGGTAGACGAAGGTCTCGCCGGGCGCGATGCCGTCGGAAGCTCAGGCCCGGCACGCCGTCCATGTCCGCCGGCAGGATGATGCCGTGCCAGTGGATCGAGGTCGGTACGCGTAACCGGTTGGTCACGCGCACAACCACCGTGCTGCCTTCCTTCCAGTGCAGCAGTGGGCCGGGAACGCTGCCGTTGACGGTGGTGGCCGTTCGGCTTGTGCCGGTGAAATCAACCGGTGCCCCGGCGATGTCCAGCGCGAATTCGGTCCCGCCGAGTACGGTGGCTTGGCCGGGGCTAGTCAAAGCCCAGGCATTCGCGGGACGCAACAGGCCAAGGCCGGCAGCTGCGCCACCCAAGGCGATGCCCTGTACGAAGCGGCGCCGTGACAGGTCGGCGGCGCGTGGGGAAAATGGTTTCATGAGTCTCTCCAGGTCGGCGTCTGGCAAGACGCCGGTCACGGTTGCCTGAGCCGCACGCAAAACGCGCTCGTGGCCAGATGCATCGACACACGGGAGGTCAGACCGTCGGAGGTCGCAGCAGACGCGAATGCACGCCACGCGGCGCATCGATGCGGCGGGCCGCAACCAGGGGCACGTCTGGAGCGACGCGCATCAACCTCCGCACGGACATCGCCGGCACGGCAGTGACACACAGCGAGGCGCACGGACATGCGTCGTGCGGCGCGCGACCGCCCGAACCCGGACGGTCGCAGCAGTCGGTGTCGCCAGCGGCGACGGCGTGCTGATCGACATGGGCAACCGCGTGAGCGACAACCACCGCATGACCGACGCGCGACATCGCACCCATGCCGGCAGCCGGCGCGCCGTGCGTGGGAGCCAGCGCAAGGACGAGCCAAGCCAACGCTGCCAGCACGGGGCTGGGCGTCGACTTGGTCATGGGAAGCGGAGTGCGATTCACCGCCGCAGCTTAGGTGCTGCACGCAGGCCGCTCAACTCTGGACCAGCATCCAAGCCGCTTCGCCGCCGCTCGCGCTTGCCATCGCGCTGGCGGATCGGCGCGCAGCCGGTGTTCTTATTTCGTGTAACCCATGTGCAGCGTGATCTTGTCGCCGACCTTGAGGTTGGCCATCGACTTCGGCGGAAAATGCACGGTCAACGCCATGCCACCCGCTTCCACGCCAACCAGGCCGGTGCTGGCATCGACCGAAGTCACCGAGGCCGGCATCTTGTGCATGCTTCCGTTCATGTCGTGATGCATCTTGTGCATGCCCTTGCCCATGTGGCCCATGCTGCTCGACGCTGGTGCCGGGTTCATGCTTCCGGCATCCTGCGAATACGCGGTGGAGGCAGCCATGCAAAGACCGATGGCAGCCGTTGCGACGAAGAGTTTCGGCGAGAACTTCATGGTGATGCTCCGCTTGGTGGGCGGTCGGGCCGTTGCCTGGCCGGTTGCGGTGGCGCAACAGGCGCAGCCTGCACCGGCCGATGTGCAGAAAAGGTCACGAGGGACGTGATGCACGACCGCGGGCGCGATGCCGGCGCATCTATACTTGACAACCCCGCCCGCCGTGACCGCCATGAATTATCGCCACGCCTATCACGCCGGCAATTTCGCCGATGTCCTGAAACACACCGTGCTGCTTGCGCTGGTCGAGGCGATGCAGGCCAAGCCGACGCCGTTCTGCTACGTCGACACCCACGCCGGCAGCGGCAATTACGTGCTGGACGGGTTCGAGGCGAAAAAGACCGGCGAGCACAAGGACGGCATCGCCCGCCTGCATCCGGCCGAGAAAGTGCCAGCGCTGCTGCAACGCTGGCGCGCCAGCATCCTGGGCGCCGAAGGCAACGAACAGGGGCTGAAGCACTACCCCGGTTCGCCGCTGCAGGTTGCCCGCCTGCTGCGCCCCGACGACAGCGCGCAGCTGTGCGAGCTGCACACGGAGGAGGCTTCCAAACTGCGCGACCTGTTCCGCGGCAATCCGCAGGTGCACGTGCATCAACGCGATGGCTATGAAGCGCTCAAGGCGCTGCTGCCGCCCAGGGAAAAACGTGGCCTGGTGCTGATCGACCCGCCGTACGAGGCACAGGAAGCCGAATTCAAACTCATCGAAAAGGCACTCAAGGAAGCCCTGCAGCGCTGGCCCTCCGGCGTGTATGCCGTGTGGTACCCGATCAAACTGCGCAGCCAGGTGCAGCCATTCCTGCGCGGCTTGCAGCGTAGCGAGGCGAAACGCGTGCTGCGCGTCGAGCTGCTGGTGCATCCTGACGATTCGCCGCTGCGCCTGAACGGCTCGGGCATGGTGATCCTCAACGCCCCGTGGAACCTCGACGACGTGCTGCGCGAACCGTTGCGCGCTTTGGCCAGCCTGCTGTCGCAGGACCGCCCGGCCGAATGGAAGCTGGACTGGCTGCGGCAGGAGGGCGCCGAGCCCGCTGTGCCAAGCCCCCTCCCGGCCTCGCGCCTGTTGCGCCCCGTCGCCACGCCGCCCACGCGCCGACGCTGACGGCCGGCAGCACACGCCGCGCCGACATGGCTTGTTGTAGCGTAGTGATCGACGTCCCGAGTTCCCTACATCGCCCCTGGAGTCCGCCATGCGCAACGCACGCTTCCTGCTCTGCCTGCCCGCCCTGCTGGTCCTGCTGGCCATGGCAGCCTGCGCCCCGGCGCCCCTCTACAAGCCCGCGCCGCAAGCGGTCGCCGCCACGCCGCAACAGGTGGCGCAATCACCGGAACGTTATGCTGGTGGCGACGTGATCTGGGGAGGTCGCATCGTGCAGGTCATGAACCTCACCGATCACAGCGAGGTCGAGTTGCTCGCCTATCCGCTGGATTCCTCGCAGCGGCCGAAGGCGAACGACAGCGGCAACGGCCGCTTCGTCGCGGTGCTGCCAGGCTACGCCGAGCCGCTGGATTACCCGTCCGGCGCGCTGATGACGGTAAGCGGCAAGCTCAACGGCAGCCGCGCCGGCAAGGTCGGCCAGGCCGACTACGTGTTTCCGCTGGTGACCACGGCGCAGTCGCACGTCTGGACCACCGATGAGTTGAACAAGGGCCGCAACAACGTCCATTTCGGCCTGGGTGTGGGCGTCGGTATTCGCTAGGCTCCCGTGGCGTGGGCTGGGCATGACACCAGCCTACGGAAGGTCCAGCGCCCGGTCGCGAACGTGGCGAAGTGATCGTCGGCGCGCGACAGCTGATGCACGCGTCGGAACATGGGCTGGCGTGCCGACGCAGATGCGCGTTCGGTGCGATGGACGACAGCGATGACCTGGCCTGCAGGCGGAGCGATGAGCCCCGATAAGTCATCCACGCGTCTCGGAGTGGCGTCACTCGGAGCTGGCCGCGATTTTCTGCGGTGACTTACACTTCACGGCCATTGTCGAAGGAACCGCACATGTCCGGCCACGCCGCCAACCCGATCAAGGCCATCCTGCTGGCGCTGGGTGCCAATTTCGCCATCTTCGTGGCCAAGCTGTTCGCCGCCATCGTCACCGGCTCCGGCGCGATGATGGCCGAGGCCGTTCACTCGCTGGCCGACTGTGGCAACCAGGGCCTGCTGCTGCTCGGCATCCGCCAGGCCAAGCGCCCACCTTCCGACGAGTTTCCGCTGGGCTGGGGCCGCGCGCTGTATTTCTGGTCGTTCCTCGTCGCCATCCTGCTGTTCAGCGTGGGCGGCATGTTTTCCATCTACGAAGGCGTCCACAAACTGACGCATGCCGAGCCGCTGAAATGGCCGTGGCTCGCGTTGGGCGTGTTGGTGTTCGGCATCATCGTCGAAGGCATCTCGATGCGCGGCTGCATGCAGGAAGTGAACAAGGCACGCGGCGACCAGAAACTGTGGACGTGGTTTCGCGAGACCCGCTCCAGCGAGCTGCTGGTGATCTTCGGCGAAGACCTGGCCGCGCTCATCGGCCTGTGCCTGGCGACCCTCGCGGTCGGCGCCACCATGCTCACCGGCAATCTGATGTTTGACGCCGCCGGCACGGTCGCCATCGGCGTGCTGCTGATCGTAGTTGCGGTTCTCGTGGCGATCGAGGTCAAGGCATTGCTGATCGGCCAGGGCATGGAACCGCGCCGACGGAACGAGCTGATGGCCTTCCTGAAAAGCCGTCCGGAGGTTGCCGAGGTGCTCAACCTGATCACCCTGCAGATGGGGCCGGACGTGATGGTGGCGGTGAAGGCGCGCATGGTTCCGGTCGCCAGCGATCACAAGCTCATCGACGCGATCAATGCGGTGGAGGCGGCCATGAAGGCAGAGTTCGGTGAAGTGCGCTGGAGCTTCTTCGAACCAGACAATGCGGATTGAATCGCCCAGGCTGGCCTTGCAGGAAAAAGGTGGCCCTGCGGAGAGGGCCACCGAGGTTCCCGATTATTTGCCAGCGGCTTGATAAGTCAGGTCCGCGCTGTAGCTGTCCACGTGTGACGACACTTCCTGGACGGTGTCATTGAGCGACTTGCGCAACGTCACGGCATCCTGCTTGCCGTAAGCATCTTCAACCATCTTCCATAACGACGGATTGGCATCCTCACCGAAGTCCGCCCAGCTCTTGGCATAGCTCACCACAATGAAATCCGGCGCGCCTTGACCGCCATCCATGACCTTCAAAACCACGAAATGCTGGGACCACTTGGTTTTCCCTGCAGCGGCGGCGATTTTCTTGGCCACATCCGTGAATGCCTCGGACGCCTCATGACCTGGCTTGAGCGTGAAGTAGGTGACATCCGTGAGCGCCGACGTCATGGGTATGCCATCAGGCATATAGGTGAGTTCGGGCGTGCGCATCAGGAATACGCTGGTTTCGCTTTTCAGGTGCGGGTTCACCCCCGTACGCCACGTTTGATCGCACGCCTTGCCCGCACTGTGCATCGCATCGAAAGCTGCCCACGTCGATGGTTCCGAAACGTATGAGTACTGATACGTATCCCCGGTTTCATGCAACAACGCAGTCCACGTGTATTTATAGCCATGCTGGCCCAGACACTGGTTATAGCTTTTGATTCCAGCCTCGTAAGCTTGCTGATCCGCGGGTGCCACGGTATCGGTGTAATCCCGGATGACATCCGCCTTGCCCATTTCTGCTGCGTGGACGCCGGTGATGCACAACATTGCAACCATCGACGCCATCCAGGGTTTCATGCTTTTCATAAAAGCCTCCCTCAGGGCTTTCGCCCTGCAGTTCATGGTTTGTGTTGCTGTCTCCTGTCTTCGCAAAATGCGAAGGTTTGGGAGTATGCGCGCATAAAAGCCCTTGTATAATGGGCATTTGCAATATGTTGATTATATTAAACAAGCGCAAACCGCCTAGCTCTTCAGGGTGGCACCACAACCGCTGCCACCGGCAATCACACGCACCGGCTAAAACCACGCAGCGACTGCGATGGACGGGTAATCGCCCATCGTGGCGAGGCTGCGGACAGCTCTTCCCGCCTGCGAATGGTTGCGGACGCCGCGCTACAATCAGTGCCGCAATTCCGCCCGCACCCCACTTCCCTGTATGCGCAATCCTCTGCAAGAACAACTGCTCAAGGCCGGCCTGGTCAACAAGGCCAAGGCTGCCCAGGTGGTGCGCGAGCAGGCGAAGAAACACAAGGGCAAAGGGCCGGCGACACCGAGTGCCGAGCAGGTGGACGCACATCGTTTGCAGATCGAGAAAGCCGAACGTGATCGCGCACTGGCAGCCGCGCGCAATGCCCAGGTGCGGGCCAACGAGCAACAGGCGCAGGTTCGTCAGATCGTCGAGGCGCACAAGATGAAGCGCGAGGGCGAGATTGCCTACCGGTTCACCGACGGCGACAAGATCAGGGATGTGCTGGTAAACGAGGCGCTGCGTGCGCAATTGGCCAGCGGCACGCTGGTGATCGTGCGCCACAACGACGGTTACGAATTATTGCCACGTGTCGCCGCGGACAAGGTTTACGAACGTGATGCGGCGGCGATCGTGCTCGATCACGCTCGCACTCAACCAGGCAGCGGCGATGGCGCAGACGACGAGTACTACAGACAGTTTCAGGTGCCTGATGACCTGATCTGGTAGCGCGTCAGCGCTTCAGTTCCAGCAGGTCCCAACCGTTGCCGTACAAATCCTCGAACACCGCCACCGTGCCGTAGGCTTCATGGCGGGGTTCTTCGCGGAAGTGCACGCCCGCCGCACGCATGCGTTGCCAGTCACGCTGGAAGTCGTCGGTGTTGAGCAGCAGGAACACGCGGCCACCGGTCTGGTTGCCGATGCGCGAGACCTGCTCGTCGCCCTTGGCTTTTGCCAGCAGCAGGCGGGTTTCGCTGGAGCCAGGCGGCGCCAGCAGTACCCAGCGCTTGCCGCCGCCCATGTCGGTGTCCTCGATCAGTTCGAAGCCGAGCGCGCGGGTATACCAGGCGATCGCCTCGTCGTAGTCGGCGACCAGCAGCGCGAGTGCGCCAAGGTGCTGTTTCATGCGCGGTGCGCCTTGAGTGTCGGTAGCGGGCCCAGCGCCGCCTGCAGTTTTTTCGTGAGTTTCGCGCGCACCAGCGTGTACGCGTCGAGCACGAATGCCGCCAGTTCGCCGGTAGCGAAGCGCTGCGGATCGGTGATCGAGATCCAGTGCGCCCGCGCCATGTATGGCGCTGGCACGATGCCGGGCTGGTCGGTGAGTTCGAGGAAGCGATCGTCGGCCACCTTGAACGACAGGCGCCCGCCCTCGCTGCCGTCGGACGGCGTCACCACGAACATCTTGCCGCCGACGCTGAATACCAGGTCGGCACCCCATTTGATGTCGCGCGTCACTCCCGGCCAACCGCCGCACAAGGTCTCGAGCTGTGCTGCGTTGAGGCCGCTACCTTTTTTTTCCGCCATCTGCCGTCCCTCGAATCGAGCTGCATTGTGCTTTGAGCGGCGACGGCTGGGAAGTCGATGCGCCATGCGGTGTCGCAGCACAAATAGATCCCGTGTCCGCATGTGATTCACGCGTTCGAGATGATCATCATTGAAACTTCATGTTGCGATGCACACAATACGCAAAAGTATGGAGCTGCCAATGATCCCTGCCATCGACTTCTGTGCGCCGTCCCGGTTCGCCTCGCTGCCTCCACGCAGCAGCGAGCGCTTCCTCCGCCCGCGTGTGGCGCCGTCGCCGCAGGGCGAGCTGGTACGTACGCAGGACGATCGCGAACTGCTGATGCGTCCGATCGATCCCGGCGACGTGGAGGCGATGCAGCGTTGCTTCACCCGGTTGTCGCCGGAAGACATTCGCCGACGGTTCCTGCATGCGATGTCCGAACTGCCCGCGCCGATGGCGCAGCGGCTGTGCCGGATCGATCCCGCGTTGGAGACTGCGTACGTCCTGATGGATGAATCGGTGCGGCCTGCGGAGATGCGCGGCGTGGGCCGGATCCACGTCGACGAGGCCGCCGACAGCGCCGAGTTTTCGGTGCTGGTGGAACAGGACTGGAGCCGGCTCGGTCTCGGCGCGTTGTTGATGCAGCGGCTGGTCGGGGATTGTCGCCAACGCGGCCTCGCTGAATTGTGGGGCTACGTGCTGCTGGAAAACCGACCAATGCTGCAACTGTGCCGCGAGCTGGGTTTCGTGCAGCGCATGATGCCGGACGAGCCTGGCACCGCGCGGATCACGCTGAAGTTGTAGGGCGACGGGCGGGGGCAACCGGGCGGTCGCGTTACACTTGTCCGCTTACCCCGGCTCGGCGCGATGCGCGCCCCCAGACACGCGTCCCTATGTCCAGCCCGATCAAGCACCCTCCCCTGCCGACCACCCCGAAGCAACGCCGCTACTGGACACCGCCCCACGGTTCCGCGCGTGCGCTGCTGATTGACGAGGCGGCGCGCACGCACAAGGGCCTGGTGGTGGCGGTGACCCGCGACACCTTGCGCGCGCAAGTACTGGAAGCGGAGCTCAAGCTCTTTGCCGGCGGGCTGTCGGTGCTGCACTTCCCGGACTGGGAAACGCTGCCGTACGACGTGTTCAGCCCGCATCCGGAAATCGTTTCGCAACGTATCGCCACCTTGTACCAGCTGCCCGGCGTGAAGCGCGGCGTGCTGGTGGTGCCGGTGGCCACATTGATGCAGCGGATCGCACCAAGGGTGCACATTACCGGCTCCGGGCTGGTGCTCGCCAGGCGCCAGAAACTCGATCTGGCGGCCGAGCAGCGCCGGCTGGAAGGGTCAGGTTATCGCCACGTACCGCAGGTGGCCGAGCCCGGCGATTTCGCAGTCCGCGGTGCGTTGCTCGACATCTTTCCGATGGGCGCGGCCGAGCCGTATCGCATCGAGTTGTTCGACGACGAGGTCGAGTCGATCCGCAGCTTCGATGCGGAAACGCAACGCTCCCAGAAGCAGGTCGAGAAGATCGAATTGCTGCCCGCCCGCGAATTTCCCTTGACCGAGGCTGCCGCCAAGGACTTCCGCAACAACCTGCGCGAACGCTTTCCCATCGACGTGCGCCGCTGCCCGCTGTACCAGGACATGAAGGAAGGCGTGACACCAGGCGGCATCGAGTATTACCTGCCATTGTTCTTCAGCCAGACCGCCACGCTGTTCGACTACCTTGCCGACGACGCACTGTTCGTGCTCGGCGAGGGGGCCGGCGAGGCGGCCGACCAGTTCTGGGCGCAGACGGCCGAGCGCTACGACCAGCGCGCACACGACATCGAACGCCCGGTGCTGCCACCGGCCGAGCTCTACCTGCCGCCTGAACAGCTGCGCGAGCGGCTCAACAAGCGACTGCGCGTGGAGGTGGTCGACGCCGGCCATGAACATGCCGTGGACACCGGCACGCAGCCGGCACCGGAGCTGCCGCTCAACCGCAAGGGAGAAGAACCGGGTACGTCGCTGCGGCAATTCCTGTCGAACTATCCGGGGCGCGTGCTGATCGCCGCGGATTCGGCGGGGCGGCGCGAGGCGTTGATCGAGACGCTGGCGGGCGCGGGCCTGAAGCCGCAGAACGTCGACAGCTGGCAGGCATTCCTCGGCTCCGCCGATGACGCGGGACGATTCGCGATCACCATCGCCTCGCTCGATCAGGGCTTCGCAATCACTCGGCCCGCGCTGACCGTACTCACCGAACGTGAACTCTACGGCGAGCGCGTGCGCAGCGAGCGCGAGCGCAAGCGCCGCCGCGGCACCGCGCGCGATCCGGAAAGCATCATTCGCGATCTCACCGAACTCACCCTCGGCGCGCCGATCGTGCATGTCGATCATGGCGTCGGTCGTTACCAGGGCCTGGTCTCGATGGACGTCGGCGGCATGGATGGCGAATTCCTCACCATCGAATACGCCAAGGGCGACAAGCTCTACGTGCCGGTGTCGCAACTTGGCTTGGTAAGCCGTTATTCCGGCACCGCACCGGAACTGGCGCCACTGCACTCGCTCGGTGGCGATGCGTGGGAACGCGCACGCAGGAAGGCTGCCGAGAAGGTGCGCGACGTCGCCGCCGAGCTGCTGGCGATCTATGCGCAGCGCGAAGCACGCGGCGGCGAGTCGATGCCGATCGATCGCCAATTGGTCGAGGAATTCGGCAGCACGTTTCCGTTCGAGGAAACGCCTGACCAGGAAACCGCGATCGAGGCCGTGCTTGGCGACCTTGCCGCGCCGCGCGCGATGGATCGGGTGATCTGCGGCGACGTGGGTTTCGGCAAGACCGAAGTCGCCTTGCGCGCTGCCTTCGCCACCGCCACCGCCGGCAAGCAGGTCGCCGTGCTGGTGCCGACCACCCTGCTCGCCCAGCAGCATTACCGCAATTTCGCCGACCGCTTCGCCGACTGGCCAGTGCGCGTGGACGTGCTGTCGCGCTTCAAATCCACCAAGGAAGTGAACGACGCGCTGAAACGCCTCGCCGACGGCCAGATCGACGTGATCGTGGGCACGCACAAGCTGCTGCAGCCGGACGTCAAGTTCAAGAACCTCGGCCTGGTGATCGTCGACGAGGAGCAGCGCTTTGGCGTGCGCCAGAAGGAACAGCTGAAGAAGCTGCGCGCCGAGGTCGACCTGCTGACGATGACCGCCACGCCGATCCCGCGCACCTTGAACATGGCGATGGCCGGCCTGCGTGATCTCTCACTGATCGCCACCCCGCCGGCACATCGTTCGGCCGTGCGCACCTTCATTTCCGCGTGGGACCCGGCGACGATCCGCGAGGCGCTGCAGCGCGAGCTGGCGCGCGGTGGCCAGGTGTATTTCCTGCACAACGAGGTGCAGAGCATCGAGCGCATCGTGCGCGAGCTCGAAGAACTGGTGCCGGAGGCGCGCATCCGCATCGCCCACGGCCAGATGCCCGAGCGCGAACTGGAAGGCGTGATGGCGGATTTCCACCGTCAGCGCTTCAACGTGCTGGTATGCACCACCATCATCGAAACCGGCATCGACATCCCCAGCGCCAACACCATCATCATCAACCGCGCCGACCATTTCGGCCTGGCCCAGCTGCACCAGTTGCGCGGCCGCGTGGGACGCTCGCATCACCGCGCCTACGCGTACCTCGTCGTGCCCGACCGCAAGTCGATCACCGCCGACGCGCAGAAGCGCCTCGAAGCGCTTGCCTCGCTCGAAGAACTCGGCGCCGGCTTCACCCTGGCCACACACGATCTGGAAATCCGCGGTGCCGGCGAGCTGCTCGGCGACGAACAGTCCGGCCAGATCCAGGAGATCGGCTTCGGCCTGTACACCGAGCTGCTGGATCGCGCTGTGCGCGCATTGAAATCGGGCAAGGTGCCGGACTTCGACCTCAGCAGCGAGCACGAAACCGAAGTCGAACTGCACCTGCCCGCACTGATCCCCGACGATTACCTGGGCGACGTGCACGCGCGACTGACCTTGTACAAGCGCATCGCCAGCGCACGCAGCGAGGACAGCCTGCGCGACCTGCAGGTGGAAATGATCGATCGATTCGGCCTGCTGCCCGATCCCACCAAGCAACTGTTCGCCGTGGCCAGCCTCAAGCTAATGGCCACCCCGCTCGGCATCCGCAAGCTGGACTTCGGCGCCAACGGCGGACGCATCGTGTTTCGCGAGAAGCCCGAGGTGGACCCCATGGCGATCATCAGGCTGATCCAGCAACTGCCGCGCGTCTACAAACTGGACGGCCAGGACAAGCTGAAGGTGATCCTCGATCTGCCCGGCGCCACCGAGCGCATCCGCAGCGCCCAGGAAGTGCTGGTCCTGCTGGGCGCACGCAGGCCCGGCTGAGACGGACGGCCACTGCCCGCACGCGCGCCGGCGGCCGCCGGTCGCGTGCCATGGGCACGTGCGGCCGAAGTGACCCCCAGCGTCCGGATTGCCCCGGACCGACCGCATCGACCTTGGCGCTGCGCCATTGCGGCGCACGCCGGCCGCATACGGATGAGTGTGGCCTTGCCTTTTACGCCTCTCGCCAGGCTGGCACGTCGCGTGCTTGACATGAACGCAACCCGTGTTGCAGGTTCAGCAATCAGCATCCTGACAGCCCCATATCGGCAGGCAGCTACCCTGGAGAAAGACCCGTTCGCGACCGCCTGCCAGCAATCCGGAACGCGTACGCAAATTTCATTCACAATCTCGCAGGAGGTTGAAGGAACGGAGTGAGGCAGATGGAGACGCTGACCACAACGCCGATACGAAGTCGCCCCAGGCGTCCGCGGCTCGGTTTTGTATTCGGTTTGCTGGGGCTGCTTGGCCTGGCCGTATGCCACGCGGGCACGCCATTGAACGGTGGGTGGAAAGAGGTGCAGGTCGGCGACACCGCGCAAGCCGTGTTGGACGATTACCGCGCCGGTGCGTTGAGGAATTTTGATCCGGCGCTGCTGCAGCGTTTCCCGCTCGGCGGCGAGGGTAGCTGGGTAGTCATCGCGCCACAGCCGCCATGGGTCAACGAAGAACGCGTGCTGACGATCTATCCGCCGCCGCTGGGTACGGTCAGCGTCGTGACGGCGAGCGGCATCCAGCCTTTGGCACTCGCCGACTTCAGCGACGTGCTTCACGGTCATGGCCGGCTGGCATGGCGGGTGCCGGCATCGCAACCCGCCTCGGCGCCGCTCCTGCTGCGTTTCGAACCATCGCCGTCGCTGAGCGGGCCGGTACGTTTCCAGATCCAGCCATGGAGCGAATATCTGCAACAGGACGCGCTCTGGCTGGTCTTCGCCAGCGCCTGCTTCGCGGTCATGCTGGCGATGGTGCTGATGGCTTCGTGTTTCGCGGTGATGCTGCGCGACGTCACCTATGCGTGGTACGGCGGCTACATCCTCTGCTACGCGCTGATCCAGGCCATCCAGACCGGCTTCATCTTCCATCCGCTGGAGTGGAGCTGGTTCGCCGACGTCGCCGCGATCGCCGGTCCCGCCGCCGTCGCGCTGTCAGTGGCATTCGCGTCGCTGTTCATGATGCGGTTCTGCGAGCTGCAACGTTATGCGCCGCTGTTGCGGGTGCCGATCACGGCGCTGTCGGTCGGCATGATCCAGCTGGTGCTGATGCGCTGCAGCCATGTGGCGCTGCTGGTGGACGTGGCGCAGATCCTGCTCAATCCGCTGCTGATGATCGGCGCCGTGCTGCTGCTTGTCGCCGCCATCGTCGCGGTCGCGCGCGGCTCGCGCCAGGCATGGTTTTTCCTGATCGGATGGACACCGCTGCTGCTGCTTACCGCCGCGACCAGCGCGCAGGTCAGCGGCGCTTTCCCCCAACTGGACTGGCTCAACGATGCCAGCCTCGCCGGCGGCGCGTTCGAGGCGATCGCGTTGTCGCTGGGGCTGGCCGACCGCGCCCTCATCCTGCGTCATGACCGCGACATCGTGCGGGTACTGGCCGACCACGACGCGCTTACCAACGTGCTGAACCGACGCGCCTGGACGGAGCGGGCCAGCACGTTGCTGGCCAATGAACCGCCTCATCCGATCGCCCTGCTCTTCCTCGATCTCGATCACTTCAAACTGCTCAACGACCGCCAGGGCCATAACGCCGGCGATCGCGCGCTGATCGCCGTGGCCAGGGCGCTGTCTGCGGAATTGCGGCCGTCCGACCTGCTCGGCCGCTACGGCGGCGAAGAGTTCGTCGCTCTGCTCGACGGCACCGTACCGCAGCAGGCGATGCATGTTGCCACGCGCCTGTGCCGGCGCGTGCATCGGCTGGAGATCCCCGCCAGCGACGACTCGTTGTTGCTCAGTGTCAGTATCGGCGTGGCCATCCGGCAGGACGGCGACGATCTGGAATCACTGGTCGAGCGTGCCGACCAGGCCATGTACGAAGCCAAGCTCAACGGCCGCAACCGGGTTTGCCTGCACGGCGGCACGGCGTCGCCCAATGCACCGCCCAGCCCCCGCCTGCACGTGGTGGAACGGCGCGACTGACCTGTCCGCCTACGTGTCGGTCTAAGGCTTTGCCAGCTCCCGTGCCGCCGCCACTACATCCGCCTCGCCCGGCAACACCAGCAGAGCCGCTCCCGCCAGCGGGGTGAACGTATTGGCGCCGACCACCCGCCGCATCGGCGTGCCGCCGCAACCACCCTCGACGATCGCCGTGATCACGCCCTCGCCCACGCCGGCGCTCTTGCGGCCTTCGTCCAGCACCAGGATGCGTTTGGCCGTCCGTGCCTGCGCCGCGATGAACGCATCGTTGAGCGGCGCCAGCCAGCGCAGGTCGATGACGCGCGCCTGCCAGCCCAGCTCCTTCTCGATCGTCCGGGCAGCGCGCAGCGCCATCGGCACGCCGTTGCCGAAAGTGAACACCACCAGGTCGTTCGCCGTCTCGTTGTAGATGCGGCCCTCGCCCAGGGTCATCGCCTGGTCCGGCGCCGGGTAATCGAACTGCCACTGGCCGTCACCGGCTTCGTACAGGTCCTTGGTCATGTACAGCGCGATCGGTTCGAGGAACGCGCACACGCGGCCGTCCACCTTCGCCAGCGCCATCAGCGTGCGCAGCATCATCGCCGCGTCGTCGCCGCGGCTGGGGCAACCGACCACCAGGCCGGGGATGTCGCGCAGCGGGGTGATCGAATTGTCGTTGTGGAAATGGCCACCGAACCCCTTCTGGTAACCCAGCGAGGCGACGCGCATCACCATCGGGTTGCGGTACTGGTCGTTGGAGAAGAACTGCAGCGACGCGGCTTCGCCACGGATCTGGTCGCAGGCGTTGTGGAAGTACGCCAGGTACTGGATCTCCGGCAGCGGCAGCATGCCCATGTTGGCGTAGCCCTGGGCCAGGCCCAGGATCATCGTCTCGTCCAGCAGCGTGTTGAACACGCGGCTGCCCTTGAACACCTTGTTGAGCCCCTTGGTGACGGTGTACACGCCACCCTTCTGCGCCACGTCCTCGCCGAACAGCAGCGCCTGCGGATACTTCGCCAGCAGGTCGTGCAGGGCCTGGCCGATCTGGATGGCCATGTGCCGGGGCGGCAGGTTTTCCGGCAGCTTCGCCTCGCCGCCGAACACCGCCAGGCGCTTGTCGGCGTAATCCGCCCGCGTGGCCTCGGCCTTCACTGCGGCGGGCGTGTACGGCGCCAAAGGAGCCATCACGTCGTCCAGCGAGGTCAGCCGGTGGCGCGAGTCGGCATCCTCGGCGGCGGCGAAGCAGCGCTTGCGGGTGGCTTCGTACAGATCGATCAGCTCGTCCTTCGAGTACAGGCCGGACTCCAGCGCAATGCCGGCCGAGCGCAGCAGCGGGTCGGAGCATTCGACGGCGAACAGTTCCTCGATACTGCGCCACTCGATCTCGAAATCGGTGCCGGCATGGCCCATCACGCGGGTGGTCTTCAGGTGCAGGAAGGTCGGCCGGCGCGTACTGCGGCAGTGCTCCACCGCGCGCTGCACCTGCGCATAGCCTTCGGCCAGGTCGAGCCCGTCGGCGAAGAAATAATCCAGGTTGGCGCGATGCTGGTAGTTGTTGGCGACCCAGCCGCTCGGCGTCTTCACCGAGATGCCGATGCCGTTGTCCTCGCACACGAACAGCACCGGCGCAGGCAGCTTCTGGTACGCCGTCCACGCCGCCGCGTTGAACGCCGTCTGTGCGGTGGCGTGGTTGCTGGAGGCGTCGCCGAACGAACAGATCGTGATCGAATCGTCCGGAATCGGCAGCTGATGGCCGATGCGCCGCGCCTGTTCGATGGCCACGGCCGTGCCCAGCGCCTTCGGCAGGTGCGAGGCGATCGTCGAGGTCTGCGGCAGCACCCACAACGGCTTGCTGCCCCACACCTTGTGGCGGCCGCCGGAGGCCGGGTCATCCTTGCTCGCGGCGAAGGAGAGCGCCGAATCCATCACCGGATCCATGCCGGGAATCTTGCGGAAGCGCTCGGCCATGAAGCCGCCGGAACGGTAATGCAGGAACGCCGGATCGGTATGCCGTGCCAGCCGCGCCACCATCGCGTTGCCTTCGTGGCCGGACGAGCCGATCGTGTAGAACACCTTGTTCTGCACGCGCAGCACGCGCGCCATCAGGTCGAGGTGGCGCGAGATCAGCTGCGATTCGAACAGCTCGCGGAAACCGCGTGCATCCAGCGCGCTGCCCGGCAGCACGGCCTCGCCGTCGCGCGGCGCGGCCTGTACCTCGCCCTGCCACAACTGCACGAACTCGAGGAAGTTCTGGTCGACGACCTCGGCACGGTTGAAACCCTTGTGGCGAGCGCTGATGGCAAACGGAATGGACATGATGTTTTCGCTTGGATGAATGGAGAAGCGGCGCTTCGCGGTGGGAGCGACTTCGGTCGCGATCGCTGTGCCTCAAATCGGGGCCTGCTGGTCGCGGCGGAAGCCGTTCCCACAACGTCAATGCTGCATCGGGGTGTGGCCGGGCTGTGACTGCACGCGGCCGAGCCACGCACAAACATTCGGGAACTCAGAAAGCTCGAAACCGCCGTCACCCGCGCAATGGGTATACGCATACAAGGCGATGTCGGCGATGCCGTAGCGCTCGCCGACGAACCACTCGCGCCCGGCCAGGTACTGTTCCATCACGCCCAGTACCTGCGTGCCTTTGTGCAACAACGCCGGCATCTCGGCCTGGCGCTGATGATCTGCCGGCAGCCAGCCACGGATGAAGCGCGCCACCGCGATGCATGGCTCGTGGCTGTATTGTTCGAAGAACAGCCATTGCAGCGTCTGCGCACGTAACCAGCGGTCCTCCGGCCAGAACGCCGTGCCTTCCGCGAGATAACACAGGATGGCATCGGACTCGGCCAGCCGGCGACCGTCGTCCAGCTCCAGCAAAGGCACCTTGCCGTTCGGGTTCTTCGCCAGAAAGCCGGGCGTGCGCGTTTCGCCGTGCGCACTGTCCACGTCCACCCAGCGGTACTCGCGCCCCAGCTGGTCGAGCAGAAGCTGCAGCTTGTAGCAGTTGCCCGAAGCACGCATGCCGTAAATGGTGATCACAACCGCTCCTCGCACAATGGCTTCAACAGTGCTGCACGTTGGCGATCCTTCGGGCGGCCGAAACTTTCCAGCACGCGGATTTGTTCATGCACGGCCGGGATCGGTACGCGCACGCCGGCGACGTCCACGGTGACGATTTCACCGACCGCCACCGGCGCCCAGCCAGAACCGTCGGACACTTCGAGCCCGCCCATGATTTCCACGGCCAGCCCGGCGAAGACGAAACGCGCGAAGCGCGAGCGAAAACGCTCGCCGCCCGCCGCGGCCGTGGTGGTGTCCAGCCGCACCCGCCAATGCCGGATCATGGCCTCCGCATCTCGCGCGCTGGTCAGCACGTCGAGGTCGGCCACGGTTACCTTCGCGCCGGCCAGCCAGGCCGCGGCACTGCCGATCACGGTCCACGGATCGCGGCAATGGCGGTACAGATCCGGCACGCTCGCGACGAGCGCCTCGTGCAACGTCGCCGTCGTGTCGATGTCGGCCGTGGCGTTCATGACCGTGTGCGCCGCGCCCGCCATTGTTCGCGCGTCTGCGTCCAGATATCGATCGGCGAATCTTCGTACGGTGCAGGCAATTTTCCGGGACCGCTGCAGGTAGAGCCGAGCCGTTTCGCCAGCGCCTGCGATGCGTGATTGTCCGGATGGATCGAATGGATCATCTCGCTCCAGCCCAGTTGATCGAACGTCCAGTCGATCGCCGCGACGCAGCCCTCGAGTGCATAACCCTTGCCCCAGGCCGCGCGCGCCAGACCCCAACCCACCTCGGTACCAGGCCAGTCGACCGGGTGCCACGGTCCCAGCCGGCCGATCCATCGGCCGCTGCTCTTCTCGATCACCGAAAACATGGCGAAGCCCTGCATCGACCAGGCCCCGGCCGAGGTAAGGAATCCGCGCCATGCGGCAGCGCGTGGTTGTTGCCCACCGATGAATCGTGCCGCGTCCGCGTCAGCCATGTTGGCCGCGTAGGCGTCGAAATCCTGCATCTGCGGCGGGCGCAGGAGCAGTCGGTCGGTCTCGATGCGGATGGTTTGCCAGCTCATGCGACGATCCAGCGGAAGCGTGTGCTTAAAAAGCGTTGATGCCGGTCAGCTCGCGTCCCACGACCAGCTCGTGCACCGTCTCGGTGCCTTCATAGGTGATTACCGATTCCAGGTTCAGCGCGTGACGGATGGCGCCGTGCTCGGTGGTGATGCCGGCGCCACCGAGAATGTCGCGGCATTGGCGCGCGATGTCGATGGCCATGCGGCAATTGTTCCACTTCGCCAACGAAACCTGGGTCGGCTGCATCTTGCCGGCGTCCTTCAGGCGACCCAACTGCAGCGACAGCAGCTGCGCGGTGGTGATGCGGCGAGCCATGTCGGCCATCTTCAGCTGCACCGCCTGGTTGGATGCGAGCGGCTTGCCGAACAGGATGCGCTCGGCGGTGTAGTCGAGCACTTCCTTGAGGCAGGCCTGCGCCGCGCCGATAGGCCCCCAGGTGATGCCGTAGCGCGCCTGGGTGAGGCAGCCCAGCGGGCCCTTCAGACCCTTCACGTTGGGCAGCCGCGCGCTGTCGGGCACGCGCACGTTGTCGAAGAACAGCGCGCTGGTGACCGAGGCGCGCAAGCTCATCTTCTTGTGGATTTCCTGCGCCTTGAAGCCGGTCGTGTCGGTCGGCACCACGAAGCCCTGGATGCCGTCTTCGGTCTGCGCCCACACGATCGCGATGTGCGCCAGGTTGCCGTTGGTGATCCACATCTTGGCGCCGTTGATGACCCAGTCGCCGCCATCCTTCCTGGCGTTGGTCTTCATGTTGGCCGGATCGGAGCCGCCGTGCGGTTCGGTCAGGCCGAAGCAGCCGATCACCTCGCCGGCCGACATCTGCGGCAGGTAGTGCTTCTTCTGCTCCTCGCTGCCGTAGGCGTAGATCGGATACATGCACAGCGAGCTCTGCACCGAGGCGAAGCTGCGCAGGCCCGAATCGCCACGCTCCAGCTCCTGGCAGATCAGGCCGTAGCTGACGCCGTTCATGCCGGCGCCACCGTACTCCTCGGGAATCGTGGCACCGAGCAGGCCGAGCGCGGCTATCTCCGGAATCAGTTCCTTCGGGAAGCGTGCCTGATCGAAGCAGTCGCCGATGATCGGCAGCACGCGCTCGTCGACGAAACGGCCAACGGTATCCTGCACCATGCGCTCCTCATCGGTGAGCAGCGAGCGGACATCGTACAGATCGAGCGGATTCAGACTGACAGCCATGGAAGCTCCGGAGACGGGCGCGTAAAACCGTTATTGTAGCGCGGGAGCTGGCGGCGCACAGGCGCCAGGAGGCGTCGGCACTCGGCGGAAATCACGCCCCCGGCCCGGCCCTTTTCAACAGTCATCGGAAACCCATGTTCAAAGGTGTACTGCTCGGCTTCATGGCTTTCGCCGCCTATGCGCTAAGCGATGCGTTCGTGAAAGCGCTGCGCGGTTCGCTGCCGGCCTACGAGGCGGTTTTCTTCGGAGCTGCGCTCGGCCTGACCGCGTTGCCATTTCTCAAAGGCGATGGGGACCGCTGGCGTGAGGTGCTGTTCGCGCAGCGCAAGGGCCTTTGGCTGGTGCGTGCGATCGCCAGCGCGGTCGGCGGCATCGCGGCAGTCATGGCGTTCACCGCCCTGCCGATGGCCGAGGCGTTCGCGCTGATCTTCCTGCTGCCGATCTTCGTCACCATTCTTTCGGTACTGGTGCTGAAGGAGCATGTCGGCTGGCGCCGCTGGTCGGCGGTGCTGGCAGGCTTCATTGGCGTGCTGGTGGTGCTGCGGCCGGGATTTCGGGTACTCGGCGTCGGTCACCTGGCGGCCATCGTCTGTGGCCTGGCCGGCGCCATCTCGATGATCGCGCTGCGCCTGTCCGGGCCGCATGAAAAACGCATCACCCTGTACGGCGCAGGCATGGTGGGCTCGATGCTGATCACCGGCATGTTGATGCTGGCCGATTTCCGCTGGCCGCAACCGGGGCAATGGCTGCTCCTGCTCGGCTACGGCCTGCTCGCCGCCGTGGCTGCCGTGCTGTTGATGCTGGCGACGCAGAAGGCCCCGGCCAACCACGTGGCGCCCACCCAGTACAGCCAGATGCTGTGGGCGGTGCTGCTGGGCTACGCATTTTTCGACGATCGACTGGACTGGCCGATGGCGATCGGCATCGCGATCATCCTGGGCGCCGGCTTGTTCACCTTCGTGCGCGAGGATCGGGTCACGCAATGGTGGAAACGCATACGGATGATCTGACGCAGCTCAGCCGCCGATGGCCGCCATGGTTTGCAATCGCGCGGCGCAGAGCGCGAGTTCGCGGCGCAGCTCGGTTGGCATGCGTATCTCGAAGTCGAACGGCACGCCGGCGAGCTGGCGCGCGAACCACGCCAGGTCGTCGGCACTGCTGCGCAGCAGCACGCCGCCATCCACTGGCTCCAGCAGACCGAAGCCGAGCGAGAACGCGCGGCGTGCCATGGGCAAGTCGGTATGCAGCAGCACTTCGATGCTGCGCCCCCGTGGCATGCCGGCAATGCTTTGCGCGAGGTGTTCAAGTGCATCGAAATTCGCAGGCCGCTCGAAGTGCCGGTCCAGCAAGATCACCGTACCCATGCGATCGAGCCGGAACGAGCGCAGGCCATGGCGCAGGTGGCACATGCCCAGCGCGTACCAGGCGCCCGCGCGCCAGGCCAGTCCGTAGGGATCGAACTCACGCTCGGTGTGGCTGCCCTGCGCCGAGTCGTAAGCCATGCTTACCCGCTGCTGCGCCTGCGCCGCCGTGGTCAGCGCGATCAGCGCGGCATTGCTGGAGGGCGTGTTCGTGGCAGGCAGCAGGTCGACCTTCACGGTGTCGGCAATTGCGCGCACGTGGCGTTTCAGGCCGTCCGGCATCACCCGGGCCAGCTTTGCCTGCACGCTGGATATCGCCGGCGCCGACTCGGCCAGGCCGAGGCCGCCCGCGGCCACCATGCCTACGGACAACGCCACCGCTTCGTCGTTGGTGAACATCATCGGCGGCAGCTTGAAACCGGCGACCAGCATGTAGGCGCCGAGGCGGCCGCGCTCGGTGGTGAGCGGAATGCCCAGGTCTTCCAGCATCACGATGTAGCGCCGCAGCGTGCGCACGTCGACGCCGACCCGGCGCGCCAGTTCCGGCCCGCTCATGCGGCCGTGGCTCTGCAGCAGGTCGAGCACCGCCAGCACGCGGGTGGTGGGTTTCGCCATGGCGAGAGTGTAGCGGGCAATCAGGGCGAAATATGACCTGTATGGGTTTTAGCGTGTGGCCTGCGCCCACCCGGCGTCCAGGTCAGGGATACCCATGAATCACTTCAAACGATTGTTGTCGGGCGTCGTGGCAAGCATCGCGCTCGTCGCCGCCCTGTCGGCATACGGCCATCCAGCGAACGAGGTAGCCACGATGGAAAGCGTGCAGCATCTGAAGGATTACCAGGTCGTCGAATTCCGGCGTTACGTGACGGCGGACGGCGAGCTGGCGCACTTCGTCAAATACTTCGACGCGTATTTCCCCGAAGCCTTCGAGCAGCTAGGCGCGATGGTGTTCGGTCAGTTCACCGAGCGCGGCCATCCGAACCACTTCACCTGGCTGCGCGGCTTCCACGACCTCAACGCGCGCCCGATCGTCAACGCGGCGTTCTACTACGGCCCGCTGTGGAAGGAACATCGCATCAAGGTCAACGCGATCCTGCCGGACAGCGACAACGTGATGCTGCTGCGCCCGCTGCACCCGGACGAAGGCATCACCGTACTGCCGGCCGTCGATCCGGTGACCGAAGAGCATGGCGCGCAAGGCATCGTGGTGGCGCAGATCTTCGCGGTGAAGAAAGGCAGCGAGGAAGCGTTCGCAAAACAGGCACAAGCCGCCTTCTCCGCCTATCGCATCGACGGCGTGCACGCGGCCGGCGTGCTGGTCTCGCTGGACGTGCCGAACAATTTCCCGCAGTTGCCGATCCGCACGGACGGGCCGTTCCTGGTTTGGCTGGGCGTGGTCAGGGACGATGCCGCGCTGGACCGGCAGCTCGCCTCCCGGCTGGACGCCGTTGAGCAGTCGCTGGTCGTCAGCGGACTGCTGCGCGGCGCGCCCGAACGCGTCGTCATGGATCCCACGCCGCGTTCGCGCCTGCGCTGGCTGCCCGACACCACCGCCGCCACGGGAATCGCGCCATGAACCACTACGAGCAACTGTGGCTGTTCTTCGTCCTGGTCTTCGGCATCATCGTGTTGCCGGGCCTGGACATGGCCTTCGTCATGGGTAGCACACTGGCCGGCGGGCGCAGCCGCGGTTTCGCCGCAGTGGCCGGCATCATCGCCGGCGGAGTCTGCCACGTGCTGATGACGGCGCTGGGCATCAGCGTGCTGATCAAGCTGGTTCCGAGCGCGTTCAACGCACTGCTGCTGGCGGGTGCGCTGTACATCGCCTGGATCGGCATCTCGCTGCTGCGCAGCGAGGCCTCCCTCGGCCTGCACACGGACGTCCCGCTGCGTTCGCGCGCAGCGACGTTTCGCCAGGGCGTGCTGACCAGCCTGCTCAACCCCAAGGCCTACCTGTTCATGCTCGCCGTGTTCCCGCAGTTCCTGCGGCCGGAGTACGGACTGATCTGGCTGCAGGCGACGCTGATGTGGCTGATCATCGCGGTCAACCAGTTCTTCATCTACGGTGGCGTGACCGTGATGGCCGATCGGGCACGACGGTGGCTGCAAGGCCGGCCGGCAGCCAGCATGCTGGCGAACCGCTGCGTGGGCGGCCTGCTGATTGCCGCGGCGATGCTGACCGGATTCGAAGGCTGGCAGCGGATCTGAGCAAGAAACGGATGGCGGTGACGAGGCAAACAACGGATCGTACGGCCAAACCAGCAGAGCGGAGCGCCTTGAAGATGAAGTCGGCAAGAACCCCATCGTCGCGACGACGATGTTTCACCCTGTCCCGCGTGCTCGTCGGCATCATGCTGTCGCCAGCCGTGTGGGGTCAGACCGCAGCAAATCCGGCTGCGCTCTCCGAAGCCAAGCCATCGTCCCCTGCACGACAGTCGCTGGACGACGCGTGGTGGACCGGCCCGATGCTGGCGAACTCCGCCGCAACCTTGCCGCGCGGCCGTTATCTGATCGAGCCGTATGTCTACGATGTGTCCTCGCCGCATTCGGATGGTTTCGGCTCACTGACCTACATGCTCTACGGACTCACCGATCGGCTGACGGTGGGCCTGGTTCCCGTGCTTGGCTACAACCGCCTGGATGGCGCGGGCGACAGCTCCAGCGTCCGACTGGGCGACGTGAGCGTACAGGCGCAATACCGGCTCACCGAATTCCACGAAGGCAGTTCCCTGCCGACGATCTCGCTGCAATTGCAACAAACGCTGCCGAGCGGAAAGCATGACCGTCTGGGCAACCGGCCTGGCGATGGCCTCGGCAGCGGAGCCAATACCACAACCTTGCAGCTCAACACGCAGACTTACTTCTGGCTTGCGAACGGCCGCATCCTGCGCATGCGTCTCAACGTTGCGCAGTCCGTTTCCGGCCATGCACACGTCGAGGACGCAAGCGTCTATGGCACGGCGCAAGGCTTTCGCGGCAACGCCCGGCCTGGCAACTCGTTCTTCGTCAACGCCGCTTGGGAATACAGCCTGAGCCGACGCTTGGTGTTGGCACTGGACGTCACCTGGCGCCGCAATCAGGGCACCGGCGTGAACGGCGTGATGCTGCCCGGCTACGGCGATGCGCGCATCCAGCGAAACTCGGGTGCCAGCGAAGCGTTTGGCTTTGCGCCGGCGATCGAGTACAGCTGGAGCGCGAATATGGGCGTGCTGTTCGGCACAAGGGTGATCACCGGCCCCCACACGGTTACCACGATCACGCCAGCCATCGCGATCAACTACGTCCACTGAGATGCCTTGCACGGCGTGGTCACAAGCTCACCGGGCAACGTATCGCTATCCGAGGCGCACCTGCATCACCGCGCCGTATCGTTCGCCGTGTCTCGCCAGTTGCGTACCAGCATGCGCAGCCGCCGTAGATCACGAATATCGGCCACCACGGTCCGCACCACAAGCGCATAAGAGCCCCCATGACGATGGTGGCCGCGTTGACATGGCGGCAAGAGGTGGCCACCGCCTTCACCAGTGACAGCCGTCACCCGTTGCACCTGTACCCGATCAGTTATTGCTCACTCCGTGCGGCACGTGCCCAGTCGCCACGTGCCTGCGCGCGGACTCCACGTTGGCCGGCGAGTCGTCGAAGAAGATGTCGGCGCCGAACGCGTCGAGGAACGGGCCCTTGTCGCGGCCGCCGAGGAACAGCGCCTCGTCGATGCGCACGCCCCATTTGCGCAAGGTGAGGATCACGCGCTTGTGCGCCGGTGCGGAACGGGCGGTGACGAGCGCCGTGCGGATCGGTGAGTCTTCGGCGGGGAAAGCCGTCTGCAGGCGATGCAGTGCGGTGAGGAAGCCGCGGAACGGGCCGACCGACAAGGGCTCGGCGGCGTGCTCGGTTTCGCTGCGATGGAACGCTTCCAGTCCCTCCTCGCGCGACACGCGTTCGCCCTCATCGCCGAACAACACGGCATCGCCGTCGAACGCGATGCGCAGCTGCTCGCTGGCGCGCGGTGGTGCGGTGCTGGGCAGGATCGTCGCGGCAGCCACGCCGGCGGCGAGTGCGCGGCCGACGTCTTCGGCGTTGGCCGACAGGAACAGGTCCGCCTTGAATGGCGCGATGTAATCGGAAGTCGGCGCGCCGCTGGTGAACGCGGCGCGGCTGATTTCCAGGCCGTAGTGCTGGATCGCGTTGAAGATGCGCAAGCCGGTGTCGCCGGAATTGCGCGACAGCAGAATCACCTCGACCGGTGGCACGTCACCCGCCAGCTTGTTGAGGCCGAGCAGCTTCTGCACCAGCGGGAAGGCCACGCCGGGTTGCAGGATGTCGTTTTCGTGATCGATCTGGAACGACCGGTAAGCATCGAGGCCGTCGCGCTCGAACAAGGCGTGGCTATCGCCGAGGTCGAACAACGCACGCGAGGAGATCGCCACGACCAGGCGGTTGTCGCTGGCGGCAGCGGGATCATGGGCGGTGGATGGCGAGGTCATGCGGCGTGATGCCTGCGAAAAGAGAGTTCAAATCCATGGGGAGATTATGGGTGGATCGGGGCGCGAGCGCCGCCTCACCCAAATCGCCCTTCCCCGGCGGAGCCAGGGAGAGCGAGCGGAGGCCTCGCACGGCCTTGGCTGTTCGATGCTGACAGCATCATTCCGCCGCGAACTGCTCGTCGAGAATGCGTTGCTCAAGGTTGTGTTCCGGATCGAACAGCAGACGCACGCCCTGCCCGCCGGATTGGCGGATCGCCACCGTGCGCACGTCGCGTACTTCGTGAAAGTCGGCGGTGGCGCTGACCGGACGCTTGCCCGGATCGAGCACGCGCAGAATGACTTCGGTGCGATGCGGCAGGATGGCGCCGCGCCAGCGCCTCGGCCGGAACGGGCTGATCGGAGTCAGCGCCAGCACGTTCGCGTCCAGCGGCAGGATCGGTCCGTGCGCGGACAGGTTGTAAGCGGTGGAGCCGGCCGGCGTGGCGACCATGATGCCATCGCAGACCAGCGCCGCCAGTTTCACGGTGTCGTTGAGCTGCACTTCCAGATGCGCGGCCTGGTTGCTCTGGCGCAGCAGCGACACCTCGTTGAACGCCAGCGCCGTATGTTCGGTGCCGGCCGCATCGGTAACGCGCATCTGCAGCGGAAACAGCGACGCGGTATGCGCCCGTTCGATCCGCTCCGGCAGATCATCGAGCCGGTGCTTGTTCATCAGGAAACCGACCCGGCCCAGCTTCATGCCATACACCGGCACCTCCAGCGCGCGATGCACGTGCAGCGTACGCAGCATGAAGCCATCGCCACCCAGGGCCACGATCAGCTCGGCCTCGTCGGCAGGCACATCGCCATAGCGATCCACCAGCTTGCGCCGCGCCTGCTGGGCAATGCTGGTGTCGCTGGCGACGAAGGCAAAGCGCATGCGCGGAATCCGTTGCGAAGGTCAGCCGAGATTACACAGCATGAAGGCGCAAGACCATGTCTGGTCCGGCGCCTTCATGGCTCAACGTGCCAACCCGTGCGAACTCAGCCTACGGGTACCTGCGCCAGCTGGGCCAGGCGGCGTACCGCGACCGAGGCGATCGGGTAATCCGCGTTCTGGGTGAGGATTTCCGCCAGCATGCTGCGGGTGTACTGCAGCGTCGCGTCGTCGCGCTGCAACCATGCCTGCACCGGCGAGATGTCCTTGCGCTCGCTGGACATCGCCAGCACCTGCAGCGCCAGGGCGCGATGCTGGTGGTTGAGTTCGTCCAGCAGCGAGCCGCGCGCCTGCGCGTGCCAGTGGCCTTCCACCGGCAGCGCCTCGATCTGGTCGCGCAACCATTCCAGATCGAGCGCCTCGCCCAGTTCGTAGAACACGGCGGCGACCTTCTCGATCGGCTGGTTGCCCTGCTGCGCCACCTCGACCATGTCCAGCGCCGCGCGCAGCTCGGGCATGCGCGCCAGCCGCAAGGACAATTCGGCCGGCATGCCGAGGCCTTCCCACTTCTCCTGGCTGCACGAGAAATCGCCCTTGCCGGTCGGCGTCAACACCTCCGGCAAGGCCTTGCGCAGTGCGGACACGCTGGCCTGGTAACGCTCGACGTTGGCCGCGATGTCCAGCGAGCCACCGGGACGGTTGAGCAGCCAGCGCGTCATGTGCCGAAGCAGCGACCATATCTGCTTGATCGCGTCGATCTGCGTGTCTTCGGCGACCTTGCTGTCGAGTGCCTCGATCTGCGACCACAGCTCGCGCGCCTCGAGGATTTCGCGCGCGGCCGTGTAGGCCTTGGCGATCGCCGCCGGACGCTGGCCGGTGTCCTCCTGCATGCGCATCATGAAGGTGGCGCCCATGCGGTTGATCGTGGAGTTGGTCACCGCGGTGGCGATGATCTCGCGCTTCAGGCGATGGCGCTGCATGTGCTCGGCGTACTTGTCGTGCAGCGGCACCGGGAAATAGCGCACCAGCTCCTTGGACAGGTACGGATCCTCCGGCACGTCCGAATCCAGCATCTGCTGGAACAGGCGGATCTTGTCGTATGACAGCAGCACCGCCAGCTCCGGGCGGGTAAGACCGAGCCCGCGCGTCTTGCGTTCGGTCAGCTCGGCCTCGGACGGCAGGTTCTCGACCTGGCGGTCCAGCGTGCCTTCCGCCTCCAGCGTGCGGATGAAATGTGCCATCGAACCGATGCGGCTCACCGACTGATGTTCCATCAGGGTGATCGCCTGGTTCTGCCGGTAGTTGTCCCACAGCACCAGCTGACCTACCTCGTCGGTCATCGCAGCGAGCTGCGTGTTGCGCGCGTCGAAAGTCAGCTCGCCGCGCTGCACGGCGTCGTTGAGCAGGATCTTGATGTTCACCTCGTGGTCGGAGGTGTCCACACCGGCGGAGTTGTCGATGAAATCGGTGTTCAGCAGCACGCCCTTCTGCGCGGCCTCGATGCGGCCCTTCTGGGTCATGCCGAGGTTGCCGCCCTCGCCCACGATCTTGCAGCGCAGGTCGGCGCCGTTGACGCGCAGCGCATTGTTGGCGCGGTCGCCCACGTCGGCATGCGTTTCGGCGGAGGATTTCACATAGGTGCCGATGCCGCCGTTCCACAGCAGGTCGACGGGCGCCTTGAGGATCGCGCTGAGCAACTCGCTCGGCGGCAGCTGTTCGACATCGGGCTTCAGACCCAGCACGACGCGCACCTCCGGCGAAACGGGGATCGACTTGGCACTGCGCGGGTACACGCCGCCGCCGGCGGAGATCAGCGACTTGTCGTAATCGTCCCAGCTCGAACGCGGCACCTTGAACAGGCGCTGGCGTTCGGCGAACGAACTGGCGGTATCCGGGTTCGGATCGAGGAATACGTGGCGATGATCGAACGCGGCCAGCAGACGGATGTGCTCGGACAGCAGCATGCCGTTGCCGAACACGTCGCCGGACATGTCGCCGATGCCGACGCAGGTGAAGTCCTGCGTCTGGCTGTCGCGGCCGAGCGCGCGGAAGTGGCGCTTGACCGATTCCCACGCTCCCCTGGCGGTGATACCCATGCCCTTGTGGTCGTAACCGTGCGAGCCGCCGGAAGCGAACGCGTCGCCGAGCCAGTAGTCGTGCTCGATCGAGATCGCGTTGGCGATGTCGGAGAACGTGGCGGTGCCCTTGTCCGCGGCGACCACCAGGTAAGGGTCGTCCTCGTCGTGGCGTACGACGTCGTGCGGATTCACCACCTTGCCTTCGACCAGGTTGTCGGTGATGTCGAGCAGGCCGTTGATGAACAGGCGGTAGCAGGCGATGCCCTCGGCCAGCTGTGCATCGCGGTCGCCGCCGACCGGCGCCTTCTTGACGAAGAAACCGCCCTTCGAGCCGACCGGCACGATCACCGTGTTCTTCACCATCTGCGCCTTGACCAGGCCCAGTACCTCGGTGCGGAAATCCTCACGCCGGTCGGACCAGCGCAGGCCGCCACGCGCCACCGCGCCGAAGCGCAGGTGGATGCCCTCGACGCGCGGTGCGCATACCCAGATCTCGCGGTAGGGCACCGGCTTGGGCAGCTCGGGCACCTTGTGCGAATCGAGCTTGTAGCTGATGTACGGGCGATGCGCGCCGTCCCATTGCTGGAAGAAGCTGGTACGCAGGGTGGCGCGGATCAGCCACACGAAGTTGCGCAGGATGCGGTCCTCGTCGAGGCTTGCGACGTTTTCCAGCAATAGCTTGATGGCGTTCTCGACGGTCTGCACCTGTTCGTCGCGGGGCATCGACAGTGAGGCGCCAAGGCCGCCGATCAGGTCCGCATGCGCGGCCTGCACGCTCGACGGGATCAATGCCTGCATCTCGGCAACCAGCGTGGCGCCGGCTGCTTTCAGCTCGTCCGCCGAAAGCGCCTCGCGGCGCGGATCGAACTTTGCCAGGAACAACTCCACCAGCAGCCCGGCGATCGCCGGATAACGGTTGAGGGTTTCCTCCATGTACGCCTGCGAGAACGTCGCGCCGGTCTGCAACAGGTACTTGCAGTAGCCGCGCAACATGGCGACCTGGCGCCAGTTGAGCTTGGCGCCCAGCACCAGCCGGTTGAAGCCGTCGTTCTCGGCGTTGCCGCGCCAGATCTGCTCGAACGCATCCTCGAACAGCGCGCCGACCTGCTCGACGGTGAAGGTGAGCTTGCCCACCGGCTGCACTTCGAAATCCTGGATCGATCGCCGCGATTCACCGGGGATGTCGTAGACGTGTTCGGTCAGCACGCGCAGGCCGAGGTTCTCCAGCTGCGGCAGCACCTCGGACAACGCGATGTCGCCACCGGAACGGTAGACCTTGAAACGCAGCGTCTCGGGCGCCTTCGGCGGGTGGTAGAACGACATGCGCAGCGCGTTGTCGCCATCCAGCAACGACAGCTGGTAGACATCCTCGGCGGCCACCGGCGGGCTGACGTCCTCGACGTAACCGGCCGGCAACGACTTCGCATAACGGTTCGCCAGCACCACGCCTTCATGGTCGCCACGCTGCTGCACCAGCGCGTCGCGCACTTCGTCATGCCAGTTGCGCACGATACTGGCCACACCCTGCTCCAGCGCCGCCAGGTCGTAGCTGGGCCGATCGCCGAGCTTCGGTCGCACCACGATGGTCAGGCGCGCCAGCGCGGCCTCGCCCATCAATACCGAGGAATCGCTTTGCTCGGCATGCAGCGCCGTGCCCAGCAGGGTCTCGATGCGCTCGCGCACCGACGTGTTGAAGCGGTCGCGCGGCACGAACACCATGCAGGTGAAAAAGCGGCCGTAGCGGTCGCGGCGCATGAACAGCCGCGTGCGTGCCCGCTGGCGCAGTTCGAGGATGCCCATCGCGGTGGCGAACAGCTCGTCCTCGCTGCTTTGCAGCAGTTCCTCGCGCGGCAGCGTTTCGAGAATGTGGCGCAGCGACTTGCCGGAATACGAATCGCGCTTGAGGCCCGAACGCGCCAGCACTGCCTCCACCTTGTGCCGCACCAGCGGCACGTCCTGCGGGCGCGCCATATAGGCGTTGGACGAGAACAGGCCGAGGAAGCGCTGTTCCGCCACGGCGCGGCCGTCGGCGTCGAACTGCAATACCCCGATGTAATCCATGTAGCCGGCGCGATGCACGTGCGAGCGCGCGTTGGTCTTGGTCAGGATGATCGCGTCGGTGGCGCCGGATTGCGGCAGCTCGCTGGCGGCCAGCGAGCGCAGCGAACGCGGCGCCATCGTGCGCTCGTTGTTGCGCAGGATGCCCAGGCCGGACGAATCCACCGCGCGCAGCACGCGGTCACCATCGGCCTCGGCCACCTCGTATTCGCGGTAGCCCAGGAAAGTGAAGTTGTCGTCGGCGATCCAGCGCAGGAATTCGCTGGCTTCGCGCACCGAGGCGGCATCCAGCGGCAATTTGCGTTCGGGCAATTCATTGGCGATCGCCAGCGCCTTGTTGCGGATCGCCGCCCAATCGTTGACCGCCGCGCGCACATCATCGAGCGCGGCGTCGACCTCGGCTTTCAGCTGTGCCTGCTCGGCGTCATCGGCCACCCGGTCGATCTCGAAATGCATGATGGACTCGGCCCTGCCCGCCTCGTCGCCGAGTGCCAGCAACTTGCCCGCAGCGTCACGGCTCACCTTCAGCACCGGATGGATCACCGCATGGATCCGCAGTTTCGTCGACACGATCATGCTCACCGTGTCGACCAGGAACGGCATGTCGTCGGTAACGATCTGCAACAGGCTGCGGCCGGCATGCATATCCGCGGCATTGAGTACGCGGATGGATGCGCTATCAGCCTGGCGCTGCTGCATGAATTCCAGCAGGCCACCTACCAGCGCCGCCCATTGCAGCGGCGTGTGCAAGGTCATGTCGCTGCCATCGATGCGCGCAAAGAATGCATCGCAGAAAACCTGCGCCTCGCTCAGGCGCTGGGGCGAGAAACCGCCCTTTTTCAGCTCTGCAAGCACTACAGACGGAAGGGAGGATTCGTTCGCCGCATGGGTCGCATTCATGGCATCTACTGGTCAGTGGAGACAAGGATTGAGAATGGTAGGTAAAAAGCCTTCAAAGGATACGCCGCGTGCCATGTCGAATCCACCAAATCGCCGATTTCAACCATGCCCGCGCGCATGGATTAAGCGGATAGGCGATGGCAACGGTGAACCCGCGGTGGCGTCTTCCGTGACTTCGCGAAACTCGGACTTCTCGCGAAAACGGCATGAAAGGCTCGATCAACGTCAGACCCTTCGTCAGGAACCCAAAAAAACGAGGGCGCCGAGCACCGATGGTCGTCGTCGCCGACGCTCATTCGCATACCGGCGGGCCACGCCGATCCCGTAAATTGCGATGCAGAACACGTTTTGACGTCCGATTGTACGTTGCATATTTCACGACTAGATGCTAGAAGTCGCGCGCCCTCCCGCGGGTGCATCAGGGAATCCCGATGGTTTTCAATTCCCTTACCTTCATGGCGTTCTTCGCCGTGGTGCTTGTGCTGCACGCAATGCCGTTCCGCTGGAACGTCAAGAAGGTCAACCTGCTGATCGCCAGTTACCTGTTCTACGCGGCGTGGAATCCGCCGTTCGTAATCCTGCTGTGGATCTCCACCGTGGTCGACTGGTTCGCTGCGCAGCAACTGGTGCATGCGCGCAGGCCGCTGGTGCGGCGGGCATGGATGCTGTTGTCCGTGGTGGCCAACCTGGGCATGCTCGGCTACTTCAAGTACGGCCACTTCCTGCTCGACAATTTCAGCGTCCTGATGGCGGGCTTCGGCGTGCACTACGTGCCACCGGCGTGGGACATCGTGCTGCCGGTGGGCATCTCGTTCTACACGTTCGCCACGTTGTCCTACACGCTGGACGTCTACCTGCATCGGGCGGTGCCTGCGCGCCGGTTTCTCGACTATGCCCTGTTCGTGACCTTCTTCCCGCACCTGGTGGCGGGCCCGATCATGCGCCCGACCGAGCTGGTGCCGCAGTTCGAGCAACCGCACCGCGCCAGCGCCAGCCAGCTGCGCTTCGGCCTGGCATTGATGACGCTGGGGCTGTTCCAGAAGATCGTGCTGGCCGACAGCTTTCTGGCCGGGGCCGTGGAGATGATCTACGACAGCGACAGGATCCCCGGCGCACTGGACGCGTGGTTCGGCACGCTGGCCTTCAGCGGGCAGATCTTCTGCGACTTCGCCGGCTACTCGACTACCGCGATCGGCGCGGCGATGTGCCTCGGCTTTGCCATGCCGGACAATTTCCGCTTTCCCTACGCGGCCATCGGCTTTTCCGATTTCTGGCGCCGCTGGCATATCACGCTGTCCTCGTGGTTGCGCGACTATCTGTACATTCCGCTGGGCGGCAACCGCCACGGCGCGGCGCGCACCTATCTCGCCCTGATGACCACCATGCTGCTCGGCGGCCTCTGGCATGGCGCCAGCTGGACCTTCGTGGTGTGGGGCGGACTGCACGGCGTGTACCTTTCGGGCGAACGGCTGCTGCGCACGCGCTTTGCCGGCTATCGCCCCGGCCCGGGCATGGTGCTGGTGCTGGGCTTGCTTACCTATGTGCTGATCAACGTGACCTGGGTGTTCTTTCGCGCGCACAGTTTCGGCAAGGCATGGAGCGTGCTGCGCGGCATGGCCGGAGGCAACGTCGCGGCCGTGCCGATCCTGCCCACGATGTACCTGGTGACGACGGCGCTGATCGTGGGCGGGCTGGTGCTGGCGCACTGGCTGATGCGCGAGCGCACGCTGGAGTCGATGCTGCAACGCGCGCCGGCGCTGCCGGTGTCGGCAGCGCTGGGCGCGATGCTTTTCACCATCGTGATCGCGCAGGGGGCGGGCAATGCCTTCATCTATTTCCAGTTCTGACTTCGCCGCCAGTGGCATGCGCGCCGGCTTCGTCCGGCTTACCGCCGCCGATCGGCCCGGCGTGGCGCAACCGGTGCCGGAACGCGACATCCCCGCGCAACCGTGGCGCGCGATCTGGCTTGGCGCGGCGGTACTGGCGCTGCTGGCGCTGGGTGCGTGGGAATGGCACTGGCGTGCGTTCGGCGTCGCACCGAGCTATCGCAACAGCAACGGCGCCTGGGCGTTGCAGCGCCAGCGTATCGATCATGGCGAAGGCAGCCGGACCGTGCTGATCGGCTCCTCGCGCGTGTTGTTCGACGTGCAGCTGCCGCAGTGGCAACGGATCACCGGCGAGCGACCCATCCAGCTGGCGCTGGAAGGCACCTCGCCGGTACCGATCCTGGAAGACCTGGCCGCCGACCCGCATTTCACCGGGCGCCTGCTGATCGGTGTGGCACCGAGCCTGTTCTTTTCCGGCCAGGCTTTTCGTGGCGACGTGCTGGCCTACACGCGCAAGCAGAGTCCGTCGCAATGGACCGGCCACTGGCTGTCCGCGCACCTGCTGGAACCGTACCTGGCGTTCGACGACCCGGACTTTGCGCTGGACGCGGTGCTGAAACGACAGCCGTGGCCCGTGCGCCCCGGCACCCATCCGAGACCGGCGGTGCGCAAGCTGGCCAACTCCGAGGCCGATCGCAACACGCATATGTGGCCGAAACTGGAAACCGATGCCAGCTATCGGGCGGTCGCCCGCGGCATCTGGATGCAGATGATGACCGCGCCACCGCCGCCCGAAATGGCCACGCCCGCAGCCCTGCAGCGAGTGATCGACAGGCAGATTGACCGGGCGGCCACGGCGGTGGCCACCCTGCGCGCGCGTGGCGTCAAGGTGGTCTTCGTGCGCCTGCCGAGCATCGGCCCGTTCTACACCATGGAGGAGAAGGTCTTTCCCCGTGCACGCACCTGGGACGTACTGCTGCAACGCACGCACGCTCCCGGCATCCACTTCATGGACGACCCCCGACTGCAGGGTTACCAGCAACCCGAGTGGTCGCACCTTTCTGCACCGGAAGCAACGCGCTTCACGACGGCGTTGGTACCGATCGTCGAGCAGGCTTTTTCGGAACCGGCGGCGCGGTCTCCGTAACCGGGCAAACCGTCCTGCGTTCGCAACCAACGGCCGTCCCACTGCCAGCGGATGCATGTCGCTCCTCTCGCGCCACCGACCGCCACCGCCGCGCCGTTGCGCCATCGAGCCTGGCGATGACCAGGGTCAAGGTGGTTGGCACCGGACCGCGCGATGATCGGCCGAGGCCACCGGTGTGTGCGATCGTCAGGAGCAAGCCATGGAATATCACATCGACATGTCCGGGGCGAAGCCGGACCTGCCTGCCATCGAGAACGTCCTGTATGACTCGGATCCGGGGGTGGTGGTGGCCATGGCGCGCGATGGCTGCACCTTGAGGATCGCCACCTACCTTCCGCTGACAGACCTGCTTGGCTTGATGCACCAGGCCGGCAGCCGGGTGGAACCGCGGCAGGTGGTGGAACTGCCATCCATCTGCTGCGGTGGTTGCGGCGGATAGTCCGCCGACTCCTCTCCGGCGGCGCGGTGATGACGCGGCACCCCGCTCATGCGAGCGCCCAGCGCGCCAACGGAACATGGCGGGTTTGCCCCAGCAGGCTGTGGATCAACACGAACTCGTCGGCGCGCCAGCGCACCGGGGAGATCACCTCGGGCGCGACCAGGCGTGCGTCGTACGCCAGCGTGACGTGGGGTTCGAAACTTTCGTTCGCGAAATGTCCCAGGCCAGACTCGCGAAGCCGCGCCGCCAGTTCCGCCTGGAACCGTCGCAGCGCGGCATTGCCATCATCGGCCCTGAGCACGAACGGCAGCTTGTCGCGCCGGCCGGCGAAGCTGGCGACCCGGTCGAAGGCCAGCTCGAACGGAGCCGCCTGCACCCGCGAAGCCGCCTTCGAAGCGGCCTCAACCACGTCCTTGCGCAGGCCGATGGAATCGCCGAGATGGAACAGCGTGACGTGGAAACGCTCGGCGACCAAAGGCCGGCCGCGCAAACCGTGCTGCGCGCACTGGGTGGTCGCAAGCGCAGCCAGCTGCGCCGCGGTTTCGCGATCCGGAAAAATCGCCAGGAACAGCCGGTCCGTGGGTGCTGCCGGCGCAAAGCCGGGTAGTGAAGACTGCTGCGACATCCCGTGTTCCACTTTTCAGGTGACGGATCGTAACAGCACGTCAGACGGATGATCGTCCGGGTCGTCTGGCCGACTCATTCATCCAGCCTCGCACACCTGGCGTTGCATGGGCCGCCCGCTTTTCGACCGGCCCGACGCGGACGCGCGGCAGTCGACCTGTCCGGACAATCCGCAGACATGAGAAAGTACCGGCCATTTCTCCAGCGGCCTTCGCCGCAAACATGATCCCGGTAGCCATGACACGGCAGTCACCCACGACGACAACGCTTGAAACGCTACGGCGCGCCTTGCGCGAAGCCAGCGTCACCATGCTGGCCGCCATTGCCACGCTCGCGTGCGCGCTGGCGATCGCCCCCGGGCCGGGTGCGGCCGTGTTGTCCGTGGTGCTGTGCCTCTCGCTGTCGCGCAGCCAGCTCGATCGCGATCTGCGCGGCCGCGTCGAGGCGGCCATCGCGCTGCCCGTCGTCGGCTTGCTCGCGGCAGGTGTGGGCACCTTGCTGCAGCGGGCACCGTGGCTGGGCGCGCTGGTTTTCGTCGGCGGCATGTTCATGTCGATCTGGCTGCGCCGGTTCGGCCCCGCGGCGCGGCGTGCCGGTTCGTTGGTCGCGTTGCCGTTCGTGGTGCTGCTTGCCACGCCACCGATCCGGATGACCGCAGACAGTGCACTCCCTGCGCCGCTGGTGCCGATACTGGTCGGGCTGCTGGCCTTGTTGTGGGTTGGCGTACTGCATGCACTGGCCCGTCGATGGCGCTTCCTGCCGCTGGCAAACTCGCCGCATCGCGCGCCACCCACGCCCGTCCGCGACACCTCGCTGAAGCCGATCGCCAGCACCCGAATGGCCATCCAGATGGCCGTCGCGCTCGCTGCATCATTCATCGTCGGCTATGTATTTTTTCCACAGCGTTGGGCATGGATCGTCCTCACCGCGTTCATCGTCCTCAGCGGCAACCGCGGCCGACTGGACGTCGCCCACAAGAGCCTGTTGCGCGTGCTCGGTGCGGCGGCCGGAACCGCGCTGGCGCTGACGTTCACCCTCCACGCCGGATCGCACGATGCGTCGACGGTCGCGCTGATTCTCGTCGCGGTCTTTCTAGGCGTGTGGCTGCGCCCGCTGGGTTACGCGTGGTGGGCACTGTTCGCCACCGTCGCGCTGGCCCTGCTGCAAGGTTTTGCCGGCGCATCCACAGCGGCCGTCCTGTGGCCGCGGCTGGAGGAAATCGCGATCGGGGCGATCATCGGCCTCGCCAGCGCCTGGTTCGTGCTGCCGGTGCGGTCGACCATGGTGCTGCGCCGCCGTATCGCCGACGCGCTCGCCGCGCTGGCCGCGGCGGTGGATCCGGCCGCCCCGTCACGAAACGCCGAAGACTTCGGCGCGGCGATCGCCACGATCGAGCAGCTGGCCCCGGCGTTCCGCGCAAGCCGCCTGGCCACGCGCCGTTTCCGGCCAGTGCAACCCGCGGACTGGGTGGACGTTCTGCTGTCCTGCCGCGCCCCCGCGCTCGCCCTGATCGATGGAGGTGGCGCATCCGCCAACGTGCGGCGCGCGATCGGTACCGCGCGAAAGTCGTTGCGCGAGCCGGCCGAGCTGCTTTCCGCCTTGCATGACCTGCGTCGTGCGCTGACCTCGTGACGGGCAATGCGTGCCCGGTCGAACCGGCGCGGGCGAGCACACCCGCCGCGCATGGATCGCCTGCCGCAGGCGCACCTCCAGGGGTTCGCCGGCCGCCGTGGCCGGGCTGACCGGCGCTGACGGAAGCGGCAAGCGATCGCTGCCCGCTTCGTTGCGGACAGAAATGTGACGGCCATCACGTTTCAAGTGGTATCTTCGGCAAACGGACCGCCGATGGGGGCGGCAGTCCGACGCCCAGTCAGTGCACCGGCGGGGCTTTCCGGCAAGGGACTGCACCACTTGCACGAGCGCGATGCGTGATGATGCAAGCCTCCCCGACGCCGGCTTTCCGCTACCGCGCCTTCATCAGCTACAGCCACCGGGACACGACCTGGGCGGCATGGCTGCACAAGGCGCTGGAGGCGTACGTGGTCCCGCGGCGGCTGGTCGGCCAGGCCACGGCCGTGGGCGTAACCCCGGCCCGGCTCGCGCCGGTTTTCCGCGACCGCGACGAGCTGGCCAGCGCCACCGACCTCAGCCACACGGTCAACGAGGCGCTGGCGCAATCGGAATCCCTGCTGGTGATCTGCTCGCCGCATTCGGCGAATTCGCGCTGGGTCGACCGCGAAGTGCTGGCGTTCAAGCAGCTCGGTCGCGGCGAGCGCATCTTCTGCCTGATCGTCGACGGCGAACCCGGCGCCAGCGACTTGCCCGGGCGCGAGGCCGAGGAATGTTTCGCGCCGGCATTGCGTCATCCGCTCGCGGCAAGCGGCGCGCTCGGCGATGAACGCACCGAGCCCATCGCGGCCGACGTACGGCCCGGCAAGGATGGCAAGGCTGACGCAAAACTGAAGTTGATCGCGGGCATGCTGGGCGTCGGATTCGACGCCCTGAAGCGGCGCGAGCTGCAGCGGCGCATCCGGCGCATGGCGGCGCTGGCCACGATCGCGCTGGCGGTGACAACGGTGACCACCGTGCTGGCGATCGCCGCCGTGATCGCGCGCAATGCCGCGGTAGCCGCCAGCCACGCGGCCGAACGCCGTCAGAAGCAGGCCGAGGATCTGGTCGACTTCATGCTGGGCGATCTCAACGACAAGCTGGCCCAGGTATCGCGGCTGGACATCATGGAAGCGGTCGACGACCACGCCACGGATTACTTCCAGTCGATGCCGACCGCCGACGTCACCGACGACACGCTCGCGCAACGCGTCAAGGCACTCGAAAGGATCGGCAGCGTGCGGCTGGACCAGGGCCATTTGCAGGCAGCAATGGCCTCCTACCAGGCTGCCCTGAAGCTGGCAGCCCCCTTGGCCGCTGCCGCCCCCGCGAACATCACGCGACAACTGGCTTGCGCGGAGGTCTGGGCGTTCATCGGCATGACCCACTGGCGCCAGGGCGAACTCGACGCTGCGCAGCAGAGTTTTGCGGCGGCGCAGACGCTGCTCCAACGCGCGCACCGGCTGACCCCGAACGAGGTCCAGCTGAAGTTCCAACTGGCCACGATCGACAACAATATCGGCCACGTGCTGGAAGCGCGTGGCCAACTGGACGCGGCCCTGATCCAGTACGGCAGCATGCTGCCGCTGATGCAGCAACTGGTCGCGGCGCAGCCGGGCAATGTGGAATGGGTGGCCAGTCTCGGCTCGGCCTACAACAACCTGGGCAGACTGGCGCTGATGCGTGGCGAGCTGGCCGCCGCGGTGGCGCACTACGCTGCCGACGACACTATCGAAGCCGCGCTAGCGGCGCGTGACCCCAAGGACGTCAACCAACGCGACAACATGTTGACCGTGCGCGCGATCCTGGGGCGCACGCAGGCGCTGACCGGTGACCTGAAAACCGGCATGGGCAGCCTGCAGCAAGCCGTCGACATCGCCATGCAGTTGAGAACGGTCGACCCCAGCAACACCGATTTTCAGGAACACGCGGCGTTGTACGCCACCCAACTGAGCCGGTTGCGGCGGCTGAGCGGTGATCTGCCCACCGCAAACGCACTCACGGCCGGGGCGCTTGCGACCTTCGCCGCGCTGACCAGACAGGATCCCGCCAACGCTGGCTGGGAGCGCGAGTTTGCCGAGGCGCAGCTCGAGCGGGCCGCGCAATCGCGTGCCGCGGGCCGGATCGACGCCTCGCGTACGCAGGCCGGCGCGGCACTGCATGCACTGGACCTTTTGCTCGCCCAGCAGCCCGACGATCGCGCGACCTTGCTGGCAACAACGAGTGCGCGGTTGTCGCTTGCCGCGGTGGAAGATCGGCAAGCCGCGCGGCCACGGCGCGAGGAAGCGCTGCACGCGATGCTGGCGGTGAAAAGCGGGCGTGGCGACCCGCGCCTGCTGGCGCTGCAGATCGAGGCGCTGCTGGCGCTCGGCAGGACGGCCGAAGCACAACCGCTGATCCGGCAACTATGGAGTAGCGGTTATCGCGATGTGGCACTGCTGCAGGTATTGCAACGCGAACGGATCGACTATCCGGTCAATGCCACGTTCCAGCAGGAGCTGCTGGCGGCATCGGGCGGCAACCCGCGCAAATAGGCTCACTCATGGCGAATAGCAGCAGACAATATCGGGATGTAATCGCGTTGAATCTCCGACAACAGGAGTTCCCCATGTCAAACGTTCTCATCGTCACGCTCGACACGGAGACCAGCCCTCCGTACCTCGACGTCAACGAGAAAGACGACCCAAACCACATCAAGCACGGTCTTGATTGGCAAACCATCCGATGGAAGCTCGATGTCAAGGACCCCAAGGCATCGTTCAATTCGCAGAACGACCCGAAGCCGGGTTTTGCCTGGACCGGCAACAGCAGGCCCCCGGAGGGAATCTTCAGTGAGCCCGTGCTGCGCAAACGCAAGGTGTTAATCATGGCCGTCCTCAACGACAACAACACCTCCGGCGATAGCGAAAACACGACGGGCGAATGGATCTACCAGTTGAGCGCCACGATTGGCGGCAAGCCGTATCGGACGAACGTGACAAACGATGGTCGCACCACCACCAACCCGAGGATCAAGAACACCTGACAACGCTGCATGCGTTGGAGTCAGGGAGTCAGACGGTCGACGGCAACTTCCACCACCACGACAGGAGATCATCATGTCAATGACCGGCAATGAAAATCAGCGCGTCCCGGACACCGAGGAAGAAGACAGCAACGACTCGCGGCAGCCAGAGCCAGATTTCGAGCCGCGAGCACCTGCGCCCGGCACCACCACCGCGCCGCGGATCAAGCCCAACTAGGCACGCCGACGTCATGCCACCGGTCTGGCGCAGGCCGGGCCGATGGCACGGAGCGGCGGGCGGTACGCCTGTGGCCGGTCATGCGGCTACGCGGCGCTGCATTGCCCTCGTGATACCACCTCGTCCGGAATCCGCCATGACGCCACTGGTTGTCGGTGTTACCAGCCATCGAGATATCCCAGCGCGCGAGATCGAACCGATCCGGCAGCGCGTACGGGATTTTTTTGACCAGTTGCACCGCGACTTGCCCGACCTGCAGCTGGTCGTGCTTTCGGCGCTGGCCGAAGGCGGCGACCAGCTGGTCGCGCAGGAAGCGCTTGCGCATGGTGCGCGCCTGATCGCACCGCTGCCGCTGCCGCGGGAGCTGTATGTGGATGACTTCGCCGATGCCGCGGTGCGCGCCAGCTTCGACATGTTGTGCAGCCAGGCCGAGATCGTTCCGCTTCCCAACCTGATGGCCCCGACGAACCATGCGGTCGCCTCGCAAGGCATGCCGCGAGATCGCCTGTACGCCAAGGCCGGTGTGTACATCGCCAGCCACTGCCACATCCTGCTGGCGATCTGGGATGGCAAGGCGTCCGGACATCTCGGTGGCACCGCCCAGATCGTGGACTATCACCTCACCGGGACACTGCCCGGCCTTATCGACCGGCGCCGCGACACGCGCCACGTGCTGGGCGGCGGCGATGAAAGCCTGCTGTATCACATCGTCTGCTCGCGCGCGCGGCCGGATGGCGCGCCGGCCGCGGGCCTGGCACCGCTGCAGGCAGGCTGGCGCAGCGCCGACATGCAGACCACCGGCAACGAACTGCCGGCGGAGTTCCGGCTGATGTTTGCGCGGATGGCAGAGTTCAATGCCGAATGCGACAGCTACGCCGCGGCGATCGAAGCCAATTCGCAGGACGTCTGTTCGGACGCCACCGCGATCATCGACCGGACGTTCCATGCCGCCGACTGGCTGGCCCTGCATTTCCAGAAACGCGTGCTGCTGGCGATGCGGCTGAGTTATACGCTGGCTGCGCTGATGGGCATCGCGTTCACCTTCTATGCGCACCTGCCTGCCCAGGACTTCCTGATCTACCTGTTCCTGATCTTGTTCGCCAGCGGCGGCGCCGTGGCCTTGCTCGCACACCACCGCGGCTGGCACCGCAAATATCTGGATTACCGCGCGCTGGCCGAAGGTCTGCGCATCCAGTCGTACTGGCGTCGCGCAGGCATCTCGGCCAACGCCGATCATGAGTTCGCGCACGACAATTTCCTGCAGAAGCAGAACATCGAGCTGGGCTGGATCCGCAACGTCATGCGCGCCGCCAGCCTGTACCCGTCACTCCGGTCACGGCCGGCAACGCCCGATGCGCTGGCCGAGGTCATCGCCGAATGGGTGGGCGACTCCGCAACCTGCGGACAACTGCACTACTACGAGCGCAAGATCGCCGAGCGCACCGGCCGGCACCACATCACCGAGACGGTCGGCCGGATCAGCCTGTGGGGCGGCGTGGCGATAAGCGTGTTCCTGGCGGTGTTCGCGCTCAGGCTGTCGCAGGAGACCAAGGTGTTGCTGGTGCTGGTGATGGCGGTGCTGTCGATCATCGCCGCCGTACGCGAGGCCTATGCCTACCGCAAGGCCGACAAGGAGCTGATCCGCCAATATCGATTCATGCAGCGCATTTTCAGCGGCGCTCGCGGCGCGCTTGATCGCACCGACGACGCCATGCAGCAGCGCGAGATCCTGCTGGCACTGGGCGACGCGGCCCTCACCGAACACGCCGAGTGGACCTTGATGCAGCGCGAGCGGCAGGTCGAGCACAGCAAGCTGTAAAGGGAATCGACTCGACGGTCTACCGCTCGACCGGCAACGGCGGGATCGCCAGGTTGCGCTCGCCGTCACCGGTCGCCCCGGTCAGCATGGTCGGCGGGAGGTGCCCGACGTCACCGACGGCAATGACCTTGAAACGGCCGTCAGGCTCGATGCGGATCACGGTGATGCTGGCGTTGCCCACCGACATCTCCAGCCATGCCTCGCTGTCGACGCCGAGCGCACGCGTGACCAGGTAGCGGATCACGTTGCCGTGGCACACCATCAGATCGGTGCGCTCATGCGCTTCGGCCGGCTTGAAATAGCGGGCGAACAGCCGGTCGAACTGTGCCTTGCAGCGCGCCAGATCGGCCGGCTTTTCGTGGGCCATGACCTCGGCGCGACGCGTGGGCGGCGTGCATTCAGCGAGATCTTCGATCACCGTGAAGCGACGTCCCGGCAAATCGGCGGCGATGACCGCTGCGGTATCGCGTGCGCGTTGCACGGGGCTGACGTACATCGCGTCGAAACGCGTCGGCAGGCCCGCCAGACGCGCGCCCACCAGTTGCGCCTGCGCCACGCCGATCGGCGCCAGATGCGGCCCCAGCCGTTCATCCGCAGCGGGATCCGGCACGTAGTAACCATGCCGCACCAGCACGATGGTGCGCGCCGCCGGCGCGGGCGTTTCGGTACCGTGCGCCGGGGCGAGAAGCAACAGCAGGCAAAGGCATGACAGGAGTCGTTTCATGCCCGCAGTATCGCGCACCGGCAATGCCGGCGCCGGTGGCCCGCCCGCCTACTTCGGCATGGCATGGAACTCGACCAGCAGCCCGAGATCGTCCCGCGTCGGTGCAAGGAAGGAATCGCCCAGCACGCCGTGGTAGCTGGCCAACGCTTTCTCGTAGCCGCGCTCCACCTGTCGTTTTGCGCGATCGAGATCCGCCACGCCGATGCTCACCCCGAACACCTGCGGCCCGCCTTTTCCCAACGCCTCGGCTGCCATGCCCGCGCCGTCCGGCTGCAGCAGGAGAACCCGCTTGCGTCCCACCGGCACCGCGAAGCCGTGCGCCGCTATCTGCGTCATGCGAACCGGCGTCGCCCCCTTGAAGCCCATGCGCTCGAACTGCCGGCGATCCGCATCGGCGTCGGACGAGAGCAACCATACCGCGGAGAGCTCGCGGGCTGTGTCGGGCTGTTCGCGCGCCGCGCGATCGTCTTCGGTACGCGCAGCGGTGTTGCCGAGCCTGGCGTAGTCGATGAAGAACAGATTGCTCGACAGCGGCTGGCGGTCGAACGCAAACAATCGCCACCGCGGCGGCGCAGACGGGCCGTCGCCGTCCGGATCATCGGGCGACGCGGAGAAAACCGCCGTAGGCTGGAGACCATGTTGCTGCAGCAGCGCACGCGTGACATCGAGCTCCCTGGAACGCAGTCCGAACGTACGCGAGCCCGGCCCACGATGCAGCCTCGCCTGGTCCGCCTGCATGCCCGGATCCATCGCGGCGCCCGGCCGGGTGATGCCCAGCAGTTCGAGGTAGCTGCCGTCGTCCATTCGCACATAGCGATTGGCCACGCCGCCGGGATTGCGACCCGGCCTGACCTGCAGGCCGAGCTTGACCGCCATGACCGCGCTGACCTGGTCGATGTCGCGCCCCCACAGCAGGATATGGTCGAGCTCGCCCGTAGCAGGACGCGACTGCGCAACGACGGCCGCGGGCTGGCCAAGGCACAAGCCGAGTATCAACGTGGACAACAGGACCATGGTTCGCACGCAACGCGCACGCCCTCGGGTGCGACAAGACGAGCGGGACTTCACCGCCTCCTGGCGAGAAACAGGGAGCCAGTCCATCAGCCGATCCCCCACAACCGCCGCGCTTCCTCGGCAATGAGGTCGGGGAACTCTTCCGCGAAGAACAGCTTTGCGCCCGGGACACGACGGATGCCGCGGGACTGCGGAAACGTCCGGTCGAGATAGTCGGCATCCGCCGGCGAAAAGATGTCGTCCGCTGTGCCCCAGACGATCCGCACCGGCACCGTGCTGCGCTTCAGCGCCGCCTCGATGCCCGCCAGCGGATTGGGCTCCAGCGCGATGTGGAACGCGTGGTACTGCATCCTGCGCAACGGCGAACTCACCAGCGGCGCGACGTAGTACTCGATGGTCTCATCCGCAAAGCCGGCGGGGTCGCGATAGACCGCCGCGCCGAACGTCGCGCGCGCCAATGCCTTGTCGGTGAGCCACTTGGCCGTGGCGTCCGCGAGCGTTCCCGCGCGTGCCATCTCGATCGCCGGCTTGACCTTGGGTGGCGGACTGTCGGGCTCGACATCGCAGTCCGTCAGCAGCATGGTCCGCACGCGTTCGGGATAGCGGACCAGGAACAGCTGCGCCACCGCGCCGCCGCTGTCGCTGGCGACGATGTCGACCCGGCGGACGGCCAATGCATCGAGCAAGGCCGCAAGCATCGCGACCTGCGCACCGGCGGCGAGCGATTGCCGCTCGGGAATCCGCGAGTAGCCGAGGCCCATGAAATCCGGTGCGATGCAGCGTCGGCTTGCCGACAACCGGTCGATCGCGCCGCGCCATTGAAAGCCGTTCAACGGAGCGCCGTGCAGGAACAGCGCAGCCTCGCCCGCGCCGCGTTCGACGTAGGCGATCTTGCCGAACGGCAGGTCGGCGAAACGCCGCGCGGCGCGAAACCTCGCCACGTCGGTGGCGTGCGACGCGACCGCTTGCGCCGCGATGCCGCTGCCAACTCCACGTGCCATGCATGCGGCGGCGCACCCGGCGACCGCCGCGCCGCTCCATTGCAGGAATTGCCTGCGCTTCATTTCGATCTCCGTGTCCATGAGTGTTCTGCACACGACGGATGCTCGCGCTTTCGTCGGTGGCACGCGCACACGATCGGCTGCTGTCGGGCACGCGAGGATGATTTCCGGCACTTGCGCGGGGCCGGGCGCCCTCGCGAGGATCAGGCGATGAGCGACCGTCCCGCCTGCTATCCCGCGCCTCCGGCCCCGCTGCTGTCGGGTATCGGTGCGGCCCGCATGCCGCTGCTCGACGTGCTCACCTCGCCGGTGCCCTCCGGTCGCTTCGATTCACCGCTGGATGACCGCCACGTGCTCTGCCTGCACCTGGGCGAACCGGTGCCGGTCTCCTATCGCGCGGGCAATCACGAGCGCCAGGGCGTTCGCCTGCACGGCCAGTTCTGCGTCGTGCCCGCTGGCGCCAGTACGCGCTGGACGTTGACCCGGCCGGCGCGGTCACTGCTGCTGCGGTTGACGCCTTCGCTGCTCGCGGACACCGCCGATGCCATGGGCCTGGGGTCGCAGCATGCGGGACTCGCGCCTTCGATTCACATCCGCGACCCCCAGGTCGAGCGCATCGGCTGGATGATGCAAGCCGAGGATCACGACGCCTATCCCGGCGGCCGGCTGTTCGCGGACAGCCTTGCTTCCGCGCTTGCTGCACGACTGCTCGCCCTGCAATCGCGCAAGGCGAATCCGTCCGGCGGTCGTGCACTGCCGGCATGGCGCCTGCGCCACGTGCTCGAATACATCGAGGCGAACCTCGACCAGGACCTCACGCTCGCCGAGCTTGCCGGCGTGGCGGGCTTCAGCCTGTCGCATTTCAAGCCGCTGTTCCGGCAGGCCGTGGGCATGCCGGCCCATCGCTTCGTGCTCGAACGGCGCGTGGAGCGCGCGCGGCTACGCCTGCTGGAAGGCGCCGGCAGCCTGACCGACATCGCGCTGGAAACGGGCTTTGCCCACCCCAGCCACATGGCCCGCTGCATGCGCCGCGTGCTGGGGGTGAGCCCCTCGCAGGTCGCGGATTCTGTCCGCTGAATTAGCCGTCGCGTGCGGCCTGATGCGCGACCCGATTACCGCGGCTTTTCGTCCGGCGCACGCGCTTCCGACAACAGCGTGGGGATGAGTTCGGACACCGTGGGGTGGATCGGCACGGTGTGCTGCAGTTCGGTGGCTGTGGCGCCGACGCTCATCATGTCGATGATGCCGTGGATGGCCTCGTCGCCTTCGACGCCGAGGATCGCGGCGCCAAGGATCGCCTTCGTTTCGGCGTCGACGATCACCTTCATGAAGCCCTGCGTTTCACCCTTTTCCACGGCGCGCCCGACTCGCGTCATCGGCCGCTTGCCGACCAGGAACGGGCGGCCGCGCTTGCGTGCCTCGGCTTCGCCGATGCCGACGCGGCCCAGCGGCGGGTCGATGTACAGCGCGTAGCCGCTGACGCGCTCGCTGAGGCGGCGGTGCTCGCCATCGAGCAGGTTGGCCGCGACGATCTCGAAGTCGTTGTAGGCGGTGTGCGTGAACGCGCCGCGGCCATTGCAGTCGCCCAGCGCCCAGATGCCTGGCACGCTGCTTTGCAGCTCGTCGTCGACGGTGATGTAGCCGCGCGCGTCGGTCGCAACATCGGCCTTGTCGAGGCCGAGGTCGCCGGTATTCGGCGTGCGCCCCACCGCCACCAGCACATGGCTGCAGACGACACGGGCACCATCGAGCGTGACCGCGATCGCATCGCCCTCGCGTGCGAAGGCGATGTGGTCGACACCGGTACGGACGTCGAATGCCCTCGCCTTCCAGGATCTCGCGCACGGCGACGGATACATCTTCATCCTCGCGCCCGATCAGGTACGGGCCCTTCTCCACCACCGTCACGCGCGCGCCGAAACGCCGGTACATCTGCGCGTACTCCAGCCCGATGTAGCTGCCGCCGACGATCAGCAGATGCGCCGGCACCTGCTCCAGGCCAAGCATCGTGGTGTTGGTCAGGTACGGGATGTCGTGCACACCGGGCATGTCGGGTACTGCCGCACGGCCACCGACGTTGAGGAAGATCCTGGGCGCGGTGAGCCGTTCGTCGCCGACGCGCAAGGTTCGCGCGTCCTCGAAATGTGCATGGCCTTCGATCACGGTGCAGCCGTCCATATCGTCCAGCCACGTGCGCACGCCATGACGGGCGTTCGCGATGACGGTGTCGGCCCGCGATTTCACCTTCAGCATGTCGATGCCCACCTCGCCGGCCAGCACCACGCCGAAATCCGCGGCGCGGCGGGCGACGTGCGCCGCGCGCGCGCTGGCCACCAGGGTTTTGGTCGGCATGCAGCCGGTGTTGACGCAGGTGCCGCCGAAAAGCTTGCGCTCGACCAGCGCCACCGACTGCCCGGCCCGCGTCAGCCGGTTCGCCAGCGGCGGGCCGGCCTGGCCGGCGCCGACGATGATCGCGTCGAATGCGCGGCTCATGACACGGCCGCCACGCTCAGCAGCGCGCTGCCGATCCACATGCCGCCGGGCGTGGCGGGCAACGGGTCGGTGACCAGCTCACCCAGCCAATGCGCCGCGGATCCACGGCTTCCATGCGTAGCCCGGGAACGCCACCCAGCTACCCTGCGCATGCAGCCATCCGCAGCAGGCGGCTCGTCTGCCCACCGCGCGCGCGGTGGGCGCGCGCAGCCCGCCACGAGGCCGATCAACGACGCGAACAGATAGAAGGTCATGCCGTCTCTCCCGCGGGTGCGCCGCGCGATCTCCATGACGCCGCCGGTGCACCTTCACCCGGCGACACGTCCGCGCGAACGGGACAACTTTACTCCCGCCCCTGAGCGTTGCCTGCACATCGGAGCACGTGCATTCCAGCGAAACGGCGTTGGCCCGGTCCTCGCCTGTAGCATCGGGTCGCGCGGCGGCAAGCTTGCAGCTTTGCAGACGGGGCGGGTCCTGCCAGTGGGTTACGATGCCGCCCTGCGCCGCGTGGCGGCCCACTCCACCGTTCCCCGAAGGTTGCCCATCGTGTCGCACTATCACGGCCCCCTGCTGACACGCTCTGCTGCCGAAGGGCTGTTGGCCGCACGCGATGCGGCCGCCGGCGAGTGGATCGGATCGCTCGACCTGGGGCGATCGAACGGCGCCGCAACGCTGCACGCGGATGCCTGGCAGTGGCGCGGCCAGCGCTACCCGTACGCGCACAAGCTGAAGGACCGCACCATCCATTACTGGGATGGCGACGAGTTCGCGCCGGCGTCGCGCTACGCGGGTTCGCTGATCAAGCTGGTGCCCACCGAGTGGGGCGCGCCCACCTTCGAGATCGACGGCATCAAGATGTTGCCCACGTCGAAGGAGTCGCCGTTCGAGGACGCACGCCGCAAGGTGGCGCTGGTAGAGCCGCGCGGCAAGATGGTGCTGGATACCTGCGGCGGCCTGGGTTACTTCGCGGCGTGCTGCCTGGAGGCAGGCGTGGCGCGCATCCATTCGTTCGAGAAGAACGCCGACGTGCTGTGGCTGCGCACGCTCAATCCGTGGTCGCCGGATCCCGATGCGCCGGCTGACGGCGGCCGCCTGCAGCTCGCCCACGCCGATGTTTCACAGGCCATCACGCAGATCGCCGACGCGTCAATGGACGCGCTGCTGCACGACCCGCCGCGCTTCGGCATCGCCGGCGAACTGTATTCACAGGCGTTCTACGATCAACTGGCGCGCGTGCTGCGCCGCGGCGGCCGCCTGTTCCACTACACCGGCAGCCCGAACAAACTCACCAGCGGCCGTGATGTGCCGCGTGAAGTGGCAAGGCGGCTGGAGAAAGCGGGCTTCAAGGCGCAGCTCGCGCTGGACGGCGTGCTTGCCATACGTCGCTGAAGCGACATCACTCCTCGCACGGCGGCGCAAACCGCGCGACCGGAAGTGCGCTCAGCGCTTTCCGTGTGACGGCCGATGTATCCCCGCGCCGGGCTCGCCTCAGCGCACATGCAGCCAGTGCACGTGGATGCCGTTGGCGCGGTCCTCCTCGCGGTTCCCCTCGCGCCCCTCGACCACGACTCCCCACACCGTGCGGATGCCATCGCCGTAAGGGCAGTCCACGCGCACGTGCTCGCCCAGCGGCAGCGGAAAGGTGGTCGCCAGCACCAGGGCCTGGTCGCGTTCCCAGACCAGCATGGCGGGCTTGCCGACGGCGGCGCCCCAGCCGATATGGATTTCGACCTCCTGCTCGGGATAAACACCCCGGTTGTCGAGCTTCCAGCTTTCGGTCTTGCGCAGCAGCGATTCCAGGTGCGGATCGCTCCAGTCAACGCGATTGGCCGGCTTTTGCACGGGCGGCTTGTGATGATTCATGTGCACGAAGGTCCCCTTGGGCAGATACCAACACGGTTACGGCCGAGAGCCGGGCGACGGCTTCGAACAAGTTCGGCAGAGCGGGCTGACACACGTCGCATGGAGTTCCTGCAGCGGGGCGGTTGAAGGGTCATCGGCCACTTCAGGCATTCCTTGAGGATGGGGGGCGCGGGTGCGCAACCGGAACGGCGACATCCTTCATGAGTTTCTGGCGTATAACGCTGCTGACCCTCAACCCGCACAGGAATCACCCCATGAACGTCCTGCTGAAATTCGCGGCCTTCGCCCTCGTTGGTACCGCCACCCTTGCTGCGCCGGCCTTTGCAGCGCTGAAGGAAGGCAGCCAGGCACCGGACTTTTCCGCGCCGGCCTACCTCGCCGGCCAGCCCTTCACGTTCAAGCTCGCCGATGCGTTGAAGAAGGGCCCCGTGGTCGTCTATTTCTTCCCCGCCGCGCACACCACGGGCTGCAACATCGAGGCGCATCTGTTCTCCGAGGCCATCGACCAGTTCAAGGCGCAGCACGCGACCGTGATCGGCGTTACCGCCGGCAACACCTCGGAGCTGGCGGATTTCTCGAAAGAAACCGAACACTGCGGCGGCAAGTTTCCGGTGGCCGCCGATGATGGCGCGAAGATCGCCAAGGAGTACGACGCCTTGCTGCTGCAGAAGCCCGGCTGGTCGGACCGTACCTCTTACGTCATCGCTCCGTCGGGCAAGATCACCCATGTGTACTCAAACCTGAGCCCGAAGAAGCATGTGCAGGAGACGCTGGACGCGGTGAAGGCACTGAAGAAATAGCGTCCGCTTGCGTGGTGGACGGGCTACCGCCGTTGCCGTTCCGCGTGCAGCGCGCCCACCACGCATCGTCCGCCAGCACGCGTCCAACGGTGCTCACGAGCGAGGCGCCTCACCGAGTGCACCGATGATCAGCAGGATGAACCCCGCGACCGCGATCAGCGCGTGACCGTATACCAGCGGCTTCGGCATCAGGTTGCGGTTCCATGCGTAGTGAAGGTTCATCACCAGACCACCGCAAGCGGCGAGCACCAGCAGGACCAGCCCCCACAGCGCGAGTGCTGGCAGGCCGGCGGTGAACGCGGCGAACAGCAACAACGTCAGGCCGGCGCCGGCGAGCAGTCCATGCAGCAAGGCCAGCGAGGCGGGTGGATTGCGCCCGCCAAAAACACGTACGCCCGCCAAAACCAGCCCCCCGGCGGCGGCAAGGGCGAACAGCACGATCGCAGTCCACAACATGGTGTACGCATTCATGCTCATCTCCTTCGACCAGTCACGTCGCGGGAAGTGGAGCAGAGGCGAGGTCCACGGGCCGTGATACGGCGGGATGCACCCGTGGGGATAGCGGCACGCACCAACCGGACACGACGTCGATCCACGGCAGTTCGATGCCCTGCTCTTTCTCGCCGCACAGATCCAGCAGGAGCGTATCGGCGCAGCGTGCGCTTGTCGTCACCGACCGCCTGAAGCCCGCGGTTTCAGTGTGGGCCGTCTTCCGGTCGGCGTTCGAGAACCGCCACGTTCACGTCGCATCGCCACCGGAAACCCAGCGCCTCGTAAAGCGATATCGCGGCGGTGTTGTTTTTCCATGCGTGCAGAAAGGCGGTTTCGCCGCGCGCCGAAATCGCCGCGGCGACGTGCCTGGACAGGCGTTTGGCGAATCCATGACCGCGGAAATCGGGATGCGTGCATACACCACTGACCTCCGTATAACCCGGAAAGCGAAACCGCTCGCCGGCCATGGCGGCAAGCCTGCCGTCGACGCGGATACCGAAGAAATGGCCCATGCGGTGGGTTTGGCGCAGGAATGGACCGGGCTCGGTCAACGTGGCCAGGGCCAGCATTTCCATCGCGTCCAGTTCGCCCAGCGCGCCAATGCTTTCCGAGCCCTGGCGCGGCGGCGCAACCGGGTCATGGGCGACCATCTGCACGCCCTTGGCCAGCTTGATGGCGGTCAGTTCGGCGGGCACGCGGATCGGCGGCGCCTGCAAAACGAACACCTGATCGGAAGCCGGCACGAGGCGGCCCAGAGCCCGCAGAGCGGCATCGCTGTCGTCGCGCGCAGACGCAAAGCGGTTGACCTCCGGCTCGTAACGCCGTGCCATGTCGTCGCCCGCGGACAGCCGCGCATGTGCGGTGGTCAGGCTGGCCCAGACCGGCCGATCAAGCCCATTCATCGTCACGTGCTCCTTGGACAAATCAAAAACAGGTGCGGCGCAAGTTTAGCTGTCGCTCGCTCGGCTTCAGGACAGGTCGTCGACCTACGCTTCCGCCGCGGCCGAGTTGGCCTTTTTACCAGGACTCACCGATTTCCCGGCCTCAGCGCGCTATCCGTGGCGATCCAGCGCGCTGCGATCCCACCTGGCCAAGTCGGCGGCGATCGCGTAGGTGCTGTCGATGAAGGCATGGATCATTGCATCCGGCGCCTCGGCCTGCCGAACGGCATCGTAGGGCAGGATGAACTCGTTGAGCTGGCGATGGTAGTAGGCGGCCTGCGGTTGCACCTGCGCGTTCTTGAGTCCCGGCGGTTCCGGCGCGGCATACGCGTAGAACGCCGGTTCCAGCAACGGTCCGCTGCCGGGCCAGAAGCCGTGGCTGATGACCTCGTGCGAGTACGCGTCGCGCTCGAATGCCGGCCCCTCGCGTGGCGGCGCGCGGCGGCCGGAGAAGCGCGTCACCGCCAGGTCGAAACTGCCCCAGAAGAAGTTGACGGGACTGCTTTTGCCGACGAACGCGCATTGCGAGGCGGTGAACACGCGATCCACCTGCACCAGGATGCGCCACAGGCGGTTGGCGTATGCTGGGTCGTAGGTGTGATGCTGCGTGTCCCGGTCGAGCCGGATCGGCTCGGGAACCTCGACGGCCTCGGGCCGGATCGTCACCGGCAATCGCATCGCTTCCAGCGTCGTCATCAACTCGCGGTAGAAATCGGCGACGGTGCGCGGCTGCAGGGCCAGCGTGCGAGTTTCGCCGTCCGAGGCGCGGACGGCCAACTGGTGATTGATGAAGTCGAGCTCGATGGTGAAGGAACGGGTGCCATGCGGCAGCGATCGCGTCGCCAGCCCCCGCGGCGTGACGCGCAACGCCACCGCCCAGCAATGATTGAGCGGCGGGGCCTGCGCCAGCGCGACCTTGCCGACCGTCTGCAACCACATATGCAGCGTCGCGTAGGTGTCCTTCCACGCGCCATAAGGCAGCGCGGGCCAACTGGTACCAGGCGTCGTTGTCATGTCCATTGCCCTCCTCTGCGGTTGCAGTTGACCATGCCCGCGTCAACCCACAGCCCCCGCAGCAACCGCGGTACCGCAGGCAACGACCGGCTATCGCGCCGTCGGTGCCTTGCTGGTGGCGACCAGCTGACCCTTGGCCAGTACGTGGCCATCCATCGCAGCCACGACGTCGTCGCGATCCGCGTTGCTGGGCAGATCGAGCGCGCGGTCGAGAGCGAACACCTGGAAGTGGTAATGGTGTGGCTCGTCGCCCTGTGGCGGGCGCGGGCCGAAATAGCCGGCCTGGCCGCGCCCGTTGATGCCTTGGCGCATGCCCTGCACGCTATCCGGGGTGGCCGTTTGCGACGTGCCTTCGCGCAGTTCGCGCACATCGGGGGGAATGTTCCACGCGAGCCAGTGCACGAACGGTTGCGGCGCGGGCGCATCCGGATCCTCCACCAGCAGTACGTAGCTGCGCGCGCCGGTGACGGAGGTCCAGCGCAGCGTCGGGGCGATACCGTCGCCGTAGGCGGTGTGGCGTGCAGGAATGGCAGCGTCGGCCTCGATCTGCGCCGAGGTCACCGCGATCTCCCCATCCGCGCGAGTCTGTTCCCGCTGACATGCGACCGATGCCGAAACGCTTCCAGCTCGCCGAGCGGCGGATGGTCGTTGCTGCTGCGTCATCACGAAGCCCTCGCTGCATCGCCTGGTCACGATGGTCGGTCGAGGGTCGTGGCGCGAAGGTGACAGCGAGGGAAAGAATCCGCTCATTGCAGCGCTGTCCGCGCCGCTTCAGCGACCTGCGCGGTCATGGTCTCGCGTAGAGAGGTTGCGTTACGGGAAGCGCACGGGACGATGGAGGCAGCAATGCACGTCGCGCATCCGCAGCGTTCCTCCGCAGCGGATGCACGCCCTGCTCCTTCCAAGGACGTCAGCCGCCGCATGGGCTGCGGCTGACGTCCAGGTGACCGCGGCGAGCTCATTCCCCCGCCCGCGCATGCAGCCTGGGCCCTACTTGCGCGCGGCGATGATCTCGCTCAGGTAATCAGGCGTGCCCTCGACGCGTATGAGATGCGGGTATTGCAGGCCATCGTGGTAGTCCACCGGCACCGCGCGGTAACCGCCCTGGTACTTCAGCAGAAGCGTGATCGGTGCCTGGCTTCCCCTGGCCGCCGTGATCGCCTGTTTCAGCACGTCGCCCGAATAGTCCTGGCCGTTCACCGCGACGATGGTGGCGCCGGTACTCACCCCGGCCTTGAAGGCGGGGCCATCCCAGCGCACGTCGTTGATCTGGCCACCCTTGCCCATCGTCAGGCCGATCGACCAGGCGAAGTTGTACAGGTGACGCGAGGGTTGCGGGCGGCTGTTGTACTGCTTCTCGTAGGTACTCTCCTTGTCGGTGTAGACCAGCTTCCAGCCGGTGCCCGCGATGCCGTCCAGCAGCGGCGGCCTGGGCGCATCGACATGCGCATGCAGGAAGCTCGCCCAGTCGTACTTCGCCACGCCGTTCAACGCGGCCACCACGTCGTCGAAGGTGTAGGTTTTCGTCACGTAGCTGCCGTTGTCGACGCCGAAGAACGCACGCGCGAAATCGTCGAGCGACTTGCGGTCATGCGTCAGCGCACGCAGTTGCGCGTCAACCTCCAGCCACATCATCTGGCCGGCGCTGTAGTACTCCTCGCTCATCTGCCAGCTGCGATACGGCAGGCCCGAGCGGTGCGCGGCGGTCGGGTCGTTGGTGGTGTCCTCGAGCGTGCGCCACTGGAAGCCCTCGCGGTTGCGGTCGTAGTTGGCCGCCACCATCGCCAGCGCATCGCGAAACTGCTCGGGCGTCCACAGGCCGGCGCGTGCGGTCAGCACGTAGCCCCAATACTGCGTCTGGCCCTCGTACACCCACAGCAGCGAGTCGCCCATCGGCACGTTGAAGTTGGGCGTCCACAGATCGGCCGGGCGGCGGAACTTGCCGTTCCACGAATGCACGTACTCGTGCGCCAGCAGGTCGCGGCCCGTGGCGTTGTCGTCCCAGGCGGTGAAGTAGTCGGCATCCAGCCCGTCCTCGCTGGACTGGTGATGCTCGGTGCCGTTGCCGGCCAACACGTCCGACAGCGAGAACAGGAAGTCGTAGTGGTCGTAGTGGTGCGAGCCGAACAGCCTGGTCGCCTGCACCGCCAGCGCGCGATGCACCTTCACCTGTTCGGGCGTCATGTCCAGGTACTTCGGCGCGTCGGCGACGATGTCCAGATGCACCGGTGCCCCGCCGGGCGGCGTGAGGTCGACGCGCTTGAAGTACTGGCCGGCGTAGATCGGCGAGTCGACCAGGTTGTTGAAGGTCACCGGCTTGAAGGTCGTGGTGTCGCCCGACTGCGCGCTCGTCTCCAGCGCGGTGCCGAACTGCCAGCCGTGCGCCATCGTCACGCTCGGCGCGAAGGTGATGCCGCGCGTGAAATGGCCGGCCGGGTACAAGGCCAGGTTGCTCCATTGCATGTCCATCATGCGATCGGTGATCTCGAACCCGCCGTCGCGCGGCGACAGGTACTGGAAGTCGGCATCGATGGCAGACACGCCCGCCGGCACGTCGACATGGAAGGCGTACACGTCGTACGTGTCGCGCTTCCACGCCAGCGGCTTGCCGTTGGCGCTGAGCTTGAGGCCGGCGAGCATGGCGATCGGGCCGCTGGGCGAGTGACTGCCGGGGATCCACTGCGGATACAGCAGCGTCAGGGCGCCCGCCTTCACCGGAATCGTTTCGTGGGTGCGGAAAATGCCCTGCACCGTGTCGCTGGCATCGACATGGATCCCGATCGTGCCGGGATACGGGGTGTCCTGCGGCGGCGGCACGTCGGCGCTGCGCTGTGGTTGCGCGCACACGGCGCCTGCGGCAGAAACCACGGATACCGCGAGGACGAGGCGCGTCAACGTGTGACGCCTGGCCACCGGCGATCCGGCGCGCGAGGTTGCAGACATGGGAACTCCGGCGATCGAGGAATCCGCACAACTTATCACCACGGACATTGCCTGAGACAGGGGCACGCGCGCCCCGACCTCCGCCGACATCAACGTGGCGATGGCGGTGGCACGGACCCGCTCAGGGCTGATTGAAGGTGACCGCGATGGCTTTCCGCGCAAGGTGTCATCGCGCTGCACCCCGAGCGGGAAACACCGCTAGGCCGAAGGGATGCCGGCCATGCGATCGCGTCCCCCGGCCTTGGCGCGATACAACGCCTCGTCCGCGCAGCGGAGCAGCTGCTCGGGCGAATCCTTGGCGGTGGGCACGACGGCGGCGATACCGATGCTGATCGTCACGTGCGGCGCCGTGTCGGAGCTGCGATGTTCGATCGCCAGCGCACGCACGGCGTTGAGCATGCGTTGCGCGACCGCCGAAGCTTCGCTGGCATCGCATTCGACCAGCAGCACGGCGAACTCTTCGCCGCCATAGCGTGCGGCAAGATCCGCGGCATTCGAGCGCAGCACGTTCGTCAGCGCGCCCGCCACGGCGGTCAGCGCGACGTCGCCGGCGAGATGGCCATACGTATCGTTATAGGCCTTGAACGCATCGACATCGCACATCAGCACGGCCAGCGGCGCGCCGCTGGCCACATGTTCCCGCAGGGCATCCCGCAAGCGCTCGTCGAATGCGCCACGATTGGCGATATGCGTGAGCCCGTCGAGCGCGGCGATGCGCTTCAGCTCGGCGTTCGCGTTGCGCAGCGCCTCGGTGCGCTGCGCGACCTCGCGGGTCAGCTCGCGCTGGCGTTCGTGCAGACGCCACACGCGCACCCGGTACGCCGCGGCGAGCAGTCCGATGACGATCAGCGTGACAAGGGTGCGGAACCACCAGGTGGCGTACCAGTACGGCACGATCGTGAAAGCCACGCTCGCCCCGTCGGTGTTCCACACACCGTCGTTGTTGCTGGCGATCGCGCGGAACACGTAGTCGCCGGGCGGGAGATTCGTGTAGTAGGCGACGCGGCTGCCGTTGGCGTCGATCCAGTCGTGATCGAAGCCATCGATGCGGTAGCGGTAACGCACCGCGGCAGGCGCGACGTAGCTCATCGCGGCATAGTGCAGTTCGATGCGTTCCACGTCGGGACCGATCCGGCCGATATGCTCCGGGGCAAGGTCCTTGCCGTTCACCAGCACGCGCTCGATCGCTACCGGCGGACGCAACCGGTTCACCCGCTCGTGCCGCGGGTCAACGATGACCACGCCGTTGGCCGTGCCGAACCACATGCGCCCATCGCGCGTGCGCCACGCCGGTGTCTGCGAGGCGCCGTTGGCCTGCGGGGAAAGCATGCCGTCGTTCTTGCCGTACCAGTGGGGCTCGATCTGCTGCACCGCGCCGCGGTCGAGGGCGTCGATATCGGCCCAGGCGATCCGCGCGATGCCCCGGTTCGAGCTCACCCAGAAGTGGCCGGCATCGTCGTCCAGCATGGCGAATGCCGCATCGCCGTAGAAACCGGCACGCTCGGTGAAAGCCTGCATTTTCTGCGCGCGGATACGCATGAGGCCCACGCTGGTGCCGATCCACAAGTCACCGTCCGGCTCGGGATGAAACGCGAATACGCTGATGCCCGGCAGGCCATCCGTGCCACAGCGGTCGACCACGCCATCGTGCAGGCAGCGCAAACCGTTGCGCTCGCCGATCCACAGGCGCCCGGCCGGATCTTCGTACAGCGCGCGCGTGTCATCGCCATGTGTGCCCTGGAGCACGCTGACCTTGTTGCCGGTGATCTTTGCCACGCCCTGCAGGGTCGCCACCCACATGCCGCCATCGTGGCTGGGGGCGAACGCGAACACGATGGTTCCGGGCAGGCCGTCGCCGATACCGAAGTTGCGCAGCGTGCCATCGGGGGCGATCCGGCTGACGCCCTCGGTGGATCCCACCCAGAGGTTGCCGGCCGCATCGGAAACGATCGCGCGCAGCAGCAGGCTCGGCAGCTTCGCATTGATCCCCTTCGCCGGCACCAGCACCAGATTCTCGTAACGCGCCAGGCCCGCACCGTCGGTGCCGACCCAGAGCGTGCCCGCACGATCCTGGTACACCGCACGTACCGCGTTGGAATCCATTTTACCGGTGACGGTGACGAGCTTCGAATCGCTGAAGCGATGAATGCCGCTGGAGGTGGTGCCCATCCAGAGGTTGCCTTCGCGATCCTCGAACATCGAACGCACGGTTTCGCCCACCAGACCGCTCAGCGTGTTGTCGCAATCGAAACGCGTGGCGGTCAGCCGGCACAGACCCATGCCGAGCGGCGCAAACCACATGGTGCCGTCGCGGTCGCCGTACAGTGAATACACCCGCTTCGCATCCAGCGCGGCCGCACGCGGGTCGCGTTCGAAGCGACCATCGCGGAACCGCACGGGCCCGGCCTGCGTACCCGCCCACAAGGTGCCGGCGTGATCGATCGCCAGGCTATAGACCGCGTTGGTCGGCAAGCCGCGTCGGGTGTCAAAAGTTTCGGCATGGCCATCGCGCCAGCGCACGACACCGACGCCATCGGCGGCGATCCACACGCCGCTTTTCGCATCGGCCACGATCGCGCGATAGAAGCCGCGCGGCGGAAACCCGCTTTCCTCGCCGAGCAGTCGTGCGCCGTTGGCGTCCATCCGCACGACACCGGCATTGGTGGTCAGCCAGAGCGCCCCGCTTCTGCTTTGCACAATGCCCAGCACGCTCTTGATGGCTGCTGGCAGCGCCACCCGCTCCAGCTCGTGCGCCTTGCTGCGATAGAGGCCGTCGTTCAGCGTGCCAACCCACAGGGTGCCGTCCCGATCGACATGCACCGCGGTGATCGCCGTGCTCTTCAGCACCGGTTCCACGCGCGGGTCGATGGTGTCGAACTCCGCTCCGCTGTGATGCACCAGCCCGCCGTACGTCGCCAGCCAGATCGAACCGTCCTTGCGCTGCGCGATGGACAACACCGTCCCTTGCGGCAACTGGTTCTCGTACCAGACGTGGGTCAGCTGGCTGATCGCACGATCAGGGTCGAGCGCGTGCGCCGGCGATGCCGCCAGCAGGCCACACAGCATCAAGACGAGCGCAGCCCATCCCCCCATCCAGCGATTCATGCGCAAAGCAACCGCTCCCCCTGCGATCCGGCATCCCCGGCGCCTGCCATCCAGCAGTGCGACCGTCAGCCCTCGGCCCGAAAGACCGATGCGCGAACTATCGCATATACCGACCGAAGCGGTGGGTAACCACGCTGGCCGATCCATGGCTTGCCTGCAGGGCCCCATCATCCCGTCGTGCACGCACGCTACGACAACCCCGGCAAATCGTTGGGCGATCTGGAGCCGACTCAGGCCTTTTTCAGAAAACAGACCTTCAGCACCAGGCCCTTGATTCTGTCCGAGCTACCTTCGATGTGCTCGTCGTCACCATCGACCAGGCGGATGTTGCGGATTACCGTGCCCTGCTTGAGCGGGATCGACGAGCCCTTCACCTTGAGGTCCTTGATCACCGTCACCGTGTCGCCGCTGTTGAGGACGTTGCCATTGGCGTCGCGCACCACCACAGCGTCGGCCGCGTCCACGCCAGCAGCGATCGGCCACTCGTGACCGCAGTCGGCGCAGACGTAACTGTCGCCATCCGGATAGGTGTTCTCCATCGCGCACAGCGGGCAGGCAGGGATATCGGACATCAGTGATCCTGGTTGTCAAACAAGAGGTGAGTCATTTAACCGGCACCGTGCTCAGCCGGCGTCGAGTGGAGCGCGTGCGCGTCCGCGGCAGCAAAGCGGGTACCTTCGACAGTTCATTTCAATTCGGCTCGTTGATCGCCATGGCAATCGTCGGCGCATCGGTGCCGTCCGGTCGACTGCGTGTGGCAATGGCGCCGAGAGTTCGACCGCTATCGTCTCACGAAGGTCGAACTCGCGCGCCGGGGTCGAAGGCAGACGGGCAGACCGGGTGACAACCCCGACCGCGGCATCCACGGCTTGCGCGCCTCTTCCTTGAGAAGGCCCCCTTCGGCCCCGATGCTCTGGTCTTGCGACTCACTCCAGCGCGTGGCCATGTTCGACAAAATCAGAAACTGGCGCGCGCGACGCGCCGTCATCCGGCACCCGATCGACGAATCGCTCTGGCGAAACGCGCTGCAGCGCTGTACGGCAGCGCGCCGGCTGGGCGCATCCGACCAGGCTGCGCTGCGCGTGCTGGCAACGTCGTTCCTGGACAGCAAATCGCTGGAGCCCGTCCAAGGGCTGGATCTTGAGGACGCCGACCGGGTCCTGCTCGCGGCGCACGCTTGCGTACCCATCCTGAAACTTGGCCTCGACTGGTACGACGGCTGGCACAGCGTCATCGTGTACCCGGACGCCTTCATGCCGCGTCGCCCGCACACCGATGCAGCTGGCGTGGTTCACCAGACCAACGACGCGATGGCCGGCGAGGCATGGGGGCGTGGGCCGGTGATCCTGTCGTGGGCGGATGTGCTCGATGCCGGGAAGCAGCAGGGGCACAACGTGGTCATCCACGAAATGGCGCACAAGCTCGACCTGCTCAACGGAGACGCCAACGGCTTTCCGCCGTTGCACCGGCGCATGGATCGGCGCGTGTGGTCGCGGGTGTTTTCCAGTGCATGGGATCGCCTGCAGGAAGAACACCGCAACGGCATCGAGTTGCCGATCGATCCTTATGCCCTGGAAAGCCCGGCCGAGTTCTTTGCGGTGGCCAGCGAGCAATTTTTCGAAACTCCGGCGACCTTGCGCGAGCATCTGCCGGAGGTCTATCGGCAGCTCGAGCTGTTTTTCCGGCAGCATCCGTTCTGAGAGCCCGGTGTTCGAGCATGAACCTCCCCACCCGGCAGTCACCAGCCTCCATCCAGCATCGCCCTCACCTTCCGTGCGAGCTCGTCGATGGTGAATGGTTTACCGAGGAGTTCGACGTCCGGGTCGAGCACGCCCTGGTGGACGACGGCGTTGCGGGTATAGCCCGTGGTGAACAGGATCGGCAGACCCGGGCGGCGCCGGCGGACTTCGTCGGCGAGTTCGCCCCCGTTGGTCTCGGGCATGATGATGTCCGTGAACAGCATGGCGATATCCGGATGTTCGTCGAGCAGACGCAACGCGGCCGGGGCACCGTCGGCCTCTAGTACCCGATAGCCCAGCTCCTCCAGCGCATCGACGCTGAACTGGCGCACCGACGGCTCGTCTTCGACCACCAGGATCAGCTCCTGCAGACCGCCAGGCGCCGCCACCGCCTCGCCGGCAGCCATCGACGCGACGGAGGGTCCTTCGCGCAGCCGCGGCAGATAGATCCTGACCGTGGTGCCCCGGCCGGGCTCCGAATACAGCTTCACGTGGCCGCCGGATTGCCGCACGAACCCATACACCTGGCTCAGCCCCAGCCCGGTGCCCTTGCCGACTTCCTTGGTCGTGAAGAAGGGATCGAAGGCACGCGCCAGCACGTCGGGCGACATGCCGCCGCCATTGTCGGTGACGGCGATCACGACGTAGTCGCCTGCGCTGATGTCATTGGTGGCGGCGTAGTGCCGATCGAGGTGCTTGTTGCCGGTCTCGATGGTGAGGCAGCCGCCGCCGGGCATGGCGTCGCGCGCGTTGACCACCAGGTTCAGCAGCACGTTCTCGAGCTGGTTGGCATCCACCACGGTGTACCACAACCCGCCTGCCAGCATGGTCTGCAGGCGGATTGCTGCGCCGATCGAATGGCGCAGCAGCTCGGACATCTCACCCACCAGCCGGTTGACATCGAGCGGCTGCGGATTCAGCGCCTGCTGCCGGGAAAAGGCCAGCAGGCGCTTGGTCAACAGCGCGGCGCGGCCCGCCGCATCGACCGCACCATCGATATGGCGAAGCGCACGGGGGTTGTCGCCAACGCCGCGCTTGAGCAAATCCAGCGAACCCATCACCACCGCCAGCATGTTGTTGAAGTCGTGCGCGATGCCACCAGTGAGCTGGCCGACCGCTTCCATTTTCTGGCTCTGGCGCAGCGCTTCCTCGGCGGCGGCAAGCGCCTGGGCCTGCTCCTTCTGCAACGTCACGTCGCGCCCGCTGGCATAGAGAACGCCCTGGTCGGAGGCCTTGACCCAGGACAGCCAGCGATAGCTGCCATCCTTGTGCAGGCAGCGAATCTCTTCGGGCGGAAACTGGTCATAGGCGGCCATGGCCATCGCTTCCAGGTGGATGGCTACGTCATCAGGATGCACAAAGGTCTCGACGCTGCGCCCGATCAGCTCGTCCGGTTCATAGCCAAGCATGTCCGCCGCCTGGTTGGCGGCGAGGATGACACCGCTGGCGTCCAGCACCAGTTGCAGGTCGCGCGACAACGCCCAGGCACGGTCACGCTCGCGGGTGCGCGCTTCGACATGCCCCTCCAGCGTCTCGTTCAGTTCGCGCAGGCGCAGTTGCGCCATCCGGCGCTCTTCCACCTCGCGCTGGGCGGTAGCCAAAAGCCTTGCGTTGTCGATGGCGATGGCGGCGTGCGCGGCGACGCCGATCATCAAGCGCTCATGGCTGGACTTGAAGCGCCCCGGCTCCGGATGACCGAACACCAGCCCGCCCAGAGGCTCGCCGGAACGCGACGTCACCGGGACGGCGAGGACGCTGCGTATCGGCGCATGTCCCGCTGGCATGGCGTGATACGGCGGGTTGCGCGTGGCGCGCGGGTCGAGCGTGATGTCGTCCGAGCGAAAGTACTGGTTCTGATCGATCACCGAACCGAACAGCTCCGGCGCGCAGGGTATCGGCAGAGCGCCGGGTATATCGCGATCCACACCGGCCAACGCGTACAGCTTCGTGCCGCCAGCCGTCCCGTCGAGAGCCGCGGAGAAAAACGCGCCGATGCTTGCACCGGTCAGCTCGATGCCGGCATCGGTGGCAAGTTGCACGAGCTCGTGCAGATCCAGTTCGGCGGCCATTTCGGCCGCGGTGCGGTTGAGTACTTCGAGCGTGCGCGAGCGCCGACGCAGCGCGCGTTCGGCCCGCTTGCGTTTGGTGATGTCGACCATGGCGCCGATCATGCGGATGGCCTGTCCGTCGGCATCGCGCGCTACCGAGCCACGGTCGCACACCTTTGCGTAGGCACCACTGGCGCAGCGGAAGCGGTACTCGTCGGTCCAGTGGGTGCCGCCGCCATGCACGACGTGCTGCAGACCTGCATGGATCCGGTCGCGGTCATCCGGGTGGATCTGCGAGATGAACCAGTCGTAGCAGGCGCCTTCCGGACGGTGGCCATAAGTATCGAACAGCCGCTCGTTCCAGACGATGCGATTGGTGCGCGGGTCCCAGTCCCAGATCGCATCCTGGCTGGCCTCCACGGCGAGCCGGTAGCGTTGCTCCGCATCGGCCAGCGCACGCTCGGCCTGCACCCTTGCCGTGTCGTCGTGGAAGGTGAGCACCGCTCCGGTCATCACGCCGTCCGCGTCGAAGAGCGGTTGCGCCGCTCCATTGGCGATGTGTTCGGCGCCATCGTCGCGCAGGACGCTCCAGTGCGCATGGGTCACCGTCTCGCCCTGCAGCACGGCACGCGCCAGGGGCAACTCGAAGGTCGGATACGGCTGGCCGTTCTCGGTCAGGACATGAAAGACGCGGCTGTAATCGGCCGGCAGCACGCCCAGTTGCGACACGCCATGGAAGCGCCCGGCCGCTTCGTTGATGAATGTGATCCGCCCCTCGCGGTCGGTGAGCATCACGCCTTCCTTCAACTGGCCGAGCACCGTGGCCTGTTCGGCGGGCAGCAGGCCCCGCATGGACGGCGAGCAATTTCTCATGGGCATGACACGCTCCCGCGCCGCACGGGGATGCGAGCGGGGACCCGTTCCGTACTCGTGCGGATGACGCTTCCATACACCCGCTGACGTGACGTGCGCAGAAAGGGCGCGTCGCCATTCATCCGACACCGCTCCCGGCGGCCTTTGCGCCGCCACCTCAGAACCCCTGGGCCGTGGTTGCGTCAGACTCGGCCGCGGCTTCCGCCCGGCGCAAGTTTTCCGCGCGTCCGCAGCGTTGCCACTGCGGATAGCGCAGATCGAATGGAGCATCGGCAGATTGCACGATTTCGCTACGGGAAAGGCCAGCCAGTGGGGCCATCTCCCACGTCCGTCAATGACGGTCTTGACCCGGTTGGCCCAGATGTGACCGTGCCTGCTCCCTCACCGCTTGCCGCAGGTGTGTCAACGCCGCCGATATCGGTCCGGCGGCAGTGTGCAGGCACAGGTCGACGCTTGGCAGCGACGGCAGACCGTGACGTCCATCCAGGCGCATCAGTGCGGGCGGGATATCCGCGCTGGTGCGCACGGTTATCCCCAAGCCCGCGGCCACGCCGGCCCAGAGGCTGTGCAGGCTGGCGGTGACGAAGGCCGGCCGCCAGGCGATGCCGGCCCGATCCAGTGCGGCCGTACCCGCCTGGCGGAAGAAGCACGGTGGCTGGTAGAGCGCGAGATCCATCACCGAATCCGGTGGCACGACCTCGCCCGTTCCTGCAGGTCCGATCCACGTCATCGCCAGCGTGGCCAGGCGCTCGGCGTCCGCGCGACCGCCCTGGTTCATGGCAAGCACCAGATCCAGCTCGCCGCGGTCGAGCCGTTCGAGCAGCAGGCGGTTGGGTTCGACCAGCACGTCCACGCGCACCGCCGGGTAGGCCTTCCTGAATTGCCCCAACGCCACCGGCAGCCAGGATTCGGCGAAATCCCCCGGCAGGCCGAAGCGCACCGTGCCGTCGATCGCCGCACCGCGCACCGCGTGGACCGCCTCGTCGTTGAGTTCCAGGATGCGGCGCGCGTAGGCATGTACCCGGTCGCCCGCCTCGGTCAGCACTACGCGGCGGCCCTGCTTGCGGAACAGCGGCTGGCCCACCTGCAACTCCAGTTTGCGCATCTGCTGGCTGATCGCCGAAGGCGAGCGACCGATCCGTTCCGCCGCACGGGCCAGGCCGCCCCGGTGCAGGATCGCCACCAGGCTGCGCAGTGCGTCCATGTCGAGATTGGGGAGCGGCATTGGTAAGCAATTCGAAAGTGTTGGCCTCGAATTATTCGGTTTTTTCGCATGCCGGCAAGTCCTACGATCGGTGGGGCCTCGCCCCCACCAGCGCGCATCCGATCCGAAGAGGAAATCCCATGACTCTGCTCCGCACCCTGTCCCACCTCATCGCCATCGCCTGTCTGCTGCCTGCCCTGACCTGGTCCTCCGGCACCAGGGCGGCCGATATGCGAAGCGACGTTTCGCTGGCCGGCACCTGGACGCTGGTGGCAGCCGATGTGATGCATCCGGATGGCTCGCGCTCGCACGACTACGGCGATGCGCCGAAGGGCCTGTTGCTGATCGACCGCGCCGGGCACTACTCGCTGCAGCTTTACCGCGCCGACCGCCCGCGCTTCGCCAACCCGGACAAGGCCAAGGCCAGCCTGCCGGAATACCGGGCGGCGGTGATGGGCTCAAGCACCCACTACGGCACGCTTGCGGTCGAGCCTGGCCAGCACCAGCTGGTCTTCCATATCGAAGGCGCCTCCTTCCCCAACTGGGAGGGTCAGGAGCAACGCCGCGCCTTCGAACTGCACCGCGACACGCTCAGCTACCGGGTACCGCCGCGTCCGGACGGCAACGTGCCGATTTCGGTGTGGCGGCGCATCGGCGACTGAGCCGCCTCCCCGAAAGGGCCCGGACCCCGTTAGCTTGAACGGTGAACCTGACCTCTTTCCCGATCTTCAAGAGCACCAAACGCTGCGCGATCAGCCGGAAGGGTCCGCATGAAAAAGTGCGGAAATCCCGGCCTCTGAAGACTCATGGTGCTGCCTCCCGCGCTCGCCGACGTCCTCCTCCTCGTCACGGAAGCGCGCTGCAATTTGCAGGATTTCCGCTTCGATCGCGAAGAAGGCATCCAGCACCACCGGATCGAAGGTCGTATCGCGCAGATCGCGCATCAGCGTCTTCGCCCGGGCATGCGGGAACGGATCCTTGTAGCAGCGTTTGCTGATCAACGCGTCATAGATGTCGGCGACCGCCATGATGCGGCCGCACAACGGGATCTCATGACCACGCAATCCATCCGGGTAACCGGTGCCGTCCCACTTCTCGTGATGCGTGGCGGCGATCTCCCCGGCGATCTGGAGAAAGTTGTCGCCTTCGATATGGTCCGCCATGCTGGAGATGATCTTGCGACCGAATTCGGCATGCCGCCGCATGATTTTCAACTCGTCGGCGGTCAGCGGACCCGGCTTGAGCAGCACGTGGTCCGGCACCCCGACCTTGCCGATGTCATGCAGTGGCGCGGAGAGAAACAACAGGTCGATGTATTCCCTGGTCAACGTCTGCGCGTGGTGACCGGTCCGCTGCAATTGCCGGGCAATCGCGCGCACGTAATGCTGAGTGCGCTTGATATGCGCACCGGTCTCGGGGTCGCGGGTCTCGGCCACCGCAGCCATCGACTCGATGGCTATCTGGCGAGCGTTGTCCAGTTGTCGGCGCCAGTGCCGCGCGTGCCGCTGGTTGACGGCAAAGCGGCCCACCAGGGCCAGCACCAGCAGCGCACCCAGCACCAGCAAGGGCGCAGCCGTCGGAATGAACAGGCCGCCGCGCACAAACACCAGCGCAACCATCGCCAGCAGGGCGGCCGTGGACAGCACGCAGAACGTGGCCAGGATCAGCAGGCCACGGCCGGCAACGAACAGGCCGCAAAACACGAGTGCCAGCAGCAAGCCGAGCAGCAACGCGGCCTTGCCGCCCCACACCGGGAGTCGCACCGAATGGCCGTCCAGGATGTTCTGCGCCATCACCGACTGGATTTTCAAGCCGGAAAAATCCCGATCCACCGCCGTCCGATGCACATCGTGCAGACCGACCGCCGTAGAGCCGATGAAGACGATCTTGCCACGCAGATCCGCCGACCGAACACGACCGCCCAGTACATCCACGGCAGAGAGGCTGGTGTAACGTTGCGACGAACCGTTGAAGCGCAACAGCGCGTAGCCGCGCCGGTCCACGGGAATCCGGTGGGCTCCGACCTGGAGCGACAATCCGTCAACGCCTGATTCCACGCGTGCCGACGCCACGCCGAGCGAATGCATGGTGGCGGCCAGGGCGAGGCTGGGATGGACGACGCCGCCGTATTCGATCAGCAGGGGCAGTCGTCGCAGCACGCCGTCGGCATCCAGACGGCTGTTGACGAAGCCGCTGGTGCGCGTCTGCGAGGCGATCGCATCGACACTATCAAGGACTCCTGGTGCCCGCTCCAGCGACAGCAGGTCGACCCGGCCGTCGAAGCCGACCCCGGGCCGCAGCGGACGGTCGGGGCTCGTATGGTCGAAGTAGAAATAGCGCGCGCCCACGACGTCGTCACGCGCCATCACCTGGCCCAGATAGCCGTCGTTGTCCAGCAAGCCCGCCGGCACGCCGTTGAACGAGACATCGATGCCGAAGTCGTGCTTGAAGGTTTGCCGGATGTCGGCCAGCGAAGTGCGATCGGTTTCGGAAAACACGATGTCCATCGCGATGGCCGACGGATGCCCGGCGGCGAGTCGCTCGATCAGCTGCGCCACGCGATAGCGCGGCCATGGCCATTGCCCCAGGGCAGACAGGCTGACCTCGTCGATATCCACCACCACCGTGTCGGGTGCGGGGACGCCCGAGGCAGTCCGCACCAGCAAGGTGTCCAGCACGAACCGATCCAGCGCCGCGACCGGTGCCGCGTTGAACAGCCCGCCGAGCCCGACCACCAGAGCCATCGCCAGCCCGCCCAGCAGGATGAAGACGCCCGGGCGCCGCGACAGTCGAACCTTTGAGGTGATGGGTGTCATGGGCGAGGGGCGTCAGAGCACGACGATTTCGGCGCGCCGGTTTCGCGGTTCCGGCACGCCAGGCGGCGTCGGCACCAGCGGCGCCTTGTCGCCAAACCAGCGCACTTCCATCGGCAGTCGAGGATCGATCTGCTTCAACAGGCGTGCCACGGCCCGGGCACGCTGCGCCGACAACGCCATGTTGTAGGCGGCGGTTCCCGATGCGTCGGCGTAGCCGAACACAGTGACCTCGGTCGGGCTGCGGTCGCGCACGGCCTGCAGGACTTCGGGCAGCATCTTCCGGGATGTCGGTGTCAGTTCCATGCTGTCGAAGCGAAAGTTCAGCACGAAACTGCGCGGCGGGGTCGGCTGTGCATCGAGCAGAGCGCGATGCACGTTCTCGAAGGCCTGGCGATCCACCGCGCGGGGCGCGCCGGGCGCCGAAGACTTGCCTACCGCAACGGTGTCGAAAGCCCGGTCGATGCGTTGCCGACCCTGCGCACCGGACACCGTGACCGCGCCCACGTGACCGCCCTGATCGGGCAGCAAGGTGACGCGGGTCCCGGTGGACGCGCAACCGGGCAACACCCCCAGGACGACCAGCAGCAAAACCGTGAGCAGTCGAACACTCATGATGGAAGCGCCATGGTCAGTTCATTTCACTTCGATCAGGAAGCGGGTGCCGCGTACGCCTACGGTTGCCTTCGGCGTTTCCACCGACACTGATTGCGGAGACAACTTGCCGATCTTGCCGGATTCATAGATCGCCGACCCCTTGGTCAGGTACAGCGAGAACGCGAACTTGTTGTCCTTCGGCGCAAACACGTAGTTGCGCACGAGGATATCGGCCCCCGAGCCCACGGTCAGCAGGGTGCCGTCGCGGAACACGATGGCAGCCGAGGCGCCGGGCCCCGTGACAATGCGATCGGCAACCTGCAACGTGGTGCCGGCGGTTGCGTCCAACACGGCGCGCTGACGGGTGATCTTGACGACGCCGGTGATGCTTTTGATCAGGGCGACATGGTCTTCGACGGCAGGACCTGCGACGGCGCGACCTTCGCCGGCATGCGCGGGCATCGCCAGACAAGCGAGCCACGCCATCGCCAGCACGCACAGATATCGGTTCATTCAATCCTCCTGTCGGGCCCGGCCACGGCGGCCAGAGCTCCGTTGCGTCGATGGGCGACGCCAGAACAGTGCGTTCTGCGCCGCCGGTGCCTCACGATGTTTTTGCCACCCCAACCCCCCGTCTTCCATACCATCCCCACTCGCTCCGCCACTGCAGCCTGCACGTTTTCATCTGCCCCAGCAGCGTCATTCCCTGCCGCTCCGCGTCGTCACAAAAGCTTCACTGCCGCACTTTCGATGCGTGAACATTGACCGTTGGATGCATTGGTAGACGGTGTTTCCCGGGCTCCCGTCCGCATCCGCGCAAAAGGCAAACAGTGCGGCCGCCCCCGGGGGCATGCTGAAAACATCTTCATTCGTTTTGCGATGCACGTCGGGTGCCAACCGACGCCTGCTCATCACGCGCATAGGCGTGAGGCTCGACGCGTCAGTCATGAGGCGTCGCCCCCAGCGGTGGTTAGAAGAGCCCCACGCAGGAGGTGCAGCGGCCTCATCGTCGCGGTGAAAGAGAGAGGCGCATGCGAGAGTGTTTCCGGCTCAGCGACGAGGCACAAGCACTCAGCGTCGAGCCGGCAAGCCTTATCGAAGAGTGGCTTCGCTTCACCGATTGCCTGGCGAGGATTCAACCGGCATGAAGAGGCCTGACGGGCTGCCGGATGGGCGGGCCGTGTCAGGCCGGAGGGTTCAACGCTGCGTGCCGGCCGCCTAGGTGAGCGGAACGACGCGTGCCCTCTTCGGTCTGGCGGCGCATCGGCGCTTGAGCCGCTTCTCGCAAAGGGGCTCTGACGCCGGTAGTTGCGTGGGTGGGTTCTGGATCCCTTGGCATGATCGGCAAGGGCAGGCGCCCGAATGGTTAGTCGGGTCTGCCCCGTAGCTTGTATGACGACGCGACAGGCGCGAATCACCAGGTCCGTGGGATCAATGCGTCCGGCGCCTCTTCATGCACGTTCCTGCCTAATCACGCAGATTCACTTCCGCGATTTGCAGATGTGCGGCCTGCGCTGATGCCAGGCGCTGGCCATACCCGCTGCCCGCCATCGGCAGAGGCTCCAGCCTGCAACGCGCGGCTCCCGATGGCATGACCCGCTTGCAATACACGTTGACGATGCCAACGATGTTCCGGGCGGGGTCGATCAGCTGGAACTGTCTCGCCACGCCGGGGCCTGAAGCGTTGTCGATGGCTACGGCGACAGGGGCGGCGACGCCACGGTTGCGCAGATATTGCGCGCTATCCGCCGCCCGCCGTGCCTGTACGAACTGCCTGTGCGTGTTGCCGACCAGCGCATGCAAGGTGTAGCCCGTGTCCAGGTCGGCCTTGTAGGTTTCGTACTGCCCCGGTACCGCATTGACTGTGACATCGCGCATGGTGGTGGCCTGGGTCTGCGTCTCGTCCTGGGCCGCGCTGGCGCCGCTAACGCAGATAAGTCCGAACGCAAGTGAGGTGATCAGGTATTTCATGGAAGCCTCCCGACGGACGCCAATGTCCGTTGACTGATCCTGGCCCGGGGCCACGGCGCATGCTTGAGGGACTTCGGAGGATTCCGTGCGGGTTCCATGAGGATTTCGGGCGGATCGTCCCGTCGACGCAAAGGTGCGGCTACCGCTGCATCGACCCCATCCGGCACGCGAAAGATTTTCGCCATGGCCGCCCACCACCCTGCAGTCTCGCTTTCGCAAGCGCATCCATCGCCAGCAACCTGGATTGACCCCTCACCCACCGCTGTGATATTGCGACCCCGTGACCACAGAATCGAACAGTCCGCGGGTGGACTATGCGTTCGGCGATATCCGCGTCGAGCCGGCCGCCCACCGCGTGTTGCGCGATGGTCGCGAACTCGAACTGGAACCGAAGGCCTATTCGGTGTTGCTGCAGTTCGTGACCCATCCGGGCGAACTGATCCGGCACGACGACCTGCTGGAACGCGTGTGGGGGCACAAGTACGTCACGCCCGCATCGCTGAGCCGGGTCATCTCGCAACTGCGCCAGAAGCTCGGCGACGAAACGGCGGAGCCGCGTTACATCCAGACCGTGCATGGCTTGGGCTATCGCCTGATCGCCAGCGTCACTGCAAAGAATCAGGCGGACGCCATCGCCTGGGCCGATGCGGTCCGCCCAGCCCGCCATCCGGGCCGCGATGTCGACCGGCGCAGCATTGCCGTGCTGCCGTTCGTCAACATGAGCGGCGAACTGGAGAACGAGTACTTCAGCGACGGCATCGCCGAGGAAATCCTCAGCCTGCTGACCAAGCTGCCGGCGCTGAAAGTATCGTCCCGAACCTCCTCGTTCTTCTTCAAGGGCAAGGAGGTCGACTTGGCGACGCTGGCGGCAAAGCTGGATGTTGGCACGGTGCTCGAGGGCAGCGTGCGCCGGGCGGGCAACCGCGTGCGCATCACCGCGCAGTTGATCGACGTGGCGTCCGACTCGAACCTGTGGGCCGAGACGTATGACCGCGAACTGCGCGACGTATTCGCCATCCAGGACGATATCGCCCAGAGCATCGTCGATGCGCTGAAGGTCACCCTGTCACCGAAGGAACGCCGCGCCATCCAGTACGTGGCCACCGCCGACGTGCAGGCCTATGACTACTATCTGCGCGGACGCAAGTATTTCTATGCGTGGAACCGGCGCGATTCGCTGCACGCCATCGACATGTACGAGCGCGCCATCGCGCGTGACCCGAAGTACGCCGCCGCCTGGGCCGGCCTGTCGGATGCGTACGTCATGCGGCATCGCTTCCTGGATTCGAATCTCGAACACGTCGCCCATGCCATGGAGGCCAGCGAGCGGGCCCTGCAGATGGATCCGGATTCGGCCGAGGCGCATGCCTCGCGCGGCCTGGCGCTGTATGTCAGCAAGCAGTTCAAGCAGGCCGAGCGGCAGTTCGAGACGGCCATGATGCTCAATCCGAACCTGCTCGAAGCCTATTTCATGTACGGCATGATCTGCAGCTCGCTGGGCAATTTCGAGAAAGCCGCCTGGCTGTACCTGCGCGCCGCCGAAGTCAGCCCCGCCGACTACCTGCCGCTGGTCTACCTGTGCCAGGCGTACAGCGAGCTGGGCCGCAAGGATGATGAAAGCAAGGCGCGCCATCACGCGATCGAGCTGATCGAACGCGCCCTCAACGTGAACCCCGACGACGCCCGCGCCCGCTACATGGGCGCCGCGAATTTTGCGGCGGTGGGCGAGAAGGCCAAGGCGATCGAGTGGGCCAACCTGGCGTTGCGATCGAGCGAGGACGAGCCGATGGTGTTCTACAACGCGGCGTGCACGTTCGCCGTGCTGGAGGAACACGACCGGGCCATCGACCTGCTCGAGCGCGCGGTGAAGCTCGGCTGGGGTGATCGTGCCTGGATGGCGAACGACAGCGACCTCGCCTCGCTGCGCGGCCAGCCCCGGTTTCAGGCACTGTTGACCAGCCTCAACTGACGCGCGTGGCGGCCGGCGCGGCCGTCGCGAAGAGCGCTCCCGCGCAACCTGGTTTGGCGGTGCTCGGCGACTGGTCACCTCGAGTAAGGCGCTCTGACCTGGCAAGTCCAATTACCCCGTAAAAAAAGTTTCGGATGGATGTCGATCTCCGGAAGTCTCCGTCGTCGTTCCAGTGAGGTCGCAAGGGCCGACTACGACAGGAGAGATCACCATGAGCATGCCAGTGCCGAAAACGTCCGTTTCACTCGATGACGGACGCTCTGTCCGGGCCATGCAGGGAACGAGCAGGATGAAGTTCGTGCGTCGGCTTGCCGTCGGACTGATGGCGTGCACCCCGCTGGCCTTGCTTGCCGCCACCGGCACCGCCGCGCATGCAGCCGAATCCTATGCCCGCATGGCGCCGGTCAATGCCTACCTCATGGACCGCGCCCAGGAAATCGCCCTGGCCAAAAGCGCCGCGCCCGAATCCATTTCCAGGGATGCGACCGTGCTGGTCATGACCCGCACCGGTTATGAAACGGCCGTCACGGGCAGCAACGGGTTTGTCTGCTGGGTGGCACGGGGTTTCGCTGGAGCCCCCGACTGGCCCGAGCGATGGAACCCGAAGATCCGCGCCGCCGGATGCGACAACCCGCAGGCCGCGCGCACCGTTACACCGATCGCCAAACTTCGCACCGCGATGACCCTTGCCGGCCGCTCCGACGCCGAAGTCGGCCGAGCGCATCAAGGCCGCCCTGCGCAGCAAGGAAATCCCGCCGCTGGAGCCGGGCGCCATGTGCTACATGATGTCGAAATCGGCCTATCTGTCGGACGACGGCGGCCATGACATGGCGCACGTCATGTTCTACGTCCCCTCCAGGGACGGCGCTACCTGGGGTGCCAACGCGGCCGGCTCTCCGATCTTTGGCGGCAGCTACTGGTTCTACACGCCGGACCATCAAGCCGAGGCCGCCGCCCTGCCGCCGCTGTCGGTCTTCCTGGTCGGAGTCGCCACCTGGTCCGACGGCACGCCTGCCGCGATGGCTCCGATGTAGGCACCGCAGGCGCTGCCCACGCAGCACGTATGACCTCTGGCAGATGGCGCGGTGCATCGCCAGGTGCACTCTCCCATCGCAGGGCAAGTCTCCGAGAGGCACGATCATGTCCTCCTCCGAACTGGACGATCACTGGCTGTACCAATGCAATGGCATCGTCGTCGTTCCAAGCGCACACCGACTGGAACGTGATGGTCAAGTGCAGTCAGTGGAACCCAAGGTCTATACGGTGCTGGTGACGCTGCTGGAGCAAGCCGGCAATGTGGTCGACAAAGACACGTTGCTCGATGCCGCGTGGGGTCACCGCCACGTCACGCCGTGTGTATTGAGCCACGCGATCTCGCAGCTGCGACGTGCCCTGGGTGATTCGGCGCTCCATCCGCGCTACATCGCCACCGTGCACACCATCGGTTATCGCTTCATCGGCGAGGTGCACCGGCGGTCCCGCCCGGCTCCCGTACTGACCGAACCCCTGCCCCGTGGGCACGTTCGCCGGCATCGCGGCCACCTTTTCAGCAGCTTCGGCTTCCGCCTGGCAACCCGGTGAGCCATGGCGCGTTCGCGCCAGAGGTGTGACTGGCCCGTTGAGGCAAAAACCCTCGTCGATGAGGTTCAACCACCTCGACGATGAGCCAGATCGGCTCACGCATGAGGTTCGGGCACGTCATCGATGAGGCAAATCGGCTCATCGGTCAGGCAAAAAGACTCAGGCGTGAGCATGTACAGCCTGATCGTTGAGTATCCGCAGCCTCATGCGCGAGTGTTTGCGGCTCATCGTCGAGGCAAAAACACTCGACGTCGAGACGGCGGGAGTCAGCGCCGAGGTGCCATCGCCTCAGCGATGACACCGAAAGACTCAACCGGCATGAAAAAGGCCTGACGGGTCGCCGGAATGGCGGGCCGCGTCAGGCCGGGTGGTGCAGCCGTGCGTGTCGATCACCGGGGCGATCGGCACGCCGGCAGGCGCGCTCAGGCCGCCGGGTCCTGCGCGGCGCGACGGCCCTTGGCGAAGCGGCTGGACAACTCCTGCCGCAGGCCGTCCAGGCCCTGGTGGTGGCCGGACACCTTGAGCAGGCCGTAACCCTCCAGCGCGGTGCTCATGATGTCGCTGCCCAGCGCCGTTTCCGTGTCCTCGCCGCGCTCCACCATCTGCTTCATCCGCTGCAGGCGCGGGCGCAGCGCATCCAGCGCGGCCAGGTCCTGCTGCGCCTCGGCCAGGCCCAGGCTGGGCGGCACGATCTGCGGGTTGTTGGACAGCACGTTGAGCGTCTGCCGGCCGAACTGCTCCGACTTCTCGCCCATCTTGTACAACTCGCGCCGCTGCGACGGCTGCAAGGCAATCAGCCCGGACAGGTTCTGCTCCAGCGTGGCCAGCGCGCCATCGATGGCAGCCAACTGGTCGGCGTTCAACACCAGCGAAACAAGGTTCTGCGACATGCGGCAATCTCCGTTTGCATGAAAGAAAGTGGCCCGGCCGCGCTGCGTTGTCAGGGGGCAACCGCGCGACCGGGCCGGGACGCCGCGGCCGATGGACAGGCATCGGCCGAGGCGCGGGAACGATGCCAGAGCTGGTAGCGGTGGGCAGTCGGCAGTTACGCTGACGTTGTGTAGTCATTGACCGACACGAAGAAATCCCCGTACCTCTGGCACCCGGACTCTTCCCTGGCACCGCTCCAGCCTCTAAGGCGATCACATCCTAACCATCAACCGCCCCTCAGCGTCAGCCACCACTACCACGCCTGTGAGGGGTCCTGGCTTAGTTAGCTAACAGTTGGAGAGACGGCAATAGCCCTCTCTAGGAAATAAGCGATCGCTATGCGAAGTCCAGATGGAGACGCATCATCGAGCCATGCCGGACCATTAACGACTGTACCCTTACGTAACGATTGCTCGAGGACTGAGAACATCGCAATTGCGCTTCGCGCCTCAGCTGATGGGAGTGAACGCGCGCCCAACCGGCACAATTCTAGAACCTCTGGAAAAGATCTCGCCACAGAAACGGCACCGCGAAACCCACCACTAACTGCGAGCAACGACGCAGCCTTCCTTTTTACGCGCTTGTGATTGATCGAGGTAAAAGATGCGGCCAATGTACCTAGTATCATGTGAAAGATCACAGTCCCAGATGCCGCGAGATCGAACACCGAGCCCTCTCGCCATCCAGTTATTTTACAAACCCAGTAAAATATTACGCCAGGAGCCAGAATCATCAATGTAGAAACACCAGCAATAACCAATTTTCTGTTCACCCTTTTGTATGCCTTTGACCAAGTGGTAAACACAACTAATGGATTCAACCTCTGAGGCACAATTAGGCAGGTGATACGAACGAAAACCCCAAGGAGATATACGGAAACCACCACCAATGAAAGTGCAACAAGCAGGGACATCCACGAGTCCGATTGACGCATTAATTTTACCGCAATGAAACCACTTACCAAAGAAGCATAAAGAATATTTATAACGAAGAACCCAAATCCGGCAACTCCAGCAGACCGCAGACCACCCACATGGCTTTGGCCTTTGAAAATTCCCACACGATCTAAAACTGCCCACGCCAAAAGGTGAAATCGATAAAAAGGACGCAATCGATTTAAAGACTTTGCACGAGATACAACTATGTCGATCTGAAAGCTTTCAGGCAGCCCAGCAGCCATTGCTTCCCACCTCAGTGCCTGAAATTTGCGGACCGAGCACACGACTCCGAGTGCAACTCGCCCACGAACCCACGCCCCTAGTGCGCGACTATGACTTGTTAGAAAGCGACAGGCGCCTAAAGCTTCTTCTTGAAACTGAGGAATTCCCGAATTGACTGCAACCTCAACTCTGGTTGCCAGGACCGACACGCTACCGACACCACAATACTTAATAACCTTAGATTTATCGTAAAAATCCCCTTTAGACCAGGCACCACCTAAAAGCTTTTCGATGGGCTCGGAGAGGATCTCCCATGGACCATTTACGGAGTACAGCTTTGCCTCCAAAAAAACACCTAGAACATGCTCTAACGCAGGATCGTTCCAATCGTAACTCCGAATCTCCTGACCAAAAAATCTCCGCCTAAGTACGGGAATAGCATCCACACGACTCGCCAAAATTTCGGCAGCGCGCAACACAATTCTCTGAATACGATCGGCGGAAGCAATCTGCAGCAATGCAACCAGGTACTCCCGCCAACGCGTGTCCAAAATCAGATCATCTAATTGAATTGCATCTTGGTCTTGTAACAAATAAAGGGCAAACAAACACTCTTGGTACCGGCGATGCGAGAATGCAAACCTCCTAACGGAGCTGTCGCCGCTTGCCACATCTGTTCGCCCAATTTTCACGTAGGTAAGTGCCTCGATTAATTGGGGTAACTCTGTTAACCCAAGGAACGAATTGAGTTTGGCTGCTGCCGCCTGTATCTCTACCAGCGTGGGCGCCAAACTTAATTGCGGGGCCAAAGCAAAGATGCGCGCCAACTCGGAAGCGCCTTGGAGAATAAGTTCTCCATTAAGACGCCAGCGCTCATGCACGTAATCGGCATCGCGGTTGGCGAGGGTACTTAATTGGTCGTATAGGAGCTCGTGCTCATTTACCGGGGCGAAGCCATTTTTTCGTACGTACCTCGCCAAAAGCGTTAAGAACAACGGATTTCTGAAGGTGGCGCTCGACGAAAGGGAGACGTGTTGTAGAGCAATAGCCTTTTCCTCTGCCGAAAGAAAGGTTCGGCTAATCAACTCTTCCTGCAAACGCTCACTGAGAGGAAGTATGCGGAGTTTTGGCCAGTGCAACGTCCCGGGGCATTTGTATTCCCGCGAAGCAAGAACACCTCGACAAGCACCAAGGCCATCCATAAACATTCTGAGCGCCTCGCCGTACCTCAATACCATCTGATCGGCAGCTGCCGCATGCATTACATCCGGAATCTCGTCAAATGAGTCAAAGAGAAAGAACCAAATGCCCCGCTCTTGAAAATCACTCCAATTCTGACGAACATAATCTGCCGTATCGGCATCCCCACGACGAATGTTGTCAATGACAAAAGACTTGACTGCGTCCGCCGTTATCTCACGCGCTCCATGCAGCGGCATTTCACGTAGATTGATATAAAGTGGAACAACTGCCGTTTCCTTTTTAGATCGCGTAGAGCGCTGTATCAACTGCAGCGCCAAATGGCGAAGCGCTACGCTTTTACCAGCGCCCGGGTCCCCAACGAGCAAAAGGCATCGTTCTGAACTTCCATCGATGGCGCTAATGAGGGACGACTCTCGCCTGAGCCCGGATGACTTTTTTCTAAGTAGCCTGCGGAAGGCACTGGCGTAATATCGCCCATCAACTTCCACCTCAGCCTCGAGGTCAGTGAAGTGCTGGTCATTCCATGCTTCGGCCTTCGCGATAGCAGAAAGATCGCTCGCCAACACATTTAGGAACTGGCGTTTTCTCTTAATCCATTCGGAGCGCTTTTTTCCTCCGATGCGGCGCGCTGCTAATGAAGAGTAACCATCACAGATGAACTGAATGGCTTTTATTATTGCTTCAAAGATTTTTGCGAAACCAGCGACGATTACGGCAATAGATATAAGGAAAACTACTATTTTTTCAGTTAGCGACGCACCAGTGTGGTAGTAACTAACTAGCCAGTCTATTACTTTCTCCATATCCAACACTCCATTACCCTACGACCAGAGCCTTATGTCTGAACTCACTGTTGGGCTACGTCCGTTCAGCGAATCACTGGAATCGCAGGGAGTTCAGATACCCCCACTGAATACAGCGCGCGCGATATCTTCCCCGCGAGTTGTACTTCACCGCGCCAAAAGCAACTGCTCGAACATCGCGCCGATCGCGCAACCGACTTACCGCAGCTCCCCCGGCTCGAACGAATACCCATGCTTCTTCCACCCCGAAGCAATGCCCATGTCGTAGCCGTAGACCAGCACCACCACGACGGCATCCTCGTCGGCGATATCCGGGTCGCCTTTCGCCATCTGCTGCGCGATGCGCCTGGCCATGGCGTCGTCGTCGGTCAACGGCGCATCCAGTCGCAGCGATGACTGCAGGGTGTGCGTGGTGTGGCCATTCGTCGACGTCCATCCGCGCCCGACTTGCGCGTTGATGACGTGGGGCTGGCTCGACAGCGTCTGGTACAGCGGCAGCATTCCCGCGAACGTCTGGGTCTGTACAAATCGACTGGCGATGACCGGCGCGCTCAAGGCGATGGCGGCGAGCACAGCGACCACGGCGATATGCCCACGCCACATGGTGGGGAACGGCACCAGTGCGCCGCACCGTCGCATCGCTCCACGTAGGAACCCACCACCAGGTCATGCAGCGACTGTCGTGTGCGGCGATTGAAAATATAGAGGTACGTGGTGGCGAACATGCCGCCGAACACGACGAGGGCGAGCAGGTAACCCAGCAGCGTCGACATCACCGCCGTCGGGCTGACCGGCAGGTTGTTGGCGAAGAACGGAATCCCCAGCACCGCGTAGCGCAGCAGCGAGCGCGGCAAGGACAGCAACTGATCGTTGGCGTCGACAACTCGCACCCCCAGCCAGCGTTTGCCCAGCGTCTGTCCGCCACCGATACGGCTGTTGCAGAGTACCGAAATAAGCCAGCGCGATCGCAAACCCGATCAGCCGCGCATAGGCGCCCATGCGGGCCAATGCATCGAAAAACAGCGCGCCCAGGATCATGCCGGCGATGCCGAGCAGAACCAGGTCGATCACGAAGGCGCCCAGACGACGCCAGAAGCCGGCAATCTTCCGCTCCGGCCCACCTTCCCCGTGCAATGTGTCCATGTACTTCCCCCTGAAGTCGGGACATCTTGCAGCAAGAATCCTCGCCGGGCGAGGTGCACTGCGACAAACCAGCCGCCCCACGCTGGCAATCATCCGGATGCCACCGCGCCATTCCCCCACGCCATTTCCCGAGCACGCTCACATTCCGCCGCGAAGCGCCGATGCTAGGCTTTCCCGGACAAAGGATTTCAGGGTCAGTCCTTCCAAAGGAGTTCGCATGTTTTCCATTCCTTCTCGTAACCAATTGCGTCGATCCCGCGGTGCTCTCCTCCTCGCAGGTCTGATCGCCTCCGCATGTACGGCTGCACCCATCGGTACCCCAGCGACCTCCGTACCCAACGACGTGCGTGCCCTTGTCGCACCCACCGACACCCTGCTTGCCTACAAGCCTGCCGACCTCTACAGCGATGGCAATCAGGCGGCTGTGATTGTTGTTCGCCATCAGGTCAGCGGAAAGAGCGATTACGACTTCGATAACAATCCCTGCGAACTGGTGGTGCTGCGCCAGAAGAGCGGCAAACTCGCCGAGGTCGATCGCAGCACAAAGGCGGTGGATTGCACGTACAACGATGTCGCACGCAACGCGCCGGCCATGTCGTTGAACGACAACCTCGCGGTGGCGCCAGCCAGCATTGTCTACGTCAACCAGAAGGACAAGGGCGACAACACCTTCTACTTCGCATGGTCGAAGGAAAAGAGTGCGTGGTATCTACAGCGCGCGACGGCATCGAATCCCGACGGCAACAGTGTCGCCAACGTCAGCGTGTCGTATCCAGGAGATTTCACGTGGACACTCATGTCATCTGTTGATCCGGATGCCATAGCCGAGATTCTCGAGAAGCAGGGAAAGACAACCAAGTAAAAGGAGTTCGCCATGCCACATTTCAACGAAAGTTCTGCCCTACTGTTCAAGCGCTGCGTCGAAGCGGGTATCGAATCGCCTGCCGAACTCGCCAACATCATGGGTAATGCGTCGGTTGAAACCAATGGCTTTCGCACGATGCACGAACGGTTGGGGTATTCCTCAGTGGACAACGTCGTCGGTGCCGTGAAGAGCGCCGCCGTACGTTACACGCGTGACGAGATTCAGGCAGCCGTCGACAGCCACGATCCGAAAGAAGTCGCCAAGGTGCTCTACGAAGGCCGCGCCGATCTGGGTAACAACCAGCCCGGCGATGGTTACAAGTTTCATGGCCGCGGCTATTTTCAGTACACGGGTCGCGACAACTACACCACCTTCGGCGACAAATTCGGCGTTGACCTCGCGCACGATCCCGACTTGGCAGCCGAACCGGAAACGGCGGCGAAACTCGCCATCGCCTACTGGAAAGACAAGGTCCCCGAGAAGTACCGCGAAGATGCCAAACATGCCGGCGCCATCATCAACGGCGGTCCGAACGGTGCCAGTGAGCGCGTGACGCAATCGGACCTTTGGAAAGACACGATCACTCCAGGGATGGTGAAAGGCGTCAAGGACGGAACGATCGACCTCAAGCAGCTCGCTACCATGGGCGTGGATGAGCATGCCAAGGCGCACCGCAAGGCTGGTGCTGAACCCAAGCCCGGCGAAATCATGCGCAAGGGAGACCACGGTGCCGGCGTCGCCGAACTACAAGCCAAACTCGACCAGCTGGGCTACAAGGGACCTCGCGGTGAAAGCCTGACCAATCGCGATCACAACTTCGGCCCAATGACGCACGGCGCCGTGCAAGCCTTCCAACGTGCGAACCATATGAAGGACGATGGGATAGTCGGCCCTACGACGCACAAGGCCATTGACGCGAAGTGGCATGAAGCCACGCAAGCGCAGCTCCCGCCGACTCTCGCCAATGCGACACATCCCGGCAACGGCATGTACCTACAGGCGCTCGACGCCGTGCATCGCCTGGATGCTCAGCAAGGACGCATACCGGACCAACGCAGCGACAACCTCGCCGCGGCGCTGGCCGTCGCCGCTCACAGCAAGGGCATGAGCCGGGTCGATCATGTCGTGCTGAGCGATGACGCCAGCCGCGCGTACGCCGTGCAGGGCGACACCAACTCTCTGTTCAAGCGCTATACCGACGTCAACGTGGCCCAGGCAATCGGCACGCCGCTCGCGCAAAGCGGCGCCCAGTGGCAGCGCGATATTCAACAGCTCGCACCGGCCCAGAACACGCCGCCCATGCAGCAGATGCAAAATCCGCAAGTGGATCAGCCGGTGGTGCAGCGCTCGCCGTAGGGGGCTTCGCGCTAGCCGGCATGGCAAATACTTTGGAGTGACGCGAAGAGCACCCCTCACTCCGGCCCTCTCCCTTGGCGATGCCGGAGAGAGGGAGCTGGATCAGGTGGCGTCACATGCGACGGCATTGTTCGCCATCCACGTCATACAACGCATACTTCCGATCTCGGGCGAACCTCGCATCCGTCGTCCGGGGTAAGGCCGGGCCAGACAAAGGCGGATAGCCAAAGGGTGCAGTTTCGGTCGTCCTTCCGCGTTGGCGCGCCGTAGCTCGACCGCCGTAGTCACCCGGATCTCCCCCATGCGAGCGCTTGCCGGGTTGGGCTCGATACACCGGTAGCATTGCGCCAGGTAGCGCTCGCGATCCACGGGACAGGCCTTAGCGCCTCTCCGCCAATGTGCCCTGCGGTGGCAGCAACCGTTTGCTGTCGAATCGCATCAACCGGTGCGGGACTGGCCGCAACCGGGTGCCTTCAGGATGTTTAGGCGGCCAAGGGGGATGGCTCAATCGCTGGCAACCCGCGCCGGCCGGGATCGGCCCGTCCGGCCCGTGCGGCCGGGGCGGAGGCGCGGCACTTGCCGGCCGGAAGGAACTGGCCGATAAGGAGCCAGCTTCATACCTGCTGTTTCGATACATGCCGGGGGAGACCGACCATGGATCAGACGAAGCCATCGCACGCGCAGCGTGACGGCATTGCCGGACACGAAAGCGACGCACTGGGTCGACGCCGCGCCATCAGCGGGATCGACGCCGCGGCGCCGGCGATCGGGCTGGCCCTGTCCGGCGGCGGCGTGCGCAGCGCGACGTTCTGTCTGGGCGTGCTGCGGGCGCTGGCGAAAAACGGTGTGCTGCATCGCTTCGATTATCTTTCGACCGTGTCGGGCGGCGGCTATGCGGGGTCGGCGTTTGGACGTCTGTTTGGCGCCAAGGCCGGAGCCCGCGAGGTCGAGCGTGGCCTGGCCGACGACCGTTCGCTGTGGTTGTGGTGGCTGCGCAGCAACGGCCGCTACCTGATTCCTTCAGGCCCGCGCGACCTGCTGCAGACCTGGGCCGGCCAGCTGCGCGGCTTCGTTGCCACCCAGTTCGAGATCACCGCGCTGATCCTGCTGCTGTCCTGCATGATCGTGCTGCCGCACCTGCTGGGATTCCATTGGCAGGCCGCGTCGGCACCACTGCCGACGGGCACGCTGTGGTGGGCGGCGACACCGCTGGCCGGCTGGATCGTCATCTTCATGGCATTCGCCTACTGGTGGTCGCGCGATGCCGACGACTGGTCGGTGTGGAGCGACCTCACGATCTGCGCGTCGACCTCGGTGATGGCCGTCTATCTGCTGAGCCCGCTGTGGCACGCGACGTTGGCCGGCCATGGCGAGGTCGTCATGGCGGTGATCGGCGGCATCCTGCTGGCGGTACCGCTGTCGCGGCTGTGGCTGTTGCTGCGCCCGTCGCGTCCGGCCGAGGATCGCGTGCGTTACACGATCGCGCTCAGCACGTCGCTGAAGTACCTGACCCTGCTGTTCCTGCTGGGGGCCGCGGATCTGCTCAGCTGGTTCCTCGCCGACCAGGTCGGCGTCACGTTCCGGCACGGCTCGGTGCTGACCAGTGCCGGGCTTGCGGCCCTGCTGGTCGCGGTGGCGCGATTCGCGTTGCCGCTGCTGCAGCCGCACGACCACAAGAACGGCCTCTCGCAGCTGCCGCTCGCGCTGCTGGCGAACCTGTGCGGCCTGCTGCTGCTCGTGCTGCTGGCGCTGTTCTGGCTCAGCGCGCTGCAGTATTTCGTGTTCGTCGCGCGGGTGTCGGCACTGGATACATGGATGCACTGGCTGGCCGTACTGGTGCCCGGGATCGGCCATCCGCCGGCCGCCGACAACTGGCTGCGCTGGCTGACCGTGGCCATCCCCAGCCTGGCCTACGTGGTGCTGACCGGCAGCAACCTGCAGATGATCAACCGCTCGTCCCTGCATGCGTTCTACCGCTCGCGCATCGCGCGCACGTATGTGTCGGTGGGCAATTACGAAGGCGCGCAACAGGCGGCCGGACGCACGCGCTTTCCGATGTCTCCCTTGAGCGCGAAGACCCGTGACAACGCCGATGCGGTGATCAAGCTCACCGAGCTGCTGGAAAGCGACGACATCGCGCTGCCCGACTACGCGCCGCACGACTACGGCGGGCCGATCCACCTGATCAACTGCTGCATCAACCAGACCATCGACGATCGCACCGACAGCTACAACGCCGATCGCAAGGGCGTATGCCTGACGGTGAGTTCGCTGGGCCTTGAGAACGGCACCCAGCCACCACTGTTGCGCACCGGCGCGGACGATCCGCTGGCGCGCAGCACCTTGTCCCAGTGGATCGCGATCTCCGGCGCGGCCGCCGGTTCCGGCATGGGTTCGATGACGCGCGCCGGCATCTCGGCGCTGTTCTTCCTGAGCGGGTTCCGGCTCGGTTACTGGTGGCGCAACACGCTCAATCCACCGCGGTTCTGGTGGTCGCGCCTGGGCAAGTCGCGCGCGGCACTGCAGGAAATGCTGGCGCGCTTTCCAGGCCTGCGCAGCCCGGTCTGGTACCTGTCCGATGGCGGCCATTTCGACAACACCGGCGTCTACAGCCTGCTCAAGCGCGAACTGAAACTGATCGTGCTGGCCGACTGCGGCGCGGACCCGAACTACGTTTTCAGCGACGTGGAAAACCTCACCCGCAAGGCACGCATCGACTTCGATACCGGCATCGACTTCATCGATCCGGACAGCCTGCCCACCGGTTTGCCCGCCGCGCTGCGCGCGCGTTTCGGCACGCCCGACAGCATCATGCCCAGCCCCGGCAACCAGCATCTGCTGCTGGCGCGCATCAGCTATCCCAGTGGCGCCAGCGGCTGCCTGCTGGTGGTCAAGCCGCGGCTGTATTGCGAGCTGCCGCTGGACGTCGCCGGCTACGCCGACCGCAACCGCGACTTTCCGCAGCAGAGTACGGCGCAACAGTTCTTCGACGAATCGCAGTGGGAAAGCTATTGCCAGCTGGGCGAAGTGCTCGGCCTGCCGATCGACGCGCACCTGCTCGACATGCTGCCCGGACTCGCGGCGAGTGGCACGGCGGTCAGTGCGAATGCGGTGTCCGCCGCCGACCAGCCCAGCGTGATGACCCGGCGCCAGCGCATGGGCGCCACCATTGGCGCCTCGCTGAGCCTGGGCGCCATTGCCACCGTGGCGCTGACCAGCTGGCAGGCGTGGGACTCGCACCAGGCCCAGCAAGTCAGCAGCGGGCGTGACGTGGAGGTGCAGCAGGAGGCCGCCGACGCGGTACAGACCGATCTCGATGCCGGCCTCGCTTACGACCCGGCCATGCACCGCAAGCTCTACGCGCTGATGCGCCGCTACGACGACGTGCGCGATTCCGAAGGCATGACCCGCACGATGAACCAGTTGGCCACTACGCTGAACCGCGCCTGCGGGCGGCTGCCCTCCGACAGCGCGCTGGTCGATCGCTGCCTGGCCGACTACTCCGCGCTGCGTGGCGCGGTGACGGAGCCAACGGCGTGGCAGAAGGCGATGCAGGACTATCGCAACGCGGTTCCCTCGGCGCTGCCGGACGTGCTCGGCCCACCGTCCGGCGAATACGCCGCAGTGACGACGAACACGAGCGAACCGACACCCGTCGACGCATCG